>NZ_JAUMKC010000010.1 GCF_030519355.1 Mucilaginibacter sp. L3T2-6
ACCGCCGTATACGGAACCGTACGTACGGTGGTGTGAGAGAGCGGTGAAACGAATAAAAGTTTCGCCCTCTACTCGATGGTCTTTATGAGAAAAATTATGAAAAAGATCGTAGTGCTAACCGGTGCCGGTATCAGTGCCGAGAGCGGATTAAAGACCTTTAGAGACAGCGATGGACTGTGGGAGGGATTTAATATAGAGGATGTGGCCACGCCCGAAGCGTGGCGCCGGAATCCGGAGCTGGTACAGAATTTCTATAATGAGCGCCGCAAATCAGTGCTTGAGGCGCAACCCAACGCAGCACACATCGCGTTGGCAAAACTTGAAGAGAAATACGAGGTAACGGTCATTACCCAAAACATCGACGACCTGCATGAGCGCGGCGGCTCTACCAATGTGGTGCACCTGCATGGCATTATTACCCGTTCGCAATCCAGCAAAAATCCCAGCCTAACCTATCCGATTGACGGATGGGAAATAAAGATGGGAGAGAAGTGCGAGCTCGGTTCACAATTGCGTGCCCACGTAGTATGGTTTGGCGAGGCTGTGCCAATGATCGGGAAGGCGGCAAGGATCTGCACCGGAGCGGATATTTTTATCCTGGTGGGATCATCACTGGCTGTTTACCCGGCGGCCGGATTGGTAGACTATGTCCCCCGTGATACACCAAAATATATTGTCGACCCGAAAATTCCTTATATGAACAGAGACAGTTCTTATATCAAAATTGAGGAGAAAGCCAGCATAGGCGTTGTGACACTGGTTACGCGGTTGTTGAACGAAGAATAATTCGGAGATACTGCTGATTACGCTAATTCAAATTGGTAAACGGCATACTATCTTGAGCACTTAAAAAGTCAACCAATCGCGAAACATGATTTTCAAGCCGGTGAAATCAGAAAAATGAAATCAAAAAAAGCAATAATGAACTGGAGCGGCGGCAAGGACAGCAGCCTGGCCCTGTACCATTGTCTTCAAGATCCTGAAATTGATGTCAGGTATCTGGTTACTACTATTAATGATGCCGCTGACAGAATATCGATGCACGGTGTCAGGGTTGAACTTTTAATCCGTCAGGCAGAAAGTATCGGTATTCCTCTATACCAGGTTCGCCTGCCCGAAATGCCCGATATGGAAACTTACGATAACGCCATGCGGCATCACGTGGAGTTTTTTAAATCAGAAGGAATTACGCATTCCATCTTTGGCGACATCTTTTTGGAAGATTTAAAAAGTTACCGTGATCGGCGTTTAACAGAGGCCGGTCTGACAGGCATTTATCCTTTATGGAAACGTGACACCCGTGAATTGATAAAAGAATTTTTTGATTTGGGTTTCGGTACCGTGATAGCCTGTACGCAGGAAAAATTAGGCAGGATAGCAGGGCAGGAGCTAAGTCCCGGGTTAATCAAAACACTGCCGCCGGACATTGATGTATGTGGCGAAAACGGCGAGTTTCACACTTTTGCTTTTAGCGGCCCCATCTTTAAAAGTGAAATAAAATACAGGCTGGGTGAGAAGGTGTTTAAGGTTTACACCGCTCCCAAAACGGATAGAGATAACAGCGATTCTCCGGGTGACGATAAGCTTTCAGGTTTTTGGTACCAAGACCTGATTTTGGCCTGACTTTCCATTTATTTGGTTTAAATAGGCCCCAAATTTTATTTGGCGAAGATTTTTATTTCATCATAATAATTTGATAGTCAATTTTTTATTTCATAAAAAGAAAAATTCCGATTTAAATAGCTGATCAATTGACCTTTAAAGAAGTGTTATTTGGCCAAATTTTATTTTGTTTAAAGGTTATTTAATGTATAATACGCTATAATACAATTAATTATATATATTTAGTTGTAGCGATCATACGCCTGTCCGAAGTCTCCGCGCATTTCCTCGAAGCGGCTTGAAACCGTTTTCAAAAATGCCTCGTCCAGCAATTCAAAAACGCTGTTTACACCGTCCATCAGGTCGGCTTCTGCAACTTTGTAAGTTTGCTCAAAAGCCCCCTGCTCGATCTTTACGATAAACTTGCGGTTCATATTCAGGATGGATATTTTGAAATCGGGATGGGGGAGTTCTGCGATGATTCTCATGCTGGTAATTATTAATCCTGCTAAATAAAACATTAAATATGAGATTGGCCTTATTAACTATTTAAAGCGCTTACCTATTTTTGTACTATGGCAGAAGATTTAAATATCATAACCTCAACCAACAAGGCGGAACAATATCAGTCGCTGATTCCGCAAATAGAAGCCCTGCTGATGGGCGAACCCGATTTAGTAGCAAACCTGGCTAATATTTGCGCTGCTCTTAAAGAGCAATTCAAATGGTTTTGGGTTGGTTTTTATCTTGTAAAGGGTAACGAACTGGTGCTTGGCCCGTTCCAAGGGCCGGTGGCATGTACCCGAATTGGCTTAGGTAAGGGCGTTTGCGGAGCTGCATGGCAACAGCAAGAAACATTGATCGTTCCGGATGTGGATGCATTCCCGGGGCATATCGCCTGCAGCTCGCTGTCCAAATCAGAAATAGTGCTGCCGATTTTTAAGGGCGGTAAAGTGGCAGGTGTACTTGATGTGGATGCTGACAAATTGAACCAATTTGACGACACCGATGCTAAATATCTGCAGCAGATTATAGAACTCATTGACTTTAATGAGTAAGGCGTATCTGATACCGGGTCTTGGCGCAGACAGCCGGGCATATAGCAACATTGTCATAGAAGACCACGAGGTGATCAAACTCGACTGGATAGAACCGGATGAAACAGATACTTTAAAAACATACGCACAAAAGCTTATCTTACATTATGATATGTCTCCGCTGTCAATTGTAATTGGCAATTCGCTGGGCGGAATGCTGGCAATGGAAATATCTAAAATCCTGCCACTGAAGAAGACGATCCTCATATCCAGTATTAAAACTATTGATGAAGCGCCCGGGTATTTTTCGTTTTTCAAATACACTGGTATTTACAAACTCGTGCCGGGCAAATTGATAACTAAGTTCGGTTTCCTAATCCGGTATATATTTGGCAAGATGAAAAAGGAGCAGGAAGAATTGTTTATAGACATGCTCCAAAGATCATCCCCAACATTTATTAAGTGGGCAATGCGGGCGGTATTGTATTTCGATAACAAAATCGTGCTTCCGGATACGTACACCATAACAGGCGACAGGGACAGGGTCTTCAATTATAAAAGGATCAAAAACGCTATAGTAATTCCCGGCGGTACGCACCTCATGATATTCGACCGGGCGGATGAGGTCAATGCTATTCTTAAAAATATCCTCGCTGAATGAAATTACCCTCGTCATATTACCATAGCACAGACGTAGTTACACTAAGCCGCGACCTGATCGGCAAATATCTGTTCACCTGTATAGATGGTATACTTACCGGGGGATACATCGTTGAAACAGAAGCTTATAATGGCGCTATTGACAAAGCATCACATGCCTATGGTAACAGGCTTACCCCTCGTACCAAAACCATGTTTATGCAAGGTGGGGTAGCCTATGTCTATCTCTGTTATGGCATTCATGAAATGTTCAATATTGTAGTGGCGGAAGAAGGTACTCCACACGCAATTCTTGTAAGAGCTGTGCATCCGACTGAAGGATTGGAGACAATGCAGAGCCGTCGTAACATGCCGGTATTAAAACCGACGATCACGATGGGGCCGGGTTCGGTTGCAAAAGCCCTGGGAGTTTCCCGAGCCATTAATGCCTTTGACTTAACCGGAGACACGATCTGGATCGAAGACCGCGGGCTTTCTTTTCCTGACGAAGAAATTGCCGTGGTTCCACGAGTAGGTGTTGATTATGCAGGGGAAGACGCGTTGCTGCCGTACCGGTTTTATTTAAAAGGAAATCAGTACGTAAGTAAGCCTAATAAATAAACTCATGTATGACAGGCCGGGCTTAAAGTCAAGGCATAAATTAACGGTTAAACT
This sequence comes from Mucilaginibacter sp. L3T2-6, assembly GCF_030519355.1. Lineage (GTDB taxonomy): Bacteria > Bacteroidota > Bacteroidia > Sphingobacteriales > Sphingobacteriaceae > Mucilaginibacter. The sequence goes on from NZ_JAUMKC010000010.1 coordinate 3,954, forward strand.
GTCTGTTTATCTCCCTGGGCTCTCCATGTGATGAACCTCTTAGCCGCCCTGCCTAAAAAAGCGATTGCGCGGTAGTGACAAACTTATGTCAGCGATATCCGCGTTAAAAGTAGTATTTTAGATGGCGATAAACCTTAGACAATCTACTCATCATCGGGTTGGGGCGGCTGCTTTGTCAAAATAGTCTTTTCACAGGATTTTCAGGCCTTTAAAACGACAAAATGTTAACAAATGAGTTAAGTTTTAGTCATAATAATAGCTAAAACACTGTTTTTATACCGAACGGGCATAATGGTTCTGAGGCGTTCAAGGTAAACATTTGTAGATAGGCAAAACGTCGTTTGCCCGTTTTTTACCACTTTTTTGTTACAGGCAAAACGAATTATGCCCGTTTATTGGGGTATTTTAGTTACGGGCTAAGTGGCTTTTGCCCATCTACCCGGTTACATTTAGCCCTTCGCCGTGCCCTGGAGCATCGTGATAGGTTGAAGTTTATCGGTAAATATTTCCAATATTTGTTGCATGAACTACCAGAACACGCCTGAATTTGCTCATCAGATGGATGACCAGGACCCTTTGAAAAACTTCCGCAATAAATTTTTAGTGCCAAAACACAAAGGGAAAGACGTAATCTATTTTTGCGGTAATTCACTGGGACTTCAGCCTGTAACTTCACGGGATTATGCCGGCCAAAAGTTCGACAACTGGAAAGACCTGGCTATCGAAGGATTCTTCGTCGGCAACGATCCATGGCTGGGGTATCATAAAAAACTAACACAGACGCTTGCTGACATTGTTGGCGCTAAAAGCGAGGAGGTTTCTGTGATGAACTCGCTTACAGTTAATCTTCATTTGCTGCTTGTAAGTTTCTATAAACCAACAAACAAAAGATTTAAAATTATAATGGAAGGCGGCGCTTTTCCTTCAGACCAGTACGCTTTAGCCAGCCAGGCCAGGTTTCATGGGTATGACCCGAAAGAAGCGATCATCGAAATCTTTCCACGCGAGGGCGAAGAAATCTTACGTACCGAAGATATACTTGAAACCATCGAAAAAAATAAAGACGAACTGGCATTGGTACTTTTCGGCGGTATAAACTATTACACCGGGCAGTTTTTCGATATAGAAGCGATTACGAAAGGGGCGCATGCTGCAGGCGCCTATGCAGGTTTTGATTTGGCTCATGCAGCCGGCAACGTAGTGCTGAAGCTGCACGATTGGGATGTCGACTTTGCCTGCTGGTGCTCCTACAAATACATGAACTCGGGCCCCGGCGGCATCAGCGGCATTTTTGTAAACGAAAAATATTTCAACGATGACAGTTTGCACCGCTTTGCGGGCTGGTGGGGACACAGGGAGGACAAGCGTTTTTTGATGCCGCACGACTTTGAAGCTGACAAAGGTGCGGCAGGCTGGCAGGTAAGTACCAGTCCGGTTATGCTCCTGGCCTTGCATAAGGCCGCTCTGGACATTTTTGAAGAGGCAGGCGGTATCCAACCCTTGCGAAAGAAAAGCGAAGCGCTGACGGGCTATTTGGAGTTTATTATCGGCGAAGTTAACGCCGCCAATGGCGACGACCTTTTCAAAATTATCACGCCGGGGGACAAACAAGCCCGCGGCTGCCAGCTTTCCATAGTTTGCAAGCAAAATGCAAAGGCAACTTTCAATTACCTGACTGATCACGGGGTTATCGGCGATTGGCGCGAACCGAATGTAATTCGTATCAGTCCCGTTCCGCTTTACAACAGTTTTTCCCAGGTGTATGCGTTCGGGCAAATATTGGCGGGAGCAGTGGCGGTAGATTAGAGGCCAGAGATTAGGAAAAAGCCGGTTTTACAATAATTTACCTCTAATCAGCTAATCACTAACCGCTAAACATGACCAATCTCAAAATAGCCTACGACCCCATCTATGCTCATCCTTTGCCTGAGGGGCATCGCTTCCCGATGCTGAAGTATGAGCTGATACCGGAGCAGCTATTACATGAGGGCGTAATAAAACCAGAAAACCTGTTCTCGCCGGGGATGCTGGATGTGGGAACTATCCTGCTGACACATGACAAAAGTTACTGGCATCAGCTGCGTGATTTAACGCTCCCGCCGAAAGAGCAACGACGCACTGGCTTCCCCTTGTCTGCAAAGTTGGTGGAGCGCGAAATACGTATCGCAAGAGGAACTATTGAAGGTTGTCATTACGCAAAAGAGTCGGGTATAGCATTTAATGTAGCCGGGGGCACGCATCATGCCGGCACTAATTGGGGAGAGGGTTTCTGCCTGTTAAACGACCAAGCGATTGCAGCTAATTATCTGTTAAATAATAAATTAGCTCACTCTATTTTAATAATAGATTTAGATGTGCATCAGGGCAATGGCACTGCCCAAATTTTTGAAAACAACCCGGTGGTGTTTACTTTCTCGATGCATGGCGCTAATAATTTTCCATTCAGAAAGGAAAGGTCTGATTTGGATTTAGCGCTGGCCGATGGTACCGGCGATGCCGCGTACCTGGCTTTACTTAAAGAAACTTTGCCGCGCCTGATAAGTCAGCGAAAACCGGATTTTATATTTTATCTTGCAGGCGTTGATATACTCGCGTCTGATAAGCTTGGCAAGATGGCACTGACTAAAAACGGATGTAAAGAACGTGACCGCATAGTTTTTGAACAATGCCTAATGCACAAAATCCCGGTGCAGGTAAGTATGGGCGGCGGATATTCGCCGGATATAAAAGATATCGTTGAAGCGCATTGCAATACGTTCCGGCTGGCTGATGAGTTGTTCTTTTGATTTTTGAGATCCTACCCGTTGAAGGATGATTTCGCAGATCAGCGGTCAAATATATTGTAATGATAACTAGAAGATTTACAGTTTGATGCAAAGATTTATTCAATTAACATTTCTGTTCTTTTTTGCCTTGCAAGGCACAATTGGCTTTGCGCAATCACAATCTCACAATTTGCAATTCGACACTTTGGCTACCCGCTGGGACGAGGCAATTCCCCTTGGCAACGGCACGATTGGTGCTTTGATCTGGCAAAAGCAGGATCATCTCCGCTTCTCCCTCGACCGGGCTGACCTTTGGGATGAACGCCCGATGAAGGGTTTGCACCGAAAGGAATTCAGTTACCAATGGGTTTATGAGCAGGTTCAAAAGAAAACGAACTACAGCCAGGTGCAAAAGTACTTTGATGAACCTTATGATGCAGAACCAGCCCCGTCGAAAATACCGGGCGCCGGTTTGGAGTTTGATACTAAAGGATGGGGAAAGGTTAAATCTGTTCACCTGGATATAAACACCGCCCAGTGCGAGGTTAGGTGGATAAACGGAACATTATTAAAAACATATATTCATGCTACGAAACCTTTTGGTTGGTTCAGATTTGAAAATGTTGCCGGAAATTTCACACCTGAATTGATCCCGCCATTATACCAGGCGCCGCCAACAAAGGGTGAAGTAAACTCGTTGGTCGGGGATGATCTGTCCAAATTAGGCTATAAGCAAGGCTCTGTAAGGCGACGCGGGAATAGTATAACTTACAGGCAGGAGGGATGGGGCGGTTTCAGCTATGAAGTGAATGTACGATGGAAAAGAACCGGTAACGTAATTGATGGAGCCTGGAGTATCAGTTCGCACCAGGAAAATAGCGCAGCAGCACCCGCAGCTGGTTCTGTTACATCTGCTGCGCTGCAACAAAATTCTGATGCAAATTTCATGTCACACCAATTATGGTGGAAAACATTTTGGAGCAAGTCATCGCTGCATGTGCCGGATCGCCTGATCGAAAAGCAATGGTACCTTGAGCAATACAAATTTGGCTCTGTGGCCAGGAGGGGGGCACCGCCAATTTCTCTCCAAGCCGTGTGGACCGCCGACAACGGCCGTATACCGCCCTGGAAGGGAGATTACCATCATGACCTGAATACCCAGTTAAGCTATTGGCCATCTTACAGCGGCAATCACCTTGAAGAAGGTATGGGGTATTTAGACCACCTGGATGCTAATAAGGCAAATTACCTGCGTTACACCAAAATGTACTTTAATGAGCCGGGCCTTGCTGTGCCTGGCGTAACCACACTGCACGGCGCCGAAATGGGCGGATGGATTCAATATTCATTATCACCAACAGTGTCTTCATGGTTGGGGCAACACTACTATCTGCAATGGCGGTATAGCATGGATAAAGATTTTCTTAAAAAGAGGGCGTATCCCTGGATAAAGGACGTCGCGACGTTTCTTGAAAATATTACCGTTATTGATAGCAATGGGAAAAGAAAACTGCCCATGAGTTCGAGTCCTGAGATTAACGATAACAGCCTAAGCGCCTGGTTTCCTGACAATACCAATTATGACCTCTCTTTGATGAAATTTACTTTTCATGCCGCTGCTGAATTAGCTAAGGAACTTGGTTTGTCACATGCGGCCGATCATTGGAGTAAAATCTACGCTCAGTTTGGCGATTTTGCGCTCACAAAAAACAATGAGCTGATGTTTGCGCCCACAATGGCTTATAATCAATCTCACAGGCATTTTTCTAACGCAATGGCAATCTATCCGCTCGGTTTAATAAAATGGGAGGATGGTGCTGGATCAAGGTCAATCATAAAAAACACGATCCATTTGCTGGATAGCGTTGGCCCTGCTTATTGGTGCGGATACTCGTACTCGTGGCTGGCAAGTTTAAAAGCACGCGCCAAGGATGGCGAAGGAGCGGCAAAAGATCTGGAGATATTCTCTAAAGCGTTTTGCTCGATAAATAGCTTTCATTTAAATGGCGACCAGACCAAATCCGGATATTCAAAATTTACCTACCGTCCGTTTACCCTTGAAGGGAACTTTGCATTTGCGTCTGGCCTGCAGGAAATGCTGCTGCAGAGTTACGCCGGCTTTATAGAAGTTTTTCCTGCGGTACCGGCATCGTGGACCGATATTTCCTTTCATACACTCAGAGCCGAAGGTGCATTCCTTGTAAGCGCAAAAAAAGAAAACGGGCAGGTATCAGAAATAAAAATAACCTCTGAAAAAGGCGGGTTAGCAAAGCTTAAGCTACCATTTAAGACATGGGCAACCGCTTCAAAAAACAAAGCTAAGATAATTGATAATCAAGATCATATTTTATCGATACATTTCGAACCAGGTGGCGCCATCCTGTTAAAAAACGGTTATGAATAATCAAAGCCGGCTTATGGTTGCCGACCGGTGTTTTTTGCTGATAAACTGGAAGCGAACAAACAGAAGGATTGCAGATGCCATCAGTCCGAGCACCAGCCCATACCATATACCTGTGGCGCCGAATCCCAGCTTCATGCCCAACAGGTAGCCAATTGGCAGGCCGATCACCCAATAGGCGATAAACGTTATCCCGGTAGGAATATTTACATCACCCATGCCGCGTAATATACCGAGGCCTACAACCTGGGCGCCGTCAAACAGCTGAAACAACGCTGCGATGATAAGCAGCTGCCCTGCAATATCGATAACAATTTTATCTGTTGTATACATTAAGGGCAGCAAATGATTGCCAAGGGTAAAAATACAGGCTGTGATAAACATAAAAGCCAAAACAATATGATAGCTTGATATAGCCGAATGCCTCAAGCCTGCATGGTCATTAGCGCCGAAATAATTCCCTGTTTTGATGGCCGCCGCAGCTGAAAGCCCGCTTGCCATCATATAAGTCATGGAGGCCAGGTTGATAGCCACCTGGTGCGCGGCTTGCTCATGATAGCCAATAGTACCGATCAGGATTGCTGCCCCGGTAAAGGCGCTTATCTCAAATGTGTATTGCAGGGCCACCGGTGCGCCGATGCGTAATATCTGCACCGCCCTTGAACGACTGATCCGACGCAGAACAAAGCTCTTCAGGTATTTTTTAAATCGCGCTGATTTAAATATATAAAATCCCATCGCTAACGCCATTATTGTTCGGTCAATAAGGGTACTGTAGCCTACACCTTTAACACCCATAGGAGGGATTCCGAATAATCCTTTTACAAATGTTACCCCTAAAATAATATTGATGATGTTACCCCATATTGAAATCAGCATAGCCTGTTTAGTGAAACCAAGCCCCTCGGCAAATTGCTTGAAGGTGTTGAATATCATCATAGGTATAACGGATAAGCCCAGCAACATTAAAAATGGCTCGGCCTGCCGCACTACTTCCGGGGTTTGATGCAGATCAGGCAACAAGAAAAACGCCACGGTTAATGTAATGCCAAACAGCAGGAGCCCGCAGATAATATTAATAAACAGGCTATTGGAAAGCAACTTGCCGCATTCATTGTAGTCGCTACGGCCATTCAACTGGGCTATCAAGGGCGTTGAACCGTAGGAAATACCCAGGCCGATCACAATCACCACGCTAAATATGTTGGTGGCAAGCGCGACCGCAGCAAGACTTATAGTACCAGCAAAATGACCTACTATAACGCTATCTGCAAACTGCACAAGTGTGTGCCCCACCTGCGATATTACCACAGGTATGGCCAGTTTCAGGTTGTCCCGGTAGTGCGGCTTGTATTTATGATAAAGGGGCATATTAAGTGAGCAGAGATCGGTTTTTTTGATTAAGAACCGCAAATTAACTGTTAGCGGTTTTATAAAGATAGGGAAGCTTCCAGAGCAGCAGCAAAAATGAGACGATAACTACGCCGCGGTATAGAATTCTTCTTTTTCAGTGGTATTTATCCGGACTACACCTGATAATATCAGATCAACCAAAAGCTTTTGCGCTTTTTTGCGCCCGATATTCAATAACTGGCAACATTCTTTTATTGTAATACGGTCTGTTTTGTCAAGATGTTCGAGCAGTGTTTTTTCGTTAGTCGAGTAAGTTATCAGTACGCCTTCATTATCTGACGAGCGTTTAAGTACATCAACCACGATTTTGCTCGCCAGTACACTTTTGTCTTTAACTCTCACATACACCCACCACTTGCCATCTTCTGCCAGCGCATAATGCGGTTTCATATTGCTTTGCTCAATCTCAGCAATCAGCACCAATTTATCATCGACATACACTTCTTCAAAAATCGGTTCAAGGGCCGGACGTGCAAAAAAAAGAGCCGCCTTTGTAATCATATAACGCTCTTCATCTTCTGATTTTACACCTTTGATCGTACCATCGTCGGCCACGCCGATTAACAGCTTCCCGCCTTTATTATTAGCAAACGAGACCATGGTGCGGGCTATTTTCTCGCAACTCGTTATGGTTTTTTTAAAGTCGAGTGAAACGCCTTCACCTTCAAAAATCAATCTTTTCAAATTCATGTTCCATCTCCCTCTTTTTTTGCAGGCCGGTATGGATGATGAATTTCCATCCAAGCTGCCGGCTTTGATAATTCAGTAAATCCGAACTGCTTATATAATCCGTGTGCGTCTGCTGTAGCTAATGACCAGCGTCTCAGGCCTTGTAGTTCAGGGTGTCGCACAATTGTTTGTATCAGCCATTTTGATAATCCTAAACGCCTGTATTTGGTAAGCACAAAAACATCACAAAGATACACAAACGTAGCCTTATCGGTTATCACCCGGGCAAATCCGGCCTGTTCCTGACCGTGAAAAATGCCGAAACAAAGCGAATTTTCAATAGATATTTCCACACGTTCCCGCGGGATGCCCTGTGCCCAATATGACTCTTTATCAAGGTAGTTATAAATTAGCTCCCGGTCGAGTAATTTCTTATCAGTTGATATTTGAAAGCCTTGTTTTTCAAAGGCTTCATCGTTGATTACAGTGTACATTTTTATGATCTTAACAAAATAGGGGAGTACAAGCTCCCAAAACCATCGCCTTTAAATATCGAAAAATTTTGCTGACTAAGGCCGACTGATATGTTGGGCAGGGGTAATTTTTTGATTAGCCGTCACGAAAATCATTGGTTTTGAGCTAAATCTTTCTAAAATAAGTTCTGTGCTATTTAACGCAATTTTTCGAATACCGAAAATTTCACAAACAACGAAGAAAGTTTTAGTGTTATCCATAAACACTTAAATGAAAATGAGATACGGACCTATGAAAAAACAAATTTTAACGTTTGCGCTAATTGCAGGGATGATTGGCGCGATAACTACCGGCTGTAGTTCATCGAAAAACACCAGCGGGAGCGATACTACCAAAAAAGACAGCGCAACTGTAAGGCCGATGACAACTGATACCATGAAAAAGGATACCGGTATGAAAAAAGACACAATGATGAAGGATACCACACATCATTAATTTCCGGTAAACTTCTAAACAAGACTTACGAAATTTATAAAAATTTCGTAAGTCTCTTATAAACTCAGAACGGACTTTTCACTAAGCCACCGTCTGCTCTGATGGCAGCACCATTAGTAGCTATTGATAAATCACTGGCTACATAAGCAACCATATTTGCAATTTCTTCAGGGGTTATAAATCGCTGAAGGATTGACGTAGGTCTTGCAGTTTTGAAGAATTCTTTTTCCATCGCATCTACAGTAATATTTTTTTGAGCAGCCATATCTTTAACAAATGTTCCTGCGCCTTCAGAAAAAGTAGGACCCGGCAGTACGGCATTGACGGTAACATTTGTACCTTTTGTGAGCTCAGCAAGACCGCGCGCGACAGCAATCTGGGCTGTTTTAGTCATACCATAATGAATCATTTCTTCAGGTATTTGTAATGCGGACTCACTTGAAACGAAGATTATACGGCCCCAATTTTTTTTCAGCATCTTATCAAAATAAGCTTTTGAAAGACGGACGCCACTCAAAACATTTACTTCATAAAATTTAAACCAGTCCTCATCCGGGATTGCGGTAAACTCCCTGGGTTCAAAAATTCCCACATTATTTACCAGTATATCAACCTCTGGTAGTTGTCCAATCAATTGGTTAATCTGGCTCACATTGGCAAAATCCGCTGCCAGACCTTTGATATTTTTATTGCCGGTTTTCTTGATCAGGTTTTCCACCGCCTGGTTAACACGCTCACTCGTGCGGCCATTTACAAAAACTTCAGCGCCTTCATTTGCCAATGTTTCCGCAATTGCGTAACCGATGCCTGCTGTCGAACCCGTTACCAGCGCAATTTTGTTTTTAATTTTTAAATCCATTTTCCAAAGTATTAGATATTTAAACAAGTTTAAGGATGTTTTTTTATTAAATGGACCTGCCTGGAAAAGATGAGCCCGCGCCGACAAATCAAGATATAAACTGAATAAGTTAAAAACATTTATTATTCACATAATTAACATTATGTTAAGTAATATTTTAAAAAGAAAGAGGATATTAAAATCCTCCTCCATATTTTATTAAAGATGGCCCCTATTGTAAGGCATCAATCTTTTGTTTTAATTCATTTGCTTTTGCTTTATACTCTGCTGCATGAGCAGGATCGGACTTTGCCCTGTAGTAGCTTCTAAGGTTTGTCAAAGCGTCGCGGTCATTTGGTTTTAAATCAACAGCCTTTTGCAGATATGGCTTTGCCACGTCAAGCATGGTGTTTGATTTAGTCATTGCCGCATCGTATTCCTTTTGCTTGCTTGCAGGCAGCGATTGCGCTTCGTTATAAATGTCGAGCGCAGGACGCATTAAAACATAACCGAGGTTCATGTTAGCCTCAAAATAGTCCGGATCTATTTCGAGGGCCTTTTTATATGAATCAGCAGCTTTATTGTACCCTTCTAATGCAGCATTATGGTCAGCGGTTTTAGCGGCTGCGTCTTTGTCTTTTGCAGCTTTTGCGTTTTGAGCGTCAGCCACCTGTACGTAGGTTAAACCCTGGTAGTAATAAAGGTCCTTGTTTTTAGGATCGGCGGCTATAGCGGTTTGTATTTTACTCAAAACGTCATTCGCTTTACCCGACTGCAGAGCAATTTCAATTTCTCTTTTGCGTAACGGCGAACTCGAAGGGTATTTGGCGATACCTTCCCCTGTTACCTTCAACGCATTGCTTGTGTCCTTCATTAACAGGTATATCGACGACATATCCAGATATACTTTCGAATTGCCTGAATATTTGGTGTTGACCAGTTTACCATAATTGTTAAGGGCCAGTTGATAATATTTATTATCCTTTGTGGCTTCTGCTGCATTGCTGGCCGCCAGTGCTGTGTAATACATTGCGTTTGTGTCATCAGGCAGCGCAGTACGGTAATAATCAAATTCTTTGTAGGCATCTTCGAATTTCTTATTCTGATAGTCTTTCACCCCGGCGTTAAGTTTATATTGCGCCAGGTTCAGGTTTGCATCGTCAATAAGTTTCTTATTTTCCCCTTTGGTATCCAGTTCTTTTGCCTTTTTGATAGCTTCATCTGCTGTAGCAAATAATGGCGCAGACGTAGTTGCTACGGTATCTTCAGTTGCTAAGGAAGCGTAAATCGCCGCTTTTAAAGCAAAAGTCTGAGGCAAATTTGCCGTTTTTTCGTTCGCAGATGCTTTATCTATCGACGTTTTAGCATCATTGAGGCTCGCCTTAGCTTTAGTTTGTATTGCTGCTACTTTCTGTCCGCGCAGGCCGGAATATGTGTCGTAATTGCTTTGGGCATCTTTCAGCTCCCCTTTTTGTGCGAAAGCAGCAACAGAAGCCATCCCCAAAAGACACGTCATCAAAAGTTTGATTTTCATAGTTTGCTATTGATTGGTTATTTGTTTTAATTTATTGGTTACCCTATCAGTTTCCTCCGAATCCCCCGCCTGTGCATAGGCTAATTGTAACATTTGCAGGCAGTTGGTGTTATTCGGCGATATCTCATTAGCCTTTTCCAACCATTGAGCTGCACGTTTATTATCGGGAGTATTACCCCTCTCCTGCTTTTTCGCCGCTTCTTTCAAGTACAATAGTCCAAGGTTAAATATCGGGTCATACGCCGAGTTATTTAACTCAATGGAATGCAGGTATAATGACTCTGCTTTGTCGTATTGGTTTAAATGGTCGTAACAAACAGCTGCAACAAATGCAATATCGGCGTTATTCGGATTATTATCAAGTAATGCAGGTAACAATGGCGCTAAGGAGTGGTAGTCTTTTCGGTTCGCGTAGATATTAGCCTCATCCAGCAAAAGTGTTTTATCAGCAGGTAACAGCTTGCGCCCTTTTTTAATAACGGCTAACGCTGCCGACGTATCGCCCAACAATTTGTAATTGTTTGATGCCTCCTGTACATATTCCAACTTGGTAGTATCGCTGTTTACCAAATTCGTGTAATACTTTGCAGCCTCGCGCATATTGCCAAGCTTATTATTGGAATAAGCTATGTAAGCATTTAATGGTTTAAAGCCCGGCGCATATTTTTTAGCGGTCAAAAACAGCTGTAATGCATTATTGAAGTCCGTTTTGTTTACATAGCCAAATGCATTGCGGATGTAAACGTTAGCCAAACATCTTTTTGCATAACCAATCTCCGACTGGTATTTGAAAGCTTTTCTGTTGGCCGACAACTGATCAATAAGATTCGTAGTCTGCGATAAGAAATTCGCCGGCTGATTCAATTTATTGAGCGAATCAATATATAATATGCTTGAATTTACTACTGCCCTGTACACTCCCTTTTGTACATCAGCAGAATCCGATTTTGTAGTGATCAGGCTGTCGACTGACTTTTTTGCAGCTGCCAGGTACTTCAAATCCTTCTTTTGCTTGTAAAATGCCAGGCTATTCACCACGCCCTTAAGCACTTCAGACTGGCAAAAAGCCGAAGAAGCGCTAAAAGAGACAATTATAACAGGTAATATGAATTTACGGTAATTCATTCATTATTCTTTTGGTTCATCACTTAACGAATCTTCGTCAGTATCCGCACCCGTATTGTCTGTATCTTTCAACGGGTCAAGGCTGATTTCTTCGTCGGTTGATTCAGGTGCACTCTGAGCGGATGCTTCCAATTCATTCTCTGATATCGCTTCCGCAATTTCCTCATCCTCGTCATGCTCAATTTTTGCAACTGATGCTATTTCATCATCTCCCTTAAGTGTAATCAGCCTCACGCCCTGCGTAGCCCGTCCCATGGTACGCAATTCGCTTACAGCAATCCGGATAATGATACCCGATTTGTTGATAATCATCAGGTCTTCCTTATCAGTAACACCTTTTATGGCAACAAGTTTTCCGGTTTTTTCGGTAATATTTAATGTTTTAACACCTTTACCGCCACGGTTAGTTACACGATAATCATCGATATCGGTACGTTTGCCGTAGCCCTTCTCAGATACAACCAGAACTGTTGTCTCCGGGTTGTCAACGCTTATTAAGCCTACAACTTCATCATCTTCGCTGTCAAGCGTAATGCCGCGAACGCCGGTGGCTGTACGTCCCATCGGCCTTACAGTCGACTCATTAAATCTGATTGCACGTCCTGATTTCAGCGCCATAACAATCTCGCTGCTGCCAGTGGTGATCGTCGCTTCCAGCAGGGAATCGCCTTCATTGATGTTGATAGCGTTGATGCCATTTGCACGCGGACGCGAATATGCTTCGAGAGAGGTTTTCTTAATGGTACCTTTTTTGGTACACATAATAATAAAGTTATTCTCCAGGTATTCTTTATCCTTAAGGCTGATCAGCTTCAGGTAGGCTTTAATATTTTCTTCTTTTGGTATATTGATGATATTCTGAATAGCCCTTCCTTTCGAGGTACGTGTTCCTTCCGGAATTTCGAACACCCTTAGCCAGAAACACTGGCCAGACTCCGTAAAGAACAACATATAGTTATGGTTGGATGCTATTAACAGGTGTTCTATAAAGTCCGCATCGCGGCTGTTGCTGCCTATGGCGCCTTTGCCGCCCCTGCCCTGCCTGCGGTACTCGGTAAGGGGAGTACGCTTGATGTAGCCTTCGCGCGAAATGGTGATCACAACGTCTTCATCCTCAATAAAATCCTCGGTGTTCATTTCGGCCGATGAATGCACCATCTCGGTTTTGCGTTCATCGCCGTACTTATCTTTTATCTCGGTAAGCTCATCTTTAATGATCTGCATTCGCATGCCTTCGTCACCAAGTATGGCTTTTAAATGCTCTATCAGCTTCATTAAGCTTTCATACTCGTCCTTTATCTTATCGCGCTCCAGTCCGGTTAACCGGCGCAAGGTCATATCAAGTATCGCACGGGCCTGTATATCGGTCAAACCGAATTGAGTTATTAAGCCTTCGCGGGCGTCATCCGGCGTATTCGAAGCTCTTATCAGCCTGATCACTTCGTCAAGATGATCAAGCGCGATCAGTAAGCCCTCCAGTATGTGGGCACGCTTTTCAGCTTCTGCAAGTTCAAACTTCGTACGGCGGATAACTACTTCATGGCGGTGTTCAACAAAGTGGTGTATCAGGTCTTTCAGGTTCAGCAGCATCGGCCTGCCGTGTACAAGCGCAATGTTATTAATGCTGAAAGATGTTTGAAGCGCGGTGTATTTATATAAGTTATTCAGAACGATGGCTGCGTTTGCATCGCGTTTTATCTCGTAAACAACACGAATACCCTCCCGGTTCGATTCATCTCTTATGGCCGAAATACCTTCTATTTTTTTATCATTGATCAGCTCGGCGGTGCGCTCAATCATCAGCGCCTTGTTGATCTGGTAAGGAATCTCTGACACAATGATACGTTCGCGGTCATTGTTATATACCTCAATTTCAGCGCGTGAGCGGATTACAATTCTGCCCCGCCCTGTTTCAAATGCCTGGCGTGCGCCGTCAAAGCCATATATGATCGCCCCGGTTGGGAAGTCAGGACCTTTAATGTGCTGCATCAGACCGTCAATAGTAATATCACGGTCATCGATGTAAGCCAGCGTAGCGTTAACAACCTCAGTAAGGTTGTGCGGCGCCATGTTCGTAGCCATACCTACCGCGATACCTGATGCACCATTAACTAAAAGATTAGGGAATTTTGCAGGCAGAACGGTCGGCTCTTCAAGCGAGTCGTCAAAATTCAGCTGGAAGTCAATGGTGTCTTTGTTGATATCGGCCAGCATCTCTTCAGCGATCTTCTCCAGCCTTGCCTCTGTATAACGCATTGCCGCAGGTTCATCGCCGTCGATGGACCCGTAGTTTCCCTGTCCTTCAACAAAAGGGTAGCGAAGACTCCATTCCTGGGCCATACGCACCATCGCATCGTAGACAGACGTATCGCCGTGGGGGTGATATTTACCTAACACCTCTCCTACTATACGGGCTGATTTTTTATAGGGTTTGTTGTTGCTAAGGCCAAGGTCGAGCATGCCATATAGTACGCGCCTGTGTACCGGTTTTAAACCATCGCGCACATCCGGCAAAGCCCTTGATACGATAACCGACATTGAATAGTCAATGTAGGCTGACCGCATTTCTTCATCAATATTTATCGAAATTATTCTGTCTTCTGGTGTTTGTGGGGTTCCGTTTCCTGTTTCTTCGGCCATTGTTTTTTCCTGTAGATTCTTCTCAGTTCGGTATGTTTAAAAATGTAGTTTTAAACAACGGGCGAAGTTAAGAAAATTTATGGCTTTTTCCCCGAATGTTGGTAACAAATCTGCTGTGGAGAAGTGGAAAGAAGTCAGTAAAGCCGGGATAGTCAGTGAAGTCCGAAAATGGGCAAAATGGATGTATCCGGAACGATAAATTGCCTCTGCGCCTTCAAGTTAAATCACTTCTTTTTCCAAAACTCGGTCACCTTGTTACCATTCGGCAGCGTAGTGCTAAGGGTGAGCGTATCGTTTACGATCGTGTATTTGTATTTTATCCGGATATTCAGCAACTGTGAGTCCTGTGCGCTGAATGTCTGCGTTTGGTAACACGTGTCAGCCTCTAACGAATACTCACCCGCTTCATATTTTTGCGGTTTTTCTCCCTTTTCAAGTAAGAAGGACTCAAATTTATCTTTAGTGAACCGCCGCTCAAGGGTATATTCCGTTGGCGCGCCTTCGGCTTTGCCGTTGAAGATATCCCCCGCATACTCCCATTTGCCTTTAAGTGTTTTAACATCATCGAACGATGATACAATTATGCTTAATATCAGCAGGCCGCCCAGTTTATAAATTACTTTCGTCTTCATTTTTTAATAGAAATCTTAATGACCTGCGTCAACCCAATTGATTCCCTTTTTCAGCAGCGTTAATGTCTTTTCCTCGGCGCTGCCAGGGTCAGGCTGATAGTTATAAATCCACTTCGCAGTCGGCGGTAAGCTCATTAATATCGATTCTATACGCCCATTTGTTTCGAGCCCGAACTTTGTTCCTGCATCATAAACCAGGTTAAATTCGGCATAACGGCTCCGGCGGATATATTGCCAGTTTTGCTGCTCTTCTGTAAACGGTGTGTCGCGATTTCGATTAACCAGTTCTGTATAGATTGGTGCGAACGAGCGGCCGAGTGTTTTTGAGAATTCAAATATGGTTTCCCATGTGATACCTTCCTTGGCAGTTAACCGGTCATAAAAGATACCTCCTACCCCCCTCGTTTCGTTGCGATGCTTAATAAAAAAGTAGTCATCAGCCCACGTTTTAAAACGGCTGTAAAAGTCAGCATTATACTTATCGCAAACCGATTTTAGATAGGCATGAAAATATTGCGCATCGCCGTCGACTACATAGTGAGGTGTAAGGTCTATCCCGCCGCCAAACCAGCGTAACGGTTCCTCCGGGTGCTGTGCCGACGGCATTTCGAAATACCGGATATTCATGTGAATAATCGGCACCATGGGGTGATTAGGATGGATGACTATCGAAACCCCTGTAGCAAAAAACTCGTCGTGCTCCACATTCAGCGCCTTTTTCATGGTCTGCGGAAGCTGTCCGTACACCGCCGAGAAATTAACGCCACCTTTTTCCAATACGTTACCGTTTTGAATAACACGTGTGCGACCGCCGCCGCCGCCCTCGCGTTCCCATACTTCTTCTTCAAACTTTGCTATACCATCGCATTGCTCCAGCGCAGCACAAATCTCTTCCTGTATGGTCTGGTAATCGGCAGCTATTTGCTCTTTTGTAATCATCGGGGCGAAGTTAGTTGTAATAGTTGTAAGTGTTGTAATGGTTGGTTTTTAATGGTTATTAAGTTTGACTGAAGTTAGAGAATTCCTGCGAGGTTAGCTGGCTCCTATGTCTACAACTATTAAAGACTCTGCAATCACACAACAGCATTAACTTATTTCAACATAATTCAAATCTTTGCCAAAGGTTTCCTTTAACTGACTGAGTGACAGCAAGGAAATTAAGGTTAAAATACCCATCATAATGTAGCCGCTCGCCAGTATGCCATAGCTTTTTTCGAACAGGTTAAAAACGGCAATAATGGGAATGAGAGATCCGCGTACAAAGTTAGGTACTGTAGTGGTGACTGTAGCACGTATATTGGTGCCAAATTGTTCAGAAGCAATAGTTACAAAGGTAGCCCAATAGCCCACTGTGCAGCCCATGAAAAATGCCAGCCATCTGAATTGTTGCTGGGTTATGCCTTCTGAGCGCAGGTAAAGCACCACACTCAACATCGAAATTATGAGGAAAACTACCATTGTCAGCTTCCGTGATTTGGTAACCTGCGCCAGCAAACCAGCAAATATATCGCCAATAGCTATGCCGATATATGAGTAAAACACACCATCGGCTGGGCTAATCGGAACCTTTGCTCCCAATGCTGCACCAAATCTGTCCGAAAAGCTTATAAGCACACCTACAACGTACCATAACGGCGCGCCTATCAGTATGCAGAATATGTATTTCTTAAACCTTTCCCAATTGTTAAACAGCAGTAATATATTACCCCGCGATACAGTACTTCTCTCCACATTTTTAAACATTCCCGATTCGAATGTACCGATACGCAGCAGCAGCAGTGCGATGCCCAGGCCCCCGCCAACAAAGTATGCGTTCCGCCAGCCTTCTTTTGCAACAAAAAATGCCGCTGTTGCACCGAACAAACCAATAACGGCAACTATCATCGTACCGTAACCCCTGTTTTCTTTGCTCAATGTCTCGCTTACCAGCGTTATACCTGCCCCTAATTCGCCTGCAAGCCCCAAACCTGCAATAAAGCGAATAATGGCATAAGTATTAACATCATGCACTAATCCGTTAGCAAAGTTTGCCAGGGAATATAGGAGTATCGACCCAAATAAAACCTTTATACGGCCAAGCTTATCGCCCAAAATGCCCCAAAGCAATCCACCCAGCAGCAGCCCGAACATCTGTATGCTTAATATAAATTCCCCTTTTTCTTTTAGCATTTCAGCGCTGGTTACGCCTATTTCTTTCAGGCTGCTTATCCGTACGATAGAAAATATAAGCAAATCATAGATGTCAACAAAGTAACCCAAAGATGCTACAACTACCAGAAAGATTGCATTTCGTTGGGCTTTGGCAGGGGAAATATCAGTCATAGTTTAATTAATTGGCAGGGCTAAATTAACAGAAATATTAAATAATCAATCTAAAAATAAGCGCATAAAAAAACCTCTGTATAGCAGAGGCTTTTGAATTTGAAACGCCGGTTTCTTCGTTATGCTTTTCTTACATTTACTGCCTGCAGGCCCTTTCTGCCTTCTTCCACATCGTAAGTCACGTTGTCATTATCCTTAATGGCATTTACGCCGCCTTGTACATCTTTAAAGTGCACAAAAAGATCTTTACCATCTTCGGTAATAATAAAACCGTAGCCTTTTTGTGTGTTAAACCATTTTACTTTTCCAGTTTTCATAAATAAATATAATTGTCGTAATAAAAATTGTGTTTAGATTAAAAAACCAGGCCTAAACTGAAAAATGGTATTTATTATCAGAAGGTCGTAGGAAAACCAATCTTTTCAAATATAATAAATAATTACAAAACCAAATAAAATTATTTATTTGGCTGCGGCGTCGTCCTTAAATAGGGTTTAATCTGCTTATAACCTTTCGGAAATTTGGCCGGGATGTCTTCCGTCTTAACAGCCGGAACTATAATTACGTCTTCGCCGTCTTTCCAGTCGGCAGGTGTAGCCACGCTGTATTTTGCGGTCAGCTGCAGTGAATCTATCACCCTTAGTATTTCCTGAAAATTTCTGCCGGTAGATGCGGGATAGGTAATCATCAGCTTAATCGTCTTATCCGGAGCGATAATAAATAGTGAGCGCACGGTAGCGGTCATTGAAGCGTTTGGATGGATCATATCGTATGCCTCAGCAATTTTACGGTCCTCATCCCCTATTATCGGGAAATTTATCTCAACGTTCTGTGTCTCGTTAATGTCGTTTATCCAGCCCTTGTGCGATTCAACAGAATCCACGCTAAGCGCAGCTACCTTTACATTCCGTTTCGCAAATTCTTCCTTAAGAGAAGCAGTTTTGCCCAGTTCAGTAGTACAAACCGGCGTATAATCTGCGGGGTGTGAAAAAAGCACGCCCCAGCTGTCGCCAAGAAATTCGTAAAAATCAATTTCGCCCTGCGATGTTTTTGCTTTAAAGTTTGGAGCGGTATCTCCCAGTCGTAAGCCCATAGTAGTAGTATTTATCTGATTAATAATATTGCTAAGTTAAACGGATTGATTTATTTATCATAGTGTCTTCAAAATTAATTCTACTGATTTGGTAGAATTTGTTTTTCCATTGACAAAAGTGACGGATGAAGATTTCAGGCTGGTCGCGTTAAATTGAAATACACGGCCAAGCTCCGTTTTGCAGATGGGCAAAATGCGTTTAGCCCGTAACGAAAATTAGCCTGAAAACGCGCAAAATGCGTTTAGCCCATAACGAAAAAAGAGGTAAAAACGGGCAAAAGCGTTTTTGCCTGTTTACAAGAACGTTCCCTGAACGGGCTAGAACCATTATGGTCGTTCGGTATAAAAACCGCCATTACGGTATCTGGAGAGGTAAAATTAACCTTATTAGCAAGGTTTTTAGTGCTTAATTAGTCGAAAATAAATGTAAAAGAACTTTTTAATAGGCGTTACTGGTGAATTTTTGGGTTGTTCGCTAAAATAAACACACAAGATACTAAGTTTGACTGGAATAAATGCTGACACGAGTTTGTCAGTAAGGGAATAGCGCAGGAAAGAGCTGATGCCATCAACCTGATCAACTCAATCTAACTGCCCTCCTCTTAAACCAAAATCCGCAAATGTTGTTACAACAATGCACAACAACTTAATTATGGATAGACATACCTATGATACCGGTATAATCGGCAACTGCGCTTACCTGGCGCATGTAAATAAAAATACGAATATCGACTGGCTGTGCTGGCCGCGTTTTGACAGCACTTTTATTTTCGGCGGCTTACTGGATAAAAAGAAAGGCGGCGAATTTTCAATTCTGCCTACTGACGATTTCACTTCACACCAATACTATCTTGAAAACACCAATGTCCTTATCACTGAAATTACTACAGACAAGGGCTCCAAATATCGCATCACCGATTTTGCCCCGCGATTTCGTGAGCATGAGCGCTATTATAAACCATTGATGCTTGTACGTAAAATTGAAGCGATTGAGGGCACTTCGCAGATTGTGGTAAAGTGCGAGCCCGTGTCTGACTACGGGGCTACAAAACTCCATGTTAACCGCGGCAGTAACCATATCCAGTTCCTGGGAGGCGAAGAAAACATCAGGCTTACCACCAATATACCTATCAGCTATGTGTTTGATGAGCAACCCTTTGTAATCAATGAATGCAAATACCTGGTGCTCACCTATGGCGAACCGCTCGAAGCCCCGCTGATCAGTACCACGGAACGATTTTTACGGGAAACCACGCAATACTGGCGTACCTGGATTAAGCACTCATCTATTGCTACTTATTTTCAGCCCTATGTAATACGCTCGGCACTGGCTTTAAAAATTCACCAGTATGAAGATACCGGGGCCATCATTGCCGCAAGTACAACCAGTTTGCCGGAATCGCCCGGCAGCGGCCGTAACTGGGATTACCGGTATTGCTGGCTGCGTGATACCTATTACGTACTAACGTCGCTTAACCACATTGGCCATTTCGAAGAAATGGAAAAGTATTTCAGCTATGTCACTGATATATCGTTTAATGAAACCGACCGTTACCAGCCACTATATGGCATTACCGGCAAGAAACACCTTGAAGAAGAAATATTGAGCGGTCTGGACGGTTATATGGGCAATAAGCCGGTGCGTATAGGTAACCAGGCGTCTGAACATATACAGAATGACATATACGGACAGGTAATGATTTCGCTGCTACCGCTGTATATCGACCACAGATTTGTATTTTCAGAGCGTAAAGATTCTGTGCGGTGGATAGAATTTTTGCTGAATAAGATAGAACGCACCATCGATGAGAAAGATGCGGGAATCTGGGAATTCCGTAACATGGCCAATGTACATTGCTATAGTAACCTGTTCCAGTGGGCTGGCGCTTCTGCCGCGGAAAAAATGGCGCGGACGATCGAGAACAAGGAACTTACAGAAAAGGCAATCGGGCTTAAGAATCGTGCGGCCGCCCATATAGAAAGCTGTTACGACCCTGAGCGAAAAGTCTACACCAACTCGGCCGGAAACCCTAACCTGGATGCCAGCACCCTGCAACTGATCATGATGAATTACCTCGACCCGGCGTCAGAGCGCGCCAGAGATCACCTCGCTGCCCTGGAAAAAGAGTTAAAAGGTAACAATGGGTTGTTTTACAGATACTTATACAAGGATGACTTCGGGAAACCTAAAACTACTTTCCTGATTTGCGCTTTCTGGTATGTAGAAGCCCTTGCTTGTGTTGGCCGTATGGACGACGCGATGCGTGAGTTTGAAGGCATCCTGAAATACTCAAACCATCTCCTGCTGTTTAGCGAGGACGTTGATGAAAACGACGGCAGCCAATGGGGCAATTTCCCGCAGGCATACAGCCACGTGGGTTTAATGAATGCCGCTTATCGCATTGCAATGAAGCTGGACAGGCCGATATTTTTGTAAAGAGGCGAAAGATAAAGGGCAAAAAGAAATTTTCAATAATCGGGCTTAAATCATAGAAATCGAAGTTTCAAAAACTTCGATTTCTTAACCAAATTTATTTCGGGGCTATCCTGCAACAACTTCAGCAGGGTCTTCCACTCGCCCTGGCCTGCCATTTTTAAAGGCTTTTCTTGGTGTTAATCCCAGCAATTCAAACATCGCCATATCTTCATCAAATGCTGGATTTGGCGTGGTTAATAATTTCTCACCCGCGAATATGGAGTTTGCGCCAGCCATGAAACAAAAGGCTTGCTCTACTATGCTCATTTCTGTACGGCCGGCTGACAAACGTACCACGGTCCTCGGCATGATGATGCGGGTAGTGGCAATCATACGCACCATATCCCATATCGATACACGGGGCTGCTCGGCAAGCGGTGTGCCTTGTACCGGCACTAATGCATTTATCGGAACTGATTCCGGGTGTTTAGGCAGATTAGATAGTGTGTTTAGCATCGATATCCTGTCCTCCACGGTTTCACCCAAGCCAATAATGCCACCGCTGCAAACAGTGAGTTTTGCTTTGCGCACATGTTCCAAAGTTTTCAGGCGGTCATCATAAGTGCGGGTGGTGATGATACGCTTATAGTCATCTTCTGATGTATCCAGGTTATGATTGTAGGCATATAATCCGGCGTCAGCCAACCGTTGTGCCTGCGATTCGGTAAGCATGCCCAGCGTGCAGCAAACTTCCATATCCAAATCGTTCACGGCCTTCACCATGTCAATTACTTTATCAAAATCACGGTTATCGCGTACCTCGCGCCAGGCTGCACCCATGCACAAACGCGATGCGCCGCCATCTTTTGCTTTCTGGGCGGCCAATATTACCTCGTTTAGCGGCATAATGGCGTGTACATCAACGCCGGTATTGTATCGCGCCGCCTGCGGACAATAAGCACAATCCTCGGGGCAACCGCCGGTTTTAATAGATATCAGCGAACTTATCTGCACCTCTGAATAGTCCTTATTTTCGCGGTGCACAGTTGCGGCCTCATAAACCAGGTCTAACAATGGGCGGTGGTATATTTCAGCAATTTCTTCTTTAGTCCAGTTATGTCTTACTTCAGTCATGTGTCTGTTTAATATAGGCTAATTATTTAACAAAGTTTCCACTTCGTTTTTAAGAATATGTAAATGATTAATAATAATATTCCAAATTTGTTCAGGTTGTATTTCATCGTAACCGTGAATGATTTTATTTCTTGTATCCACCATCCTGCGGGCACTTGTGATCTTAATTTCCGGGTCAATTTGGAGCAAACTATTTACAGCTTCTCCAATTATTTCAAGATTGCGTTCAACAGCCTGTTGAAGCATCAGATTTCCTTTAAAAGTTTCAAACAGCTTGGGCTGTCCTACATAGGCTTCAATATTATCTAACGCTGTTTGGATATCAAAAAGATATTTATTGATCTCACGCTGCATAAATCAACTGCTTTTTCTCATTGAGTTCCTCGATAAAATAAGGATTTTTTAATCCCTCTTCAATCACTAAATCGATATCCCGGTTAAAAATATCACGAAGTTTATCGTATAAATCCCACCACATTTCTCCTTTCTCCAGTGGCTCTATACCATCTTCGAAATTAATCAACAAGTCAACATCACTTTTTTCATCAAATTTTTCGCTGACCACAGAACCAAAGGCAAAGGCATTTTTTACCTTGTAATCTTTGAAAAGTTTTATCACTTGCGGTAAATGTGATTGAAATATTGGATGTACCATGTCTCTAATCTTTCGTGTTCAAATTCAGCTAACCTTTTATTTATGATGCAACAGCAACTGAGTTGCAAACCACAGCGGCAATAAAAAACCCGCACAGTCGGTAAAAGTAGTGATAATTATGGATGATGCCACAGCAGGATCAATTCCCACACGTTTTAATACGAGCGGAATGGATGCGCCAGTCAGACCTGCTACCACCAGGTTACCCGTCATGGCCAGGAAAAGTACCAAACCAAGCATTGGGTCAGCGTCATAAAACAGTGCTACGCCGAGTACAATTAAACCGTTGGCAGCACCATTCAATAAGCCTACTAAAAATTCCTTTAATACAGCGTTATAGGCTTGTTTATCGCTCAGGTCATTTAATGAAATACGCCTCACCGTCACCGCCAGCGCCTGCGTTGCGGCGTTTCCTCCCATTCCTGCAATAATTGTCATATAGGCTGCAATGGATGGTATTTTTGAAACGGTACTGTCAAAGTGCCGAATGATCGAGGCTGCCAGGTATGCCGTCCCCAGATTTATCACCAGCCAGGGTAAACGGCTTTTAACGGCCTCTTTCCAGTTACCGCTCAGTTCCTCATCTTCTGATACCCCGGAGATCTTCAATATATCCTCGGTACTTTCCTCCTCCATTACGTCGATGATGTCATCAACAGTGATACGGCCAAGCAGCTTCATATCATCGTCTACCACCGGGATATTGGTGAGGTTATATTGCGAAATCAGGCCGGCCACATCTTCCTGGTCCAGGTCAGCTTTAACATAAACAAAATCCCTGTTCACCAGGTCTTTCAGCTTCGCATCGGCGCGCGCTTTAAGAATAGACTTTACCGATACGATACCCTGCATCACATTATCATCATTCACCACATAAATGGTGTAGAAGTCCTCCATTTCTTCCGACTGGCGAATGATTTCATCAAGTGCATGTTTTTTATCCAGCTTGATGTTCACCTTAATCAGGTCGGAGTTCATGATACCGCCGGCCGTGTCTTCGTCGTACTTTAAAAGCTCACGGATACTGGCGGCATCTTCCGCATTAATATCCTCCAGAATTTCCTGCTGGTCTTCCTCATCCAGTTGGGAGATAATGTCGGTGGCGTCGTCATAATCCAGCTCAGCAATAATCTCCGTCCGCTTTTCTGGGTCAAGGCCGATAAGCAGTTCCCCCGCATCCTGCTCCTCGTGCATTTCAGCAATTACTTCCGAAGCAATGTCAGTCGGGAGGACATTGATTATCCTTTCTTTCGCCTCCTGCGGTAACTGCCCGAAGAGCATAGCAATCTCCGACGCATGATATTCAAGCAGAACCTGCTCTAATTCAGCATCGTTTCCTTCGAGCGCAGTTTCAATGCGCTGCAAGTCCGACTTATCGATTTCGAAAGATTGCATATGCGACTAAAGTAAGCATTTATGCCGCAAAAAAGGAATAAAAATGGCCTGTTTTTACCTTCCTTTTACAACTTACAGGCTATATTTATAAGTGGTTTTAACACCCTCTATCTTGCTTAGTTTGGCAAGACTTTGGTTTACCTGTATCTGCCGGATAGTAACCGTTATACTACAGTTATTATCGAAAGCTTGTTCTGCTATGTGTAGCCCGTCATCCTTTACAATTCGCATTACATCGTTCATTTGCAGGTAATCAAACGCTATAGCATACACGTCATTTACAGTTTTCTCGATAACAGTGGCTGATTTCAGGGCCTCTTCAGCAGCGGTTTTGTAGGCATTGATCAAACCGGGGACACCCAACAGCGTCCCGCCGAAATACCGGACGACAACAATAGCTATATTGGTAAGATTATGAGATAGCAAGGTATTCAGGATGGGCCTTCCCGCGGTTCCCGAAGGTTCACCATCGTCGTTCAACCGAAATACCGAACGATCAGGTGTCAGCCGCATCGCCCAGCAATGGTGATTGGCTTTTGGGTGTTCGTTTTTTAATATCGCCAGGCGGGCCTTCAGCTCAGTTTCGTTAATCACCGGAAAAGCAAAGGCCAGAAACTTACTGCCCCTGTCGCGAAATATGCTCTCAGCCGGCTTTTCGATAGTGCGGTAGGTATCGTCAAAAAGCATCAGCGGCCAAGTATATTTGTGAATGTCTCAGGATAGTAAATAACCACAATAGCCAATATAGCAAGTGCAAGGCCTATCTTATTGAACAATGTCAGTTTTTCTTTAAAGATGATCACCCCTACCAGCGTACCGAATATTATAACACCGATATTCATTGATGAAAATACAATCGACGGATTTTTTGCCAGAGACTGGTGCGCCTTAATATAAAAAAGGATATTGCCGAAATTGGCTATGCCCAGCGCCCATCCGATGAAAATATGCGGCCATGAAAAGCGCATGGTTTTAGTAAATACCTGGTAAAACAAGCCAACTAGCGCTACAGCGAAGGCCAGGGAATAAACAATAAACAGTGATGTCCCGGTTGAAATTTGCTTAACCAGGGCAACCTGCTTAAACAGCACATCGATAACCCCCATGCCGGTAAACACCACCAGGAGGTAAATCCATGAACTGTTGCCGGCCTTTTTATTGCGCTCTTTCTTTTGCCAGGGAATTAGGCAAACAACCGCGGTAATACCGATGGCCAGTCCTGTAAGCCGGACAGCATCCGGCGACTCATTGAAAAGCAGGAAAGCGGCGGCTATTGGGATGAATAATGATAATCGCTGTGCAGCGTCCGTACGCACAATCCCGGCCGATCTTACTGATGCAGCCAGTATCACAAATAATACAGGCAGCAGCAAGCCAAGCAACACAAACAGGTTGAAAGGTGCGCCGTCAAGATTTTGTAACTGCGGCTTTAGAAACAGCCAGGTAAGTACAATGGCAATAGAATAATTCCATGTTATGGCCTGGTAAACGTCGATATGGTAACGTTTGGCCAGCTTTAACATTATAGAAACAAGTACGCTGCAACAAATGCTTAGTAAAACGTAGAGCATGGTTTGGTTGATTGGGTGACCGGTTGATTGGTGAGCGGTTAAACGGTCTCTCCACTTAACCACTAACTTAATCAACTATTCACCAAAATTTTTAATTTATCTTGCCCTGACGAATATTCGCCAATTATATGGCCTCTTATTTCAGGGGATTTTATTCCTTTTTTTAATTCTGTTTCACCGGTAAAGATACGGGCCTCGTCCCATAAACCAGCCTCAATAAAACTGTTTAATGTGTGTGCGCCGCCTTCAATAATCACCGATTGTATATCCTGAAGATAGAGTTGAAACAAAATGTACTGGGGTACGTACCTTTCAAAATCTTCGAGGGCAATATACTTGTTTTTACCGTCAACATCCGTCTTTACCTCGTTGAAAATAATGGTTTCAACGCTTTGATCAAAAATATTCAGCGCCGGGTTAAGTTTTAGTTTACGGTCAATCACCACCCGTTTGGGCGATTTGCCATGCGCAAGCCGCACATCTAGCAAGGGATTATCAATAGCTGCTGTGTTTTTACCAATCAAAATAGCATCTTCTTCGGTGCGCCATTGGTGTACCAGCTTTCGCGATTCCTGACCTGTTATCCATAGCTGGCTATTATCATCGGGCGCAAAAAAATCATCCGGGGTTTGCGCCCATTTCAATATCACGTATGGCCGGTGTTTTTGTATACGCGTAAAGAAACGCCGGTTAAGCCATTGGCATTCTTTTTCCAAAACACCGGCGGTAACGTTAATGCCCGCATCTTTAAGCTTTTCAATTCCCTTGCCATCCACCTGCGCAAACGGATCACGGCAACCGACAACCACGTTAGGAAGATGATGCCTGATAATTAAATCAGCACAGGGCGGTGTTTTGCCATAATGCGCACAGGGTTCCAGGGAAACATAAATAGTTGACTGCCTGAGTAATTCGCTGGCATTGTCAAAGCGTTCAATTACGTGGTTAATGGCATTTACTTCGGCATGTGCTTCGCCATATTTGCGATGATAGCCTTCGCCTATTATCCTATCCTGGTGCACAACCACGGCGCCCACCATCGGGTTGGGGCTAACACTGCCTGTGCCTAATTGAGCCAGCTCCAGGCAGCGCTGTATATATTTTTCATGTTGCACCATACTGCAAAAGTAGCTTTTATGTTACTTTGTTGCATGAAAACTATAAAGGATGTTTTTACCGCTTACCGGCAGGAATTATCAGCAATATATGATGTAAATGAAATAAGCGCCACTACCCTTTTGGTTATCAGCGATATATGCGGCATAAGCAACGCGAAAGTCAAAGCTTTTCCGGAGCTTGAACTAACAGAAGAACAATCAGTAAAAATGGCCGCTGTTCTTACAGAACTCAAAACAGGCCGCCCGGTGCAATATATTTTAGGTCACACGGAATTTTATGGTTTGCCGTTTAACGTAAATCCATCCGTCCTTATCCCCCGTCCGGAGACCGAAGAATTGGTAGCATGGGTGTTGGAGTCAGTGAACAGTGAGCAGTTGGCAGCGGGCAGTATTTTGGATATCGGCACAGGCAGTGGCTGTATCGCCCTCACCCTGAAGAAAAACCTGCCTCCGTTTGAGGTCCGGGCTTTGGATATTTCTGTTAACGCATTAGAAACTGCCGCATCAAATGCCCGGTTGAATAATGTTGATATACAGTTTATTAACGCCGATATATTAAACCTAAATTCCGAAATAAAAATTACGAAATCCGGAATCATAGTTAGTAATCCCCCTTATGTTACCATGCAGGATAAAACCCGCATGCACGCCAACGTGACCGACTTTGAACCCCATACAGCCCTGTTTGTACCTGAGGATGATCCGCTGATGTTCTACCGCGCGATAGCCGATTTCGCTTTAATCAATCTGGCCGATGAAGGCCTGTTATTTTTCGAGATCAACGAAAGCCTTGGCGCAGAGACTATGGAGCTTTTACGTGATAAAGGCTTTAAAAGCATTAAGTTAAGAAAAGATATGAGTGGCCGGGACAGGATGATAAAAGCTATGCATTAAACGAAAGAGCGTGCGCCAACCTTTCCGCAATATATCAGCTCTTCTTCAAAAACTCCCCGTCCATATACACATGGTCTTTATCCAGACTCAATTCAATGGCATGCAGAATATCATCTTTCAAATCTTCCGTAACCCTGCCAAAGCCCAGCATTTTAGCAACAAATGGTACCGCCGCCTCAGGTTGTATACCGATAGCATCCTCCACTACTTTCTGAATCGCCAAATCTATTTCCTCCGGGGCGATGTACTGCAGTTTTTTTGATGATGGCGGGAAGTCGCTCCTGTCCCTTATAACCGGTGTTTCCATATCAACCGGCCAAAGAAAATCGCCTTTTGCGTTGATCATTTTGTTATCCTTAGCAAATTGTGTAGCCTGGGTTATGGTATATTTCACCCTTGAAGTCATTTTACTAACGTCGCCGGCTTCGGCAAGGCGATGTGCCATTTCATCTTCATGAATCGGGCCCTCCGTGTTAACGATTTCAGTTATCCAGCCGGCCAGTTTGGCAAACGAATGCAAGTGTAATTCTTGTTTAGCCACTTCACGCGGCAGTTGGGTTAGCTTATAAGCGGCAGCGCCATTCTTGACTTCTTCACTTTTTTCACGATTTACAATCACAGCATCATTAACCGGTTGTTCATCGGTATCAGCATCGTTGTCGGCAACGTTTTGGTTAGCCTTTTCAATGGCATTTACCAGCCTGTCGAGTTCTTGTTTTGGATTACGGAACCAATCGGTGCTCCAGATACGGAATATTTTCCAGCCCATCGTTTCCATCACCTGTTTGCGCAAGCGGTCGCGGTCACGGGCGGACTTTGCTGAGGCATAAGCGTCGCCATCGCACTCGATACCGATGATGTAACGTCCCGGGTTCTGCGGGTCAACTATAGCTAAATCAATATAAAATGCGTCGGAGCCTACTTTCTTCCTTACGATATAGCCTTTGGCAGTCAGTTCATCAGCAACCTGGTCTTCAAACGGGCGTTTTTGCGTTACAATAACATCGCCGCCTTCATCAAACCGGCCATGCTGTGCAAAATACAGGAAGCTTTTCAGTGCGCGGATGCCAAATTTGGTACTTTCTGTTGGTTTGATGTCTTCTGAAGTGATATTGGTAAACACCTCGCAGCGCAGTTTGGCGCGGGTTATCAATACGTTCAACCGGCGTTCGCCGCCCTCATTATTCAGGGGGCCGAAGCTCATGGGGACTTTGCCCTCTTCAGTTTTACCATAGCCGATACTGATGTAAATTACATCGCGCTCATCGCCCTGCACATTTTCAAGATTCTTTACAAAAAATGGCTCATGTATGTGGCTGCGGAAGAAATTCTCGACCTCAGGATGCTTGCGGCGGCGGCTTTCAAGTGCATTCTGGATGGCCTGCATTTGCGAAGTGCTGAATGCCACCACGCCCAGGCTTTGTTTAGGGTTATTAACGGCATGCTGTATCACGGCATCCGCAACAGCCTCGGCCTCAATCGGATTGGTACGTGTTTTGCCACGGTCGTATACCGCATTTTCAAGATAGTGAAACACTAAACCAAGTCTTGTTTTTGACCCGGGACTTGGAAATATCACCAGTTTGTCTTCATAAAACTCTTTGTTCGACAAGTTGATAAGGGATTCATGGCGGCTGCGGTAGTGCCACCTTAACATCCGCTGCGGCGCACCTTGCGCATCGCACATGCCCAGAATGCTTTGCAGGTCGGCGGTTACGTTGTCTTCATCTTCCAGGTCAGTGTTCATTTTGTCGAAGAAGCTGGTTGGGGGCAATTGTTTGGAATCGCCCACCACAACCAATTGCTTAGCCCGCGCTATTGCGCCAAGCGCTTCAACCGGGCGAACCTGGCTGGCTTCGTCAAAAATTACAAGGTCAAATTCTATGCTTCCCGGCGCAAAAAAGTTCGCGATAGACATCGGACTCATCATTATCACCGGCTTAATAGCCTGTATGGCCGCCCCTGCCTCCGATATCAGTTTACGGATGGGCATCAGCCTCGATTTTTTGTTGAATTCACTGCGCAGTATGTTTACCTGTCCGCCTGCCTGCTGCCTCGGCACCCCTTCCCAATGCTTAAGGGCTACACGCGCACGGTTATAATGCAGGTTCAGTAAGTCTAGCTTTTTAAACTTTTCAATAACTTCTTCGTGGCTGGCGCGCTCAAATTTTATCAGGGCCGGATTATAGTTAAATGCCTGCTCTATCAAGTATTCGTACCAGGTTTTTTGCAAAGCAGTTTTCAAATGCTCAACTGCACCCTCCCAGTTTAACGAAGCGCTGATTAAACTCGAAAACCCTTCTTCCGCCGCCATTTTCGTCAAATTATTCCATGCAATGGTTTTTTGTAATTCAGGGAAGCGGCTTATCCAGCTTTCTATAGTTTGTTGCTGCGCATGATAATAGAGGCGTTCCAGTGTTGTTTCCGGCATTCTCACCGCTAAATCAACCTGCAGTTTATCCAGCACTGTCTGCAGGCTCTGCTGCTGCTCATTTATTTGAGAGGAAAGCTTATCAAGGCTGGCCTTAGCGCTGTCCCCGTTTTCATTTTTAGTAAGGTAATCCAAAATCGCTTGTGGAATCGACGAATCGGCAATGGTAAATTGCAGCTCTGCCATGTAAGCAGCTATTTTTGACAAAGCGTCCCAGTCCGACCGCTGTTTCATCCACCTGCTTCCGAATAGTTTCCCGGCTAGCGGCTCAAGTTCATTCAGCGTCTGCTCCAGCCGGCGCGATTCGGATATGGCGTCAACCATGGCAACCTTTTCAGCGGTGCCCGGTGGCAGCGGTATTTTGCTCATTGCCGCCAGCTGCTTTTTAGTCCGCCCGTACGCGCCAATCATAAATTTATACCATTTGTCGCCGTAAGCTATCAGGTTCTGGCGAATCTCCAGTACATTTTGTGTCCAGGCCTCGGGAATTAATATATGGTCGTATTCGCGGCGTAAGGCGGCGAAGCGTTTACCGGTATCAATCAGCTCACTAATATCATGCTGATTATGCAGCCATGCATCGGTTTTTATGGTGATGCCTTTCAGATCAGGAGCCTGTGCTGCCCGTTTGCAAAGCTCCAGCAAGTCTGTAGTGCCAATCCGGTTCTTGGGCGATGATACGCCAAATTCCGCCGCAACATTTTCCAGTTCCTGCTGTAAAGCGATCAAATTCTGCAATGCTTTCGAAAGCATTTGCTGAACAGGCTGCTCTTCATGAGGCAATAACACAGTTAACTTACTGCCCCAGAATAATAGCTTTGAGGGCGTTCCGGTGTCATTTAACCGCGCCTGTATCCTGTCGGCCATAGCTTCGGCTTTACTCATTCTCGCAGCGTCCCATTGCTCTATTTGTTCGAGCGGTATTTTGGGCAAATGTATCTGCGACGCCGTTTTGCCAATCGATAATAAAAAGCCGATTATTTTTTGTGCCGACAGACCGCTGCCAATAATTGCATTATTAATGGCGGCACAATATTCGTTCAGCTCGCTACGGTAAGCTTGCAATAAGGCAAGTTCCTGTTGCAAAGCATTAAAAGTAGGCTTACCCAATTCCAGCACGCGTTTTAGTTCTTCGTGCAATTCTTTTTTGTTGGCTTTGTGGCTGTGCAGCTCCAGGCAGGCCTCGCCCAGGTTAATAGCGTCCAGCCGGCGTTTTACCACGTCAAGCGCTGCCATTTTCTCCGCCACGAATAATACCTTTTTCCCCTGGCCAATAGCATTAGCAATCATGTTAGTGATGGTCTGAGATTTGCCTGTTCCCGGCGGCCCCTGTATCACCATATTGCGGCCTTCATGTACGGCAAGCATCGCCAGAACCTGCGAGCTATCGGCATCAACCACCTGAAAAAGATCATTGGCCGGTGTGTCGGTATCTAAATAATCTTCTTCGGTAGCGGTTGGCTCTTTGTCTTTAAATCCGTCCGTAAAAAGCGCATTGATATTAGGATGATTGGCCGGCTGCTCATCCTTAGGCCACTTGCTGCTATCCAGGTCGTGGTAGATCATAAATTTGCCAAACGAGAAAAAGCCCAGCTCTATAGCATCTTCATCCACTTTCCAGTTAGGTTGCCGGCCAATTCGGCTGCTGATATCCTCAAAATATGCCTTAATATCAAATTCCTCCGCATCAGGCATGTCTGGTATCGAAATATTGAAATCACTCAGCATTTTAGCCTGCAACGACAGATTGCCGCCAATTTCTACACCCGAATACCTTAGCCTGAATCTTTCATTAGCACTTGAACGTTCCAGGGAAACCGGGATCAGCAGCAATGGCGCCAGCCGGACGTCGTCATCGTTACCGTTTTCGTACCAATTCAGCATTCCTAATGATAGATAGAGTGTATTTACCCCCTGTTCCTCAATGCTGGTTCTCGCAAAATAATACGTGTTTAACAGCTTCGACTGAAGTTTCAGATCAATTTCATCGGTTTGCAGTTTAGTATCCCGGTAAGTTTCCTGCAACTCCGGCTGTGATAATTCAGGAAACAGACCCTCTTGCCCCGCCCCTGTTTTTTCGGGCATCCCCAAAAAGGTCATTGATTTATTCTGTTTCACCAGGATGTCATAAATATAAACCGATTTCTCCTGTATGACGTGTAATCCCCTGGCC
The DNA here is from genome assembly GCF_030519355.1 of Mucilaginibacter sp. L3T2-6. Lineage (GTDB taxonomy): Bacteria > Bacteroidota > Bacteroidia > Sphingobacteriales > Sphingobacteriaceae > Mucilaginibacter. The sequence continues at coordinate 36,142 of NZ_JAUMKC010000010.1, forward strand.
TTTGATGCTTTGTAATTAAGTAAAGGATTGCGCAAACCCAGATCTAAAAGTTCCTTACGCGATGCCTCGAGGCGGGACAAAATAGTTTCCTGCATAATAGTTTTTAAAACGAGATAAACATAAAAAAATTTGATGAGTGGTGAGGTGTGAGCAATGAATTGTTACGTAACGCCATCCCACTGTCCGCCCATAACCTTATTTCACCGGCTCGATAAATATTTGTTTTATCCGCGGGAAGTCCGTTTGTATCGCCTTGGTTATCCTTTCAATAGCATCAGTAATTTGCCGGGTGGTGAGGTTATCTTTAAAAACAGTATTCAGCTGTAAAAGAACCTCTTCCGGCGACATATAGGTGCTGAAGTGTTTTTTTACTTTAATAACAGCGTCGTCCGCCTGGGCAAGCAATATTATTTTTTTCAATGTTGTTCTGCTGGTTGACTCGCCCAGCAGCAGGCTTTTGCTTTCGCGAACCAGCAAGGCGCTGATCGCTATCATTATAACGCCAATTACGATAGAGGCAGCGACATCATAATACGGATTTCGGTACAAGTGCCCGAGAAATACGCCGGCAAAGGCAATGATCAGCCCCAGCATATCTCCAACGTCGCCTAGCAGAACAATTATTGTCGATGGATTTTTGGTCTGGATAATTGCTTTCCAGAAATATATTTTACCCCGTTCCCGGTTAAACTCTTTTTTTGCGGCATTCAATGATATGGCCGTAAATATAAAAGCTATGCCTAGTACGGCGTAATCCCAGCCTTGATTGCTATCGGGGTTTGGGCTGTTTATATGTATAATGCCCTGGTAAACAGACACGCAGCCGCCCATCACAAATATCAGCAGGGATACAATGAACGACCAGAAGTAAAGTTCTTTGCCATAACCGAACGGCCTGGTCAGATCGGGTTTTCGTGCGCTGGTTTTTATGCCCCAGATCAGCAGCAATTGGCTTATCGCATCTATTATAGAGTGAATGCCCTCTGAAACCATGGACGAACTACCCGTAAAAGCGGCAGCTGTAAACTTGGACGCCGCAATTATCAAATCGACCGCTAAAGAAATGTAAATAAACGCCTTCGACTTCATTGCTACGGTTTATAACAACCCCATTGCAAATTGGTTGTCACAATCGTAATAATTAAGTATTAATCAAACCACTAAGCTAACATATTCAGCAGCTATTCATCGTCTTCGCCTTTTACAAAGAATTGTTTGTTAAAATTAACGAGGTACAACTCGCTGATAGCCCGGGTACAGGCAGTATAAAACCAGCGAAGAAAATCTGTATTTACCATTTCGTCGGTAAGATACCCCTGGTCTATAAAAACCGCACCCCATTGGCCGCCCTGGGCTTTGTGGCAGGTAATGGCGTAGGCAAATTTTATCTGTAAAGCATTATAATAGGGATTTTGCTTCAACTCTTTCCATTTATCGCGCCTGGCAGGGATATGCTCATAGTCTTTCATTACTTCTTCGTAAAAACGCTTTTGTTCATCCTGCGGCAAGGCCGGCGCGTCAGTATAAAGTGTATCGAGCATAACTTTACAGTCGATAACAGGGTCTTCGGCATAGTCGGTAAACTCCATTTGAACGTCAGCAAAGCGAAAGCCATACATGTCCTCAAACCGGCGTACTTTTTTTATGCGTGCAATGTCGCCGTTAGCTATAAAATCGGTGCTGCTTTCCTCCTTTTCGGCCATCCAGAAATAGTTGTTTTTTACTATCATAATTTGGTCGCCGCCGGTTAGTTCTTCCTCACGGTATAAAATCCGGTTACGGATTTGCCGGTTGTAAGCGTTGGCATTTTTATTTGAGCGGCAAATCACCAGGGTATTATCGTTGCCATATTTATTGTAGGCGTAGTTAAGCCCTTCTTCCAGCATATCGCCGCGCATGTGATAAACATCCTTGTAACCCTTGGTGATGATCTGGGGCATCTTTTCTTTACCCAGGCGAATGATATTACGTACTTTAGTAACATTATACAAAATGCCTGAATCTTTCTGCTGGCGCAATACATCGGTTAACTCATAAGTATAAATATCAAGGCCGAACCGGTCTTTCATCAGCTTTGGATTTAGTGCCGGACTATCATCCGAACCCACCGGCGGCAGCTGCGCCGTGTCGCCAACTAACATTAGCTTGCAGTTTTTGGTGTTATAGGTATAATTCACCAGATCATACAATAAGGATGCTTTATGCCCTATGCCTATATCATCCGAAATCATAGAAGCCTCGTCAACAATAAATAATGTATTTTCTGCAAGGTTCTCCCCTATCGAAAACCCTTCGTCGATATTAAATGCCGCCTTCTTGCGATAGATTTTTTTATGGATGGTAAACGCCTTGCGGCCGGAATAAGCTGTAATCACTTTAGCTGCTCTGCCAGTTGGAGCAAGCAGCACATATTTAAAATTATAAACCCGGAGGGCCTTGGTTAATGCGCCAAGTATAGTGGTTTTGCCCGTGCCGGCATAACCTTTCAATATAAAGCATTCATCACCGTCGTTACTGGTCAGGAAACCATGCAGTTTCTCAAACAGCTCTAACTGCTGTGCGGTAGGCTCATGGGGAAATGCTCTGATAATGGGTTCGGACACCTCGTTTTTCGTTAATTGATTGAGTAAGCTTAATTAACGATAAAATTATGAATAAGTTAATCCGTTTGGCTAATTTATAAAAAACTGTTACTATTAATTTAACCGCCCGGTTGAAAAAGGTTCGTAACATTCAGTTCTGTTTATTCGTAAAGAGAATAAAAGAGCAGTATGCAGAATATTAAAGCTACCTAAACCTTAAGCGATGAAAAAAATTTATCTCGAATTTTTCAGAGGAGCGGCAACTATCTTCATTATCGGCTGGCATATGGCATTCCTGGCGCCAACCGGACATCCGACACATCTTACTGCTTACTGGGGAACAGACGCCCTCATTATCTTTTTTATGCTTTCGGGACTGGTAATCAACCTGTCAGAATCACGCAGGCCAAAAACATTTACAGCATTTATCAGTAACAGGTTCGGGCGAATTTATCCGCAATTTGTCATTGGGCTGTTGCTGGCGATCGCGGCATTATATATTACACACGCTGCGCTCCCTCCTGTCAAAGATATTATAGGTAACTTTCTGATGGTTAGCACCATGAAAGATTATATGGGCTATGTGTCAACCAGTATCCAAAGTAACCTTCCGGTATGGTCGCTCTCGTTTGAGATGGCCTTTTATATTTTGTTTGCTTTTACCATAGGCCGCCATCAGCAAAAAAAGATGTTCGCCTGGCTATTGCTGTCGCTTGCCGCAATCCCGCTATTCTTCATTCATACGCAGCGCGACGCTCTTACCCACATCATAGCCATATTTGCATTTTCGGCAACCTGGATAACTGGTTATTATGTCTATCAATATTATAATCGTTTTTATATCGAAAAATACGCAGTTCTTTTTAGCCTTGGCATATTACCGCTTATTTCGAGAATGCAGTTTTCTCCCAATTTCTACGACCCGCTCAAGTATTTTATTTTTGCCATTTTTGCTGCACCGTTTTTACGCTATTGCCTGCAGTTACCCCCTTCAGGCAAAAAAATAAAGCTGAGTTACCTGGTTATACCGCACACACTGTTGGTGATTGGCGCGCTTACCATCCGGTACATGCCTCTTAAAAATACAATCGTATACAGCACATTGCCATACGTTTATATGGGTATATTTTATGTGATTGAGAAGCTTAATTTAAAAGAGGGACTAAAATCTTTTATGCACAATACTGGTACTGTTACCGGGAAGTATTCCTACTCGCTTTACATAAGTCATTATACGGTTGTATTCGTGCTTTCAAAATTGATACACCAGGTATGGTTATATGCTTTGCTGTGCCTGCCTTTTATTGCCATCATTGCCTACGGTCTCGAGAATTGGGTACAGCCTGCGGTAAACAGGCTGTTGAAGCCAGAAGTGAGGCCCGACGCCTCGTTAAAAGACAAAACTGTCCGTGCAGATTTTATTACTCACCCTTCGCTTGGACGTTAAACTGTTGAGTGCCACTGTCTTTTTGTTTGACGAGAAGGAACACGTTTGGTTAATTTAATTACCCTGCTAAAATTTGGCGTTTATATTGCGAATGGCAAATAACAAAAATTAATTACTTTTGCTCATCTGCATGAGCGACAATAACAATTATACCGACAGTAGCTTCAGCCTGCACCAGGCTTATAACTACACTTTATTACTCCAGGTTGAGGCGGCTTCCTTTAATTACGCCGTTGTAAACGATAGGCAGTTATTAGTTACGGCGCAAAACTGCGATTTGCAGGAACTTTCGCAGCCACGTACGCTTAATGACTTGCTGTCAGCTACTTATAAAAAACTTGTTATTGGCATGCCTGCATCGGCGTTAACGCTTATCCCTAATTCGCTTTTTCAGGAAGAAAGGGTCTCAGGTTTTGCCCGTTTCCTCGATGTCAGGGACAACGAAAAAGTTTTTGCGCAGTCCCTGGACGATATCAACGCTATCATTTATAAAACAGGTGATGATTTAATATCCCCAGTTCAAAAATTTGGTTTGCAACATACGGTGTATACTGCTAAAGGTTGGATAAAAGCGATTGCCAGGACAAATCCGCCAAACTCGAATCTGTATATCGAGGTCGCAAATGATAAGGCGCATTTTCTATATTTTTCGTTAAATACATTACGTTTTTATAATGTTTTCGAGTTTAAAGCGGAAGACGAGCTGGCTTATTTCACCACATTCGTTGCCGAAGAACTGAATTTAAAGCCACAAAGCATCACGCTTGTCATCAGCGGTGATGTTGCTGCCGGCGATAAAAACCTAACCAGGCTCGCTTATTTCTTCCCCAAAATTGAACTCAATCCGCTAAAAGTGTTGGAACTGCCTGGACAGGTACAGTCTCACAAGCTATTGTCGCTTTCTGCTCTGTCACTATGCGCATCATAGGCGGCTGTTTGAGAGGGTTAAGACTTAATCCGCCTAAAAACTTACCGGTTCGCCCTACCACTGATTTAGCAAAAGAGGCACTTTTCAATATCCTGCAAAATAAAATTGAGTTTGAAGGCATCCGCGTGCTCGACTTGTTTAGCGGTACTGGCAATATTTCCATGGAATTTGCTTCACGCGGTGCAGCCCAGGTTGTTTCTGTCGACCGCAGCATTCATTGTGTTAATTACCTGAAGGACGCGGCGCGCCAGCATGAATTAAATAACATCAAAGTTTACAAGGATGACGTTTTTAAGTACCTGCTGCTGGAGAGTGATAAATTCGACCTGATTTTTGCAGACCCGCCGTATGACCTTAACCGCATTCCTGAATTGCCTAAACTAATATTTGACCGTGAATTGCTTTTGCCAGGTGGCTTATTGATAGTTGAACACCAGTCTATGCAAAATCTATCTGGTCACCCTGCCTTTGTCGAACAGCGTAAATACGGACATTCATCATTCTCATTTTTCGGCAATTAAATGTAACTAAAAAGCAAAATTAGTAGTATAAAGCGTATTATTAATTCCCGTAATCATATCCCCTGATGATTAAAATTAAAGCCGAAACGCAAAACATGCGGTTAAAAGACAACACCAAATATTGGGTAGCTTGCATTGTGATGATACTTGCTGCCATGGTGCAATGTTACAGAACTATACACGATTTACACTGGGGCGGAGAGCCCGACTTCGACCGTGATATAGCTTATATCCGCACAACCTTAAGCGGGCATTATGGGCAGGACGCAAACTATGCCGGCGAGTATATGTGGTATAATCCGCTTCTTTTCTTATCAGAAACATTAATTGTAAAACTAACAGGCCTTCCAATTAACATCGCAGTGATACGTGCGGGTGCATTTTTAAATGTCCTCGGGCCTGTTTTCTTTTTCCTGATGGTAGCGAAGCTCTTTGACTATAAGGCCGCGCTGGCCGCTTTGCTTTCATTTCTTTTCCTGGCAGCCGGGAACTTGCCGTGTTGGGGTGGTGCAACCTATTCCCCCTGGCTTATATCCGATTCATTTGTGCAGTTCCTGTTTTATATAAATATAATACTTTGTTACCAGGCCTGCTCAACGCAGCAAATGCGGTGGTTTATCCTGCTTGGCGCGTCTATAGGCATAACTTTTTTGGGACATTCTGCCCCTGCCATATTGATCATTCTGATAATGGTTGTGCTCCAATTGCAAAATGTTTTTTCAGCAATCAGGCAAAAAGAATATAAGGCCATTACCCGCTATGTGTTGCAAGGAGTTGTTACCGTAATACCGTTTATACTATGTGCATTTCCGTTTCTCTATTTTGTTTGGGGTAAATACGGTTTTCATTTTGTCAACCGCGCCATCCTGGAATGTGCGCCCGGGATTTTTGCACGAAAAGAATGGGCCAGGCTCGTTGAAGCCAATATTTCTTTTAGCCTGCTGATTGCGCTTATTGGCCTCATCTGGTTCTATTTAAAGTACGATAATAAACTTATCCGCAGAATAGTATTCAGTTGGCTGGTTATTACGGCTTTTATGTATGTATATGAATCGTTGGTTCCGACGCTCGACCGCCTTGGTAATATACATCTGCCTGATACCATCCCTGCTTTCCACTACTTTTTTTATCTAAAGGTCCTGCAGTCTGTCTTCTTTGCGTTCGGCTTTATCTTTATCCTGCAACAAGCTTCGGTATGGCTGACTAAGGTTACTAAAAAGGAGATCTATTTTACTCACTCAGCCGGGCTTTTTGTCGGGGCAGTGCTATTGTATGCAGCATGCTATTATCCCATTTATGTACACAGAGCTGATTTTATGGAAGCCAGAAAAGATGCAATAGCCAAAGGAAGCGAAACCGATAAAATAGAAATCTACAATTTTATCAGCAAAAATGTGCCCTTAAATAAGGTATTGCTTTGCGAACATGACTTATCACTCTTTCCGGTAATGCCAACAGCCATAAAGATGGTATCCGTGGAGACTTTTTTCTCCAACCCATACGTCAGCTATGATAAACGCGAAGCCGACCGTAATACGATGTTGAATTACCTCACCACAAATCAGCCCGGGGACGCGGCCAAACTCTTTAATGATTATGGGGTGAGCCTGGTATTGCTTACAAAAAAGGATTACGCTAAATACAAAACTCCTCGCTTTGCCACTGATAAGCTGCTGTTTAAAAACGACTCATTTACACTAATATCGCTTGAACTTAAAAAGGATAGTTTGATGAGGAATAAGCGTATGGCATTTACGCCAGGTAAGCCCCGCAATAACGACTATTTTTACTTTTTTCTGAATGGCTTATAAAATGCTTTGGTGCCCAGAGCAAGCATCGGCTTATCCCCGGATGAATCGCCGTAGCAATAGATCTCGTCGTATTCAGCCAGGTTGTAAACTGCTTTAATGCGGGCTACCTTTTCTTCGGCGTTGTTGTTCACGCCATCGATGTAACCGCTAAGGGTCTTGTCGATGTACTGCAGATTTGTGGCAATAAGTCCCAGGCCATTTGCGTCGGTCCATTTCTGTATCCAGTTTGTTGGCGAAGCGGATACAACAACCACTTCAAAACCCTCTGCTTTTAACTTTTGTATTTCTTCTATTGCATCCATGCGAATCATCGCCGGCAACACTTCGTCGACAAACTTATTGCAGGCTTGCTGAAATGCCGCGATATTCATTCCGCTAAAGAAATAACGGAGCATCCGTTCCTTCGCCTTTTGGTTTGATACCATTTTCAGCTTCAAACCAATCAGGGTGGGCGCATTTAACAGAAAGCCGGTGTAAAACAATATCTTGCCCTTTTGGTGCTTTATAACCTCCAGCAAAGTGTCTTTCGTAGTTATGGTTCCGTCGAAATCAAAAAAGGCTATCTTTTTCACAGCTTCATCTTTTTAAATTGAAACTCAGGAATATTTTTTATGATAAGCATAATATATCTCCAAAACCATTTTACATAGATCGTGTTTTTGCCTGCCTTAAATCCGTTATAAACAATTGTGGCAACTTCATCCGGTGTAGATGTAAGCGGAGCAGGCAGTTTAAGGTTTTCTGTCATGCGGGTGTATACGAAGCCCGGTTTTACGGTCATCACGTGCACATTATCCTTAAAGCATTTATTGCGAAGCCCGGCCAAATAGGCACTGAAAGCGGCCTTCGAGCTACCATAGACCAGTTTACTGGCTCTGCCCCTATCTCCGGCAACAGAACTGATACCGATAATAGTTCCTCTTTGTTGCGTCGTATAATGTCTTGCGGCTATATTGAGGATCGAAACGGCGCCGGTGTAATTGGTGTTGATCATTGTTTCGGCGAGCGACCAGTCATTAAAAGCATCCTCTTCCTCGTACATCGTACCAAAAACAGCAATAGTAATATCGGGCTTTATCCCATTGAAAAAGGCAGCATGGCTGTCATATTTCACGGCGTCGAACGCATGCGTGCTGCAGCTTACCCCGCTCCGGATTTCAATATCCGATTTAACTGCATCCAATTGCTCAGGTTTGCGGGCAGCCAATTGTATATTATAACCAGCGGCGGCAAACTTTCTCGCTATCGCGATGCCGATGTCAGATGTTGCGCCAAGTACCAATACCGTCTCCATGTGTATTATTTAGGTTCTGTTAATAATAAGCGGTCAGATTGTGCCGACCTGATTTTTCCATCCGGGTTATATTTCTTTACGATATCCTTAAACTTATCCAGCTCGGGGTAGTTTTTCAGCATATCCGGTTTCATGCGGGCATCTTTAGTAATGTAAATCCGTCCGCCGTATTTAAGTACTATTTCATCCAGTTCATCCAGGAACTCCAATACGCCCTTGCGCAATGGAAAATCAAGCGCCAAGGTATAACCTTCCCGGCAAAAGGAGATCATGCTCTCCTGCTTTCCTAACACTTTCAATACGGTAAGGAAAGAGCCCATGCCTTTTTCGCCTATCCGGTTTAAAATCTCCACCAACCCTTGCCTGGATTCCAATGGCATTACAAACTGGTATTGTACAAAACCGGCTTTGCCGTACATACGGTTCCAGTTGTTTATAGCATCCAGCGTATAAAACACAGGGTCATACAAAACCACCGAATCCATTTCTTTTTTATAGTTCTTCAGGTAATATAAAAAGTTAAAGGCTTTAACCGTAAAGGTATTTAGTACCCATGCAGGCAGCGTGAATGGAAAGTTCAGCTTTTTATTTGATGGAAGTTTTAAAGGTTCTTTCTTTTGCTCTTCAATAAGCTCGCTGAAAGCCGCATGTTCGCCCACTGTTAAAATGCCCCGGCCAGAATTTTTACCTTTCGTAAGGCAGTCAATCCAGGCCACCGTATAGCTATAATGCTGATATTTATCAAACAGCGACAGCAGCTCATCCAGATTTTGAGCCTTAATTTGTTTTTGACGAATGTAAGATGTCTCAATTTTCTTTAGCCTGAACTTTACCCGGGTAACCATACCCGTAAGACCCATTCCTCCGCATGTAGCCTCAAATAAATCTGTATTCTGAGTTGGCGAACAAGTTATCTCCTCGTTCGATGCCAGCCTTACATCCATATCGATGATATGCCTGGAGAATGAACCTTCCGTACGGTGGTTTTTGCCGTGCACATTACTGCCAACGGCCCCGCCCACGGTAATCAGCTTGGTGCCGGGCGTAACCCTAAGAAACCAGCCCTGCGGCACAATCACCTGCAGCACATCGCTTAAGGTAATGCCTGGCTGGCACTCAAACACACCTTTAGCCGTATCGAATGATAGTATCTTGTCGAACTTTAGCGTCGTTAAAGCCCGTTTGCCTAAAGCTGAATCACCATAGCTGCGACCATTTCCACGCGGAATGAAGTCCTCGCTCCTGTCTGCCAGCTTTTCAAGTTGTTCTGTAAAAACAAAACTCTCCTGGTTGCATTCAACAACCGGGTAACGGCCCCAGCTAGTAAGCGGCTTTTCCATCGGGTAAAAAAATTGGGGTATGCGGCAACATATATAAAATAACATAAATGCTCGCTATCCATAACAAAATGGTTATTTGTATAAAGCGGTCGCGGTACAATACTTCCGTTGGTGAACCGGCGTTTTTGTTTACAAACACTATCTGCATATATCGCATAATCCCGGCAATAACAAACACGCTTGAATAATAAAGGCGATAAGTGCCCAGCCTGTTAATGGTTTTGGGCGATTGCGTGTAACTGATGTATGCAACAATAATTATCGCGCTGAACAGGCCGAGCATCAGGTTTAAATATTCCATGGTATAGCCGTTCACCGATTTACGCATTTCAGTACCCGAGGTTTCTTTCAATAACAAATCATCACGGCGTTTACCAAGCGCCATAAACATCGCAAGCAGATAGGTCATAATGATCATCCATTCGGTAGTGTCGGTATGGGTGATGATCCCCCCGCCTTTAACCCTGAACACAAAACCTGCGGAAAGGATCAGCATGTCCAGTATTGCTATATTTTTTAAACCGAACGAGTACGCCAGATTTAATAAGAAATATACGCCCAGCACCAGCAAAAATCCCAAACCCGGATTCGCAGCGTAGCCAAAGCCTGTACCGAGGATGATCAGTACTACTAACATTACAATAGCATGTGATGGCTTAACTTTGCCGGAGGCCAGCGGGCGTTTTGATTTGGTGGGGTGTTTGCGGTCGTCCTCGATATCCCGGTAATCATTGATGATATAAATGCTGCTGGCAATACAGCAAAAAGCAATAAACCCGGCCACCAGCAAAATTGTATTCGAGGCGGTAAATATATGCTTCGCAAAAAAAGACGGGACAAAAAGAAAAAGGTTTTTAGCCCAGTCTTTTGGCCGCAGCAGCTTGATGTGATATTTCATAGCTTTTGAATATGCCTATTACGGGCAAGTATGGCCTATTGTTGCGAATGTGCCGATTTACGCGATGCATTTTACCGAAATATTGTGCAGGCTTGATTTTGATTTATAACTTTACCCGTATATAAGGCTCAGCTATGAAAATTGCCCTTTTTCCCGGCTCGTTCGACCCGGTTACCAAAGCCCACGTTGACATTGTAAAACGTTCAGTCGGCTTATTCGATAAGCTTTACATTGGCATCGGCGTAAACAGCACCAAGGCCGGCCTGTTAAGTGTTGAAAAGAGGGAAGAGCTTTTGCGGGCTGTATTTGGCCATGACGACCGCATCCATATCATAGCCTATGAGGGGTTAACCGTAAACTTTTGTAAAAGCATAGGCGCTGCTTATATGATCCGCGGCATACGTACCGTATCGGATTTTGAGTATGAGAAAGCCATCGCCCAAATGAACCACTCACTTGATCCTGAAATCGAAAGCATCTTTATTGTAAGCAAGCCGGGGTATTCATCAATCAGCTCAAGTATCGTACGCGAAGTTATGCGCTATAATGGTGATGTCAGCCAGTTTATTCCAAAGGAGGCGCTGCCGTTTTTATAGTCGGTTCATAATTCATAGTTCATTGGCGAAACATACAGACAATAACCAAAACTCGCCAGTATGTGAAATTACGACTGCCATGAACTATCAGCAATGAACTACCGCACCCTTTCTACTAATTTCTCCTTCACCAGTACATCCATAATCGATGGAAAGGTATTTTCAATTATCGGGCTGATGTGATCTTTATTGAACCAGCGCACATCGGTTATTCCCTCTTCCGTTTGCGGTTTCAAATCTTTTTGGCCACGGGTACGCATATTGTACCAGTAGGTTTTCTTAAGTACTACTTCGCCCTTATTGATATAGGAGTGGTAAGTTTTGCAGATAAGTTCATCCAGCCGGGTCACCTTGATGCCGCATTCTTCTTCCACTTCGCGTACAGCAGCTTCCTTTACGCCCTCCTGTTTTTCAATCTTTCCTTTGGGCAGGTCCCACTTATTATTGCGGAAGATGAAAAGATAGTGGCCTGTTTCGTTCTTTACCAATCCGCCTGCCGCCTCGATAAGGATAACACTTTTCTTAACAGTTTTAAAAAAGGCTTTTACATCGTCACACAGCACGTAAAAAAGCTTACTTGGGTGATTAAGAACCCATGAATAAGCCATCTTAAGATCAAATGCCTCTGTATCAATTCGTTTGTAATCAGCAACCCTTTTTGGTTCCTTTCCTGTTAGTAGAATAACTTTTTCGTTAATATAAATTCTGTATTTTTGGGCCATGTTTGATAATACCGAGATAGCGCAGCAAGTTGCTGAATTTTTGCTGCAAATTAAAGCAATAAAATTACAACCTAATAATCCTTTTACCTGGGCCAGTGGGTGGAAATCGCCCATTTATTGCGATAATCGCATCACGCTTTCCCATCCTACTATACGCACCTATATAAGGCAACAGCTAACCCGTTTAATCCAGGAAGAATTCGGTTCGGTTGGCGTTATAGCCGGCGTCGCTACTGCCGGTATACCCCAGGGGGCGCTTGTAGCACAGGAATTAGGCCTGCCTTTTATATACGTCCGTTCAAAACCCAAAGAACATGGTACGGGCAGTCTCATTGAGGGTGATTCCTCATTATCAGGCAAAAGAGCCGTTGTTATTGAAGATTTGATATCAACGGGCAAAAGCAGTCTGCAAGCTGTAAATGCTTTGCGTGATGCCGGATACGACGTTGCTGGCCTGGCTGCAATTTTTAGCTATGGTTTTGACGTCGCAACCGAAAATTTCAAAAATGCAAATTGCCCTTTCTTTACGCTTTCAAATTATAGCGCGCTGATAAAATATGCCGCAGAAAATCAATACATCAGTGAAGCGGATGTCGAGCTATTAACAAAATGGCGCGAAGATCCGTCTAACTGGGGTCGCTAAATTTAGCTGACAGTTGATAAGTGCAGTTGGCAGTTTTATCTGTCAGCTGATATTGATCTGCAAAGTGCTTACCGCAAACTACACCATGAACACCTTTCAAAATAAAGTAACTGTACACCAGCCAGCGACCAAGGTATTTGACTTTCTGGCCGATATGAACAATCATCAGAAATTAATGCCCGCAGAAGATATTGGCGATTGGAAATCAACTTACAACGAAGCCAGTTTTAATATTAGGGGCATGATCAGTCTTAGCCTTAAGGTTGACAGCAGGACAGTAAACGAACAAATAAAGATTGTGCCGGCTGAGAAACCGCCTTTCGAAATGGAACTGATGTGGGAATTGAAGCCATCCGGACAGGACACGGAAGTAACCTTTACAATAAACGCGGAGTTAAATTTGATGATGAAAATGGCCGTGTCCGGTCAGTTGAAAAAACTCACCGAACACGAAGCCAATAGCTTGATTTTTCTTTTGGGTTAAGTACTGCGGGGCGACTCAGTTAAAAGCAAGCAAGTAAATTAATATTCGCTTTTTGCCCTTAAATGAACCATTACCGCAAGTACATTAATAACAAATAATAATGTTACTACGATTACCATCTTTCGTTTATTAATTAGGGATTAAAAACATTACAAGGTAATTACGTGTTACTTAATTTCAAAGTATTTGTTAAGAATAAAGCGGGTAATTTATTAACATTTGTTCCAACTCATATTTTTCATAGCCAAAACAGCGATTTATAGGTATAAAACGAGGTTGTAACATGTTTGTTACAACAGTTAAGGGCAACTTAAAAACTATTATTCGGGCGAATGTTAATAAATTAAGGCATTTAGCCGTACCTTTGCGGCAATGATTACGGTATCCAATTTATCTTTACGCTACGGCAAACGCACACTTTTTGAAGATGTTAACCTGAAATTTACGCAGGGTAACTGTTATGGCATAATCGGCGCCAACGGAGCCGGAAAGTCTACCTTTCTTAAGATCCTTTCGGGCGAAGTTGACCCAACCAGCGGATCAGTAAGCTTTACTCCCGGCGAACGCATGGCAGTACTGAGCCAAAATCACTATGCTTTTGATGAATTTACCGTTATTGAGGCTGTGATGATGGGGCATAAAGAAATGTATGCCGTTATGAAGGAAAAAGACGCCATTTACCTGAAGGAAGATTTCAATGACGCCGACGGCGAGCGTGCCGGTGAACTGGAAAACATGTTTGCTGAAATGGACGGCTGGAACGCCGAAAGCAATGCCGCTACCCTATTGAGTAACCTGGGCATAAAAGAAGAATTCCATTATCAGCTGGTGAAAGACCTTGATAATACCCAAAAAGTACGTGTATTGTTAGCGCAGGCGCTTTTTGGCAAGCCCGATATCTTACTGCTGGATGAGCCCACCAACGACCTTGATATACATACTGTAAGCTGGCTGGAAGACTTCCTGGCAAGTTATGAGGCTATTGTACTGGTAGTATCGCACGACAGGCACTTTCTTGATACGGTTTGTACGCATGTGGTGGATATAGATTTTGGTAAAATGACCATCTTTACCGGCAACTATACCTTCTGGTACGAATCGAGCCAGTTGGCATTGAGGCAGCGTGCAGAGCAGAATAAAAAGGCCGAAGATAAGGTGAAGGAACTGCAGGAGTTCATCCGCCGTTTCAGCGCTAACGCATCAAAATCAAAACAGGCTACCAGCCGTAAGAAGGCGTTGGATAAGATCAACCTCGATGAGATACAGCCGTCGAACCGCAAGTACCCCGGCATTATCTTTAATAACCAGGGCCGCGAAGCCGGTGACCAGATATTACAGGTCGAAAAGCTTAGCAAATCATTAAACGGCGAACTGCTGTTCAACGACGTTCGTTTTATGGTGAATAAGGGCGATAAGATAGCCATACTGTCGCAAAACAGCTTAGCTACTACGGCTTTGTATAACATCCTGACCGGCCGGGATAAAGATTATAAAGGCGAATTTAAATGGGGTGTTACCATTAATTATGCCGATATCCCGATCGACAACGCCGACTACTTTGCCGGCAAGGACGAAAACCTGATAGATTGGCTGCGTGAATATTCGCCCGGCGACAAGGACGACCAGTTTATCCGCGGGTTCCTGGGCAGAATGCTATTCAGCGGCGAAGAAGTACTGAAAAAAGCAACAGTGCTTTCCGGCGGCGAAAAAATGCGTTGTATGTTCAGCCGGATGATGCTGCAATCGGCAAATCTGCTGATGTTTGACGAGCCAACCAACCACCTCGACCTGGAGTCGATCACCGCGTTGAACAATGGCATGAAAGATTTCCGGGGAACTATTCTGTTTACCTCGCGCGACCATGAGCTGGTACAAACTGTTGCCAACCGGATCATCGAAATAACCCCCGGCGGTACTATCGACAAGCTGATGAGCTATGACGAATATATCACAAGCGATGCGGTGCAAAAACAGCGGGACGAGCTCTATGCGACGGCCTGATCGTTAAGATAGCTGAAGACGGAGGTTAGTTTTCCCCTAATCTCTTTTCTCTTATCTCTGTTCGAAAAAAAATTCGTTTATTTGCAGCCCCAGCAAAAAAACACCAGACTCCGTAGCTCAGCTGGTAGAGCAAATGACTCTTAATCATTGGGTCGAGAGTTCGAATCTCTCCGGGGTCACTAGGCGGGATATAGCGCTGTTTTCAGCGTCATATCCCGCTTTTTGTTAGTAAGATTTTCTTCGTTGAATAAATTCAACAGGCCCTGCCTTAAGGAACCATTCTTGAATACCTGGCATAACTCCGCAGGCTGAACTGTGCCCTATTCATCAGCGCAGATCCGTTTTAGCAAAAATATCTTAATCGGCAGCGTGAATGTCCGTTTCATGGGTTGATGTGTCCGCTTCGGCCATTATCTGCTCCCGGCGCTGTTTGTTTTACGCCAATTTTGTGTCAGCAATCAAAACAAACAACGTCATGAACTTAAAAACATTAAAAACAATTTACTGGTCTGGTGCTATTTTTATTTCTCTTTGGTTTGGCGCCAGCGGCTTTTTCGAACTTACCAAAAATCCCCTCGTTTGGGATATTACCGTAAAACTGGGTTATCCGGCACACTTTATTTATATCCTTGGTGTGGCTAAATTATCAGGAGTAATCGTGCTGCTCACTCCCAACCGTTTCCTTCGTCTGAAAGAGTGGGTATTTGCGGGAATCTTTTTCGACATCATTTTCGCATTCTTCTCCAAGCTTATGGTCTTGGGTTTTGCGCCGACAATCGATGCAATTATCGCTTTCGCCGCAATCACTATAACATACGCAATGTTCAGAAAGCTTTACCCGGCTGCTTATAGCACAGGGGTCTCAGAAAAAGCAAATTATAACATTGTTCAGGCTTAAAAACTCTCATCAAACAAAACGCTGAATCATGAAAAATACTTTAACCGCGGGCCGCAACATGATAATTGCTGCCGCCGCCATCCTCATCGCACTGCTGCCAGGCAGTTCACACGCGACGCATGCACAAAACATCAATAATCAACAGGCGCCGTTGGACATAAGCCGCTTCGATGCTTCATTCGGAAAAATTAAACAGATAAAGGCAGGAGTGCTGGATATTGGCTACGCAGATATCGGCCCTGCAAATGGCAAACCGGTAATACTGCTGCATGGCTGGCCATACGACATTCACAGTTATTCAAAAGTAGCGCCGCTGCTGGCAGCAAGGGGATACCGCGTAATTTTGCCTTACCTGAGGGGATACGGCACTACCCGCTTCCTTTCGGCAAAGACCCCGCGCAATGGACAACAAGCAGCGCTGGCCGAAGATGTAATAGCTTTAATGGATGCGCTTAAAATACAAAAAGCCATTATCGGTGGTTTTGACTGGGGCGCCCGTACCGCAGACATAGTAGCGGTACTATGGCCCCAACGGGTTGAGGCGCTGGTATCTGTAAGCGGCTATCTGATCGGCAGTCAGCAGGCTAATAAAGCACCTCTCCCGCCAAAGGCCGAATTTTCCTGGTGGTATCAATTCTATTTTGCAACTGCCCGGGGCCAGGCTGGTTATCAGGCCAACCGTGCCGCGTTTGCCAAACTTATATGGCAAACCGCTTCGCCCGAATGGAAATTCAGTGATTCGGTCTTTAAACAATCGGCTGCCGCCTTTAATAACCCCGACCACGTCGCGATAGTGATCCATAACTACCGCTGGCGGCTTGGGCTTGCCAAAGGGGAGCCGAAATACGATGAACTGGAGGCAAAACTGGCTCTATCGCCCGCAATAACAGTTCCGGCGGTAACCCTTGAGGGTGATGCCAATGGCGCGCCGCATCCGTCGCCAGCCGATTATGCAAATCGCTTTAAAGGGAAATACGCTCATCATACGATTAAAGGAGGAATCGGGCACAACCTGCCCCAGGAAGCACCGGAAGCCTTTGTTGACGCGATTGTTGAGGCCGGCAGTTTTACGAAATAATAAATCAACTTAATCGATAGGATCAATCTTTAAATAAAAATGGAAAATCAAAATGTGATCAGCAGCAGAAATGCTGCAAACGCCGGGATAAGCAAAGTGCTATATACCGGGAAATTACATGTAACAGGCGGCCGCGAAGGTAACGCGAGCAGCAGCGACGGCCGGTTAAACATCACGCTCTCGACTCCGGGCGGGCCCGGTGCAGGCACAAACCCTGAACAGTTGTTTGCCGCAGGATGGTCGGCCTGTTTTATAGGAGCGATGAAGCATAACGCATCAGGCCTGAAAATTGCGTTGCCTGCCAACCTTGCTGTCGATACAGAGGTAGATCTTGGCACCGGCGATGGCGGGTTTTACCTGCAGGCACGTCTTAACGTAAGTTTACCGGGTTTAACGCCGGATGAGGCCAGGGCCGTGGTAAGCGCAGCGCATGAAACCTGCCCCTACTCAAAAGCTACACGCGGCAATATCAATGTTGACATTAATGTAACAGTTTAACATCTGCGTTTTTTGATGAAAGCGGGAGTACGGCAAATGTGCTTCCGCTTTTATATAAACCATAATTAATCACGATTTACGTATCTGCTGCTATTACTATACATTATAATTACCTTTAAAGCCCGTATTATATAAATGAAGAATCCGGAGTTCAAAGTATCGCATACCACTATATGGGTAAGTTCTGTTATCCTCGGCTTGCTGTCGTCGGCGCCGCAATTGGCAGCACATCAATTTAACGCTGCCGAGGCTGCCGTAAATGCGGTGCTTACCGGTTCTTTTGCAATACTGATGTGGTATTTCAATATCTTCATGCTCAAACGCGAGCCCGTGAGAAAGCGCGCACAAGGCATCTCTTATACCAGGTTGTTTAAATCACTGTTGTTCGGGCTTGTAGTGATGTTTGGTTTGGCCTGGCTGCAACAACTTATTCTCTCGCAAATTAATTTTGGGCCAACCATGCTAATGGTCGAAGTACGTGGCATACTCATCAATCTCGTATTTTATATGTTTTTAAATCTGCTTCAGCATAATTACGAAAACCAGTATGTTGGCATGGAACTGGAACGTATAAAAAGCGACAACCTTGCTGCCCAGTATGAATTATTAAAACAGCAGGTCAATCCGCACTTTTTGTTCAACAGTTTAAATACCTTAAAAGCCATGGTTGAAGCCGGCGATGCGGAAGCCGTAGATTTCATTCTCAAACTATCTGATTTTTATCGCTTCACCCTCGAAAGCCGCAGGCTCGACCTTATACATGTTCAAGAGGAAATGGAAATTGTAAATGCTTATCTTTTTCTGCAGAAAGCACGCTTCGATAGCGGCTTTACATTTACCAGCAAGTTGACTCCCGATACTTTTAAAACGCTGGTTCCGCCTTTTACACTTCAGTTGTTAGTTGAGAATTGCATTAAGCACAACGTAGTATCACCACAAAGACCGCTGGACATTACTATCTATGAAGACCATGAGCATATTGTTATAGAGAACGTTTTACAGCCAAAAAAGGGCGGTGTAAAATCAACAGGTATTGGCTTAAAAAACATAGGTTTGCGCTACAATCACTTTTTGAAAAAAAATATTGAGATCGTACAAGATGACAAAACCTTCAAGGTAATACTTCCCTTTATTTATGAACATAATCATTATTGAAGACGAGTTTAGGACGGCCAAATCGCTCGAAAACATTATTAAAGAGCTTAAACCAAATGCACAGATAATCGGGCAGTACCAAAGCGTAGATCAATCAGTAGAAATGCTCAGCAACGGTCCTCTGCCTGATCTTATTTTTATGGACATCCAGCTCGCTGATGGCTTATCGTTCGAAATATTTAAATCGGTGAAGATTACTTGTCCGGTGGTTTTTTGTACCGCTTTCGATGAATATTCGCTGGAGGCATTTAAAAGCAATGGTGTTGATTATATTTTGAAACCTTTCTCTAAAGATGATATTGCGGATGCATTGAGAAAAGTGGATGAATTAAAGAACTTTTTTCAACAAAAATCTGCGCATACGCTGGAGAGCCTTTTGTCGCGCCTTAGTCAGCCTGCTGAAAAAACTAGTTTTCTGGTGTTTAAAAACCAGAAATATACTACTGTACACACCCATAACATTGCATTCTTTTACATTCGCAATGACGCTGCCTCACTTATGTGTTTTGATGGTCAGGAGTATACACTTAATCAATCGCTCGATACAATTGCCTCGTCGGTTTCAGCTAAGCAATTTTTTAGGATTAATCGGCAGTACCTGGTTAATTTTAAGGCGATTAAAGAGGTTGAGCATTATTTTCTGCGCAAGCTGTATGTAAAGCTGATTATTGAGACACCGGAGAAGTTGCTGATTAATAAGGAAAAATCACATAGCTTTTTGAACTGGATGGAGGAGCGCTGACAATATTTTCCGGCCTTTTAAATCTACCCTGGGACTCTTTTTTATCATCTTGTTTTCTAAATTTAAAGCTTTGAACCATTAGACCAACCTAAATGACCACCCAAAACATCGCCAAACGCCATTACGGCTTTGATATCCTTAGAGTGCTCGCTTGTTATATGGTAATGCAGATACATACCGGCGAATTTTACTATATCGGAGATGGCGGTACGGTAATAAATTCTCCCGACGCGCATATTGTAGGCTGGTGTAACTCCTTTCTGAGGACTTGTGTGCCATTGTTCGTGATGCTGTCAGGCTATTTTCTGTTTCCAATTACTGATACGCGTGCCTTCTTTAAAAAGCGCATGAGCCGGGTGGCTATTCCGTTTGTTTTATGGTGCATTATATATGCGTTCTATTACTATTTTAAGGGACAGGCAGACCTACAGACAACGTTTATCAATATAGCTAAAATAGCTGTGAACTATGGCGTGGATGTTGGGCACTTATGGTTTGTTTACATGCTGCTGGGTATATATTTGTTCGCGCCTTTAATTTCTAACTGGGTGCAAACCTGCAGCCGCAGGAATATGGAGTTTTACCTGTTACTTTGGGCAATCTCATTTTCGCTGCCTTATATACACCTGGCTTTCCCTGCGGTTTGGGGGGAATGTTACTGGAACAAAACGCCGATGCTCTATTATTTTTCCGGATTCCTGGGCTATGTTATACTCGCCAACTACATTAAGCGTTTTTGCCTGGAGGCCCGGTCATGGAACTATTATGTGGGCGCGTTGTTAATAATTATAGGATACACGATAACAGCCTGGTGTTTTTTGCACCTGCTGCCGGTGGAAAAATACACCAGCGCAGCAGAACTTAGCTGGAGTTTCGAGACCATTAACGTCGCAATGATGACTGCGGGGATATTCCTGATTCTAAAAAACGTCTCTATAAAAAATACCGATTCGCTCATTGTAAAAATCCTTACCGATATTTCCGCGAAGAGTTATGGCGTTTATCTGGCCCACATTATTGTTTTAAACGCTGTCTATGCCTTGCTTAACCCACATTTTGAAAGCGCTGCCATCAAGCTACCGCTGATAGCGCTTACAACGTTTGTGATAACAAACGTAATTATTAAGGTGCTTTCGTATTTGCCGAAGAGCAAGTGGTTGGTAGGATAAAGAATATTACCCCTTTCCTTATAAATTCGGCAAAAGATAATACAGTAACAACAAGCTGCCAACTACAACACCAATTGTCAGCAGCATCAACAATCGGGACGAAGGATAAAAAGCTTGCGATAGCAATTGCCGCTCTATTCGCTTATAGCGCGTATAGCCAATGAGTGCGGTTAACGCTCCGATAGCCACCAGGCACATACCGATAACGCCGGAGAACCCTTTTGGCGGGCTTACCTCGTGGCCGCTAACTACCAGTGACAACTGGCGGATGAAAAGCGAAAACTTAACTACCACGAACCCAAAGCCCATCAGGGCTATACTGGTACGTATCCACGCAAGAAAAGTGCGTTCATTGGCAAGGTGATCACTTGCGCTAATCTTTATTTTTTCTCCGGATGTTATCATATTAACCTAACACTTAAAGCCCATTCAGGTTTAAATTATGATATAAACCTGATGGCGCGTAACTGGGTAGGTCCGTCTCTTCTCACCCGGCAATTCAATTAAATATTGCTCCTGTGCGCAAAATTTCTTATCTTTGCAGCGTGCTGAAGCGATCTCTTCATATCGTACTGGCAGCATGGCTAATCAACGCGCTGGTCTGCTTTCACCCGGTCTTCTCCGAGGTTCCCAATGCGTATACAAGTTCCTGCGAGACGACAATTTCGCATCCGGATAACACCCTGCTCGAAATAATTTATAATCACGTATTTGATGCTAAGCCGCAAAAAGGTCACGGCTCACATCATGCGGCCCCTAAATATCGTTATGTAGTTTCGCGAAACCTCGGGTTGGATGTTTGTGGTGAACAAGTACCTGGTTTTTCTCTTTACACTCCGGAAACGGTTTTACCCCCGTTTGTACACAAAATATGGGAAAACCGGATTTTCCTGCCTCCCCATCATCATTTTCTTTTCCGGCTAAGTCCCTTCTGATTTTTTTACTGTAGCCAGCGCATAACCGCGCATAGTATTATTGCGGCTTTCGCCGCCTTATTGTCAACAGTAATAAAACAAATGAAAATTTTAAAATCGAACATCCTATGGATGCTGGGCTTGCTACCGCTGTTTATATGCGGCTGTACGGCAGCCAGCCAAAATACAACCACCGTGCAAGATGTGCCGGAACTGCCTGTAATTACTTTACAGGCTAAAGATACCACCATACAAACCCCCTATGTGGCAGATATACAGGCGATGCGTAATATTGAGATTCGCACCCGTGTGAAGGGTTTTTTAGAGAAAATTTATGTAGATGAAGGTCAATCCGTAAAAAAAGGCCAGTTGCTGTTTAAAATTAATGATGAGGAATATCGTGTGGCGCTAAGTAAAGCCAAAGCCGCGCTTGACAATGCCATTGCCGCGGCCAAAGCCACCGAGCTGGAAGCAGACCGTATAAAACTGCTGGTCGACAAAAAGGTAGTGGCAAAATCTGAACTGGAAGTGGCCATGACCAGGCTAAAGGCCGACCGGGCAACTGTTGAGGAAGCACGGACATCGGTACAGGCCGCCGAAAACCACGTAGCTTACACCAGTATACGGGCGCCCTTTGATGGCATCCTGGACCGGATACCGCTTAAAGCCGGCAGTTTGCTGGAAGAAGGTGCTTTGTTAACCGATTTGTCGGACATCAGTTCCATGTATGCCTATTTCAGTTTTCCTGAGAATGAGTACCTGCAGTACGAGCGGTCAAAAACTTCAAAAAAAGAAAACCAGCAGGTGCAGCTGGTATTGTCAGATGGCAGCTCCTATCCTTACAAGGGCCACATTGAAACGGTTGAAGGCCAAATAGAACAAAATACCGGCTCGATTGATTTTCGGGCTACTTTTCCGAACCCGCAAAAGCTACTGCGGCATGGCGCCACAGCCAAATTATATCTGTCATCGGCAGTAAATAATGCAGTACTGGTACCGCAGCAGGCTGTATTTGATATTCAGGATAAAAACTATGTGTATACACTAGACGCGCAAAACAAACTCCATATGAAAAGCTTTACTCCGCGCACCCGGCTGGAGCATTGCTTTATTGTACAGGACGGCTTAAAGGCCGGAGAAAAAATCCTTTTCGAAGGCGCACAAAAGGTGCGCGACGGAATGGTTATTAAGCCTGTGCCTGCCAAGACACACGTTCTGGCAATGAGCAATTAGATTGCTGGCAAGAGAGTTTTTTTGTTTTACCTGTTAAGCGTTTCCACATGTTTAATTTATTTATCAGGCGGCCTGTGCTGTCGCTGGTTATTTCTCTATTGATTGTATTATTGGGTGTTCTGGCGCTCGTCGGGCTGCCGGTTACCCAGTTTCCGGATATTGTGCCGCCGTCAGTAACCGTAACAGCCAATTATACCGGTGCAAATGCCGATGTATGCGCGAAGGCGGTGGCAACGCCGTTAGAACGAGCTATTAACGGCGTGCCCGGCATGACGTATATGTCCACTGTATGCAGCAATGATGGCTTAACTGTTATCGAGGTGTTCTTCAACGTCGGCACCGATCCGGATAAAGCTGCTGTTAGTGTTCAGAACCGTGTGTCTACCATAATTGACGAATTACCTGAAGAGGTGATTAAAGCCGGTGTTACTACCGAAAAAGAGGTGAACAGTATGCTGATGTACCTCAACGTAATGAGCACGGACACCACGCTCGACGAAAAATTCATTTATAATTTTACCGATATTAATATTCTCCAGGAGCTTAAACGCATTGAAGGCGTTGGGCTGGCCGAGATCATGGGCGCAAAAGAATATGCCATGCGGGTTTGGTTGAAGCCCGACCGCATGACCGCCTACCACGTATCTACAGATGACGTTATCAAAGCAATCCGCGCGCAAAATGTTGAGGCCGCACCCGGAAAAACAGGCCTAAGCTCAGATAAATCACCGCAACTGTTGCAATATGTGCTTCGCTACCCCGGAAAGTTCTTCGAGCCGGAGCAGTACCGTAATATCGTGGTGAGAGCCGACGATAACGGCTCGGTGCTGCGGTTGCGGGAGGTTGCTGATGTTGAATTCGGGGCGCTTACCTACGGCATGGTTTCAAAAACCGACGGCCGGCCCTCTGCATCTATCATGATCAAACAGCGTCCTGGCTCTAACGCCCGCGAAGTGATCACTAACATAAAAAAACGAATGGCGGAATTGCAAAAAGCAACCTTTCCGCCGGGGATGAGCTATAACGTAAACTACGATGTTTCAAGATTTTTAGATGCATCAATACACGAAGTTTTGCGGACGCTGGTGGAAGCTTTCATACTGGTATTCATAGTTGTCTACCTGTTCCTCCAGGATTTTCGTTCGACGCTGATTTCGGCGCTGGCCGTACCGGTCGCACTGGTGGGCACCTTGTTTTTTATGCAGATGCTGGGCTTTTCCATCAACCTGCTTACGCTTTTTGCACTGGTACTGGCAATTGGCATTGTAGTAGATAATGCCATAGTGGTAGTTGAGGCTGTTCACGTTAAAATGAGCGAGCAACATCTGCCGCCTATGGAAGCAACTATAGCGGCTATGAAAGAGATCAGCGGTGCGATCATCGCGATCACACTGGTAATGTCGGCTGTATTTGTTCCGGTAGCATTTATGTCCGGTCCTGTGGGGGTATTTTACAGGCAATTTTCCCTCACGCTGGCATTCGCTATTGTCATATCAGGTATCAACGCGGTAACGCTGACACCCGCCCTTTGCGCTTTGATGCTGCGCCATCATGACCCCGCAAAACATAAAGGTATTTTAGCACGCTTTTTTAGGGGCTTTAATAATCGTTATGATAAAGTATCAAACCGGTATGCTAGTCTCTTACGCAGAATTGCCGGACGCAGGCTGATTTCTATAGCTATGCTTGTTTTCTTTTTTGCCGCTACGTGGGGACTAAGCGCGCTGTTGCCATCCGGTTTTATTCCCACTGAAGACCAGGGACAGATTTATGTAAACGTTACCACCCCGCCTGGAGCCACCGTTGAGCGTACTGAACAGGTTGTGTCGGCGGTTTACCGCCAGGCAAAAAAGGTCGAAGGGGTGGAGTCAGTTTCTACACTGTCCGGCTACAGCCTGGTAAATGATATCGCGGGCGCCTCTTATGGGATGGTGATGATAAACCTAAAGGACTGGGACGAACGCAAGCAGTCTGTCAACGAGGTTATAAAAGACCTCGAGCACCGCTGCCGCAATATCGCCGACGCTGATATACAGTTCTTTCCGCCACCAACAGTACCGGGCTTTGGTAATTCAAGCGGCTTCGAGATCAGGGTGCTCGATAAAACCGGCCAGGCAGATTTTCAGCAGACAGCCGATGTCAATAACCGCTTTGTTAAAGCATTGAACGAAACGCCCCAAATATCCGGTGCATTCAGCACATTTGATGCAAGCTTTCCGCAGTATATGATCTCCGTTGATCAGGCCGTTGCAGCCCAAAAAGGAATCACGATAGATGAAGCCATGTCTACCCTGCAAACGCTGATGGGCAGCTTTTACGCTTCCAACTTCATTCGCTTCGGGCAGCTTTATAAGGTAATGGTGCAAGCCTCGCCGGAATTCCGCAGCAAGCCGGAGGATGTTTTGCGGTTGATGATCAAAAATAATAAAGGTGAAATGGTACCCTTTTCCACCTTTATTAGCATGAAACGGGTTTTCGGGCCGGAACAGCTCACACGTTATAACATGTACACGTCCGCAATGGTTACAGGCGATGCAGAACCGGGCTATAGCAGTGGCGATGCCATTAAAACCATACAACAGGTAGCAGCGAAAACCTTACCCAAAGGATATACTTTCGAATGGTCGGGCATGACACGGGAAGAAGTTTTATCGGGCAGCCAGGTAGTATATATATTTATCATCTGCCTCGTTTTTGTTTACCTGCTGCTTGCTGCTCAGTATGAAAGTTTCCTTCTTCCGCTGCCTGTTATCCTTTCGTTGCCTGCCGGCATATTCGGCGCATTCTTTTTCCTGAAAGTGCTGGGGCTTGAGAATAATATCTACGCCCAGGTGGCACTGGTTATGCTTATCGGACTGCTTGGTAAAAATGCAATTTTAATTATAGAGTTTGCCGTTCAAAGGCAGCGTAATGGTATAACTCCCTTAAAGGCAGCCATTGAGGGTGCCGTTTCACGTCTACGCCCTATTCTGATGACATCGCTGGCATTTATAGCAGGGTTGATCCCGCTATGCATCGCCTCAGGCGCTGGCGCGATGGGTAACCGTTCTATCGGCACAGCGGCAGCCGGGGGCATGCTTTTCGGTACTATTTTCGGGGTCATCCTCGTACCGGGCCTGTATGTAGTCTTTACGTCATTGAAAAAGAGAAAATCTATAGCAGAACTACCTGTAACCGAGACAGTGGATGCAATTGAGGTAGAACAGTAAATAGAATCCGTATGAAATTGAAAATAAAAACATTAAATATAATACTCTCCGGGTTGCTGCTGGCGGGATGCAGCAACTACAAGGCAGTTACTATTAAACCGACGGCCGCGGTGCCGGATACTTTTAAAACCCAAAGTGATACGCTAAGTAGTGCAGACATACCGGTACATACTTTTTTTAAAGACAGCTACCTGCTGCAACTTATCGACACCGCTATAGCAGACAATCCTGACGTACTTTCTGCTTTTCAGCGTATTCAACTGGCAGAATCGCAGCTAAATTTTAAGCGTTCGGCCCGGCTGCCGTCTGTAGACCTCAGCCTGAGCGCTGGTGTGGAACGCTATGGGGATTACACCATGAACGGTGTTGGCAACTACGATACTAACCTATCGCCGAATATTAACAGCAAGCAGCACATACCAACGCCGGCAACCGACTATTTTGCTGGGTTTAGAAGCTCGTGGGAGGTGGATATATGGGGTAAATTAAAAAATGAGCAGAAAGCGGCCCTGGCACGTTTCCTGGCCAGCCAAAGCGGCTATAAATGGATAAAAACCGAATTAACCGCCGCGGTTGCTACACGTTATTATGAATTGCTTGCACTGGATATGGAAGCCGCTATAATCCGTAAAAATGTGAATTTGCAGGAAAAAGCCGTTGAAATAGTTAAGATACAGAAGCTTGGCGGCCGTGCAACTGAACTGGCTGTACAGCAGTTTGAAGCGCAATTGGCAAATACGCGTGCTTTGGGCTACAGTAATGCCCAACAGGTTGCCGAAACTGAAAACGAACTAAAGTGGCTGACAGGTGGCTTTAACAGCGCCGTAAAACGCGACACTTCCATAATTGCGTTGCATTTGCCCGAGCCGCTTAAAACGGGTGTGCCGGCTCAAATGCTTCGTAACAGGCCGGATATACAGCAGGCAGAACAAGAACTTTTGGCGATGAACGCTGATATCCGGAGCGCGCGCGCTGCTTTTTTCCCGTCGCTGACGCTTACTCCTTACGTAGGCTATAATGCGTTCAAAGCGGCGCTGTTGTTCAACCCGGCTTCGGCCGTCTTCGGGATTATTGGAGGAATTACCGCACCGGTGCTTAACCGGAAAAAAATTAAATCTGACTACAATTATAAAATTGCGGAAGGAAAAACAGCTTTGTACAGCTATCAGAAAGCAGCGCTGACGGGCTACAGGGAGGTGCTGGACAACTTAAAGGGTATGGAAAATTACAGCAAATACTATGACATGAAGCAAGCCGAGGTCAACGCTTTGCGCAATGCAGTCTCAGTTGCCGACGACCTTTACCTGGTGGGGAGGGCATCGTACCTGGAGGTTATTACCGCACAGGGCAATCTGCTAAAGGCTGAACTGGAAACGGCCATAGCAAAAAAGGATATCTACCTCGCCAGTGTAGGCCTTTACAGGGCGCTCGGAGGCGGGTGGAAATGATTGTAATTACATTAGTAATATGTTAACACAAAAGCCTTAAGCGAAAAACTTGGGGCTTTTGTGTTACTGCTGATTCAAAACTTTTATTGCTGATTTTTGACAATCAGGTTGTCTACGGTCAGCGTGCCTACATGGAGGTCTTTAATTGCGGCGTTCTTGATAGCTAACCTCTTTACAGCGAGCGCACCAACCGCCATAGCCCCGATAGCTATCGAACCCAAAATCAGTGCGCCAAGTACTGAAGCTCCAATGCCTAATAAACCAACACCACTTGCCCTGGTCAATTCGTATTTATGAGAGTTTTTCATATCGTTAAGCTTTATAAATACAAAAGTAACACCTTTGGGATAGCGCATTTTTAAGATCAGATAATTTTATTAAATCAAAAAGTGCTATTTTTAAAACCCTATGCTAAATTCATTGCCTAAAAACGTAGTAACTGTTTTAACTAACTATTATTCAGCGGTTTGGTTATCGTGCTGTAATGCTGATAAACAGCCAATGATAGCGCGCTTGTCGAGCATTAGCATAATTGACAGTGATACTATCCGCTGTTATATACCAGCCAAGTTTGCGACAGAATTATTGCCGGCCTTAATTAAGCATGCCCCGGTATCGGTAATGGCAGCTTGTACAGAAACATTTGACTCATACCAGGTTAAAGGCTTTATTGAAAGCGTTGATAAAATACAGCCGGAATTGATTGAAGGGCAGCAGAACATTATAGAGCTATTCGGCAAAGTCTTAGTGCGGCAAGGGTTTTCCGCAGAAAATCTTTACAAGGCATACGCAGATAATGATTTTGCAGCTGTTGTAATTAAAGTGAAAGATGTTTTTGAGCAAACACCAAAAACCGGGACAGGAACCAAAATAAATGCGTAAGATGTGTATAACCAATGATATGTTGCCTGCCATGCAAAGCGTGGTTCCCAGCACGATGGCTACAGTGTCTGCTGATGGTATACCAAACTTAACTTACATTTCGCAGGTGTTTTATGTGGACGATAATCATGTAGCTATCTCCTTCCAATACATGAATAAGTCATGGAAGAATATTAATGAAAATCCTAATATCACCATGATCCTTACACACCCGGTAACTATTAAGATGTGGAAAATGAACCTGGTGTTTGAGGAAATAAAATATGACGGGCCAGTTTTCGATAATATGGATATGCAACTTACAGCTATTGCCAGCATGTACGGCATGGCCGACCGCTTTAAGCTAAAGGCAGCGCTGATCTGCAGAGCTACTGATATTACAGTATTGTATGATGGAGGCTTATAATGACAATGCTTCGCAAATCGCCCACGAGAGAAGAAAAACTGAAATTGTCAGCCTGATATCGCTCGAATTAAGCAAACCGGTTACGCTGAAGGAAAAGCTTAATAATATCCTTTACTTTCTGGATAACATTTTTGGATTAAAACATACCATGCTCCTTCTTCCCGACGGAGAAGAACATTTAACAGTTTTTGCAAGCCGGGGTTTTGGTGAGAAAGGCTTGGGAGCAAAAATAAAATTCGGACAGGGGGTTATAGGCGTGGTGGCGGCCCGTAAAAAGAAATTGCGCCTGAATAATATATCGTGGCAAAAACAGTACATACATAAAGTTGCGGAGGAGCCAATCCATATAATCGAACTTCCGGGTCTGCCGAATGCAGAAAGCCAGGTTGCTATACCTTTACTGGCCGACGAGAAACTGATTGCTGTCTTGTCTGCCGAAAGCGAAGACTTGAATTTCTTTGATGTTGAGGATGAGGAATTCCTGATGACGCTTTCCCAGATCATCGGTCTATCCATACAAAATACACAGATAGTAGAGGGCCTGGAAGCGACTGTAAAAGAGCGTACCCATCACCTGGAGTTACAAAAACAAATGCTGCAACAGGCTAACTCCAGTAAAGACAGGCTTTTTTCCATCATATCACACGATTTGCGCAGCCCCGTTGCTGCCCTGCAGAGCGTCAGCAAGCTAATGCATTATTACATTAACTCGGGCGATATGTCATCTGCGATAAAAACGGCTGAACGCGTGGCTAAGTCCACCCAGGGCCTGCACATGATGCTCGACAAATTGCTCGCCTGGTCGTTAACCCAAACCGGCGATATTAAAATTGAACAAGTGCAGGTGGACATTGTAACGCTTCTTAAAGAGGTGCTTGAAGTATATGAAGACGCTATATCTTCCAAAAACATTATCTGCAACTTTAATGCGCCCGGATTTTCTGCCATGGTAACTTCCGACATGAATGCATGCTTTACAATTTTCCATAACATTATATCCAACGCAG
Source organism: Mucilaginibacter sp. L3T2-6 (assembly GCF_030519355.1). Classification (GTDB taxonomy): domain Bacteria; phylum Bacteroidota; class Bacteroidia; order Sphingobacteriales; family Sphingobacteriaceae; genus Mucilaginibacter. Next base: position 66,048 of record NZ_JAUMKC010000010.1, read on the forward strand.
TAAAATTTAGCTTTGAAAAGGGAGTAATTTCTATCAATCTGCATCCGGAGAATACTTATTTAAAGGTAACGATCTCGGATACCGGTACTGGCATTCCGGAGGATAAGATCAATGACATCCTGTCGAACCCGGTAAATGTTAGCAGCAAAGGTACAGCTAACGAAAAGGGGACAGGAGTGGGCCTTGCGGCAAGCTTCTATATGGCGAAGCGTGTGGGCGCTACTATTGACATCAGCAGTTCGCCGGGTGCAGGTACTACTGTAAGTGTGAATTTTCCTGTTTAAGCTATTTTTGGCTATTAAAACCGTCCAGACTAATTCCGCAGGTACTTTTTAGAAAGTAAGTCTCGCCGCTTAAGGAACTTATCGCAGGTTCCGGATTGACAAAGTGCCACAGGCTCCCCATTTAGAGAGCTTGCGGCATTTATGTTCATAAGAACGTAGTTTATTAATTCCCGGTCTCTTGCAGCCATTTCTTTACTTCATCCCGGGCCGCTTCAATAACCGGCTTGCCCGCGCGGTAATACATCTTCCATTTCTGATCTTTACTCTCGTAGGCCGGGTCTGTAAATGTTTTGCCGGTTAACTGCGCGTTGAAATCTACGGTCGACGATACTTCCAAAAATTCCTTAAGCCTGTTCCTGACCAGGGCCTGCGGGTCGCCCGGTAGTTCTGCGGCGGAAGCATTACCCTTTAAAAATTTGTCAACCGTTTTGTTAACCAGGTCCGACGGTTTTGGCAATCTGAAGCCATGCGACTTGCCAACCATATGCTCTTTACGATATTTTTTATAGCTGCTGGCAAACGCATCGCTTTGGGTATATTCTTTTATAAACTTAACCAGCAGCCTGGTGGAGGACACTTGCACGCTTACCGGCATACTGCGTGCTTTATCTACCAGCACTTTGTCAAATTGCAGGTACCCGCTTGACATTGCTCCAAAAATACTCTCGTTGGCTTGTTGCGTTGTTATGTTCAGCTGGTCAAGCACGCTGTCTGTAGTGAAGGCCATTAATATAAAAGCCAGTATAATAAGTTTCGTTTTCATGATTTTTTTTCGATAAAAATTAAATAATTATTGATCCGGTCCGCGGTAAACTTTGAAAACGCCGTTAGACACTGTGACATCCCCATATTGTTCACCTGTCGACGGGTTCAGCTGCTTGAATTTGCCTGAAAAAGTCCCTTCCAAAACGTCACCTACGGCACCGTACTTAGTTATATTCAGCGTTAGTTCCCCATCCCCGGTATCAGCGGTTAACGTTCTTTTCTCGGCGGTCATTACCACAGCGATAGTGACGTGTTCCGGTTTACCGGTTGATTTGCCGGGGAATGCAATGATAATGCTATAGCCATTAACTGCTTTTGCTATGCCGGTTTCGTTATTAGATGCTACATAGTAGGTTTCCGGCATTACGGGGCTGTACGGCGACGTGATCTCCATTGTCTTGTTTGAAAAACCTCCGCCATTAAGTGTGAAACTGATCCGTCCGGCTTTTTGCTCGTCTTTCGCAACCAATATTTTACCCAAGTCCTTTGTGCCGGCAGCCGGCGTATTCACTGTGATTTCTGCCGATTGCTCACCATCATGTGCATATCCGGTTACTAAAACAGCGGCATTTGCCGGTACCGGCTGGCTAAACTTGCCGTTTGCATCAGTTATAGCTACAAAATTGCCTTTAGGTGTTTTAATTCCAACTGTTCCCCATATAGCCTTATCGCCGGCTTGTACCATCTGGCCGGATAGGGTAACTACCCCGCATCCGGTTTGAAAATCCACGGTTTTTGTTTTATTGGCATTGATGGCAGCTATATTCACATCGCCGCTCCCTACAGAGTTATCGGAGAAGACGGTCACATTTCCGGTCAGTGCCTGTCCGGCGGGCACATACATTTCATAGTAGCCTTTATCGTCGGCAATTGCGGAGTTCTGCCCGATGCGCACGGTGGCGCCGCCCACAGCTGATCCATCGCACGATGTAACATGCCCGTTTAATATTGACCATGGAATATCCATATCAAGGTTCCAGGGGGTAAAGTGCCTTACCGTACCAAGGTATTGATCGCCCTGCTTTTGAGCGGAGCCATCCTCTATCCATTTGCCTTTAACCTCATCAAAATACCATAGCGGTATGGTTTGGGGGGCTGAAGACTGCTGACCGGCAGCAATTGGAATAGTTAATGTGGCTTCCGTACCCGTCTTTAATTGCAGAGCTTCCCCGGAAGCTGTTGTCAATTGTACTTCAATCGCTCCGTAACTGTACAGCTGAACATTTTTATGTTGCTTATTGATCGCGCGGAAATCACCGCCCGGCATTTGGTCGGCAATTGTGCCAGCGACGGGATTGATATACCGTGTAGCCAGTTTAACCGTTCCGTTAAAGCTGCCACCCGTTGCGTTGACAATGCCGTTTGCAGGGATCCGTATGCGAACGCCGTCATTTGAAACAACATCCGCACCGGCGGAAGAAGCAAAGGAACGGACATCCTGCTTTACGACCATAGTTATTCTGAGCGTGGTAATTTTCCCATCATGAGCAATTGCTCCTTTCGAACCGTTAAAATATCCGTCTTTTTTGCAAAGAATAAATACCCTGCCGTCGGTAAACGCTGCGTGGTCAACGGAAAAAGTACCATTATTGTCGCTGGAGACCGGGCTGCCATTATTTACAGTAACCTGTACTCCGGGGAGCGGGTCACCGGCACTGTTGACTATAATACCCTGAACCCGGGTCTGGCCGCTTTCGGTTATACCTGTTCCGGGATCGACAGACGGCGCAGAGGTGGTGTTATTATCAATTTTTTTGCAGGCCGGGGTCATCAAAATGCCAATAGCAATCAGCCATGCAAAATATTTTCTTATTTGCTTGTTCATTTTTAACTGGTATAGGTTTTAGAAATTGTGTTTACAAAATTCCTGCTGCCATTATTCAGCAGGAATTTTATCCGGCGCAATAGGCGCAGGAACCACATTCTTTACCGGCTTTGTACTTTTCAGGTAAGTGAATATTGCATGCAGGTCGGCGTCGGCAAGCGCACCGTATGATTGCCATGGCATTGGCGGCAGAATATTGCGTTCTTCCCGTAGACCCATGTATTTGCCTTCGCGCATTACCCTTACAAATTGTTCCTCGCTCCAATTTCCTACTCCGGTGGCATCTGAGCTGATGTTTGCAGCGAACGACATTCCCCAGGGCCCAACCGCCGCTGTCAGATCTGGCGCAAACAGCACCCACTGCCCTGTTGATTTGCTAATTTTAGGAATGGGTTTTGACGAGAGAAATCCTCCGAGTTTGGTCATTGAATCAATAACCGGACCTTTCGGCCCGAATGATTTGGAGGAATGGCAATCGTTACAGCCCATAATTCCGACAAGGTACTCCCCTCTTTTGATCGTATCTGCCTTAGTTACCATGCGTGGCGCTGCCTTAACATCTACGGCGCTGTTTTCGCATGAGGAGAGACAGTAAACCCCGGCTATGACTGTCACAGCCAGTATAATAGTGATTGCTTTTTTCATGATGTAAATACGTTTGAATAATCGTTTAAAAATTGGCGGTAAGTCCTTGGTTCATGGCCAAGTATCTCCGTTAATTGCTCTAATTCTTTGGGTGTTGCGGCTAAACCGCTGTTATGGAAAAAGTCGTACATTTCTGCCCAATTATTTACCATCCATTCCGGCAGCCATTGGGAAAAAGCATCTTTAAATACTTGCAGATCGTCGCCAATATAACTTACTTCATACCCCAGGTGTTCGCTTAATATAGCTGCGGTCAATTCACCTGTCAGCACTTCGGGACCCGCAACGGCAATGGTCTGGTGGTCGTACCTGTCGATTGCCAGCACTTTTTCTACTACTTCGGCAATGTCCCGCACGTCAACCCGGCTTAGGCCTATGCCGCCGATCGGCTGATTGTAAAGCCTTGCTTTCGTGATAGAGTCCTTAAACCAAAAATCATTCTGATAAAAGTTATTAGGACACACAAATACGTAGTTCAGGCCGCTTTTTTTCAGTGCTTCTTCAATAAATACCTTTGATTGAAAATGATCAATGTAAGCCGCTGCCCTTGCGCGGTGAATACTTTGGTAAACAAATTTGCGAACGCCCGCTTTTACCGCGGCTGCTATGGCATTTAAGCCCTGGTAGATTTCGTTTTTGGTATGTGCATTCAGCATAAAAACTTTATCTATGCCTTCGAATGCTGCTTCCAGCGTATCAGTATATTCCAGGCTGCCGATGAAGGGCTCAACCCCGGCAGGCAATTTTGCAGCTTTTTCTTTGGATGTGGTTAAAACCCTTAACTCATATCCTTTTTCAAGGAGGCGCTGCACTACCTGGCTGCCAACTGTGCCTGTCCCTCCGATAACTAGTGTTTTCATTGTCATAAAATTTAATGGCGGCAAAAGTATTCCTGACGAATTTTTATCTGTAAGATTTTCGTCCAACCGCTGGTTTTGTCCGGCGAATTTCTGCGCTCGGATTTAGTCGTGATTAATTAAGATTTAACAGTTAAATGCTGTGGCGTACAGAGTTTTGATTTGCCGGTATTATGCCTGGCTCTTCGTGAATTAATGTTTTCATTGTCATAAAAATTTATTGACAACAAAAGTATTGCGGGTGCAAAAAAGGCTGGATTTTATTACGCAGACAGGCCTAAAAAAAGCGCGAATGACTGGAATTAATTCGCGAATGAAATATCAGAGCACGTTAAGGCGGCTGTATAGCTCGTCTTTATAGGTTTTGCTGTACGGGATAAGCGCAGAACCTATTTCAACCGTGTTTTGGTTAGTGCGAATACCGCTGATTGCGTTCATATTAATGGCATACGACCGGTGTACCTGCAGAAACAGCCGCGGCGGAAGCTTTTGAAGCAACTGCTTTAGCTGACCGGTTACCATGTGTTTTTTCTCAGCAGTATGTACAAAACAATATTTATCGTATGCCTCAATATAGAGTATATCGCTGTAGAGCAGCTTCACCAATTTATTATTCACCTTTACATACAAAAAGTCGGACTGCTGAAAACCTCCCTGGTATTTTGGCGACATTAACTCCCGCTGATATTTGTGAATTGCTATCTCAATAGCTGAGCTTAACTGGTCTTCTGTGTAAGGCTTTCGCAGGTAGGCTTCCGGGAATGTTGCCTTCACTTCGCTGATAATCGTGCCGGGCGACAACGATGTAAGATAGATGAGCGGAATATTAAAAAGTGTATTAATCTTTTGGGCCGCCTTTATACCGGATATTTCGCCCGCCAGGTCAATGTCCATCAGGATAATATCCGGTGATATAGCCGAGATCAACCTGGCTGCGTCGGTAGCATCAGGATAGATCCCCGCATTTTGATAACCTAAATTATGCAGGTGCATCTTAAGTATGTCAGCATGCAGTTCATCGTCTTCAAATGCCAGTACGCGTATAAGGGCCATGGGTTTAAAATTGTGTCAAAAATAAATTAATGGCAGATACGAGGCAAAAAGAATAATTCACTAGTCATTTTAACGCCAGCTACCCAAGTTTTTCGCCCTTGATAAGCATCACAGCTTTGATAGATTGATCCTTTAAATGCAGGAACTTTTTACGCTCCTCATCACGCATAAAGGCTTCGAAATCAGATTCCGCATCGAATTCAACCAGGTGTACTTCGTACGGTTTTTCCACGCTATTTTCAATAAACGCTTCGTCGTCCGGTCGTATCCGCAGCATTAGCCGACCATTATATTTTGCAATAAGTGGAATTGCTACATCTTCAAACTGGTGAAAGATTTCTTCACGGCCTTCTTTTATATAGATCAATTGAGTGATATAGATCATAACCAAAACTAAAAAATATGCGCAATTACCCAAGCAGGATGCCAATTGATCCCATCCGGAATTTTTTGAAGCCTTTGTTTTTCATACTAATCCCATAAAGTTGGATTCGGGCTCCAACAGGGATATGGCAGTTTATAATCTTACCTCAACCCGTTTACCGGTGCGTACCGCTTCATAAACCGCATCGATCAATTTCAAGTCTTTTACCGCTTCGTTTCCATCAATGGGTATCGGCGGCTTTTTATTATTAAAGATAATTTCGGCCATTTCATCCATCTGTACCGCCTGGTGGATAGTATGTGGTTGTGTAAGCTCTCCTTTATGGGTATGGCCCATTATCGGCCCATAGCCTGTAGAAGGCTGCATTTCGGCAAAGCCCTTTTCGCCGTTCAGGAAAAACTTGTCCAGGTTGTTCATGGCGTAGGTTGACAGGCATGAAGCTACTGCGCCGCCCGGAAAACCAAACTGAAACTGAATGGTCTCATCAACGCCTTCCTTAAATTTTACCGGATTGTTCTTTGTTTCCTGTGCAGTAACCCAAACCGGCTCCTCGCCTACCATGTAGCGCGCCCCGTTTACAGAGTAAATGCCGATATCCATCATCGAGCCGCCGCCCGATAACTTTTTGTTAAGCCTCCACTGCGAAGGGTCGCCGATCTCGAAACCTGATAATCCCTGAAAGAACAGCACTTTGCCAAATTCTCCGGCATTGCGCATCCGTATCACTTCAAGTGTTTTTGGCTCAAAATGCATGCGATAGCCAACCAGCAACTGCACACCGGCTTGTTTACAGGCATCAACCATTTCCTGCCCTTCTTTGGCATTTACTGCCATCGGTTTTTCGCAGATTACATGTTTGCCGGCCTTTGCTACGCGGATGGCCTGGTTATGGTGCAGACCGTTGGGTGTAATGATATACACGGCATCTATATCCGGATTGTTCTTTATAGCGTCAAAATTGTCGTAGTTATAGCAGTTTTTGTCCGGTATTTTATAGCGGTTTTGCCATGTCTTGATTTTTGATGGCGTTCCGCTGATTAGGCCCGCTACTTTTGCTTTCTTACTATATGCCATGGCTTCCGCTACACGCGTAGCATAACTGCCAAGACCCATGAGGGCAACGCGCAGCATAGGGCCGTCGTAATTCTTCTCATCGTTGTGTAAGTCAGCGGCCCAAATTACAGCGGGCTTTAGCTGCAGCGACAGGGCGGTAAGCCCCAGTTTTTGTATAAAATCGCGGCGTGTATTCATTTTTTTTACAGTTGATGTTAACGGGTTATAAGCTTGATTTGTAATATCTCCGGTTTATCGCCAAAGGCTGGTCCTCCCCAATCGGTTTCGTCCCCGTTAAGGATGCGCAGCGGCTTAAATATACCATTTTCGTAACTGCCTTCCTCAACTTTAAGATATTGCCATGTTTTACCGCTATTCCCGCCTAATGGTTTAAAGGTGATGTGGCAATGCGAGCCTATGGCGATAAATCTGTCATCGGTTAATTTCACCAGCATAATGCGCCCAAGCGGAAGGTCAGTGGCCGGGGCCACAGCGTTCCTTGCACTTCCAAACGATATCACTGCCTGCCACGCTCCCAGGTTGATGGTTTGCTCTTTATGGTCTTCCGGTTCAACAGCGGCGCTTATTTTTCCTGCAAGCACCCATTCAGCCAATTGAGGTATCCCAGCAAACATAGCATATTCATTTCCAAACGGTTCTAAACTTTTATTAAAGCCGGCAAATGAGGTGCCGCGGTTATTATTATCAATCCCGAAAGGTGAAAAACCTATTCCTCCACGGGCTATCACCTCATATAAATACCTGGCATTTGTTGCGTTGAAAGCTGCCTCCGGTACAAAAAGCGGGTTATCCCGGCGACTGTATAATTCCAGCACTTTTAACACTTTTTCATTTTCGGGCAGGTAAATGTCGGGGGCAAGCAGATCGATTGCCGGGGCCGCTATCTTCCAAATGGGGATCACGTTATCTGTCGGGCCGCCGCTTTCATAAGTATTTGCTTTAGGATTGGTTATTGGGTCGCGCAAGGCAGCATTGGTATATAAGGGTAAATTATACTCTTTTTTTCCGGCCGCTGCTACATTCCCAATAAAACTGGCTACCGACCATGCATGAAAATACTCGTCGGCCCTATCGCCGAAAACTTTTTCCCAGCTGCCGCCGGCCGGGTCCTCTGTATGCAATTCACGCAGTAACGCCGGTTTTAATAATTCCGCAGGTACAGGCCCTTCAAACAGCTTTTGCGCCAGTGGCGAATAATCGCGCATACTGCCCCATGCTCCCGATTCGTTTTCCACCTGCACCATGATAACCGTATGCTGCCGGTCTGTCGCCTTAAGGCGCCGCATAACTTGCCGGAAAGCTGCAATATCAGCGTCCATTGTAGCCTGAATGTGCGGCGAGGGCGAGTCGATAGGTTTGCCGCCCGGCCCGGTAATATTTGGATATTTCGCCGCGCTGCTCTTCATCCATTCGGGCATGTAGTGGTTGCTGCCATTCTTCCAGGTAGCAAACCATAGCAACACCAAGCGTACCTTATGCTCCCGGGCTTGCTTAAGCAGTAAGTCTATCATCGAAAAATCGAACTTTCCCTGCTGCGGTTCTACCTGTTCCCAGTAAATGGGGATTTCGAGCGTGTTCAGGTGCATTTGCTGAACAGCAGCCCATACCTGCGGCATCATACCCGGCCAGGCGCTGGAATTGTGCACCTGCCCGCCAAACATAAAATAAGGCTTGCCATCAACCATAAAAGCATAACGACCATCTTTTTTGATGATCCGGGGCATGTTATTTTGCGCGGATTGTCCCTTTGTAATATTAAAAGCCGGGACAATAAAGAGGAAACATAGCAGGGCTAGTTTTGGCAATTTCAGCATTTTTAAATAGATATTAGTTAAAAGGATTTAAAAGTACACCGATAATTTCCTGCTGAATAAAACATTTGTATCAATAAATTTAACAAATGTTAAGGGATTGCGGTTATGTATCATCGCGCTTACAAATTATCAATTTCATAATTTATTTGGTTAATTTGGCGCGGAAATTATCATAAACAAAAAATGCGATACTTAAAAATTACTTGTTTACTAAGCGGATTGGGCCTGCTGCTCACTGCGGCTACCGCATCGGCGCAAACCGATACACCCAAATATAACCACAACGACGTATTTGGTCCTATCACATGGCCGGTAACAGGCGACGGCGCGCGGTCAGCCAGCGGTCAGCCTGGTGAACATTACTGGCAAAACCGCGCCGATTACGTTATCAAAGCATCTTTAAACGAGACACCGCAGGATACTACCATTACCGGGGAAGTCGAAATTACTTATACTAATAATAGCCCCGACAACCTCGACCACTTATGGTTGCAACTCGATCAGAATTTATTTAAACCCGGGTCTCGAGGTGCTGCTACCACTCCTATAGAAGGCGACCGTTTCGACGTACGTGGTTTTAGCCGTGGCGGGTACCATATACAGTCGGTTTCGGTTAATTACAAGGGCGATAACTATAACGTTCAGCCGGTAATAACAGATGCTCGGATGCAGGTAAGGCTGAATAAACCGATGGAGGGCAAAGGCGAAAAGATTAAATTAAAGATCAATTACAGCTTTTCGATCCCATTTTACGGTGCTGACCGTATGGGCCGTAAGAAATTTAAAGCAGGTTACGTGTACGAGATTGCTGAATGGTACCCACGCATGTGCGTTTATGACGACGTGGAAGGCTGGAACACGCTGCCTTATATGGGCCTTGGAGAGTTTTATTGCGAGTATGGCGATTTTGATTACTACATAACCGCCCCGGCAAACATGACCGTTGTTGGCTCAGGCGATTTGGAAAATCCTGGCCAGGTATTGAGCGACGTGCAGCAAAAACGTTATGAAGAAATGCGCAAAAGCGATAAAACTGTTTCTGTCATCACTGCCGATGAAGTTGGTAAGCCTGCAACACACCCTTTTAAAGGCACATTAACCTGGCACTTTAAGATGCAGAACACCCGCGATGTAGCCTGGGCAGCCTCTACCGCATTTATTTGGGATGGCGCCAAGGTTAACCTTCCCTCAGGCAGGAAATGTATTGCGCAGAGCGCCTACCCTGCCGAAAGCGCAGGCGAACATGCATGGAGCCGTTCAACCGAGTACCTGAAAGCCAGCATGGAAATCTACTCCGATAAATATTTTGAATATCCGTGGAATTCGGCGGTGAACGTATCCGGTGTGGCTCTCGGCATGGAATATCCCGGTGCTATCTTCTGCTTAAGCAATCTGAAAGATGGCGGCCTATTTGGCGATATAACCCACGAGATCGGCCATAACTGGTTCCCTATGATCGTAGGCTCTAATGAACGAAAATACATGTGGATGGATGAAGGCTTTAACACATTTATCAACCAATATTCGACAGAGAAATTCAACAACGGCGAATACTTTAACGCAAAGGGCCGTCCGGCAATGGGCATCGCCAAATTTATGAAAGGCGCCCGCGATCCCCTGATGACCGCGCCGGAAGCGATGGGACTTAACGATTATGGGCAGTACTACAACAAGACATCGTTAGGCCTTGATATGCTGCGTAATGTAGTTTTAGGTCCTGACCGTTTCGACTATGCCTTTAACTACTATATCAAGCACTGGGCGTTTAAACACCCGCTACCTTATGATTTCTTTCGTGCTATGAATGACGCGTCAGGCGAGGATTTAAACTGGTTTTTTAAGCCATGGTTCTTCACCACCTGGAAGATTGACCAGGCTATAGAAAGCGTAAAGTACGTGAACGATAATGCGGCAAACGGCGCGCTGATCACGTTAGTGAATAAAGAAAAAATGGCCATGCCTGTCGACCTGAAAATAACCCAGGCCAACGGCAAAAGCGAAATCATCCGCTTGCCGGTGAACATCTGGCAACGTAATGGCACGTGGACATTTATTTATCCTTCGACATCCGCCATTCAGTCATTGGAAATCGATCCCGATAGACAATTACCCGATGTGGAAAGAAGAAACAATGTGTGGCCGGTGAAATAGTGATTAGAGATTAGGATTTTAAGACCTGCTTTGAGAGAGGCAGGTCTTTTTTTTTCGTCTGTACTACTTTCAAGCATATCCCCGCCAAAAACCAGCCGCAATTGTCTTCATCCGGCAATTAGCTAAAGTTATTGATTAATAGTCAATCTCTTAATCAACCCGGCAAAATATGACGGCGCTTTAAGTAAGCGGTTGCCGTACCAGGAAAACATTTCACCATCAACCAGTTGAATTTTTGCAGACGGCACAATAGCCTTTAACTCATCGAGATGTTTTTCTTTGAAGGGATATGGTTCTGATGATAGCAAAATTACATCAGGCTTTGACTGCTGCAATTGCCGCGCGTTTATTTCCGGATAGCGTTCGAAATCAAAAGCATTTACCAGCCCGCACTTTTGCAGCATATCGTCGATAAATGTGCTCTTGCCTGCCACCATATATGGTTTGCGCCATATAAAGTAGGCCGTACGCAGACCCGACTGAGTAGCTTGAAGCGCGTTGAACTTTTTAGTTACAGACCGGCTAAGGGTTAGCGCAGCTTCCTCCCGGTCAACTATTTTTCCGACAGCTTCGATCATTTCGAGCGCATCGTCCAATTTATAAATATCGCTTATCCAAACAGGGAAGTGTTGCATAAGTTCCCCGAGCTGACCGCGCTCATTTTCCTCTTTATTGGCGATGATAAGGTCGGGGTTCAGCAACTTTATCTTATCGATATCCAATTGTTTTGTGCCGCCTACTTTTGTGGCCGACCTAAACTTATCCTCCGGATGAATGCAAAATTTGGTTACGCCAATAATTTCCTCGTCAAGCCCTAAGTAAAAAAGCAGTTCAGTTTGGGAGGGGACGACCGAGATTATCCGTTTAGGTACGGATGGCAAGTTTACATCTCTGTTAAGTTGGTCAGTATAAAACGGCATCGTTCGTCAAACTTACAAACTCTTTGAGACTTCGTAAGTTTTCGAAGGACTTCTTTTTATCTTTCCGACTTTACTGACTTTCCGACTTCTTTTTACTGGTTATAAATCTGATAAATACCACTGACTGTCCTATCCTCAGATGAGCCGACCAACACAGTGGCGATCTTTTTTTCGATCATGAGTTGCTCGGCATTATTGATAATCTCATCTTCACCGATAAAAACGGGTGTCTTTGTCATCATGCCGGTAACGGTAAGTTGTGTGGTATCCGGATTTTTAAACAATGCCCTCCTAAGGTCGCCGTCCGTAATTATACCCTTAACGTCACCAGCATTCCCAACTATTACCATACCCAACCGTCCTTCCGACATTTTGAGCAGCAGCTCGGTAAATGAGGCATTCTCGCTAATAAAAGGCAGTTTGTCTGTTCGCATCAAGTCTTTAACCCGCACAAGCAGTTTACGCCCAAGGCTCCCGCCTGGATGAAACCGGGCAAAGTCCTCATGCTGAAATTGCCGGCATTCCATTAATGCAACGGCCAAAGCATCGCCCATCACCAGGGCTGCAGTAGTTGACGAAGTCGGTGCTAAAGCCAGTGGGCACGCCTCTTGTTTAATGCCAATGTTTAAATGATAATGACTGTTCCTGGCAACGGTAGAGTTAGGATTGCCGGTGATACCGATAATGGTATTTTTATTCCATTCCAAAAATGGGATCAGTTTGAGCACTTCGTCAGTTTCGCCTGAATAAGAGATCAGGATAACCATATCATCGGTACCTACCATACCAAGATCGCCATGGAAAGCCTCGCCGGGGTGCAGGAAAAAACTCGGCGTGCCTGTGCTGGCGAACGTAGCTGCTATTTTTTTTCCGATAATGCCGGATTTACCGATTCCGATAACTATCAGTTTCCCGGTATGCTGAAGTATAGCCTCTACTACCCTGCTGAAATCATCGTTAATGGCATCAGCAACAAAGCGCAGCGACTCTATTTCGGTATCAAAAACTCTTTTGGCAATATCTTTCATATCAGCTTACCAATGGCGCTATTACTTTTTCCAAATCCTGTAATTTCACCATGTTAGGGCCGTCGCTCAGGGCGTGATCCGGGTCGGGATGTGTTTCCATAAAATAACCGTCTGCGCCAAAAGCTTTGGCGGCAAGGGCCATCATGGGTACAAAGGTACGGTCGCCGCCGGTTTTACCGCCCGCCCCTCCGGGCCGCTGTACAGAATGCGTACAATCCATACAAACAGGGTAACCAAAGCTTTTCATGTCGTAAATGTTCCTGAAATCAACAGCCAGGTTATTGTAGCCGTACATATTACCTCGTTCGGTTAGTACCACCTGGTTATTACCTGCCTCAACTACTTTTTGTGCAGGATAAAACATATCCTGTCCGGAAAGAAACTGTGCCTTTTTGATATTCACTATTTTTCCGGTTTTGGCTGCGGCAACCAGCAGGTCGGTTTGGCGGCAAAGAAAAGCAGGTATCTGCAATATGTCAAATACCTCACCGGCAATGGCCGCCTGGTAGCTTTCATGAATATCGGTTATCAGCGGCAGGTTAAAACGTTCTTTAACTTTTTGCATCATTTCGATGCCTTTTTCGAGCCCCGGACCGCGATATGAATGAATAGAGGTACGATTTGCCTTATCGAATGACGATTTAAATATCACAGGCACATTGTACTTCTGCCCTATTTCCGCAACCTTTTCGGCTACGTTGTACAGCAGTTCCTGGTTTTCCATTACGCAGGGACCTAATATAAAGAACGGCTTTTGCCGTATCTGATCGAATAACATAGATGTGGGAATTAATTTACAAAGATAATTGTTTTAGTCCGAAAGTCGGGAAAGTCAGTAGTCCGGAAAGACGCTGCGCTTTACTATTATCATCTGGATTGACTTCTTTAGGAACTTTCCCGACTTTTTGGACTTTTCAGACTACCTTTGCATCATGAATTATTTCGAATTTTATAATATCCCCGAATCATTCAATCCAGATATCGCTCATCTTAAAAAGAAGTTCTACGAGCTAAGCAAGAAATATCACCCCGATTTTCATGCTAACGAAAGCGACGAAAAGCAGCAGGAAATCCTGGAGCTTTCTACACTCAATAATAAAGCCCATCAAACCTTAACCGACCCATATAAGCGCCTGGAATATATTCTGCGCAGCCATAATTTGCTGGAAGAAGGCGCAAAACCGCAGCTCCCGGCAGATTTTTTGATGGAGATGATGGACATCAATGAGCGGCTGATGGAAGTTGATGACGCAAAACAGCTGGGCGAAATAACCGCAGAAGTACTTGCCATTGAGGGCGATATAGAAGAAGGTATCGCCCAAGCATCATCAGGTTACGAGTCCTTGGACGATACTGCGAAGGAAAGCCGGCTGAATGAAATTGCAGATTTTTATTTTAGACAAAAATACCTGTTGCGTATTAAAGAGAGTTTAGATACATTTGCATCCCGATTCGGAACGGAATAAGCCCCGTTCTCTACCAAAATGCCCAGATGGCGGAATCGGTAGACGCGTTGGTCTCAAACACCAATGGCTGCAAGGCCGTGCCGGTTCGACCCCGGCTCTGGGTACAAAGCCCTCCTAACTTTGGGAGGGCTTTGTTATTATCGGTATTTTTAATACTCATCACCTATCCTAATAATCTATGAATATACTCTGCACTATCCTTATATGTATCCATATTCATTTCGACAAAGAAATTTTTAACCCCGCCTGTTTTGGCCGCAGCAAAAAACTCTTTCCAGTCGATAATGCCTTTGCCGATGGGGACTTGTTTTTTATCTGCGGTCCAGTCTGACAAATGTGCGGATATAAATCGGCCGGGATATTTTTCAAAATAGGCAGAGCCCTTATAACCCAGCGTTATTACTTCGGTTTGGAATTGCATTTTCACCAGCTTAGGGTCGAGTGCGGCCATAATGGCATCGTAAATCAGTTCGCCGTCCAGCATTTTAAATTCGCCGCTATGGTTGTGCATGCCTGTGTCCATCCCCTCGCCTTTAATTTTTTCAGCCAGTTTATTCAGATCATCCGATGCGGTTTTATAATCTTCTATAGTTTTGCCCGGAGTCTCCAGACCGGGAACTACAATCTGTGACAGGCCCAACCCATGAGCAAATTCCATACATTCGCCAAAATTGCTTTTCAGGCTGCCGACACCGATATGGCAGCTGGGGCAATGCAGACCAGCATCTTCTATCATTTTTTTGATGTCCGCCGTTTTTACATGAACCAGCGGACCAAATCCTGCGCCTGCGTAGCCCTTGGGATAACACATTTCGGTATATTGATAACCTAATCCGGCCATCATTTTCATAGTGCCTGCAAAATCCTTTGCCAATACGTCGCGGATTGGAAAAGTCTGGAAACCGATTGGGGTTTTATATTTGCCGGCAGCCTTCAGGAAGCCGGGTATCAGCAGCACCGCTCCTGCCCCTACTGCGCCATGCCCGATAAATTCTCTTCTGTTCATAATCTTCTGATTCGTATGATTTATTCGATTAGCGTCAATTCTCGTTTATATGGTAGCCGGGTCCCAGCCAGTCCGGTAATCCCTTTTTAAGTATTTGTTGGCGCTTGGCAGATTGGTGATCTGCCTTGATGCAGCATCATATTTCAGTGCCTTCTGGGCCCTGAGCGATGCGGCGTATAAGTTTACAGCCTCCGTTAGCGCTTCAGCCTCTGTAAAACTGCCCGGATACTGCGCGCCTGCCTTGCAACTTTTCGCAAACAGCGACAAGGCATCTACCATCTTATCGTGCCTGGTGGAATCAACAACCGGGTTCACGGCTTTCACCTCTTTCTTTTTCTTTGAGAAAAGCCTTGGGTTGTCAACGTAAAAGCCGGAAATTATTTTGCCTTTTTCACCTATGAACATCATGCCTTCGGCAGGCAGGTCATCCTGGTTTATAGCAATTAGTTCCTCAGGTACGGTTGGCCTTATACCGCCATCCCACCAATAAAGGTCGACAGGCGGGCGGTCGCCGTTAGCAGGATATTTAAACTTAACGGTGCATCCCTGCGGGAATGAGAAATCGTTACGTACAAAATTAGGAACATGATCGCCCATACCTACATAATGCGTTAAATTGGGAACCACCACTTCAGGGGAAGTCAGTTTTAATGCATTAAACACTGTCCATAAGCTATAATGCCCCATGTCGGCCATGGAGCCTCCGCCGAAATCGTACCAGCCACGGAAAACCATATTGGTGTAATTGGGAGAGTATGCCCTGTCGGCCTCCGGTCCGAGCCAAAGATTCCAGTCAAGACCCTCGGGAACAGGCACGTTTTCTGCGGGCAAGGTTGGATATTGCGGCCATACCGGGCGATTTGTCCAGTTATGAACCTCTCTTAATTTGCCGATTTTGCCGTCATTTATCCAGGCCATTACCTGTTCCATGGAGCCATTTGAGTCCCATGGCACCAGGTGGGTAACCACATTGGGTTTCTGTCGCGCTAATTCAATAACCGCCTTGCCTTCCAGCAAGCGGTTTGAAAGCGGTTTGTGCATCAGTACGTGTTTATTGCGTTTTAATGCAGCCATCGCGAACAGGCCATGCAGGTGATCCGGTGTCATGATCTTCACAGCATCCAGATCTTTTTCCTTATCCAGCAATTCGCGATAGTCCGCATAAGCAGTACAAGCTTTAAAATCGTCGCTGGCACGGACATTACCGTAATAGCTATCCACAACGTTCTTTCCAACCTCCCTGCCGCCCGGTATAATATTTTCACCGCCCGGCTGCCAATCAGGTTTATTGATAGCCCTTCTGATCTCGTCGCGGAGACCTGTTTTTGACCAATCCCTGTAACCTACCGCATCCCGGTTGGGGTCGCAAACAGCAATAATCTGTATTTCAGGTACTGCCAGCATAGGCAGCATTTCGCGAAGACCTTGAGTGCCGCACCCTACATAGGCGAGGGTTAACTTATCGCTCGGCGCTGTAAAACCAGCACCGCCCAGCACATGACGCGGAATAATACTGAATGCCAGGGCGCCTGCTCCGGCTGTTTTAATAAACTGCCGGCGACCGATACCTTTTTTTTCTTCTGATTTACCTGGTCGGCTTTCAATAGCCAAAGGAGTGGCTGAGAGTTGATCTTTTTTCATGAATATTGGTTTATAAGTGGTATAGGGGAAGTGATATTTAAAATTGATAAAAAATCTGCTAACTCCCGTATTGTTTTTGTAACAATACAGTGGTGATGCTATATCATTCCAGAACGTCGGCTTGCATAAATCAATAAATTTATAAATTCATCAAGACGGAAAATTACACTCCTGGGTAGTTTACCGTCAGCGTTAAAAGTTTTCACAACGACCTTCAAGGCTTAAAATACATTAAGGTAAATTAAATATAGTGAATGCATAACTGATAGTTATATATGATTTTATATAACTGCTTTGAATGCGACTAAGATTTGTAAGTTTGTTATCTGCAAAGGTTCAATTCTATGCCCTTCCTATCCCACATATCGCTTCCCGTGTTGCAGGACGCCACCTACATCCGGCAAATACCCAGCCTTAACAGAGGTTTGCAACTTCCCCTAAAAAAGAATGTGACCTTTTTTGTGGGCGAAAATGGGTCAGGAAAATCCACTTTACTGGAAGGTATCGCAGAACAATGCGGTTTTAGCTTAAGGGGCGGCAATCGCAATCATAATTCAAACACCGGCCACCGTTTTTCAGGCTATGAATCAGCTCTGGCGTCCTACCTGCGGCTTTCATGGACACCGCGCAAAATAAATGACGGCTTTTTTATGCGGGCTGAAAGTTTTTTCAATTTCGCGTCCTTTATAGATGAATTGGCGATAGACGATGCACGCATTCTCAATGCTTATGGCGGCCGGTCTTTACATGAACAATCGCATGGAGAGTCATTTTTGTCATTGTTCAATAACAAGTTCGAAACCGGCATATATATCCTTGACGAACCTGAAGCAGCTCTTTCACCAGCGAGAGTGCTGGCGTTTATGTCAGTAATAAATGAACTCGAACGCGGTGGCCGTGCACAATTTATAATTGCTACCCATTCTCCCATACTTATTTGCTACCCCGGTTCTACCATTTATCAATTTGATGAACACGGCATTAACGAAACGACTTACGAAACTACTGAGCACTTTTATTTGACAAAATCATTTCTGGAGAATCCAGGGTTGTACCTGAAGCATTTACTGGAAGATTAATAGGCAGGACTTCAAATAGTTGCAGGTATGGCCGCTGATCTATCCATGCGATTGTTAACTGGTACAACCACTCTCTTATCCGGAATAATGTTCGGCAAGGAATCTTGTCAAACATGGCCCTAGCCGATTGCGTTTTCCAGAACATTAAAAATCAAAAGCCCCGCAAGTTGATTTGCAGGGCGTTGTCTCAAAACGGATAGCGGCCTTTATTTTGCCGGTGTAATAATAATATTTCTATAGTCTATCGGTCCGTGATCACCCTGTATAAATATCGGACCAGGCTCGCCTTCCTTACTGTCTAGGGCGCCGCCGGTTATGCCGGGTATTATCTGGTTGATGATTACAGGGGTTCCGTTAGCCACAACCGTTACCATACGGCCAACAAGCGTAACATCATACGACTGCCATTCGCCGGGATTTTTCGCCATCATTTTGTTGGGCGGTAAAAAGCCATATATGGCGCTGAACTGGTTATTGATAGGTTCCGGTTCGCCGCTTTTAGTGTCTATAACCTGTAATTCGTAACGTCCGCGCAGGTACACGCCACTGTTGCTGCCCTGCGGGTAACGGAATTCTATATGCAACTTAAAGTCTTTATAAGTCTTGTCGGTTATCAGGTTTGCACCTGAATGAGGGCTGCGCAATATCCCGTTTTCTGCTATCCATTGATTTTTGCCATCAGCATGCCAGCCTTTTGTATTTTTACCGTTAAACAATCTAACCGGAGTTCCCCACACCGGCTTTTTGGTACGGATCAGCTCCGGTGCACGTACGCCCGTCCAATGGTAGGTTTGTCCATCGGTATAGACCATGGTACCGCTGATCTGGTTGCCGCTTACCTCAAACTGAAAATCCATATTGCTTTTGCCGTCTTCCCATTGGGGCGGGATAGAAAAGCTGTATTTGCCCATATTATCCTTAACTTCCGATATAGGCCTGGCGCTGCCAAAGGCATAACAGAACCGGCCTATAAGCGTATGTGTTCCGGATTTTTGCACTTCCAGCCAGGAAGGTATCCCCTTGCCGTCCTTATCTATTGTTAAATCCCAGCGGCCGATTACGTCCGGGTCTTTTTTCATAGTTTCCTGGGCAAAAGATTGAGCGCCCCAGCACAGCGCAAGCATTAACATAATTTGCGACCGGAAAAAACGTGTAACGTATCTTCGGCCAAACATAGACAGAGTTTTCATGATGATTATTTGGTTGATATAATTGAGGCTGAAAGATAGTTTTTTATCTTGTCTTATAAAAACATCAGCCGTTTTTAAACAGTTTTGTTTAAAAAACAATTTAATTTGAGACAAGAGCATTAACATTGCCGGCCTAATACATACAAATTAAAAACACTGTCTTTATTCTTTCAAACGCTATTTTTTCTTCAGAGTAATTACCGTTATTTCGGGCCATATACCCAGTCTGCCTTTAAATCCTAAAAATCCAAACCCTCGGTTAACATACAGGTATTTACCATTATGCGAATAAAGGCCTGCCCATTGCGGGTACATATATTTTATCGGGCTCCATTGAAAGCCAAACAATTCTATGCCGAACTGCATGCCATGTGTATGGCCTGCGAGCGCAAGATTAATATGTTTTTCATGTTCCAGGGTTTTGGCTTCCCAGTGCGACGGGTCGTGCGACATCAATATTTTAAATTCATTATCTGCCACGCCGGCGGTAGCCCTCGTTAAGCTGCCATATTTATGAAAGCCGCCTTTTCCCCAGTTCTCTACTCCTATCAGGGCAATCGCCGCGCCGGCTTTTTTAATTTGCACTGCGCTGTTTAACAGTAAATTAAATCCTATTTGCTGATGTACTTGTTTCAGCTGTGCAAGGTTGTCGTTTTTTGCTTCTTCGCTTTCCCAACTGATGTAATCGCCATAATCATGGTTACCCAAAACCGAGTACTTGCCGAAAGGAGCCTTAAGCTTTGCGAATAACTCTATCCATGGTTCCATTTCGCTGGCTTTGTTATTTACCAGGTCGCCAGTAAATAAAATCATGTCGCTGTTTTGTTTATTTACCAGCGAGATCCCCTTTTCAACGCCTCTGCGACTGGTGAAGCTGCCGGCATGAATATCGGATAACTGGGTTATGGTGAATCCATCAAATTCTTTTGGCAAGTCTTCAAATTTCAGCGTTACCCGATGCACTTTATAACGATGACGGCCACCTGTCATACCATATAGCAGGCTGATAAATACAAAAGCGGCAACTGCCATAGTAAGCTCACTGACCCATATACTCCTTGGCGGAAAATGACGAATCAGACGCGTAATATCTCCAATCACTAAAACCGGGATAGACAAAACTTTTGGTACGAAAGTGAGCAGGGTGCCCGCCATTAGCACGGCAATCAGATCGGCAGGAGGCCTGTTAGCGCGGGTGCGGCTCATTAAAGATACAAAACCTGCCACCAATAGCATATCGATCAACCAATAACCCCATAAAATAACAGGATTATTGGTAAGGGTTTCAACGGCACGAAAAAAATAAACATCGGCAAGTACCCAGGCCAGTATAATAAACGGAAGTCGTGTTCTCATAGATACAAAAGCGCTTTGGCTGTTAATTGTTTATTGCCGCAGCTAAATGGCTGACGATTGAACTATAAAAATATTTTAATAATGTATAACTTGCTTTAAAATTGAAACATATCGTCTATTTAATCAAAATTTAATTACCCTATGAAGTTAATGAACCCCCTGTTTTATTCAGCCGGCCTGCTGTTGTTAAGCACAACGATCGTTCACGCCCAGACAGCCGAAATCAATAAGGCTAACCTCCCTTCATCCAATCCGGACAATGCTGAAGTTTACTCGCCGCTTCCGCATGTAGTGGTACCTGCTGCAACGTTTGGCAATGCCCCGTCTGATGCAATTGTTTTGTTCGATGGCAAAAACCTGGACGAGTGGACATCTCAAGATAAATCACCGGCGAAGTGGACGGTTGCCAATGGCATAGTAACAGTTAATAAATCGGCCGGGGATATTGTCACCAAACGCAGTTTCACCAGCTATCAGCTGCATATTGAATGGAGAGTACCGGCCGATATAACAGGCTCGGGACAGGCACGCGGTAACAGCGGCGTATTCCTGTCAGACCGGTACGAAATACAGGTGCTGGATGTATATAATAACGAAAATAAAACCTATGTTAACGGTATGGCCGGCAGCGTTTACCGCGAATCGATACCGTTGGCTAATCCCTGCAAAAAGCCAGGCGAATGGAATGTTTACGATATAGCTTATACTGCGCCCGAGTTTAATGATGACGGAACCGTAAAATCTCCTGCACGCGTTACTGTCTTCTTTAACGGCGTTATGGTGCAGAATAATACTGAAATACATGGCTTTACATCTACCGACAAAAAACATTTTTACCAAAAGCATGGCGCCGCGCCTCTTCGCTTGCAGGCGCATGGCGATAAAAGCGCGCCTATTAGCTACAGAAATATCTGGATAAGGGAATAATAAGCAGTTGATGGTTCATAGATGATAGTTGATGACCGACGAATGTTTGCAGCAGCTGTGAATCATAAACTATCAACTATGAACCAAAATAAAGACGATGTCTGTATTACATACATGGCACCTTGAATGACGGCTGACGTGATTAACAAATGTTCTGATGCATTATGAATCACGATAGCCTGTCTGCGCGTGCTTTATCATGCTCTTCTTTAAAAAAAAAACACACCTACTATCCGCTATTTACAACATCATATCAGCCGGTTTGTTAAGGCTGCACTAAACCGAATAGCAGGTTTATGCGGCTTGCAGGGTTAAGTACCCCCTGCCTGTAATCAACATTTAATTATTTAACAGATTCTTGCTGTTGCCTGTGACATTCCGCGCCGGGCTGCTACTAATTGTGTAAACTATCAGGTAAATTAGTACAGCACAGCAAATTAATGGGTACACCTACGCGCGACGAGTTATTTCTATCTGTAATTGAGAAAAACAAAGGCATCATTTACAAGATAGCCAACTCGTTTAAAAAAGATGAAGAAGACAAAAAAGACCTGGTACAGGAAATCATCCTGCAGCTATGGCGCTCTTTCGGCAGTTACGACAACAAAAGTAAATTTTCAACATGGATGTACCGGGTCGCCCTAAACGTGGCTATAGCTTCCTATCGCAAAGAAAAAAGCCATAACGAAGTTACCGGCCCAATTCCCGATCGTGTAATGGACTTTGCCGGCGAAGATATTTTGATGGAGCGGGAGCATGAGTTAAACCTGTTGCAAAAGTTTATCAGCGAGCTAAAGGAGCTTGACAGGGCGCTGATGCTGCTTTACCTGGAAGAACGTAGTGGAAAAGAAATGGCTGACATATTAGGTTTAAGCGAGACCAATATCCGCACCAAAATCAACCGCATAAAAGAACAACTGAAACAAAAATTCTCAAAGATAAATAGCTAAAACAATGGAAGAAGCAGATATAAAACAACTGTGGCATGCATACGACTTAAAGCTGGAACAATCCCTGCAGCTTAACCAGAAAATAATCTGCGAACTGCAGGCACAAAAAGCGGAAAATAACATCGGCGCCTTCAGGCGTCAGCAGATAGCCGGACTGGTATTGGGTATATTGTGGATAACAGTACTTTTATTTTTTGCTTTCTACGCCCGGGCTAATTTGTATTTCGCAGGTTCCATCGGCCTGATCGCGGTTTTTAATATCTTCGCTGTGGCATCCTATATCCGGCACCTTTCCTTATTAAACGGTGTTAATATTACCGGCAATGTTACTGACGCACAGCAACGGCTGGCGGCCATACAGACGTCACTTAGTAATACCAGTCGTATAATGATTTTGCAAACGCCGTTATGGTGCATATTTTGGTACAACCAGGATCTTGTAAGGCATGCCGGAATTCAGTTTTGGGTGATCAATCTTTCTGTAGTCACCGTTTTTGTTATATCATCGATCTATTTATATAAAAAGCTTTCCTATAAAAATATCCATATCAAATGGGTGAAAGCCTTTAACGAAAACCTTGGGGGTAAAAGACTGGCTAAAGCCATGGAGTTTTTGAAGGAGATCGACGAGTATAAAAGAGAGTCTTGAAAATAATGCCCAATGGAGCGTCGGGTGGCAGGAATATTCGGTAATGATACCGGCTGTGATCACCGCCGGTATCATGGATCATTCCGTACTGGTCAAGATTTATGCATTTAAATCCAAATCCGCTATAATAGCATCAGATGCTTTAAATGCGAGGGCCATCATAGTTAGTGTAGGGTTGGCGGTAGCGCCTGTAGGAAATGAACCGCAGCCGACGATATAAAGGTTATCGTGATCCCAGCTTTTCATATTGGCATCAGTTACCGATGTAGTTTTGTCGTCGCCCATTCGGTGAGTGCCCATTACGTGGCCCGCACCATTAGAATAATATGTTTCATTTTGATACGTAAACTCGCCTCCTGTTGCTACCCGGTTGGCTGTGCTCGGTGTTGCATTTACCGCTCCGAAAATTGTAACAGTAGCCTGTTCCGCGGCCTGGAATCCGGCGCGGGTATAGTCGTCAAGGTTATAATGGATCTCAGGGCGAGGGATGCCTAAGTTATCTTTGCAATTTGCTGACGGAACAATGTAATTGGTTTCTTCGGGCAGTTGCTCTATCAGGTAGCCAAGCCTGAACTGGCGAACAAAATCATGTTGTATCTGGCTGATCAGGTCTTGCCCAAATAATCCCTGCTCCCCCACATAGCCTTGCAATTGTGTATACGGTGAGCCGGCCGGCCAGTTCCAGCCTTCGTTACCTATCTCGATACGGTAAGCTGCACGTGTGTTCCGGAAACTTCCGTCGCGTGTGGTTTCGATGCCGGAAGTCGACAGTGGCCCGCGAAAAGGATAAACCGGATCAGGCATACTGCCCCAGCTTAAATTAACCGGGTGGTCCATCAGGTTGCGCCCTACCTGGCCCGAAGTATTGGCTACACCGGCTGGCAGCTGGCTGTTCGACATCAATAGCAATTTGGCCGCTTCTATAGCATGCGCAGCGATAATGTACTTACTCCCTGTGGCCGTCCCTGAACCCGTTTGCGGACCATTTTTGGTTTCATATTGCTTATACTCGATACCCGTAACCTCACCGGTTGCTGTATCTATAAGGATATTGCTGGCAACAGTTTGGTAAAGGATATCAACATTGCCTGTTTGCAGGGCTTTATTGAGCGTAATGGTTGCATCATATTTAGCCTGGATAGGGCATATCGGTGTGCAGTTGGTATTACCCTGGCAAAGACGGCGGCCATTATTGTAAACTGTTCCGTCGTTCATGATGTTCGACACCCCGTTACGGCCGGCCGGGGTTCCCGTTACAGTTAAAGGGTTATTATCAATCGCTACGTTTTTTAATCCTTCCGTCAAAACCTGGTCGAGGATACTGGGAGGAATCCTTTGCATGGGATAAATATAATCCGGGCTGAAGGTTATGCCGTGTATCATTTGTTCATCTACATCGGCGGATACGCCGATCTCAAATTCCGCCTCATCATAATAAGGCGACAGATCATTGTACGAGATTGGCCAGTCGACTCCCACTCCGTATGTACTTTTAAGTTTAAAATCATTCGGTACCAGGCGCAGGCAGGTTCCAAGCCAGTGCCAGGAAGTACCGCCGGCCAGTCGTTCGTAAGTACTGCCAAAAGGCATTGGGCCCTGCTGGATAAAATAGCCCCCTTTGTCGATAGACACGATCGGACTGCTACAGTCGGCGGGCGGCTCAGGAGGGTTAGGAATTTGTTTGATATCGAGCACCGACGGCCGCGGTGCATTGTAGTTTTGTGTATAAGGCGCTTCGGGAGTTTTGGCGGTTGCCAGGAAAAATGTCTCTACAAACTCTTCCCTGTTATCACTTTGAAAAGGGATGCCGGCTTCAAGAATCAATACTTTTTTGCCTGCCAAGCCCAGCTTCCATGCAATGGCGCTGCCGGCCCAGCCGCCGCCAACTATAATGGCATCATAATTTTGTGTTGTGCTCATAGTTATTTAATGATGAGGTAAGGTTTAGTTTGAAGGTTGCGGATTTAAAAAGGGCGGCACTGTGTTCCAGTAGCCAAAATTTTCTTCGCTGTACCCCATCGGGTGAGCGCCCATGGTTCCCCAGGCAAGGCCATTCTTGTAGGCTTTACCCGAAATTACCTGTATAGCAAAAGAACCGGTAGTAAGGGGCGTGGCCAAATCATACCAGACACCCAAATACCATAGCATAATTATATTTTGCGCCAGGCGGGCAAGCGTTACGTCGGCCATTATATAAGTCTTAACGCCCTGAACCGGGTCACCACTTGCAGTTGCTTTCTGCCATGCAGCAGCAAGATTATCCATTTCTCCGGCCGGCACGTTCCCCGGGGTTTGCAAAAACTCCAGGAACTCCTCCGCCTGGTGTTGCGTGTCTAGTTGTGGCAGAATTGTACTTAACGGATAACCGGTGAGCACAACTGAAAGATTAGCAAAATCATTTAAAGTCATATCAGATAAGTTTAGGCGTTTATTTTTTAGTTGGTTTAACAGCGGCAGCAGTCCGCAGCAGGTAAGTAAAATCGGAGGTACGCCCACCGAGGGTGGTAGCGCCATTGTGGCATCCTATGCAGCTGGAGGTGACCCCCTGGGTATAAACTACCTTGCCAGCTTTCACCGTTCCCTGTATATAAGATTCCAGTGTAGCATTCGCCATAAACACAGGGAAAGGATCGCCTGCGGGTAATTGATTCGCATGAACGGGCCATTGCGTACCTACCAGTTCATAATACTGCCAAACGCTTTTAGGGTTAACGGCTGTAAAAAGCTTGTGTATGGAATCCGTCAGCGCCCTGGTACCGGAGAAAACCGGCGTCAGGCGGACAATCTGACTTGGGGTTTGTCCGGGTCTGTTTGGATCCCAGGGCTCGTCTGGTTTGTTATTAATCTTTCGTCCGGTGGCTGATTTATCATAAAAATTGTAATGGCCGTTATCGGGTTCACCAAATGTAGGACAGTTATCAACTTGTTCAAATGTCGACCATATCCACTGCGGATTAGTTTTACTCTTGGTGCCGATGTGTAGACCCACTAAGCCAACCACAGCCTGGAATGTGGTGTCTTTAATATGACGATCGGGGATTGCCGGTACATGAATAGTGGCTTTTGCAGTATGAAAACGCGCAGGGTCGTCGCCTTTACCCATTATCTTCCATGAAGCCTTAACCATAATAGCGCCATATGTTTTGGTCGGGTTATCGCCCCCCGGAAAATCGATAGTTTTCTTAAAATTCAGCTGCCCCTGGTAGTTGTACAAGGTATTGGTATCAATGTAATCAAACATTTCCTTGTTCATTACAATCTGAAAGCGCGTATACTGCCCGTTCTGATCGATCAGCGGTCCGGTAAGAAACGGCTGCGTAACATCCGTAAGGACAGTGGGCGTTTTGCCAACCTGAACTAAAAGTTTCTGCCGCCCCTGTTTCGCGGTATCCCATGGTTCAGGCTTACTGCCATCGGGTAAAAATACCTGGTAATTTTCCTTCCAGGTTTCCCATACGGTGTTGTTGTCACCATGCTCACCAATCTTCTCCGTACTGTCGGCCGGCCAGTTCAACGCGATAAAAGACTGCCAGGAAAACTTATCGAATTCACGCCTGATCTGTGTATCCAGAACGGTGTCGGTTTTAGCAATACTTACATTGTAAGGCAACGAATCGCGAAGGGCAGTTTCAGACGTTTTTAAAGAATCAGCTGCTTCTTTGGGTGATGTTTGACCGGTTGGATTATGGCATGCATAAAAGCTTACAAAAAAAGCCATTATTACAGCGCCCAAGATAATAACATTGGTTTTGCGCATAAGGTTTAAGGTTAATTGTTTAACGGCTTAAATATACAACCTTAATTAACAAAATCAAGTTATAACTTATGAAAAAAATGAAATCAGGTCAATTATTGCTGCGCCCTGCCTCTAGTTATTCCTCAACAACCATGCTTTTGTTTTTGAAAATAACAAAAAGAACTATTGCGCTAATCCATATCAGTATGCCAAAAATCAGCCACGTACGATCGGAGAAAAGCGTGATGTTTAAAATACGCGGCATTATGTCGGTGCCCGCATGCAGCAAGACCACGGAGACCAGACTTCCGGATGTTTTATTGAAAAGCACTGTATAAATGAATGACAAACCTATTGTAAACAAGAAAAACAGTGGCAACGGAATGGAAGACTGACCGGGTACAAGATAAATCGGCAGGTGCCAGGCGCTCCAGAAAATGCCTAATACCAGCGAGGCGTACACAGGCTTTTTCAACAGTCTCTGCAGCCTGGGCAGCGCGAATCCGCGCCAGCCGACCTCTTCACCTGAATTGATAAACATGAGCCAGGAAAATGAAATCAGCACAACGGCGGGCGACCCTGCGAGCATTAAATTCTTAAATTCTGTATTGAAGAACGCGCTGCTAAGCAACAAGGCAATAATAAATAGCAAAGGAACAAACAATACTGCGAAAAAATACCAGCCCGTGTGAAAGCGAAGTATCCGATAGCGTTCAAGAAGTTTTTTAACTCCTTGTTTGCCATTAGCTACTGATACGATAACAATTGCCGACAATGCCGGGGCGAACAGGCCGCCAAACGATAGCAATTTAAATGAATCAGGGTGTAAAAACGCCGGGAACCAGGCGCCCCAGGCGATGAGAAATGTTAGGAGAAAATAAGCGCCTAACTGCAAAAATAAACGCCGCCTGGTGTTTGGCATAAAGATATGAAATTGGTTAACCGTGTTGTAAGGTGTTTACTGTTTTAGTTTAAATCGCCCGTCGCACATATATGACTGCGGATTACTTAAAATATTACAGCCGGTATCGGGGAATTATTCAATCTTTTGATCATGCCGCCCAGTGTTATCCACAGACAATCCAACTGCGTGGTATTTGGTAGATGAAGATTGAGACTTTGTTATGCGGAACCAGAACGCAGTACAGAAAAGGTATTCGATTCTGTAAGCTTATTTACAAGTAAATAACCCCCACCAAAGGTGGGGGCTTTATCCTAACCCCTGAAGGGGGTGTTCGTTAAAACAATTTCAGGTCAGTTGTTCCGTCTTCTTTCCGTTCTTCTGTTTCCTGATATTTTACATAATTCTTTATTCGCTCTTCATCTACTCCTACCGTACTAACGAAATAGCCCCGGCTCCAAAAATGATTCCCCCAATAGGGCTTCTTGCGTAAACTCGGGTAGTTGCTGAACATCATTAGTGCTGTCTTTCCTTTTAATATCCCCATAAAATCGCTCACACTCATTTTTGGTGGGATGCTACAAACCAGATGCACATGATCGGGTTGAATATTCATCTCCAATATCTCCACTTCTTTCCATCCACATATGGCCCGTATTTTATTTTCTAACGTATCTGCTACTACATCTGTCAATACCCTGAAGCGATATTTCGGCGTCCACACTACATGGTAAACACAATAGTAAAAGCTATGAGATAATTTTCTGTATTTCGTCACAATTACTAAGATAGCGGTTTCTGGCGTAGCCTTCACACCTAACCTACCGCCTTAGGCGGTGGTTTTGCTATTATAATAAAGTATTGATTATCAGATTATTGATATGGATTAAATTCAGTTCAGGATTATTCATCAAAAGTGTAAACTTTTTCAGGATGGCAGGGGTTACGGTGTAAACCCGACATGTAAACCCTGAATTAAAAATCTGACTATCAGCACATTAAAAAACATAAAAATCATATATTGCTGACAATCAGTTATTTACACAAATTCAACATGTGTTCCATGCACGAAAACGGAACGCTACTGCTCTTCCTTAAAAAACACCTTGTAATAATTCATCGCTTTACCATCATCAAAACCGCGCTCAATAAGGTCTTTATTGCCGTGTATGTAAATATGAAAGTTCTTGTCCAGTTTCAAAACGCTTTTATAGACGCGGGATTGTTTCTTAACTGCATTCTCCGAGATCTCAAAGGTGTCGGCAATAGGCGTATCGAATTCCTGCTCATACTGGTTTTTAAATGTTTTAAATGATTGTATGGCTTCAGGGTTTCCAATTACCTCGCCGGCAAATTCATCCATGTCAAAAGTTTCCTTTTCCTTAAAATACTTCATAGACCGGTTCAGCAGGTCGATTTTATCAGCTTTGCTCATTTCAAATTCTTCGTCCAGTTTTTGCGTGACAAAATTCTTGTAGATACCAAGCGTATTGGTGGTTTGATTAAAGCTGTCGTTGCGGACTTTTAACTGGAGGAAATCATCTTTCCAGTAAACAGCGGCATCCTGGCCATTGTTATTCTTGTCGATAACGACCACTTTATAACCGTCTTCTTTTTGGGTGTTGAATATCAGGGCGCCTTTGTCCAGCTTGTTGATATTGATGGCATTTTCCTCGTAATCAACCTGGAAGCCGCCCTTGTCGGGATACACCTTCAGATAAGTCTCCTTGTTTTCTGACTTAAAGACCCCCATACAATCCAGCAGACTGCCTTCAATCTGTACCTTGTTGAAATAGGCCACATATACCTCACCTCCTTTGATGTTGGGATGTGTTGTTACTTTGAAAAGATATTTGGCAATGAGCTCCGATGCTTCGTGAAACTTTTCCGGCTGCTCAAAAACCCGGGTAACAAAATGATGAATTTCGTTCAAATTTAAATCGCCGCTGCTATGGGTGAGATGATAGACCTCGTTAGCTTTCTCAAATGGTTTCAGAAAATACTGCATCAGCAGGTTAGGAATAACTTCATCCTTCACCTCAAGCGGCTTATCAGACAGCGAATACATTTCATCAATAGCCGGGTTGCCGACATGATGCACGGAAATTTTATCGAGCGAAGCTTCAAAAAAGGTCACCATAGTGAGGCGAAAGTATGGAATATTGTGATAAGTTAAACTTTAGCAGGGCTCTTCTTCGTAATTCGCCCAATCCTTGCATCACAATGCGAAATCAATTCACAAATTTTGACAGCAGATGTTTCAAAATCATCTGCGCCGTCGGGCAGCAACAGCCAGTTACTTAGCTTATCGGCGCCCTCTAACAAGAATGGTTGCAATTCAGGCAGTTCCCTTAGAAGAGATTCATGGTACGCTATTTCGGTGGCAATCCATATTCCGTTCCACTCCGGCCGTTTTGCGACTTTGGATAATACGATCATCAGTTTCTTACCCCAATACACATAATACCATCCAAACATATATTTAAGCACGACATTGCCTGGAAGGTAATCGAACACAAAGATGTAGGGGATAGTTTTCGCCCTAAGGTAAAATTACAATTTATTTGATAAAGGCATTTATGGCATATGGCCAACAAAAAGCTGCACTTAAATGCCGAACTTTGTGTACTTAACCGGGTTTTATAGAACGTTGAATTGTATTTTCAGTTCTTTATCTCCTCTTGATTTCAGGTTCAGACAATTAAAGAATGACTAACGACCAAACGATAGTAGCTCTTGCCACAGCCGCCGGTACCGGAGCAATAGCTGTGATCCGCCTTTCGGGGCCGGATGCGATAACGATAGCAAACAGCGTTTTCAGGGGGAAGGATTTAACCAAACAGGAGTCGCATACTATACATTTCGGCAGCATAGCAGATGATGAGACGGTTTTGGATGAAGTGCTGGTTTCCTTATTTATCGCTCCCCGCTCGTACACCAGGGAGAATGTGGTGGAGATATCCTGTCATGGTTCGCAGTACGTCATTGAGTCTATTATAAAATTACTGATAAAAAAAGGCGCCCGTTCAGCCAGGGCCGGGGAGTTTACGTTGCGTGCATTTTTAAACGGCCAGCTTGATCTTTCGCAGGCCGAAGCCGTGGCTGATTTAATTGCTTCTAACTCTAAGGCGTCGCAGCAAGTGGCGTTAAATCAATTGCGCGGCGGTTTCAGCAGCCAGCTGCAACAGTTGCGCGAACAATTGGTGCAATTTGCATCGCTGATCGAGTTAGAACTTGACTTCTCTGAAGAAGATGTTGAATTTGCCAACCGCAACCAGCTTAGAAAGCTGATACTTGAAATAAATGGTGTTATTGGCGGTTTAATCCGGTCTTTCGAGTTGGGTAACGCCATCAAACAAGGTGTAAACACAGTTATAGCCGGCCGGCCAAACGCCGGTAAATCTACCTTGTTAAACGCGCTTTTAAACGAGGAGCGGGCAATTGTAAGCCATATCCCGGGCACTACGCGGGATACTATTGAAGAGGTGCTGAATATCAACGGGATCAATTTCAGGTTGATAGATACTGCCGGTATTCGTGAGGCTACTGACACCATTGAACAAATAGGCGTGCAGCGCACCATGGAAAAAATCAGCCAGTCAGCCTTATTGATTTACGTTTACGATGCGTCAGCCATTACAGAAGCAGAGCTTGACCAGGATATTGAACGCTTGCATAACCCTGGCATTAATATGCTGTTGGTTGCTAATAAAATTGACTTGCTGAACGGCGCGCCTACAGTTATCGATTTCCCGGCCTACGGATTTTCAGACATCATATCCATATCTGCCAAAGAAAAACTCCATATTGACGAGCTGAAAAACAAGATATACGGGGCCGCAATTAAAAGCCAGCTCAGCGGTGACGAGACGCTGGTGACCAACATCCGCCATCTGGAGGCATTACAAAAAACTGAAGAGGCCCTCAGTCGGGTACTTACCGGTATGGACGATGTTACTTCCGATTTCCTGGCGATGGACATTAAACAAGCGCTGCATTACCTGGGTGAGATCACGGGAGCAGTTACAACGGATGATTTACTGGAAAATATTTTCAGTAAGTTTTGTATCGGTAAATAATCCTGTTTACCCCTCGCAAACAACATTGATATTTAAAGAGAGTCGGGATTGTCCAAATATTTCCGGGCCTGATTTAAGGTTTTTTCCAGTTCGTCTTTGTCCATTCTATCGAGATTTTTGTAGACCATTGACATGCGCGGATTTTTATAGAAGCGGTCTCTATGAATATCGATAAAATGCCAGTATAAGCTATTGTATGGACAAGCACGCTCGCCATGTTTCTTTTTGAAGTCGTAATGGCAGTGTTTACAATAGTCACTCATCCGGTTAATATAAGCTGCAGAAGAAATGTAGGGTTTTGACGCAATTATCCCGCCATCGGCAAACTGGCTCATCCCACGTGTGTTGGTTATTTCCACCCATTGAATAGCGTCAATATAAACCCCCAGATACCAGGCGTCCACCTCATCAGGATCACTACCCATTAGCAAAGCGAAGTTCCCGATAACCATGAGGCGTTGGATGTGGTGTGCCCAGGCATGTTCTAACGACTGCCCGATGCATTTAGCAAGACAATTCATTTTTGTTTCGGCTGTCCAGAACCATTCAGGGAGTTTACGCCCGTTATTAAAGAAATTGAGCTCACCGAATCCCGGCATTTTTGCCCAGTAAACGCCGCGCATAAACTCGCGCCAGCCAATCACCTGCCGGACGAAGCCTTCTACCTGTTGCAATGAAATCCGTTCTTTATGAGCTTCCCAGGCGGCGATCACTTGTTGAATCACCTGCATGGGAGTAATCATCTTAGTATTCAAAGCAAATGACAGACGGGAATGAAATAAACTGATCTGATCCTGTAGCATGGCGTCCTCGTAAGTACCGAAATCCGGCAGCAGATGCTCGCAGAAATACGATAGTAATTTCAGCGCCTCTTTTTCAGCTAACGGCCACGGAAAGTGCGCAGCATCGACCTCTCCAAAATACTTAACGTTCATATCATCTACCATCTTTTTTATGCTGGTTAGGTCATGATCAAAATTCAGGCGATGTGGAATGGGCGACTTGCCATCATATTTATTGCGGTTATCGGCGTCAAAGTTCCATTGGCCGCCAACCGGTTTGCCGGCCACCATCAGAATAGAGAAGCGTTTTCGCATATACCGGTAAAAGTTTTCCATTAAGTAACTTTTACGGTCGCCAAAGTGTTCCGCGAGTGTATTTCTTTGCGTTAAAAAATGCTCGGTATCTGCTACACCATGACTTATTGTGAGATTTTGGCAATACTCGCGGAGTTGCTGATCCAGCCTGTATTCATCAGGTAGCTGGTATTCAAAATGCGTAATACTGATTGCTTTGATGAGGAAATCAAGGTTTGATGTAAAGCTATGCTGATTTTTTTTGTCGTCCAGCTTAATATAAATCACGCGGTGTCCTTTCTTTTCCAGCTGATGAGCAAAGTTGCGCATCGCGGCAAAAAATCCGAGAATCTTCTGGATGTGATGCTTAACGTATTCCTGTTCCTGACCGACCTCCATCAGGACATATACAATATCGTCCTCAATTTTTTTTAACCAGCTATGCCGGAGGTTCAGTTGGTCGCCCAGGATTAAACGGAGAGTGGTGCTCATGTAAGCTTTATAATCTTAATTAATTAGCGCTCAATTACCCTGATTGGTCCAAACCAGTTTCTCCGTTTGGTATCCTAACGACCGCGCTATGCCGAGATAGTTATCCTTTACCTGCTGCGGCATTGTTTTATCGCGTGAAAGTAAC
The DNA here is from genome assembly GCF_030519355.1 of Mucilaginibacter sp. L3T2-6. Lineage (GTDB taxonomy): Bacteria > Bacteroidota > Bacteroidia > Sphingobacteriales > Sphingobacteriaceae > Mucilaginibacter. The sequence goes on from NZ_JAUMKC010000010.1 coordinate 99,542, forward strand.
CAAAGATAGTCCAGGTTATTACCGGCAACCAGCGCATATCTATATTCGGGGTCGATAGCAATCACATTATAGCCTGCGTAAAACGGGCCGAAGAACGATACTTTTAAACGCCCTTCCGACGGTTGCCCCGCCAGCTTTGCTTTACCAATGCTTTCTTTCCATTTTTGATCTTTGATACTATATCCTTTATTGTCTACACGTATCGTATTTTCATCTATTAAAGAATAGGTAGCGGTTACGTTTTGAAGTCCGCGTTCGAATTTAAAATCCATCCTTGCAATTTCGTACCAGGTTCCGAGGTATCTCTGTTTATCAAAAGGTTGTACCGCTTTAGCTCCCTTGGGGATAGTTACACACGAGGCTAAATTTACTGCAATTGCTGCCGCAGCGACGGCGGCTAATCCAATTAATGCTTTATTTTTTCTTTCCATCGCCATATATGAAATGTTTAATTTTGTTTAGCGTTTTATCTGTCAATGCCCAATCAAATCAAGAAACAACATCTACCCGTTAAAAACTGTGCCGTTTGTGGCAAACCCTTTGCCTGGCGAAAAAAATGGGAGAAGGTTTGGGAAGATGTAAAATATTGCAGCGATCGTTGCCGCAAGCAGCGATAGTCCTACTGAGTGGTTTGTATCGGCTTGTTATTACTTACAGAGCCATAAACCGCATTTCAAATTCCATTCATTGTTCACCAAATTTAATCCTTTTTATTAGCTCCCATGGCCCGCCGCAATAACGATACAGTTCTACCCCGAATGCATCAAATTGAAAGGGTGTAAAATTTGAATTCAAACCCGCAAATACTTTTTGCGCAGTTAGGGCATCAACTTTATTTTGAATAGTGACATGGGGCCAGAGTTTTTGTTTGTCCTGTGCGGTAAGTTCAGTGGTAAATGATTTCTGAAGCGCATAATGAAATTTGTTCAATTCCTCGCTTAAAACTTTGATTGCAGTCCCGTTCCCGATGGAAACTACACGTTCGGCCAATAAGCAGAACTGTATTTGACGTGCTGTAAGAAGCTCGATAACTGACAATGTTTCCTGTTCATTCTCAAGCGCATGAAATAGTGTTAAATGCGCCTGCAGGTAATTCCGCTCCGGGGGGAAATATTTTTGGCGTAAGTAATTAAAATATTGCTTCGCGATATCATCCATCCAAAGAGACAAAATCAATGGTCTTGCAACATCAGAACCAGCTACCATGGAAGTTTTTTTCCGTCACGATAAAAGCCGCCCGTTGGACCTTCTTTCGGCAAGGTTGCAGCCCATACTACACTTTTGGCACCCTCTTCGACCGGTCGCGCACCCCATTCCGCTGTTCCCGGATATGTTGCGGTAAAACCCGGGCAAACCGCATTCACTTTGATACCCTTCGATTTAAGTTCGGCGGCGAGCTTGACCGTTAAACCATTCAGCGCTAATTTGCTTAATCCGTAAGCCGTGGTATCACCTTTAGCAATGAGGCCGAAGGCGATATCACTGAAGGCGCCAGCGCCGCTGGACACATTTACAATCCTTCCATTATCACTTTTTTCCAACAAAGGCACAAAGGCTTTAATCATTCGCCAGGCCCCAAACAGATTAGTTTCAAAGGCTTTATGCACAAAGTCAAAAGATTGCTCCATTGGTAAACCGCCCTGATCGTAAAATCCGCCTGCGTTGTTGATCAGCACATCCAGCCGGTGCCATTTTTCAGCAACCTCTTTGGCAGCATAATTAACGCTTTCATCGCTCAGGATATCAATAGTAAGAGCAGATGTATTGTGCCCTTCCTTACGCAACTGATTTGACAAGTCAGATAGCTGATCGACGTCGCGCGCAGAAATAATCACACGATAGCCGGCTTCCGCCAGTTGTTTTGCGGTTTCATATCCAAGTCCCATCTTCCGGCTTACGCCTGTTACTAATGCAATTTGCTGGTTTTCCATGAAATAAATATTTTAAACAGAAAGTATCGCTTCCGCGGCCAGACGCCCGGATTTCATAGCTCCGTTGATGGAGCCGTTCAGTATATAGTCTCCGCATCGGAATAAATTATCCGAGACCTTAAAAGCCCATAAAGTATTACTGTCGATCGGTTTATCCTTAGCTGGTAAGGCATAGGGAATATGATATGCTTTAACAAGTTTCCAATTAGCCGCATCGGTGAACCAGTAGCTTAACTCATCTTTAATCTTTTCAGCAATGGTATTTACATCGCCATTACCGGCGAATACTGAAACTGCAATTAACGCATCGCCAACTGAAGTATAATCCGGAGCAACGTTGTTCATAATGGCAATGTTATTAACGATATGTTCCGGTTTTGTGTCGAGGGCGATCATAGGTATGTTGAGTGGGGCCTTTTCAGCGCTGAAATAAACGGTATGGGCTGATTTTGAATCGAAATCCCTAACTAACGGATAAGGAAGTTTGGAAGCCTCGGTCGCCACCAGAATATGATCACAGAAATATGAATTGCCTTTTGCGGATCTCACCGTTCTCTCTTCCAAAAACACGGCCTCTTCATTCAGTCTGATATTGGCTGTTAAAGGTTGTGCCAGTTGCTTGGGAATCATTGCCATCCCTTTAGCCGGTACTGCTGTTCCGCCTTCGCTAAACATTTTATAGAGGAACTCGAACATGATGCTAGAGGTGGCAAGCTCGTCTTCTAAAAATACCCCGGCAAAAAAAGGTTTAAAAAAATTCCTGATCATTGCCGGTGAAAACCCATAGTCTTCAAGGTAGTTTAATGTAGGAATTGACTGACCTGAGAATATATCTGTTATTGTACGGGATTTAAGCCCTTGCCGCAACGTCAACATTCTGACTTTGTCGGCAAAAGTGCCGGCTGAAGAGGTTAAGGTATTCCATAATTGAGCGGGCTTTCTGAAGGGGTCGCTTACGGTGGTCATTCCGCCTTCTTTAAGTATCACTGCACCCGGATCAAAATATTTCAGGTCGAGTGCTTTGTAATCGAGCAGTTTTTTCGCTTCAGGATAGGCAGTAAGTAAAACCTGAAACCCCCTGTCCAGTTGATAGCCATTAATGTAATCGGTTCTGACGCGCCCACCCACGTCATCGCCTGCCTCCAGAACAATTACAGATCTGCCGCTGGCTTTAAGGACATTTGCGGCAGTCAGCCCGCTAATCCCTGCTCCAATAATAACTACATCTGCCGACTCTTCCATACATCAAGATTTCAATAACGTTCCTAAGCCGCCATCCACCCCTATGATCTGTCCCGTGATCCACGAGCTGTCTGACCCTAACAAAAAGCAAATCGCTGCCGCCTGATCATCAACCGATCCTACTCTTTTTATCGGGTGGCGCTGCGCAGCGCTTTCTCTCTTTTTTTCGTCACTCAGTAGCCGTGATGCCAATGGCGTATCTGTTAAAGAAGGCGCAACAGCATTTACCCGTATCTTTAAAGGCGCAAATTCAGCTGCCAGCGCTAGGGTCAGGCCGTTAATTGCGCCTTTGGCAGCTGATACACTGGAATGAAAGTTCATACCGACCTTTGCGGCAACGGAACTAATCAGTACGATCGAGCCTTCGCCCGCGGCTTTTAGCGCTGGCAATACCTTTTGAATTGCAGCTATTGCGCCGATAACATTGAGATGATGGTCAAGTTTAAAGTCTTCAATTGTAAATCTCTGGAATGGTCTGAGGTCTATGCTGCCTACAGCATAAACTATTCCTGAAAGTGTATCGGGGAGAAAGCCCTCGAGGTCTGCTTCATCATTTGTTAAAACATCGTATGTTTGATAATGCACGGATGCCGGCCATTCCGGTGATGCAGATCTGGATAAACAGTAAACTGTAGCTCCGGAATCTATGAGCCGTTTAACGATAGCCAGACCAATACCGCTGCTTCCGCCAACAATTACAAAGTTTTTCCCTGCGACGCTCATAACTCAACCATTTTTAAAAATTCAGCCCTGATATCTGGCTGTAAAAATTTACCGCGAAATTCTGTTGTGACCGTAGTACTGAAAGGATCAGCCACTCCGCGCGACGAAACGCAGTGATGAAAGGCATCTACCATAACAGCAATGTCGTCTGTGCCTAACGCTTCAGATAGTTCTGCCGCAATTTGTATCGTCAAACGCTCCTGCACCTGCGGGCGTTGCGCGCAGTATTGAACCAACCTGTTTAATTTGGATAACCCAATTACTTTACCGTTGCTGAAATATGCTACATGTGCCCGGCCTGTAATTGGCACAAAATGATGTTCGCAATGACTTTTTACACTTATGTTTCGCTCCATCAGCATTTGGTTATAGCTGTATTTGTTTTCGAACAGGGTTACCTCAGGCTTATTGGCGGGGTTCAATCCGCTGAAGATTTCTTTAATGTACATTTTGGCTACCCGCTTTGGCGTATCCTTTAAACTGTCATCAGCCAGGTCTAACCCCATCGTCTCCATAATTGACCTGAAATGATGCGCGATATGTTCAATTTTCGTATCATCATCCATATCAAAGGCATCCGGTCTTAGCGGAGTATTAGCAGATTCTATCATTTGTTTTTCAATGCAGTCCAGCAGCTCATCTGCGGATAATTTTTTTGTGTTTATTAACGTGTCGCTCATGTGAGTATCAATCTTATTTTTTTTGCAGTGTAGTTGCCGGCTGATTATTTTTATGGAGTGTTCCCTGGTATATCCACACGTTAATCAGTATCAGGCCCATTCCATAAAATACATCTTCAATAGGTATAGTTAGTATACGCAGGCCTATGATCTCGCCGGGATTATACCAAACTATCGGCGCCCCTAAACCCGTACCGGTCAGTAATCCATTAACGATCATAAACGGGATCATTAAGATGCCATATACCAGGTAAAAACGCCTCATCCACTGTACTTCTTTGATAGTAGCCATTAAAATGATTACTGCGGGAACGGTAAAAGCAGTGACTGAATAATAATTCGGGTAGTAAATGATGACAAGGGCACCTAAAGCTGCTACAAGGAAATAATTAAAAAATTTCAGCCGGCTTGTAGCTCGTTCTATCGGGAACAGCTTTGATGCACTATCGAAAGTAAATACGCAGGCATAAGGTATGCAAACAAAAAAAAGTACCTCTTCAACCGGCAAGTTCCATATATAGATTCCTAACAAATAGTCACGGTTAAATCCCCATACACCTTTGTGTGTAAACCATGCATCCCAAACGCAGTAAGCGACCGTAGTGACACCGATTGCCGGGAGTAACGCATACCATCGCCTGTATAGCCGGCTTGAGGGATGGAAGGAAGCTATAACCGGGACAAGGACGCTTAACAGATCGATCAATAAGTAAGTTTGCCTGGTCATGCGTTTTTGCTCTTTTGTTCTTTAAAAAACTTGAGCGGCACCCACAGCATACCAAAGCACTCCCCGTCTTCTTTTCCTAAATGCTTATGGTGAACTTTGTGCGCCCTGCGTATGCCCAACAGGTATGCGTTATTGCTGTTTCTGAATAACTTTATTCGCTGATGAATAAAAATATCATGTACCAGGAAATAACATAGTCCGTAGAGCGTAATACCCAGTCCGATAAACAAAGCATAAGTTGCCGGCGTGTAAATTCCGATAGCAAGGCAAGCTATGCCGGGCGTCGCAAAAATCAAAAAAAAGAAATCGTTGTGCTCAAGAAACCCGTACTGTTCCTTGTGGTGGTGATCTTTATGAAGCCGCCACAAAAAACCATGCATCAAATATCTATGTGCAAGCCATGCTACGGCCTCCATCAAACCGAATGACACTATAGTAATTAATATATTAAGCAGGATTTTCATTTTCCTTTTTCTTAAGATCGATTTTATCCAGACATAGACTTAGCCAAGGTGTATAGCGATCCGGGTGTTGCTGAATACTTTGTTGCAATGTTCTTAATTCCACGTATTGGTAGTCTTCAACTTCTGCCGGATTGACTACCGGAACAGAATTGGTCACGCCGATAAATATGTGGTCATTTTCGTGCTCTATAAGTCCATTGTCAAACGCTGAACAATACAATAGGGTACCCCAGGCAGTTAGCCCGCAATCCATACCCATCTCTTCGTTCAGTCTGCGGCGTGCAGCATCAATACTTGCCTCACCGGGCCGTGGATGCGTACAACAGGTGTTGCTCCATTTTCCGGGGGAATGATATTTTTCAGCAGCCCGTTTTTGAAGCAGTAGCTGCCCGCCGCCATTAAAAATAAATACGGAGACTGCGCGATGCAGCGCGCCAACTTTATGAGCTTGCATTTTTTCCATTCTGCCCAATTCGTTGTCATTTTCATCTACTAAAATTACCTCTTCCTCCATTGTCAATTTTGCTTCATAAAGTTTAAAATCCGTTTTTTCAAGTCCTGGTCTTCGATGGTATCAAGTCGCTGTACAATCATGGTGCTATCAGTTCTTAGCTGATGATTGTAACTGAGCATAGCCGGCAGATTTCGCTGAATGCCGTAGCGAATAAACCGGCACTCCACATTGTTTGAATCTGCAGCAATGCCGGTTTCAATCATCTGTTTACCTTTATTAAACGCAGATAATTTTCTTATTGGATTGACAGCATACCTGGCCTCCATCATCTCTGCGGCGCCACGGTAGCAGGTAATCACCGGATTCTCCGGCGCTGTAGCAAGAATTTGCCTGAAACAAGCAAGGCCGGACCTATGCCTGGCGGCAGCCGCATATGCTGTTCTCACGGCCACTATATCATAGTTAGCTGCTGCCGCATTTATGCTAAATAAGATCATAATAGCTAAAGTCTTCATATCCAGCCCAATTTATGTTTTAATAAAGTATCAAAAAGGAGCAGTAACTTGCGCCCGTTGGACACCCTGAACCGTTTGGAGAACACCGCGCAAGCACGGGAGAGCTGAATTTTTTCAAACAACTCGCGATAATACTGATAGGCCAGGTAAACGCCGCGCCTGGACGACCGTGGTAGCTCGCGTATTCCTTCCAGAGCGGCTTTAAAATCTTTTTCGATATCCTCTTCTATCCTTTTCTTGTCGCTTTCTGTAAAGTTTGCCAGGTCTATTTCCGGAAAGTAAGTCCGGTTCAGCTGCAGGTAATCAGCACCGATGTCTCTTAAAAAATTAATCTTCTGAAAGGCGGCCCCCAGGCGCATAGCCTTTGGCCGCAAAGCCTCATAACGGCTTTTATCGCCACCGGTAAAAACATACAAACACATCAAACCGACAACTTCGGCTGACCCCAGTATATATTCTTCGTATTTTTGCTGGTCATAATCCTGGTCGTCCAGGTCCATTTCCATACTACGCAGGAATTGACTGATCAATTGATGGTCGATCTGATATTTCCTGACAGTCTCCTGAAAGGCATTTAGAATGGGATTCAGGCTGATGCCTTTATCAATGGCCTCAAAACAGTCCATCTTAAATTGCTCCAGCAATTGCCTTTTATTGTAATCGTGGAAACTATCTACTATTTCGTCCGCCAACCTTACAAATCCGTAAATAGCATAAATAGGATCGTGCAATTCCTTATCCAGAAAACTGATCCCCAGCGAAAAGCTGGTACTGTAACGACGGGTTGTCAGTTTACTGCATTCTGCGGACAGGCGGTCGAATTTTTCTTTCATGCACTAATTTTTCAGGTAGTTTAAAAGTTGAGCTGCCGCAACGTTGCCCGATATGATAGCCGGCGGAACACCGGGGCCCGGTACGGTTAAATGGCCCGCAAAAAATAAATTACTGAGGTGTTTGTTTCGTATGGAAGGCTTCAATATCGCTGTTTGGCGCAGTGTATTGGCTAAACCATAGGCATTGCCTCCAAAAGAATTGTAGTCTGCTATAAAATCTGATACACAATAACTTCGCAGATAATCAATATCCCCCCTAAACGCTTCGCCGCAATAAGCTTCCAGTCTCGTCATAATTTTTTCAAAGTAGATCTCCCGTAATGCGTCACTGTCTCTCATACCCGTTGCAAGGGGCATCAGGATAAAGATATTTTCGTGACCCGCGGGCGCGATACTATCGTCGGTCTTTGATGGGCAACACACGTAGAATAAAGGTTTTGACGGCCACTGCGGGTTTTTATAGATTTCATCAGCATGTACTTCAATTGATTCATCAAAAAACAGGTTGTGATGAATGAGGCGCTCAATCTTACGTTTTACACCTATATAAAAAATCAGAGCAGAAGGGGCCATAGTCCGGTTCTTCCAGTAACCCGGATCGTAATTGCGAAGCTGGGCTGGAAGTAATTGCTGGTCGATATGATGATAGTCAGCCGAGCCAATTACTCCATCAGTTTCGTAGTTTCCGCGTTCGGTAATCACTTTACTTATGAACTTATGATGGGTCTCGAAGCCTTTAACAGCTTCACTGGGATAGAACTTGGCGCCTGCTTTTTCTGCAACGGATTTCATGGCCGCCGTAACTTTCCCGAATCCTCCCTGAGGATACCATGTCCCAAGGGCCAGTCCGGCATAATTCATCAGGCTGTAAAGTGCAGGCGTATCTTCAGCCACGGCGCCAAGAAATAACGCCGGAAACTCCATTAACGCCCTTAGCTGCGGATGCTTAAAATGAGCCTGAACATGCTTGCTGAGCGAAGTAAACACCTGTAGCCGGAAGATTCCGCGGATGAGTTCTGCATCAGCAAATTCCAGCAGAGACCTGCCCGGCTTATAGACGAGTCTATCAATACCGACCTGGTATTTATAACCGGCCTCCCTTAAAAACAGGCGCAACTTCTCCGCAGACCCCGCCTCTAAACTTTCAAAAAGTTCTTCGATAGCTGCAAGATCTGACGGAATGACCATGACATCCTCCTTTCCGAATATGATGGCGTATTGAGGATCTAATTTTGTGAGCCTGTAAAAATCAGTTGACTTGCATCCGAAGTCAGCAAAAAAACGTTCGAAGACGTCCGGCATCCAATACCAGCTGGGCCCCATGTCGAAAACATAGCCATCGTCGGTATGGATTTGCCGGGCGCGGCCGCCAATTTCAGCATTTTTCTCAAAGACGCTCACGTTGTGTCCTGATTTGGCCAGATACGCCGCCGCACTCAAACCGGAAAACCCCGCGCCAATTACCGTTATATTTTTTTGCTCTTGCCGCGTCATAACGATTCCCCGATTAGTTTTTCGAAATCTGGCAGGCTTTCCAGCCAATGTATATTTTCAGCACATTTTACACTGCTGAGGACTTTTCTATTACCGGAGAAATAAATTATATGGTCAGGGAATGAGGCTGTTAGCCGGTTAAGGTATAACTGCGCGTCATCAACCGGTCTTAACCGTGTCATAAAAAACATCAGGTTTTGCGGCCCGGTCGCGGCCACGGTGTTATCCACTGCAGATAAGGGCACTTTAGGGCCGAGGTAGGTAACCTGATGACCCGCCGACCGTAACAGGTAATTCGCTAACAGAAGCCCAATATCGTGATCTTCGTCTTCCGGTAAAAACAAAAGCCATTTCGATTTAGCTGTTGATTCTTTACTCTGGATACTATCAATTGCTACAAATAGCTTTTGTCTGATGATCGACGACAGGAAATGCTCCTGTGCGGGGCAAAGCTTTTCAGTTAGCCACATTAAGCCCACTCTTACCAGCATCGGGTAGATCACATGCTTGTAGGTATCAGTAACGCCGCTCTGTTCAAAAGATTTTGTGATAAGTTGATTGACGCCATTTTCATTGAAAACAAGTGCGTTACTGATGATCTGGGAAATGAAATAACTATACCTGTTCTCGGTTGGCAAGGTACTGCTTACTTCTTCGCGCAGAAGCTTACCCATATCTTCGGCACTCAAACTACAGGCTTTGGAGATCTTATGACCAGCATGATAAAGCCCTGCAATGCTTAGCAACCGCTTTAACTGATCATCATCGTAAAATCTGACATTTCCTGATGTCCTTGACGGCGTAAGTGCACCATAACGCCGCTCCCAGATGCGGATGTTATGTACAGACACGCCGGAAAGCTGCTCCAGGTCAGATATAGAGTAATTCATTTTGTCTAAGTTTTAATTCAACAAAATTAGACAAATAATTCGTTTTTTTAAATTTTGTTTTTAAAACTTCTCCTCTATCCCCAGCCCAAACAACGCAAAATCATATTTCACAGGGTCATTCGGATCAAATTCACGCAGGCGTTCGGTTAGTTCAACAGCAGTTTGCCAGTCGGTTTGTTTGCGGGTGATGAGTTTCAGCTTACGCGCAACCCGGTCGACGTGCAGGTCGCAGGGCATAATTAGTTCAGACGGACTGATCTTATTCCAGATACCAAAATCCACACCACAATCGTCCTTGCGTACCATCCAGCGTAAAAACATATTCAGCCGTTTGCAGGTTGATTTTTGCGAAGGCGATGAGATATGTTTTTTGGTGCGATGTGGGTAGTCAGGCAGAGAGAAGAAATAGTCCCGAAAGCCCCCTAATCCCCTAAAGGGGGAATAGCCGCCATTAGCGGGAATAAAAGCATCTTCCAGTGTATTGTGGCGCTGATAATGATACCTGAAAAACGCAATAAAATACAACGTATCGATATCGTTGAAAGTGCGATGCTTGAATTTCAGCAATTTTTTAAGATCGGGCTCCTCGTGATTCATGATGAAATCATAAGGAGCGCCATCCATCAGGCTGATCAATTCTTTACACTTATTAATAATGGTAACACGTTGTCCCCAGGCCAGTACAGCCGCCCAAAAGCCCATGATTTCGATATCCTGCTTTTTGGTAAACAGGTGCGGAATGGAAATAGGGTCGTTCTTAATAAAATCAGGGCGGTTGTATTGGGTTGCCTTACTGTCAAGAAAGGCTTTAATATCTTGTATTTCCATATCAGCAGCCGTGGCAGCAAAGAGTAGCAGTTGAACAATCAATAACTGCTACCGCCACTACTTACTGCAACTTTTAATTTAAAGCCTGTTTCAAATCCTCCAGCAAATCGTCCGCATCCTCCACCCCTACGCTTAATCGCAGCAGGTTGTCCACTACACCTGCTTTGTCGCGTTCAGCCTTCGGTATCGAGCCGTGTGTCATGCTTACCGGGTGATTAATCAGCGACTCCACTCCTCCTAACGATTCTGCTAACGCAAATACTTTAAAGTTTGAAGCTATACGGAAGGTCTCCTGCAAATCAGCATCTTTTAAAACGATAGAGATCATGCCGCCGAAGTCGCGCATTTGTTTTTTGGCAATGGCATGGTTAGGATGATCTTCAAAACCCGGCCAGTATATTTTCTCCACTCTTGGGTGTGTTTTCAGGAATTCGGCAACTTTGCGGCCGTTTTCGCAATGCGCTTTCATACGCAGGTGAAGCGTTTTTATACCGCGCAGTACCAGGAAGCTATCCATAGGCCCCGGTGTAGCACCGCAGGCGTTGTAGATAAACCATAAGCGCTTATAAAGGTCTTCATCGTTCATCATCAGTGCTCCCATTACCACATCACTATGGCCACCAATGTATTTGGTAACCGAATGCATTACAATATCAGCACCCATATCTATCGGATTCTGCAGATATGGCGAAGCAAAGGTATTGTCGACCACAAACAGCGCTTTGATATCCTTAGCAATCTTACCAATCGCCTCTATATCAACTACCTGCATAGTCGGATTGGTCGGCGTTTCTATCCAGATTAATTTGGTATTGGCATTTGAGTATTCGCGCACTATTTCCGGATTAGATAAATCCAGGAAATGAAACTTGATTCCATAATTGCTGAATATCTTTGTAAAAATGCGATATGAGCCGCCGTATAAATCGTTGCCCGTAATTACTTCATCACCGGGCTTTAGCAGCTTCATCACAGCGTCAGTTGCGCCCATTCCGCTGCTAAATGCTAAACCGAATTGTGCATTCTCCAAAGCTGCCAGGCAATTCTCCAGAGCCTTACGGGTAGGATTTGTGCCACGCGAGTACTCATACCCTTTATTAGCCCCCGGCGATTTTTGCCAGTAGGTAGATGTCTGGTATATCGGCGTCATCACTGCGCCGGTTGTTGGGTCAGGTTCCTGACCTGCGTGGATAGCCTTAGTTGCAAATTTCATATTGGTTCATAGTTAATGGTTCATAGATCATAGTAGAAAAATTACATCGAAGTATTCATTTCAATATCTGATCGCGCCTGTAGATTCTCTCAAACTTTGTCATTGCGAGGAACGAAGCAACCTCGTCATCATGCATAACAGACAAAACATAGTGAAGAGGTTGCCGCGCTCGTTCCTCGCCCGCAATAATAAAATCGGTCAATATGCTCTTGCAAACAATACCCTCTGGGTACTTGGCTTCCCAGTCAAAATACACTTCCCCTCCTCCTGTTTATTATTCAACGGGATACAACGTATCGTCGCCTTCGTCTCGTCTTTTATCCGTTGCTCTGTTTCAGGGGTACCGTCCCAATGCGCTGAAAGGAAACCTGGTTTTTCATCCAGCAAACGTTTAAACTCATCATAGTCGTCAACCTCAGTCGTATTTTCAGCGCGGAAGTTTAACGCTTTTTGGAAAATGTTCTGCTGTATATCCTCCAGCAAACCTCCTATTTGCGAAGCTAAACCATCCTGGTTAACAGTCTCTTTAGTCTTGGTGTCGCGGCGGGCCAGCTCAACCGTACCATTCTGCATATCACGGCTGCCAATGGCTACGCGCAGGGGCACACCCTTCAGCTCATACTCGGCAAACTTTGCCCCCGGGCGATGCGTATCCCGGTTATCAAATTTAACCCTTATGCCTTTCGCTTTCAGTTCTTTTGAAAGTTCGGCAACATACGCGGAAATATTGTCCAGTTCTTCCTGGTGCTTATAAATAGGCACAACGACCACTTGCGTAGGGGCCAGCTTTGGGGGCAATACCAAACCAGCGTCATCGCTGTGTGCCATTATCAGCGCGCCTATTAAACGGGTTGATACACCCCAGGAGGTAGCCCAAACGTAATCCAGTTTATTTTCTTTATTCGTAAATTTTACATCGAACGCTTTTGCGAAATTCTGTCCTAAAAAGTGCGAAGTGCCTGCCTGCAAAGCTTTGCCGTCCTGCATCAATGCCTCAATGCAATAGGTATCCAGCGCTCCGGCAAAACGCTCGTTAGGAGTTTTGCGCCCACGAACTACCGGCAATGCCAGCCAGTTTTCTACAAAGTCGGCGTACACATTAAGCATTTGTTCGGTTTCGGCAATAGCCTCTTCCGCTGTAGCATGGGCGGTATGGCCTTCCTGCCATAAAAACTCCGAAGTACGCAGAAACATGCGGGTACGCATTTCCCAACGCACCACGTTCGCCCATTGGTTAACCAGTATAGGCAGGTCGCGGTAACTCTGTATCCAACCTTTGTAGGTGTTCCAGATGATGGTTTCAGATGTCGGGCGCAAAATCAGTTCTTCTTCCAGTTTGGCATCCTCATCCACAATTATGTTGCCTGTACCATCATTTTTCAAGCGATAATGTGTTACCACTGCACATTCCTTGGCAAAACCATCAACGTGGCTCGCTTCTTTCGAGAAAAAAGATTTCGGTATCATCATGGGAAAATAGGCATTTACGTGCCCGGTTTCCTTAAACATGCCGTCGAGTACAGACTGCATTTTTTCCCATATAGAATAACCGTAAGGTTTGATGATCATACAACCTTTAACCGGCGAGTATTCGGCCATATCCGCTTTAATAACCAGGTCGTTATACCATTGCGAGTAATCTTCTTCCTTACTTACAACCCCTTTGCTCATATTAATTTATTTTGATTAGATGTCTATATTTTATAAAGAGGCCAAATTTAAACTAAGATTTGCAGGATTAGAGGATTTTAAGATTAAAATTTAAAAAAAGAAAAAGCCCGTCTCGCGACCAGGCTTTTTCTAAAATTCCGAAATTTAAAATCCGAATTCCGAGATCAATTAGTCTTCGTTAATAAATGACCTTAGCATCCAGGTATTCTTTTCCTTAAACTGCATAAAGCGGTTTATCATGTCGTTGGTGCCATCATCGCCTGCGTCAGCGGTAATTTCTAAAAGATCACGCTCCATTTTAATTAAAGTAGCCATGTCTTCAACGATAGCTTTTACCATGGCGGTATCTTTCAGGCCGATAGTATTTATTTCTTCGATGGCCGATTGTTTAATATAATCGGCAAAAGTGCTGTAAGGCGCCTTACCAAGCGTTAATATCCTTTCGGCCAATTCATCAATGGTGGTAAGGGCTGCTGTATAAAGCTCCTCAAATTTAAGATGGAGCGTAAAAAAGTTATTTCCTTTTACATTCCAGTGGCAGCCGCGAACTTTTTGATAGTGGATGTGATAATTGGCCAGCAATTCGTTCAGATGGTCAACAACAGGTTTTTCTTTCTTTTCGTCGAGGCTTATTTTTTCTGCTTTCATAGTTTTTGTGTGTTATGATTATTATAAAGGATTGGGTAATTGTGTTTTCAAAGATAGCTAAAACGGGTATTTATCCGGATATTTGCAGGCAATTATGACACTCTCGCCACACATCAGCCAGCAATTCCCGAGCCCTGTGTGGCGTATGGAGATCGATGGGCTCAATGACATACTTTTTGCTGAGATCAGGAATAATGAAGATAAGTCAGTCTCCTTTAGTGCCGTAGGTTTAAAAACAGGTGAAATTTATTTTGATGACCTGACTACTCCTGAACGCTGGCTTACAGGTATAGAAGCAGCCTGGGATGGTGTGCTGCTTATCCACTATTATCAGTCAGAAAGCGGCCCGGCTCATAAAGGTTTAATGGCGGTGAATGCGCTTAACGGTGAAACGCTGTGGACTAATTTTTCGTACAGTTTCGACCACCTAACGGCGAAGGGCCCGGTTGTTTACGACAGCCGGATTCAACCGCGGAAGTTATTTCTGGCCGACATTAAAACGGGCGCCGCCACACGTATTTACGAACCATACATCGAATCTGAACCTCAAAATCACCTACAGATCCCCCGGCAGGTACTTGCTGATGATATCCCATCAGACTTGTCAATACCTCACCCTTACGCAAATTGGGTACATTATCTTGAATACAATAATTTTAGAATTGTATCTTTGCACGCGCTAAAGGCGGGTACGCTTGTGCAAACACTATTTGTATTTGACGGAGACTGCCTGGTATATGAAGATTTATTGAATACCGCTATACAAAAAATCCAGCCGGAGGCGTTTATATTGCATAAAAACTGTTTAATTTACATAAAAAATAAAACTGAACTAAAAGTTTTATCCCTATAAATTATTGACCCATAGTTCATTATGAAATTTAAGATCTTATTGTTATTTGTTTCGTTATTCGCTTTTTCGTCGTCATTTGCAGCATCGGTTAAAGATTCCATAGGCGTGAAAAACAACGACGGAAAGAAGATGGTTGTATTTAAAATTAAGGCTGGCGACACCTATTATTCAATCGGTCACAGGTACAATATCAAACCTGCTGTGTTGATGAAATTTAACGGCGCGAAAAAAGAGACGCTTTCATTAGGTAAAATAATATACGTTCCTACAGATATTCCATTCAAAAAAAGTAAGAAAGAAAAATCTGAATCTGTTGCTAAAGAATCGAAAAAGGCAAAAGTTCCGGAGCACGAAACCAAGAAAGAGAAAAAAGCCAGGCTAGCACGCGAGGCTAAAGAAGAACGGGCCGCTGAGCGTCGTAAGCATAAAGAGGAGGCTGAAGAGGCGCCAGAACCCGAACCCAAACAGGCGGAACAAGCTCCGGTAGCGGTAAATGTACAGCTGCCGCAACAACCAGCCCAACAGCCCCAGCAAACCGTACAACAGGATAATACACCGCCCACGCAATATAAAGTTGGCGCAGGCGAGACTTTGTATTCTATAGCAAAACGCTTTGGTACAACGGTAGACCAGGTTACTAAATTTAATAAGCTTACTTCTACCAACTTACAGCCGGGACAGATATTGCTGATCCCTAATACGCCGACGGTAAATACACAAACCGTTGCGCAGGTGCAGCAAGCCGTACAAACGGTAACACAGCAGCAGGCAGCTGCAGGCGCCGACACGCAGCGTGTGATTGCCAAACAAGATTCCAATTTAAAAACAGCCACATTTTTAAAGGACAGCGCTGAGCGTCATATCAGTAACCCCAACAAGTTTGGCATCTACGAAAAGGATGAAAAAGGGGCAGCTACCTGGATTGATGACCCCAGCCTGGATCCTAACAAAAAACTGGTGTTGCACCGCACCGCTCCGATAGGAACTGTAATAAAAATTACCAACCCGATGACTAACCGTACTACTTTTGCTAAAGTAGTGGGACGTTTCACTGATAATGAATCGACAAAGGACGTTATTATAGTGATGACCAAAAATGTTGCCGACGCATTAGGCGCTTTGGACAAACGTTTCCATGTAAACATCAGCTACGGCAGCCCGAATGAATAGACCTTTTGTAATGGGTATTGCCGGGGGAAGCGGTTCCGGCAAAACCTTTTTTCTAAAATGTTTCCTGGAACATTTTTCTCCTGAGGAAGTTTGCCTGGTATCGCAGGACGATTATTATTTTCCGGTGGCCGGCAATATGACTAAAGAGGAAAATAAACTTTACAATTTCGATCTGCCTGATACTATCGATCACGATCATTTTGAAGCCGATATTGAAAGCCTTATGGCGTGGAAGGCTATCACGAAAAAAGAATATACTTTTAATAACTCGGAAGCCATTCCAAGAATGCTGGAGATAAAACCCGCCCCTATTATTATTGTTGAGGGCTTATTCATACTTCACTTCAAAAAAATATCTGAAACGCTTGATCTAAAGGTATTTATTGAGGCAGATGACGATATTGCCCTGCAACGCCGCCTGAAACGTGATTTAATAGAACGCGGCTATTCGCATGATGATGTGATGTATAAATGGGTAAACCATGTAGTGCCGGCTTATAAAGAGTTTTTGCTTCCTTACAAGAATGAATGCGACAGGGTAATAGTTAATAACACCCATAAAGCTGAAGACATTATCTGCGTAACAGAAGAGATCTCCAGAGATTTGAGGGAAAAACTTTTCTAGCCGATAGACGATAGTTCATAGCAGTTACAAAAACCAGGGTCTATCATCCATTACCTACTATGGACTAAATTACCATCTCCGGTACCTCGCCTTCAATAATCAGCTTCCCTTCAGTAGCATTTTTAATCTGTTCGATAGTTACCCCTGGCGCCCTTTCCAGCAGTTTAAAACCGCCTTCGGGCAACACGTCGAGCACGGCCAGTTCAGTCACTATCTTTTTAACGCAGTTGATACCGGTTAAAGGCAGTTTACAGCGTGTTAACAACTTTGACTCGCCTGCTTTGTTTACATGTTGCATGGCCACGATAATATTCTCTGCAGAAGCTACCAGGTCCATCGCGCCTCCCATACCCTTTACCATTTTGCCGGGGATTTTCCAACTGGCGATATCGCCATTCTCGGAGACTTCCATGGCGCCTAATATGGTAAGATTAACCTTTTTCGCGCGGATCATGCCGAAGCTCATTGCTGAATCGAATATAGCGGCGCCAGGCAGCATGGTTATGGTTTGCTTACCTGCGTTAATAAAGTCCGGGTCTTCTTCGCCCTCATATGGAAACGGCCCCATACCCAACAAGCCATTTTCTGACTGCAATACTACGTCCATACCGGCCGGTATATAATTGGCAACCAGCGTAGGTATACCGATGCCAAGATTTACATAATAGCCGTCTTTAATTTCTTTAGCAATTCGTTTTGCTATACCATCTTTATCTAACATTATTCAATTTGATGATTTGGTGATTTGAAAATTTGAAGATTGGCTTTTTGAACTGGCTATAATTTTAGACAAAACTTTGATAATCGATTTTAGTTTTTCCATCAAAGCCTCATTGAAAGGATAGGTTTTCGAGAGCTTGCATAAAAGTAAAAAATACTCTGTCTCGTCAGCTTCTTTCGCGGCAATTTTCAATTTATGGATAAAATCATTTTTGCTCTCGGCATTCTGAGCTTCTCTAACGTTAGCGCCTATCGAAGTGCCTGACTTTAATAGTTGATTCGCCAAAACAAATTTTCTCAGACCTTTCAATTCTTCAACAAATTCAATAATTTCTAAGGCAAATTCAAAAGTTATATTTACAATTAGGTTGTCTTTATCATTTCTCATACTTTCAAAAGTATTCAGGCCATTATTCGCGGTTTCATCTTCAAATCAGCACATTGTCAAATTTCCAAATTAAACTTTTTTACGCACTGTACGCTGTTCTATCCGTTTCTCATAATCCTTCCCCTGAAAAATCCTGTGCACGTAAATACCCGGCGTATGAATAAAGTTAGGGTCAAGCTCCCCTGGTTCTACTAATTCCTCAACCTCAGCGATAGTAACGTTTCCGGCCATAGCCATTACTGCATTGAAATTACGCGATGTTCCGCGGTAAATAAGGTTGCCCATCGTATCTCCTTTCCACGCTTTTACGATGGCGAAATGGGCCTCGAATGCCAGTTCCATCAGGTAATCTTTACCGTTAAAGTTTCTCACTTCCTTTCCTACGGCTACTTCTGTGCCAATACCAGCTGGTGTAAATATTGCCGGCATACCATAGCCAGCTGCCATACAGCGTGTTGCAAGTGTGCCTTGAGGTATTAGTTCAACTTCCAGTTCGCCGCTTAACAGCTGACGTTCAAACTCGGCGTTCTCACCTACGTATGACGAGATCATCTTTTTTACCTGGCGCTGTTTCAGCATCAGTCCGATGCCGAAATCATCCACCCCGGCGTTGTTGGAAATGCAGGTTAAATCTTTAACACCTTTTCGCACAAGCGCAGCAATGCAGTTTTCGGGCAGGCCGCTCATCCCGAAGCCACCCAGCATCAGGGTCATGCCGTCCCGTATGTCGCGAATGGCTTCATCAGCGCTACTGACAGTTTTGTTCATAGTTGATAATTGGTAAAGCAAAGGTAGTCTTTTTTAGCGATTAAATATTATGTATGCATAGTATTTCAATCTAACTAAACCACACTTTTTGTTTATTTTCTTAACTTTTACTTAAAACAAAATAGCAGCGAAAACGTAATTAGTTATACATCAATTAGCAATCCTATGGCAATTAATCAGTCGTACCTGGACGGCGAGCATGGCCTTTCAGCTACAAAAAGCAATAAACCCAATGCGTGGCGCGTGGAGGGAGCTAAAAACCTTGACGAAGGCAAGCTCGAAAGAAACTTATATGGCAAAGCCGAAAGTAATATGAAACCGGTTAAGGAAGGTCAGGCTATGGGCGGACATAGCTTCGGTAAGAATAGTAATACTCCGGCCGGAGACGATAAAAACAATCCTTCCAGAACAGCCGGATATAATAATGCCTACTTTGCCCGCACCGAGCCAATGGAAGAGCATCCGGAGGACAGTAATTTTAAAACAAAAGACCAGGACGGCGCACCCGATTATGCCAAGGCCCAGCCATACGCTCACTGGACAAACGAAAATCCAAAACCCGAACCGCCAGAACGCGGCAACGGTGAGAATGACCGTCCTCATGAGGAAACCGGCTATCGCGAAGGCACGGTGGATAATGAAAACGAACCCCAAATAAATAATCCCGGCCCCAACGAGGTCCCTGATCAGCAAAAGGTTGGCGAAAAGCTAAACGACGACGATATCGAGCACATTGAGACTTAGTTAGTTATCAGAGACCTGTTAATCAGAGGCTAGATGAGATAGTAACTAACAAAATCGACTAATTCACTATCTTGTTCTCGTCCATAAACGCAATCAAATCGTCGGCCATCGCCTGCTGCTCTTTTGCATTCGGATGGCCTGGCGTGTTTTTATAAGGGATGAAATGCGTATAAATATTTTTGTCGTGTAATCCGTCAATTGCCTTGTTAATGTAGACAGGCCATGGTGAGCCCGTCCTGGTAGCATCCATACTTCCTAAAATGCAGACTATTTTTGCCTTAGGATATTTGCCACGAATGCTTTTAACAAAGTTTTGATATGCATTAATAATGAATTCAGGCGTTGGAGGAGTAGTACCGAAACGCGCTTTGAATTGCTCGTTGTCTGACATTTTGGTTATCCAGGCATCATTCTGAAAAAGGTTGATAACCACTACATCGGGGGTATATTTTGAGAAATCCCATTTGCTATTGGCGTCTGTAGCATCGAGCCTGTCGTACATTTCAGGCATTATTAAAGGGAACCAGCTGACTGTGATACCTATACCACTTTTCGAGATGCTGTAAAATTCAGCATTATAATGTCTTGCAGTTATTGCGGCATAGCTGATGTAGCCATTTTCATATGGGCTTGTTCCCCTGTCCTGCCCTGTTGTATCGATATCTGCGTAACCGCAGGTGATGGAGTTGCCATAAAATTCTATTTTGTGCTTCGGCATAGGCGGCGCAGACAGTATTTTACTGCCTTTTTCTAGCGTAAAGGAGTACAGCCACGTTTTACCCATTGCCCATTCTGTGCGTTTGAATAACTCGAGGGAATGCTTGCCTTTTTTTAATCCTGAAGCCAGTACGTAGGTTCTTTTTTCTTTCTCAGGGTGCAATACGCTTATCACGCTGTCGTCAACAATAACATTGTAGTTGTTATCAGATCGTTCATCGCTCAAAGTTGCGCTTACGCCCGTGCCGCTAAAGTTGACCTTCACTGCATTAGCCGACCATGAAAGTTCCGCGGCGCTATCGCGCATCGCTACACGGCCCATGTAATGAATATGCGGATCGTTAAATTTGATAGTAGTTTGGGCGTTAGCAGATAAAGATGCAGCTATACCGAAAATGCAGATAAAATACTTGTAGTTCATAATTTAAAACTATCGTGATCGCTGTAAGGAGAAAGGAAGAATCCCCGTAGCTATTGTCATGTCCTTGTACATGTTCGCTGTGTTTAGCTATGAGATTGCTTCGTTTCCCGCAATGAAACAAATTAGGTTCTATCTCAAATATACATAAGTAATCCCATCGCCTCCACGGTCGGCGTGCTCATCTTCCATCCTATCCACTTGTTCATACTTTTTCAGGTATTGGCGTATCATCTTGCGCAATATGCCGTCGCCTTTGCCGTGTATTATCTTAAGGTTGCCGTAGCCCATCATGATGGCGCGGTCGAGCAAACGTTCGATATTGTTTAGTGCATCCTCCGTGCGTTGCCCCCTGACATCAATCTCCGGACTAAAATTAGCAACATCACCGGTATTTCCGACAGTTGCCCGCCTTACTTCTTTCGGTACCGCTGATTTGGACACTTTTTCAACACGCTTCCGCTTAGCAACAGTGCGCAAATCGCCGATAGCAATCACCACGTTGTCCTTAATAAGCTCGATTATTTGACCGGTGGTGTCACTGTCAGTAAGTTTTACCCAGTCACCGGGCTTAAGCTCCTCTTCGGCGACAGGATGTTTAACTGCCACCAGTTTTACAGTGTTTTTCTGCAACTCAGCATTGAGTTTTTCCCGCAAATTTTTCGTCGTTTCCTTATCGGCCTGACTGCTCTTGATTTCTGAAATGGTGTTTTCAACCAGTTTATTAGCATTCATGATGATGTTCTTCGCTTCATCTTTCGCCTGCCTGATCAAATTCTTTTTATTTTCTTCAAGGTAGCTTTTCAGCTTTTCATTTTCGGCTAAAAGGCTATTTACCTGGCGCTGTTGCTTTTCAAGTTTTACTTTGTTATCGTACAGTTCTTTCTTCTCACGTTCAAGATCCACCAATAAAGTATCAACCTTCTTTTGCCCTGCGCTGACTTTGTTTTTTGCCAGGTTCAGCACATTCTGCGGTAAACCGATCTTCTGTGCTATTTCAAACGCGTATGAGCTGCCGGGTTTGCCTACCTCAAGGATATAGAGCGGTTTCATCTCCACATTATTGAATAGCATCGATGCATTTTCAATTCCTTCCGTATGGCTGGCAAAAATCTTAAGGTTCGAGTAGTGGGTGGTGACCATTCCCCGAACCTTTTTATGGTTTAGCGATTCCAACACAGCCTCAGCTATCGGTCCGCCAAACTGCGGGTCGGTTCCTGTACCGAATTCATCAATCAGGATAAGCGTTTTGCCATTCGCCTGCTCTACAAAATTCTTCATTTTAGACAAATGGGCGCTGTATGTACTTAGATCGCTTTCGATAGATTGGTCGTCGCCGATGTCCACAAAAAGCTGCTTAAATACCCCTGACACACTGCCTTCTCCCGCGGAAATCAGCAAGCCTGCCTGCACCATCATCTGCAGCAGGCCCACGGTTTTCATACAAACTGATTTACCGCCGGCATTCGGTCCCGAAACTACAACTATCCTGATCCCCTCGTCAATCTGCACATTCAACGGCACAACAATTTTGCTTTCCTTTTTAAAATTGAGCATCAATAAGGGGTGCCTGGCGTTTACCAGCCTTAGCTTGGCTTCGTTAACCACTTCAGGCATCGTACCATCTATGTCTATTGCAAAAAGTGCCTTTGCCCGCACAAAGTCGAGTTTGGTAAGCAGGCCGTGATAGGACAGCAGCAGCGGTACATACGGACGCAATTCGTTTGTCAGAGCAGTTAAAATTTTTACAATTTCACGGCGGCGCTCAAATTCCAGGTCGCGGATTTTATTATTCAGGCTGAAGACTTCTTCCGGCTCTATATAAACCGTTTGGCCTGATGAAGATTCGTCATGAATAAAGCCCTTAAGCTTTCGTTTATTTTCAGCTAATAACGGAATACATAAACGACCATCCCGGACAGTTAATGAACCGTCGGCTGTCCACCCATTAGCAGTTGCGCTTTTAAATACCTGATCTATTTTTCTGCGGGCTTCCTGCTCGGCTTTTGCGATGCCGGCAGTAATTTCCTGTAATT
Organism: Mucilaginibacter sp. L3T2-6; assembly: GCF_030519355.1. Taxonomy (GTDB): domain Bacteria; phylum Bacteroidota; class Bacteroidia; order Sphingobacteriales; family Sphingobacteriaceae; genus Mucilaginibacter. Next base: position 122,294 of record NZ_JAUMKC010000010.1, read on the forward strand.
CACGCGAGGCATTTGGGCGTATTTTGCCTTTCTGATCAATAACGGCATCGATCTTCCTGATGATTGCCTTCTCAATCGGCAGGTGCTCAAAAAGCGCTTCCAGGTTAGGATACTGCCCTTCGCGCTCATTAAAATAGCCGATCACCGCAAAAACGGTTTGCAGGGACGACTGTACCTGGTAAAATTCCTCCTCGCTCAAAAAAGCGCCTTCAATTTTTGCCTTATTCGCCAGGGATTTAATATCAAAAAAATGATGAATGGGCAACGGAGCATCATTCACCAGGATATTTTTAAACTCATTGGCCTGGTTAAGAAACTTCCTGATCTGGTCAAAGTTGTTCATAACCTGTATTCTGTCCACCATCTGGCGGCCCATATCGCTAAGGCAATGCGTTTTTATAAGTTCTTTTACCTCGGTAAACCCAAGCTTGTCTGTACTATTTTCCGGGTAAAGCATTATGAAATTTTAGGTTTTTTATCATTAAGTCTTCGGAGCGAATCGGTCTTTTGCTGCACTTTATTTAATGAGTCTGATTTCGCTTTCAGCCGTGTTACTATGGTATCGTACATCTTTTGCAGCTGTACCGGTTCCATTGCGTAGTATCGCAGGCTTTTCTTAAACGTGGCTGAGTCTGTATGATATCTTTTGAAAAGTGCATCGTATCTTGTGGTGCCATATTTATTCAGACTATCCTGGCTCTGCAAGGCACTGTACATACGCCCGTCAACCAGGTGAACTTCAGTGAGCAGGCTGATCATCTTTTTTTGTTCAATGATTCCTGAGGGTGTACTATCGCTTTTACAGGATATTAAAAAAAGCGATACCGAAAAAAACAAGGCAATATATTTGTACATTCTTTAATTTAGCGGCCGATAATGAGGCAAATTTACGGATAAATGAGCATAGCAGATAACATCAACAGTTTAAAAAAAGAAACCGGCGCATTAAAGGTAACCCTTATAGCCGTATCCAAAACTAAGCCTGTTGAAGAAATCCTGGAGGCATATAACACAGGACAACGCATATTCGGCGAAAATATGGTGCAGGAACTGGTGGAAAAATACGAACAGTTACCTAAAGATATTCAATGGCATCTGATCGGCCACTTACAAAGCAACAAAGTAAAATACATTGCGCCGTTTATCACGATGATACAATCGGTCGATAGTTTGAAGTTGCTGCAGGAAATTGAAAAGCATGCCGAAAAAAATAACCGCATAATCGATTGCCTTCTGCAGGTTTATATTGCAGACGAGGAAACCAAATACGGCCTCGGTTTTGATGAGGTGATAGAACTGCTCCGCTCGGATGAATTCGCTGCACTGAAACATATCAGGATTCGCGGATTGATGGGCATTGCCACCAATACCGACAACGAAAAGCAGATAAAGGAGGAATATTACGAGCTTAAAACGCTTTTTGATGGCATAAAACAAAGTTTTTTCCGGAAGGATGTGAGCTTTGATACGCTGTCTATGGGTATGTCGTCCGACTACAAAATTGCTATTGAGCAAGGCAGCAATATGGTGCGGCTTGGCAGTACTATTTTTGGCCAGAGGGTGATAAAGCACTGGAAAAACAATTGATAGAGATTTCACCGATTTCACCCCCATATTAGATAGATTACCGACCAAGTACTAATAAACTAGATGAACATACGTATTGCCCGAAAAGAAGATTGCCCGCGTTTGATGGAGCTTGTGCATGAGCTTGCTATATTCGAAAAATCCCCGGAAGAAGTTACCGTTACTTTGCAGGAGTTTGAAGATGCCGGATTTGGCGATAAGCCGGTTTGGAAAGCTTTTGTAGCAGAGGAAAACGATGTTATCCTTGGCTTTGCAGTGTACTATATCCGCTACTCTACCTGGAAAGGGCAACGTATGTATTTAGAGGATTTGATAGTGACGGAAGAGGCGCGGGGAAAAGGGATTGGCAAGTTACTTTTTGACAGGTTGATTCTTGAAGCCAGGGAATTAGGCTTTAATGGCATGGTTTGGCAGGTACTCGACTGGAACGAGCCTGCGATCGGCTTCTACCAAAAAAAATATGGCGCCGCGGTAGAGGCTGGCTGGCTGAATGCCTCGTTATCGAAAGAACAGCTTTTTGAAATTAATCCATGAAGACTAACCGGGATTATCCCGGTTTAAACTCATTGCCATAAGCGGCGGTAAAAATTATTGTAAATGCTTGTATTCAAATTCGGAGGTGCATCGGTAAAGGATGCCGATAATATAGTAAACCTCGCCAATGTAGTGAAACGGTTCGAAGGTAACCAGTTGGTGATCGTTGTGTCGGCAATGGGGAAAACTACCAACGCACTGGAAAGACTGACCAAAGCGTATGTGGACGGCGATGAGCAAATGCATGCCATTTTCGACGAGATAAAGAAGTATCACTACGACATCATAGAGCAACTATTTGATAAACAAGACAATATCTTCAACGAAGTGGCCAATACTTTTGTGGAAATTGACTGGGTAATTGAAGATGAGCCACATGACGATTACGATTTTATTTATGACCAGATCGTTTCGATCGGCGAACTGGTATCCACGCGTATCGTTAGTGCTTACCTGAATAAGGCCGGTGTAAAAAGCCAATGGGTTGATGTTCGTGGCTATGTACATACCGACAATAATTATCGTGAAGGCGGCGTGCAATGGGCGAAGACCAGGGAGAGCATCAGCACGGGCATCCCGCCATTACTCAATAAGGGCGTAGTGGTTACGCAGGGCTTTTTGGGCGGCACCTCAGAAAACTTTACCACTACACTTGGCCGTGAAGGTTCAGACTACACAGCTTCCATATTCGCCTCATGCCTTGGCGCTGAGTCCGTTACCACATGGAAAGATGTTCCCGGCGTATTGAATGCCGACCCTAAACTTTTTAATGACACCATTAAGTTTGACGAACTCTCCTACTCTGAGGCTATCGAAATGACCTATTACGGCGCAACGGTGATACACCCAAAAACTATCAAACCGCTGCAAAATGCTAATATACCATTGTTGGTTAAGCCTTTTGGCGATCCGGGCGCACCAGGTACCGTAATTAAAGAGAACGGCCGCAACATATTTACCAAACCCGTTATCATAGTAAAACAAAACCAGGTGCTGGTTTCGTTATCAGCCAAAGACTATTCATTTATTTCTGAGAATCATTTGAGCGATATTTTCGGGATGTTTGCGCAAAGCCATGCAAAGGTGAATATGATGCAAACATCAGCCCTTAGTTTCAGCGTCTGTATCGATTATTCAGAAAACAGGTTTAAAAAACTACTAACCGCGTTGAGGCAGGATTTTAACGTTAAATATAACGAAGGCTTAACGCTTATTACCGTGCGGCATTACTCCGCCGAATGGTTAAACGACCTAAAAGCCGGTAAAACTATACTTATGGAGCAGCTTAGCCGCAACACTATACAGATGCTGGTTAAGTAACATTCCTGTTTTATTTTGTAAAAATATGTTAAACACACTGCTAATTTTTAGCATTTAAGCGTTAATGGCCTATATTAGCCCTAACATCCGGATCAAACTAAACTGATGAGATTTATAAAGAATTTACTTTTACTTGTTTTAGCCATGCCTTTTTGTTATTCAACCGCGTCTGCACAGGATGGCTCGGTACTGAATAAAATAATGACAAGAACTGCCAAAATTTACCAGGATAATCCTATTGAGCGGGTGTACCTGCATTTTGATAAACCTTATTACGCATTGGGTGATACTATATGGTTTAAGGCCTATCTCACTATGGATATGCACCAGCCTTCGGGCATCAGCAAGATAATTTATGTAGATATTCTTACTGCTAAAGATTCGTTAGTGCAATCATTGAAGATCCCGGTAAAAAACAGCGTTTCGTGGGCGGACATCCCCATCTCCCAATACACGTTTAAAAAAGGTAATTATAGGATAGTAGCTTATACAAATTGGATGAACAATGCCGGTCCGCAATATTTTTTCAATAAAAATATCACCATCGGCGATGCAATCAACAATAATTTATCCACCCAAATTGCTTTAAAACGTATCGCCGGAACAAAGTATACAAAAATATCTGCAGGTATTTACTATAAGGACAATGAGGGTAAACCCTACGCAGGTAAACGTGTGAGTTGGACGATTGAAAAAGATTATGACGAGATAGCCAAGGGCAAAGGCGAAACAGATAAAGACGGCTTTATCAATATCGATTATGCCAATATAAAAAATATCGGGCTTGATTCCGCTCAACTGATCACTGTTATTGACCGTGGCGACAGGAAACAAGGCACCAGCAAATTTGCTTTAAAGCCGGTTTCCGAGCCTAATGATATACAATTTTTTCCAGAGGGCGGGCAACTGATAGCCGGCATACCATCAAAAATAGCGTTCAAGGCATTGAAACCAGACGGGCTTGGCATAGACGTTAAAGGCACTGTTACTGATAATACCGGTAAAGTGGTGGCACAGTTCGCCTCATCTCATCTGGGGATGGGCTTTTTTCAATTAACTCCGGAAGATGGTAAAACTTATACAGCCAGCTTAACCTTTGCCGATGGAACGACCGATAAGCCGGATATGCCGAAAGTATTATCGGATGCAACCACTATTAGTATTGATAATAGTGATGCTGACAACCTGAAAATACGTTTATTATCAGACGCTGCTTTTGTAAAGGAGAATGAGGGTAAGACGTTTTTTATCCTGGCCAAGTCTGCCGGGATTATATGTTTTGCGGCCCAGACCAAACTTCAAAACCAGGTTTATGCTGCAACGGTGCCCAAAAGCAAATTCCCGACCGGGATTGTACAAGTTACGCTTTTTGCCGATGACGGCGAGCCGCTTAGCGAAAGGATAGCCTTTATATTGCATCCGGATCAGCTTAATCTCACTGTCGCAAGCGACCATCCAACTTACGACACCAGGCAAAAAGTGAAGCTGAATGTCACCGCAAAGAATAACGGTAAGCCCGCTGAGGGCAATTTTTCATTAACAGTTGTTGATGATACAAAGGTACCTTTTGATGAAAATGCCGAAACAACCATTTTAAGCTATTTGCTGCTTACCGCGGATATTACCGGTTATATAGAAAAGCCAAATTATTATTTCAACCATACAGACGAAAAAAAACTTGCCGACCTGGATGTTCTGTTACAGACACAGGGCTACCGCCGCTTTTCGTATGATGGGATTATGTCAAACAAATACCCGGCAATAAGTTTCTTGCCTGAACAAGGGATAACTCTCACAGGTACGCTTCGTGCGCCTAACGGTATGCCTATCCCCGGGGGCAATGTACGCCTCCAGATAAAGGATAAAAACTATTCCGCGAACACAGTAACCGACGCTGATGGCCGCTTTAAATTTCCGGGTTTGGTATTCCAGGATTCCACACAGGTGTTTGTAAGCGCGCGAAATAACCCACATGGCGCAGACATGGTTTTAACAGTAGACGGCGATCCCTATCAAAAGTTAACTGTAAACCCAAGCGTGCCGGATGAAATTATGAATATCGATAGTGTACTTAGTCCATATCTTAAAAACAGCAAAATACAATTTGCCAATTCAAACGTGCTGAAAGAGGTTACGATTAAAGACACAAGGATAGTTCCAAAAGTGAGCCACAGGGATTACAGTACATTATCCAGCCTGAGCTCTGAGCCCGACCATTTAATTAACCCAAATCAATTGCAGGGTTGCTCCAATCTGCTGGATTGCCTGAAAGTAGCCGCGACTGGAATGATGTTCCGGGATGATAACTTCTATGTGACGCGTGACTATAATGCCGGTAATAGAACCCCTGTGCAGATATTTGTTAAAGGTATGCCTGTGGACCCCATTTACCTGGCGAATATGAGCGCGGATGGTGTAGAATCCGTTGAAATATTTTTGAAAGACGAACTTGGTCTGGTTAATAATACCTACCAAAGCAATGGCGCAATAGTAGTGAATATGAAAAAAGCGCCGGAAGGACAAAAAATAAGCCTGGCAGAATTAAAGGCATTGATACCGTCAAAAAGCGAAGTAACTTTTACACCAAAGGGCTATGCGGTAAAAAGGTCGTTCTATCTGCCGCGCTACAGCGGTCCGCGTGGTTTGCAGCCGGGCCGTATAGACACACGTACAACCATTTATTGGAATCCTAACGTGGTGACCGATGCCAATGGAAACGCGTCAATGGAATACTTTAATGCTGATGGCGTTGGCAGCTGCCGGGTAATAATTGAAGGCATTGATAAGGATGGTCATATCGGAAGGCAGCTATATAGATACAATGTGAAGTAGTTATTGGTTGCAGAGTTATAAGAGCTGTAAGGGCTATGAGCTTCAACTGCTGCAACTTTACAGCCATTAAAACAAAAAAATGAAATTAACCCCTTTTCACGTAGCGGTGCCTGTTTATGACCTTGAAGAGGCGCGGAAATTTTATCGCGAGGTGCTGGGCTGCAGCGAAGGCCGCAGTTCGGATCAATGGACAGACTTCAATCTTTATGGCCACCAGTTTGTTATCCATCTGAAACCGCGGCCAACAGAAATACCCGCCCATCATTTCAACCCGGTTGACGGGCACGATGTGCCTGTGCCACATTATGGCGTTGTGCTGCAGTGGGATGCGTGGCACGAGCTTGAGCAGCGGTTACGCAGCCATAATGTAAAATTTGTGATCGAGCCCTACATCCGCTTTAAAGGTGAAACCGGAGAACAGGCTACCCTTTTTTTTCTGGACCCATCGGGCAATGCCCTAGAATTTAAATCGTTTAAGGATATGGGGCAATTATTTGCTGTGTAGGCAACTTAGTGAGCTGGCAGCCGGTATAGTTTAAGGAAAGCTGACAAACTTTCGGAAACAGATGTTGTTGTTCAAAGCAAATATAAAATTTGGTCATTGCGAACTTGCCGATACTCCGCAGTTTATCTATGCGTCTTTATGAGTTCGCTTGGTCGTTCCTTCTCAATGACAAGATGTAAAAACGTTTGGGTCTGACACAAATATCATGGATGTAAAAGAAGTAGAGCGCCTGATAAAAATCAGCAGGGAACACCCGCTGATGCCGGAGACCTATATCCCCTGGGAATTAGAGCCTGGCACCGGCGACATTTTCCTGCCGGAAATGCTGACTTCGCTGTACGGGCTTGAAATTTACGATACCCTTACTCCTGCCCAAAAGCTCGAGCTTGGCCGACATGAACTGGTGCAGGTGATCGCTTCGTACGCCTGGGGCGAATGCTTGTTTTGTCTTTTCATGACGCGCCATATCCTTACATTGCCGCTGGATAATATTGAGCACCGCTTTTTGCTCCGCGAATTAATTGAAGAGTTCAGGCACCAGGAGATGTTCGGACAGGCTATTGCTAAACTTGGCGGCAGCCCGATTAAACAAACAGGCTTGCATAAATTTTTCAGCAATTTTAGCAATAAGTATCTGCCTGCCGATTATCTTTTTATGGGCAGCGTATCTATCGAACTGGTTACGGATGTTTATGGAACGTTTGCACGACGCTCTGCAGACATTTACCCTGTGCTTAAAAAGATGTTTGACTTGCATAATATTGAAGAAGGCAGGCATATCTTATTTACTAAAAATCTTTTGAAGGATTATGCTGCCAAAGCCGGTTACGTAAAACGCACGCTTTACAGTTATGTAATCATGTTTAATATACTTTTTGTGCGCACCATGTATGTAAAAAGAGAGATATATGAGCGCATAGGTTTGGAAGATCCCGATAACGCTTATAAACTCGCTTCGATCAATTTTAAGAAGAAATTCGCCGAAACCTGTTTGAATGATATCACTAAATTTGTAGCCAGTTGGGGTGGATTTAACCGCTTGACGCGCTGGGCATGGCGACGCGTGCTTGGAGCAAAAGTATAAACTAAACGTATTCAAGATGGTTGGTTAATGAACGCGGCTGTTATTAATGATCCAGTAAACCTTCGTTATCCTTTAAAGCTACTCCCGATAATTTCCGTTTAAAAGCCTCATTTACCAGGTAAAATATCTTTTCCGCTGCCTGTTTATAACTCATCCCATGTTTCCGGATATTTGACACACAATTTCGCGATTCATCAGTAAGGCCGGGCCTCGGCTTATAAGTTAAATATACTCCCATGCTGTCCGCCGCACTTAAGCCGGGGCGCTCTCCTATCAGCATTATCGAAAGTCCGGCATTCAACCCCTCACCTATATCGTCCCCGAGGGCAACCCGCCCCTCTTCTGCAAGACAAATGCAGCCAACCCGTAAGTCAGCAGCTCTAAATTTGGGAATGAGTATCTTCAATAGCCCTAAAGCATTTTCATTTACTGCTTCTGCAGACAGGCCGTCGGCGATAATAATTACAATATCCTCACCACAATAACCTTTCAATTGAGCTTTGCTGGTGTCATCCAGCCGCCGGCCATAATCCGGGCGTTGAAGATACTTTTGCCGGTTGGTTGCTTGGCTATGTACATGCAGCAATAGCAAATCAAATAATTTCAGTTTGTCTGTCAGCACATCAACGTTTAAACGCGAGTAAACCGCATCCCGTGCATGCGCGTGGGCAAGTTTAAACGCCAGGGATTGTTTTAGCGGAATGGCGTTGCCCGTACGCCCGATAAATATCCGGGCAGTTGTACAGCTACGTAATTGAGTTAACGGGTTTGTTCCTGTTATTTCGTTGCTCATATTACCCCGGTCAGCAGTTTATGGGACGGATTAATGCTAAGCATTTCACCGTTTTCGCTCATTATTCCCTGCCTCACCAGCCATTTCTCAAACTCCGGGGCAGGTTTTAAGTCTAAAGTCTTTCTTAAATAAAGCGCATCATGAAAGGATGTGGATTGATAGTTCAGCATAATGTCGTCAGAACCTGGTATGCCCATGGTAAAATTGCAACCGGCTACACCGAGTAAGGTCAGCAGGTTGTCCATATCGTCCTGGTCGGCTTCGGCATGATTAGTATAGCAGACGTCAACACCCATTGGCAAGCCAAGTAATTTACCGCAGAAATGATCTTCGAGCGCTGCGCGGATTATTTGTTTACCGTCATACAAATATTCAGGGCCTATAAAACCGACAACGGTATTTACCAGTAGCGGTTTGTACCTGCGCGCAACAGCGTAGGCTCTCGTTTCGCACGTTTGCTGGTCGGCGCCATGATGTGCATTTGCCGATAGCGAGCTTCCCTGCCCTGTTTCAAAATACATAACATTCCGGCCGGCAGTTCCGCGGTTAAGCGAAAGGGTAGCCTCGTAAGCTTCATCAATTAAAGCCAGGTTTATGCCAAAGCTGCTGTTGGTTTGTTCAGTTCCGCCTATGGATTGAAAACAGAGATCGACAGGCGCACCCTGGTTGATCAGATTTAAAGTAGTGGTAATATGGCTTAACACGCACGATTGAGTAGGGATATCAAACTGCTGCCGCAACTTGTCGATCAGGTTCAATAATTTCAACACAGCGGCAGGGCTATCTGTTGCAGGATTAATACCTATGCAGGCATCGCCACTGCCATAAAGCAAGCCATCGATGATGCTTGCCGCCACACCTTTAGGATCGTCAGTCGGATGGTTAGGCTGCAGGCGAGTTGAGAAATGCCCTTTTAGACCGATAGTATTTCTGAAGCTGGTGACTATTTCACATTTTTTTGCTACCGCGATGAGATCCTGGTTGCGCATTAACTTAGATACGGCGGCAGCCATTTCGGGGGTTATGCCTGCTGCAATAGATTTTAACATAGCGCTGTCCGCATCATCGCCTAAAAGCCAGTCGCGGAATTCGCCAATGGTGAAGCTACCGATGGGCCCAAAAGCAATTGCATCGTGGCTATCCATAATCAGCCTCGTAACCTCGTCGGTTTCATACGGTATAATAGCCTCGTTCAAAAAGGTTTTCAAGGGCACATCTGCAAGGGTAATCTGCGCTGCAACCCGCTCCTCGTAGCTTTCCGCACATACCCCCGCAAGGACATCCCCGCTACGGTATGGCGACGCTTTAGCCATCAGGCTTTTTAAATCCCGGAAGCTGTAAGTTGTATTGCGAATGGTATACCTGTACACTTATGTCATGTTATCGGTGAAACCATAAACTCTTCAACCAGTTTAATTTTATGTTTACCCATTAGTGTAAATACTATTATCGCCATCATAAGGCCGCTAAAAAATATCAGGCTTAACCAAGGATAAAAATAGATCATTGTTATTAGGGTTATGGCTGATATCAGCAGGGCAATAAATGGAAAGGCAGGATAAAAAGGGGCTGTAAAGGGTCGTTCCAAAGCGGGCTCCTTTTTTCGCAATATAAAGAGGCTGAGCATACTCATCATATACATGCTGATAGCGCCCATTACCGACATGATCACTATTTTATCGGTCGTACCGGTGTAAAGGGCAACAGCACTGACTATACCTCCTGCAATAATTGCCCAATGGGGAGTTTTAAATTTGCGATTAACTGTTGACAGTGCCCTCGGAAGGTAACCACTCCTGGCCATAGCGAACACCTGTCGTGACGAGGCCAGTATGGTGCCATGAAAAGATGCTATCAGTCCAAATAAACCGATGCTGGCAAATATTTTGGTGAGGCTGCTGGCTTTTCCCAGCACGATACTGATAGCTTCAGGCAGCGGGTAATCAAGTTTACTTAGTTTTCGCCAGTCAGTAACACCGCCTGTAAAAATCATAACGCCAAAAGCGAGCAGTATCAGCGTGGTAAGGCCTGAAATATATCCCTTGGGAATATTGCGTTTAGGGTCTTTTACTTCTTCGGCCACCATAGCCACTCCCTCGATAGCCAGGTAAAACCATACCGCGTAAGGCAGCGATGCGAAAATCCCAGGAAAACTCAAAGGCATGGAATGGCTGAAGAAGTTATCCGCTTTAAAGTGCGGCGAGACTATTCCCATAAAAATCAGCAACTCTGCCACAGCTAAAAGAGTAATGATGAGTGAAAACGTGGCAGATTCTTTAACACCCAGGATATTTATTACAATAAATACAACATTAAAAAATATGGCAGAATACAAGACCGGGACCCCCGGTTCCAGAAAATGCAGATAGGCTCCCAGGGCAAATGCGATTGCTGGCGTGGCAAACAAAAAATCTATCAGCGTAGCGTAACCTGCAAATAAGCCCCCGAAAGGCCCCATTGCACGATATGCGTACGCAAAAGCGCCACCCGCATGCGGAATGGCGGCAGTAAGTTCAGTATAACTAAAAATGAAAGTTACGTACATGATGGTAACTATTACAGATGCCAGCAGAAAACCGGTAGTGCCTGCCGATGCCCAGCCAAGATTCCAGCCAAAATACTCTCCTGAGATAACCAGACTTACTGCTATAGCCCAAAGATGTATAGGTTTAAGCACCTTTTTTAGCTGCGTGGCTGGGGTTACTGTCATTGTAAAAAGCTATTTTTATTTCCGCTTCAAGTTACCCAAAGACAACGTTATTTCAAAATGGCACGTATTATGTAATAGTTAAGTGAACAAAGCACTTGCTGCATAAAATTTAACATTAATTAAATGCAAAATTGTTAAAACAGCATTAACTTTACAGTGTTGAACTGTTATAAAAAGCTTGCTAATTTATCATTAAAACCATGCTTAATATTACTATTCAACCGGGTGATAATACAAATTTAACATTTGCGGCGTTTGAGCAATATGAGATACCAGCGCCAACGGGCGGCGCTGACGTTGAAGGTGACAATCATCTTCTGCTGAAGTTTGATGATGAAGAAGATGCTATTACTTACGCAGAACAGTTGGAAAACCTGTCAAATCAGTTAGATGATAAAGACACGCCACAATATCGGGCTATAAACGATATTATCATGTCAATTAGAAATGATGAATTTGTTCAGAGTTATTCGAGGTAAAAAGAACTAAATATTAATCCTATGTTACGTATCAACATTCCGCCGACCGGTGCAAAAAGACTGACTTCAGCCGACTTTAAGAATTACAAATTGCCTATTCCTTCAAAAGGCATTAAAGAAAAGAAAAGCGAAACTGAGCTGATTTTTGACAATGAGTATGAGGCCGTGGTATATGCGGACCAGCTTGAGGAAATTGTTACTACCGTGAGTAAAACCTCCCCCATGAGAAGCATGTTGCGTGACCTGGTTACCACCATCCGAAATGACGATTCGATCAGGAATTATTTAGAATATTCGACCATTTACCAGTGGATGAAGAACTGGGTTAAGACCTTAAGGATGCGGATAAAGCCGTCTCCAATTTCGTAACCTGGAACACACCGTTGCTTGTAATATTGTTAAACGCGAAAGCCGCCATGTATCCAGGGCGGCTTTCGCGTTTACATTCAGGCTTTTAATGTTTTTGTAATATATCCGTAGCTGCTTTTTATGCTGGCCATAGCGTCCTTCGGCATATCATGCTCCACAAAGAAATGTTGCATACCCGAACTTGCCGCCGCGGCAAAAATAGGCTTAAAATCAATTGTGCCGCTTCCCACAGGTAATATTGTATTGTGAGACGCGTCAAGATCTTTAACATGCCACAGCGGGAAACGGCCAGGGTGCTCTTTAAACATCTGAACAGGATTTTGCCCGCCTTTTATCGCCCACGCAAGGTCGAGCTCCATTTTTACGTTTTTAGCATCTGTTTCGGTAAGCAGTAAATGATAAGGCACCTTACCGTCAACAGCTTTAAATTCCATATCGTGGTTATGGTAACAAAATTGCAGGCCTGCCTTTCTTGCAGCTTCACCGGTTTTATTCAGCGTTGCTAAAGTTTCCTTAATTTCTTCAAGTGTTCCGGTTGGAGCATTAGCACAAACCAGGTATTTCAGGCCGCCTTCTGCAGCCTCATCAACCAGTTGCTGCATGTTGTCGCGCAGGTTAAGCATGGGGGGAATCACCATAGGTTTTCCATCCGGACCGTTCGGCATCTTATAGCCTTTAGGTAGTTTAAAGGGGGCGCCAATTACGTGGTGCGATGTCCATTGCATGCCAAGTCCGTTTACCATCGCCTTAAATTCTTTTGGCTTCATGCCGTAGTAGCCGCCCTTTTTACTGAATGCCGATTCCAGTTCTTTGTAGCCTACATCAGCTATTTTGGTTAATATGCCTTTTACATCTTCGTCAATAACTCCGAAAAATGTAAACAACTGCAAGCCTACTGGACGGGCTGCGAAACCTGATAGCAATGAGTTGGCCTTGCCCGATAAAGCCATGCCGCCAAGCACCAGCGCCCCGGTGCTCTGCAGAAATTTACGCCTGTTGTAATTCATTGTTTAGTTTAGTTGGTTTGTTTAAGTGGTTTCGTAAATCTAAACCAATAAAATTGAATAAAGAAATTTATTGTGTCATTTTCACACATTAGATTTTAATAAGCATTTTTGATGATGTTGAGAAATTGAGTAAGCGGTTTCCGGGTGATGTTTTTATCTTCGGGCCTGTTTCCTTTACAGTTGAAGATGCGATTTAAATTTCTTGCGCTGTGTTTGTTGGCTGCCGCCAGTATAAGTATTACCGGTTGTAAACAGAAGCACGAAGCTCAGCTTAACGATAACAGTAACCTGCTTTTCGGTAACCCAAGCAATGCCACCGCCAATCTGTTAAACGCTGATAACTACCTTATAGACCATAAATATTACATTGAAAGTTACAACAAGGACAAAAGTGAACCAAACTGGGTAAGCTGGCACTTGTGTTCGGCCGATTTAGGCGAAACAGACCGGCTAAATAATTTCAGACCAGACGAGACCTTGCCTGATGGCTGGTACGAAGCCGATAATAACAGCTACAAACGCAGCGGATTCGATAAGGGGCATAATTGCCCCAGCGGCGACCGCACCAGTACCCCGGATGCTAATTCCGCCACTTTTTTAATGGATAATATTATTCCGCAGGCGCCTAACAATAATCAGCATACCTGGGAGCATTTGGAAAGCTACTGCCGAAATAAAGTTAAACGAGGAAACGAGGCCTATATCATTATGGGCGCCTATGGCAGCGGCGGAACGGGGCGCAATGGCTACGCAACGGTTATTGATAACGGGAGGATCACCGTGCCTGCGCATATCTGGAAGGTGGTAATTATTATACCGGAAGGAGACGATGATCTTGCACGCGTTGACGAAGACACACAGGTAATTGCGGTAAATACCCCAAACGACAATAGTATTTCTAACAATTGGATGAATTACATATGTACCATTAAAAGCATTGAGGATGCTACCGGTTACAATCTCCTTTCGGCCCTGCCTTTGCCTGTTCAACAAGCACTTGAAAATAAAATTTTCAGGGGCGGCAATTAATTCATCCCGGTCTCATTTAAAGCAAGCTGCAACCAGCCCGGTCCAGCCTGTTTGATGCGAAGCACCCAGCCCGCGGCCGGTGTCGCCGTCAAAATATTCGTAAAAAAGTATATAGTCGTTAAAATTAGGATCGGTCTGCATTTTTTCATAGTTGCCAAATACTGCCCTGCGGGATGCATTATCTTTTAAAAATAATTTGCAAATACGACTGTAAAGCTCGTCTGCAACCTGCTGCAGGTTCATAAAAGTTCCCGATCCTGTCGGGCATTCTATTTTAAAATCATCGCCATAATACAAGTAAAACTTGCGGATACTTTCTATAAGCAGATAGTTTACAGGCATCCATATCGGCCCACGCCAATTACTGTTGCCACCAAACAGGCCGCTGTCACTTTCGGCTGGTGTATATTTAACATCGAATTGTATGCCATCAAGCGATACCCGGTAAGGATTATTTAAATGATACTTTGATACGGAGCGGATGCCATATTCGCTTAAAAACTCGTTTTCATCAAGCAGGTATTTTAACAATGATTTCATCCGGTAGCCACGCAATAAACTTACCAGGTGCGAACCAGGGGTTTTAGTTTCATTCCAGCGTGATACCAGCGAGGCTAAATCAGGCCTGTTTTCTGCAAACCATTTCAGCCGATAGCTGAATATCGGGTTGTTGGTAATGTCGTCTTCGCTTAATATCTCAGCAGCAATCAGCGGTATAAGCCCCACTATACTGCGTACGCGCAATTTTTTCGTGCCGTTGTCCGGAAGGCGTAATTGGTCGTAAAAAAAGCCGTCCGCGTCATCCCAAAGCCCTTCGTTGTTTTCGCCGAGGTTTGACATCGCGCCGGCAATATAGATAAAGTGCTCAAAAAATTTACTTGCTATGCCATTGTAAGCTTTATTCGTTTCCGCGAGTTCAGCGGCTATGCGCAATAAATTAAGCGAATAAATGGCCATCCAGCTAGTACCATCGGCCTGTTCCAGGTATTCGCCCATGGGCAAGTCAGCGTTCCTGTCAAATACGCCGATATTATCCAGTCCTAAAAAGCCTCCTTCAAAAATATTATTGCCTAATGCATCCTTGCGGTTTACCCACCAGGTAAAATTCAGCATCAACTTATGGAAGATACGTTCAAGAAAATAGGTATCGCCCGTGCCATTCGCCGCTTTATCCTGCTGGTATATCTTCCATGTTATCATGGCATGCACCGGCGGGTTAGCATCGTTGAAATCCCATTCATATGCAGGCAGTTGTCCGTTAGGATGCATATACCAGTCGCGTACCAGTAAGGTTAGCTGGCTTTTGGCAAAGGCCATATCTACCCTGGCGAGCGGAATGCAATGGAATGCGAGGTCCCAGGCTGCAAACCAGGGATACTCCCACTTATCGGGCATAGAGATAATGTCGCGCGTATTAAAGTGGGTCCACTTTCTGTTACGTGCGTTTAGCCTTTCTTTGGGAGGCGAAGGCTGAGCTGGGTCGCCATGCAGCCAATGATTAATATCGTAATAATAAAATTGCTTATTCCATAACATACCGGCTAGCGCTTGCCGCTCAATCAGCATTTTATCCCGGTTTTGCCCTGCCTGGCTTATTCCGGCATAGAAATCGCCGGCCTCTGCTTTACGTTCGCCGAATAACTTGTCAAAATCATCAAAGCCATTTGCCGCGTCTTTTGATAAACGCAGGCGTAACACTTTGCTTTGCTTTGCAGGCACATTTATGTCGAAATTTATGGCTGCCTTTGTGCCTTTTTGTTTTGGATTAATTGTATTCGTACTGTTAACTATATAATCGTTTATTCCATCTTTACAATATTTATGCCCTCCGTTTACGCCATATAAACGTTGCGTATTGGTTTCGTTGTCGCAGAATAACAATTCCGTTCCACCCTCAGCGTTAAGCCAAAGTTGTCCCAAATGCTCATGATAAACCTCAATAACGCCGTGGGAGTCTGCAGTTAATTCAGGCATATAGTTGTCATATCCCCAACTCCATGTATTCCTGAACCAGATGGTAGGCAGAACATTCAGAGCAGCATCTATGCCGCCGCGGTTATGAACTGTGATTTTAATCAATATATCTTCCGGGGTATTTTTAGCATACTCAATAAATATGTCGAAGTATTCATCTTTATCAAATATGCCAGTGTCAATCAATTCAAATTCCGGTTGATTGCGGCCGCGGGCTTTATTTTCGTTTACGAGCCAAGCGTATGGATATTCGCGCTGCGGATATTTATATAGCATTTTCTGGTACGAATGCGTAGGCGTATTGTCGAGATAATAATACAACTCCTTTACATCCTCGCCGTGATTACCTTCGGGATTGCTAAGGCCGAAATATCGTTCCTTAATGATCGGATCTTTTTTATTCCAAAAAGCTACTGCAAAGCATAGTAACTGCTCATTATCGCAAATGCCAGCGATTCCCTCCTCGCCCCAGCGGTAGGCCTTGCTGCGCGCCATATCATGGGTAAGGTAGTTCCAGGCATCGCCGTTGGCACTATAATCCTCACGCACTGTCCCCCATTGGCGGTCGCTCACGTAAGGCCCCCACTTTTTCCAGGCGGGATCTTTCAGCCGCTCCCTTTCAGCATTCATATTACTTTTGTGTGATTACACAGATTATTTATTAGTGATTACACCCGATTGGCAGTTGATGAGTTCACTGCAACGCGCGGCGCAAAAACCGCAGCCAGTTACCATGCATTACATTTTCAATGTCGATATCAGTGTAGCCCCGTTTTTTAAGCATACCTGGTATCTTTTGCAAATCGGCGATCGTTTCCAGGTCATAGGGGCATTGCTCGCGGCCGAACGCGCCATCCAGATCTGACCCGATTCCAATATGTAATGCGTTACCGGCGATCTGGCAAATATGGTCGAGATGATCAATCATTACTTCCAGGCTGCAATTCATGGCTTTAGGGTCCGACTGCCCCCTAACCCATCCCGGGACCATCATCCAGGCATCAAGCGCGCCGCCGATGACTGCGTCGCGGTTGATCAGCTCCTTTATTTGCTCGTCGCTAAACTGGCGATTATGATTCACCAGCGCCCTGCAGTTGTTATGGCTTGCCCAAACATTTCCGTTAAAGTTGGCGAGCGCTTCCCAAAAACTATCATCGCAAAGATGAGTTGCATCCAGGATAATGTTTAAGCGCTCCATCTCCTTCAATAATTCACGGCCGGCATTGCCCATAAAGCCTGTAGCATCTGTCCCTTGCGCGTAACGACCAGGCCCGTAATGAGCCGGGCCAACGGCGCGCAAACCATAACTATAGGCCCGCTCCAGGTGGCTGATCGTGACGATGGAATCTGCTCCTTCTAAGCTTAAAATATATCCAACCGGCTTATTTTCATTAGGCTGACCGTTATTCCAAAAGGCGATATGTTTTTCCAACCCTTCTACATCTTTCACCTGCACCATTTCACCGGCATCTTCCATAGCTTTGTACCAGGCCACTTGCCCCTGTGTTTGTGCCCAGGCCTGCTCCGGGGAATGCCAACCCGGCAGGGGATTGTCAGGCGCAACAAATCGCGCAATCTGGGTGGCTACTACCAAACCAATATTTCCTTTACGCAGCTCGGGCAGCGATACTACGCCTTTACCACGATCGGGCTTGTCAGTGAGACCAGCTTCCCTGGCGTTAATTTCGGCAATGGGCTTCCGCAGGTCGCGGTTCCATTCCAGCGCGTTCATGCTGAGGTCTAAATGAGCATCGATCGTTAACATAGGTTGAGCTAGTTAGTAATTAAGTTTAGTGGCGGATCTTTTTTATATATTTATCTTCCTGTCACGGGCCATATTTTTCCATTCACCCGTAATTTGTCCGTTTTCTATAGTTATAGCGCGTTCATAAAGCGCTACCGTCGGACAAACATGATAAGGCATGCCGTAAATTACATCGCCCTCTTTATACTGATGCCCCTCTCCTGCTTCAACTACCAGGTGTTCCTCACTCTGGCTGACCGCTTCCAGTCCCGGCGCATCCATTAACAATACACGCGTCTTCAATTCTCTTTCCGCTGCAATGGATTTATGACCCAGGTCGAGGCATAGTTTATTCGCGTCAGGCTGCGAGATAACACGGGTAATTACCAGCGCCGCCGGTAAAAAAGGTTGCTCAGTAAAGCTGCTGTAGCCCTTATCCCAATATACAAAGGTACCGGGGCTGCATTCCACGTTATGTCGTTTTGCATGGATAGGAAACGTTGGCGAGCCGCCTGTTATCACGTTGAGACCCGCATCGCCATCTTTTTCAATTCTGTCTTTCAGCGTAGCTGCTGATTCAAAGGCTTTATTGCTTTCCGTTGTTCGTATATTTATATCCGGATCATAAATATGTCCATCGTATGCATGCAGCCCTATCACTTTGATTCCATGCAGGAGTTTGCATTGTTTATACAGCTCAAAAGCTTCATTTGGCCTTATACCGGTGCGGTTCTGACCAACGTTCAAATCGATATAAACAGGAATAATGATATTATTTGCTATTGCCCCTTCCGATACGGCCGTAGCGGCGATCATGTTGTCAATAAGGCATGAAAGCTTTGTGCCAGGATAAGTTTTTATCAGTCTGATAAACCTTTTCAGCTTGGGGCCGATTGGCTGATACGCCAGCAACACGTCCGGGCATTTGCAAATACATAGCATTTCTGCCTCTGCTATAGTGGCGCACTTATACTTGGTAATCCCTGCGTCAAGCATCAGTTTAGTAACATCAGGGCTCTTATGCGTTTTTACATGCGGGCGCAAGCGGGCAACATCGCCAACAATATTAATAGCGGCAGCTATATTTTGCTTCACCCTATCGGGATATACGACCAGGGCGGGCGTATCTAATTCGTCTATGTTGTCTATTGTATACCAGTCCATTTTCAATCTTAGCCTGCGGTAATTAGCCGCCGCTTATATCCCAAGCCAAAGCACCCGGAATTATCATAATATTCCAGGCTTAATAAAGCTCAAATAATGCCTCTATCTCCACCGGAATATTATCCGGCAACGAGCCCATGCCTACTGCACTGCGTACACCAATGCCATTTTCATCGCCCCAAACCTTTGCAAACAGTTCACTGCAACCGTTGATAATAAAAGGGTGGCGCTCAAAATCGGGTGTACAATTAACCATGCCTAATACCTTTATCACCCGCTTTATTTTATCCAGGCTGCCGATGTTTGCTTTAATAGTAGCCAGTATAGCAAGTCCAACCTGGCGCGCAGCCAGCTTACCTTCTTCCATGGTTAGGTCTTTTCCTACACGTCCGATGATAAGACTTCCGTCCTCCTGCACCGTTCCGTGGCCGGATACATATAAATATTTGCCATCGATAAGGCAAGGTTTGTACACACCGAGCGGTTTCGGCGCCGGTGGAAGATTAAGCCCAAGGGCGGCGAAGTTTTCTTCAGCTGTCTTCATTTTTATCAGGTAAATAATTAAAAACAAACATAAATAAAAAGCCGGGTATCTCACGCCCGGCTTAACTAAATCAAATAATCAACTTTATATTAAAATCTGAAGCTTAGGCCCGCATTGATTACATAATCAGCAAATGCGGCATCGCCGTGTGCATATTTTCCTGTTAGTTCAGTTGTTCTTATGTCAGCAACGCTTCGCGTACGGTCGCGCATCAGGGCTACTGGTACGAAAGCATAAACAGAGAATCTTTTCAGCCTGTAGGTAACTCCCGGCTCAGCCGATAATATATATCCTGGCCTCCTGAAGCCATCGCTTTTACCAAACACATCGCGCACAGGCAGGCATTCATAACGTACACCGCCCGAAAAATCCAGGTGTTTTGTACCCAGGCCAAAGCCCAGGCGAACCAGTTCCTGGTCAGGAACGCTCATTACATTGCTTGTAACCGCTATTGATGTTGCGCTAGCCGTTCCGCCGCGTGTTGTTGAAACACCATTCACGTCGCGCGGGTTAAACAAATAAAAGAAGGTGCCATACATACCAAAGTTGTGGGTAAAGTTGTAATAGGCGTTGATTTCGGTCGTGATACCGAAACCGCCATCGCCTGGCTGTATCGACTGGTCAACAGGGCCGCGGCGCGAGGCTCCGTTTGGGCCGACATTATAAAAATCATCCATAACATCATCCTTGCCGGTTGGAAGTTTTATACCAAGCCCCACTTGTATATTTCCGTTATGCGACTTTTGCGGATTCAAAAGCCAGGCATAACCGGTCAGCCTTATATCGCCGATTCCAGCCGCCTGTGTCGACCGCCTGTCCGAGCCGCCATGCTCGTATAACGATGACCTGTTGTTAATGATAAGTGGCAGATCAATCGCAGCCGACCAACGGTTATTAAAATTGCGGGTAAGCGAAAAATCCTGGGTAAAAGCATGATTAATTACGTTTGTCTTTTGCTCTATACGTTGCTTTTGTTCATCCTTACCAACAAAGTGTTTGTACGACCTGAAATAGCGGCTATTTGTATTGAAAAGCCAGCTTCCCTGTGGCGCAAGGCTATCGGGATGCTCACTCATAGTGCATAAGCCGCCGGTACTCCTGATAGCCACACAGCCTTGGGCAAATGTGTTTGATTTTGCAAAGGCCAAAATTATTGCCACGGTGAAAATTGCTTTAAGCGTTTTTTTCATGATGAATTGGGTTCTGTTTAATAGGGTATTTGTGTTAATAGTTAATTAGTTTCCTGCGCCGTCTGTTTTACCTCGTTGTACAGCATATTGGCCCACTTTTATGCCGGTTTGCAAACCAACTTCCACGTCCGAACGATAGTGTATGCCACCATATAACCTCGACATCGATGCCTGGTTAGCCAGGTCTGTAAACTTGCTACCCCTGTCGGGCAATAAATAGGTAAGCACGGTTGCAGCAGCGCCGCTGAAATTTGAGTGGCCTGAGGTATATGCCGGAAAGTTTGGCAAACCTGTAAGCGTTTTAATTTTGGGATTAGCCTGGGTTGGACGTTGGTTAAAGTAAAAATATTTGGTATCCCAGCATACAATGGCGGCATCCATCTGCCCCATGTTCAACAGCGCAAAATTGCGTGCCCAGCGTACCTCGCTATAGTTTTGTTTTACAAACTCGTCTGCAGCAATCGTATTCCAATGACCTGTTGGCGTTGAAGTTCCCACGCCGTCAGCCCAAAATTCCACTATTGCCTGGTGTTCGCGGGTTGGGTTATTTGTATAAGACAACACCTCCTCGGTTTCCTTCTTAAATTCAGGTGAGTTTGTAGCGTACGGCGGTGCAGGACGTATTGCAGCCACTGTAAGTGTATCGAAAAGAAATGGCGTAACCTTGCCAAACAAAGGAAGCATTGGCGGGCGTTTTGGGGCTTCCTGGCTAACCCAATAGGTTTCGCCGCGGGCAGTGGTTTTGGTTTGCAGCTGCAGCCAGTCGGTTGGGGTGCCGACGGCTTTTCCTGCACGGTCGCCGCGGGCGCGCGCTGTAAAAATGTCAGCCACCTGCGCACCTAAAGCCCGGCCTGCCGTAAGTTCCCCACGGGTATTTGCGCCGGCCATAATACGGTACTGCATTTCCTCTGCCGCTTTTTGCTCTATATAGTCAATATCAGCAGGGAATAATAATTTCATTATCTCAACAGATGCACCGGCAACAACAGCATCCTCGCTTGGATATGATGGCAGTGCTGATTTAGGTATTGACGGCTTTATCGATGCATCAAAGTTATAAGGTGCAGCACGGTTATACATGTTTTTAAAATGATAAGCAGTTACCAAAGCGTCATACTGGGCTGCGCTTACATACGCATAGGCACGCGCCGCATACGGCGGATTGGCAAAAGGAAATACCGGGTAGGCAAAGGGATTAGTCGCACTTGGCGCAGGGTAAGTGCCATCTGCATTCTGATAAGGCGGCACATTGTGTTTGGCTACCAGGTCCCGCAAAATTTCGTTCCACCTCAAAACTGAACCGGCGCTCCAGTATTTAATAATAGCTTTCTGCTCGTCAGTTAATTTACCCTGGTAAGCTTTTATTTCGTTTATGTCAGCGGCATAAGCGGGCGAGTTAGTTGCGTCAGGGGCAGGCACGTTAAACACCGATGGGTCTTTAACCAAAACCGTTTTCCATGTATCGGCATTGATGTCGATGTTCGACGGCGCCAGTGCCGGATACACCAGCGAACGGTCGGCTATGTTTTTATGGCAGGCCCCTAAAAAAACTGATGCTGCTACAGCCAACATCGGAATCACATTAAGTATCGGTCTTTTCATGGTTTTATTTATTTTTTTTGTTGAAATCGAAAACATATAATACGGTTGCAAAAAAAGTTGTGGCCTGGCCAACATTGCGGCCGCTAACCACGTAATTACCGCCTGCAACAACTTCAAAGCCGGTAAGATTGTCAAAACTGTATTTAGCCAAACCGCCTATAGTGGTCATGTTCATTTTATTGCTGGCAAAAGGCATGTCATTTTTGCGGATATCGAAGCCGCCGAGAGTGGTCGTTTTACTTACTATAGCTTCCACATTCAGTTTAAGGCTGCGGTAGCCAAAACTTCCTAAAAAGTTAGATACGTTCGGCATTTCCACATCGTGGCTGTAAATTATATGATCGGTATAATACGCATCCCTGTCGATAGAGGTATTGCTGCGCCACACATACTGACCCGCGCCGGCCACAAAGAACCGGCCCACCTGGTAATTTAAAAGCCCGCGAAGTGCAAAGTTTTTTGTATGAAGACCGATCGACACGGGTAAAAAGTCGTTTTCATAGTTTGATAAGGGGATAGAACCTTCAGCGATAGCATGTGCGCTGAAAATACCTTTGCCCAGTTCGGTATTAAGTGCCATATATTTTAAGGCCACTGTTAAGTCCTGCAGGCCGCTTTGTCCGTGTAGCGTGCCGGCCGACGCGTTGGTTTTGATGTAAGGCGCCATCGCTATTACATCCAGTTTGTTGGTTATTCCATAGTTACCCACATAAGTAAACGAATTCGCCGACAATGTCCCGATATTACCATTATCGCGTTTAAAAGTCCCTTCCCAATAATCCTTCCAGCTGCTGTGTGCATACATCACACCGGTACAGAAATAGTTTTTGGGAATCATTAGTGCATCGGCATCGGTTTGGGCTTTAGCGGTTGCTGAAAAAATCAACAGGCCACCTGCCATCAAACCGGCCCGGTGCAAACACGAGCGTAAAGATTTAATCATGATGTTAATTAAAAAATGTAAAAAGGTTAAAAAGTAAGTACGCGGTTAAATGCCAGGTAAGAATTAAGCCGGCATTATATAAAGGAAAAGCTGCTGGATTGTCAACGCCTTACAGGATAACTTGCACTATACAGATTGAGCTTAGTACTGTAAATATTGCGTGTTGGATGTTTCTCCAAAAGGTTTAATTACCGATGCATGTATTTTGGTGCTTTTAATATCCTGGTGTAGCGGATACACACATAGATGCATGCAAAAAACCAATATTATTAAAACCGGTAACGTTTAAAACCGAATGGAATTAAGAGAAGACAGCCTCAACACAGAGTGTCGATAAAACAGCTTTATGAAAAATTGGGAGGTTTCCCGGGAGATTCAATGAATGGTCTATCCAATATAAACGATACCCTCCTGTTTATCGGGGTAATACGTGTTTCGAAATTGGTATATGTATAACCAAATGTTTCTAATGTATAGTCGCTAAGGCTGTTTACTTTTTTAACCGGCGCTTCATGGCCTTTCTTACTAAAGGGTACATCGCTGAACTCCCGGGCCGCAATTACATTTGCTTTTGCAAGACGGGTCTTTACGTTATTGGGTATACAAACAAAATACATCGTGTCGCGCGTTAATTTCATTCGCACGTAATTGTAATAGGTGTCCTTTAATTGTATCTGGCCCTGGATAACCTCATACTCATCCCAATCCTGTACAGTAGGCATGTGAACGGGTATTTTAAGTTCGATGAGTTTTGCGTCGTTTACTTTATTGTCAAAAATTTCCTTTACGATCTGTACATCCGATTGATGCATGTAGTATCGATAAAGCAAGGTATATCCGCCTATGCTGAACAGGTGGATACCTAACAATACTATAGCAAACAGTCGTTTCAAGTAATCGGGTTTATAATCGGTAGTAAATCTATATAAAATTTTCTTTAAAAAGGAAAACATTTTTTAAAGTATTATTTAAGCGCCTCATATTTAGAAATATTCTATTTAATAATTAACAATTGTAACAGGCCTGTTAGGGGCTTAAATGGTGGGTATATTTGCACGGGTATTATTAAAACGGATAATATGAACGATTTCATCGCTGCACGGTCACAAATGGCTATCTCACTGGGGTTTCATATCATATATTCGTGCATCGGCATGGTGATGCCGGTTTTTATGGCCGTTTCGCATTACAAGTGGATAAAGACCGGTGAACCTGTTTATAAAAATATTACCCAGGCCTGGAGCAAGGGTGTCGCTATCTTTTTTGCTACCGGCGCAGTATCCGGAACAATATTGTCATTCGAGCTTGGTTTGCTGTGGCCTAAGTTTATGGCACACGCGGGGCCAATATTTGGTATGCCATTCTCGCTGGAAGGTATCGCCTTTTTTATCGAGGCAATAGCGCTCGGCTTTTTTCTTTATGGCTGGAATAAGTTCAATAAATGGTTCCACTGGTTCACCGGCATATTGGTCGGGGTAAGCGGCATAGCTTCCGGCATTCTGGTAGTATCAGCTAATTCATGGATGAACAACCCGTCCGGGTTCGACTTCATTAATGGTCAATACATCAACATCGACCCTGTAAAAGCTATGTTCAACGGCTCGTGGTTTTCCGAATCGCTGCATATGATCATCGCCGCCTTTTCAGCTACAGGATTTGCAGTCGCCGGTATCCATGCGCTGATGATCGCCCGAAAGAAGAATGTGTTATTTCATACGAAAGCCTTCCGGATTGCCATCGTTTTCGGGGCTATAGCGGCCATTCTGCAGCCGTTCAGCGGAGATTTATCCGCCAAAAATGCCGCCGCAAAACAACCTGCAAAGCTGGCGGCTATGGAAGCTTACTTTCATACGCAGCCTTATTCTCCTTTAACTATTGGCGGCTTTCCGGATACCGCCGCTAAGAAAAACAAATATGGACTTGAAATCCCGGGGCTGCTTAGTTTTTTGGTATATGATAATTTTCAGCAACCCGTAAAGGCCCTTGATCAAATACCTGTGAAAGATCATCCGCCTATAGCTGTTACGCATATTGCTTTCGAGATAATGATCGCTATAGGCTCGGCAATGATGCTGGTTGGACTGTTATATTTTACAGCTATCTGGAAGAAAAGAAGCTGGCTCACCAAAGGCTGGTTTCTCAAGTTGTTTATACTATCAACGCCGTTTGGTTTTATAGCTGTAGAGGCGGGATGGACCGTCACGGAAGTTGGCCGCCAGCCTTGGATTATCCAGGGCGTTATGCGCACCAGCGAAGCCGTTACGCCGATGCCGGGTATTGCCTATTCATTTTACCTGTTTACGGCAGTTTATTTAATACTAAGCATTGCGGTGATATTTTTATTAAGCCGGCAAATTAAAATGGTTCCTGAGTTGTACGATGTTAAATGATGTTATAATGATATATGTTGTTATCACCTTCCTGTTTCTATCCATAGTGCTGTATTTCCTGTTGGGCGGGGCTGATTTTGGCGCAGGGATCATAGAACTTTTTACATCAGAGAAAAACAAGCATAAAACACGGCAGACCAGCTATCATGCCATCGGCCCGATCTGGGAAGCCAACCACATGTGGCTTATTATTGCTGTAGTGATCATGTTCGTGGGATTCCCCGTTGTGTATAGCACCATGTGCACTTATCTGCATATACCCATGTTAATTATGCTTTTGGGTATCACTGCCCGCGGGACGGCTTTTGCTTTCCGCAGTTACGATGCCATTAAGGGCGAGAATACGCAAAGAATATACAACCAGGTATTTGTTTACTCGAGTTTTATAACGCCCTTATTTTTAGGGATAATTGCAGGCAGCACCATCTCGCGGCAGATCGACTTACACGCGGGTTCTTTTTTAGGCGCCTACGTATTCAGCTGGTTCAACTATTTCTCGGTGGCAGTAGGCTTATTTACTGTTGCATTGAGCGGTTATCTTGCTGCCATCTACCTCATCGGAGAAGCAGACAACGATCATGATGCCCGCCGTTTTATAGTAAAAGCGAAAGCAATGAATATAATTGCGGTTGCTTTTGGCGGCCTGGTGTTCATTGCGTCCGAGGTAGAGAATATTCACTTAGCACATTGGATTTTTGGCAATCCTGTTAGCCTCACAGCCGTAATAGCAGCCTCTGTCTCACTTATCGCGTCATGGATATTAATCAATACAGGCAAGCGGAAAATCATCCGTATCGGCGCCGGTTTCCAGGTAACTATGATATTGCTGGCCGTAGGTTATATGCACTACCCTTACCTTTTAATGGTAAAAGGCGGGCAAAACCTGTCGCTTTTTGTATATCGTGCTCCCGAAACTACTATTAACGACCTGGGATGGGGATTATTTATCGGCAGCTTTTTGATACTGCCCTCGCTGTTCTATTTGTATTATAGTTTTCAGAAGAAAGAGATTGTGTAAACCCTGATAAAAAACATGTCATTTCAAGCGATAGTGAATATCCTTCTTCCCTTCTCTCGTCGAAATGACATGTTATATAGCCTGAAGCGTTACAGCCTCCTCACTTTTATGCTCCTGAAAAATACTTCATTTCCATGATCCTGAAGCAATAAATGCCCTTCCTTAGCTTCGCCGAAGTTTTTCCAGATTACGTATTTACTGATGGCCACCAGGTCTTTATAAGCCTTTGAGCCGCGTTCATATTCCAGCACTTTTACCCCGTTAAGGTAATGTTCAACATGATTGTTGGGATAAACCACCACACGGCCGATATTCCATGCACCTATCGGATGTACAAAACGCGGCTGTTTTTTAGCGGGGATCAGGTCGTATAACGAAGCAAGCGTGCGGTCTCCGTTGCGGCCTAACTTTGCGTCAGGGTGCAGCTTATCATCCAAAACCTGGTACTCCAGCCCTATCGCCGAACCTTTTGTTTGCTCATTCAGTGTCACAAAATATTTTACGCCGCTGTTAGCGCCCGGCGTAAGCTTAAATTCGAATGAAAGATCGAATGCACCGTACAGATCATCGGTAACAATATCGCCGCCGCCAGACTCTTCCTTCCCTTCTGAAGGCAAAACATGCATTACGCCGTCTGCATACTCCCAGCCTTTTGTTGGGAACGTGGTAAACGTTGCGCCGTGCCAGCCTTTGTTTGTATGGCCATCATACAACAACTTCCATCCTGCCGCTTTTTCATTCGCCGAAAGAGAATTAGGCTGTAAATTCACCGTATAGATGTCTTTTGGAAATGGCAGCCTTTTCAGGTTTTGAGTCTGGATGCGAAGATTTTTAAAATATACCTTCTTGCCGGCCTGCTCCGCTTTGGTTATACCATGCACCTGCAGGCCGATAAAGCCTTTGCTATCTACGGTGTCAACCACGTCGGCAATAGCCACACCATTTAACCATGTACGCATTTCGTTACCGATACACTCAATCCGCACGTGATTATACTCGCCGACTTTAAATACGTTTTTTGCGTTCTCGTGCAAATCAAGCGGGTAAAGCCAGTCGCGGCGGCCTTCGTCATAAACCCCGCCCGACCATTTCCTGTCCGACGGGTCAATTTCAAACTGCCGGCCATAAACTTTGCCTTTGCCGTTATTTCCCGCCGGGTCGTAATGGCTGCGCGTTTGCACGCCTGAATTGCTTAAAGTACTTTCAATCTTTGTATCCAGCTCCAATATAAAATCTCCGTACTCTTTTTCAGTAACCAGGAAAGTATTACCGGAGTTCATTACTGTAGTGCCGACGATAGCGCCGTTTTCTACCTTGTAATCTGCCGTACCTGCCAGTTTTTTCCAGCCTTTCAGCGTTTTACCATCAAACAAACCCGGTGTGCTTTGGGCTTGAACTAATGAAGGAGCAATTGCGGCTGCTAATATCAGTGTAGAGTTAATAATAGTTTTTCTCATTTTTTATAGATGTGTGTTATTGAAAATTCTTGCCAGTGTTTATTTATACCAATATAAAACGAATTATACTTTAGGCGCCCAGCCTTTTTCATATTCCCTGCTCCAGAGCTTTTGCGCTTCGGGGTCGTTCAAAATATGGCCGTTTGTTGGGTCGATATGCAGCACACGGTCAACCCTGTATGATATATTGCCCAATTGGGGCAACAGGGTTGATTTAAAACCAACCTCAATCGGGCAATTCAGCTTCGTTTTTCCCTGTACTGCCTCAATAAAGTTTTTCATGTGCATGCCGTCGAGCGCTTCGGTCGGACTAACCTTGTTAGTTGCATCCACAGGCACTTCATCTTTTACTTCGCGCACAAATTTGCTTTCACCGTCGTAAATTTTATAGCCGTTGCCGCCGGAATAAAACACAGTGCCCTTATCGCCATAAAATATAACACCGCGGCCCAAACCTTCTATGTTATAGCCGTTGCAGCTGCGTCCCTCCCATTCGGCAGCGGTATTATTAGGGAAATTATAAAGTATATTTTGCGTATCAGGCGTTTGCCAGTCATCCTTAAAATGAAAGCGGCCACCGGTTGAAACCACTTTATTTGGAAAATCAACGCCCAGCCCCCAGCGGATCACATCCAGCTCATGTGTCCCATTATTTAACGCTTCACCGGTGCCCCAGTTCCAGAACCAATGCCAGTTATAATGTATCAGGTTATCTTTATAGGGCTTGCGCGGCGCAGGGCCCTGCCATAGTTCGTAGTTCAGATTGGCGGGAACCGGCGTCTGTTTGCCTATGCCGATAGATTCCCGGTGATTGGTATACCAGCCTTTGGCGTAATAAACTCTGCCGATTACACCATTGTGCAATTCGCCCACCATCTTTTGCACGTTGTTAAAAGAGCGGCGCTGGCTGCCCATTTGCACCAGCCTGTTGTATTTTTTAGCAGCGGCCACCAGTAATTCACCTTCATGCGGATTGTGGCTGCAGGGTTTTTCCACATAAACATTCTTACCGGCCTGGCAGGCCATAATTGCGGCCGGAGCATGCCAATGGTCAGGCGCGGCAATCACTATAGCGTCAACGTCTTTCTTTTCAAGCAGTTTCCTGATATCAGTTATGCCCTCAGGTTTCTTGCCTGTCCGTTTGTAGATGTCGGCAATCGTACTGTCAACAACCTTCGAATCTACATCGCATATATAACCGATTTCAACATTGGGTATCTTGGCAAAATTTTGGGCAAGGTACAAGCCCCGGCTGTGCGTACCCATCATGCCCAGCACTACTTTATCATTAGGCGAACCTTTAAAAAAACCGGCAGCTTTTCCTAATTGCGGTGCAAGCAGAAAGCTCGTTCCGGCCACAGACGCATTTTTGATGAATCTTCTTCTTTCCATTTTATTTTTTGTGATTTACACCGATTTGAGAATGATTACTCTGATTTTTTGACGCTAATATTCTTTCCAGTCTTACTAGCCCTGTTTACTGCAAAGAGGCATACACCAGCGCCTTAAACTTATCGCTCAATTCGCCGTGGGGGTATGGCCACTCCTGTACATATAACAGGCAAACCATTTTTTCTTCCGGATCAGCCCAGTAAACCGTACCGAAGAACCCTCCCCAGGCAAACGAGCCTTCAGTTTGGCCTAATTTAGCCTGCCCGCTTTTAGTGGTTATTTCAAAACCCAACCCGAATTTATTGCCCTCGGCATTCAGGTTAGCATTGCCGATTTGGTTCATCGTCATCATTTCCACAGTATGCCTCGATAAAATGCGGTGGCCATTGTATTCTCCGTTGTTCAGCATCATCTGTAGAAATATGGCATAATCTTTTGTGGTTGAACTTAACCCTGCTCCCCCTGAATAATAGGTGCCATTGGATAACGGATAGTCGAAATCTACACCCGGAAAGGTTGTTTTATCCCATTTAATCAGGTACTTATATTGTTTATCGGGCGTGTAAACTGTCGCCAGGCGGTTGTATTTTGATGGCGGCAGGTAGAAGTAAGTATCATTCATACCCAGTGGCTGAAATATCCGCTCACGCAGGAACTGGTCGAGGCTTTTACCCGAAAGCTTTTCAATTAAGTAACCCAGTACATCGATACTCATGCCGTAGGTGAACTTCTCGCCGGGTTGATGAACCAGGGGCAACGTTCCAAGCTTGTTGATAGCGTCGCCAAGCCTCAGCTTATCGCTTACAAAACCTGCGTAGATTCCATTTTTAGCGTAAATTGCTTTCATACTATTCGAACCAATCTGCGCATAATCCACCCCTGAGTTATGGGTGAGCAGATCGCGAATGGTAACTTCACGCCTTACATTTATAGTGGTATAGCTGGAATCTTTAGGATTAAATGAAGCCAGCACCTTTGGGTGAGCAAATGACGGTATATATTTAGAAATCGGATCGTCGAGCAAAAATTTACCCTCTTCAAACAGAGTCATAACCGCCACGCTGGTAATAGCCTTGGTTTGCGAGGCAATGCGGAATATTTCACCGGTTTTCATCGGCGCCTTTTTATCAATATCGGCTAGTCCGAAAGCCTTATCATAAACAATTTTGCCATTCCGTGCAATCAGGGCATCTGCACCGGCTATCCAGCCAGAATCTACGTATTGCTTTATTAGTCCATCAATACGCTGCAGTCTTTCGGGAATAA
This sequence comes from Mucilaginibacter sp. L3T2-6, assembly GCF_030519355.1. Lineage (GTDB taxonomy): Bacteria > Bacteroidota > Bacteroidia > Sphingobacteriales > Sphingobacteriaceae > Mucilaginibacter. The sequence continues at coordinate 153,227 of NZ_JAUMKC010000010.1, forward strand.
ATTTTTCAGCAGCCGGATTGCCGGGGGTAAGTACCGGACCTTGTGCGAATGCGCTGTAAAACAAAAACATAGGCAGCAACAGCGCAAACGGCTTTTTATTCATCATAAATAAGTTGGTTACAAAGGTTATAATTTGGAGCAGCCTAAACTGTCAGTTCGACACTAATGTAGTGAGATTTGACTGTAACTTACCTCATTTGCAATAGGTTTGTTACAATTATAGTTTGGTGTCGAATAGATCGAACCATGCTAAACCTATTTGCCAGGAAAGGACAGGTAGTTAATTTGCAGATGGGCAAAAGCCGGTATGCCCGTAACAAAAATGGCCCTAAAAACGGGCATAATGGGTTTAGCCCATAACAAAAAAGGGGGCAAAAATGGGCAAAAGTCATTTAGCCCATCTACAAAAACAGCCCTTGAACGCTCCGGAACCATTATGCCCGTTCGGTATAAAAACAGCTTCTACAATTCAGGAGGCGGTAAAATGGCTTAATTGGGAGGCGTTTATGCCGCTCCGGAGGCTTAAAAGTATTTAAAGAACTTTTTGAAAAGGGTGACGGGTTAACATTTTTTGTATTGGTAGCCTCAGATTGAAAACGACACCAAGATAACGATTTTTTTTGTTTTTCTGCTGACACAAGTTTGTCAGCAGTCAACCTTCTGTATAAAAAATTAGCTGACCACTATACCCTCTTAAGCGTGAAACCTTTGGATAAGGGGCTGAAAAATATTAATTGACAGGATTCGCTAAATCGAGGTTATGTTTAACGCCCAGAATGTCAGGAATCCTCCTTTTAAGGAGTTTATTTAATTTCCCCGATGCTGATAACATCCATATCCGTGTAATCCAAATTCTCGCCCCCCATGCCCCAGATGAAGCTATAATTACTGGTGCCTGCACCGGAATGTATGCTCCAGGGCGATGATATTACAGCGTCGTGATTCTTCATTACCAGGTGACGGGTTTCATTACTCTGCCCCATAAAATGCATAATTCTTTGTCCAACAGCCAGATCAAAATAAAAATAAGCTTCCATACGGCGATCGTGCACATGCGGTGGCATGGTGTTCCATACGCTGCCTGGTTTTAATGTCGTTAACCCCATTACCAACTGGCAGCTTTTAATACCATTGGCATGAATGTATTTATGAATAGTGCGTTCATTTGCTAACGACGCACTGCCTGCTTCCACTTTATCAGCCTCGTCAATACTCATAAACGTGGTCGGATAAACAGCATGCGCCGGGGTCGATAATATATAGAATATCGCCATATCGGTGCTGCTTTTACTCTGGAAAGCAATTTCCCGGGCGCCTTTACCGATGTACAAACAATCCAGCCTTGAAAGGTTAAAAAGCTCACCATCAACAACTATAGTTCCGTCGCCTCCAATATTTATTATACCCATTTCCCGTCGTTCAAGAAAATAATCAGCACGCAGATTAGGATAAGCAGGCAATGAAAGCGTATTCCCGGCCGGGTTCGCCGCACCTACTATCACACGGTCGTAGTGTGTGTAAACGCAATTGATCTCGCCGGAGCGAACGATATCTTCTATTAAAAAGCGGTCCCTGATCTGGCCCGTATCATATCTTTTAAAATCGTCCGGGTGAACGCCATGTAAAACTTTCAAAGCTGTTGATGGTTAGAAATTTATCGCGTTATTGCCGATAACGGCCAAAGTTAACAGTTTGATTTTTCAAAAAAAGTTAAAATAGCTAAATTACATTCTATTAAACACCTTCCGCCATGAAACTTTCGGACATCACAAAAAAGACCATATTGCTGCTTGCTTTCTGCAACCTCGCCTATGTGGCAGCAGCACAGGAAACATGGAATGAAACCACCGCTAAACAATGGCTCGATAAGAAGGAATGGAAGAATGGCTTTAAGCCCGAGCTGTTTACGGCAGTAAATAAAGTTGTGTTTGCCCAGCAATACCACAAAAACCGGACGGCGTGGGATAAAGCTTTTGCTTTTTTGCGCGACACCGACTTAACTAAAATTCAGCCCGGAAAGTACCCTATAGATGGCGATAATGTTTATGCTATTGTTACCGAGGCGCCATCAAAAGAATTCGAGGCATCCGCCTGGGAATCGCATCGTAAATATACCGACCTGCATTATATAATCAAAGGGCAAGAGACCATCGGCATGGCCCCGGTGTCAAAAGCCACTGTTACCAAACCGTACAACGAAACTACGGATGCAGCCAATTATAACGCCAAGGGGCAATATTTTGTAGCTACGCCCGCCCTTTTCTTTCTATTTTTCCCCCAGGACGCGCACCGGCCCAATATCAAGGTCGCCGGGTACGATGTTGTGAAAAAGGTGGTAGTAAAGATCAGGTACGTGGAGTAATTTGATAGGCAAATTTTCAATGTACGGATGTAGGAACGATAGGGCTTGACCGCCATGACTTTATATACACGTCCGGCTTCTTCATTCGCACATCTGCATATTCACACATTAATGGCCCTCTTCCCACACACTTATCTCAACAGCGTATCCCCGCACAATTTGTATAATTTCCCGGCATGCTACAGGGCATCCATTGCTTTGAGCACGAAGGATACGGTCGCAATCATCCAGGTCGAAGTTGAATTTAAAGGCGGGCAAGTGCAGATGCAAGGCCTTTAACACTTTGCCCGCCAGTTTTTTATTTTTCACATTAGTTCTGAATATCTCTACCATAGTATGTGAAGTTTTCAAATATTTCGGATGTTTAAAAAAGGCATTCCCTGTCTCTGTTAATCTCTAAACACTGATGCCTGATAGCTAACCTATACTTTAACCGTTTTCCATCGCCCTCTTTTAAACAGCGTATAACTCAATGTGGCTGCCACCAGTTGGGATATCAGTATCGCAAAGAATACGCCTCTGGGTTCCCTGAAGTAACGTTCTGCTAAAAACCACGCCAGCGGTATCTGGAACAGCCAGAATGCTAACAGGTTAACCATGGTCGGTGTGCGCGTGTCTCCGGCCCCGTTAAAGGCATTCATGGTTACCATTTCAATTCCGAAGAATACATACCCCAGGCTCACTATCCGTAATGATTGAATGGCATAATGCCTTGCCAGCGGGTCGCTGTTCATAAAGTTTACTACCGGCGTACCAAATAGAAAAAAGAACAAGCTTACAGCCGCCATAAAAATGGTGGTATAAATTCCCGTAGTTATAACACTTTGTTCTGCCCGCTCGGGTTTGCCTGCCCCGAGGTTCTGCCCTACCAGCGTCGCCGCCGCATTGCTCAATCCCCAGGCCGGCAACAGGAAAAATATTAATATCCTGATAGATACCTGGTAGCCAGCCATCGCAGCTTCATGAAAACCGGCCATCAGCCTTGCTAAAAAAATCCAGCTGGCCGAACTTACCAGGAACTGTATGGTACCTGTACTGCCAATTTTAACAATCTGTTTTAGCAATTCTTTATGCGGGCGTATGTGTGAGGCGTAAAAATGCAGCAACCCTCGTTTGATGAACAAGCGGTACATCTGATAAGCCACCCCCATCGCACGGCCAAACGTAGTTGCGAATGCGGCGCCCTTGAGCCCTAATGCAGGTACCGGTCCCCAGCCGTAAATAAGCAGCGGGCACAAAATAATGTTGCAAATATTGGCTATCCAAAGGCTGCGCATGGCTATACTGGCGTCGCCGGCGCCCCTGAAGATCCCATTGATCAAAAACAATAACATGATAACCACATTGCCACCAAACATTACACGGGTGTACACAATGTTCTCAGCAATCATTTTGTCGTTAGCGCCCATCAGGCGTAAAATCCCTTCAGCAAAAGTTACGCCCACTATTGCAATAACTATCGACAGCGCCACCGAAAACACAATGGTTTGCATGCCTGCGTGTGCGGCCTCATCCAGGTTCTTTTCGCCAACGCGGCGGGCTACCAGCGCAGTTGCTGCCATACTTAAGCCTATGGCTACCGAATAGACCAGGCTAAGCACCGACTCAGTAAGCCCGACAGTGGCCACGGCCTCGTTGCCCAGCTTACCGACAAAAAATATATCTACCACCGCAAACACCGATTCCATTATCATCTCCATGATCATGGGGATGGCCAGCAAAAATACCGCCCTGCGGATGCTCAGGGCTGTATAGTCCTGTTGGCTGCCTGCTATGGCTTGTTTTAATAATTTGAAAAAGCCCTTAAGGCTTAATGTACCTGAAGTTTCCATTAACTATTGCCGCCGGTCGCGACGGCGCGTTGTTTTTTAATATGAAAATAGTAAGCAAGCACAAAGACCACGATGAACGGACTCATGAATAAATAGCCGTCAGATGGATCGTGCAATGCCATCATTGAATAAATTAAGAATACCAGATCGAAGGCGAAGCCGGCATAAGCCCACTCCTTCAGCCTCGGGAAGCCGGGTATCATGATCACTATGATCGCCAATATTTTAGCGGTACTTAAAAGCCCCATAAAATACGGAGGGTATTGAAAATGCCCCACCACTATTTTATTCATTTCTTCGGGAGTGCCAAAATAGCTGTATGCCGAAAAAAGCATCATGGCGCATAGCAGGCCATTAAATACCCAGAACAAGATTTTTGTTGTTTTCATTGTTAATTGTTTTAAGTGATTACTTAGGTTGATGTACTGTTATTTCTTATTTAATACTTTATAAATATTTTTTAGCTGATGGATATGCCTGGTTGTATGGATGATAACAAAATTTGCAGCTTCATACCTGGTGAGGTTGCCTAAAACCGGGAAGGCAAACGCCATGCATGTTTTGGTTAGATCCAAATCGCCAATCTCTGCTGCAATATCCGCTTTAATCTTTTTCAATCCGCTGATCATTTTATCTTTGTCATAATCGCGTGCCTCCGGGCGTATAAAATCAGGACTTTCAAATTTGGTGTCAAAATTCAGGAAGCTTTCAGCAATTGGCGCTACCATTTGGTCAGGTGCACGGTCTGTTTCAGCTACCGGTCCGGTTGCCAGGGCCGGGAAGCCTGAATTTGCCAGTGTAAGATGCTGCGCCAATTGGCCGGCTGTCCAGCTTCCTTCAAACGGAACTGTGTTAAATTGCGCTGCTGGTATGTCATCCAAAAGGCCAATCAACTCATCCAGCGTGTTATTTGTTTCTTTAATTAATTCCTGGTTAGCTTTCATCATAAATCATTTATACCGGAATGACGCAAATGTCACCCAGCAGATTAAAATAAATGTTGTTAATTCAATAAAAGTGGGCTGGCGGATAGGTTGTGTAACTGCACCGGTTTTAGCAAAGCGTTATAACGGAGAACCGAGAAGCTTTTTCTTAAGTATTGATGTTGATTAAGCCCAGTGGAACAGGATTAATCGCTTAAGTTCAGCTTAAATTTAATCTGCTGAAAACAGCCCGGTAGCCCATTTCTTCTTCTCCCTGTTTCCAATGCCAGCACCCGGTTATTGTATTGCCATTGTTGCTGTATTTGCCACAAAAGCAACCCTTTATCCCCGGCATATCAATGGTGATAATATGGTCAGTATCGGTAATATCGTACTGATATTCCAAAACCTTTCCGTCACCGTCAAAATAATGCGACTTCAACATGCCGCTGTCCTCGTCGTACCCAATAAATTCCAGTCCCTTCTCTCCCTCAATATCCACGTACTGCACCAAAAAGAAGCCGCCTTCCATCCAACTGTAACTCACCTGTCCGCGCACTTCGCCACTCACATTCCATATCCCCACAAGCCTGTCAAGCTTATGCAGTTCGGGGTTGGGTTTCGGATTCTTTTTTATGATCATGCTCTATTACAACGGTTTAGCCTTGTATAGCGGCAGGATCCATCCACATAATTTCCCAGGTGTGCCCGTCAAGGTCTTCAAAGCTAACGTTGTACATAAAGCCCATGTCGTTTTTGTCACGAGGGGTTTTAGCGCCGGCAGCAACAGCTTTTTCATAAAGTTCGTCTACTTGCTCACGGCTATCGGCCGACAGGCATATCAGCATTTCAGTCGATTTTGATGTATCGGTGATTTCTTTGCTGATAAACGTCTTGAAGAAAGGTTCAGTAAGCAGCATGGCGTAAATATCTTCGCTTATCACCATGCAAGCTGCCTTTTCATCGGTAAACTGCGGGTTGAAAGTATATCCAAGTTTGCCGAAGAATTCTTTTGATTTATCAAGGTCTTTTACCGGCAGATTTACAAAAATTTTAGTTGCCATAATTTTAGTTTTAAATATTGGGTTGTTTTAGTGTTGTATCGCGGATTAAGCCTCCAGCTCTTTCTTAAGGTTCTGCAGACTGGTTTGCATATCTTTAGCCAGCATACCGGTAATAAACAGGTTTGTAAAGTTGAACGGATATTTATTTTGGCCCATCATTGTCCACTCCACATTGGTTGTACTTTCGGATATTGGGGTCAGTTTCATATATACCTGCGCTACGTTCTTAAAAGGTTTTTCAAAACGCACCTCACAATCTATTCGCGAGCCATCTGTCAGGCTCATTATTTCCTGCTCGCCTTTGCCAACGTTTTTATTCTCACTGTCCCAGGTAACTATAGCTCCAACCGTGCCATCGGCGCCTTCGTAGCCGCGTTTAACGTTAGGATCCATCATCACCCATTTATTATAAAATTCCTGGTTCTTCAGCAGCTTTACGTAATCATATACTTGCCGGCTGTTTTTGTCGACGGTAATTTGCTCACGAATGACATATTTCTTTTTGATAAACAAAGCGGCTGTAAAAATGAAGATGAACAGGCCGGCGATAATTCCAAGTAATGCTAACAGGATACTCATGACGTTCTATTTTTTATTTGGTTGAACGATACAAACATACAGCGCAAAATTTGCATACGTGGGTGCTGTGCGCGACAACATAAGGGGGTAATTGTGACAACGATTATCCGGTGCAGATGGCAAAAAAGCCCTTAATTAGCTTTCTGGAGAGGATAAATGCTACATTTGTACCATGCAGAAGGCAATGTTGAAGCTCATATTGGCGGTTTTTATACTTGGGGTTATTTATCCCGGTGCAGGCAATGCCATTGCTGCAAACACCGGTTTAAACGATTATTACAAGGCTTGTACTAATAAGCAATCGCAGGTTTTACCATTGGTAAAATATGTGCATACCAAAGATAACGTTGCCAGCCCGCAGCCCTGCTTTGCCAAACCTTTATGGACCGGAAGCATCCCAGGTTGCCCGGCAGCCGGTTGTGGTTGTGCGGCTTTGCCCAGGCAATCGGAAAATATTCACTTCCAGCAATATTTGCAATTGCTGCTCTATCCTCCGCATTTTTTTGGTTAATACTTGTGTGACTTCCCGCTGATGCCGCAAGGCATATTTAAACACATTTTATTACACTAAAAATCCAAAATACATGAGTAACTCTATTGAGAACGCCCTTATTGCGGCCGTTCTGATGATAATTATAGCCATACCCATTTATATTTCAATACGTAATGCCAAAAAACGGAAAATGAATAAAATTTTGGACGCCCTTCATTTGCTTGAAACGCAGCATAATATTTCGCTTCAAAAAATGGCTCAATTCGATTCTGTCACCGTCGCGATCGGTAAAATCAAGAAATTTATGGTAACATTAAGACTGAACGATTTCGAATCAGAAATATTCGATTTAAAGGAGATGGACGACTGCCGGCTTGAGGAAAGAACGCAGGGCAAAACTACACAGTTGCTGCAGTTGATACTTACTGACAAAAAAGACAGATCTCTGCCACCGATAATTTTCTACAAGCAATATGCCGATAATGAAGGCAATCTAAAAAGCACCCGGGTGCTGGCAGAGGAATGGCACGAAATGGTTAAAAGTGTAATTATCCAAACGACGCCATTTGTGATTTTAGGTAAGGCCGATTAAACTGCCGCAAATTTTCAATAATTTTAAAGCATCATCTTTTTATATGAAAAGAACAAGGGTAAAACCACGAAAAGAAGTTACCAATGCTTTGTTTATTTTAACAGGAACCTTCAGCGCCGCCTTTGGCCTGAAGGGCTTCCTGATACCCAATCATTTCATTGACGGAGGTGTTACCGGTATATCATTACTGATCAGTTCGATTACCGGGGCGCCCATATCAGCTTTGATCGTGGCCATTAACCTGCCGTTTATTTGGCTGGGCTATAAACGCATTAACAAATTATATGCTATTAAAACACTGGCAGCCATATTTGTGCTGTCGGTTATTTTGTTTCTTGTCAAATTCCCGCACGTTACTGATGACAAACTGCTTACAGCGGTTTTCGGCGGATTTTTTCTGGGCACGGGTATAGGGTTGGCCATGCGCGGAGGTTGTGTAATTGACGGGACAGAGCTCCTGGCCGTTTATATCAATCCAAAGTCATTCCTTTCGGTTGGCCAAATCATCCTGGTAATAAATATAGTGATATTTGGTATCGCCGCATTTTTCCTGGGGATACAATCAGCTTTATATTCAATCCTCACATATCTATCTGCCTCGCAAATGATAAATTATATTGTCCAGGGTTTTGACGAATACACGGCGGTAACGATTATTTCACCTAAAAGTGAACTGATAAAGAACGTTATTATCCGGCAATTGCGCCGGGGTGTTACCGTTTATAAAGGGGAACGCGGCTATGGCAAAAATGCAATCAATGAAAAGGACATCGACATACTATATGTGGTAATTACCCGGCTTGATGTATCGCGCCTGGTAAACACAGTACAACAGATAGACCCTGCCGCTTTTATAATAACGCACTCTGTGTCAGAGGTTAAAGGTGGTTTAATTAAACGGCATGTATTGTCGCATTGATTGAATGGTTGATAATGCTTAGACCATTGACAATTAACCAAACGTGGGCTTTGCCCTGTGATACGACTTTGATAGCCGGGCGAAGCTGAGTTAGGCAGCTTGGCAATAAAGGATTATAAAACGACATGTATAATCATCTATGATAATGGAAACACCAACTACCCCCACCCAATCTGCGAAAGCCGACGCCATGAAAGCGCTGCATCAGCGCGAAGGTACCTTTGTAATTCCAAATCCATGGGATGCAGGCTCAGCCAAAATATTGACAAGCCTGGGCTTCGAAGCCTTAACTACCACCAGTGCGGGGCTTGCCTATTTGTTGGGTAAGCCCGACGGACTCGGCAAAGTAACACGCGGGGAAACCTTAAAAAATGCAGGCGATATTGCTGCAGCAACACATTTGCCTGTGGCAGCCGATCTGGAAAACGGGTTTGGATTATCACCTGAAACTTGTGCTGAAACGATATTGATGGCCGCAAAAGCCGGACTGGTAGGCGGGTCTATCGAAGATAGCACCGGCGATCCCACCGATCCGATCATCCCTTTTGAACTTGCTGTTGAGCGTGTAAAGGCAGCGGTAGAAGCAGCGAGGACCCTGCCCTTTCATTTTACCTTAACAGCCCGTGCCGAAAACCTGATACATGGGCGGCCGGATTTAAACGACACCATTCGTCGTCTGCAGGCATTTGCCGAAGCCGGCGCAGATGTGCTTTTCGCGCCGGGTTTAAAAACCGAAGAAGATATCAAAGCGGTAGTTAAGGCAGTTGCGCCAAAGCCGGTAAGTGTCGTGATGGGGCTTAGCTCATCCAATTTTACCATTGACGCCCTTGCTGCGCTTGGCGTAAAAAGGATTAGCCTGGGTTCATCATTGGCCCGCGCTGCTTATGGAGCATTTTTAAAAGGCGCGGAAGAAGTTAGTAAATATGGCACATTTAACTTTGCCAATGGCACGGTTCCGTATGCGGAGTTTAACAGGATGTTTGGAGGATAGCCGGTTAAATAATGTAAACAAGAATTACAGCTAACCCTCCTTCTGCGCAGGGTGGTGCTGCGCCGAAGGAGGGGGATTCTTTATACTTTAACAATTCATCTCAATAGATATGTGCCGACAGCACCGGCATTCAATGACGATGTAATCATCATCTTACCGTCCTTTATATTAAAGCTTTCTTTAGCATCACCATCGTTATACACAATAACTATGGTTTCTCCTTTAGGGTTAACAAAAGCTACATTCGGCAAGTTCGGCAGCAAGTTCGATTCAACCCGTCTGGAGCCTGGCCGTACAAATTTAGCCGCCTGGGCAATAATGTAATAAGCCGGATTGCGCGTTACATTCTCGCCGTTAATGGTTACTGCACCCAGGCAGCGGTCGCAACCGCCAGGGGTATGCGGTTCCTGGTTTTGATCGGAGGCCAAATTCCACTCTATCACATTTCGGCACCAGTTACGCGGCGCACCGATGATCAGTTCTTTAATATGGAATTTCAGCTCATTTCTTAAATTTCCCGGCGCTCCCACCCATTGTTCAGTAAAGTATAAGTTCTTGTCGGGATGTGCATTATGAACGCTGGTTAAGGTATCAATCTTTCCGCCATATAGGTGAAATGCGGAGCCATCTACATATTTTGCAGCTTCCTTATTATCCAGTATCAATATCGGGTAGTCGGGCCTGTCTGCATTGTGGTCGTACAAAACAATCTTGGTTTTAACCATCGCTTTTTGAAAAGCCGGGCCTAACGCTTTAATGATAAAATCAGCCTGCTCAGGAGCTTCCATTACCATGCTTGGGTTATTTTTTGGATTAAGCGGCTCGTTCTGGATGGTTAAAGCGTCAATCGGGATGCCATGCATTTTCATCCCTTTAATATATTTCACAAAGTATTGCGCATACGTTTGATAATACCCGGGTTTCAGGTTGCCGCCATAGGTCTGGCGATTAGTTTTCATCCAGGCCGGAGGCGACCATGGCGATGCCAGTATTTTTATTTTCGGGTTGATGGTGAGTATCTGCTTGAGCACCGGTATCAAATACTTTTCGTCATTTGCCAGGCTGAATTTTTTCAACTGCGGGTCGGTTTCGCCGGCAGGCAAATCGTCATACGAGAAAACGTGGTCGTCTAAGTCCGACGAGCCAACGCTTATCCGCAAATAGCTCGCTCCTATAGAATTGCCGTCGGTCGAAAATAATTCGTTAAGCAATTTCGCCCGCGCCGGTGCACTCATTTTATGTATCAGCATCGCGCTGCCGCCCGTCAATGCATATCCAAAACCATCCATAGATTGATAGACTTTAGATTTATTGACAGTTATGGTTTGTTTACCAGCAACTTCGCCCGTTTCAACAGGCTGTCTTTTAAACAATACGGAATCAGCCGGATCGGTTAGCCATAGCTCAGCACTGTTTTTAGAGCGATTAGCATGCTGGGCTTCAACAAAAACTGAAGCACACAGGGCCAATAGTATTAAAGAGAATTTCCTGAAAATGAAAGTCATAATGATTTTGTTTAGATAATTACCGCGGACTAATATAACTAAAACGGCAATTTGAAGTCATCTCCTTGCCGCTTTAATTGTCTCACGTATTTAATACCCGGGATTTTGTAAGATTACCAACCAGCTGGATCTCATTCAGCGGAACCGGGAACAGCAGCTTGTTTTGGGTAACATGGTAATTTAACGCCTTACCAAACGGCCCCACCTGCGCTTTCATTATCTGTACCGCTTCCAAATTGCGATATGTTTGTTTTCCGCTATATAAAAACGGAATGATTGGCGATTTATCGATATACGGTGCTGCTATAGGGTCGCCGCCGCCATGACATCAGCACCGACAGTTGCGGTATAAACAGACGCATGTAAACGAGTATCATCGCCCTGGCTTTTAAACAAATCCACCAGATCATTTGCAGGGAGGTCGAATTTTTTAAATGAATATGTTCCAGAAATCTCCGGCAGTAACCTAGACTGTGCCGCTCGTCGTTCCCTTAACGGTCACGGCCATAGGGCCGCCCCGTTCGTCTTTGATCCTCCCTTTACAGTGGTGCTATTTTGAGCAAACAATGTCAGACATTGCGCAAGCAAAATAACTACCAGTAAAGTAGTTTTTCTTTTCATAGGATTAATGATTTAATTTATAGATAATAATGCTTTTTGAATATTGAATTTAATTATTGAGAAAATTGATATCCATTTAAGTCAATAAGACAATTTAAACACAAATGTTTCCGGGAAAATTGTTGCTTTTTAGGAAAACTTCCACGCATTAATGCTGTTGTAATTTTGTTGACAGGCATTTAGCCTGTCACGCACGCTCTGCGTAACAGCGAATAACTTATATCGTCATAAGTTTGTTACATAAAACAGGTTTTTTATTACTTTTACTTAATAATTAAGCGGCGGCCTGAATCAAAGGTTAAATGCTGGTTATTATTAAACCAAAGCAACCGTTGTTACGTAAACACGGTAATGACAGCGGCCCCTTGCGCCAAATAAAAATGAGGGGCAACTAAAGCAGTAATGGTTCAACAAACGATCTACCTGGAATTAAAAAAAGATTTTTAGCCGCTATGCTGAACCGTTTATTTGTTTTGATTTTTCTTTTAGTATCAGCATCCGGCTACGGTCAGTGCACCCTGAACGTTAGCATTTCTGCGTCTAATACAAGTATTTGTTCCGGAAATAAGGTATTACTGACCGCCAATGCGAGCGGAGGCGCCGGTTCGCTTGCGTATGTATGGAATACCGGCGAAAGCACGCAGTCTATCAACGTAAATAAAGCGGGCACTTATACCGTGACGGTAACCGATCAAACACCAGGCTGCCCGGGTGTGCAACAAAGCATAAATATCAGCGTGGGAACAAGCCCGGCGGCGCCGACAGTAACCGGTAACACACTGGTTTGTCCTGGCACATCAGCAACGCTGCAGGCAACAGGCCCGGGCGGAACATATCAGTGGTACGACGCACCCATCGGAGGTAACTTTTTATTTACCGGAGATACTTACACTACCCCCCCAATAAATTCAGGTATAACATTTTATGTACAAACAACTATTAACGGTTGTCCCAGTTTACGTACTGGTGTTTTCTGTAATGCAACAGGCAACCCCGTAGCTAACGACGTTCAGACATGCTCCGGCACAAGCACCGTTCTCACAGCTACAGGCGGCAGCAATTATCAATGGTTCGATGCACAGACCGGGGGGACTATGGTTGGCACAGGTGCTAACTTTACTACCCCTGTGTTAACTGCAACTACAACCTACTATGTTCAGGCTACCATCAACGGGTGTTTAAGCGCAAGAACGCCTGTACATGCTATTGTAACGCCCTCCCCGCAGGTACCCGTGGCTTCCAATGTAACCATTTGTTCCGGCTCCACGGCCAGCCTTCATGCAACTCCCGGACCTGGTATTTTTGCCTGGTACGATGTAGAAAGCGGCGGCACAGCGCTCATCTTAAGCCCGGACTACACTACGCCCCCCTTAACTGCTAATAAAACTTACTATGTTCAGAATATAAGGAACGGCTGTGAAAGCGCACGGACACGTGTCGAGGTAACCGTTAACCAGATACCGGCGGCTCCGGGAGATCAGACGCAGACAATCTGCAAGGGCTCATCTGTATTACTGACAGCTTCAGCATCACCTCCGGCATCCGGTACTTATGAATGGTATACGAGCGCTACGGGCACTACGCCCGTAGCCACCGGCTTAACCTACCAAACTCCTGTGCTTAGCACCAATACAAATTACTATGTTTTACTAAACAACGGCGGATGCAGCAGCGTGCGCTCGAAAATAAGTGTGATCATCAGTCCTCCACCCGCTGCCCCATCGGTGGCTGGCGCTATAATTTGTAATGGCTCATCCACAACTTTAACCGCAACAGGGCCCGGCGGCACGTATAGCTGGTATAATGTAGCTACCAGGGGCACTCCCTTGTACACAGGTTCAACATTTACAACGCCAGCGCTAACTGCCACTGCAAAATACTATGTCGAAACTAACGTATCAGGCTGTATCAGTTCGCGTAAACTGGTAACTGTAACGGTAAACGCCGTTGTTTCTCCGCCCACAGCAGCTAATGTAACAACCTGCTCAGGAAGCCCAGCTACGCTTGTGGCATCCGGCGGTGGTAGCTACGCCTGGTATTCCGTACAAACCGGTGGTACACCGGTCGCTACGACGCAGGCGTTTACAACACCCCCGTTAACGGCAAATACCACCTACTACGTGGAGCGGACGGTTAACGGGTGTACCAGCGCACGAACATCTGTAACAGTAAGTATAAATCCTGTCCCGGCGGCCCCCTCAGTGAGTGGTAATCTTAACGTGTGTTCCGGGTCTGGAACAACACTCACCGCCAGTGGGCCTGCTGGGAGTACCTTTCAATGGTTTGACGCTGCTACCGGTGGAAACCAGGTGAAAGCCGGGACGACGTTTACAACGCCGGCGCTCACAGCTAATACCACCTATTATGTGCAAAGTACACTGGGCGGCTGCATAAGTGCACGCACCGCAGTTAACATAACTATAACGTCGCCGGCTGAGCCGCAGTTTATTTATCCATCAGGCTCTGTTTGCCAATCTGATCCGGGAAGTCCCACTCCTACTATAAATAATACCTCCGGCGGTACCTTTAGTGCAACGCCCGCTGGCCTTGATATAGACCCGGCAAGCGGTAAAATCAATCCCGGCAACAGCGCTCCCGGCACATATACCATCACCTTTGCAGGTAACGGTACATGTGTAACAGCGGAATCTGTAAGCTTTAAAATATTTACAGCGGCAAATGCTTCATTTACCTATAATGCTGCTTATTGCCAGGATGCCAAAAACCCCAAACCTAACTTCGGGGGCGTCGGCAGCGCAGGCACCTTTACAGCATCCCCGGCCGGGTTGGTTTTTGCTAACAGCAGCACCGGCGAAATCGACCTCAAGAAGAGTACTCCGGGCACTTATACCATTACCAATACGATATCTTCGGCCGGAGGCTGCAGCGGCGACACCAAAACGGCTACGGTAACTATCGACCAGGGCGTAACCATAAGCGCAGGCGCAGATCAAACTGTGGCAGCAGGTACACCTGTCCAACTGGCGGGCAAGGTTAGCGGCGTGCCAAAAGGCACATGGTCGACTGGCGGTACCGGAACTTTTTCAGATAAAACTATTCCTAATCCTGTTTATACGCCTGGCGCTGGCGAAACATCTGCTACACTCACCTACACATCCGATGATCCAACCGGTTCATGCTTGGCAAAATCGGATAAAGTAGTCATCGCATTTAAAAACACTTTGCCAAAACCTACAGTAACGGGCAACTCAACATGTTCGGGCAGTGCCGCTAATTTGTCAGCCATTGCTCCCGGCGGGACTTATAAATGGTACGATGCTGCAGCCGGAGGCACCCTTCTGCATACCGGCGCTAATTTTACTACACCTATACTCACGGCTAACACTACATATTATGTGGAAACGGTAAATGCTGCTGGTGTTGCAAGCCCCCGGACACAGGTAGACGTCACCGTTAACGCTATTCCTGCTGCACCGGTCGTTCCGGTAACTCCTGTTTGCGCGGGCAATAACATAACATTAACCCCTAACGACCAAACAGGCACTTTTGAATGGTTTGATGCCGCCACCGGGGGTACCCTGCTTGCTAAAACCAGCACGTATACTACTCCGGCATTGACAGCGAATAAAACGTATTTTGTACAACAAACCATCAATGGATGCACCGGCCCCATGGCGCAGGTTGATGTAACAGTTATACCGCTGGCCGCCGTTACCAGTTCAAGCGCGGGTTCTGTGTGCAGTGGTAATCCTTTAAACTACACTATTACAGCAAGTGTACCTGCTGCCACCTTCTCGTGGAGCCGGGCTGCAATTAACGGCATCAGCAATCCGGCAGCGACCGGTCAGACTGCTAATCCTATTACCGAAACATTGATCAATACCAGCAGAAACGCTATTGACGTTAAATATATCATTACACCAATAAACAATGGTTGCCCGGGTACGCCATTTACCTATATTGTTACGGTATATCCCACACCCGCCGTTACCAGCGCTGCTAAGCCACCTGCTATCTGTAATAAAGCGCCGGTGAATTATGTAATTACATTCAATACCGCCGCCGATTTTGACTGGAGCCGCGCCGCTGTGCCCGGGATCAGCAACGCTGCAGTATCGGGCCAAAATACTGCAACGATCAGGGAGACGCTGATCAATACAACCAATGCACCGGTTGATGTGGTGTACGTAATCAATTCCAGGACTGCAACTTGTGCCGGTACCCCATTCCAGGTTACCGTAACAGTGAACCCTACTGTAAGAATAACAAGTCCGCAAACGGGTGTCGCCTGCAGCAATGTACCACAGAATTATGTAATTACCTCAAATATACCTACAGCCACTTATGTCTGGAGCCGTAGCGCCGAAGGTTCGCCGGGCATAAGCAACCCGCCTTTAAGCGGACAAACAACTTCTACCATTACCGAAACGTTGATTAATACGCTGCCTATTCCTACGCATGCAGTTTATAAAATTCAGGCTATGGCTAATGGCTGCCCGGCCGATTCGGCACTTTTTTATGTAGTAATCGTCAATCCGCAACCGGTAAAGCCCGTCGCCAATAGTAATTCGCCCATTTGCATAGGAAGTACCATACAGTTAAAGACCGAGGATGTAGCGAACGGATCGTTTTTATGGACCGGCCCTAACGGATTTAGTTCGACAGATCAGAATCCGAATATCCCGAATGCTACCATGGCCAATATTGGCGATTATCACCTTGTGGTTACTGTTAACGGCTGCTCAAGCGAAGTTTCGACAGCATCTGTGGTAGTTAGAAGCCCCGGCGTTGCCAATGCTGGTCCGGATCAGATTATTTGTATCACCGACCCCGAAATCAAACTTGCCGGTAAAGTAACTGGTGGCACCGGCCAGGGCATCTGGTCATCTACAAGCGCGACGCCTGGTAAATTTTCTTCACTTACAGACCTGAATGCGCATTACACGCCAACACAGCAGGAAAGAGATGCCGCTAAGGTAACTTTTGTACTTACCACCACCAGCGACGATGATTGTGCCATTTCTACAGATACCGTAGTGGTAAATTTCGGTCCGTTGCCTGCTGTGAATGCAGGGCCTGATCAAAGTGTTTGTTCACAAAGTCCCGTAATACAATTACACGGTATTCCTTTAGTTAGCGGCACAAGAGGAAGCTGGACTACGACCGGCACAGGCAATTTTTCGTCAGTTACTGATTACAATGCCCAATATTTCCCAAGTGCGGCAGATGCAGCAAGCGGATCGGTAAAATTAGTGCTGCACGTTGTTAAGAACGGGCCATGCGAGATCGAAACCGATACCGTAAAAATAAACTTTATACCGCCGCCAACTGTTGCTACCGAAAAACTAAGATATGTTTTAAAGGACAGAACAATCACCCTTCATCCAAACATAAGCAGCGACAGCGTTACCTATTTATGGACACCTAATATTAATATAGAAGATAACACCGTAAAGAACCCGGTGATTACCGGCGTGGATGATATCACTTATAAATTAACAATCACCGATTCCCGCGGGTGTATCAGTTCCGACACCACTATGGTAAAAGTAGCGCCAAAGCTTGTAGTACCCAACACCTTTACTCCAAATAACGATGGCATAAACGATTTTTGGAACATCACCGGGCTTATTGCTTATACTGACGCGGTAGTAGACATTTACACACGGTACGGTCAAAAGGTGTATCATTCCATCGGATACGACAAGCCATGGGATGGTATCTTCAATGGAAAACAATTACCCACAGGGGTGTATTACTATGTAATTGATACTAAACTATTTAACCAGGTGTTATCTGGAAGCCTGACGCTATTGAGGTGATGTATCCTGCCTGAACTTCGGTAGGTTACACCACAAGCATTTGTTTAAAAGTTGCTCCTGATGTTATCAACAACCCTTTTCAAATCTTCCCTGGTCAAATTTGACCCAGAAGGAAGACACAATCCGTCGTTAAATAATTTTTCACTGACGCCATTAATGTAGGCGGGGTACGATTCAAATACGGGTTGCAGATGCATGGGCTTCCACAGTGGCCGCGATTCGATGTTGTCATTTTGTAATGACGCCCTGAGTGTTTCCCGTGTAACACCGTTTGATAGGTTCGGATGTACCAATACTGCAGTAAGCCACCGGTTGCTGAAAGAACCTGTTGATTCACTTAGAAATTCTATTGCAGGAATGTCGGAAAGTTGCTCTTTGTAAAATTCGTAGACAGCCCGCCGTTGTTCAATTCGTTCTTTCAGAACCTGCATTTGACCGCGGCCTATGCCGGCGGAAACATTACTTAAACGATAATTATAACCGATAGAAGAATGCTGGTAATGCGGCGCTGCGTCACGTGCCTGCGTTGCCAGGAAATGAGCTTGCCTGATGTAGTTTTCGTCATTCGAAATAAGTGCACCTCCCCCGCTGGTAGTAATTATTTTATTACCGTTAAAAGATAGAATGCCCATCAATCCAAAAGTTCCGGCGGCTTTTCCGTTTATAGTTGAGCCCAAAGCCT
Source organism: Mucilaginibacter sp. L3T2-6 (assembly GCF_030519355.1). Taxonomy (GTDB): domain Bacteria; phylum Bacteroidota; class Bacteroidia; order Sphingobacteriales; family Sphingobacteriaceae; genus Mucilaginibacter. Next base: position 171,573 of record NZ_JAUMKC010000010.1, read on the forward strand.
CAGCTGCATCTTCGATAACCGGGATGTCATACTTATTGGCAATTTCCATTATCCTGCCCATTTGCGCAGGCATGCCGTATAAATGCACGGGTATAATGGCTTTGGGCTTTTTGCCCTTCGCTATACGATCAATTATAGCCTGCTCAAGCAATGCCGGGTCCATATTCCAGGTTTGCTCCTCGCTGTCGATAAAAACCGGCGTTGCGCCCTGGTAAACTATAGGATTTGCGCTGGCTGAAAATGTAAAACTTTGACAGATCACTTCGTCACCAGCTTCTACGCCGAGCATAATTAAAGCCAGGTGCAAAGCTGCGGTTCCTGAGCTTAAAGCTGCTGCATGAGCAGAACCGGTAAACTTAGCCAAATCGCTTTCAAAACCATCAACATGCGGACCCAAGGGCGCAATCCAATTTGTATCAAACGCCTCTTTAACGAAATTAAATTCGCCGGGTCCTAAGTGTGGGCTCGAAAGCCAGATTTTTGAATTCATATTTATTTAGGATGATTATATTTAATAATTTTTCCAGGGTTGCCGACAACAACCGCATAGTCTGGAACGTTTCTTATAACAACAGCACCTGCCCCAATAGTAGCCCAGCACCCTATCTTAATTCCCTGTATTACACATGCGCCTATCCCAACGTGGCTTCCCTCACCTACTTCTACGTTCCCCGCGAGAGCTGCGTTCGGCGATATATGCACAAAATCGCTTATACTGCAATCATGATCTACTGTGCAATTTGTGTTCAATATCACATGGTTACCCACGGTCACGTCAGAATTAACTACGGCGCCTGCCATTATTGACACACCGCTTCCTAATGATACGCGGCCCGCAAGAACAGCGTTTGGATGAATGGCGTTTATAAATTTTGAATTTAATGATTCGGCTACCCGCTTTCTGGAGGTGTTATTCCCTATACTCACTAAAACACCGCAATCTGAATTGGTAATTTCAACTTCCGGTTTTACTGCGTATTCCATGAGCTTTTTTATCTCAGGATTGCCGTCTATTAGCCCGGATATAATCATGCCATTCTTTTCCAATATATCAATGATTACTTTTGCATGTCCGCTTGCACCATACAAATATATCATACCCCTTCTCCTGTGAATTTTTCCATTGTTGCCGATGTTGCAGAATTAATGCCTTCTGAAATAAACACTTTTTTTACCGTCAAAAGTATTATTTTAATATCCATCTTAAACGAGACATTATCAACATAATACACATCGTACGCAAATTTTTGGTTCCAGCTTATCGCATTACGGCCATTTACCTGCGCCCAACCAGTAATACCGGGTTTTACTTCGTGCCTGCGCCGCTGGGTTTCGTTATACAATGGTAAGTATTCAACCAGCAGCGGACGCGGCCCTACCAGGCTCATATCGCCTTTGATCACGTTAAGTAGCTGAGGAATTTCGTCCAATGAGGTTCTTCTGATAAACCTTCCAAGTCCCGTCAACCTTTCGGCATCCGGAAGCAATTGCCCGGATTTGTCCCGCCGGTCATTCATCGTTTTAAACTTAATAACCTTAAATATCCGACTATTTAAACCAGGGCGCGGCTGAAAAAAGAATACGTGACCGTCATTAAACAGTAAAAGCAGCACTACAACCAATAGAAAAAACGGAAACAAAAGCAAAAAAGCGAAAGTTGCTGTAAGGGTATCGAATAAAGCTTTTAAATATTTGCGATACATGCTTCAACTCTTTTTTGCGAAGTCTTTTAAATAGTCCAGGTATTTTAGCGCAAGATTCTTTCGGTCGAAATTTTCTTTTGCAAAGCGGTAGCCGCTTTCGCCTTCCAGCTTTATTCGTTCCGGATTACTGATGTATTGTCTTACTTTTCTTGAAAAGTCTGTCGGGTTCTCTGGCTCTACAAATACCCCTGCACCAGCCTCTTCAACCAATTCACGCGATACGCCATCAATAGCCATCAGTATGGGTTTTTTACAGGCCATATAGTCGAAGGTTTTATTGGAATACACCGTTTTGAAAGTTTCAACGTTTTTGAGTACCGATGTACCCATATCCGAGGCAAAAATATATTTAAAAACTTCAGCTTTAGGCACCGGGTCCAGAAATAAAACATTGGTAACATTCATTTTTGCCGCCAATCCTTTTAAATGCTCCTTTTGCATACCCTGACCGATAAGTACAAATAAAACATTTGTATCGCGCATCATATCCCCGGTTTCTAAAACCTGCTCAAGGTGATTTGCAACTCCATGAGCGCCCACATAAGTTACTACAAACTTATTTTCCCAGCCATGCTCCTTACGGAACGCTTCCGTGTCAAATGTTTCGAGCAGGTGGTCCGATAGGCTGAAGTCCGCAGCATTAGGTATAAAAATTATCTTCTCGGGCGATACATTCTTTTTCTCGATAAGTGTTTTCCGGAAAGCGGGCGTAAGTACATTTATCTTTTTTGCGGTGCGATAGATAAACCGCTCGAGGGCGTAAGCCAACTTAATAATAAGTTTATTAGTCACAACGCCCGTATCTATAGCCGACTCGGGCCATAAATCACGTATTTCAAAAACAAACGGAATACCCTTTAGCCGTGAAAGTACATAACCGGTTATTCCAATAAACAATGGCGGAGAGGTTACCAAAATTATATCATGCTTTCCTTTTACTTTGAAAAGACCGGCCCACATGGCAGAAAACACGAACGAAAAATACCCCCACAACCTACCCAAAAAACCAGCATTATAGCTTTCAGAAACATGTGTGCGCCAAACGGTAACGCTGCCCTGAAGGTTTTTTTTAAACCATTTACCTTTATACTCCGGGCGTTTTTGCGCGCCATTATAATGCATCATCCCGGCAATAACCGTTACCTCATGACCAAGTTCTGACCATTGGGCTGTAAGTTCATTAAACCTTGAGCCACCAGGATCATCCTGTTCCAGAAAATATTGGTGAAGTAATAATATTCTCATTAGTTAGTTTACAAAATTGTATTCGCAGCGATCACGTAAATTTAACTGCTTATCTAAAATAGCATGCAAAAAACCATGTCATCGCTATGGCTGTAAAATAAAAGTTTTTATTATGTATTTCAGAATAGTGTCACCTCACAGATTACCGGCGGCGTTTAGTTCACAAAGATGATCGACAATCCGAACCGCTGTATTGCCATCCCATAACGGTGGAATATTGCCATTTTTCCAATTTCCGTTAAATAACTTTTCAAAGGCTGGCTTAATTGCTCTAGGGTCAGTTCCAATTAGTTCGTTAGTGCCAATGGTAACCGTCTCTGGCCTCTCTGTATTATTTCTCAATGTGATACAAGGAATGCCCATAACCGTAGTTTCTTCAGTAATTCCGCCAGAATCGGTCACCACCATTTTTGCTCTCTGTACAAGATAATTAAATTCAAGGTAGCTCAAAGGCTCAATGAAAAATAGATTAGGGGCTTCAATCCCTAACCCTTGTAAGTTTTTTGCTGTACGGGGGTGAACCGGAAAAATTACTGGGAGCCCGCGGCTGTTTTCAATAATTTTCGCCATTAACTCTTTTAGCTGATGTTCCTGATCTACATTTGCAGGCCGGTGAAGGGTGAGAACGAAGTAATTGCGGTCTGACAAATTCGCTTCTTGCCATATCGACGGGCAGATAAAATTTGCTTTATTCTTAAGCAACGTATCTATCATCGTGTTCCCAACGAAAAATATCCGTTCATCGCCGATGCCGCTGTTACGGAGATTATTATTGGCAACTTCCGAAGTAGTAAAGAAGTAATTTGTAATACTATCTGTAACCAGGCGGTTAATTTCTTCGGGCATAGTCCAGTCATCCGACCTTATGCCGGCCTCAACATGTGCTACTTTAACATGTAATTTTTGTGCAGTAATAGCGCAAGCCATGGTGGATGTTACGTCGCCAACAACTATCACCAAATTAGGACGATGCAAAAGCAGCTCTTGTTCAAAGCGAACCATTATGGCAGCTGTTTGTTCTGCCTGGGATCCGCCGCCAGCATCAAGATTCGCATCCGGGGCGGGTATTCCCAGTTGATCAAAAAAATCTCCACTCATCTTTTTATCGTAATGCTGACCGGTGTGGATCAATCGATAGTTAATATCATATCCATCATTTTTCTTTTGTTTTATAGCGTCGATAATTGGCGCTATTTTCATAAAGTTGGGCCGGGCACCAGCTATTATATCTATGATCATAAGTGAGACTATTTTTTAAATATTTTTTCTTTAATCCAATCCACTACAGGTGAAAACAATGGATCATCTTTAAATCGATTTAATGTAGTTGTTACTTCTATGGAGTTTTGTAATACATCGCCGCCTCCTTTGCGGTCTAATTGACTGTTCTGGTAAGTTTGAATACAAAGTTTATAAAAATCCCACATTTTTTTCAATTCAGTAACACGTTCTCGACGCTGGGAGTTATCTGCGAGCGTAATAGCTTCATTTAATAGTTTCTCTGACATCGTGATGTAAGCTTGGGGTACCAATCTTAGGTAGTTCAGGTTATTAAAGGGCATATATTTACTTTTTTTATTGTTCCAGAGTGAATTATTTATGTCTTGCGTCCAAAATTTTTCCCAAATAGCATAAAACTGTTTTAATTTCGGGGCAGCCTTTAAGCCAGCTGTACGTGTATACCATTTATTAAGTAGACTGTCTATGTCTTGATTCGGATTCCATAAAAGTTTTGCTAACACCCATGCCTTAGGTCCTTCTCCCCAATTCGGGTAAAGCTCCGCATAATAGTATCTTATATTATTGTTACTTCCCCAAAGCAAATAATCGTGCATTGTTGAGAACCAAACCCGAGGGACAAGATAAGTATAACCATAAGCATAATCATACCAACCTATGAGGTTACTTCGGGCCTGCCAGTCTTTTGTAAGTTTTTGATCATTAGCCTTAAGATCTGGGGCTGCCCATTTTAGACGTTCATACGTTAAGAAAGTGACAATATGGGGATCAATGCCAACTTCTTTGGACGGAGGCTCCGCAACATCATTATACCCGAGCGCCCCGAAAAATTTATCAGGATAAACTGCGTTTACTTTCTTCGCCACCTCATTAGCCCATTTAAAATAATCATCAGACCTACTAGTAAATCCTAGATAGTTAGTTATACCAGAAGGGCGCTGTAACGGTTGCTGCGAATCATTATAGTTTTCAGAATCATTAATCCCTAAAGAATAACTGGTAACGTCCGGCTTGGTTTTAAAATAATTAATAATAACAGAAGCTGCTGCATCAGCAATGCCTGGGGCATTAAAATCAGGTTGCCATTTCTGGTCTTTTGAGTCGAGCGGTATATATCGCCGACCTCGTATCTTAGGATAAAATTCTGGATGGCTTTTACCAAAAAACTTAGGATCAAATAAGTTCATAAGGTTATGATTAAAGTTGATCCTATCATGGAGCATATTATATCTCCCCCAAGTTCCAAAGGGTGTATTTGCATTGATATTTATCGGAGATAGACGACGTGAAATATAACATGGAGTTTGCAATATCTTAGTGTCTTTGACTATTAAAGACTTTTTAGAGGGAATATCAGTACCCAAATCAGTAGGCATTAACCAACAAATATCTAAGTAACGTTCGAGAAAAAAATAAACTCCAAATTCCGTACCCCAATCACTTCCTCCGACTATCGCAAAGTTCGACTCATCAATCTTTTGTAATACAAACGCGTCTTGATCTAATGTTTGATAATTTATACCACTTTTTTTTATGTAATCGCTTATTCCCAAATGTATCGATATATTATTACCTGGTGCCGTCCTAATTTCTAATAAAGCACCCGTACTTTTCCGAATATATTGCTGTAACACGGTCGCGGTTTGGCTTAGCTGCTTACTAGAGTTTTCCGATAAAATGATACTCGCCTTTGCCTGGCCATTGTCAACAATAATAATATCGCTTGCCCTTGAATTCGTCACAATTACTAAAAGAGAAAAGAGCATTAAGCTCAAAGGTTTAATACTTTTCATGTGATTAGCTCATAAAATGTTTCACAATCAAACTGTAAAAATTGAAATTAACTACTAGCATTTGCATACCGCTGTTAAAACCGTAACTATATCTATCTATCTATATTATAAGTCAACCACTTTGAAATAATCTTTTCTTTATCGGCCTCAAACCTCCATTACCGATGCCATCTGATGCAGTTTTTACGAAACTGCCCATTAAAATGGGGTAAAGTGAATATCTAAGATAAGAAAAATCTCCACTAAACATCAATGCAAGCAAACCAAAATATCCAATCCACATGATCGTATTTTTCTTGTTTAATTTAAAAATGAAGAAAATAAACAAAAAGATTCCAATTAAGCCAGTTTCAGACGCTAATTCAAAAAGGATGTTGTGCGGATATTTCTCTTGGTAATATGCGCCCGATGCCCACCCTCCGAAACCTACGCCTACTATGGGATTTTGAAAAAATAAATTTATTGCGCGTGAATAATTTTCCTGACGCTGACCGACGGAACCTTTACCCAAACCTTTACTAAATCCTTCGGGATCCTGCACGTAAGCTTGAATGGAAGTCACTATCCTGGAATTTTGCCCGTACGTAAAAACTAAATAAATGCCTATTATTAATAAAACACACACAAAAATCTTAACTATAATCTTATCCCCCAATATCCTATTGAACCTTAAAACCGATAGCGCCAATACAGCTATAAATGGCCCCTTGGATCCAGACCAAATAATCATCAAAAAGAAAAAAATCGCTCCAAAAAGATGAAAAAAATATCTTTCCTTCCTTAGCACTACGCTCAAAAAAGCCATGCCTGACACCCAGCCAAAGGGAATGGGGCCTAATAAGCCATAATTTTGTTGGCGGTCAAAAAAACCGGTTCGCAATTTATAAATTATTGCCACCAGACATATAATTCCAACGGCATATGTTATATATCTAAATATTTCGTCTTCTGTCCATTCATATCTGCCGAAAAAAGTTGCTAGTGTGAATGGAACCAATAATCCAAGGCATGCTTTTGCAAGTCCATATTGAGTATCGCCTAATAACGAAGAAGTAAATAGATATAAATAAAAAATAAATGCAAGAACAAACAGTTTTTGATAGTTTCTTCCAGCGATACTGCGGCTAATACCAAGTGCACCAAATGATGCCAACATACAAAAAAATACTACATATATAGACCAATTATTGTCCGCCTCGTCAGGGAACAAACTTTTAAGGCCAATATTCAAAAAAAATAAAACTAAAAAAACAAGAACTTTCTGACCTTTGGATATTTTATGTATTTTTCGAAGCATTTTGTGAAAATGTCGGGGGTTATTTATCCTTCTTATTGAGTACCTGCCGTTTATACCGGCCATAAAGATTGATCCCCAGCAGCCTATTTGCATGATAATATGCAAATGCATTTTGTAAAACCAAGCCAATTGCGGTGGCAATAGCAGCTCCCCAATAACCCCAATATTTTGAGAAAAATATTGAACATGTTATGGTGATTACCGCAGTTAACATTACGTTGTTTCGGAGATATCTTTGATGACCAGTCATGTTCAATAAAAAGAAGATTGGACCTGTGAGAACGTTAAATAGTTGAGCTGCTGAAAGGAGAATTAGAGCATTTTTTGCTGGTGTGAAGGCGTTGCCGAAAATATGTAATATTTGGGTGGGGAAACAAAGGACTACAAGAAAAGCAGGCGTAGCAATTAAAAGCATATAAAGGGTGGAATTTCGCGCTAGATTTTGTAAGGACTCCATATCCTTGTTTTTAAAATATGTAGCAAAGTAAGGAGCAGTGACGTTGTTTATAATAGCTAATATAAAGTTTATTAAAAACGATACATTTCTAGCAATATTATATAATCCAATGTCTCGTGGTGTAGCGTAAAGACCAAGTATTATTCCTGGGCTAAAGTTCAAAAGATATGTAGTAATTGAGGATATAGCGAAATCTGGAAGGGATAAAAAAAAACCATTAATATTATTTCTTACTCTTGCAGCTTCATTCTTAAGTTTTCGTAACACAAATTCAAGAGTTATTTGGCCTATTGCTAGCACTACTATCGTAGCTATTAACAAAATTACACTCGTTGAAAAAGGAGTAATGTCTACACCAAAAAAATTAGCAGTGATAACAAACAGCCCCGTTAAAAAAGCCAACAGCCCAATTTCTACAAAAGGGGCAATTTCAGGCCTTTTAAACGCTTTGAGATAGGTTGACTGTAACAAGATGTTTGCATAAAATGGCACATTTATAGCCATAACGATCAATACAGTATTGAAGTTGGCTACCCCAAAAAGTTTTTCTGCCAGAATACCTTTTGAAGTAAACAAACCTAAAGCAAAAAAAAGACTAATTAACGTAGAAGCTATTAACACCGATTTACGCAGATGTCTCAGAGTAACTTTGTCCTTATCATGAAATAGTATGCTGGCATACTTTAGCAATGCCTGATCCATACCGAAATTTGATGCTATACCAAGCCCCATCAAAATCGAATAGGCAAGCATAAATCGACCGTAGTTAGCAGCCCCCAATTGCCTAGCTAGCACAAAGCTCAAAAATATAGTACCAAAGCCAGAAATACCCCGACTGACAGCTGTAGATATGAAACTGATTAAAAACGTGCGATCTTTATCTAAACGTAACTTTAACTTCTTAACAATACCCTGTCGCATTTGCTAATTTTTGCTTTCCAATTCAAATGATCTTGATTTGATTTCTATGTCCGAGCAATTTACAGTTAAACTCTCAGACTCACAGTCGACTAGAAACAATATCTCTATCAAGACATGCTTTCGCATCAAAAATAACTGAATTGATGTGAGTTATCTTTCTATAATCTAAGGTTAAAAATTTATTGTGAGCAACTGCCAATATAATCGCATCATAGCGAACATTATCCTGGAGTTCAGAAACAATATCTAGCCCATATTCATGTTTGACTTCCGCAATATCAGCCCATGGATCGTAAATGTCTACAATTATTCCAAATTGTAATAATTCGTAATGGATGTCGATAACCTTTGTGTTACGAACATCGGGGCAGTCTTCTTTAAAAGTTATCCCCATTATCAGCACCCTTGCCCCCTTAATTTTAAGATCTTTTTCGATCATCAATTTAAGCGTTTTGTTAGCTACGAATGCCCCCATCCCATCATTGACACGACGGCCAGACAAAATCACCTGAGGATGGTAGCCAAGAGATTGCGCTTTGTGGGCCAAATAATAAGGATCGACACCAATGCAATGGCCGCCAACCAGTCCCGGTTTGTATTTCAAGAAATTCCATTTAGTGCCAGCTGCTTCAATAACGTCAGTTGTGTCAATGCCAATTCTATCAAATATGAGCGAAAGTTCGTTTACAAAAGAAATATTAACATCTCGTTGGGCGTTTTCAATAGCTTTAGAAGCTTCGGCGACCTTAAGACTTGGAGCTTTGTGTGTACCAGCGACGATAATTGACGCATACAGTCTATCTACGTGTTCCGCAACATCGGGCGTTGATCCTGACGTAACCTTTTTGATTTTAGTAAGCGTGTTTATTTTATCTCCCGGGTTAATTCTTTCAGGAGAATATCCTGCATAAAAATCAACATTGAATGTAAGACCGGATGATTTCTCAAGAACGGGAACGCAGTCTTCTTCAGTGCAGCCCGGATAAACGGTAGATTCGTAAATAACCAAATCACCTTTCTTCAGAACAGCCCCTATCATTTCGGATGCTTTTAACAGCGGCGTAAGGTCCGGTGCCTTAAATTGATCAATTGGCGTTGGAACAGTTACAATAAAAATATTACGATCTTCCAAATCAGCTTTTACGGATGAGAAACCGAGCCCATTATTACCTGCCCCCCTTTTTTGTTCTATTACCGCTAACAATTCGTCGATATCAGCTTCCTGGGTTTTGTCTATACCTTTTGATAAATCTTGAACCCTTTCCACATTTATATCGAAGCCCAGTACATCATATTTTTTTCCAAATTCCAAAGCGAGCGGCAAACCAACATAGCCTAATCCGATAATAGCTATTTTAGCTGTTTCTGGTCTGTTCGAGTCAAAAGTTAAATTCGTTAATGACATTTTTTTATATTAAAGACTAAAATTTCCCAATTAATTACCTTTCAACCGGCAATATTATTTTTTCTTCCTAGTAAAACCAAAACTGCGCTTTTTAGCTTGGTCTTCCTGGTAATAACCACCGCCATAACCGTAACCGTAACCATAACCATAACCATATCCGTAACTAGCGGATGAATAATCTATGGAATTAAACACAATATTCAGATTAGGAAATTTCTTGTTCCTATATAATTCATCTATTAACAGTATCTGGCTTTTGAAGGTATAATTATGCCGCACTATAAACATAGTGGCATGGGCGAACTTTCCTAAAATCTGAGCATCAGTAACCAGGCCAACCGGAGGAGCATCAATTATAATATAATCGAAATCTTGTTTTAACTCTTCTATCAATACATTTATCCGGCCATTAGTTAAAAGTTCAGCCGGGTTCGGAGGAGTGGGGCCGCTGGTTATTATAAAATAATTTGGCTGCTCCTGAACAGGCTTTATAACTTCTTTGTAATTATAGTTGCTTATTAAATAATTTGATAAACCTTTATCATTATCTACTTTCAACCCTATGTGCAACTTTGGCTTTCTAAGGTCAAGTTCTAATATCACAACTTTCTTTCCAGACATGGCTAAGCTGGCGCCCAAATTAAGCGACACGAAAGATTTCCCTTCACCGCTGGTTCCTGAAGTGAAAAGCAAGACCTTATGATGATGCTCGGAGCTAATAAATTGCAAGTTCGTACGCAAAGCCCGTATCTGTTCAGATACCATCGATCTGGGCTTCTCAACAACCAGAAGCGCAATGGACTCATCCGAATGGGCAATTTCTGCTAAAATTGGTGCCTGAGTTGCCTTTTCTATATCCGAACGTTTTTTAACCTTATTGTTTAGCAATTCTCTTAAATAAATTACAGCAACCGGAATTAACACGCCCAGGATTAAGAAGATAAGCATCACCAACGATTTAACGGGTTTTACCGGCAAAGGTGTACTCCTGGCAACGTCAACAGTTCTGCTATCTGCCAAATTTGACGCCAAAGACATTTCTTGTTCCTCGCGCTTTTGTAAAAGGAAATTAAAGAGGGTGTTTTTAATGTCTTGCTGGCGCATTACATCAAGTAAGCCCCGCTCCTTTGATGGCACCTGTTGTATTATTGACTGAAACTGGTTGTTCTTTTTATCGAGCTGTTGCTTAGTAGCCATTAACCCTGACTTAAGATTTTCAACTGATTGATTTATTGAAGTCTTTAGCGAATTTATCTGGTCATTAAGAGAAGTGACTATGGGGTTCGTTTCCGGAATAGTTTGCAAAAGGCTTTGTTTTCTCAGTTCGGCATCGCCTAATTTACTTACAAGGCCTAATAACGTTGGGTCATCAATACCCAACATTGATGGTAATTCTTGTTTACCATCCGAAGAATGCGTATAACTTTCAATATTCCTCAACACGCTTAGCTGGATATTTACTTTGCTCAGGTCAGCATCATTTTGCTGAACGCTCTGCATAAATACCTGAGATTGTGCGCTGATATCTGTTATACGGTTGCTCGACTTATAGTTTTCAACATTCTTCTCGGCAGTCCCCAATTCTTCGGCCAATTTTGTTAGCCGTTCCTGTATAAATCCTAATGTACTGGTTGTTACCTTATTTTTGTCGGCAACCGCAGCATTATTATATTCATCAACTAAGCGGTTCAATATATCTTCACCTCTTTTCGGGATTGCATCCTGATAGGTTATTATTAGTACCGTACCCTCTTTACTAACTGGGTTAATGCTAAGCAGCTTGCTATAGTTTTGGTAAAACGTTGGAAGGTCATTGAAGGTAATATCAATCTCAGCATTAATATATTGGGGATCAATTTTATCTGCAGTAATAAGCACCAGGCCTAATTCTGTTTGGACCGGATGATTGATCTGAACTTTTTTCCCTTCAATTTCCAGCTCCTTGCTGTTAACAACTGTAACTTTTAAATCTTCCTTATAGCTATTTTCGTTTTGTTTCAGTAATTCAGCATGAAAAGGCAAATTTTGATACAATGGGAACTTCCTTGCATGACCGACCTGGAAATAAGAAACTTGTAAGCCTAAAGTCTTTACTACCTTTTCCATCAAAGTGTAAGACTTTAATATCTGAACCTCGTTATCAATTATCTTGTCGGAAGAAAAAAGATCGAGACTTTTCAGAATATCATCACCGCCGCCGCTAGGCGTATTTTTATCTTGTTTTATCAACAAGTCGGTCTCAATCTGGTATAGTGGGGTAGTAATTTTAATATAAACAAAACCTAAACCCAGGAAAATAACAAGCGATAGCACAAACCATTTCCAGTGGTGGAGATATTTGAACAGAATTTCTCTCAAATTAACTTCTTCCGCATCTTGAGACACGATGTTATAATCATTGTTTGCGTCCATCTATCAAATAATATCTATTATCTTAATTTTTTAATTATTTAGCTCTGTAAATAAGCAGTAATAATGCTGCAAGGCTACTAAGAATTATAGGCAAAAGCCGCAAAGTTGGGTCATTCTGCTGGGCTTTGGTTTTTGTTTGCTCAACATAAACTATGTCGCCAGAGTGAAGGTAGTAATAAGGAGAAGTAAATATATCGCGGCTGTTCAGGTTAACCCGGCCAAACTCTTTTGTTCCGTTATTATCTCTTATGACGAGCAAATTTTCGTGCTTTGCGTATGGCGTTAAATCTCCTGCCATACTTATCGCTTCGGGTAACGTAACCCTTTCGTTCGGTATTACATAAACTGATGGATGGGCTACTTCTCCCATCACTGATATTTTATAGTTTAAGAAACGGATATTAACTGTTGGTTCCTTAGTGTAAAATTCAAGCTTTTTTTTGATCAATTCCCGGGCTTCGGCTGTAGTTAAGCCTCCTACTTTAACTTGTCCCAATAAAGGGAATTCAATAGTTCCGTTTGCATCAACCAAAAAACCGGCATTCGGCTGAGATTGCGCTGCCTGAGCCGCGCCTTGAACACCTGCGCCCGAACTTGATGTGGCTAGATCAGTAGCTGCTGCCGCACCCGAGCCAGAAAACGGATTGAAAAAACTACTCGCTGCAGAATTTAAAGAATTAACATAAATAGAGAGGACATCGCCGGGCTGTATTTTAGGAATATAAGCCTGCGCTACGCTGATCGTATCTGATTGGTTAGCCTGCTTTTGAAAATAAATATATTTCTTTTGGTCGACGCAAGATGTTAAAATTGTGGTAAAGCTAAGAAATAATAACAGTAAAGGTAAATGATGGCTTTTTTTCATACTTTGTTTACGTAGGCCGTTTGTCACATTTTCGTAACGATTCGGGGCCAAAAGTATAACATTTTAAGCAAACACAAAAATTTAATTCTGTTATAGCAGGTTTTTAAACTTCCAAGATAATTATATCCCTCTAATAAATAATCATATATACTTTTAAAGGACTGTTAAATATCAAAGTTATTTTTTTATTAAATTTAATTAAATAAATAAGTCATTCACCTTGCGCGAATGACTTATCTGAATAACTATTAACTGACCTTATCCCTACTGTGCAGGCGGGAGTCTGGTAATAACAAAACTAAAACTATGTTTTCCCGCTTTCTTCACCCCAACAGGGGGATTTATCATTTTGACATCGTTAAATGTCTTTCACAATAAGAACTAATTATGCTATTGAAGTAACGTTTTTGGATGAAAATGTCTCCAGGAGCGCAAATATTCCTGGTAAGCTTGTATTTTATCCATTTTAGCGCCCTTAACTGGCCCTGCAACACATAGGCCGTTCCAGTTCCACGTTGACCCGGTTTCCCGGTCAATAAGTATACCCTCGTTACTAACGTTCAAGTGAAGTTCTTTTCCGTTTATAACTCTTTTATAGGCATGAAAGCTAAGGCTGTCGCTTTCCAGACCAACCATCAGTGGCATATTACCAACATTGTCATTAACTACTTTAGCTTTTACAAGCGGTCGCCAGTTGTATGCCTTCGCCTGGCCATTTACAATTACTCCTACGACCCAACTCTTCTGTATTATTGTATCTTTATTTTTTATCATGCTGTCGCGGTCGATGGATTGTATGCGGTCATAGTTTTTAAGGTCGGTGTAATCTGCGGTGAAATGTTGGTCTGGCTGTAATATTAACGAACCTGGATATTTAGTCAACCACGATACCAGGGTCGATTGCTCATAATATAATTCCTTTAAATGCTTTCCCTTTAATGGCCCAACGGCAGCAGCGCCGGTAGCCTGATACCACCAGGTTTTAGTATCGGAATCCTCAATAATGGCATTGTAGTGTCTCGCCCCTACCAAACGGAATAGCTGCTTTCTGCCATTAACAACGGGACTATAAACCCGCCCGGTGCGGCACATGGTACAATAGGTAACCAGAACCGGTTCGCCACCAACGTTATCCTGTACCTTATGATGATAGCCCAGATAAACCAGCGGATAGGCTTTTGCAACCCCATTATTTACCACGCCCAATATCACCATGCTCTCGGGCACGTGGTTGTTTATGGCGTTAGCAAATACCACAGCTTTTGGCTCTTCAAACATTGTTTCCGCCTTATACTTTACGTCGGTTAAATAAAAGCTGCCCAAAAATAAAATCATTGCCGCAAGTTTCATCAGCTTAGATTTGGTTGAATTATCGCGAAAATATCTGATAATAAAATACAATATCATAACCGAGCCGGTCAGCCGCAATGGCGTAAGAACTTTTTCAAGATAATAGGATACGGTTATGGCGTTTAAATCCTGACTGCCGGGAAAAGGCATCAGCAGGTAAGCATGTACCAGGCCCGGAATAAGTAACAGACAGAAGCCGGTCCAAAAAATCCAGGCATTACCTTGCGCTTTGTTCATGGGGTATCAATGGTTATAATCAGAGCCTCAAGATAAAAAAATACTTTTCAATATTTATCATGAATGTTTATTGTGTTATTTATCGTATTTAACAGCGACTTATCGCCTTCGGCATCGCCCAGTAATTGCCAAACCATTACGCCGCCGGCTTTCTGCAATGCCAGCTCAGTTTTATTTTTTATGGTTTCCCTACCATTATAATGGATTTTTCCGCCCCCGGTTACCGTAATAATATCTGCATTTTCGGCGCCGGAATACCGGGCGACCAAATTCTTAAAGCTTATTTCAGCAGGCGCTCCCGGCCCGAAACCATAGCCATAAAAAGGTAAGCCAAGGTTCAGTTTCTGAGGGGCAATCCGGCGGGTATTTATCCAATAATCCAAATCAGCAACTGCCATATCATACGGTGCATGAGGGCCTTCATCGGCAGGTCGCCATGGCCCCGTCTTATCGTACGACATAATATTGATAAAATCATAAGCCGCCAGCGCTTTATCAGTATATTTTAATTTGTAGGCACTAGCTACCGCCGAAGTGAGCAATTTTCCCTTAGATTTTAGGGCCGCCGACAGGCCGGTTACAAATGCCTCGTAATTGGTATCGATCCGGTCACCTTCCAGGTCCACATCTATGCCGTCCAGGTTATAATCAACCGATAGTTTAGTAAGATTATCGATCAATTTCACTCTCAACGAGTCCATCATCAATTTAGAATAATATGCAGGGGCCGAACCGCCACCGATAGATATCAGGACTTTTGTGTGTTTGTCGTGGGCCGCAGTAACTGTCTGGCTCAAATGTGCCGGGATAGTAAAATCTGCTGCGGAATCAGGGTTGACAAAAGCTATGTTGAGATAATTGACTCTTCCGAAATCGAAATTTAATACATCATTTTTCTGCATTCCGAAAACCGGCAGGTAACCAATAACGCGGAAGCTCTTCCCGGCTTTTTCATATCGGGTTGACTGCCCCGCTGCGTTTTCGGCAGCCAAAATCATCGTGATTAGCGAGACCTTTGCAAAAATTTTAAAAACGCCCTTCATAATATTTTTAAAGTTTCCTGCCGCAATATACAGGCTATATTGTTTAATTTATTTTTTGCCACATTATCACAACTCTTTTATAGCGTCTCCCGTTTAAGTAGATAATTTACCTTAAATGACTTTTAAGCAGTGATTGAGACTTGCCAGGTACACAGTGACCGCCGGTTATTTTGCTGATCATATTTTAACAATCTATACTTGATGATAACCCAAACACTTAAAAACACAAAAGGAACTCTTAGCGTGCTTGCACAGCGCAACAAGGAATTGCAAAACTCTCTTGAAGAACTTGAACGGGTAAATAAAAACTACTTACGTATTATGCGGGTAATGGCTCACGATTTACGAAACCCGCTGTCTGGCATGACCGGCCTTGCCAGTATGCTGATGGTTGAGGATGAATTTTCTGAAGACAGTAAACATATGTTAAAGCTCATAGAAACCACAGGTCTGCACTCTATGGAGATGATAAGCGAATTGCTTAGATCAGGGTTGGACAGTGACGACGAGCCCCTGGTTACGCAAAGACTTGACCTAAACGCTATGTTGTACGACTCAATTGAATTACTTCAATTCCGCGCTAAAGAGAAAAGTCAGGAATTAATTTTTGAAAGTGATAACGAGGCTATTATGGCCGAAATTAACCATGAGAAAATATGGCGCGTAATTAACAACCTTATAGTAAACGCTATTAAATTCAGCTACACAGGCAGCAAGGTAAAAGTTGGTATTAGAGGCAACGGTGAAGATATTCTTATATGGGTTGCCGATAACGGCATAGGCATACCCGCCGAAAACAAGGAATTGGTTTTTGAAATGTTTACCCCAGTAAAAAGAAACGGCACACATGGTGAGCAGCCTTTCGGTTTGGGGTTATCTATTTCGAAAAAGATAATCGAATTACACAACGGTAAAATCTGGTTTGAAGACAATGCCGGTAATGGCACTATATTTTTTATAGAGCTCCCCGCTGAGCAAAACAAAAGTGCCTTAGATAAGGATGCCGGTTTAGCCGAATCTTGAAGATCAGTGACAGATTCCTGAGGCGACCAAGTCTAAATTATTAGGTAAAAAACTCAGAATTTTTACTTTCCGGCTGGCTATTGACTAATACCTCCGCCCGAAAACGAAATAATAGTCAACTATATCAATAAGTCATATTAAAATAAAAGAGGCCGTCTCATAACTAGTTTATGAGGCGGTTTTTATATTAATGGTTTTTTATTTTAGGTGTTTGAATTTTGC
>NZ_JAUMKC010000011.1 GCF_030519355.1 Mucilaginibacter sp. L3T2-6
CGCAAAATTCAAACACCTAAAATAAAAAACCATTAATATAAAAACCGCCTCATAAACTAGTTATGAGACGGCCTCTTCACTTTTTTCTTTCGTCCCTGTTTAAATGCGCTTGATATTTGCCCCGAGCGCAATCAGTCGTTTATCGATGTGCTGATAGCCACGCTCTATCTGTTCGATGTTGTAAATTGTTGATTTGCCTTTGGCCGATAGTGCCGCTATTAAAAGGGAAACACCGGCACGTATATCTGGCGAGGTCATGGATATGCCGCGCAGCTGTACCTGTTTGTCCAATCCGATAACTGTGGCGCGGTGCGGGTCGCATAATATTATCTGTGCGCCCATATCCAATAGCTTATCTACAAAGAACAGGCGGCTTTCGAACATTTTTTGGTGAATAAGCACCGAGCCTTTGGCTTGAATAGCTACCACTAAACAGATACTGAGCAAGTCTGGCGTGAAGCCTGGCCACGGAGCATCGGCAATGGTCATGATAGAGCCATCGATAAAGGTTTCAATCTCGTAGTGCTTTTGCGAAGGAATGTAGATATCGTCTCCCCGCAGTTCCATTTGTATACCAAGACGACGGAAAACGTCCGGAATCATCCCCAATTCGTTGTAATGCACGTTTTTAATGGTGATCTCCGACTCGGTCATAGCGGCAAGGCCAATAAAGGAACCTATTTCAATCATGTCCGGCAACATGCGGTGTTCAGTTCCGCCAAGCCTGGCAACGCCCTCAATGGTGAGCAAGTTGGAGCCGATTCCGCTTATTTTAGCGCCCATGCGGTTAAGCATTTTGCAGAGCTGCTGCAGGTATGGCTCACAAGCGGCATTGTAAATAGTAGTAGTTCCCTTTGCCAGTACGGCTGCCATTACGATGTTAGCGGTACCGGTAACAGAAGCCTCGTCCAGCAGGATATAAGTCCCCTGTAAGTTGGATGCGTCGACGTTGAAAAATCCGGTTGCAGGGTCGTAATCAAAGCGTGCACCCAGCTTTTCAAAACCCAGAAAATGGGTGTCCAATCGCCGCCGGCCTATTTTATCTCCACCTGGTTTGGGTATGGAAGCCTTACCGAAACGTGCCAGCAAGGGGCCAACTATCATAATGGAGCCTCGTAATCCGCCGCCCTTCTCCTTAAACGTGTCCGATAAAAAGAAATTCAAGTCGATATTTTTGGCTTCAAAACTATAGGTATCCGGTCCGAGCTTCTCGACGGTCACACCCATGTCGCCCAATAATTCAATCAGTTTATTGACGTCTTTTATATCGGGAATATTGCTGATGGTAATCTTTTCTTCCGTTAGCAATACTGCCGACAGGATCTGCAGCGCCTCGTTCTTGGCGCCCTGGGGTACAATCTCTCCCTTTAACGGCGTGCCGCCAATTATTTCAAATGCATTAGTCATATATGTCAGTTCATAGTTGATGGTTCAAAGTTCATGGTTGCTGGCTTTGTAAAATTTATTTGCTACAAAGCTTGCGCCATAACTAAAAATCAATATTTCTTTTGCCCGGCGTTACGGTTACGGTTTTGATTGTTGCGGTTTTGGTTACTGTTGTTATTGCGGTTGCGGTTCTGATTGTTATTACTACCCCGGCCACGGCTGTTCTGATTATTACTGCCGGTGTTGGAGCGATACTCAATTTTGTTCAGGTTTACATTTTCCTCAACCTTTAACTGACCACCCGACATATTATAAAGGTCGCTCAGAATAATCTCGTCGGCTACCGAATCTTTGTTCCATTGCACATAAGCCATCTTCATGAAGTTGGCTATAGCCTGCACCATATGGCGCTTGCGTTCATGATCGTCAATGCTTTTTGCTTTTTCAATCATCAGCTCAATAGTTTTTCCATAGTGCTTATACCTGATGCGCTGATGCGGATACCGCAGCGGTTCCGGCTTAATATGTATCGCGTCGGGCGATGGTTTTGGATAGGGGGAATCCACATCGATCTGAAAATCAGAAATGATATGAAGGTGGTCCCATAGCTTATGCTTAAAATCGGCGACATCGCGCAGGTGGGGGTTCAAAAATCCCATCAGGTCAATCACGACCTGTGCATAACGGTTTCTTTCTTCTTTTGTGGGCAGCGCAACTATATATTTTACCATATTTTGCACGTTGCGGCCATATTCAGATAAAATAAGTTTACTCCTGGTGGAGTTATAATCAAATTGTTCGGGCATAATTTTAAGCCGGTTAAATAGAAGTTTTTAATGAAGATTTTTTAAAATCAGCGCAGACATTTTCCCCGGAGGTTGGAAAAATGAGGCTAAAGTTGAGTTTTGCGTGAAGCAATATACAAAGATAGAGGAATTAAGTGGATTTACAAATTTGTTGGCAGAGTCAGTTAATCAAAGGCCAGAGATCAGATAGCGTATCTAAACCGATGCAGAAACGGAACGCTTTGTAATCCATTTGAAGTGATTGAAAAAATTCATTCCTTAGGAATTATCTGATAATCTTTCTAAATTTATTCGCGTCAAGGCATACGTATCGTCTTGGTAATATCTAAACCCGTAATCATGAAAAAAATCCTCGTAATTTTTGCAATTGCAGGCATATTGTATGCCTGTACAGAAGCCCATAAGGGCGGCACATCGGCTAACGGCAATATCAATAACAAATTTTGCGACTCGACCGTTGCCGGCAATCCCTGTTCTGTAATTCCTATAGATGTTAATGAAACATTCGGTGTTGGCTATGACAGTTTCCTAGATTCGCTCCATCAAATACCATTCGACGTATTTTCCTGGCAGACCTTTATCGCCCTGAACTGGCCGTCTGACTCTACCGGAAAGCCAATCGGGAGTTCGATAACTGATTCGCCAAACGCTCCGCGTGTTTGGGAACATTACAAAGATCCGACCGAAGTGTTTGGTAGTACTGATGCCGGATTAACACTACGGCTTGGCCAAAATAAAAAGACAGGTCAAAAGTTTTTGTATATGGACTCGAAATCGCCGCGCTTACTGCATACCGGTCAAACGGTTGATGCAGCGCATTTGAATGGGTTCCAGGAGGCTGACGGTCATCCGCTGATAGACAGAAACCTGAACTTTGCACTGTACGAGATAAAGATGAACCCTGTCGAAACAAAATTTATCGTTGACAGCAGCCTGACCACTACACAAGGTATTTATAACCTCGGTAAAAAAAACAATAACGCTATAAATCTGCCTGTAAGTGATTCGGCGAGTAAAAATGTGGGTAGTATGGAAATCAAAGCTACGTGGCGTATTCTTTTGCCTGCTCAGGGCGATGACACTACCCGTTTTTATTGCCGTAAAGCCACTATTTATATCGACAGTCTGCATACGCGTAATCATCAGCCGTTGCTGATTAAAAATGTTACGGTTGGCCTGGTAGGAATGCACATTATCCGCGATACCAAAAAATTAAGCACCAATGCCACCTGGAGTACCTTCGAGCATATAGATAATACCCCGGATGACCTTACAGCGGCTCAGCAAAGCAACAGGAAATGGTCGTTTTATAATCCGCTTTGTTTGAACTGTACTCCCAACCAGGCACCCGATACGCTGGCCGGCGACAATGGCCAGTATATTTGGGAGGTAACTCCTCCGTATGCTATAAAATATACCGTTAAGGCGCCGGGTCAAAGCTTAACACAAACTTTTGGCACACAGGCAGTACGTAAATATCCTGTTTATAAGTATACCGACATAGTTAACCAGCTTTGGCAGGAAAAGCTAAAGGGTTCGGTTTGGGCTAATTACAGGCTGATAGGTACCCAGTGGCGGTTATCTGAAGTGTTTCCGTCACCCACCGCCCCCAATTTCCTTGCTAATACTACTTTAGAGACCTTTATACAGAAGGATGCCTCATGTATAGGTTGCCATAGCAATGCGGCTGTTAGTTTTAATAATACTAAAATACGCACGGATTTAAGCTTTATATTCCCTGTGTATGCGCAAACGCCATCTACACCATTGATAAAGCCTAAAGCGAAAAAGTAATAACAAGTGACTACTGATTTGGCCAGGTAACCCGGTAAAAGAACAGGCTAACGGTAAAAATAAATAATGCAGTATATATGGCCCAAGTTATTATATTTGGGCCATTACTGTTGAGAATTTTATGGTCAAACTTTTTTTCGGTGGTTTTCCGCTGGACTTTACAGAACTTGACATCGCAATGCTTGTTGGGTTTCATGGTGACATCAGCACCATCAAAATCATTAGGGATAAAAAAACGAGGGTGTGCAAGGGCTATGCCTTTATTGAAATGATGAGCCAGGAGGGAGCTGAACGCGCTGTCGAGGCGCTGGATGGTACCAAAGTACAGGGTCGCCCGATAAATGTAAAGATCCGCGAAGATAAGCCCGTTCCGCCGCCACGCCCCAAATTTGGTTTCGACCGGCCAAGACGACCAAGAAGACAGTTTTAAACATTCCGCCTGTACCGCTCGCTGTTTTTGATATTTGTTTGGATATTTACCGCCAAACAGGTATAACCCATTCTATTGAGCAAGCCCGATATCGACAAAACAAATTATACTGAAAGCTATTCCGTTGTTTTAAAGGGTGTCACAATCAGCAACCTTACAACACCGGCTATAGCTGCGCACAGCCACAGCGGCATCTATCCGGATGTGGCTGACGCCCGGCATATCTTTCCGCTTTTGCTGGAAACGGATTGCGGTGTTTTTATTAATAAGCGTACAAAAGCTGTTTTCCCGGAAGTTGCTATAACCCAGGATAAAGACTTTGTTACCTGTACCTGCGCGTGCCAAACCGAAAAAGATAAACTGTGTGAACACCAGGCACTGATATTATCTGCCATCATTGCCCGCGATGAGTTAAAAGTATTCTTTGATCCACATCTGCGGCACAAAAAATTAAAGCAATTTGCGGCAGACTATGGCCTGGAAAACGAGCCCGGCCTTGACACTTTTTTTAAAATCGAATACACGAACGGACAGCTTGCTATCTCGCCAAAGTTGTCATCGCTTCTGCCCGTAAATAAAGAAAGCCTGAATTTATTGAATGCTGTTATTGCAGCTGATCCTATCCCCGCCGGTGCAGAAGTTGACAGCACGGTTTGCATTGTCCTGAAACAGCATAAGTACTATAAATACCTGTTTATCGAACTATATAAAGCAGGTACGACACAGGAAGGAAAGATTAAGAACCCGCTGATACAAATCGGCCCGCTTGATTTTATCTGGGAAACGGATGACGCCGGGCAATTGAAGTTTTTTACGGGTATCCATAAGTTTCAGAATCACATCAATAAAACGGCAACAGAAGCTGATATCAATGCACTTAAGGCTATCGTAAAAAATCCGCTGGGTTATAGTTTTTACTACCATAATAACGACATCTCAGATAAGGTCACTGCGGCTTCGGTCTTCCCGGTAAACGTAGGCCTGGCATTAAATGACGTAAAATTAGCTGTAACGCCGAGGGAGCAATTTTTCGAACTTTCAGGAACGCTTTCAATAGGACCGGAAACTTACGACGTTAAAGACTTATCTATAAAATACAGTTATTTTATCTCGGCGGGCGACGGATTGTATTTGGTCAAAAACTTACAGCAGCTGAATATAATTAACCTTTTATCCAAAAAGCAGGAGAACATATTGGTTCATGCCTCCAAATTTGAGGATTTTAAAAAGCAATTACTGGTTAAGCTGGAGGAAAGGGTAAATGTTGATTATAAATATATCCCGGCGGCAACTCCGTCACAGCTAAAGCAACAGGGTTTTACCAACGAAACTGAACGGATAATTTACCTGTCTGATTTCGGACAGCATGTAATGATCATCCCCGTAATGCGCTATGGCGAAGTGGAAATATCTGTTCGCACAAAAAAACAGATATATTCAGTCGATAACAGCGGTAAAGAATTTATGGTTTGGCGCAATGACGAAGCCGAAATAGCTTTCACCGCCCTGCTGACAAAGCAGCATGATTACTTTAAGGAGCAGCTGGAAAACGACCTTCATTATTTCTACCTCCATAAGAGGCATTTCTTGGATGAAGATTGGTTTATGAATGTTTTTGATGAATGGCGCAATAACAAGATAACCATACTGGGTTTTAACGAACTGGAAGGCAATAAACTAAACGCAAATAAGGTCAGAATAACTATAAAGGTATTAAGCGGTATCAATTGGTTTAACGTTATCATTAATGCGAAATACGGAAACAGGAGATCGTCATTAAAGCAGATCTATCGCGCAGTTAGAAATAAAACCAGGTATGTACAGTTAGACGATGGCACCCTTGGCATTTTGCCCGATGAATGGATAGAAAAATTCCGTAATTATTTCAATTCCGGGGAAATTGACGGTGATGACCGCCTGCAGATAGCTAAAAGCAATTTTAGGGTTATAGAACAGCTGTTTGATGAAGCTATGCTGGATGAGGAAGTGCGGAATGAAATAAATATCTATCAAAAAAAACTCACTGACTTTACTAATATCCGGCCGGTTAGCATCCCGGCGGCGTTTAACGGAACCCTAAGACCCTACCAGCAGCAAGGACTTGCGTGGCTTAATTTTTTGGATGATTTTAATTTCGGCGGCTGCCTGGCGGATGATATGGGGCTTGGGAAGACCATACAGGTAATAGCCTTTATCCTTTCGCAAAGAGAGAAGATCGCGAACAATACCAACCTGGTGGTGGTGCCCACATCGCTGATTTACAACTGGCAGCAGGAAATTGAAAGATTTGCGCCGTCAATAAAAGTCCGGACCATTTATGGAGCAGAGCGGATTAAAAACACCGGTGATTTTGACAGCCATGAGGTTGTATTAACCTCGTACGGTACACTATTGGCAGATATAGTTTTCCTGAAAGATTACACATTTAACTATATCTTTCTCGACGAATCCCAACAGATTAAAAACCCTGAATCACAGCGATATAAGGCTGTACGTTTGCTCAAATCGCGTAATAAAATTGTGCTTAGCGGCACACCGGTTGAGAATAATACATTTGATATTTATGGACAACTGTCCTTTGCTTGCCCGGGTTTATTAGGGAGCAGGCTTTATTTTAAGCAGATTTATTCGTCGCCCATAGATATGTTTAAAAGCAGCAAAAGGGCAAGAGAACTGCAGGCTAAGATAAAACCGTTTGTGCTGCGCCGTACCAAGCAGGAAGTAGCTGCCGATTTGCCGGAAAAGACTGAAATGGTGCTGTACTGTGAGATGAAACCCGAACAACGGGCGATTTATGACGCTTACGAAAAACAGTTCAGGGATTATATTTCTGCAACGACTGGTGAGCAACTGGATAAAAAATCGATGGATGTGCTTAAGGGGATAACACGCTTGCGCCAGATTTGTGACTCGCCGCTCTTAATAAAAGGGGAGAAGATGCCGGGAGATACCTCATCAAAAATCGATACCCTGCTGGAAGAAATAGAAAGTAAAAAACATGGGCATAAGATACTGGTGTTCTCGCAGTTTGTAACAATGCTTGATTTGATCCGGGCGGAACTGGAACTAAGGCAGATTGGATTTACCTATTTAACCGGTCAAACACGTAACCGGCAGGCGGTTGTTGAGGAATTTCAAAATAACCCGGATATCCGTGTTTTCCTGGTGAGCCTTAAAGCCGGTGGAACTGGACTAAACCTGACCGAGGCAGATTATGTTTACCTGGTGGACCCATGGTGGAATCCGGCGGTAGAAAACCAGGCGATAGACCGCTGTCATCGTATTGGCCAGGACAAAAACATCGTCGCTGTACGATTGATTTGCCCTGCTACGGTTGAGGAAAAAATTATGCTGATGCAGGAGACTAAGCGCGACCTTGCGAACGACTTAATAAAAACTGATGGCGCATTCTTCGGCAGCCTGTCAAAAAATGACTTGCTGGGCCTATTGGGTGCTGTATAGCATCTTGCTATGGAGCTGTTGTTCAAATAATAGTGTTGACAACCAGGAAACCTCCAATTAGTATCAACAGGACGTATACATATTTGAAAAAAGCGTCTCCTTTTAATTTAACGTTTAAATGCCGGCCGAGGTAGATAGCCGGAACGGCGGCAGGCAGGGCTATTGCGAAATATTTTAAAACGATTACGCTCAATAGTCCTTTAGCGGCATATCCAATGATGCCGATGGTGCTTGCAACCAAAAAATACGCCTGTAACGTCGCCCTGAAATGTTGCGCATTCCACTTGCGCATATTACCATAAACCACCAGGGGTGGCCCATTCAGGCCATAAGCTCCACCCAATATCCCGGAAAAAAATCCGCATAAAAAAAGCCAAAGCGTATTATCCCGATGAAGTTTAATGGTGGTTTTGCCGCTAAGGGCATAAACGGAATAAAGAACGATCAAAACTCCCAGGCCGATCTTTACCAGGTGTTCGCTCCCGTATATCAGGACCAAAATGCCGGCTGGAATTCCTGGAATCGCAAAAATTATCAGCCATTTGGCACTATTGAAATGTATTTTGTGATGGTCCTGTACGACAACTGTCAACGCCACCAATATTGAAATAAGCACCGAGAGCGGTACCGCGACACTAACTGGCAGAAATAAACTAAAAAGAGGCACCGCCACCAAAGACTCGCCAAAACCGAATGTAGAGCGTATTAAAGTGGCGATAAAGCTTATTGATAAAATAAATAAGGGTATAGTCATAATGTCACGGCAGGGCACAATATACATGTTACTATTGAAGTGCCGAATTTAAATAAGCGCACGCGTTAGGATATAAAGAGGATTGCTGCACATTGATGCCGTCTTTTTTTTCAGATATTCGTTCATAAGCTGCTGTATTTATATGGCTCGCCTATGAACAAAATTGTCATTGCTGCATGGCGTCAATACTTTGAAGTCTCTATTGAGGATTTAGCCGGCAACTGCGTGTCCCTGGATAAACAGATAAGGCATTGACGTAAATTTATCACCAGTTCGTCACAGTTTCTAATTAAATGCGTCAATAACTAAAAACACAGGCGATGTTTGCCGTTTTATGCTATAAAATATATAGGTGATATATTCATTATGTTATTTTTATAAAAAGTATTTAAATTATTTATGGAATTTGTTGTTGATCTGCATCTTTTTTAATAATTTACCACATATAGCCTTGAGTACAATTAACTACTAACACATATGAAAAAAAATCTACTTACTTTTTTTCTGTTATTTTCCGGTTTTTCACTTGCTCTTGCTCAAAGCAAAGTGATTAAGGGAAAAGTAACCGATCAAAAAGACGGATCGCCCTTACCCGGGGTAACGGTGGTCGCAAAGGGCGCGGAAGGCGCCGGAACGCAAACGGACATTAACGGGCTTTATACCTTAACCTTACCCGACGGGGTCACAACCGTTATTTTCAGGTATATCGGTTATAAAGACGCAATTCTGACGGTAAAAGGCGCAACACTGGATGCGCAGCTCCAGACCGACTCAAAACAATTATCAGAAGTTGTGGTGGTTGGTTATGGCACACAGAAGCGCGGCAGCCTGACGGGTGCTATTTCCTCCGTCTCCGGTAAAGATGTAGCTGAAACACCTGTGACTTCATTTGAGCAGGCGATTCAGGGCCGGGCTGCCGGCGTTAACATCCAGGCCGGCAATGGTAAACTGGGGCAAGGCATCAAAATCAGTATTCGGGGTCAGTCGTCTATTTCGGCAGGTACACAGCCGCTGGTAGTGATAGACGGTATCATTGTTAACCAAACCGACCTTTCCAACAACGGAGCAACTTCAAACCCGCTGGCTGACATCAACTTTAACGATATAGATTCCTACCAGATTTTGAAAGATGCTTCAGCCTCTGCAATCTATGGTGCCCGTGCCTCCAACGGTGTAATTCTCATCACCACAAAAAAAGGTAAGGCCGGCACGGCTAAGATTAATTTTAACGCTCAGTTTGGCTACAGCGAACCATCCCGTCACCGCAAATTTCTAAACAGCGAACAATGGCTGCAAATTGAGAAACGATCGGTAATCGGCGCAGCCAAACAAGACGTATTGAACGGGTATTTTGATACTATGGAAGAGGCGCTCGATTATGAAAACCTTGATAATACTTTTACAGCTCTTGCAGCCGGAAATACCAATTGGGCGAGCACTAACACCGATTGGGAAAAACAAGCGTATCAGACCGCGCCGCAACAACAATATGATTTGAATGTTTCAGGCGGTAATGACAAAACAACCTACTACATGGGCTTGCAGGCACTGGACCAAAAAGGTATACTGAAAGCCAATGCGCTGCAACGTTACAGCGGCAGGGTAAATGTTGAAACCAAGCTGTCACCGGTATTTACGGTAGGCATGAACCTCAACTTTACCCACACTTATAATGAACGTTTGAGTAATGACGATCAGTTTTCGACACCGTTGCAGCTGGTGGCCTTGTCGCCCATAACGCCGGTGATTGACCCGCGGACCGGCCTGATCAGCGGCACTCCGCCCGGTGATCATAATGGTGATTACCCGCTGTATTACAACGCTTTGATTAGTGTGAAAAACGCATACTATCACACGAGCGTTTATCGCACACTGGGCAACGTATTTGCCAACTGGGAAATAGTTAAGCACCTCACTTTTCGCTCGGAGTTCGGTGTTGACCAAACCAACCAGAACGAAGACAGCTATTTTAACAGCCTGACGGCGGCCGATACAGGTACGCCTAACGGTTTTGGCCAAAATACCAATACCAGCATCGTGCACTTCACGGTAAACAACTTTCTTACGTATAAAAATACATTTGCTACCGATCACACCCTCGACGTAACTGCCGGTACCAGCTACGAATACAGCCACCTGTATGGTAACGACATCCAGGGCAAGCAGTTCCCATCCGACTCTTATAAACAAATTGCATCAGCTGCTGTAAAATCCGGCGGTTCGTCTACCCAGTCTGAGTTTAGCTTTGTATCTTACTTTGCTCGTGCCAACTACGCTTACAAAAGCAAGTACTTGTTATCAGCCAGCGTACGTGAGGACGCTTCTTCAAGGTTCGGTGCTAATAACCGTTATGGTACTTTCCCGTCAGCTTCTATCGGTTGGGTGCTAAGCCAGGAAAAATTTCTGAACAACTGGCAGGCGTTAAGCGAATTAAAGCTAAGGGCCAGCGTTGGTTTAACCGGCAATGCTGAAATTGGCGACTATTCTTCACTGGGCTTGTTCTCTGGCGATGCTGGTTACAATGGTACACCCGGTCAACGTTTCAGCCAATTGGCCAATCCTAACCTGAAATGGGAAAAAACACTGCAATACGACCTTGGTTTTGACTTCGGTTTCTTCAATAACCGATTTTCAGGAGGGTTTGATTATTACCGGAAAAATACCCGCGATTTATTGCTGAATGTAAATGTGCCGCAAACTTTAGGTATTGCCTTCCAGACGCAGAACCTGGGCAGGCTGTATAACCAGGGGCTGGAGCTAACCTTATCTGGCGATATTTTTGTAGGTGCGTTTAAATGGAATGCCAGTCTGAATGCTTCTTATAATATTAATAAGGTTACTTATACCAATGGTCAGGTTATTGATGACGGCGCAGACCTGAACCGCGTAATAGAAGGACAACCGGTAGGTGTCTTTTATGGTCCGCAATATGCAGGTGTCGACCCCGCCAACGGTGATGCGATCTATTATAAAAATACAAAAAAGCCCGACGGAACGCTGGATAAAACGGTAACCAATAATATCAACGAAGCTTCGCCTGTGCCACTAGGTAATCCTACCCCAAAATACAATGCAGGCCTTACCAATACTTTCAACTATAAAAACTTCGATTTGTCGTTTACTTTCCAGGGATCGTTTGGTAATAAAATTTACAACGGAGGCGGTCAGTACATGAGTTCGTCAGCCAGCAATGGCTTGGACAACCAAACCATCGACCAGCTGAAGTATTGGGATAAACCAGGCGATATTACCAATGTGCCGGAGCCACGCGAATTTTATGCCAATGGTACCGACCCTTCAAGCAGGTATTTATCCAGCGGTTCGTACGTAAGACTTAAAACTGTAACGCTGGGCTATACTTTCCCATCTGCTATGCTCAAAAAAATAAAGGTTGAGAGGCTTAGAATATTTATGAACGCTTACAACCTGTTTATAATTACTAAATATACCGGGTGGGATCCGGAAGTTAATACCGACTGGCTGGCAAGCAACATAAATATAGGCAACGACTTTTATGCCGCGCCTCAGCCGCGTACCGTAACTGTTGGTGTAAATGTTGGATTTTAATTAGTAAACGACCATGAAAAGATTTAAAAACATATACATAACGGCTTTAAGTACCACATTACTGTTAGGTGCTTGTAATAAGCAACTCGATCTGAAGCCGCACCAGTCTATCGAGCAAAGCGTAGCCATCCTTACCGAACAGGATGTGCGTATCACGCTTACAGGAGCTTACAATCGTGCAGGCCTCTCGGACCTCTATGGCGGCGGTGCATACCTGTACCCGGATTTATTGGCCACCCAAACGGTGATCAGCTGGCATGGTACCTATCAGCAGCTAACCCAAATGTCAAACCAGGCTATTCCTATTGATAACAGCTTTATTAACGCCACCTGGCTGGATGCTTATGAGGTAATTAACCAGGCTAATAATGTTTTGGCAAACCTTGATAAGGTTTCTGCTGGTAATAAGGATGAAATAGAGGGCGAGGCAAGATTTTTGCGCGGGATGACCTATTTCGACATGGCGAGATTGTTCGGCCGTGCGTGGAATGACGGCGACCCTAATACAAACCTCGCTGTGCCTATTGTGCTTACGCCAACTACAGTGATCAGTGCTTCATCGTATGTTACGCGTTCAACAGTTGCACAGGTTTACCAGCAGGCGATAACCGATCTTACTACAGCCGAAGCTAAGCTGCCCGAATCAAATTCCTATTTAGCCAATAAGTATTCTGCAGCCGCTATTTTGGCGCGTCTTTACTTACAACAGGGGGATTATGCGAAAGCGCTTAATGAAGCTTCGGGCGTGATTGAGTCTGGCAAGTTTCAGCTAAATGTGAATTATGCTGACGAGTTTCCTTATCCGAACCAAAACGCCGTCCATGTTGATAATACGGACGAGGACATATTCGCAATACAGGTAACGGATCAGCAGGGAGTTAACTCTTTAAATACCTATTATGCATCAAAAACAGATGGCGGCCGTGGCGATATCCACGTCGACGACAGTTTCCTGGCCTCATTTGAAGCAGGCGATGACCGCGCAAACATAATCCAGTATGATGACCCTGCAGATAACACCACAACACTGCGCTGCCATAAATTTGACAACGCAGTGGGTAATGTGCACATTGTACGTTTAGCTGAAATGTATTTGATTAGGGCCGAATGTAATTTTCGTCTTGGTTCAGCAATTGGCAATACCCCGGTTAACGACATTAACGTTATCCGTGAGCGTGCAAAGCTGGATGATTTAGCCACTGTTACGCTTGACCAGATTTTGAATGAGCGTGTGCACGAATTATTTTTTGAGGGCGGCTTCTTTTTGCATGATGCCAAGCGGTTAAATAGCCCGTCAAATCCTGTAACTATCGGCGCATTGCCGGCTACTTCGCCAAAGTTGGTCTTTCCGATACCAAAACAGGAATTAAATGCTAATCCAAAGCTGGTACAAAACCCTGGCTACGGAAGCTAACAAAACCTGCTATTTTACACCGGGGCCATTGTGCCCCGGTTTTTTTATTGCTTAAACATTTGTAAATTACTTGCATCTATTAACATCACAATGAGAAAAGCCTTACTGTTGGTATTCGCGTCCTTTATTTCCGCTGCTGTTTTCGCCCAAAACTCAAAGCCGGTTTTTAAGCCCGCAGATTTTCTGAAAATTAAGCACTTAAGCGATCCGCGGGTTTCGCCTGACGATAAATGGGTTGCCTATAGCCTGTCTGAGGTGGATACTGCAAAAGATGCACGCGTTTCACACCTCTGGATGCAAAGCCTGACAGGCAATGAATCGATAGAGCTTACCCATGGCCCCGAACCGGCATCAACCCCGCGCTGGAGTCCGGACGGCCGTTACCTGGCTTTTTTATCTTCTCGTGAATCTAAAAGCGGATCCCAGGTTTGGCTGATGGACAGGAGGGGTGGCGAGGCAAAAAAACTTACCGATATCAAAGGCGATTTAGGAGACTACTCATGGTCCCCTGACTCGAAGAAATTACTGCTGTCAATAGAAGACCCTGAAAGTAAAGCCAAAGAGGAACCCAAAAATCCGTTGCCAATAAAAATAGACCGTTATCATTTTAAACAGGACATGGAAGGGTATTTAAAGCACCGCCATACACACCTGTATCTTTTTGATATCGGAAGCAAAAAAACAGATACTCTTACCAAAGGAGAAACGGATGAACAGCAGGCGGAGTGGTCGCCTGACGGTACCAAGATAGCCTTTGTAAGCAATCGTACGCAAGACCCCGAGCGTGATGACAACTCTGATATTTTTACCGTTGAAGCAAAGCCAAATGGGCAACTTACCCAGCTTACTACCTGGAAGGGACATGATAATACACCGAAGTGGAGTCCTGATGGAAAGTACATTGCTTATTTGCGCTCAACAGCGGGAGAGGAGTATACTATTTATGACCAGGAAATACTCTGCCTGATGAATGCCGACGGAAAAAATAGCGTGCCGCTTACTTTGCAGATGGACAGGCCGGTATCGACACCCACGTGGAGTAAAGACGGCAAAAGCCTGGCGTTTTTACTAAGCGATGACCGGCGGAATTACCTTGCCCGATACGATGTTTCCGCTAATAACATAGTTACCGTAAATACCGGGAATTACGGTATCAGCAACATTGTACCTTTTGGTGATAACAACTGGGTGGTTGAATTCAGCACGCCCTATGTGCCGGTTGAACTATACGCTGCAGAAAACGGCGGACTGCGCAGGTTAACTCATCACCAGGATTGGCTTAATGACGTAAAGTTAGCCCATGTGCAGGGCTTCAGGTCTAAAAGCAAGGATGGTACGCAGGTTTCAGGGCTGGTTTATACGCCTGATAGCGTGCGCAAGGGTAAATTGCCATTTATCCTGTTTATTCATGGCGGTCCGGTTGATCAGGACGATTATACCTTTGATGCTACACGGCAAATATTGGCGTGTGCCGGTTATGCGGTAGCAGCAGTTAATTACCGCGGCAGCTATGGGAGAGGCCTTAAATATATCAATGCGATTAATGCAGACTGGGGCAACAAGGAAGTGAAAGACCTTTTAGGGGCGGTTGACGAGTTGGTAAAAGAAGGCGTTGCCGATCCTGACCATTTAGGCATTGGCGGGTGGAGCTACGGCGGCATATTAACCGACTATACAATAGCATCCGATACGCGTTTTAAAGCTGCGGCGAGCGGCGCCGGAAGCGCCCTGCAGACAACCATGTACGGTAGTGACCAGTATGTGTTGCAATATGAGCATGAGCTTGGCCAGCCATGGAAAAGCCAGGACAAATGGATCAAATTATCTTATCCCTTCTTCCACGCCGACAGAATTAAAACGCCGGTGTTGTTTATGTCGGGCTTAAAGGATTTTAATGTACCTACGGCAGGCAGCGAACAAATGTATATGGCGCTGAAATCGCAAAATATTCCAACCGAGTTAATTCTATATCCCAACCAGTATCACGGCCTAACCGTTCCAAGCTACCAGGCAGATCGCTTAAACAGGTATATAAAATGGTTTGATAAGTATTTGAAGGGCGTCAATTAGTAATCAGAGGTAAGCGATTAGGCTGCGCTATTGCCCGCCGGTTTGCTTGTCTGCCGCAGTCGGCGGAATTAGTTTATAATTCAATCCCTTTGCGGTTTTAAGGCTATCCGGTACTATTACGCTTGCTGAGCGCAGGGCCTGTAAGCAACTGTAAGTTTTTTTCCAATCCTTCGGATATTTTTTGCTCATGGCAGCTGTGTCGGCCTTGTCGTAAAAGTTAACAATATTCCGTTTAAGATTGGCCGTCAGGTTAGTGAATTTTGACTCTTCCAGATTCTCTATAAGTTTTGCATACGACATATCAGCCAGTTCATATTCTCCAATATGGGTTGGTTTGCCGGTATCATAGTCAACATCAGGAAGCTCGAGTGGCTTTTTATGCAGGTGGCTGAGCGCCCCATGGTAATGCACCAATACAGTATCAAAGCTTTTAATAAATGTCTCCTCGCCTTTTGGGCCGGGGTCCTTGAAAGTAAGTGCTTTCAGAGGCCCCACTTTAGGCAATATCCTTATAAGAAAAGCAACAAGCTTTTGGCCAAGGGTACCGGTAGTATGCGATGAACCGAACTCTTTGATATAGGCCTTACGTTTCATTTTGTAATGGAAAGAATGCGCGTTTGCCGCAGGGTTAGCTTTTAATATTTCATCTTTTCGCATTCGCCATGCTGCGCGGGTTACCGTAGGCATCAGGCTTTTAACTGACCACCGGTAAGTAGAAATAGCGAGGTCGAGATCGCCGAAAACGTTGTTAATGTCTTCCCCGTATGTTTTTAAAAATGCCCTTTCAAGTACCGGGCGGGCGACCTCAAATCCAATAAAATCATGATAGGCCTCGGCAGCGTAATTACCTTTGGCAACCTCCAAAACATCAAATGATAATTCAACTCTTGAATGCGAGATGTGGTTCTCGCCATAAGTGACAATATTGCCAAATTTCGCCTTCATTTTTGGATAAACTATAGGCACGACATGGTTGGTTCCTATCGAATGCCCGTATTTGTCGGCCATATAATGGCAAAGCGCACCAAGTGCAAATGCATATTCGTTTATATTTTGCGACTCGTTCAGAAGATTCTCCACAAAGTCGCCGCTGCGTACATAATGCGCCAGGTTAGTAAAATATAAACTGCCAAAAGGGAAATAGCCCATATCCGGCAGTAAGCAGCCTCCGTAGGCATAAGCATGGGCCTTTTTAAGATCTTCTTCTGTAGCTTTCGGAAATTTTAGTTTTAGAAGTGGTTTAATATTATTTGCCCAGCTGGCGTCGATTAACGCTTCATGGGTTAATACGGAATATGCCCCCGCAGAAATAGGGCTAAGCATAAAAGTAACTGCCAGCACACAGGCTACCCGTAAGACGAACGGCTTTATCATTTACAATCGGCTCGAAATTATTTTATAAATGCAAAACACGTAGAAAAGTTTTAAGACAGAAAAAATTTCATGCAGCAGGATGCTGCGGCTGGTTAATCCCGGCTTTTTAGCACATCACAATAAAAAGCCCCGGCAAACATTTGTTGACCGGAGCTTCTGAGATTGTAAACTCAAATTATCTTAATTTACGGGTTCATCGCCGGGTGTACTTACCACTTTATAAACACGTTTCCCGGAGGTGTCTGTCGTCTCCTGGTAGTACACATCATCAGGCGAAACATATAATGTTTGTCCGTTGATATGAATTGTCCGGGTACCTTGAGGTAATTCGTCATAAATATCGCCGGTTTGCGGTAATTGATCGGCCTGACCGTTATCAACCTGCCCGCCATTGCTTGTTTCCAGGTGGCCATCTTTACCCGCAACTACATATACCTGTGAGCCGTCATCTTTAGTAACAGGTTGGTAGTAAACACCGTTCAACTCGTAATACTGCTCTCCATTAATGTTAATTGCTTGTGCGTTTGACGGCAATTCTTTTATTTCAGCGCCAAGAGGCGGTTCGACCACTGTGTACTGGTTATTGTCATAGTTATAAAAATAGCCATCACTGTAATAATACTGAAGGCCATCCCACCAGAAAGGATAATAACCGTAAGGCAGAACGCCTAACTGAAAACCTATACGAGGGTAGTACAGGCTGGCGTAAAATCCGCTATTGAAGTAAAAGCCGCCGCGGTAACCCCAGTAATAACGGCCACCCCAATAAGATGGCCCATAATAACGGTACCTGCCATAGTAGCCCGGACGATAATAACCGCCCCTGTAACCACCACGATAATAACCGCCACGGTAGCCATAAGAGCCCCTGTAACCGCGGGCGCCAACATAACCGCGTGAACCTGGATAGCCACGATAACCTGTAGCCGGACGCGCAGCGCCTACGCGGTTACTGTAAGAACGATTAACCTGTGGCCTGCCGAAAGCTGTGTTGCCTCGCGGCGAAATGCCGGGACGTGAACCGAAAGAACGTGAACCGAATGAACGGGAAGATACTGACGGCCGACCGCCGGAAAAACCGCCGCGTGAAAAACTGCCGCTGTTTACATGGCTGCCGCCGGAGAACCCTCCGCGGGCAGCGCCACCGAAATGACTTCCCCCGCCGCCGCCAAAATGACCGCCGCCACCGCCGCCAAAATGACCGCCGCCACCGCCGCCTCTGTGCTGGGCATCAGCAGGTAAAGCTAAAAACAGACAAATAAGTCCGCTGAAGCTTGTAAATAATAAATATTTTAACGCCTTTTTCATGTTGTTTTGATTAACAGTTTTTGCAGCTGTCTTAGTAATAGACTAATAATACTCCGAACGGTTTAATTGTTGTTTAATTATTTTATCCAACAACTGTACCTTCATTTGGTGTTGGTTTATTTTGCCAGGGCTTACACAAATCGATCAATGTATTTATATCTTCGCAATTGGGGTTCTGTAGAAGGAACCAGCTAAACTTAATTAAAAATGACTATTAGAGACACCAATTCACTTAACCAGGTTGCTGAATTTCATTCGACTTTTAAACATCCGATAATAAAAAAGCCGGCAATGCCATCTAAAGAGCGTGCAGCCCTGCGTATTTCCCTTTTAGCGGAAGAATTAAAAGAGTTGCAGGAGGCTGTAGATAATGACGATTTGGTCGAGGTCGCCGATGCTTTATGCGATTTGCAATACGTGTTATCGGGCGCCATATTGGAATTCGGGCTTGCCGAAAAGTTTAAGGAATTGTTTGATGAAGTTCATCGTTCCAACATGAGCAAAGCCTGTAAAACTATAGAGGAAGCAGAACAAACTATCGCCCACTATAAGAATACCGCTGATACTGACTCACATCATAAAGAGATTGACGGGCTGTTCCTGGTATACCGTACGGCAGACAATAAAACGCTTAAATCGATAAACTACTCACCTGCGGCTTTAAGGGAAATATTGGAGAGGTAAAATTTTAAGAATATCAGATTTGTCAACTTTAAGGAAGTTGACAAATCTGATAGTTGGTGTCACACCCTCAGGAATGTTTTCTTATTATACAGGTAATACAAAAACGCCCATTTTACCAGCACGAAAGTTATAGCCATCAGCACCGCTCCGTAAGGTTCACCAGCAAGCTGGCCGAGCCATTTAAAGAAACCTTCGTTAGTATATCCCCACTTGATAAAGTGTCCTGATATGTAAATCAGGATGGAATTCATACCGATCACTTTAAAAAAGAACGCCCATTTTTTATAGCCTAATACATCTATTACATAATAAAACAGGGCCATCAGCAATAGGCTGAACCCGCCTACATGTAAGACGAATGAGCTTGACCACAGGTTTTTGTTGATAGGAAAATCGAGGTTCCACAGTTGGGCGAGAGCCAGCGATATAATGCCTGCGAGCGCCAATCGCAGCGTTTTGGCATTTTGAGAAAGTTTTTTACTTTTTAACAATAGTCCGGTCATAATGCCAAGCAGGCCGGTGCTGATGGCTGGTATGGTTGAGAACAAGCCCTCCGGATCATGCATATTTGGCCGCCCGTCAGGGAATGGGACGTATAAGTGCCCGGGAAGTATGGTACGGTCCATATAGGAAGCAAAATTCCCTTCAGGCGTTAGATCGCCCGGATGAAAGCCCGGGGCCGAAGTAAATTTAAGCAATAGGTAGTAGCCAATAATAAATATCCAAAACCACACAAATAATGCCCATTCCTTTGCATAAAGGTAAATAATGTTTGCAAACATGTAAGCGATGCCGATACGCCCAAGCACGCTTGGAAAACGGAATTCAGATATCGGACGCAGTTGAAGTCCGTTGTTTACCAAAAAGCCTAGTAATACCAGTATTACAGCCCTTTTGATAACACGTAGCAAAAGCTGTCCGCGGCTTTTTCCTTTCTCGAGCTCGCGCCCAACCGAAAATGGTGTTGAAACGCCGGCCATAAACAGGAACAGCGGGAAAATAAGGTCGTAGGCATGAAAGCCATTCCAGGCCGGGTGCGTAAACTGGGCAGATAGTGCATTCCAAAAGCCAGACTGCTTATGGGTAGCTTCGGCCATAGTGTGAAAGATTTCTTCGGCGCCCATAATCCAAAACATGTCAAAGCCCCTGAGGGCATCCAAAGAGAACAGGCGGGTAGGGGCAGCGTCGAAGTCGTCTGCCGGTTGTTGTGCGGTTGCTGTTGAAGCCATTTCCTGGTTTAATTAATTGGTTTAATTAGTTACAGGAAAGATATACTTTTTAAATTATTTATCAAAGTTTGGTTAA
Source organism: Mucilaginibacter sp. L3T2-6 (assembly GCF_030519355.1). GTDB lineage: Bacteria > Bacteroidota > Bacteroidia > Sphingobacteriales > Sphingobacteriaceae > Mucilaginibacter. Next base: position 20,355 of record NZ_JAUMKC010000011.1, read on the forward strand.
GGTAGTTGTAGCAGTTGTAAGAGTATCAGTGATAACTCACTGATAACCAATACAACCACCACAATGTTTACCACTATTCCCCGCGCTTCAAGCCGAATTTCTCTATTTTGCTATACAAGTGGCTGCGTTGGATATCGATATCGTCAGCAGTCTTTGATACGTTCCAGTTGTTCTTCTCAAGTTTGAACTTGATGTATTCGCGCTCGGCATAGTCTTTATATTCCTGGAAATTGGCGAATTGATCGAAATCTGTTTGAGGGGATGCGTCGGCCGGACCTGCCGCCACCGGTGCTGAAGGATTAGCAAAGGCCTTTACATCTCCTTCGGTTATGGTTTTGTCGCTCAAAATGATCAGGCGCTCAATCATATTGCGTAGCTCGCGGATATTGCCTGTCCAGGGCAAAGCCTTTAGAGCCTCAAGCGCCCCATCCGATATTTTTTTAACCGGCATGCCATAATCGTTGCAAATTTCTTCGAGGAAGTTTTGCGTTAATAACGGTATGTCGTCGCGCCTGTCGGTAAGTGGTGGCACGTGAATTAGAATCACGCTTAAGCGATGATAAAGGTCCATGCGGAAGTTACCGGCCTCTATTTCCTTTAAAAGGTCTTTATTGGTTGCTGCTACTACGCGCACATCTACCTCAATTTCCTTTTCACCACCAACCCGGGTTATTTTATTTTCCTGTAGTGCGCGCAATACTTTTGCCTGGGTGGAAGCGCTCATGTCGCCAATCTCGTCCAGAAACAGGGTGCCGCCATTAGCTGATTCAAATTTTCCTATTCGCTGTTTAATAGCCGAGGTAAATGAACCTTTTTCGTGCCCGAATAATTCGCTTTCGATCAGTTCTGCAGGTATAGCGGCACAGTTAACCTCAATGAGTGGCGCATTTGACCGGTTTGATTTTTCGTGCAGCCACCGCGCTACCAGCTCTTTGCCTGCGCCATTCGCCCCTGTTACCAACACGCGCGCGTCGGTCGGGGCTACACGTTCAATAGTTTCTTTGATCTTTTGTATAGCCTGCGACTCACCTAAAATCGGGCGTACTTTAGAAGCCTTACGTTTTAATACTTTCGCTTCAGTAACCAAACTTCCCCTATCGAGTGCGTTGCGAACGGTTATCAGCAGGCGGTTAAGATCAGGTGGTTTTGAGATAAAATCAAACGCTCCTTTTTTGCTGGCTTCCACGGCGGTTTCAACTGTGCCGTGGCCCGATATCATAATAAAAGGCAGGTCAGGTTTAATAGCCAGACCTTCCGTCAGCACCTCCATGCCGTCCATGCGGTTCATTTTGATATCGCAAAGCACCAGGTCATAATCGTTTCGGCGTATCATGTCGAGGCCGTCAATGCCATTATCAACGTCTTCTACAACATAATCCTCATATTCCAATATCTCGCGTAGTGTGCTCCTGATGGAGCGCTCGTCGTCAATTATTAATATTTTAGCCATTTTTTGTTTTAAAGTGATTTTCTATTGGTGATGATATTGCGAATATATGTAAATGTATAGAAAACCAAACACATTTATGCCTGAAAGGTTTTTGTGTGATTGAAAATAGTTACAGACAGCTAAATCTTTGTAACGGTTGCAAAAGCTGGAGTGTGGTATAGTCGGCTATAAAACTCCTGCAGCCAAAAAATAACCCCTTCCGTGTTACCGAAAGGGGCATATCAGCAGCAAATCTGTAAGCCGGGTTCTGTCCCGATAGTTAAACCACCGGTTTCTATCATTAATCTGGCCCCCGCCATTGCTAACGGGTTCAATCAACCTACCCATCCTGACAAACTGCTTCGTGCGAAGCATATTAGGGGACGAGCCGCCCCGCGTTCAGGACCTATTTGGTTTTTCAACTCCTGAGGTTTACCGCAATCCCGGTCGCCCGGAAAAGCCGTGAGCTCTTACCTCACGTTTTCACCCTTACCCCAATTTACATCGCGGCGGTATATTTTCTGTGGCACTTGCTGTCGCCGGCTGCCGGCGCCTTCCCGTTAGGAAGCAGGATGCTCTGTGTTGCCCGGACTTTCCTCCGTCCCGGTAGCCGGGACAGCGATAGAACGTTTTGCAGCACAAAGTTAATGTTTTTAACGCACACCGCGCCGGGTGTTAATTCAATTGCATTTACCGAGGTCAGCATTTACGTCCTCGGTGGTAAATGTGCCTGATTTGTTGCCAAATGAATTGTTGATATAGGTGAGCACCTGTGCTATTTCTACCGGGGCAAGGCCAGAGGCCGGCATTTCACCTTCAAATTGTTTATTGCCGACGGTGATTTTTCCTTTCACACCATTTTTAATAATGCAGGCAAGAATGTTTTTATTGGTTTTGAGATATGTTGAATCTGTTAGTGGTGGTATAAGTCCTTGTAATCCTTCCCCGTTTGTTCCGTGGCAGTTTTGACAATGCGTCTGGTAAACAGCGCTTCCGTTTGAGTAGTAGCGGTTAAATTCCATCTGCGAATTATTTACGCATGATGCAACCATCACAAGCAGCGTAACTGATAATATTCCGGCAATCACGGTTTTCAGCTTACTCATTTCTGATCAGGTTCTTCCATCAACAATTTAATGTCGTCCATCATTTCCTTAACTTTTTGCTCGTCAGTCCCCAGGTACATACCACGAACGCGTTTTTGTTTGTCCACCAGGATAAAATAACCATCGTGAACATGCCTGGTTTCCTGTACCGAAACGAGGTAATTTTTAGCGATTGAGTACACTTCATCTTTGCTGCCGTGCAAAAACCACCAGGTATTCCCGGTAACCCCCATTTTATCTGCATAGCGTTTTAATACAGGGACGGTATCGTATTTTGGGTCGATAGAGTGGGACAAGATCCTGAAATCAGGATTGCTTCGAAATTCGTTGTAAACCGGCAGCATATTGCGGTGCATAACCGGGCAAATGTCGGGGCACGAAGTAAAGAAAAAATCTGCCACATATATTTTTCCGTCGAGACTTTTGTTGGTAATCGTATCGCCGTACTGATTCACAAATTTAAATGCCGGAATAGTTTGATAAACGGTGTCGGTTACCTGCTTTCCATTTACGTTTTTGGTTACCGGTTCACGATTGCCCAGGATTGGCAAGGTCCTGGTACTGTTGCCGTTAAATTTGCAAGCGACGAACGCCGCTGCTATCACAAGTAAAAAAAACAGTCTCTTCATTTATTTTTTTATTTTTTTTAGATACCGGTCCGATTCATTAACGGCCTTGTTAAGCTGCGAGTCGATGGACAGCATCAGTCTCTTCTGCGAACGGAGGTATTTTATGGTTTCTTCATCTGTCCATTCTTTTTTCTCCTCAAAATGATTCATCCACGAGCTCATGGCGTCTTCGGCAGTGCTTAAGTTTTTGCTGAGCATTTCAGCTGAATCTTTATCTGGCAGGTTCCTTTGTTTAAGCAAAGTATCCAGTTTCATATGGTTGTTGGTAGCCTGCTCGTCTACCGCCATTACTTTTTCGTGTATCTGCATCAACGAGTCGCGAAGCGCCCCTTTTTCCTCATTTTTACCGGCACAGCCAAATAGGGTAGCGGCAAGCAATATTACAGATGTAAATTTTTTCATCTCTTCGGTTTATGTGCGTCAAAAATAAGCAACAAAAAAACGGGTTAGCTGTTTATTTGTCTGCAAAAAGCAATATAATCTGTTACCGGCAAAGTTTCGGCGCCGGCAAATTTAAGTTGCTGCCCTATTTGCGCACGGTGATGGGTGCCATGGTTAATTACATGTAGCAGGATATCGCTTAATTTATTTTCAAATGGGTCGCCTTTGAGGTTATTATATCTAACTATTTTATCAAATTCAGCATCGGTGAGGGTATCCAGGTAGCTTAGCCAGTCGGCGTTATTTTTTTTAATAGTCGAAGCAAATTCGTTAATGTTTCCATCATCCTGCCATAAGGGCCCTGCGAACATAGTTGAGCCAGAGCAGCGGCTATACCAGATTTGCTGTGCTGCCAGCAGGTGTGCCATTAATCTGACAGCTTCATCGCTCTGGCTTGATTTTAAAAGAGCTTCGAGAATAGCTTCGTTGGCAAATCCGTCATAATTGAATAAACGGATAAAAAGATTTTTCATCCGGTAAAATTAAAAATATCGTTAACATTAAAACAAATCGCTTATTGCCACCCTTCATCACTTAACAATAAAATAATAATAGCGACACAGCCGGGTTATATTATGGTGATACCTTTAACATGAACAAAAACAACATATTATGAAATTCCTTGTGAAAATTTCGAGACTGTTTGTTAATTTTCGTGAATGGATGATTTTAAGAAGCATGAAGTCTTCCTTTATTCACTGAAAACTATTTACCTTTATATTTCTTTTATTTAGTTGTAATGCACAATTTGGCATTACAATAGCTCTTAATGGAAAACACCCCGACGGACACGAATCTTAACAGAAAACTTTTTGGCGATAATTTTAAATGGGGCGTATCTGTCGCTGCCCTTCAGATTGAAGGCGCCTGCGATGCTGATGGTAAAGGAGAATCCATCTGGGACATATTTTCATCCAAAAAGGGTAAAATATTAAATGGCGACCATCCCCGCGACGCCTGCGACTTCTATAACCAGTACAAACAGGACATAGATATTATTGCGCAGCTTCATATACCATGCTTCCGGTTTTCTATTTCGTGGACCCGCGTACTGCCCTTTGGTGTTGGCGATGTAAACCAGGCCGGCTTAGATTTTTATAACCGCGTTATTGATTATTGTATCAGTAAGGGTGTAGAGCCCTGGCTGACAATTTATCACTGGGATCTGCCGCAGGCTCTGGAAGAAAAGGGAGGCTGGACAAACCGGGAGATAGTGAGTTGGTTTGAAAATTTTGTTACTATTTGCGCCCAAAACTTCGGCGATCGGGTTAAACATTGGATGGTGATGAATGAACCTGGTGTTTTTACAGGGGCCGGTTATTTTCTTGGAATTCATGCGCCAGGCCGTACCGGCCTTAAAAACTTTCTGCCGGCTATTCACCACGCGGTATTGTGTATGGCAGAAGGAGGGCGGATATTACGCAGACTAATACCTGATGCCGAAATAGGAACAACCTTTTCCTGTTCGCACGTTGAACCGCATACCGGCAAACCGAAGGATGTAGCCGCCGCTAAACGGGTAGACGCTTTACTCAACCGTCTGTTCATCGAACCTGTTCTCGGGCTGGGGTACCCCGGCGATGTTAAAGCCCTAAAAGGGATCAGTAAATATTTCCAGCACGGCGACGAAGAGGCGATGAAGTTTGACTTTGACTTTATAGGCGTTCAGAATTATACCAGGGAGATTGTCAGGAGTTCATTTTTTACACCCTATGTGGGCGCATCGCTGGTAAAGGCCGAAAAGCGTAATGTGGAACTTACAGATATGAAGTGGGAAGTTTACCCGCCGTCTATTTATCATATGCTTAGGCAATTTGACAGCTATCCACAGGTAAAAAAAATCTATATTACAGAAAACGGTGCTGCTTTTCCAGATACGGTTGAGGATGCAAAAGTAGACGATCCCAAACGTATCGCTTATCTAAAAGGTTATCTTCAACAAGTTTTAAGGGCTAAGAATGAGGGCGTAAACGTCCAGGGGTATTTTATATGGACATTGACCGATAATTTTGAATGGGCCGAAGGTTATCATCCACGCTTCGGCCTGGTATATATCGATTTTGAAACGCAGCAGCGGATTGTTAAATCTTCAGCCAGATGGTACAGCGAGTTTTTAAAGGGCGGTTAAACCGTTTCTTTTTTCAGACTAAATATGAATATGGCACCGCCTTCCGGGTTATCTTCTACCCAGATCTTGCCTCCATGAGCTTCAATTATTTGGCGGCAGATGGACAATCCAAGGCCAAATGATTTTTCGCCAGCAGTGCCGGGCCGCTTGGCTTCTGTAAACATATTGAAAACTTTCTCCTTAAGGGCGTCGGGCACGCCGATACCATTATCTTTTACGCTTATCCTGACTTCACCTTCCATATTATTAGCTGTAATACTGATAATGCCGTTGGCAGGGCTGAACTTGATGGCATTACTGATCAGATTACTGATAACCCGCCAGATTTTTTCACGGTTTATATATAGCTCTGCTTCATCATTCAATAGATCAACCGTAATCTCTTGTCCTTTTTCAATAGCTTTAAACCGCAGCAATCCGGCGCTGTTGGCGATCACTGTATTGATGTTAACCAACTCTTTGCTTAAAAATACTTTTTTATTGCTTGTGGCTTCCAATATCTCATTGATAAGCTCAATTGAATTATCCGAGGTTTGTTTTATAAGTTGAATCCCATCCCGCAACTCCTCACTCTCAGCCTCTTCTGCCATTATGCCCGTTAACGAGGAAATACCACCCATTGGGTTGCGCAGGTCATGTGCAACCGTACGCAGTATCCGGTCTTTTTCCTGGCCGCTCACATCTAATTCTTCAAGCGCAAGGCTTAATGTTTCGTTTTGGTCGTTTATCTGTTTATTCAGGTTATCAAGATTGCTGATATTTGCTCTTGAGCGTTGCCAGTTGCGGTAAACCAGGAATACAATAACGAAAAGCAGGATGGCAAATATTATTGCGACCCTTAGCAGCACATTCTGCAGCTGGTTATTCTTTTGCAGTATATCGAACTCCGCGTTCTTTTCCAGCCGTTTTATCTGTTCGCTTACATCTGCTTCCTGCAGCTTTTTCTGTTTTGCTGCAATAACTTCTTTAAGCGTATCATATCTGGTTAAATAATTTAAGGCTGTTTTTGCGTCGTTCTTTTTAATAAAATATTGGGCCATCAGGTAATTCCAGTCGGCCTGCACATCCTGGTTTTTAATGGTGTCGCTTTGCTTTAACACCGTCTGCAAAAGTGCATAGAGCGAATCGGTCGTGTTGGTGCTGAGATAGATATGGGCAAGCTTCAGTTCCGATAACTGGGCGTCAGCATTATCATTTCCTTTGCGCAGGTTAATGGCCGCACTTTTTTGAAGCAATTGCTTGGCAAGTAAATATTTGCCTTGCTTTATATACACATTTGCCTGGTTGCCAAATATAACTCCCCGGGCCATATCAAGAAGGTTGGGAACATTCTTGTATTTTTCTTTTTGTTCATCAATATAAACAAGCGCTTTATTAAAGAAATACAAGGCGCTATCAGCTTCATTAATTTTACTGTAACAAATACCGGCATTGTCCAGTAGTTCCTGTTTGCGGTAAAATGTCTTAAAGGTAGGTGCGCAGGTGCTGTGTTCCGCGTAGCTGTTTTTAAAGTTTGCGGCAGCCTCCCGGTAATGCCCCTGCTTGTACAACACCATGCCAATACGGTAGCTATAATCGCTGATAATGCAAACGTCCACACTGTTATTTGCTATTATTTTACCCTGATAAAAGTATTTGTATGCTTCGTTATACCGGTTATCATCAAACAATAAGTCTCCTTTATAAAAATGGGCCTGCCCATACTCGGTAGGATGCTTTAGCTTCTTTTTCGCATCGTCAAATAAATTAAGCATGTTATCAGCGTACAGCATTGCGCGGTCGCGGTCATGCAGGATGTGATAGGTATAATTATATTTCAGGTTATAGTAGCCGAATTTTTCGATCAGGGTCAGGCTGTTATAGCGTTGAAAAACTGAGTCGATAAGTGTAATGGCTTTCTTTTTGTCGCCAGCATCATACATTGCCGAGGCAGAGTCGAGTACGTGCTGAAATTCCGTTTTTTCCGACGGCTCCGCTTCATGCCGGCAAGAGCTTATTAGCGCTGATATTGCCAGACAAAGCAAAACAGGCACAAGCTTATAGTTGTGCTTAATACAGGTATTTCTGTAAAAAGGCATTACTTTAGCGTAATAAGCGGTTGATTTATAAAGCGTTAAATTAATTAACTAATTCAGCTTTTCAAATATATTTAAATTAAAACAGGTGCTTCTTTTTCAGCGTTCTTGCCTGCAGGCTTATTCTGTTTTTGCCTTGGCAGGCTTATATAAAAAGTAGTTCCGGTTTTAGCATTGCTTTCGAACCATATTTTGCCGTCGTGATTCTCAACTATCTGCTTGCTGATTGACAGCCCAAGACCAAACGATTTTTCGCCGGCGGTACCGGGCCTTTTAGCTTCCGTAAACATATTGAAAACCTTGTCCTTCACATCCGCTGGGATGCCTATACCTGCGTCTTTGACGGCTATTCTGAGTTCATCCTTTTTTATCGATGCGCTCACATAAATAATACCGCCAACCGGACTGAATTTAATCGCGTTAGTGATAAGGTTACTGATTACCCTCCATATTTTCTCGCGGCTGATCAATAAATCTTCCGGCTCGTCGAGCACAGTGAGCTTTATTTGCTGATCTTTTTCTGCTGCTTTAAAGCGTAAAAGCTCAACGCTGCGCGTAAGCAGCGAATTAATATCGACCGGCTCCTTGCTAAGCTGACTTGTACCGTTATTGGTAACTTCCAGAATCTCATTGATAAGTTCAAGCGAATTGTTAGAAGTCTCTTTGATAAGCCCGAGCAATTCTTTTTGCTCGTCGTTTAAATCATCAAGTAACAACACTGAAGTTAAGGATGCTATGCCCCCGATAGGGTTCCGTAAATCGTGTGCTACCGTACGCAGAATACGGTCTTTCTCCTGGTTGTTTGATTCCAGCTCGGCCAGTGTAATTTCGAGGTCACTTTTTTGCAGGTTAATTCGTCTGTTTAGTTCGCTTACCGTCTTTACATCCTTTTTCGATTTTCGCCAGTTGCGATAAACCAGTAACACAATTACCACAGCCATTGCCGCGCAGGTTACAGCCAGGTAGATATAAATCAGCTGAAGCTTGTTGTTATCTTTCAGATTTTCAATCTGGTATTGTTTATCGTAGTTTGCTTGCTGCTGATTAACATCCGTCTCTTTTAGTGAACTGGATCGTTTATTTACCGAGTCTTTTAGTGCGCTGTATTGCTCAAGATGGGCAAAGGCCTTGTTCATATCGCCGGTTTGCTGGTAGTACTTGCTCATCAGCAAATTCCAGGTTGTTTCTGCCTCCTCATTTTTTACTGTATCCAGTTGGTTCCGCAGATCTTTAAATAATGACAGGAATGGCTGGTACTGGTGTGTACTGAAATATAACCTGCCCAGGTTTATTTCTACCAGTTCGGCGTTTCCATAGTCATTCCCCTTTTTTAAATTAATGGCAATGCTTTTTTTAAGAAGTTGGGTGGCCAGCGTATTTTGCTTTTTCTGCATGGCTATTTCTCCCTGGTTGCCATATACAACTGCCCTGGCAACGTCCTTAAGTCTGGTTTGGCCGGGGCCAGTATAGGGCGCACCTGCGGAGTCAATAAAATTCAGCGTTTTGGTAAAATAGGCGGCTGCGCTGTCAAGGTTGCCGTTGTTTTTAAAACTTTCGCCAACATTGTCCAGCAACTCCTGCCGTTGGTAAAAGGCCTGAAAACTCTCCTTGTATGATAGACTTTCTCTAAAACTTAACTTAAAATAATTAGCTGCCTCGGGGTAGTGCGCCTGTTTAAACATCACCATACCCATGCGGTAGGTATATTCTGCGAGTATTTCGTTTTTAAGATTATTTTTTCCCATAAAATAACCCTGGTAATAGCATTGATAAGCGGTGCTGAACTGCGATAAACTGAAATATGCATCGCCCATCGCAAAATTGGCTTCAGCGTAATTGCTCACGTATTGTTTTCGTGTTACGCTCTTTTTTGCCATCATTAACATGCTGTCCGCGTATCTGAGGGCTATCCTCGGCTTATCAATACCCTTTTTGTAGTACAGGAATTTTAAGCCATAGTATCTGAAGATGTCGTTGATATAAGGATTTTTTATAGCATGGAAGCCGGAGTCGATAAAGGCCTGTTCCTGTTCCAGCGTAATATGGTGCCGGGGTTTATTCAGTTCAGCGGTAAATTGCTTAAACTGTTCCGAATAATCACCATTGTCGCCTTCGTCTTTTTTGTTGCACGAAAATAGGAGACAAAAAATCGCCAAAACAAGCAGAGATAGCCTGTGAAAATTAATAGTTTGACGTTTTGTGGAATAGGGCACCTTAACCAATGTAAAAACAAAAATACGAAATTCAATCGTTCCGACTGTATTTCACTTGCGGTTAATACGTAATTTGGTAGTTAAGGTTACCTTTTTTATTTAAAAGCTTCCAGCCCTGTAATGTCCAAACCGGTTATTAAAAGGTGAATATCATGAGTACCCTCATACGTAACTACTGACTCCAGGTTCATCATATGGCGCATAATCGGGTATTCGCCTGTGATACCCATTCCGCCGAGCATCTGCCGTGCCTCGCGTGCTATGTTTAATGCGGTTTCCACGCTATTGCGTTTGCTCATGGATATTTGCGCGGGGGTTGCGCGGTTTTCGTTCTTCAATACGCCGAGACGCCATACCAGCAACTGCCCTTTAGTTATTTCGGTGATCATTTCGGCCAGCTTTTTTTGTTGTAACTGAAATGCGCCTATCGCCTTCCCAAATTGCTTACGTTCCTTTGAATACTTTAAAGCAGTATCGTAGCAGTCCATGGCAGCGCCGAGCGCTCCCCAGGCAATGCCGTAACGCGCCTGGTTTAAACAGCCAAGCGGGCCTTTCAAGCCTGTAACATTTGGCAGCAGGTTTTCCTTAGGTACCTTTACGTTATCGAAAACCAGTTCCCCGGTGGCCGATGCCCTTAATGACCATTTATTGTGTGTTTCCGGGGTAGTGAAGCCTTCCATGCCGCGCTCTACTATCAAACCGCGAATTTTCCCACTTTCGTCCTTCGCCCAAACAATTGCAATGTCAGCAAATGGAGAATTGGATATCCACATTTTAGCGCCGTTAAGCACGTAATGGTCGCCTGCATCTTTAAAATTGGTGGTCATGCCACCTGGGTCAGAGCCCTGGTCTGGTTCGGTTAGTCCAAAACAGCCCATCAACTCGCCGGTGGCTAGCTTCGGTAAATATTTATGTTTCTGCTCTTCCGAGCCGTATGCGTAGATAGGATACATTACCAGCGAACCCTGCACGGAAGCTGTCGACCTGATGCCAGAATCACCGCGCTCAATTTCCTGCATTATTATTCCGTAAGACATGTAATCCAATCCTGCGCCACCATATTTCACAGGGATAGTAGGGCCAAAGGCTCCTATTTCGGCGAGCCCTTTTAGCAGATGTTTTGGAAATTCAGCCCGTTGTGCATAGTCCTCAATTATGGGGCTTACTTCTTTTTTTACCCAGTCGCGTACGCTTTGCCGTATCAATTTATGCTCTTCGCTGAGCAGTTCATCCAGCAAGTAATAATCAGGAGATTCGTAGGTGTCTTTTCTCGGCATCTTAGTGTATAATTGGTCGTCAAAGATAGGTTGATTTTTGGATTTCACCGATTGTAGAAATGATTTCATGGATTTTATAGAAGATCGCAAGTGTGTTAATAATACAATCAGAATCAAAATCCGGTTATTGGCCACCAGTGAAATTATCCTCAAATCGATTAAATCAAATATTAAAAACTACTTTTGAGAAATGATAACCATATCCCTCCATGGCGCCGAGTTTTTTGGCTTTCATGGCTATTATCCGGAAGAGCAAAAACTTGGCTGCAGGTTTATTGTAGATGTTGATGTAAGCTTTGAGCCTTTGAACGATCTTAAGGATGATAAGCTGAGCAATACGGTAGATTATGAACAGGTTTATCATATCATGGAGGCCGAAATGAAAAAGACTTCAAAGCTGATAGAAACTGTCGCCCAGGCGATAGCGGATGAAATTAAAGCGCGTTTTTCATTTGCCCGAACCATCCGCGTTAGCGTTAAAAAGTTGGATCCCCCTCTGAAAGGAAAAGTCGACTATTCGAATATTGTTATTACCATATGAAATTCAATAAGATCACTCCCGATATTCTTGATGCCGTTAAACGAATCGCCGGCGACGATGCAGTGATAACAAGCTATGGCGAGCTGGAGAAATACAGTCACGACGAGACGGAAGATCTGCGTTATTTTCCGGAAGTTGTGGTAAAGCCGCGCACCCCGCAGGAAATTGCCGGATTGATGAAGCTGTGTAATGATAACCTGATTCCCGTTACACCACGCGGCGCGGGCACGGGCTTAAGCGGTGGCGCCTTACCCGCACTCGGTGGCCTGTTGATCAGTATGGAGCGCTTTGATAAGGTGCTGGAGATAGACGAGCAGAATTTGCAGGCAACGGTTGAACCCGGTGTGGTTACTGAGGTTTTTATGGACGAAGTTGCCGCCAAAGGCTTGCTGTATCCTGTTGACCCTGCCAGTAAAGGCAGCTGTTTTATCGGAGGTAACGTATCGCACGGTTCCGGCGGGCCACGGGTGGTAAAATATGGAACCATACGTGAATATATTCTTAACCTGGAGGTAGTATTGCCTTCAGGCGAGATTATCTGGACCGGGGCGAATACCTTAAAATATGCGTCCGGTTATAACTTAACACAATTGCTGATTGGTTCTGAAGGTACTTTAGGAATAATCACCAAAATAGTAGTTAAGCTAATTCCAGGGCCAACCCATAACGCTTTGCTATTGGCTTCGTTCGATTCTAACGAAAAGGGGTGTGCTGCTGTATCGGCAATTTTCAGAGCTGGTATTGTGCCGTCGGCGCTTGAGTTTATGGAGCGCAAAGGAATAGAATGGGTGATTGAAAAGGACGGTCTTGCTTTCGATTTAAAAGATGGCGCTGAAGCATTCCTGCTGATCGAGGTTGACGGTACCAGCCAGGACGTAATATTTACCGATTGCGAAAAGATAAACATGGTGCTTGAAGAATTTGGCTGTCACGATGTTTTGTTTGCTGACACTGCCGCTCAAAAAGAAGAGCTTTGGCGTATTCGGCGCACGATGGCGGTTTCGGTGAAATCAAATTCGATATATAAGGAAGAAGACACCGTTGTGCCGCGTGCTGCGTTGCCGCAATTAATTACCGGGATAAAAGAAGCGGGAAATAAATACGGTTTTGAGTCAATTTGTTACGGGCACGCCGGCGACGGTAATTTGCACGTAAATATCCTAAAAGGCCAAATGAGCGACGAGGACTGGAATGCCAAATTAAAAGAAGGTATTCGCGAAATATTCGAACTGACGATATCACTGGGCGGCACGCTCTCCGGCGAGCATGGCATAGGCCTGGTGCAAAAAGAGTTTATGCCCTTAAAATACAACGATGTGCATTTTGCACTTTGGCGGGGTATAAAACAGGTATTTGATAAAAATGGTATATTAAACCCGGGAAAAATATTTTAAGTTGAGATTTAACTGATCACTAATTGACAGCACTGGAATTTGATATTACCACGCAAGACCTCATTAAGGTGGCTACTGCCGTTATATGTGGCGGTTTACTTGGGGCTGAGCGCCAGTACAAAAACAAGATCGCCGGCTTTCGTACAATTATATTGATTTGCATGGGGTCAACCATTTACACAATGGTAGCCCAGTGGGCCGGAGCGGGCGTAAATATTAATATAGTAACCGGTATCGGTTTTATCGGCGCCGGTGTTATATTTAAGGATAGTATAACAGTAAATGGTTTAACTACTGCGGCGGTGATCTGGATATCCGCTGCAATCGGCATGGCTGCCGGTTCCGGTAATCATACACTGGCGCTTATTTGCACGGGACTTACCCTGGCAGTACTGTTGCTTTTCAACTTGGTGGAAAGGTACATCGATAAAGTTCACCGTGATAAGTTATTCGTGATTGTTTTTACTGATGCAGATTATGCCAATATAGAAGAGGTGGAGAATATCGTTAATGCACTGGATTTAACTTCCCGCCGCTTACAGGTTGCTAAATTCGAAGGCTGTTTAAAAGTAGCATTACTGGTAACCGGTCATCGGGCAGACATTACACTGCTCGATAAAAAACTACTGGCGATGCCGGTGGTGAAATCTTTCTGATATCCAGGCGTATATCTTAAAGGTTTTGACTCGTTTTCTTACTCCAACAACCCAATATTTAATTGGTATTAGTTATCAGCCTCGGCTCATCGTATGCTATCATCTTTTTGCGTTCGACGTCCGGTATCGGGACTGATTTGTTTAGCCGGTAGTCATAACTGATACAAACTGTTTTACCCACAGTGCAAATTTCCTCGCCATCCGGTGTCTCTCTTACCAGCAACTGCATCATATCAAAGCTGCTATTGCCTATACGGGTAGTGCGCACATAGCAGTATATCTTATCCTCAAGGGTTATAGGTTTTAAATAGCTCACCTCGCAACGCCCCACAATTATACCGTCCCGGCGAAGATTCCACTCTGTAACATCCTTCCAATAAGCGAAACGGGCCACCTCGAAGTATGTAAGATACACAGCATTGTTTACATGTCCTGCGGCATCGATATCTGCGAATCGTAGGGCTATAGGAGTTTTGTATTTATAATCGGCGATATTTTCACTCATAAGATGTCAATTTGTCGTGGCGGTAGCTTTTTAACAGACATATTGTCTGTTTTAGGCGATTTTAACCCGTTGGTATAACAGTTGATTAACCTTCAGCAAATATATTAAAAGAAAAACTTAGGAGATTATAATCATGACATTAGTAAAATTTGCAAACGGACAAAGAAATCGCGGTGTTAACCCATTTTTTAACGATGTATTCGATTCGATATTAAGCGACTCGTTTTTAAGCGATAAATTGTCTAGCCGCGTTCCTGCTGTTAACATTGCAGAAACCGAAAGTGAATATCAAATAGAGTTGGCTGCCCCCGGCTTAAAGAAAGAGGATTTCAAAATCAACCTCGACAAAAATATTCTAAGCATATCTGCTGATAAGAAAGCTGAAGCCGTTGAGGAAGGTAAAAAATTCAGCAAGCGCGAGTATAGCTATAACTCATTCACCCGCTCGTTCACTTTGCCTGAAACTGCTGATTATAATAAAATAGACGCAGAATATGTAGACGGCGTATTGAAATTGAACGTTGCTAAAAAAGAAGAAGCTAAAATTCAGTCCCGCGAAATTGCTGTAAAATAATTTAATCCGGTTCGGAAGTCAGGAGTGCGATTGATTTGTGTAAAGCCTGGCTTTCCGCTCCCCGGAAAGAGACGGAAGTTTTAAAACCGGGTTTAATAAATCCGGACTGGACTTCCGGATTCTGAAATAATAAGAGTGTTTTCATAATAGTTGGTTTAGTTTGATAAAAGGCCGCCCGCGATGGGTCGGCCTTTTGTATTTGTTGTGTGCTATCCTGGTTGCCGGCGCCAACACACCTTTAGTTCCGCATATTAATATACTGAAGAGGCTGGCCAAAATCATTCTGGCGGCACAAGGCAATAACTGACTGTAAATCGTCTATTTTTTTAGCCTGAACGCGTACCTGGTCATCCATTATACTTGCTTGTACTTTAAGACCGCTGTCTTTTATCTTCTTAACTATCTTTTTAGCAGCCTCCTGGCCAATGCCTTCTTTTATTTTTAAATCTTTGCGAATCATGTTCCCCGATACCGTCTGTACGGCGCCTTCCAAATCAAGTGCTTTCGGGTCCAGATGTTGTTTTACCATACGACTAATGATGGAGTCGCTAATGGCCTTCAGCCGCATATCGTTCTCGGTCACTATTGTTATTACGTTCGTTTTTTTGTCCAGGTCTACAGTGCTTTTGGAGTCATGGAAATCATAGCGGTTCAATATTTCCTTTTTTGCAGTGTTTACTGCATTATCAAGCGTCTGGCCGTCAATCTTACTTACAATATCAAAACTTGGCATGTTTCCGGGTAAATTGGTGTAGTACAAAGTTAGCGTTTTTGGTTAATGCTTCATAGGGGGCGTTAAGGCGGAGAAAATAAATGGGTGTAATTAAATCGTCACAAGTCAGCAACGCGTTATAAACAATAAGGCAGCCAGTGTCGAGTAAATAATAAAAACACATTAATATACCACCGAGTTAATATTAAATTAACATTTAAATAGGCAGATTTGTAGCAGCCGCAGGCTTTATATATGGATCCGAAACATGCACCCTTGATTAATCGTGAAATCAGCTGGCTTTACTTTAATGACCGTGTATTACAGGAGGCTGCTGATTCATCTGTTCCATTAATCGACAGGATTAAGTTTTTGGCGATATTTTCATCGAACCTTGATGAGTTTTATCGCGTAAGAGTTGCTACTATGAGCCGCCTGGCAAACCTGAATGAGAAAGCTAAGGAGGTGCTGGGCTATAATCCTAAAAAGATTTTAAACCAGATAAAGAACATTGTCGTCAGGCAGGAGCGTAAGTTCAATAATTTATATGAAAATATTATCGTAAAGCAGCTTGCTGAAGAAAAGATATTCATCCTGAATGATAAACAGCTTAACGTAAGCCGTGGCGAGTTCGTAAAACGATATTTTAGGGAGAGTCTGCTGGCGACACTTGTGCCTATAATGCTGGATGAGGCATTGCCGCTCCCGGAATTACGCGATCGGGCCATCTACTTTTTTGTAAAGCTTACTAAAAATAAAAAATCAAGACTGGCGCTTATCGAGTTTCCGGACACCCTGCCGCGTTTTGTAGTTCTACCGGAGACGAATAATCTGAAATTTATCATTCTTCTCGACGATATCATCCGGTATAGCCTGGAAGATATCTTCTTTATTTTCGAGCATGATTCGGTAGAAGCATATTCCATACAGCTAACCCGCGATGCCGAACTGGATTTGGATAAAGAAGTAAGTGAGAAATTTATTGATGCCTTAGCAAAGAGCCTGCAAAAACGCAAAAAAGGCAAGCCGATGCGTTTGCTGTATGATTCGGAAATGCCGCTGGATATGCTAAAGTACCTGGTTAACAAGATGGGTCTGCATGGCGAAAGCCTTATACCCGGCGCGCGTTACCATAATTTTAAGAATTTTATTTCATTCCCGAATGTTGGCCGGCCGGAGCTGGAATATGAACGCACTGTACCGCTGCCGGTAGATGGCCTTTCATTTGGTAAAAGCCTGATGGGAATGATTGCAAAAAAAGATTATTTAATAAGTACGCCCTATCAATCGTACGATTATGTTATACACTTTTTACGCGAGGCTGCTATAGATCCGAAAGTTAAGGAAATCAGCATAGCGGTGTACCGTCTCGCCGAAAACTCCCGCATTATGCATGCGCTGATGAGCGCGGCTAAGAATGGCAAAAAAGTAACCTGCTTAGTGGAGTTAAGGGCGCGCTTTGACGAACAGAATAATATTGCGTGGAGCCGCAGGCTGGAAGAGGAGGGGGTGAATGTGCTTTATGGTATTGATGGGTATAAAGTACACTCAAAAATCTGCCTTGTTATGCGCATAGAGAAAGATAAGCCGGCCTACTACGGATGTTTGTCAACAGGCAACTTTAATGAGAAGACAGCCCGTTTATATGCCGACCATACCCTGCTTACCGCAAATAAAAAGATAACAGGAGACCTGGTTAACGTGTTTAAGGCGCTGGCAAAAAATACTTTGCCTAAAGGGTTAAAGAATTTAATTGTTTCGCCTATTGATGCACGTCCGGCTATTTATAAACTCATCGACAACGAAATAAAGAACGCAAAAGCCGGTAAGCAAGCCTACATGATCTTAAAAATGAATAGCCTTGCCGACGAACTGCTGATAAACAAGCTTTACCAGGCCAGCAATGCCGGTGTAAAGATCAAAATGATTATTCGTGGTATGTGTTGCCTGATTGCCGGGGTGAAAGGCTATAGCGAAAATATTGAGGTGCTCAGCATTGTTGATAAATACCTTGAACACGCCCGCGTGCATGTTTATTGTA
The DNA here is from genome assembly GCF_030519355.1 of Mucilaginibacter sp. L3T2-6. Lineage (GTDB taxonomy): Bacteria > Bacteroidota > Bacteroidia > Sphingobacteriales > Sphingobacteriaceae > Mucilaginibacter. Next base: position 38,076 of record NZ_JAUMKC010000011.1, read on the forward strand.
ACGGCGGAAATGAATTGGTTTACCTTACTTCAGCAGATTTTATGACGCGTAATATCGATACCCGGGTGGAGGTAGGCTTCCCTATTTATGACGAGGACTTGAAAAAAGAAATCCGGGATATTATTGATCTGCAGCTGGCAGATAATACCAAATCTCGTGAAATTAACGCCAATAACACTAATAAATACCATAAAACACGCTCGGAACTTCCGCACCGGGCACAACTTGATATATACGATTATCTGAAACATAAAGTAAAATAAAAAATTGAGATACGCTGCTATAGATATAGGTTCAAACGCCGTAAGGCTCCTAATTGCTGATATTATTGAGAACAATGGTTCAGTCTCGTTTAAAAAAAATACGCTGATAAGGGTTCCGTTGCGCCTGGGTGATGACGCCTTCCTCGACCATGAATTGTCTGAAAAGAAATCTGCTGACCTTATAAAAACCATGGAAGCATTCAGCAGATTAATGGATGTTTATAAAGTAGCGGATTATACAGCGCTTGCGACATCTGCCATGCGCGAAGCAAAAAACGGTGCAGAAATAGCAAAGCTAATAAAGACAAATGCCGGAATTGACGTCGAGATTATCCCCGGACAAAAAGAAGCAGGTATGATTTATGCCAGCCACGCCGACCAAACCATTGATAAAAGCAAAAATTATTTGTACATAGATGTGGGCGGAGGTAGTACGGAGTTATCTTTTTTTTCAGCAGGGGAGGTGTGGGCTTCTAAATCGTTTAACATCGGGACGATTCGTATGCTGGACAATCAGGATGACGAAGAGACCTGGAGCGATATGAAAGATTTTATCCGCGACAACACCAGGCAGTTTAAAGTTATTTCGGGCATAGGAACCGGCGGAAATATCAACAAATTGTACCGCTTATCCGAAGAAAAAGACAAAAATCCCTTAACCTTTGGTAAATTAAAGTCCCTTTATAGTTACCTGACTTCGTTTTCCCTTAAAGACAGGATAAATGTGCTCGGCCTGAACCAGGACCGCGCAGATGTGATAATTCCAGCCTGCGAAATCTATATCGCCGTGATGAAGTGGGCCAATATCAAAAACATATACGTGCCCACTGTCGGATTGGTTGATGGAATTATTCAGACGCTTATAGAAAAAAACTTTCCGAAAGCAGGTTAAATTTATTTTAAAAAATAATTAAAAATTAAAAAAATTGTTATTACTTTTGTAGTGCCCTCTCAAAGGGCATGTTTTTCATAGGTAGATGTAGGGTCGAGTACTTGTATTCGACCCTTTTTTTGCGCCTTATTTTACGCAGGGACGGGTTTTATGCAAATAAAAAAGAAGATAGTTATTGCCGTAACAGGAGCCAGCGGCTCCATTTATGCCAGTTTGCTGTTAAATAAGTTGCAGCGATTAAGCAACCAGATAGAGGAGGTCGCTGTCGTCATGTCAGACAACGCAAAAGATGTATGGGAGTTTGAGCTGGGCAACGACGATTACAAAAAGCTGCCATTTAAGATTTACGCAAAAACCGACTTTATGGCCCCATTTGCTTCAGGGTCGGCAAAGTTTGACACGATGGTTATTGTTCCCTGCTCGATGGGGACGTTAGGCCGGATAGCCTCAGGCACATCTGATGACCTGGTTATCCGCGCAGCTGATGTGATTTTGAAGGAACGCCGTAAGTTAATCCTGGTCGCCAGAGATATGCCGTTTAATCTTATCCATATCCGCAATATGGAAACGGTAACAGAAGCGGGCGGGATTATTTGTCCGGCGATACCGTCGTACTACAGCAGGCCGAAAACTGTGGAAGAGTTAGCCATGACCGTGGTTGACCGCATAATAGATCTTATCGGCCTTGAAAACCAGAGCTACCGCTGGGGCGGTTAATCATCCTTAAACGCAATCCTGACGCTTTTGATTACTTCATTCCCCTGGCAAACTTAGTCTTAGCTGTTCAGGTACACAGGCGCCAGTATTTAAAATGTTGTTTTTGAGCCTGTTCGTGGCGGTGGTTGTATATTTCCCGGGAATAGAATGCCCGGATTAGCGTTAAAATCAGTATCTTTGCGCGTTTTTAAATGAATAAAAAAGTAGCATTTTATACCTTAGGCTGCAAGCTTAACTATTCGGAAACTTCATCTATTGGCCGGCTTTTTAACAACGCCGGTTTCTCTACGGTTGAGTTTACCGATACGCCTGACGTTTTTGTTATTAACACCTGTTCGGTTACCGATAATGCCGACAAAAAATGCAAAAAAGTAGTTAAGGAGGCATTGAAAATATCACCTGATGCCTATGTTACCATTGTAGGCTGTTATGCACAGCTTAAACCAAAAGAAATTGCGGAGATACCCGGCGTAGACATGGTGTTAGGCGCTGCCGAAAAATTCCGGATAGTAGATTATATCACCGATCTTACCAAGCAACCCAAAGCAGTGGTTTATAACCAGCCAGTATCTGAAGCTAAGGATTTTATTGCGGGTTTTTCTATTGGCGACCGCACCCGTACTTTTTTAAAGGTACAGGACGGCTGCGACTATTCATGTACTTTTTGTACCATTCCGTTAGCGCGTGGCAACAGCCGCAGCGATACCATTGAACATGTAATGGAGCAAGCCAATGAGATTGCCGCATCGGGCGTGAAGGAAATTGTGCTGACCGGCGTTAATCTCGGCGATTTCGGCATCCGGGATGGAAAACGCCAGGACAGGTTTTTCGACCTGGTTAAAGCACTGGATGAAGTTGAAGGTATCAGTCGCTTTCGTATTTCGTCAATTGAACCGAACTTGCTGAGCGACGAGATCATTGAATTTGTAGCGCAGTCCAAGCGATTTGTGCCTCATTTCCATATCCCGCTCCAGTCTGGCTCTGATAAAATACTGGGTTTGATGCGGCGCCGTTATAAGCGTGAGCTATATGCCAGCCGCGTGGCTAAAATAAAGCAATTAATGCCTGATTGTTGTATCGGCGTTGATGTGATCGTCGGTTTTCCGGGCGAGACGCGTGAGGATTTTATAGACACCTACAACTTTTTGAACGGCCTGGATATATCGTATCTCCATGTGTTCACTTATTCTGAGCGGGAAAATACGCCGGCGAGTGAAATGGGAGGGGTAGTACCCGGTTCAACAAGGGCCGAGCGGAGCAAAATGCTGCATATTTTATCCGACAAAAAGCGCCGCGCATTTTACGAAAGCCAACTGGGGAAAACCGGGAATGTATTGTTCGAAGGCGACGTAAAAGACGGCTTTATGCATGGGTTTACCACTAACTATGTAAAGGTGAAAACCCCATACGACCCCTTGCTGATCAATGAGCTGAAAACGGTGTACTTAACAAAAATATCACCTGATGGTGATGTGGAAATTACCGAGGCGAATGAAATATTAATTCATTAAACCCTATCTTGGCTCAAAATTTAAACTAATGTTTCCAAATTTATACTACCTGCTTAAGTATCTTACCGGGCTCGAATTACCATTTCTTCAAATCATACAAACTTTTGGTTTCTTTGTAGCGATAGCTTTTATGGCGGCCTATTGGGCTTTTGTAAAGGAGTTTGACCGTAAGGAGAAGCTGGGTTATATACATTCTTTTCGCAAAACCGTCACTATTGGCAAACCAATAACTAATGTCGAGTTAATCGGAAACGGTATCTTCGGTTTTATACTTGGCTACAAGCTGGTTGATGCTGCCCTGAACTTTAGCAAACTTGTAGAGGATACCCAAAGCTTTCTTTTATCGGCGCGCGGAAATTGGCTGGGTGGTATCATTGGCGCTGTTTTGTTTGCATATTGGGCTTATTACGAAAACAAGAAACAACGGCTTCCGCATCCCAAAACAGAGGAAGTTACGGTTCATCCTTCCGAATTGATGGGCAGTATATTGCTTTGGTCGGCTATTTGCGGCTTTGCAGGGGCGAAGATTTTTAATGCGCTTGAAAACTGGGGCCAGTTTATGCAGGACCCCGTTGGCATGCTTATCGGTTTTGAGGGCTTAACTTTTTACGGCGGCCTGATTTGCGGCGGCGCGGCTGTGCTTTATATTGCTCATAAACATGGTATTAAGCCGTTTACAATGCTGGATATTGGCGCGCCCGGTATGATGCTTGCTTATGGTGTCGGCCGTATCGGCTGCCAGATGGCCGGAGATGGTGACTGGGGCATATTTAACCTTCATCCGAAGCCGCATTGGCTAAGCTGGTTACCTAACTGGATGTGGGGTTTTAAGTTTCCGCACAATGTAAACAATGAAGGACAAATAATACCCGGATATGCAGGAAAATATAACCATGAGCTTCCGGCGCCGGTTTATCCCACGTCTTTTTACGAATGCGTAGTTTGTATACTGCTATTCCTGTTTTTATGGAGTATACGCGACAAGATAAAGGCGCCAGGTGTGATGTTTGGCATTTACATGATACTGGCCGGCGTTGAGCGGTTTTTTATAGAATTAATACGTGTAAATACTTTGTATCATGTGGCAGGCATTAGCTTTACCCAAGCCGAAATGATCTCTACATTTATGGTTATCGGCGGTATCGCGTTGATTTTTGTGGCCCGGAATAGAAAACAGCCCGTTCTGAAGCATGCCTGAGATAAAAACCGGTAATAATTTGCTCGATAACCAGATAATCAGGTTTGTGGTTTCCGCGGGATTCGGGTTTTTAGTCGATGTAACCGCATTCTACCTGTTCTATCATAACTTACTGGTACAAAAAACCTATAATTTATTTTCTTTCACGGTTCGTAATTCTTCATTATCACTGGCGTTATCATTTTTTATGGGCGTAGTGGTAAATTTTTTAATCACTAAATATTTTGTATTCGCCGAATCGCGGTTATCTCCATATAAGCAGTTTTTTAGGTTCGTATCAGTAGCTTTCATCGGTTTTTTTGCTAACCTGGCTATTTTAAAGGTGTTTATACAGGATTTACAGATGTACCCGCCGGTTGCACGTCCGCTTGCGGCTTTGAGTTTGTTCTTTGCAAGCTACTTTATCCATAAAGCATTTTCGTTCAGCCTGTCGCTTCGTAGCCAGAAGTAAGCGAAATGATGTGGTTTTTGTTGATTAAATCAGGCTGATTCAATTTGTGAAAGCTTATCTAATTCATGACATTCGTAACTGATATGGAACTTAACGAAATAACTAACAAAGTAATTGAAATAGCAAAAGATGCGGGTAGTTTTATCAGGGAAGAACGCCGTGTTTTTTCCCATGATAAAATAGAAATTAAAGGCCTTAATGACCTCGTTTCCTATGTCGACAAAACTGCTGAGCAATTTATAGTAAAGGCGTTGACCAGTGTAGTGCCGGAAGCTGGCTTTATCACCGAGGAAAAAACCATTAATAAAACGGGGGAGACCTATAACTGGATCATTGACCCGCTGGATGGCACGACTAATTTTATTCATGGCTTGCCGGTCTATTCTGTTAGTATCGCTTTGCAGCAAAATGACGAACTGGTGCTTGGAGTAGTATATGAAGTAAATATGGATGAGTGTTTTTATGCCTGGAAAGACTCGCCGGCTTATCTTAATGGCGATATCATTAACACCAGCAGTTCACCATCAATAAGTAAAAGCCTCCTGGCGACCGGTTTCCCATACCACGATTTCAGCAAACAGCCAGCTTATATCAATTTGTTTACGGAGCTTATGAAGAGCTGTCATGGCCTTCGCAGGCTGGGTTCGGCTGCCGTTGACTTAGCTTACACGGCCTGCGGCAGGTTTGATGCATTTTATGAGTATAATCTGAATCCCTGGGACGTTGCGGCCGGCATAGTGATAGTGCGGCAGGCAGGCGGACAAGTAGTTAACTTTAAAGGTGGGCATGAAGTGCTGAACACCCGCGAACTGCTTGCCACGAACGGAAAGATCACGCAGGAAATGCTGGGGACTATCCAAAACTATTTTAGATAGGAAAAATAAAAGCCGGACCTAAATCCAGCTTTCACTATATCGGCGAAACCGTCTTGAGTGTGATGATCTCAAAAATAATTACATCGCTTCCGATACAACCTCGGTTACTTCGGGTACCATACGTTTTAACAGGTTCTCGATGCCTGCCTTTAAAGTAACCGTAGATGACGGGCAGCCGCTGCATGATCCGCGAAGCTCAACAGTTACGACCCCTTCATCGAAAGACTTATAAGTAATAGCGCCGCCATCCTGCTCCACAGCCGGGCGAACATAATCATGTAATATCTGCTGTATTTTCACCTCGGTTTCAGAGCCTTCGAAATCCGTAGTTTCTGTGTGTTCTTCTTCTTTAACCTTTAGTTCGGCCTCAACCGCGCCTTTAACAAATTCCTTTAATATGGGCATAATGTCATCCCAGCTATCACCCTCAAACTTAGTAACAGTAACAAAGTTGCTGGCGAAGAAGACACCATTTACAAATGAGAATTTAAAAAGCTCTTTTGCAAAAGGCGAGTTTTCAGCACTTTCTTTTGTCGGGTAATCCACACTGCCATTAATGAGCAGTTTGTTCACAATGAACTTCATTGTGGCCGGGTTAGGAGTGGCTTCGGTATATACGTTGATATTCATCTTATTTTCAATTAGTCTTGATAAAACAAATTTAAGCAGGTTTTTGATTTTAACACAAGCATAATATTGTTATGACCGGGAGGTGACGGTGAAACCTGATGCGCAGACAGAACGCTAAATATCATAAAGCCCCGAAGTTTCGGAGATTTGGCAGACCGATTGGCATCTTATTTAAATACCTGTATAATTTTGCGGTGTTATTTTCTTTATCTCTTCTTTAATCTTCTCATTAACTTGCAGGCCTTCCACAAATTCTGCGATGGTTTGTGCATTAACTTGTGTATTAGTACGGGTCAGATCCTTTAATGCCTCATAAGGATTAGGATACCCCTCACGACGCAGAATTGTTTGGATAGCCTCGGCAACGACCGCCCAATTGGCTTCGAGGTGAGCATTCAGCGCATCTGCATTCAGCAGCAATTTATTCAGACCACGTATGGTTGATTTTATAGCAATGATGGTATGGCCTACCGGGACGCCGATATTTCTTAATACGGTTGAGTCAGTCAAGTCACGCTGGAGCCTTGATATGGGCAGCTTTGCCGCAAAATGCTCGAACAGCGCGTTGGCAATCCCCAGGTTACCTTCAGAATTTTCAAAGTCAATCGGGTTTACTTTATGTGGCATAGCCGATGAGCCGATCTCGCCTTCCTTTATTTTTTGCTTGAAATAGCTCATGGAAATATATGTCCAGATATCCCGGTCTAGGTCTATAAGAATATTATTGATGCGTTTCAAGGCATCGCACTGCGCGGCAAAATTATCGTAGTGTTCAATCTGTGTGGTAAACTGTGAACGGCTCAACCCCAAGACTTCATTAACAAAATGATTGCCAAATGCCTTCCAGTCAATTTCCGGGTAGCCCACATTATGCGCGTTAAAATTACCTGTAGCGCCGCCGAATTTAGCAGCATGAGGAACCGCTTTTAGCAAACTGAGCTGGTTTTCAATTCGCTCTACAAAAACCATAATTTCTTTTCCCAGGCGACTTGGCGATGCGGGCTGGCCATGTGTATGGGCCAGCATCGGAACGTCATTCCATTCGGTAACGTATTTTTTTAAAATATCAACCAGTTCTTCAATTGCAGGATAGTAGGTATTGGCCAAAGCTTCCTTAAATGAATAGGGTACAGCCGTGTTGTTAATATCCTGCGAGGTTAATCCGAAATGGATAAATTCCTTATACTCCTGTAAGCCAAGCTTATCGAACTCTTTTTTAATGAAATATTCAACCGCTTTAACATCATGGTTGGTAATTTTCTCAATCTGCTTGATGGCCTCTGCATCCTGCTCATTGAAATTTTTATAAATGCCGCGTAACTTTTCTGCTACATTTCTATCCAAATTCTGAAGCTGAGGCAACGGGTGTTCACACAAAGCTATAAAGTATTCAATTTCAACAAACACCCGGTATTTGATTAGCGCATACTCAGAAAAGTAAGCAGCAAGGTCGGCGGTAGCATTACGATAACGGCCATCGATAGGTGAAATTGCAGAAAGAGGAGTAAGGGTCATGTGTTCTTTAAATTTTTTGCAAAGATAGGGATTGATGTGCGGATGTGCGAATATACGGATGTGCCAATGCTTGAATTGGCCGGCAAATCTATTCTGATATTTTCGCCCGCCATTCCCACAGCGGAAATCCGAACCATAAATTGTCATCCGCGCATCAAAAAATAAGCCCTCAGCATGTTATTCTTAGGAAACTTTGTAATCTAAAAATGTTTCCTTAGTTTTGACTCGTAAAGTCAATGAGTCAAATAGAAAGAATAATCCAGGGCGGAGAAGAGCTGTTTTTAACGGCGGGGATCAAAAGTGTAACAATGGATGACATAGCCCGGCACCTGGGCATGTCGAAAAAAACGATATACCAGTTTTTTAAGGATAAGAACGAATTGGTAATAGCGCTGGTAAAGAAAAAGCTGAAAGAGGACGAGGACAATATGGAAGCCATTATTGCCAAATCAAGCAATGTGATGGAAGAGATGATCAATATGATGAAATGCTCGGAAGAGATTTTTTCAAGGATAAACCCGATAGTTATCCACGATATGCAAAAGTATCATCCCGAGGCGTGGGCGGAGTTTCAGAATTTTAAAGCCGATGTCATCGTGCGGACACTGGAAGAACTCTTAACAAAAGGTAAGAAGCAAGGTTACATTCGGCCCGACATCGACGTAAAGATAATTGCACGCATGCGTGTTAGCCAGGTAGAGCTTGGTTTTAACACATCGGTATTCCCCATGGCGGAGTTTAGTCCATGGAAAGTGCAGGTTCAGTTTTTAGAACATTTTAATTATGGCATTTGTACACTTAAAGGCTACAAACTGCTAAATCAGTATAAAAACATAAACGAAGAATAAAGATATACTGCTGACATAGGGCTGTCAATACGGGGCAGACATTTACGCCAGCAATAAGCAACATCACGCAAAACACAACTAAATATAAAATGAAACATATACTCATAGTAATGTGCCTGCTAAGCGGAATTGCCCTGAACGGCTTTTCGCAAACGGCGGCGCCCGATAGCCAGAGATACAATTTTACGATACAAGACTGTATAAATTATGCCTATGAGCACCAGGATTCGGTAGTTAATGCTAACCTGGATGTAAAAAGCGCAGGATACAGGGTTAAAGAAACGATAGGCCAGGGTTTTCCACAGATCCACGGTGTAGCATCATTCCAGGATTATCTTAAAATTCCAACAACGTTGTTGCCTGGTGAGTTTTTTGGCCAGCCTGGTACTTTTATTCCGATTAAGTTTGGAGTGAAATATCAGTCGAATTTGTCTTTAACGGCAAGCCAGATACTTTTTGATCCTGACTACCTGGTTGGCTTACAAGCACGAAACACTTACAAAGAACTATATGATCGCAGCCTTACCCGTTCAAAGATTTCAACTGCTGTAAACGTTACCAAGGCCTATTACCAGGTTTTAGTTTCGGTAGAACAACTAAAAGTTTTACAGGCAGATATCGATCAGTTAAAGCAACAGATGGATGAAACTATTGCGCGAAATAAACAGGGCTTTGTCGAGAAAATAGATGTCGACCGTATAACTGTTCAATATAACTCGTTGGTAACCAGGAAGGAGAATGTTGTAAGGCTATTGGGTTTGGGTTATCAATTACTGAAGTTTCAAATAGGAATGCCTATCGATAACGTACTTTTATTAAAAGACAGGCTTGAAGACATAAAGCTTGAAGCCAGCCTGAGCGACCCGGTTGCCGACACGGCTGTTTATCGTAATCGGGTTGAGTATAGCCTTTTAGAAACTCAATCAAAACTGTACCAATATGATGTGAAACGCAAGAAAGGTCAATTTCTACCGAAGCTAACTGCTAATGTTGGATATTCAGCATCCTACCAGGACAATAACTTTGGACAGCTATATCGCAACAACTTTCCTTCGGCTTATGTTGGCCTTACACTAAACGTCCCAATATTTACAGGCTTTCAGCATATAAACCAGTTGAGGCAATCCGAGATTACATTGCTTAAATCGCAAAACGACATGTTTGCCGCCAGGAATGCTTTTAACCTTGAACTAAAGAAAGCCCGGATTACATATCTGAATGGTCTGCAAACGTTGAACGATCAGAAAAGGAACAGGGCACTTGCTGAAGAGGTGCTTAGAGTCTCCAAAATTAAATATCAGCAAGGGGTAGGATCCAGCCTCGAAGTAACACAGGCACAAACTGCACTGCAGGATGCAGACAACTCATATATACAAGGTCTGTACGATGCTTTAGTAAGCAAAGTTGATCTTGACCAGGCATACGGAAGAATAAAATAATCAATCACAACACACTATACAGCACAATGAAAAAATTAATATACATACCAGCCCTGATATTGCTTGCTGCTTGCTCAAGCAAACCCAAGGACAAAAAAGCGGAGCTTGCCGAATTGAAAAAGCAACAGGCTGATCTGAACTCAAAGATTGCAAAGCTACAGGCCGAGGTTGGTACCACAGATTCGTCGAAAGTTGCAGATGTGAGCACCCTTGTTTTAAAGGCGGGCAGCTTTACCAACTATGTTCAGATACAAGGCAAAATTGACGCACAGGACAACGTTATGGCATATCCGCAGGCGGCCGGTTCGATAACCGCTATTTATGTAAAGGTTGGTCAGCACGTAAATAAAGGGCAAGTACTGGCGCAGCTTGATGCCAGTGTGTTAAATCAGAACATTGCGCAGGCAGAAACACAGGTTGATTTGAATAAGACGCTATATGAAAGGCAAAAGAACCTGTGGGATCAGAAAATAGGGACCGAGGTGCAATTTCTGCAGGCAAAAACTGCCCTGGAAAGCTCTCAAAAACAGGTAGCATCGTTGCGTAGGCAAGCCGATCTATACCGGATTACATCGCCAATTAGCGGAACAGTAGACCAAATGGACTTGAAATTAGGCCAGGTAGCGCAGCCAGGTGTTACAGGTATCCGTATAGTAAACGCGGATAAGCTTAAGGTTAAGGCTGATATACCTGAATCGTACACAGGGAGCGTATCGACCGGAAACACAGTGAAAGTTATATTTCCAGACGCAAACGATTCACTGACCACCAAGGTTAGTTTTGCTGCCAAGGTGATCGATCCGGCATCAAGAAGTTTTGCGGCCGAAGTAGCACTTCCCCAGCGTAAAGACCTTCGTCCTAATATGACAGCGGTACTTAAAATTGCCGATTATTCAAAGCAGAACGTGATCGTAGTACCAGTTAAGGCAGTTCAGCATTCAGAAACCGGCGACTTCGTGTTCATTAATCAGAATGGAATTGCCAGGCGTGTTGTAGTTACCGTTGGTGCGACTTACGCAGGTCAATCGGAAATAAAGTCGGGCCTGAAAGCCGGCGATGAACTGATTACTGATGGTGCAACGGATATTGAAGACGGAGATAAAATAAAAAGTACGCCATCGTCATCGAACTAATTATTCACAAACTGATTTGAGTTCATTATGAAAGACGTGATAAAAGAGTTTGGCCCGTCAAGTTGGGCCATAAACAATAAAACAGCGATCTACGTGCTGATGTTCTTAATAACGGTGATGGGTTATCTGAGCTATCAGAGCCTGCCGAAAGAGAACTTCCCGGATATCGCCATACCTAAAATATATATAAATACGGTATTCCAGGGGCAATCACCCCAAAATATCGAAAACCTGGTTACGCGCCAGTTGGAAAAGCAATTGAAATCGCTTAAAGGCCTTAAAAAGGTCACTTCCAACTCCATGCAGAATATTTCGGTAATTACAGCCGAATTTAATCAGAACGTAAAGATTAAAGATGCAAAGCAGGAAGTAAAAGACGCTGTTGATAAAGCACAGCAAGACTTACCCCAAAATGATAATAACTTTAAGCAGCCTAACATTATTGACATAAACGTATCGGATTTGCCGATACTTTATATTAATATTTCAGGCGACTATGACCTTAAAAAACTCAAAGAGTATGCCGATATCCTGAAAGATGAAATAGAAGGTTATAAAGAAATATCAAAGGTAGATGAAATAGGAGCGCTTACACCAGAGATACAGGTTAACGTCGATCTCAATAAAATGGCGGCCGCACAAATTACCTTTAATGATATCATACAAGCAATTGGCAATGAAAATATCCTGTCTTCTGCCGGTACTATAAAAACCGATGGAGTACGCAGAAGTATTGATATCAAGCAGGATTTTAAAAATGCGGATCAGGTTGCCGCAATGGTAATCAGGAACCCAACCGGGCGTTCCGTGTACTTACGGGATATCGCAGAGATTAAAGATTCATTCCTTGAACAAGAAAGTTACGCGCGTTTAAAAACACCTGATAACCCTGATTTTAAAAATGTTATTACCTTAAATGTGAGTAAGCGCGCCGGCGAAAACCTGATTGAATCTTCGGATAAGATCAATAAGATGATAAAGGAAAAACAGCGCACGGTATTCCCTAAAGGCTTAAATATAACAGTAACCGGAGATCAATCTGACAAGACGCGTTCCACGCTGAATGATCTGATCAATACCATCGTCATTGGATTTGTGCTGGTAACTGTTATCCTGATGTTTTTTATGGGTACAACCAACGCGCTCTTTGTGGCGTTATCCGTTCCATTATCATGTTTCATCGCATTTTTGGTAATGCCGGTTTTAGGGCTCACTCTTAATATGATCGTGCTATTCTCCTTCCTGCTTGCTTTAGGCATAGTAGTAGATGATGCTATTGTTGTGATTGAGAACACGCACCGTATATTTAATAACGGCGCTGTCCCTATTAAAGAAGCAGCCAAGCATGCGGCAGGTGAGGTGTTCCTTCCGGTGTTTTCAGGTACCATGACCACATTAGCTCCATTTGTTCCGTTATTGTTTTGGAATAGTATCATCGGTGAGTTTATGCGATTTTTACCGATAACACTTATCACGACCTTACTTGCCTCGTTGGTAGTGGCTTATATAATGAACCCGGTGTTTGCCGTCGACTTTATGAAACCACATATCGAGGGCGAACATGATCATCCAAAATTCGATCGCACGGTAAAACGCGCTTTGGTTATACTAGGCATATTTACAATCCTGGGCTACCTGATCAATGTGGGCTTCGGCAATTTTATGGTATTGATTATTTTACTTTACCTGTTAAACCACTTTGTGCTGGTTAAGCTTATTGACCGGTTCCAGAAAAATTCATGGCCTAAATTTAAAAACTGGTATGCCCGGATACTTGAAAAAGCTGTAAAACGACCCGTTTTAATGTTGGTTGGAACTATCGGCTTATTTTTTCTTGCGATTATTTTAACGGCAACCATCGGTAAAACACCGGTATTCTTCCCTTCCGGTGCACCCAACTTTGCATATGTTTACATAAGCTTGCCCATCGGCACGGACCAGGCGACAACCAATGAAGTGACAAAAAAGATTGAACAGCGTGTAGCAAAAGTGGTTGAACCTGATAAAGACATAGTTACGTCAATTATATCAAACGTTACAAAAGGTGTTACAGATCCGCAAGACGAAGATCAAAATGATTATGAAAACAAAGGTAAGGTAACCGTAGCCTTTGCTGAGTTTTCTAAACGAAACGGCAAAGACACCAGAGTAATACTTGCAAATATCCGTAAAGCTATACAAGGTCTTCCGGGTGTTAAAATTTCTGTGGCACAGGAAGCCAGCGGTCCTCCGGTTCAAAAAGACATCAGTATTGAAATAGCCGGAGATAACCTGGACACACTGGTGAATACAGGTAACCGGTTAAAAAACTTCCTTGCTAAACAAAATATAGAAGGTATTGAAAACCTGACTGCGGATGTGCAGAGTGATAAACCGGAAATTGTGTTTGATATCGATCGTGAACGCGCGAATCGTGAAGGCATCACTTCTGGCCAGATTACACAGGCCTTGGGTGCAGCAATTTATGGCGCCAAGGCTGCCGATTTCCGCAATACCAAGGAGGACGATTATAAAATAATGGTTCGTGCTCTTGAAAGTCAACGAAGTAGTATCGACGCGCTGCGTAACATGAAAATAACGTATCGTGATTTAGCTACCGGCGGAGCAATACGCCAGGTACCGATATCGGCTTTTACCGACGTTCGTTACAGCAGCACATATAGCAATATTAAACGGAAGCAACAACATAGAGTGCTTACGCTAAGCTCAAACGTTATAAAGCCCTATAATCCTAACGACGTAAATGCCAACATTTTAAGAGCTATATCAAACTTCAAAAAGCCCGACAATGTAATTATTCGCCAGGGCGGTGGCCAGGAAGATCAGTTGGAAGCGGCGACATTTTTGGGGGGAGCATTACTTGCCTCCTTTGGCCTGATATTTATCATACTTACCCTGCAGTTCAACTCGGTTGGTAAAACGGTCATCATTATCAGCGAGATATTCCTGAGTATTATAGGTGTACTGCTGGGGGTTACCCTTACCGGTATGACCATGTCAATTGTAATGACTGGTGTGGGTATCATAGCTCTCGCTGGCGTGGTTGTCCGAAATGGTATCCTGCTGGTTGAGTTTACAGATATGCTGATAGCCCAGGGCGCCAATTTGCACGATGCGGTCGTTGAGGCCGGCCATACCCGTATGACGCCGGTATTATTAACTGCTACCGCAGCCATATTGGGTCTAATACCGCTGGCGGTTGGTTTTAATATCGACTTCGCAGGCTTGTTTACGCACTTTGAGCCCCACATTTTCTTTGGTGGCGATAACGTAGCCTTCTGGGGACCGTTGGCATGGACCATGATATTTGGCCTCGGTTTTGCCACTATTATTACATTGATATTGGTACCGTGTATGTATATTATCAGGGTTAATATCAAAAACTACTTTTTTGGCAGAAAAGAAAAGAAGGAAATAGCCAGGGCTGAATTGACCGAAGCTTAATTTAAGCTCAACGATTTCGAAGAGCTGCCGGGGGAATACCCAGGCAGCTCTTTTCTTTTATAAAATATTATTTTGCAAATTTTTGAGCTTTTTCATCATTTTATCGAATTTGCTCTGCGTGAGCGCATTAAAAGGGCGCCCGCATCAAACGGAACGCCGTAGGACGCAGGGGTTTACAAGTGTAACCCCTTGATTTTTTATAAATACCTAATAGTCAACACCTTAAAAAAAATAACCATACAGGGTGTAAACCCCCGAGTAAAGCGCTGATTATCAATGTCTTGTTGCATGTAAATACGTATTCTGTTGATTATCAGTGAGTACCATCGTATTCCAGGTGTTCCGCTCAGAAACGGAACAGTTACATTGCATGTGTCGTCCTGAAAAAAGGGTACGCTTTAAATGGTCGGTCCTGGTTTAGGGGGCTATAAAAAATAATTTAGGAACGATTGTTGTTTTACACCAATCCTATGAAAACATTTGGTACCAGGAAAAACCATGTAGCCTCGACCCGGGCAGTTGCTCCGTTTTGGCAGGTAATAGAAGTGGGCGTACTAGCTGGTATGCGGACTTTTTCGGCGCCGGTTACAGTCAACGCTATTTTGCAAAACCATCCTTCAAAACAATTGGCTGAATCGCCGCTGAACTTTTTGCAGTCCGGAAGAGTTGGCTCCGCGTTCCGGGTTCTTGCGGCTTTAGAGTTGGTCGGTGATAAGCTACCCGACATCCCCAACCGGACATCTGCGCCAGGTTTGATTGGAAGGTGCTTGTCCGGAGCATTGGCCGGAGCTGGTTTGTACAAGCATCCGGCAATAACGGCCTTGCCGGCGCATTGGCCGGGTCATGTGCTGCACTCGCATCTTCGTTTGGGAGCTTTTACCTGCGGAGATTTTCGGGGAATAAAACAGGTGTTGCCGATCCGGTTATAGGAGCGATAGAGGACGCAATTGTTGCTACTGCGGGAATGATGTTAATCATTGCAGCGTAATTTTTATAAAGCTGTGTCACTTTGACACATCCGGTAACGTAACCATATTTAGAAAAATTGATAATTTTGTTAAAAAAGTCAGGAAATAGTTCGTCAATTTAAACCTTGCACAGGTATTTTAATTACTAAGCATCGATAATGATTTCAGCGATAGACCAACAGGATGTAAAAAAGGAAAGGATTTTAGAGGCCGCTCATCACAGGTTTTTACATTATGGTTATTCAAAAACAACGATGAACGAGATTGCCGGGGATTTGTCGATGTCGAAGGCATTGCTGTATTATTATTTCCCCGACAAAAGCCAGTTGTATGTAGCTGTGATGAAAAAAGTGGCTGCCGAGTATCTCAAATCATTAAGCGATAAGATAAATACGTTCGCTGATTTAAAAGAAGCTTTCATATTCCAGATCGATACCCAGCACGATTTTATTGTAACCAATTACAATTTTTTCGACTTTTTCAGGCTTAACGAGCAAAACCTGCCCGACGTGATATGGGAGATAGTGGATGAGGTGCACAACTCAGAGGCCCAGCTGTTGGTAAGCGCAATTAAAACAGAAGTTGCAAGGGGCAAAATTAAACCGGTAGCTAATCCCGAGGAGATAGTAGCCTTGCTGCTCGACGCCTTACATGGCGTACGGGCCAAATCTGTATCTCACAAAAAGACAATGTTCCCTAATAAAGAGCATCTTGCCGAAATCAGGGCCAAGCGCCTGTTGCTGGCCGATATATTTATAAAAGGGCTGATGTATTAAACGGCCTGTAATGATTGGCTGTTTATGTCATAACGCCTTAAGATACAGTGCATACAGACTGTCACTTTTTAGTCAAAAGACCTGAAAGTATTGGAAATAGCTAAAGATTAAACTTACATTTGACTAAATATTTGAATTGGTCAGATATGACTTATGCAAATATTTGAAATACTTCTAATTAGAGGTGATTGTTTTAGAGTGATTGAACCAGGCCCGGACGATTCCGGGCCTGGTTTTTTTGTCTTGACCATTCCTATTCTACCAAGAACCAGGTATAACTTTCGGGCTCAATATTGAACGTCAGGGTAGCGGTATAGTCACGGTTTAATTTTATAACCCGTTTTTCTTTGCCCTGCTCCGAAAACGAAGCGATGGCATCAAGACCTGTGTAATAAAGCGGTACTTTAATGGTGCGCGTTATTTTCTCTTT
This sequence comes from Mucilaginibacter sp. L3T2-6, assembly GCF_030519355.1. Lineage (GTDB taxonomy): Bacteria > Bacteroidota > Bacteroidia > Sphingobacteriales > Sphingobacteriaceae > Mucilaginibacter. The sequence goes on from NZ_JAUMKC010000011.1 coordinate 55,166, forward strand.
AAGCGGATTGTACAGCATCAGCAAGGCTTTTTCCTTCAGTTCCGGGTTAACATGCATTATGCCATCCCAATCGCTCCCGCTGGCTCGCTGTAAGTGAATGATGTCTGAGTTAAGAATATCACGATGTGCTTTATACCAGTTTATAACGTCGGTAACAGTTTGCCTGGTTTTTTCGGTATCATACAAACGCGGGCCACGGTAGCAGGCCTGTACCCCTGATCCATAATATTCAGTCATTAAAGAGCGATAGGCATCCAAATGTTGAGTTAATGGCTCAAGTACGGCTTCAGGCCCGCCGCCTTGATATTTTGTAAGAGGTACAAACCCCCATACCATTGATGGTATTTCGTTCCAGAGCGCGTCGTAGATATTTTGGCGGTTAAGGATGATCTGCTGTTCTCTCGAAAGAGAGAAATTTACTTCGCGGTAGCCCATGCCGATTTTATTCGTACCGTCCAGAAAATACCAATCAGGCGCGTTAACGTAGATACCGCGATTATTAAGCCAGTGATAAAGGTCCTTTTGAATTTCCATTTGCCGCCACTGGCTGTCCTCTAGCCCTTTATGGCCGGGATGTGTTGTTGAGGCGCAGACGTCGCCAGGATATGGGCCATCGTTCTCCCAAATATCAAACCCGGTTGTTTTAAAAAAGGCCTTGATTTTATCACGATAGGCTAAGCCCCATTTACTGCCATAGCAGGCTGCGTTGCCAAAAAAAGCACCGCCGGGTTTACCGGTTTTAGGATCAATAACATCGTCGCTGTCACTTATTTTGCGAGAGCTGAATAAAGAGTAACCGCCTATTCTTATATTTTTATCATGAGCGTAGTCAGCCAGTTCTTTCCATTTTTTTAGATTCGTCGCGCTGGTATCTTCCATATTCAAATGGCTGCCAAAGCTGAGTATCAAGGCTTCATACCCTGTTGCCGCGCATTGATTAATTGCATTGCGAACCTCATCGTCATTTTTACTTACCAGATGCATAAAAATAGGGTTTGCTGTTACCCAGGGGGCAATGGTGCGGTACATTTTGCGGATAGCGAGCCCGCGCCGTTCCCGGTCGTAGCTATCCATCATTAATTCGTAGGTACGCACCGAGGTGAAGGTTTCCCCCGGCTTCAGTTCAACACCGGTAACCCTTTCCGGGTAAACCTTGAGAAGGCAGGGTGTTTGGTAATTATAATTTACCTGCGATGTATAAGTAGAATCAGCTTCCCAATGAGTAGTCTGGTCGCTTAAATCATGCCGCATTGCATTGTTAAATGCATAATTGGTTTCGATGTATAAACCCTGAGGCGTTCGCATGTCATGAACACTGCCAACCACGGCGCTTTCTTCTTCAACTGTTCCCAATATTTCATTTACAGTCCGGCCAACTTGAATGGCCGATGGGGTATGATTTTCAATAGTAATCCATTTGCTCATCAATGGGATGCCATCGAAAATACTGTAATGAATGGAAACGGTAATTCCTTGCAGCTCTTTGAGTAATGACTTGTAGAAGAAGCAGATCGTTTTGCCTGTAGGTTGCTTTTTATTTCCCGCCCACCATGAATTACTTTTCCATTCAATGACCGGGATAATTGGGGTTACCTCATACTTTTCAAATTGGAAATCGTTGGGGTTTGATGTAAAGCTGTCCAGCCATTCGGGCAATATATAGGCATTCTCCTTTTGTCCGTATAACCCTCCAACGTTTAATGTTCGACCGTTTATAGCAACCTGGGCCTCTGGTTTTACAGAACGCAATAGCTGTTTTCCGTTGCTCTGATTCGTAAAGTCATAACAGGTTACATTAGGTGAAATACGGAAACTCCGCCTTAAAAGGCCATTGGACAATATAATATTTTTTCCATCAGCGGTCTTGTAAACTTCCGCCTTTTGGCATATTGGGTTTATAAGCCAATCATTTGTAGCATTTCTGCCTATTTGTGGATTCCAAACTGGTAGTTGCTGTGCCAATGCTGAATAGAATATACATCCGATAATGAACGACAAGAATGCTCTTGAAAAGAAGAAATGAAATTTAGAACGCGTCATTGTAAGTTGTTATATGTATTTACTGTCTGAATAAAAGCAGGTTATCGGTGTCCCGGTAGCCCTGTTTTAACATTCAAGATAGGTAACCTTGTAAACTTCTTTTTTCCCATACCCGCCGGCTTGATAAAACTTTAAAAATATTGAGTGAGTTTTCGGGCCGGTTTTAAAAATAAAGAAAGGAACGGTATGGAAATGCCGTGGACTCTCATAGCTTTTAAGTCGTTAGCCAGGGCTTTTTTCCGATTTACGAGGTTTTGGTTGCTTTGACCGCCAACCCTCATTTTAACCAATACCCGGTTAATATAACTCACTTTCAGATCATTGACATATAAAAAACGAAGCATAAGTTCATAATCGCCTGCCGTGCCGAAGTCAAGGCTGTAATATCCGTATTGCTTAAACAAATCGTGTTTGCAGTAAAAGGTAGGATGGGGCGGCATCCAGCCCAACCGGAACTTATTTCGTTTAAAATTTCCTGACCGCCATTTGCGGAGAATTCTGCCGTGGGCATTTACGTAATCAAGATCGCCGTATACAACATCGGCACCACTTTGTTTAAAAGCGCCGGCTATTGTGCTTAAGACATTTGTTTCCGGAAAATAATCGTCAGCGTTCAGTAGCCCTACGATGTCGCCGCTGGCCATTTTAATGCCCTTATTGATCGCATCATAAATGCCATTGTCCGGCTCGGAAACAAAATGAGTAAGCTGCCCGCTGTATCCTAATACGTATTCTACAGTCCTGTCTGTTGAGCCACCATCTATAATAATGTACTCGATATTTTTATAGTCTTGCTCAAATACCGATTTTATGCAGCCGAGGATAGTGCTTTCAGCATTATAGCAAACGGTAATCAGCGAAATTTTTATGTCCTGCACGTCGGAATAGTATAGTATTGAATAATGTAAAATTATACAAATAGGTGTTATTATGAATGATCGGGAGGACCTTTAATTGTAATTGCTACTTAATAAGGAGCGCGATGTTTATAATTTGTCTGTTGTTTATAATTTGTCCAATTGTTGACGGGCTATTTAGGCTATATTCGAGCGGTGCAAATAGAATTTTACGCGCAAAGCTCAAAAATACCATAGATATTCGGTAAGATAAATTGTTGCGAAAAGTATTTAATCATTTGTGTAAATTTGAATTATTGATTAATAATATAGAATGACGGCAGGTGTAAGTTTGAGTAAATTAAATTATGGGTGGTCGTTTTGCTTGCTGGTGGTTTTGTTAAGTTCTTGTTCTTCGAAGCAATACCAGACTCTTTTCCAAAAAAAGCAGTCGTTAACTGACAGCGGATATAGCGTGAAAGACAGTGTTGGGGAGTATCGCATAAGGCCGCAAGATATCTTACAAGTCAGAAATTTACAGGATGCTAAAAAGTATCTTATTAATCCGGTTCAAAGCAATGCGGTTAATACCAATTTATTGGCCGATGGAACCAGCCAGGAAACCGGCGAACAAAATTTCCAGGTGGCTGACGATGGAACCGTCATTTTACCAGCGCTGGGACATATACGCGTAGCCGGGCTAACACGGGCGGTTGCAGAAAAGACTATAGAAGATGCTTATCGTAAAAATGTACTGGTAAATCCAATTATCGAACTTAAAATAATCAATTTAAAGGTAACGATGCTTGGCGAAGTGAAGAACTCCGGCAATTTCCCTTTGACTAAAGAGCACATAACACTTGTGGAGATGATAGGGGCGGCGGGAGGCATAACTGAACGGGCCGACGAGAGTAACATTAAGATTATACGCGGGACTGAAAAGGAACCCAAGGTGATCCAGGTGGACCTCGGAGATATAAAGTCTGTAAATGACCCGCGCACTATCTTACAAAATGGCGATATTATTTATGTCGGCCAGAATAAGAGAGCTAACCGCACAGACAATCTTCAGAGCGTTTCTACCATTGTTCAGCCATCTTTGCTATTAATTAATGCGGCATTAATTATTTTGACTCTTTTCCGGAAATAGGTATGGAAGAAACCGAAAAGACAAAACCTAAACTGCCCAGCCAGGAGATAGACTATATCAAGCTGGCTAAAATATTGTTAAGCCGGTGGTACTGGGTGGTTGGTTCGGTGGTTATTTGCATGGTTGCGGCTAATATTTACCTATGGTACACACCCAAAATATATGCTACATCAGCAACGCTGAAATTTGAGGAAAAGAAGTCTGAAATATCTGATCTGATAAGCCTGCCGGGGAACAATGACCGGACCAACATTTCAAAAATCCAGAGCGAAACCATTGTATTGCAGAGTTCGGCCTTATTACTGAATGCAATCAAACGGTTCGACTACCGTTTTAGCTTTTATATAGTTGGCCGTGTGCTGAACCGAACCAGTGAACTGTATCCGCAGAAACCGCTGGATGTTGAGTTAGTAAAATTTGATAGCCTTAACTTCTATCACGACCTTATAACGTATAGGCCCCTAGATAGGAGTAGATTTAGTATCACTTATAATTCAGGTGGCAAACAAATTAAGAACACCTGTTATTACGATAAGCCTTTTACTATAGGCCCGACGGCATTCAGCATCAGCTATCCCGGGGTAATGCCCAAGACGGCACTTTTTCTGTTTAAAATAAATGCAGCGGAAGACCTGGTTGGTCGCGTCAGGAACGGGTTGCATGTTGCAGAAACAGCAAGAAATTCCAACATCATATCATTACAGGAAACCGATTCTAATCCGCAGTTTGCTGCTGATGTTCTTAATGCTATTATGAAAGAATATCTGGTGTATGACCGAAACCAGCGTACCCAGTCGGCATCGCAGATGATTAAATTTATTGACAACCAATTAGATTTTCTGTCGAATGAGGTTAAGGGGTCGGAATCGTCTATCTCTCAATATCAGAACAAGAAAAAGATAATGGATGTTTCGTCAACATCCAGCAGGGCGTTAAACAAGGTAACGGAATTGGAGTCGCAGAGTTCTATTCTAAAGATAGACCTTCTTTCGGTAGACCAGCTGAAAAAGGAAGTGTTGAAGTCGGACGATAATGAATTACCTAACTTTAATACCGGAGGAACGGAACATCAGCAGTTAAATGACGCCATATCAGCACTCAACCTTCTTATCAGGAACAAGAAGGTAGCGCTAAAAACTTATACCGCCAATTCGCAAACCATACAGGATATCAATCAACAGATTTTACAAGCAAAGAACAGTATTCTGGGCAGTATTAACGCTATGCACGATTTGATTGTGAATAAATTGAGTTATATTCAGAACCAGATCGGACCTATCAATCAGCAAATTGCAGAATTGCCCTCCGCTGAACGGGATATGGTGGCGCTGAAGCGCGACTTCGAAATAAATGATAAAGTTTACTCATTCCTTTCAGAAAAAAAACTGGATGCTCAGATAAACACCGCAGGGATACTTCCCGGCGCCACGATTATTGATGAGGCAAAGCCTAACTATAGCCCCGTGTCGCCAAACGATCAACAAGTACAGCGCTCCTCCGAAATCCTCGGACTGGCCATCGGCCTGGGGCTTATCATATTGATAAGAGTAATAAATCCCTATATTTATGATAAGGAGACTATAGAGAGCTTAACTGCGATTCCAATCATTGGCGTGATCAGGAAATTTCCCGAACCTATAGACGAATATAGCAGCCAGATACTGGCTATTAGCAAGCCCAAGTCCATTTTTGCCGAGTCGGTCAGGTCGGTACGTACCAATTTAAGCTTTTTGGCGTCTGAGAAGAAAAGCAAGGTTATATGTATCACGTCGGAAGTGGCAGGAGAGGGAAAGTCGTTCGTGGCGGTTAACTTGTCAAGTACGCTGTCTCTGATAGATAAAAAAGTGATATTGGTGGGCGCCGATTTGCGACGCTCCAAGTTGCATAAAACGTTCCGTGTACCTAATGACATCGGGTTGAGCAATTATCTGGCAAACCAGTGCACTGCAGACGATATTATTTCACATTCCGGCCAGCCAAACCTTGATTTTATCGTTTCAGGCCCTGTACCGCCTAATCCGTCGGAATTGCTGCATTCAAAAAGGATGTCGGAGCTTATTGCCGACCTTAACTCCCGGTATGATGTGGTGATGATTGATACGGCGCCAATTGGCCTGGTGTCAGATGCAGTGCCATTAATACGGTCGAGTGATATTAATCTCTTCGTGATACGGTCCGGCAAATCGAAATTTTATGCTGCCACCGTGCCGCAGCGTATTGCTCAGGAGTACCATTTGGATAACACAGTAATCGTATTAAATGCTTTCGCGCAGGACTTACTGCACTCCAGGTACTACACTACCAAATTTACCGGTGAAAATTATGGGGGTGGCAAATACTATTATTATTCGGATTATACTGGCTATGAGAGTTCCGGATATTATGTTGATAAAAACGAAGATAAGTGGTGGGATATAAGGCGGTGGTTTAAACGCTGATGGTTGATTTATGGCTTCAACGATAACCAAAGATACTACGAAGTGGTACCCTGTATATACTCATCCCCGCGCTGAAAAAAAGGCCTGCCAGGCACTAATAGATAAAGGGATTGAAACCTACCTGCCTTTGCAGCGCCGCCTTAAGCAATGGAGTGACCGGAAGAAATGGACGGATGAGCCTTTTATCTCCTCGTATCTTTTTGTTCGTATAAAGGAGCAGGAACAGGCGGAGGTGCTGATGACCAGGGGTATTTCGCGGTTTTTATATTTTTCAGGAAAAATTGCCACCATGCCCGAAAGGCAGATAGATGATTTAAAATTGCTGATGGCTAGTCCGTATGAGTTGGAGGTTACCGTGGAGGATTTGCAGCCAGGCGAAAAAATCAAAATAAAAGCAGGTCCGCTTAAAGGGCTTGTTGGCGAAATGATATCATATCGTTCAAATAAACAACTGATTTTGCGTTTGGACAACCTGGGGTATTCAATAGTTGTTTACATGGCAACGTCGGTGATAGACCGGTTTTAAAGAATGAGGGTACTAATCTTGTTAGGTGTATACCTAAACAAGGTTTATATAAAATATTGATAATTAATAAGTTGCGACCGGTTAATGTGACTTACGTGGCGAAGCTGTGAGTAAACACAAATTATGTGCAGGATTGCCGGAATAATTTCCGAAAAATTATCTCCAGACGAGATCAGGGAAAATGTTGCTGTTATGTGTAATGCCATGAAGCATGGGGGGCCGGACGATAATGGTATTTACGCGGACGAACAGGCTGGCATTGTACTAGGGCACCGAAGGCTTTCAATAATAGATTTGAGTGATAAAGGGCATCAGCCGATGCCTGATGTCGGCAAACGGGTATGGATAAGTTTTAATGGAGAAATCTACAATTATCGTGAGCTAAAGGAGGAATTGATTAAAACCGGCGCAGTTTTCTTTTCCGATACCGACACCGAAGTTATTCTGGCGGCGTATTTGCAATGGGGAACAAGGGCTTTTTCCAGGCTACGGGGCATGTTTGCTTTTGCTTTATATGACGCTGACAGATCAGTTACTTATTTAGTAAGAGATTCTGCCGGCATAAAGCCATTGTATTATTATGCAACTGCTGACGGCATCGTTTTTGCGTCTGAATTAAAAGCATTTAAAGCTGCAGGGATTGCAACCAGGTCAGATTCATCATGGCGGGTTAAATTTTTGGCTTTCGGCAATATTCCGGAGCCATACACTACATTAGCTAACGTTGTCAGCCTTGCAAAGGGCCATACGTTATCGTGGTGCCACAAAAGCAGCACCTATAACTTAGCGCCTTATGGCATCGCCTCTGCAACTGCGAATGATTATATCGAAGACGCGAATATTGCGAAGAACCGAATAAATAATGCTTTTAAAATTGCGGTAAGCCGGCAGCTTATCTCCGATGCTTCCATAGGGGTTTTTTTGAGCGGTGGTATCGATTCGAGTTTGCTGTCGCTTGTGGCAAGTGAACTGCATCCGTATCTGCAAACTGTTTCGATCTATTTTAATGAGAAACAGTATGACGAACGTTTGTATCAAAAAAAAGTACAGAGCCGCTTAAGCGGCAAATGTTTTACACACCTGGTACAACAGCAGGATTTTGAATCGTTTTTTCCACACTTTCTCAGCGGTATGGATTTACCTACCACCGATGGTATAAATACCTGGTTTATCAGTAAATATGCCCATGACGACGGATTGAAAGCGGTATTGTCCGGCTTGGGCGCCGACGAGCTCTTTGGCGGATATCCGTCGTTTAACCGCATTGAATATCTGAAATACCTGCGCAGGCTTCCTAAATTCGTTTTAAAAGGAGCCAGGTATTTCAAAACAGACAAGTATAGAAAAGTTTCGTTCCTGACGCACAATAACCCCCTGGCCGACTATCTTTTATTACGCGGCCTTTTTGTGCCAGAAGATATTGCCCGCATATTAGACACTGATGAAGAGCAAGTTAACCGGATTTTATTCGGCGATCAAGTAATAGAGGTTTTAAATTCTTACAATAAAGAACATGCAGCGTGGTTTGAAACTAATCTATACCTGCAGAATCAGCTGCTTCGTGATACGGACGTACTAAGCATGGCACATGGTTTGGAGGTGAGAGTTCCTTTCCTGGATGAGGACTTCAGGCAGTTAGTGCAAAATATATCGCCAGACATCCGGTTTAATGCCTATCAACCCAAAAAAATATTACTTGACAGCTTTAGTCAGCTTTTGCCTGAAGCCATTTGGAAAAGACCCAAAATGGGTTTTACGTTTCCGTTGCAAGAATGGATGAGAACGCATTCCGAAATAAGCGATAAAAATCTTTATAAGGGCGAATTTGCGCAGAATCTTGTAAAATCTTTCAAAGAGGGGCGATTACACTGGTCAAAGATTTTTGCGCTTTACCAGATTCAGTTAAATGACTAAAAAGGTTATTTTATACACCTTACAAACTTTTAGCACCACAGGCGGCATTCAAAAGATGACCCGAACCATGGCTCATTCGTTAAATGTGCTGTCACAGCGTTGCGGGTGGGATTTTCAGCTTTGGTCGGCTTATGACTCTAATGAAGACCTGATGCTGCAATACCTTCCCGCTGAAAATTTTGTCGGATTTGGCGGAAGCCGTACATCATTTGTTTTAAAAACCATACTGTTGCGTAAGCGTCCGGATATAGTTATCATCAGCCACGTTAATCTTGCGATTATTGGATTATTAATTAAACTTATTAAACCCAGGAGTAAAGTATGGCTTATAGCACACGGCATAGAAGTATGGCGCCCGTTATCTGCAACCAAAAAAATGTTTTTAAAACGTTGCGACAAGGTAGTTTGCGTAAGCAATTTTACCAAAGGACAAATGATGAGCAGGCATAAGTTATGTGAGCAGGCATGCCAGGTGCTGAACAATGCGATTGACCCCTTTATGAGGCTGCCGGAAAATTTTGCGAAACCGGCACAATTGTTGGAAAGGTACAGGTTAACCGCTGAAACGCCCGTTATATTTACGTTAACCCGCTTGGCTTCGACCGAACAATATAAAGGACATGACCAGGTTATAAAGGTTTTATGTAATCTGAAGCAGCGCTATCCTGGCATACGATATATTCTTGCAGGTCAGTATGATCATCAGGAAGAACTCAGGATACATCGGCTTATATCTGAAGCAAAAGTTGACAACGACGTTATACTAACCGGCTTTATCAGCGAAGAAGAAATAACCGCACATTTCCTGCTGGCCGACCTGTTTGTTTTGCCGAGTAAAAAAGAAGGATTTGGTATAGTTTTTATCGAGGCGTTAGCTTGCGGCTTGCCTGTGGTATGCGGAAATGCTGACGGTAGTATCGATGCGATTCGTAACGGTAAGCTGGGAACGGCAGTTAACGCAGATAACCCTGCGGAACTCGAAAATGCGATATGTAATTACCTTGATATCCCCCTCACTGTTGAACGACGTCAAGACCTGCGGCAGGCTTGCCTGGCCGAGTTCAATGATAACGATTATATCGACACACTGGAAAAAATGTTAGCCGATGACTAACGCAGACGAACAGCACTGGGACATTGAGATTGCTCCACATGGCAATTTATTCGATTTAAAATTGAGGGACATTTGGCGTTACCGCGATCTGCTTTTTTTACTCGTGCGGCGGGATTTTGTATCCTTTTACAAGCAAACTATCCTGGGGCCGCTCTGGTTTTTTATACTGCCATTATTTACTACGGTAATTTACACGTTTGTGTTTGGTACGTTGGCCGGTATATCTACCGATGGTTTGCCACAGCCGCTTTTCTATATGGCAGGCATAACAGCCTGGAATTATTTTGCTGATTGTCTTACAAAAACATCTACTGTCTTTACTGCAAATGCCGCCCTTTTTGGGAAGGTATATTTTCCAAGATTAATTGTGCCCATGAGCATTGTGGTGTCAAACCTGGTAAGGTTTTGTGTACAGATGCTTTTGTTTTTTATTGTTATGGGCGCATACATGGCAAAGGGGGTTACGCTACACATGAATGCCGGGCTTATTTTATTCCCGTTTTTATTATTGCTGATGGCAATGCTTGGATTGGGGCTTGGCATGATCATATCGGCACTAACCACCAAATACCGCGACTTATCATTTTTGATCACCTTCGGTATACAGTTGATGATGTACCTCACTACAGTGATCTATCCGTTATCAACCGTGAAGGCGAAATTCCCTAAATACGAATGGCTGGTTGAGTATAACCCAATGACATCTATCATTGAGGCTTTCAGGTACGGTTTTTTAGGCCGGGGAACATTTACAGTGGCATCGCTTGGCATATCGGCCATCATAACCGTCCTGATCCTGCTGCTGGGCATCATTATTTTTAACCGCGTTGAGCGCAACTTTGTAGATACCGTATAGCTGTGGCGAAAGTAATCAGAGCTGAAAACCTTTCAAAAGCATATCAACTGGGCGAAATTGGCACTGGCACCCTGTCGCGTGATCTGGAACGCTTTTGGGCTAAGCTTCGCGGAAAGGAAGACCCGTTTTTAAAGATAGGGGAAACCAACGACCGCTCAGTAAAAGGCACCAGCGACGTGGTTTGGAGCTTGAGGGACATCAACTTTGAAATAGAACAGGGTGATGCCGTAGGCATAATTGGCCGTAATGGTGCGGGCAAAAGCACGCTGCTTAAAATATTGGGCCGTGTTACGGCGCCGACCGCCGGATCGGTTAAGCTGAAGGGCCGGGTGGCCAGTTTGCTTGAGGTAGGCACCGGTTTTCATCCCGACTTAACAGGACGCGAAAATATTTACTTGAACGGCGCCATACTGGGTATGCGCAAGGCTGAGATTAGAAGAAAGTTTGATGAAATCGTTGACTTCTCGGGGGTGGAGCGCTATGTGGATACCCCGGTAAAGCGTTATTCATCGGGGATGTACGTGCGTCTGGCGTTTGCAGTAGCTGCCCACCTTGAAAGCGAGATTATGATCGTAGATGAGGTGCTGGCTGTCGGCGACGCTGAATTTCAGAAAAAATGTTTGGGAAAAATGGGTGATGTGAGCCGGGGTGAAGGTCGTACGGTTTTGTTTGTAAGCCACAACATGGGCGCCATCAATAATTTGTGCAAAAGGGCTATTGTGCTGGATAAAGGGTCGGTTTATTTTGAAGGGCACGTAAATGAAAGCATAAAAGCATATTTTAGTACAAATGCACAAGAAAATTCAGGCAGGTATTACAACAGTAATTTAATAACTGATGGCTTTAGCAGTATTATTTTAAAAAATAATGAGAGCGAGGAAGCTAATGAGTTTGAAATCTCGGATGATATAAATATTTCTGCCAAATTTTTGACAACCCTAAAATACGCATCAGCTAAAATAAGTTTTACGATAATCGATCATTTTGGACGGGTTATATTTGTTACTGAAAATAACCTAAATCCATTTCTTGGTCTGGATAAAAAAGGGGCAATTAATATTTGTATACCTAACAGTATTCTTGTACCTGGTAAATATACAATTACAGCCGCTATTCATATTCCTAACGTACAGTTTATAGAATTACTAAAAGACATACTTACATTTAAAATTAAAGAAACTGGGAGTAGCTTTTATCAGTATATCAATGCAGACATTGGGTGTGTATTTGTAAATTGCAAATGGACGCATGAGTAATACAATAATAATCGACAATGATTATGATGATAGCGTGATTATAACTATCCCTATTTATAAACCGTCTTTAACCGCTTCTGAAAAAGCCTCCTTAATGCAAGTGTTTTCAGTTCTTTCAAGATATCCGATCTGCTTTTTTACTTTTAAAGATCTCGATATTTCGGAGTACAGGAAAATTGCAGGTAAGCATAAGTATCAAATAACTTTTTTTGATAGTTATTATTTTAAAAATATAGCTGGATATAATAATCTGCTATGTCGTCCGGTGTTTTATAAAAGATTTGAAAATTATAAGTATTTATTGATATATCAATTGGACGCTTGGGTTTTTAAAGACGAATTGAAGTTTTGGTGTGACCAAAATTATGATTATATAGGTGCACCTTGGTTTGCCCAAGAAAATAATGGCGACTCATTACCATTTTGTTTAGGTATTGGCAATGGAGGGTTTTCCTTAAGGAAAGTTAAAAGTCACATAAAAGTTTTATACCGTTTTTCATATATAATGCCTGTTAAGACTATTATAGCTATTTTTTTTAAAAAAATAGGGAGACATTCTTTTAAAAGGCTTGTTTTAAATTTAACCTTTGATAATAATTCCCATTATTTACTCGGAAAATTAAATTTATATGAGGATATATTTTGGGGAGAGATTATAAAAAAAAATTACAGGTGGTTTAAAGCTCCAGATACTCTAACCGCAGCAAGATTTTCGACGGAGATAAATTCAGAAATGATTTATAATATCAATAAACAATTACCATTCGGTTGTCATGCATGGGAAAAATATGAACCTGAATTTTGGAGTTCATTTATTAAGATTTACAGTTAGGTTAGAAGGCTTATGGTTAATGAGAATATCTTTTAATAACAAAAAGTTCCTATTAAGCTGATCTAAATTATTGCTTCTAATATGTCAGTTCGATTTGTAGTTTTTATTTTTTAGAGTTATTAAATGTTTTTTAAATCGAATGGGAAACTTTTAAACTCTGCGATTCATTTTGTTGGCTTTAAGTTTCCTTATCTTTTTAGATTTCTTTCCGGTTTCCGTCCTTACCAAAAGCGTTTGTTAATTATTAGAGTCGACGCTATAGGAGACTATATATTATTTAGAAACTTTATTGAAGAAGTAAAACAAAGCGAAGCCTTCAAAGGGTATCAGGTTGATCTGGTTTTCAATCACATTTTGAAAGACTTAGTTTTTGCAAATGATAGTCAATATTTGAATAATCAATATGATATCAACGCTAAACTCTTACTTTCATCACCAATGCAATTATTAAAAGCAGGTTGGGTTTTATTCAGACAAAATTATGCCATTGTTTTGCAGCCAAGTTCCACTCGGACATTTTTGGGCGATGCCCTTATGGCACTAGCAGCAGGTAGGCAAAATATTGGATTCGAAGGAGATACCGAAGGTATAATTGCCCGCCATAAAGCTAAATTTGATAAGTTTTACACACAAAAGTTGACTCTGCCATCGGAATGCCATTTTGAATTTAACCGGAACCTGTTTTTTTTTGAAAAGGTATTAAATAAACGGATACTAAGAGACCGGCCATTACTGCCAGTAAATAAAGCAAAAAGAGAGGGTATCCTTATCTTTCCCGGAGCCGGGGTATTCAGGCGTCGTTGGGAAGGTGAAAAGTTTTTATCACTGATTAACCTGATCCTTCAAAATACTAAGGAAACAGTTTACTTGATGGGGGCAGGTGCCGAAAAGGAAATTGCTGATTATCTGGTCGTAAATACTGATCCTGCACGCGTGGTTAATCTTACCAATAAATTATCACTTTCTGGTTTGATTGGAAAGATAGGTGCTGCCCGGTTAGTAATTACCAATGAAACCAGCGCCGTGCATATTGCAGTGGCCACTGATACTAATGCAGTTTGCATTGTTGGCGGCGGGCATTTTGACCGCTTTGCACCTTATCCGGATGGAATGACAGATAAGCTGGTTTGCGTATATGAAAAGTTGGACTGTTATTACTGCAATTGGAGTTGTATTTACCAGGTAGATGAGTTGGGAACGTACCCATGCATAGCTGTGGTAAAGGTAGATAAGGTTTGGCAGGCTGTAGCGCCACTGCTAAAAGTGCCAGCATAGCTAATGGACAATATTTTATTTTCAGTTGTTATCCCAACTTACAACTCAGCTGAAAATATTACCGGTTGTTTAGATAGCATAGCTGCGCAGGAATTTAAAAATTTTGAGGTGCTGATCATGGATGGCACTTCTGCTGATGATACGGCAAACCTTGCCAAAAATTATAAAGACAGGCTGAGGATAAAAATATTCTCGGAACCGGATAAAGGTATTTACGATGCCATGAACAAGGGTATCGCGATAGCTGAAGGCGATTATTTATACTTTCTGGGCAGCGATGATACGCTGTATAACAAAAATGTACTTAACGCTGTTGCGGGGGAAATCTTAAAAACAGATGCCAAAGTTCTATACGGGAATGTGATCATGCGCAAAGCGGGTGAAAGCGATGATGAAGGCCTGTTTCATGCAGGGGAGTTTGACCTGCGCAGATTATTTAGTGATAACATTTGTCACCAGTCTATTTTTTACCATAAAAGCGTATTTAAGCAGATCGGCAATTTTAACCTAAAATATCCGGTGTTTGCTGATTATGATTTTAACCTGCGTTGTGCTGCCGTTTATCAGTTCCATTACATTGACACCATTGTCGCAAATTTTGCATTGGGCGGTGCAAGTACACAGCAAAAAGACGTATTATTTGAAAAAGAAAAGCTGGATAATATCGTTATTTACTTTTTTGATAAGATGCATACCAACGCATTTGTGGATTTGAGGCTTTATGTAAAACAGGCCGCTTTATCAGGACAGGTGCATATTAATTGGGGAAAAAGGTTATACCTTTTGCTGGTGTATGGCAAGCTAAAGATGCAATCTCTTTTTGCATGATATCGATCATCATTTGTTCACGTACGCCCGAAATTTCCGATAGTCTAAAGGCTAACATTTCTACTACCATAGGTACGACTTATGAGATTATCACCATTGATAATTCAGGAAATAAATACAGCATTTCAGAGGCGTATAATATCGGAGTGGAACAAAGTAAATACCCGCTTTTATGTTTTATGCATGATGATATTGAATACCATACACTCAACTGGGGCCACAATGTGACAACGCATTTTGCCGATGAACAAACCGGGGCTATTGGCATTGCTGGTACGCCTTATGCAGCATACATGCCTGGTTCATGGTGGGGAACCGGGCTTGTTAACCAGTTCATATTGCCCAGTGATAGTGACCAGCCTGGTGTAATCCAGGTAAGTGAGCTTGTCAACAACAAAAATGAAGTGTTGTTGCTCGATGGTGTATGGATGTGCATCAGGCGGTCCTTGTTTGAAAAGATAAGTTTTGATACGGTCAACTATGCAGGCTTTCATTTTTATGATGTTGATACCTGTATGCAGATAAACCAGCTTAATTATAAGCTGTATAGTGTTTTTGATATTCTTCTAAGGCATTTTACAATAGGTCGAATGGACAAAAGCTGGTGTGAAAACGCATTGGTTTTCAACAATAAATGGAAAAATGTATTACCTGCTTCGGTTATACAATTAAACCGTAACGAACAACGTAATGCAGAATTGAAGACACTTAAAGAGTTTGCATATAATCTGATCTATAACAATTACCCTCATAGGGCAGTTTATCGTCTTGCAATTTCAAAGTTATTGGGTTTCAAAAAGATTTTTCACTATAAATCTCCTTTATACTTAGCCAAATACCTGTATAAGTGGTTAGTTAAATATCCTTGAAATGATGACCAAGGATAAATACATTGGGTATGTTTGAGTTACTTAATCGGTTTTTGAAAACAGCGTGCACCAAAAGGTTAACATCGACATCGTAATACTAAGCTACGCGAAAAATGAAGCTCTAAAAGCTTTAACGCAGCAGGCCGTTAGTTCGCTCTTAGCATCCGAAGACCAAGAGGAGATTGCTTTTAAAATAGTTGTTATAGAATCGAACAAGAGTTTAAGCACTTACCAGTTTGAGCATACGCAAACGGTTTACCCGAAGGAGGAATTCGGGTTTAATAAATACCTTAACATCGGTATCGGTTTAACCAAATCGCCTTATGTATGCCTATGCAATAACGACCTGATTTTTCATAAGCGTTGGGCTACCGAAATATTGAAAGCAATGCATGAAAATCCGCAATTATTATCCGCAAATCCTTATTGTAAGTTTTTTCATCCTCGTCTAAAAATACCGCCTAAACAAGCAGTGGTAACCGCCACAAAGGCCAATATATTCAATGGCATTTTAACGGGCTGGTGTATTTTTATTAAGCGCGCGCTGATAGAAAAGATAGGCCCGCTCGATGAGCGGTTCAGCTTTTGGTATGCCGACCGCGACTTCGGCAGGACTTTGCTAAAACATAAAATTAAGCACGGACTGGTAACAACATCGCGGGTTGACCATTTAGGTAATCAGTCCCATAATGCTATTGAACCGGGAAAGTTTACCGCCTTCACAGAAGACCAAAAGGCGGTGTATGAAGAAAAATGGGGCAACGATAGTGTTCCAATCTGGAGTAGAGTCATCGATAAAATCCGTAGGAGCTAATGGTAAGGACGAAGAGTTAGGATGATTGAGGAAAATTGCTTTTTTACATACGCCGCAGGCGCGAAATACCTAAAGCTGGCATTTGCTCTGGCTCGCTCCTATAAATTTCATAATGGAGAGAAGATCCCATTCGCCATTGCATCGCCCAGTGATTTCCATCTTCCTTCAGATTTACCCTGGGTTAAAAAAATTATTCCGGCAAGCTGGTTTACAGGTAAAGGTTTGGAATTTAAGCTTCACTTAATAGATATTGCCCCGACAACCTACAGTATTTTCATTGACGCCGATTCTCTGATCTATGGAAATATCGAATCGCTGTTTGAAACCTTCGATAAAACTGGGCCATCCGTTGTAGGTCTTAAATTAAATGACGGAGAATGGGTTGATGAAGACATAGCTTCGGTTTGCAGAGAATATGCCGTTCCATATTTGATACGTTACTGCGGAGCATTATATTACATCGTAAAAAACGATAAAGGCAGGGCCATATTTAATTATGCATTGGATCTGTTCAATTTGCCACGAAAGTTCCAGGCGCTTGGCCAGACAATTAATGAAGAGCCGCTATTGTCAGTAGCATTATCGAAATATAAGACTGAGCCCTTGGCTGACGACGGGAATATATGGAGCGACCTGGTCCAGTTCCCTTATCATGAACGGTTGAATGTTTTTAAACGTCCGCCTGTATTTTGTAACGTTTCCGGTAAAGAAAAACATAAACCGTGGTTACCTGACGGCTCTTACAGTCCTCTTATATTGCACGTTGGTAGCGGAAATTATAACAGAAACCCGTGGCTGTTCGATGCGCTAAGATTGAAGTTGCATTATCAATATAAATCGCCGGTTTGGCTGAGCGATTTTTTTGTTTCGGCTATAATATGGCCGACCTATATGTTAACCAGACGCTTGCTTCGTAAACGTGCCCGATAGAAAAAGGATAAAAATTAAATTTCAGAACGGGTTGCTGTTTGAAAGTGCGGTTCCGGAAATACTTGCCGAACTTCTTGATGACTTCGAATTCGTAAACAGCGACAACCCCGACTTTATTGTTTTTGGGCCTTATGGCAATGACATTCCCGCTAAAGGAAAATATACTCGCGTTGGCTACTACTGCGAAAACATTGTGCCTGATATGACTATTTGCGATTGGGCGTTTGGTGTGCCGCGCGAAGAGCATATAGGCCATAGACGGTATAAACGTATCCAGTGGCACGGGCTTGATGCACGTGTGCTGATAAAACCTAAAGATTACGATCCAAAAGCCATAATGTCTTCGAAAATAAGGTTTTGTAATTTTTTGTATTCCAACCGGGTGCCCTACCGCGAAGCATTTTTCCAACAGTTATCCGGTTATAAAAAAGTTGATGCACCCGGAAAGTCTATGAATAACATGCCCGGTATTGACAGCCAATACCAGGGAAATAAATGGGAAATAAAAAAGCAGTTTTTATCACCCTATAAATTCACTATTGCATTTGAGAATGATATTTTTCCGGGCTACCAAACCGAAAAGCTTTATGATGCAATGCAGGCTAACAGCATCCCCATTTACTGCGGGGATCCTTTCATAGGTGAGATATTCAATACTAAAAGTTTTATTAATGCGTGGGAGTACCTGCCTGAGCAATATGCAGGGATGATTACATGGTTAACCAAAAAGGGACAGATGGATTTTGAGGATATGCGCCCGGCATTCCTGAAAAACCCGCGGCAACGTGTGAAGCGGAAACTAAAAGCATATTTGCGCGGCGCAAAAACCTGGTTGCAGTTCAATGAGCTCGATTTCAGTAAGTTGACAGAGCATATTATTGAAGTGGATTCAGATCCCCAATTGTATTTACAATATCTGCGCGAGCCTTGGTTTAAAAATAATCAACAGCCAGTTAACGGATCGACTGCGGAACGATGGAGGCAAATCTTTAATAGTTAATGGATCCTCTCGTTTCGGTTATTATTCCTGTTTATAATTCTGAAAAATACCTGAGGTCTGCCGTTGAGTCAGTTCTGCAGCAAACCTATAAAAACATTGAGCTTATATTAGTTGACGATGGTTCTACGGATGATTCACCAGTTATAGCTCAAAGTTTGGCGGCAGAAAATGTAAAAGTATTTCATCAGCCAAATTGTGGTGCTTCAGTTGCCAGAAATAAGGGACTTGATGAAGCCAGGGGCGAATACATCCAGTTTTTGGATGCGGACGACCTTATAGGGCCAGAAAAAATCGAGCTGCAACTAAAGCTGCTGCAACAAAAACCTGGTTACGTATGCACTTGCTCCACCGTCTATTTTATCGATAACGAAGATTTTTCAGAACTGCAGCCCTCACCACATTGGATCGCTGAAGGCTCGGAAGATCCGGTCGATTTCCTTATTAAACTATACGGAGGCGCCTTAATCGGGCCGCAATATGGTGGTATGGTCCCGATTCATTCATGGTTGTGCCCGCGTATTGTTTTAGACAGGGCTGGAAAATGGAACGAAAAGGTAAGCGTGGATGATGATGGTGAGTATTTTTGCCGTGTTATATTGGCGTCGAAAGGAATTATACATGCCGACCGTGGTATTTGCTATTATCGTAAATACGCTGATTCAAAAAGTTTGTCGTCTTGGCGTAATGAAAGGGCATATCGATCCAAGGTTAAAGCTATCGATTTAAAATTTGATCATCTGAGAAATTCGGATGCCAATATGGTGGTTTTGAACCGGGTTTTTGCCCGCCTGTATAAATGCGCTGAAATAGATACCTATCCGCAATTTAAAGAATTATCAGCTTATGCAGGTAAAATGTCCGACAAACTTGGCAAAGTGCCGTCGCAATACCAGGCAGGGCCGCTGAGTACTTTTTTGTCAAAAATATTCGGCTGGCGGCTGATGCGCCGTTTAGACTATTACAGGCATGGAAAATAACGGAATCACGTTCGTAATGTTTACTTGTGAAAGGCGCGAATTGCTATTGCAAAATACTGTCATATCCTTCTTTAAAGCCTGCAATTATCAATTTAGCCAGGTTATTCCGGCCGTTGACGGGGTATTTAACAAGGCTTCATTCAGTTATATTAATCCTGATTTGATACTTTGGAAAGGATACGTTCACAGCATATTGACCGCGACGGTGCATATTAAAACGCCTTTCTTTTCTGGCTTACGAGTTCTGTTTTCGGATAATTTCGTCAGTAAAAACAATGACGAGAGATGAGTAACAGGCGTTGGATTTTAACCATTGCCACAGGAAAACAGATGTATATGGAGCTGGCCGCAAACCTGGCGCGCTCGTTTATATGGTGGCATCCGGAAACAGATATCAAGTTTAGACTAGTGACTGATATGCCACGCAAAGTACCTGCAGATATTGCAGGTAAAATTGACGTAGTGACTATTAGACCCGGCGAATTAGGCGTTGGTTTTACACCTAAACTTTATTTAGACAAGCTGGCTCCGGAGGGTCAAACTTTGTTTGTAGACAGTGATTGTCTTATATTCAGCAAACTCGACAAGATATTCGAAGCATTCAATGGACATAAGGTTTCCGTATCAGGTAACTATATAGCCGGCGGTGAATGGTTTGGCGATATTGATAAAATATGCCGGCGGTTTAACTTGCCGCATATCCCCAAATTCAACGGAGGTATTTATTATTTGGAAAACGGCCCTGAAGCTAAAAAAGTTTATGAGCTGGCTCGAACGCTGGAAGGTGAGTATGACGAGATAGGTTTTGTGCGGTTACGCAACCGGCCCAATGACGAGGTTTTAATGGCTTTAGCTATGCAGATTGAAGGCATGACGCCCGTTATTGACGATAGCACTTTTATGAGCGATCCTCAGGCTTGTCCCGGTCGTTATCGATTGGATATTATTAAAGGCAAAAGGTTGCTGATCAATCCGCCTGCGCCAAGCCTGTTGCACCAGTCCTGGTACCCATTTGAAAAGGTGAGCCCGGTAATTGTTCACTTTCTGGGTTATTATACCCAGCACTACCCTTACCGAAGGGAAGTCTATCGTTTAAAAAAAGCTTTAAACCATCAGTTAAACTGGTTGACCAATTTGCAGGGCCGCCTGTTTATTGAATATCCGGAACGAATTAAAGTATTCTTAAAAAATGCCTTGCGACCAATTTTTAGAAGTGTTTTTGGAGTCCGGAAAGTTCACCAGTCTGAACGTGTCTGATTGTGTTGTAAAATGAGGTATATTAAAG
Source organism: Mucilaginibacter sp. L3T2-6 (assembly GCF_030519355.1). Lineage (GTDB taxonomy): Bacteria > Bacteroidota > Bacteroidia > Sphingobacteriales > Sphingobacteriaceae > Mucilaginibacter. The sequence goes on from NZ_JAUMKC010000011.1 coordinate 76,106, forward strand.
GGCTGGATGTATTACGGGCCTTGGCAATTCTGCCGGGAATTGCCAGTACGTTTATTTTACAACTTTATTACGGCAAATACTCTTATTACCTGTTAATGCCTTGCGTTACGGCATTTGGCATTGGTGCTTTATATGCTTATACAGAAAGTTATCAACGATATCACAAACTGATAATAATTAACGTCAAAGTACTATTGCCGATATGTATACTATTGTTGTTAATACATCAAATTGTTTTTAATTTGAGCTGGATCAGGGTAGTCAATTCCTTAATTTCTGTGGCGACTATCATGTATGTGACCATCCAAAACTATAATCTGTTTACTTATAGAATTTTCAATAATAGGATACTGGTTAACGTTGGAAAGATCAGCTACGGAATCTATTTATATCACCTTAAATTGCCCCATTATTATTATCAATTTGTAGGATTTTTACAAAAAAAAAATACAAATAGGGCCGAGCGTACTAAAGATTATAACAGTACCGCCAACTGCGTACTTAATACACGTTTTGTTGCTATTCATAATCTCCGTACTGTCCTACAAGATTATTGAGTCCGGCTTTTTAAAGCTGAAGAAACATTTTGAATACACAACAACCAGAAAAATCATTACGGAGCCGGTCGGCTTAATTTGATGTGACGATGGATATCAGCGTTTCAGTTATTATTCCAACTTTTAATCGCTTATGGTGTATACCAAAAGCCGTGGAAAGCTGCCGGAATACGAAGTGTGCAACCGAAATTATAGTTGTTGATGACGGTAGTGACGACGGAACCTGGGAATGGTTGCAACAACAACCGGATATAATCAGTATCAGGCAGGAGAACCAGGGACAGACATATGCAGTTAATAAGGGCTTTGCAACAGCATGCGGGAGATATATCCGTTTTCTTGATAGCGACGATTTTTTGAGCGAGGGGATTATAGACAAGCAATTTGAAAAAGCTGTGGCAACGGGAGCGGACCTTATTTGCTCTCGCGTCGATATTTTTGACTATGAGTCGGGGGCTATAACAGTTAACCCTGATATTAACGATTGGGCGGATTTTATGGAAGTACAATTAGGGAATGGTTACGGCAGCCATTTCCTAGGTATGCTTTTTCAGAGAGATTTAGTTGAACAGGTTCCCCGTCGGCCTGATTTTGCTTTCAGAGAAGACAGAATGTTTCTACTGGAAGTTGCCTTATTGAAACCGAAAATGGCTATAGTGGAAGGTAATGCCGGTTATTGGGTGCAGCACAAACAACAAATGCAAGGGAATTATTCAGGATTAAAACTGCAAGCCGTAAACTGGCAGCACCTGCAGATATACCGGAAAATATTGGATAAACTGCGGCAACGAGAATGCTTGACCACCGCTTATAAAAAAGCAGCCTGCACCGTATTGTGGCCTCTGGCCCACTGGATTGCGATTAATGATATTAAGGCGGCAAATGAGGTTGTAGACTGGATAGCTGAACTTGATCCGGACTTTGAAATTCCGCAAAAAGGCGCGTTGGGCTTTTTATACAGGCGCATAGGCTTTAAATCGACTGAAAAATTATTACGGTTAAGGCGGGCTTTACTTTTGCGATGAAATACATGAAGCCCCTTAATTTATTTTACCAGGAACCAGATCCCGACCGTTGGGTGAAATTTGATCGTTACCCCCGCCATTTAATTCGTCGTATTGTGAGGGGAAAACCAAAACCTGGCGGCGTTATGATGGTGGCTCTTAATTTAATAGAGGGGCTAAAAAAGATAGGTGTGCCGTATCGCTTTAACGATTATACATACATAAGAAAACACACCGATGAAATTGCCTGCGTGATCGGAAAGCCGCATTTGCTTACTGAACAAAAATGGCGAAATCCGATAATTTTTGGCGCCGGAGTATTTTCTCATCCCATTGAAGCACCTGATTTGTTGATCAAGCATCCTTTAATAAAAAAAATATTAGTTCCCGGCCGATGGATGCAAACCATGTTTGAGGCCTATTACGGCGATAAAGTAGTTGCATGGCCCACGGGAGTGGATACCGGGTACTGGCAACCCTTTGATCGGGGGAACAAAAGGTATGATTTTCTAATATACGACAAAGTTCGATGGGAGCATGAAAATTACCAAAAGGCTTTGATCGGTCCGATAGAAAGCGTGCTGAAACAACATAATTTATCTCATCAGATGATTAGGTATGGCAGTTATACACACAACGAACTGATGGATAAACTTAGTCAATCCCGCGCAGCAATTTTCCTGTGCGAGCACGAAACACAAGGCCTGGCTTATCAGCAAATTTTATCTACCAATACCCCTATTCTGGCCTGGGATCGTGGAGGTTATTGGCAAGACCCTTATTATTATCCGCATAAAGTTCAGTTTGGGCCTGTGTCTTCAGTCCCGTATTGGGACGAACGTTGCGGTGCGAAATTTAAATCCATAGATGATTTTGAGGAAAACTTGCAATCCTTTTTGGAAAAGCTTGGTTCGTTCAGACCCAGAGACTATATATTAGAGAATCTTACCCTTGAGATTTGTGCGCGGAAATACATCGATATACATCAACAAGTTGAAAAGGAATTGACATGAAGATATTGTTGATAATGGATCCGGGGATACCAGTTCCGCCTACGCTGTATGGAGGGATTGAACGGGTGGTTTACCTGTTAGCGGAGGAATATATAAAGCTTGGTCATGACGTTACATTACTGGCAGGGCCGGATTCAGATTGCAGCGGGCAAACAATAATCTTTGGTGTAAACGATCTTAACAGGTCGAAAGCAGCGAGAAATAAGGAAATATTATTTGTATGGAAATATCTTTACCGCAACCATCAGGCGTTCGACGTGATACATAACTTTGGCCGCTTAATTTATCTCCTTCCAGTCGTTAAAAGCCGCGTGTGTAAAGTGATGTCATATCAGCGGGATATATCAGCAGAGGGAATAAAAATAATATCGGCCCTCTCAGCGCGGAATTTAATATTTACAGCCTGTAGTAATTATTGCGTATCCACAGGGAACGTGGCGGGAACGTGGAAAACCGTTTACAATGCTATCGACTTTTTGAAATATCAACTTAATGAGCATGTAGATAACAATGCCCCGCTGATTTTTTTGGGGCGGATTGAACGGATTAAAGGGGCTCATACCGCCGTTAAGGTCGCCATAAAAACGGGCAACAAGCTCATTATTGCCGGAAACATACCACCGGACGCGCATGACTATTTTGAAACCGAAATCAAACCTTTTGTGGATAATATTCAGATCAAATATGTTGGTGCTGTGAATGATGCTGAAAAAAATGTTTTTTTACGGCAATCGAAGGCGCTGCTGTTTCCTATCGAATGGGATGAGCCTTTTGGAATAGTAATGATCGAGGCGATGGCTTGCGGCACGCCGGTTATAGGTTTTAAGCGGGGGGCGGTGCCTGAAGTGGTCACAAATGAAACCGGGATAAGAATAAACACCTACGAAGAAATGCTGGTTGCTGTAGAGCAGATAAATGGCATCAATCGTAAAAAATGCAGGGAAATTGCGCAGGCTCGTTTCGATGCAAGTACAATTGCCTGCGAATATTTGAATCTTATAAAGTCAAGGTAAAGCCCTGCTAAAGGTTATTTGTTACGGTTTTCAAGAATGGTAACTTCAATATTGAAGTTGAAGAGGCACCCAAAATGCATTTAAAACACGCAAAGATAGTCTTAATAAGCTCCGGACAGCCTTCATTGAACCCCCGGCTGGTAAAGGAAGCAGATGCCCTTGCCGACTCCGGATATGAAGTGACGGTGCTGTATGCCTATTGGAACGATTGGGGCACGAAGAATGATGCTAAGTTACTTTCCTTGAAAAAATGGAAAGCTGTGAGGGTTGGGGGAGACCCGGACGATAAGCCGGCATTGTATTTTATAAGTCGCCTGGTGCATCGTTTTTCGATAAAAATCGATAGCAGTTTATTAATTGATTATGTCAGTGCTCGCGCCGGGTACTTTTTAACGCGTGCAGCTAAGCAGTATAAAGCCGATTTATACATAGCCCATAATTTGGGAGCATTGCCTGCCGCCGTAAAGGCAGCTAAACGTTTCAACAAACTCTGCGGCTTCGATGCCGAGGACTTTCATCGCTGCGAAGCAAGCGACGACGAAAATAACTTCGATTTCAAATCAAAAAAAGCAGTGGAGGATAAGTACCTGTCTCAAATAAACTACCTAACGACTTCCAGTCCGTTAATTGCAGCTGCTTATAAAAAGACTTATCCTTTTTTATCGCCTGTGACCATACTCAATGTTTTTCCTGTGCATAAAGGTGTTATGGAGCCGGCGAAAATTGGGACCGGTAACATTAAATTATTCTGGTTTTCACAAACCATAGGCCCGAATCGTGGTCTTGAAACGGTAATAGAAGCAATTAAAATAACCGGGCTTAATATTGAATTTCACATCTTAGGCAGTATGGCAGCCGGATATAAAAAGCAACTCATAAAGGATACGGAGAGCAGGAACACAGATTCCGGCCGCGTATATATATATGAACCGGTGCCCCCGGATGAAATATTTTCCCTGGCTGCTCAATTTGACATAGGGGTTGCATCTGAAACAGGCTTCAGCTTAAACAATAGATATGCGCTGAGCAATAAGATTTTTACTTATATTTTAAGTGGTTTGGCACTGCTTGCCAGCAATACACCAGCGCAGGCAGAGTTTTTAAAGAAATATCCGCAGACCGGTAATTTATACAACAATGCGGATGAACTGGCTGCTCAACTAATTTTTTTCCATGAAAACAGACACGAGCTTTTGCAGGCCAGAAAGAGCGCTTTTATTTTGGGGCAAACAGAGTTAAACTGGAACACAGAAAGTGAAAAGTTTCTCGCCGTTATTAAAGATCAGCTTGGAAAGGGTAAATAACAAACTACTTATTATATCTCCCTATTTCCCGCCATCGAATGCTGCGGATATGCATCGGGTACGGATGAGCCTGCCATATTTTACAGAATTCGGATGGGAGGTCACCGTTGTGACGGTTGATCCTGCATATTCTGAAATGGCAAAAGATGATCTTCTTCTTGAAAATATCCCTGAAAATATAACTGTAGTTACCGTCAGAGCCCTCAATAGCAAATGGACATCGAAACTGGGATTAGGAAGCCTTGCGTTACGTTCATTACCGTATTATTTGAAGGCCGTAAATAAATTGCTAACTGCCGGCACATACCAGTTGATTTATTTTTCAACTACTCAGTTTCCTGTATGCATATTGGGCGCCTATTGGAAAAGGAAATTTGGCATACCATATATAATTGACATGCAGGACCCATGGCATTCTGACTATTACCGCGATAAGCCTAAAGATCAGCGCCCGCCTAAATACTGGTTGTCACACCGCATGCACAAATACCTGGAGCCAAAAGCTATGCGGCAGGCTGACGGATTGATTAGCGTGTCGGGCGGTTATATCGCTGATTTGAAAAAACGTTACGAAAATTTGAAAGATGTGCCTGCGTCTACGATTACTTTCGGGGCATTTCCGCCGGATTTGGAAACATCATTAAGGCATGAAACTCAATTTGAAACACTGCTCGCCGGTGGATTTATTAATATCGTATATATCGGCCGGGGTGGGATGGACATGCATAAGGCTTTAACCTCTGTTTTTGTTGCGTTAAAAAATGGGTTAGATAATGAGCCGGAATGTTTTAGAAAACTGAGGTTGAACTTTATCGGTACGAGTTACGCAAGGTCTGGCGGGTGTACAATTTTGCCGCTCGCGCAAAAAATAGGCGTAGATAAAAATGTAATAGAAATGCCTAAAAGAATTAGCTATTACCATACCCTGCTCACGCTTAAACAAGCTGATGCTATTCTAATACCCGGTTCGGACGATGAGAAATATACGGCCTCAAAAATTTACCCATACTTACTTAATCCAAAGCCATTGCTAGCTGTTTTTAACAAAAACAGTAGTGCAGTTTCCGTGCTGAAAGAGTGTGCCGAAGATGCGCATGTCGTAACATTCAGTAACAATGAAGGGCCACCGGTACATGAAATATACATGGTGTTACGAAATTGGGCCAATGGGCAGTTGACACCGGTTACCATTACACCGGCCTTTGAAAAATATAGCGCACGAAACTTAACACGAGAACAGGTGAATGTGTTTAACGCGGTGTTGCAACGTAAGGAGAGCTTTAGTTTCGGTAGTAAGAAGTGAAAAAATTGGCCATTATAACCACTCATCCAATACAATATTACGCCCCGGTTTTCAAGTTGCTTTACCAGCGCGGAAATATCGATTTAAAAGTATTTTATACCCTGGGTGATGCTGATATCAAATATGACCCAGGTTTTGGTAAGGATGTCAGCTGGGACATACCAACATTGGAAGGTTACCCTTACCAATGGACAGAAAATATTTCGGGACAACCCGGTACGCATCATTTTAAAGGGATTATAAACCCTGCCTTAATTAGAGATGTTGAAACATGGGGACCAGATGCTATTTTAGTATTCGGATGGGCATATAAGAGTCATCTTAAGGTTATTCGTTACTTTAAAAACAAAATGCCGGTATATTTCCGCGGCGATTCAACATTATTGGATGATGTGAAAGGGGCTAGACGCTTAGCGAAAATTTTCTTTTTAAAATGGCTTTACAACCATATCGATCACGCCTTTTACGTTGGTGCAAACAATAAACTTTATTTCAAAAGATATGGCTTATCAGAAAATAAATTGAGTTTTGCGCCTCATGCTGTTGACAACGACAGGTTCAGCCTTTCCAGAGACGACGAAGTACGAAAATTTAAACAAGAGCTTGGCATCTGCGACACCGATATTACAATACTTTTTGCAGGTAAATTTGAGAACAAAAAATCGCCGGGATTATTATTGAATGCTTTCATGACGGCTAATATTCCTCTTACCCGGTTGTTATTTGTGGGAGATGGCGCACTGGCGAATACGTTAAAGGCAGCTGCCGGCGGAAATACTCAGGTCAGCTTCATCGAGTTTCAAAATCAATCGGCTATGCCGGTTGTTTATCAGTCATGTGATTTATTTTGCTTACCCTCTGCAGGCCCGGGAGAAACCTGGGGACTTGCCGTAAATGAAGCTATGGCTTGCGGGAAAGCCGTATTGGTTTCTGACAAAGTAGGCTGCGCCGCTGACCTGGTAAAAGAAGGCATTAATGGCAGCATTTTCAGGAGTGGTGACGTTCAGGACTTAGTTGAAAAGTTACAGGCGCTGACTATAGATAAATATTCCCTGACTCAAATGGGGAAGCAATCGCAGCACATTATCAAGCGATACAGTTTTTTACACATTGCAGAGGCAATCGAACATAAATTACAAAATGAAACGAATTGACCGAATCAAACTGGATTTTACGCGCAACTGGAAACTGCCGGGTAAGGAGCGTTTATCCAACCTATTGAGGCCGTCGGATAAACTTAAATCGGGTATAAAGAACGGTATTGCATGGCTAACAGGGGAGAACATAGCTATTTATGCCAACGCCGATAGCTATATCGAATGGACTATTTTAAGCTTAGGCACATACGAGGAAGAGATAAATAAGCTGATCAGGATTTCCCTTAAAGATGGCGATAACGCATTGGATATAGGGGCTAATATCGGGTTACAAAGTCTCCGGATGTCACAATGCGTTGGCCAATCAGGTAATGTAATCGCTTTCGAGCCATTATATTATCTGCAGGAAAAATTCAGGCGAAATATTATACTTAATAGAGCGAATAATGTTACTTTACTGCCATTTGCCTTATCAGATATTGATAGCGAAGATGAGTTTCCTATCAGCACCAACAACTGGAACCAGGGCACGTTCAGCTTGGGTAGCGCCGCTACCGGTACTGAAAAACAGCACGTGATTATTAAAGCTGGTGATAATATTTCTGAGATACGGAGTTTCAAATCAATCGCTTTGATTAAGATCGACGTTGAGGGCTTTGAATATAAAGTACTTCTCGGTTTAAAGCATACGATAGAGCGGCATAAGCCCCATGTTATTTTTGAATACGACGAAAACTATTGGATAAATAATGGTCAAAACATAGGTGATTGCTATCAATTCCTGCAATCGCTTGGTTATACATTCTACCAGGTAACATCAGTTGGTTGCGAATTAATTACGTCTGTACAGCAAATAGAAGGCGGCAACCTGTTCTGCATCCCGTCATAACCGATGAAAAAAAACAATGGCATCGAAAAATATTTGATACTTTATTTGCCCTGGGGACTTGCGATGCTCTTTCAGCCCTCGCCCGTCACCTCTTATTTTATTGCCTGGCTTGGATCTTTCTTCATATTCTTTGTAACACTTACCGGCAAAGTAAAGCCCTTGCCCCAAGACCGCGACTTATCCGCACAGCTTATGCGGCCCATTTTTATCGTCCAGATCATTTTTGCCGGTTATATGTGCTGTACATCTATATTTTATTTCCTAAGCCTTTTGGGATACGAATATCTGAGCAAAACTAATTCTGTCTTGGCCATCGATCAGGACGCATTGGCTTTGGCTGCACAATGTCAGCGTTATTATTGCCTCGGGCATGCAGCATTTGCATCGGGGTTATTAATGTTTATGAAATATCCCGTCCGAAAAAGATATCATGTAGAAAAGGAAAAACTCGCAAACCTGTTGTTGCTTATGGCATTAATTTCATTCCCGGTGTCTTTGGTTTTTTTGCGTATCCCAGGACTAGCCCAGTTTTATTTTCAATTGAGCTCTCTTAGTTTTATATCAGGCACCCTGGCCCTGGCGTTTGCTTTACCACTACAAAAAGTGCCTAATACATTAATATGTATTGCTCTGTATATTTTCAACTTTTATAATGCATTAACATCCGGCTTTAAAGAGCCTATTATCATTAGTGTATTAGTGCTTGGAATATTTTTATATCCAAATTATAAAAAAACGGTAACGATAGTGTTCGTTCCGGCTATAATCGCACTTTTTATATTTTTACCAGCGTATGTGGGCAGTTTCAGGCAAACTGCATGGAGTGGCGAAGAGAATGCGGATGATGCGAGCCAAACCGCCCTTAACGCAGCCTTAAATAATGATAACCGGGACGAAACTAACTGGGGTTTCCTGGTATACAGGCTCAGCGAGATCGAGATGTTTACGAGGTATGTGAGATCCACCCCGGAAAGGATAGACTTTTATCATTTCCAATTGCTGAAGCAGTCGGCAATGGCCGTAGTGCCCAGAGTGTTTTGGCCATCGAAGCCAGTTACTGAAGATTTAATTATGGAGCGCGTTTACGATGCAGGGGTAGTTAACAGAAACTCCAACGTATCGGCAAAGCCTGCATTTATAGTAGATGCTTATTTGTCGTTCGGGGCGGCAGGTATTTTCATTTTCCTGTTTTTATATGGCGCAGTAGCACAGTCAATTGCATGTAAGGCCGAAGAGCTATTTGGCGGTTATATTTTAGGTACGGCGTTAATCTTCAGTGGTCTGTTTCAAATTTTTTGGCGGGGACTAAGCTTCGAATTCATCGTCAACTCTGTTTTTTGGTCGTATGTTACCATGTGGGTAATTTTTAAATTGATGCGTTCTAAAAATATCTTGAAGGAAGTTTGAGGATCTTACAAATTTGCGCCGCCTATAAGCCGGCGTATATTTACGGAGGGCCAACCATGTCGATATCGATGCTTGCCGAGCAATTAGTAAAAGCAAGTATTTATACCGAAGTATATGCAACCACAGCCAACGGAAAAGAAGAGTTACAAGTAGCCCCCGGCAAGCCGCAAAATATAGATGGCGTGTCAGTGACTTATTTCAGGCGGTTTACCAAAGATCATACTCATTTCTCGCCCGGATTACTGGCCAAGTTGTGGAAGAGTTGCCGTCAGTTTGATGTTGTTCATATAAATGCCTGGTGGAACACGGTATCGGTGCTATCGTGTTTAATCGCTTTGATACGGGGGGTTCCCGTCTTCGTATCGTCAAGGGGTACGTTAAGTTCTTACTCGTTTCAAAACAAAAACAGCGGTATAAAGGGGCTTATACATAGATTAATCGGAAGGCCTTTGCTAAACCGCTGTTATATACACGTTACCTCAAATAGGGAAGAGGAGGGCTTAGTAAATATCATCAATCCCTATAGTTTTACCACTATACCAAACTTCGTAAAGCTACCTTTTAAAGAATTTACCGGCCGCAAATCAGGCTCGTTATTAAGATTGATTTTTTTATCGAGAATAGAAAAGAAGAAAGGACTTGATTTGCTTATGGAAGCATTGCCGCAATTGACGATACCATACCATTTAACTATAGCCGGCGACGGCGAAACAGACTACATAAACTCATTAAAAAGTATAGCGAATAAGCACAATGTTGCAGAGCATATAACCTGGACGGGATTTATGGGTGAGGATAAATTTAATTTATTGTACAACCATGATTTATTGGTATTGCCTTCGTATGATGAAAATTTCGGTAACGTAGTGATAGAAAGCCTCAGCCAGGGAACAGCGGTTTTGCTGAGTCCCTTTGTGGGTTTGCAGCGATATGTTGCCGAACATAATTTTGGATGGGAATGTTCGCTGGATGCTACTAACATAGCCGACAGGATCAATTTTATTTATAGTCAGCAGGATGAGCTTATGCGAATTAGAGACACCGCTCCGGTTGCAATCCGCTCCGACTTTGATGGACAGCAACTGGTAAGCAGATATATCAGCATGTACAGCTCGATTATAACTACCGGCGGTCACCAGGAATCGTTATAGGTCAATAAAATTTGTTTTATAAATCCATCATAAAGAATCTGAAATAGCTATATTTGCGCCCCAACCCGGAGAGGTGTCAGAGTGATCGAATGTGCCTGATTCGAAATCAGGTGTACCTTTACCGGTACCGGGGGTTTGAATCCCTCCCTCTCCGCTTCAAAAACAAAAGGCTCCCCGACTCGAAGAGGAGCCTTTTGTTTTTTGCTTATTTTCTTTATTTTGTGATGGTCCTAAAAATTAGTTGGAACATTATGGTGTGTATAATTTGTCCAGCATAAAAAGCCCACATCTCCGCCGGGTAATCCATTGGTATCGGGTACATAATGATTGGCTATGTAATTGGTTTCAGCAGTATTATAATGCCTGTCTGCTACATTAATGCCTGGCCATATCGGGTTCGAAGGGTTCCCTCTTGGCGAGCAGGGAGGCGATACCGTGCCATGCATCAGCTTATAGTGATAGTTATAACCGGTAAGCAGCCGGCTGTTGCTGGCCGAATAGATGGATAAATCACCTTGTATGCCACACGTGTTAGCCGCGTAGCTCAAGCCGGTAAGCGTGTATTGGAAATGCACATAGTCGTTATGATACCCGCAAATCTCGCCGTCCATGGAGCCATCTGAGGCAATTACTATAGGCAAAACATTTTTAATCACCGTAATTCCGTTTTGGTACACGGTCTGGCTATCCTCAAAAATGCCTATGGCAATTTTTGCCCAGCCCTCTGACACATTCCAGTTATTGTTGTACTCGGGGTCTGTGGCGTGATTGATGTAATTGTCTTTCATCCTGTTTAAAAAAGTGCAAAACTGAGTATTTTCGGCACTTGTCCATCCGGCCCCCTGGCCGTTGGCGGGTACATAATATTTAATGATTTCGGCAGCGGCTACAAATGTCGGCGCCGCCCACGACGCTTCCAGGTAAGCCTGGTATGGGTTGCTTCCGGAAACACTAAAGCCGCGGAAGGCGTTTGCCCAGCCATCCAATATTTGTTTTACCGTTGTAGCATAAGAGCCGGTCCCGGTTTTAGCCCAGCGCAGTGCAAGCGCGTAACTCAATAAAGCATCGCCCTTAAATGCAGCTTCGTCAGGAGTGCTTACGCCACCGGCGACATTTACGGTAGCTTTGTATTGACCGCTCGGGCTATGGTTGTTACAATAGTTGAGTACGTACTGGTAAGCTGCCAGGCGGTTCGCATCGCCGGAGTTTGCCTGCTGCGCTATATAATCCAGGGTTTCTTTTGTATTCACTATACCTGGGTGTACAAATCCTGAAGTGGGGACACTTGCAAACGTTTTTGGCAAATCAGGTTTGCTTTTAACCGGTGAATCGTCTTTTTACAGCTGTAAAAGAACAAGGCAAGCATTAAAACAAGGGCAATAGGAAGCCCAGTATGATTTTTAATTTTCATAGCGTTAAAGATTAATGATTAAAATTTAGTTACCTGCAAAATCGTTGTCTACGGCCGCTGACGAATTTTTTTTGCATTCTGCATTATTAATGCGGTTGTAATTGGCTTATATACTAATATACAGTATGTTATGTTCGATTTCCTAATGTGTTGACTATAATTTCTACGAAATCGTTTTCGCTATGAAGTAGATTGTTTAAATAATGGGAAACCAAAATTACTTTTAGTTTAGCCAGATTAGCGGATGTCTCACCGGCATATTTCTGATGATCTCCGGTTCCCGCGGATCGTGGTTAAGAGACAGCCAGGTTTTTAGCCAAAGCGGGTTGTGATAGCTCATTGCCCCAAACAACAATGCCGGGCCGGCAACAGGCCAGTTGTCCCAATACATCACATCCTTAGGGTAGGGCCATTTGTTTTTGTCGGTCAAAAAAGGATAGAGGAACTTGATGCCTTCTTTTATCGACCGCCCGTCCGGTGTTTCATAAAGCCACAAATTGTCCTGCTTTCCACTTAGTACATTGCAAATAGTTGCCATTGCGTCCAGGTTAAAAATGCTATAGCCATAGGGTTTAGTCCGCTTTAACTCCAACGGGAAGCTCCCGTCTGCTGCCATTTGCGCAGGCAGCAACACATTTTTGTACCGGTTACTGCAAAATTTCAATAATTTTTTATCGCCGACAAAGCGCGCAAAACAAGCCACCTGCATTACCCAGCATGTACCGTGATTATTTTTGGCGTTCATTTCATCTTTACCGTATTTATGTGTGGTCAGCCAATCCAGGTATTGTTTAAACCACGCTTTTGCCCCTGCTAAAATATCCTTATCAAAACCTGGTGACTCTCCCATTACTAACATTCCCTGCGCTACTTCCATTAATTGTATGGTATCTATTATCCCTATACCACGGCCAGTTGCCACGCCTTTTATCGCCTGAGCATACAAAAGGTTAGGATTCATGCGGGTGTCACTGTCTGCAAACCAAGCTTTAATATGCTTTTCGGCTTGCTTTATATATTTAACATCATGTGTCAGTTTATAGGCAGATGCCAGCGCTCCTACAATGCGACTAAAACGGATCATTAACAGCCTGTGCGCGGTAAAGTTAGCCGGATTGGTCAGCCCGTCTTTTTGTAGATAAGGTCCGTCCGGATTAGCCGGATCAGGCCACCAATAATCCCCTTCTGAATAAAAATCGTTTTTACTGCCCATGCTTCGTGCGCATTTTTCGGAAGTAATGGTTAAGGGCTGTTGAGTCAGCGCCCATGCGGCTTCGTGCAGAATATAAGGGCGAAGGGTGCTCTCAACCTGCCTTTTAAAATCGGATTTCGCCGCAGGCGCGTGCCATGCCGTCAATAATAAGCAGGCTAAAATTTTCAGGTAGTTTAACTTGATCATATTTAGGGCTGTTTTGATATCAAAATAGTTGGCTAAATAACAAACCAGGCCCTTTTACGGGCCTGGCGATCTTAAATTAACCAACAACTTACTCAAATTTAAATTAAGCTTGTTATGCACAGGCAGGTGGCATTAAGGAATTTTATCTAACGGTGGTATATTGGTCTCGGAACCTGAATAGCCTTTGTTTTGATTGATATGTCCGTTAATGTTTAAATCTATCTCGCTTTGTGGTATTGGCCACAATACATGATAAGGTGAAATAGTGAAATGGTTGCCGGAATTTGTTATTACTGCCGGGTTTTTATAGAAATCATTTTTCTCCATTATCCTGTCGTAAAAGAAATTATCTGTCGAGAAATTTGCCAGGTTGTAAGTTTTGCCATTGTAGGCCGCTTTGCCGGTTTCTGCAAAAATATAGGCAATCCTGGTAAGTTCAGTTTTGCGCGGTTCTTCCCAATACAGCTCCCTCTGCCGCTCGTCGAGTATCGTTCCGATGTTTATTGCGCTTGGATCAGTTAACAATTTGGCCTGCGCACGTGTCCTTACACGGTTGATGTCATCCATTGCAAGTGCATTTTGGCCTTTCCAGTAATAAGCTTCAGCTCGTAGTAAGTAAGTTTCTGCCAGGCGGAATACATACCAATCGGTGTTGGTGCCGCGTGGCGGGCTCCACCATTTATCGGTTGCATACAGTCCGGAACCGATAAATACCTTGTAATGTGGCCAGCCGAACCAGGCGCGAATGGTATCCTTTGCGCCGTTTAAGAAACGCTGGTTAACATTCTCTGCTGTGTACTGTTCCAGGTGCTTGCCGTACCAGGTGGGATCAGTTTTTTTAATAGCCGGGTTGTTATAAACCAGATCTGTCATGTCTATCCACATTCCTTTTTTATGGCGAAGATCTGTGGTATCTGTCCATATATATTTGGTTGCATACGGGGTGCCGCGTAAACGGCCGATTCCACGCCCATATAATAAGGTGAGCGGAATATCTTCGGTTACTTTGTCAGATATACCAGGTTTCAGGGCGCCGGGTGTTAAAATAGTGCCGTTGTGCCACATTGGTACGCAATTACGCATAACCTGCGAGCCGAACTGCGTAGCGCCGTCAAGGTCTTCGCGGTCAATAACTACATATAATGCTTCTGTATTTGTCGGAATGGATTTGTTTTCTGGGCGATGTAAATCCCATACAACGTTCTTGGTGGCATCATTTGCAACAATGCCGAAACGACCGGTCATTAAAGCGTAGGGACCATTGATAGCTACATTGGCAGACGCAATGGCATCATCAAATAAACCCATCGCCAGGTTGATTTTAGTTAACAAATGAGCTGCGGCGCCTTTTGAAGGCTCTCCTTTATTGCCGTTATCAACCAATTTTGTGATGGCAAACTCAAGGTCGGTTTTCATTTGTTTTAAAATCACCATGCGCTTTGTAGTGAAATAGCCGGTATTCACCTTGGTTTCTTCCTTTAAAACTAAAGGAACGTCCCCAAACTCGTGTACCAGGCGGTAGTAGCGATATGCGCGGTGGAAGTATGCGGTCGCTAAGGCCTGGTCGCGGTCGGTTTGGCTTGGCCATTTTGTGTTGTCTATCCTTGAGATGATAACGTTTGCGTCATGTATGCCCTGGTACCAGTTTTGCCAATACCACCCAATTTTGTTATAGTCGTTGCTATTAAGGTTCGCAGTGGGGGTTATCCTCACGTTCAGATCCTGGGCAGGAGTAGTTTTGTCTGTTGTGCCCTCAACGGCGGCATCGGTGAAGATAGATTCTGTTAATAACGGCGCTGAGTCACCAAAATATTCAGACCTTATTCCTAAATTAAGGTTAAGTAATGCATTCCTGAAAGCTGCCGGTGTGTTGAGCGTATTATCAGGTGTAAATTTCGAAGGCGCCTCGGGGAACAGGTCGCTTCGCTTTGTACATCCGGCGGCGGCAAACACCGCAGTAATTGCAAGACCGGCGATTATATTGTTTTTTAAATTTTTCATGTCTTAATCAGTTTATCCATTAAAAAGTAACATTGAAACCTGCTGACAGGTACCTTGGCGTAGGCCCGCCGTTTTGCGGATCCCATAAGGCCCAGCCTGTAACTACTGCAGCATCAGTGGCATTAATAAATACCTTCGCACTCGACATACCTAAACGTTTGATAAGGGCAGGAGCGAAGGTATAGCCCAATGATGCGGTCTGGAACCGCAGGAATGAAGCCTTGCGCCATACGTTTATTGTAGTACCTGAGGAGCCTGAATTCAAACGTGCATAATCGTTGATCGCCTTGTCGGGTGTCCAGTAAGGCAGTACGTATGAATTTGTTCGGTTTATACCTACGCCGCCTGGGTTGTTTATGGCCTGGTTAAACTGCCTTAGCTGTCCGATATTGGATACTACCATGAAAGAAAAATCGAAGTTCTTCAAAAAGTTGAAGTCGTTGCGCAGCGACCAGGTAAAGTTTGGATTTGTTGATCCCAGGAATACCTTATCATCATTGGTGAATTTAAAGTCGCCGTTCCTGTCTTCCAGTTTAAAATCACCGGGAACTGCTTTGTATTTTTTAGCTTCGTCAGCCTCATTAATTTGCCATACCCCGAGGATGTTATAATCCCATACCGCATTTACATCGTGGCCTATAAACCAGCCATTGCCTATATCGTTATTTTCCCTGGTGATGGTGTTGCCGTTTGCATCTTTCGTTTGGTATTCGCCGTACAGATGCACTATCTTGTTGCGGTTCAGATAAAATGTTCCGGTAGCGTTCCAGCTAAAATTCCTGCTGCTCATAATTTTGCCCTGTAACAGTACCTCGATACCGCGGTTATTAACCTCGCCGATATTCGTAAGCACATTAGGATTAGCAAGGCCTTCAACCATTAATAATGATCGGTCGACAATCAGGTTGGTTGTTTTCCGGTTATAAACATCAATAGAGCCGCTCAAGCGGTTATGCAATATGGCGAAGTCCAAACCAAGATTGGGGCCTGTGGTTCGCTCCCAGGTTAACGCATCGTTCTGAAGTGTGCTTACATAAACGGTATTGTTATTAGTTACTACACCCGACGGGCTAACCACAGGATATTTACCGGTAGAAATTACAGCAAGTGCGAGGCTCGGATCCGCAGTGCCACTTTGCAGGCGGTTACCGTTGGATCCATAACCGGCGCGCAGTTTACCGTAATCGAGCCATTTAAAGAAATCCGTTTGGAAAAACTTCTCATCACTGAAGGTCCACGCCACAGCGCCATTGGCATAACTTTGCCTTGGCTGTTTTAAACCGAAAGGCGAAAAGCCGTCGCGCCGTACGGTAAGCGTAACGTTGTACCTGCCCAGTAATGCGTAATTAATACGACCCATCAGCGCATCGGCATTGTATACACGGTCATCGCTGCTTTCAACCGGCAGCGTGCCTGCACCTATATTGTGATACCCCAGTACATCGCTCGGACTGAATTGCGTATTTGATGCGCGGGTGTACCAGGTTTGGTATTTCTCCTTATTCAAAAGAAAAGTTGCATCAAAACTATGGATGCCGATAGTTTTATTCCAGCTCAGGATATTATCCAGGTTATACCTGTACCTGTCTTCCATAGTACGGATACCGGTACCGCCTGAAAGTTCATTTGGGTTAGCCACCGGACGGAAGAAAAAATTTCTGTATGACTCTATCTGCGGCGAAAAGTTAAGGGTGTATTTGATGCCGAATGGCAAATCTACTTTTGCAAATAAGGTAGAAAACAAAACATTCTGCACGGCAACGTTAGAGTTGTATTTGTTACCTAAGAAAGGATTTCGCTGGTTCAGACCGCTATCGTCAGTGTCAATACGGCGTAACGAACCGTCAGGGTTATACATATCGCCATAAGGTGAAGAGTTAATGATCTGGGTCCAGTCGGCTTCTGTACGGTCAATGCTCTGGCCGCTTAATGAACCTGCGGAGGCTCCTTCATTACGGTTTGCAAATTGCGCGTTAACGCCGACAGTCAGGAACTTAGTCGCCCGGCCTTCCAGGTTAACACGAAAGCGGTTATTGTTATATTGGCCACCCTGAATCAGATTTTGGTTTTTCGTGAAGTTCCCCGACAGGTAGTAGCTGATATTATCGTTTCGGCCTGATAAACTTGCAGTATAATCCTGGCGCACGCCGTTTCTGAAGATGAGTTTCGACCAGTCAGTAACTTTTCCATTTTTATAATTGTCGATCTCATTTTGAACCAACCCTAAACGCTGCAGGTAAACGGTAACAGGGTCACCTGTGGAGCCATTTAAAAATTGATCGATTGTGACACCGCTGGGCAGTGCACGCGGGTCGCTGTAGTAATAGTATGGGTTGGATGTATTAGCGCTGCGCTGTACATCGGCACGCCATTTAAGGAAGTCCTCTCCCTGGTAATATTCCTGATTTTCGAGTAATTGGGCGATGCCAACGTTGCCATTTAACGTGATTACCGGCTTGCCTTTTCTGCCTTTTTTTGTTGTAATGGCTACAACGCCACCTGCAGATTGTGCGCCATAAACAGCCAGCGCGCTTGGATCGCGCAGTACGTCGATTCTGTCGATATCGTCCGGGTTGATGTCTGCCAGGTCGCCGGGATAAATTACACCGTCCAAAACCAGCAGTGGATTTGTACTCCCTGACAATGAATTGCGGCCTCTTATCTGCAGGTCGCCTACGCCGCCGCCTTTTGGAGAAGTATTTAAACCTACTGAAATACCTGGTACGGAGCCCCTTAATACGTCAGTAACGCTTTGCGGATGGTCATTTTGAAATTTATCCGCCTTGACACTGGTAATAGCGCCTGTAACGTCTTTTACCTGGCGGGTACCATAACCGATGACCACTACCTCGTTAAGGTCCTTGGCTGACGGTAAAAGCTTGACATTTAAAGTTGTCCGGCCATTTAGCGCGATCTCCTGCGGTTCGCGGCCGATATATGAGAATATCAGTGTCGCATTAGCATCCGCCTCAATATTATAACGTCCGTTCACATCGGTTATCGCTGTTGTGGTGGTGCCTTTAATTGTTACAGTGGCACCCGGCAGCGGCAGATTAGTTTCATCGGTAATCACACCCGTAATTTTAGCGAATTTAACAAGTGGTGTATTGAATGCAGTGGTAACCTTATGCGTTACCAATGGAGTACGCACGTCGGTTGTATGTGCATATGTATTACCCATCGCAGCAAAAATCGATGCGGCAGATAAAATAGCACATGTTTTAATGGATTTTTGTAAAGGTCTATTCTTCATATTCTCGTTTAAGAATTAATTTTTTGACAATAAGATTCCCTGACGGCCTTTCTCCGTCTTTTTTTTGTTTTTAAATAAAGAATCAGATTTTATTACTGCCAGAAGTTGGCATTAGCGGAAATTACATCGCTATAAGTCGGTTTTATTTTTCATGTCAGTTCAGTTTGGTTGATTATAGATTGGTTAATTGATTGAATGAGCTTTTGAAATAAGATACCTGGTTAGGTCGGCGGCAGCTTTGTCATTGTCAAACCCGGCGGGCAGCCGCCCATTTACGTATTCGTTATAAAACCATGGATCCGAAACAGCGAACACTATACCTTTACCATAGTTGACAACTGCGGCAATAGCAGCGCCACTTTGCGATTGAAGCACCTGTTTTCCTTTGCCTGAAATGGTTATGCCGCAAACATCTTTCATAAATGCATGGTGCGCAGTCTTAAATATGGGGTTATTATTAATAATGACCGCACCGTCTTCAAAATGGGCATCGTCAATAACGTGATTTTGCATATCACTGTTAAAATGAAGGCCGAATTCGCCTGCAAGGATGTTAAAATGTTCCAGTTCAACATTGGCACTGTCATTCGCCATGATAACGAGTACGCCACCGGCTTTAACCCACTGCGCAATGTTGTCGGCATCGGCTTGTTGTATGTAGTTCGGATTGGGGTTCTCCTTCTTCGTGTCGGGGTCCACAATGATGTAAACCGAGACTCCCTTTAAGCTTTCGCGGGTAGGCGCACCCGGGATATTAATAAGTGATGCACCCTGTGATTTGAAAATACTCCCCCAAACAGAAAAACCCGAATTGGCCGTATCTTCCCACGTGTAATGATAACGTTGCGTCTCTCCATTTTTGTCGGTATGCGTTTCATGATTAAAATAATAATCAAGAGCAACGGTTTGGGCGTTCGCCCTGGAAATGGCAAATGGATACACGAAGAGTACACAGATGAACAGCGTGCGTTTCATTATTTAAAAAAAAATTAAATGGCGTGCAGGGCTTATAATTGGTGTTTCTGCAACTACATAAACCAAAAGTATCTTGATTGCCTTTGGTTTCGCAGTTTTAGAGCATATTTATTTACGACATCGTTTTCGCTAAAGGGTAGCTGATATCCAAACGCTGCCTGATTTATCAATTAAGCCGGTAAGTAGTTGGAAACACTAAGTATAGGTGTAGCTTATTGCCCGTCGTTTTTTGGAGATGTCGACTTGCGTATCACAAGTTGGGTAGGTAAAACCAATTTCTCAAATTCGTAAACTGGTCTTTTGCTTAAAATAAGACTCAGCAGCAATTCCGTAGCTTTTTGCCCCATCTCGAAACCGGGCTGATAAACTGAACTGAGGGATGGATTCAGAGCATCAGCAAGCGTGGTATTAGTGTAGCCGACAAGTGCTATTTCTTCCGGAATAGCTACACCAAGTTTGTTAAGCAGGTGAAGTGTGGTAGTTGTAATCCTGTCTGAAGTTGTCAGGATGGCATCGGGCTTAGCTTTAAGCGAAAGCAAGTCGTTAACGGCATGTTCTATTTCATTAATATCTCGTCCGCCATGTGCGCAGTACTTAACGTATTCATTCGGGGGCTCTATGCCTGCTTCAGCCAGCGCTTGCGTGTAGCCAGCCAACCGTTCTACAGTGATGGAGATGCTCGGCGGACTGGTGATATGGGCAATACGGGTGTAGCCTGATTCTATCAGGTGCCGGGTGGCATCATAAGCCCCTTTGAAGTTATCTGCTATTACTTTATGTGTTTCAATTTCTTCTGATACGCGGTCGAAAAACACAATGGGCAAGCCCTGCTGGTGAAGTCTTTTCAGATGACCGATGTCTTCCGTTTCGGTAGATAACGATATGAGCAGGCCATCGATAGAACGATGGGTGAGGTGCCCCACGTTGGCAATCTCACGCTCAAGCGACTCATGTGTCTGCGTGATAATTACGTTAAACCCCGCCTCATAAGCCACCGACTCGATACCATTAATAACCTGCGAAAAAAACTGATTGGCCACGCTTGGCACTACAATGCCAATGGATTTGCTTTGCCCTTGCTTTAGGCTTTGAGCGATGGGATTAGGGCGATAGTTATGTTCGCGGGCATAGTCGTTTATCAGCTTTTTGGTCGCTTCGCTTATTTCATAGCTATCTCTCAGCGCTTTTGATACTGTTGATACAGATAGATTAAGCGCTGTTGCAATATCTTTTATTGTGATGGTACTAAAGTTCATATCAGCTTAAACTAACGGCCGGGGCTGCCCTAACGTTCAAGCCAATGTAACTAAAATACTATCTTATTGCTAATTAATTAAATTATAATTTGACAATTTTCATCCGCGGAGCAAGTAAATGCATTATTAACCAGGCAAATAGATAGGCACAGGCGCATGCTGTAAAAATGATGTTATAACCCGCTGTAATATTACCTGCCTGCTTATATGTGGCCAATATCCAGCCGATGAATGAGGGAAAGATAATACCTCCGACAGAGCCCGCCATCCCCCCGATGCCAACAACCGAGCTTACTGCAATTTTGGGGAACATGTCAGATGTGGTCGTAAAAATGTTGGCGCTCCAGGCCTGGTGTGCAGCGGCTGCTAAGCTTATTAACGCGACAGCCTCCCATATATTAGTGGCGTAGCGGGCGGCAAATATCGGAACAACACATAACGCACAGATCAGCATGGTCATTTTCCGGGCGCGAAATACAGGCATACCTTTTCTTATCAGCCATGAAGACAGTTGCCCGCCGCCAATGCTGCCGATGGTAGTAGCGGTATACACCAATGCGAGCGGTAAGCTTGGTTTTGAAAGATCAAGGTGAAATGTGCTCGAAAAATAGGAGGGCAGCCAAAACAGGAAGAAATACCATATTGGATCGGTAAAGAACTTGCCGACTACAAATACCCAGGTTTGCCTGATGCTGAAAAGTCTTGCCCATTTTACTTTTTGCTGAGTTTCGTTCTCAACCTCCGCCTCGCCAATATCGCTGTGTATGTGTTTGTATTCAGCTTCATTTATTTTTTTATGACGACCCGGTACTTCATAAAAAATCCACCAAAATACCAGCCACACAAAGCCCAAAGCGCCCGTAATTATAAAGGCCATTTGCCAACCGTAAACGCCTAATATCCATGGTACCATTATCGGGGCCGCAACGGCGCCAATATTCGCGCCACAATTAAACAAACCGGTGGCTAACGCCCGTTCCTTTTTCGGAAACCACTCTGCCACCACTTTAATGGCAGCCGGAAAATTCCCTGATTCGCCAAGACCTAAAGCTGCCCTTACCAATCCAAATCCAAACGTGGATTTGACGATAGCATGCAGCATAGCTGCCAGGCTCCAAACTACTAAAGACAGGGTATATCCTATGCGTGTACCCAGCTTATCAATAAATCCCCCAAACGCCAGTAAACCAATAGCATAAGCCGCCTGGAATGCCATAACGATATAGCCGTAATCCTCCTCGGTCCAGGCAAACTGCTTTTCCAGCGTGGGTTTTAAAAGACCGATAACCTGGCGGTCGAGATAATTAATAGTAGTAGCAAAAAACAGCAGGGTAACCACCACCCACCGGTAGTTGGTTTTATTGGTTTTGTTAGCTGGGTTCATTTTTTAATAGATTCGTATAAACTCACATCAGACCCCCCCGAATATGGAAAAGCCGCCATCGACGCAAATCATCGATCCGGTAACGAAAGCAGAGGCATCGCTCAATAGCCATACGATTGCGCCGATCAATTCATCCGGGTGCCCGAAGCGCTTAAATGGTGTATTGCGGATCACCTTACCGCCGCGGTCGGTATAACCGCCATCAGGAGTGGTTAACAGGTTGCGGTTCTGTTCGGTCAGGAAGAAACCCGGGGCAAGGGCGTTCATACGGATCGCATCACCATAGCGATTAGCCAGCTCTACGGCGAACCATTGGTTATAGCAATCTACAGCAGCTTTACCCATGTTGTAGCCCAGTACTTTAGTTATTGCCCGCTTGGAGTTCATGGATGATATATTAACGATGCTTCCCCTGCCGGTTTTTGCGATCGCCTCCCCGAAAACCTGTGTAGGATATAGCGTACCCCAAAGGTTAAGATCCATCACCTCTTTCATTCCCTGCAAATTCATACTGAAGATATCGTCTTCCGGCTGCAAAACACCCTGCGGCATATTACCTCCCGCGCCATTTACCAGCCCGTCAATCCTGCCAAATGCATCCAGTATTTTGTTTTTGGCGGCAACCAATTCATCAACGTTCATTACATCGGCAACCAGGGCAATGGCTTTGCCTCGATTCGAATTAATGGCAGCTGCACGCTCTTCGGCAACAGCTTCATTGCGCCCAAGAATACCCACTGTGCCGCCGGCTTCCACAATACCGTTTACAAACGAATTGCCCAAAATGCCGGTACCACCGGTTACCACTATTACTTTTCCGCTTAAAGAGAATTTATCTGACATATTTAATGAATTAGTGAACCAATTTTTCCGCAGCTTCTTCCGACTTAACTGACTTTTCAGTCTTCATCGTAAATCCCCGATCGAAATCATGTCCATATCCGTGTAGTCCAGGTTCTCGCCCCCCATACCCCAGATAAAGCTGTAATTGCTGGTGCCGGCGCCGGAATGTATGCTCCATGGCGGCGATATTACCACACCATAATTGTCAACCACTATATGCCTTGATTCCGACTGTTCACCCATGAGATGAAAAACACGCTGGCCCTCCGGAATGTCAAAATAAAAATAAGCTTCCATACGCCGGTCATGCACATGCGGAGGCATAGTATTCCATACGCTGCCCGTATGCAATATCGTTAATCCCATTACTAACTGGCAACTTTTTATTCCTTTTGTATGAATATACTTATTTATTATCCGCTTGTTTGACAATGCGGCATCACCGGCGTACACCTTCTCGGCATCGTCCATCGGCATTAAGACGGCTGGATAGGTTTTGTGAGCCGGTGCAGATAATAGGTAAAAGACCGGGGGATTACCGGCGTCTTTCGCTTTGAAAACTATATTTTGTATGCCTTTGCCTAAGTAAAGGCAATCCAGCTTTTGCAGCGTATAGGTTTTGTCATCAGCGATAATCTCCCCCGGGCCTGCTACATTGATGATACCTGCCTCACGTCGCTCCAAAAAGAAATCAGATTTAAGATTATCATAATTACCAAGGGTAATGCTTTCAGTAACCGGATTTGCAACGCCTGCAATCATACGGTCGTAATGAGTATATGCACAGTTGAACTGATTAATTTTTAGAAGGTCGGCAACCAAAAAACGGTCGCGAATCTGATCCGTTTGATAATTCTTGAAATCATCAAAATGAACGCTGTGTAGTACTTTCAAAACAGAAAAATTTGGAGTTTTAGATTGTAATTGTTGGCAAGTGTACAATTATGGTACTTTAATTTAAAATAACCGGACTAATATTTCTACGCAAACGTTATCGAAAACAGGACTATGATTATAACATGCATACACTATAACGTTTGCGTAGAAATAGTGCCCTGATTGCTCAGGAAATAAACATTTACCTCGTAATATTGGCTTGTAATAATCACAAGCCGTCCTGTCCGGAGTGTTACCTATTTTAAACCAGTTATAATGAAAACAAAAAACAAGCTTATTTACCGGTTCGCCATCTCCGCTTTTAGTTTTATTACGATGGGGAACATGGCAATCGCCCAGCAGCGGGCAACAGAAAATGGCAACCATGCCGCCGCAATAAAATGGGTTGAAAGCGGGAACTGGAGAAATTGGCTGAAGCTACATCCGCATGTTTCTATTAACCCTGATGAATTTTACAGGCAATACCATAGCAATAAGAAAATCTGGGATAAGGTGTTCTTGTTCCTAAAAACAACAAACCTGGATACCCTGCGTGCGGGTAAACACCCTGTGGATGGCGATAATGCCTATGCCAGCGTTACTGAAGCTCCTTCAAAAGGACTTGATAAAGCAAGCTGGGAATCGCATAAGAAATATATTGATCTGCAATACGTGATTAAGGGTAAGGAACGTATAGATGTTGCTAATGCCGGTACGGCGACGGTAATAAAACCCTATGACGCTGCGAAGGATGTTGCGAACTATACGTCAACAGGAACTTCATATACCGCGGAACCGGGTGTATTCTTTTTGTTTTTCCCACAAGACGCACACCGCCCTAACATTAAAGTGCCTGGTTACGATACCGTTAAAAAATTAGTGATAAAAATAAGATTCGCCGAATAATAAACCATGCGTATTAAACAACAACTATTACCGTTTCTGCTTGCCGGCTGCCTTACCACAAGTGTTCAGTCCCAGGATATAAATTCCAGGGCATTTCAGTTTGCAGAACATCAAACCAAGCTATTGCTGACCGAAACTGCAGCTGCAAAAAAGGAATTAAACAAACCAAAGTTGCTATCGCCACGCACACTGGACAAAAACGGTAAGCTGGTGCTGGTGTCGTCAAAAGATTGGTGCAGCGGCTTTTTTGCAGGAAACCTATTGTTTTTATACGAATACACCGGCGATAAATTCTGGCTGGAGCAATCGGAGCCCTTTGTTGCCGGTATGGAAGGCGAGAAAACCGATGGCGGCACCCACGATATGGGGTTTAAGTTATACAACAGCGTGGGTAATGCTTATCGCCTTACACATCAGCTAAAATATAAGGATGACATTGTCCAGGCCGCTAAAACGCTGATAACCCGCTTTAACCCGGTGGTAGGTTGCATTAAATCATGGGATAGCCGAAAAGAATGGAAGTTCCCGGTTATTATCGATAATATGATGAACCTGGAACTGCTTTTTGAAGCTACCCGCCTAAGCGGAGATTCAAGTTTTTACAAAGTAGCAGTTACCCACGCTAACACCACCCTGAAAAATCATTTTCGCCCCGACAATAGTTCTTATCATGTGATTGATTATGATCCGGAAACGGGAAAGGTGCTGCACAAACAAACCCACCAGGGCTTTGCCGACAGTTCGGCATGGGCACGGGGGCAGGCATGGGGGTTATATGGCTATACCATGTGCTACCGCGAAACACATAATAAGATTTACCTTCAGCAAGCAGAAAAGATAGCGAAATATATTTTCAGTAATCCACAAATGCCTGCGGATCTAGTGCCGTACTGGGATTATGATGCTGCTAAGTTGTCGGGTCAGCCGCGTGATGCTTCAGCGGCAGCAATTGCAGCTTCGGCGCTTTACGAGCTTAGTACCTATAGCAAGAATGCCAAAAGCTACAGGAAGGAAGCTGATAAAATTCTGACAAGTCTCTATAATAATTACCAGGCTCAGGCCGACAGTGCACGCGGGTTTTTGTTGCTGCACAGCACCGGCCATAAGCCTGCTCATAGCGAGATTGATGTGCCTATAATTTATGCCGATTATTACTACCTGGAAGCATTGCTCCGGCAAAGACGCATTGCCAACAGAGAACCTGTGATTAATACCGGAGGGCTGTTAAAAAACTAGAGCGCTATGTCACAAAGTAGTTTATTTCAATCCGGAGATGAAAACATGTGGGAACCGGCAGGCGAGGGGATGAGCAGGCAGGTATTGGGTTTTGGCGATAATTTGATGCTGGTAAAGGTGAAGTTTGCAAAGGGCGCCAGGGGCGTGCTGCATAGTCACCGGCACGTGCAGGCAAGCTTCGTAGAAAGCGGTATATTTGAAATGACGATTGGCATTGATGTAAAGATACTCCGTAAAGGCGACGGTTATTATATACCGCCGTATGCGGTGCATGGCTGTGTTTGCCTGGAAGATGGTATGTTAGTGGACGCGTTTAGCCCTGCAAGGACAGAATTCTTAAAAGATAATGATAACGGATGATGCTTATGAAGCCATAGTAAAGTTTACTAAACGCTGCTGATTAATGTCTCTTAAGCGATGAGCCGGTTTGACTTATCAGACTTTTGATTGTAACTCTTTAGTGAATTTGGTTATTTTGAATCTATGTGGGCGGGCTGCTGATAGAACGTTTCGCCGGGGGTAACAGGTGTAAACCCCTCATTAAGTATCTGATTATCAGTGTTTAGAAATTAGTATGAAATGTAAGTAACTGAATATTAGAATGTTTCATGGTTTCTCAAGGTGTTCCGCAAAAAAAAACGGAACACTCAAATGAATTGTTGCGTGATTAGTTAAATATAGAAAATCAAAATTTATATTCTTTATTTTAAATGGGTTTAGAACAAACATGGCGATGGTTTGGGCCGGGTGATCCGGTTAGCCTGTCTGACGTAAAGCAGGCGGGAGCTACAGGAATTGTAACCGCTCTTCATCATATTGCTAATGGTGAAGTGTGGCCGGTTAACGAAATAATGCAAAGAAAGCAGATGATTGAAAATGCCGGGCTAAAATGGTCGGTAATTGAAAGCATACCTGTACATGAGGACATAAAAAAGCGAACTGGCGATTATGAGAGATATATCGCTAACTATCGTGAGAGCCTCTTAAATGCCGGCAAGTGTGGTATCAATATCGTCTGCTACAACTTTATGCCGGTGCTTGACTGGACGCGTACCGATCTGGATTATCCGCTACCCGATGGTTCTACAGCCTTAAGATTTGACGTGGCTGCCTTTGCCGCATTCGAGGTCTTTATTTTAAAAAGACCGGGTGCAGCAGATAGCTATCCGCCGAATATATTGTCAAAAGCAAAAGCTTATTTTGAGGGAATTAGCGCCGACGAACGTCAACAGCTTACACAAAAAATTATTGCCGGCTTGCCTGGTGCTGAAGAAGGTTATACTACCGATGAGTTTTTAAAGGTGCTGGCGTCATACAACCATATCGACGCTGCAACACTTAAATCGAATCTTTTTTATTTTCTCAAACAGATCACCGGTGCGGCCGAGCAGGCCGGAGTGCTGCTTTGCATCCACCCAGATGACCCGCCATTCCCTATTCTTGGCTTGCCGAGGGTAGTAAGTACGGAGCAGGATATAGCAGACATCTATAACTCGGTTAATAGCCCGAACAACGGGTTGACGTTTTGCACAGGTTCCTTAGGTGTAAGGGCAGATAATGACTTGACCGGTATCATAAAACGGTTAGGCGATCGCATTCATTTTATACATTTACGAAGCACCAAACGCGATGACGAGGGCAATTTTCACGAAGCGGACCACCTTGCCGGCGATGTGGATATGTATGCCGTAATGAAAGTTTTACTCGAAGAGCAGCAAAAACGTATCGCCGCCGGCCGTCAAGATATAAACATGCCCTTCCGGCCTGATCATGGGCATAAGATGCTGGATGATCTCCATAAAAAAACTAACCCGGGCTACTCAGCTATCGGACGCTTAAGGGGCCTGGCCGAGTTGCGGGGGCTGCAGTTGGGTATTGAAAGATCTCTTGACAAATGAAAAAACTTATTTGCTGTCTGCTTTTAGTTGCCTTTGCAGTTACTGCCAGTGCGCAGATTGCCAGCCTTAATTCGAAAGAGATCGCCACAATGCGTAAGGCGATCAAAAGTGAAAAACGTTATCAGAAGGCCTTCGAGACCTATAAAAAATTAGCATACGAGGCGCTTGACGAAACACCAAAACCCATAACTGAAATACTTTCGCAGGGCCTGCTGGCCGGGGATCCGAGGAAAACTGCCAGTTTAAAAGCCGTTGAAGATGCGGATAAAACATATGCGCTAGCCTTAACTTACAAAGTTTTGGATGATCGCAAATTCCTGGACAAAGCAACTGAATTTCTTTTGGCATGGGCTAAAGTCAATAGGGCTACCGACGATCCCATCAATGAAACCAAAATTGAAGATATGGTTACTGCTTATGACCTGATAAGGAACAACATCAGATCAGCAGACAGGGTAGTTATCGATACCTGGATGCACGGTAAAGCCGATGCGCAACTTGAAAGCAAATATGCAAAGGGCAGCAAAGGCACTGCCATCAATAACTGGAACTCACACCGCATTAAAATGGTAACCCTGATAGCTTACACGCTGCATGATACCAGCTATAATAACGCTATCTTCCGTGAGCTTGAAAAACAACTCAACATTAACCTGAACCCCGATGGTACTACACATGATTTTATAGAGCGCGATGCTTTTCATTACCAAACCTACGATCTTGAACCTTTAATATCAGCATGCATAGCTATTTATCGCGCTGCGGGAAAGAACTATTTTACCTGGAAAACCGCCAACGGTTCATCCATTAAAAACTGCGTGGATTATATGGTGCCGTTCATGACAGGCGAGAAAACACATGCCGAATTTGTGAAAAGTACGGTACCATTCGATCTGAAACGTGCTCAAAATAATGAAAAGGGATATGCCGCTGGAACATTATTCGAGCCTAAAAATGGGATAAATACGCTGGCGCTTGCCGCTTACTTTGATAGTGGGTATAATAAGATAATCAAACAAGCGATGCTAAATGCAGATTATTTTAACTGGCGCATGGCGCTTAATGATTTTACGCGAAGCGCACAATAAAAAGCCGATACTTATCAAGCTATGATCCTTTGCCGCCGCAGCTCCATATCTGCCCAGCGACAATTGAAGCCTGCGGAGTTTATAGGCTTACCGGCACGTAATCTTGATCCTAATCAATAAAATACATTTAATCGCTGCAATCTGAGCGGGTAAAATGTTTTTTACTGATATTTACTGCCACTCATTATATTCAAACACTTATGGAACACAAGGGCATATCGTTAAGGCCATTTATCGGGTCAAAAGACTTTGATATTTCGCGGCAATTTTATCGTGACCTCGGCTTTGAAGAAACTGAACTGGGTCCGCAAATGTCTGTATTTAAAACAGGGAATCTTGCTTTTTATCTTCAAAATGGTTATGTGAAAGACTGGATAGACAATACCATGGTGTTTATGGAGGTGGACGATGTGGAGCGTTATTGGAAAGAGCTATCCGCATTGAACCTTCAGACCAAATACGAAGGTGTCAGGCTAACCGGGATTCGTGTTTATGATTGGGGCCGGGAGTGTTTTTTGCACGACCCATCCGGCATATTGTGGCATTTTGGGCAGTTCAATAAATAAGAGTACCTGTTAAATAACTTTAACTAAATTTATTAGCATTTTGCCTAAATAATCGTCATATTTGTTTCGTATTCAACACGACTTAATAGATGGCGGGGGATAACTTGCAGGAACTTATTACCAGCTTTCTTACTGAGACTAACCGACCAGTTTTTCTTACCGGCAAGGCAGGTACCGGCAAAACCACGTTTCTCCGTTCTGTTAAATCTACCATCAACAAAAACCTGGCAATAGTTGCACCTACGGCAGTTGCCGCTATTAATGCGGGCGGAGTTACTATTCATTCATTTTTCCAGGTGCCGTTCGGGCCTTTGGTTCCGGGAAATGATTCGGAACTAAAGCCGGTAAGCTTCGAAAAATCAAAATTGCTGAAATGCCTGGACCTGCTTATCATCGACGAGATCAGTATGGTAAGGGCTGATACGCTGGATTATATTGATTCGCTACTTCGGCAGATAAAAGGATCAGTGAGGCCTTTCGGTGGTGTCCAGCTTTTAATGATAGGCGACCTTTTTCAGTTGCCGCCGGTTTACGAAAAAGACTGGCACGTATTGCGGAATTTTTATGAGGGGCCATATTTTTTCAATAGCCTGGTATTTAAAAGGTCTCTTTTGCTGACATTTGAGCTCACAAAAGTTTACCGGCAACGTGATCCTGTTTTTATCGATATCTTAAACAGCATAAGGGACGGCGTTGCCAATACTGGATTACTGGAGAAGCTGAACCAACGTTACGATCCCGGGCTTAATGAAAACTGGCGTAGAGATTACGTAACGCTAAGCACACACAACCAGCTGGTTAACAATATAAATCAACTACGATTGCATGAACTGGAAGGAGAACCCCTGACATTTAAAGCCGCTGTGCAGGGGGAGTTTCCGAAAGAGGCATATCCGGCAGAAGAAGAACTAGTGCTTAAAGTTGGGGCGCAGGTTATGTTTATTAAGAACGACAGCTCCGGTAAAAAGCAATATTATAATGGCCGAACCGGCCGGATAACGGCCTTGTCGCCTACAAATATTACGTTGGAATTTTTGGACGACGGCACGTCTTTTGAAGTTTTGCAGGAAACCTGGCAGAATGTCAAATATTCGCTCTCGGAAAGCGAACAAAAGATAAACGAATCAAATAACGGCTCTTTCAGCCAATATCCTTTAAAGCTAGCCTGGGCAATTACCATCCATAAAAGCCAGGGCTTAACGTTTGAAAAGGCGATTATTGATGTTGATGCCGCTTTTGCGTTTGGGCAAACTTATGTTGCCCTAAGCCGGTGCCGGTCGCTGGAGGGGATGGTACTGAAAGAGCCTGTACGGGCAGAAAACATACGTACCGACCCGCAGATTATTTCGTTTATGCAATATGCAGGGGTGCATGCCCCCAATATTGAGCTGCTCAACAAATCTGTTCATGACTACGATATCGAAGTGCTTAGCGATGTTTTTGATTTTTCGATAGTGGCTTCGGCATGGATAAAGCTCAATCCTGCGGATAACAGCGCGGCGGAGCTCAAAACAATAGGCGACCGATTTATAAAGAAAGAAATTTTGACGCTGGATGGTGATGTGCCTGCCTGGAAGAACAGCGACTTTTTGGGCCGGCTAAAAAAAGCGGTTAGCTGGTTTACGCCAAAGCTCAATATGTTTTCCAATAATCTTAATGCCTTTTATGCAGCTAGAGCGACTGCTGACGTTCCGGATGACTTTTATGAAAACTTAAATCATTTACTTGTTCATTTAAAGGCAAAAATGGCTAGTTTCTCACGCATGGCATTCGCAACGTCATCAAAGGATATAACGTCATCTGCGCAGGAAGCCGCGCTTACATTTCAACCTATATTTAAAAATTGGAATGCGAAAGCTTTGCCGAAAGAAAAGGAAATAGTCAATCCTGCATTATATCAGCAACTCCTAGGCTTGAGAAAGCAAATCAGTGAAGACCGCAGCACACCCGAATATCTTTTGATGACAGAGAATGCACTAAGAGACATCGCCGCAAAGCTGCCGCGCTCGTTAGATCAACTTGCGCAGTTAAAAAGCTTTGGTGAAGGCAAGGCGACTGATTTTGGTGAGCAGATATTAAAATTGGTTCGCAATTATTTAGGAGAAAATGATTTGTTCTGGTAATATAAAAAGCCGGGCCAACATTTTTATTATTAACGGACATTCACAATGGCATTACAAAACAGGGTAGATCCGGCGGGAAACATTATCAGCACAACCGCGCGCGGCACATGGCTTGGTAATCGCGGTGTTATACACAATGAACAAAAGCAAATTGTTCGCCCATTTAAAATAAAGGCCTGGATCATCTGCATGCTGGAATTTCGCGGCCGCCATCGCAACGTAATGACGCCGGACAGATGGACGGAATTATTTTTTCTTGATGAAGCGACCGCTTTTTCTGCAGGTCACCGGCCATGCTTCCAATGCCGCTATGCAGACCATCGCCGTTTTAAAGAGGCATGGCTAAAGGGCAACCCGGAGTATGGCTTTGATGATAAGACCCCTATCAACCGAATAGATGAAATCCTCCAAACCGAACGCATTAGCCAAGGGCGGAAGGTGACATATACAGATGATGTCAATCACCTACCCGACGGTACTTTTATTCAATTAACTAATGAGCCATGGCTCGCCTATAAAAACCAAATACACCATTGGACACCTTTTGGCTATGATAATTCAAAATCTGTTGATGCATTAAACGAGATCATTGTTCTCACACCGCGATCGATTGTCAATGCCTTCAGGGCAGGGTATAAGGTGCAAATAAGCATAGAAAATTAAGCTGGATCAAAGAACGGACCATTTGCAGCTTAATCAATCTAACTGACACCCATCACTTCACCACTTCAACCCACTGTCCCTTTACCAACGCAGTTATGGAGTTATCATACATGGCCTGACAATAGGTTGCCGGCAGGTAATATTTACCGGCATACGCTGCGTTAAGCATTACGACGTAGTTAGCATCCTTACCTTCCTGCAAACTGAAATAAGTATTTACCCGGTCGTCCCGGACATCCCTGTAGTCTGAAGGTGAGGACACAGTTGCTTCAGCATCGTTCATCAGGCGGGTGTTTAATATTTCCCAGCCTGAAGGAAATATCTGGGTCAGCGCGAGGTTGGCATAATAGCCGCGCTTGCCCGGATTTTTAACATTCACAATCGCCATAAAATCTGTTCCCTGCTTCAGGCTGGAAGGATCGATTGGTTTGCCCCCGAGCGTGAAGTAGCCTACGCGCAATCCTAAAACGTCCGGGTCTATTCGGGTCTGTACATCCTGCCCGGAAGACGGCTGCCCTTGTTGTATCAATCTGATATATAGTTTATTGCTGCCATTATTTCTTATCGCCAACTTACCTCCGCGTGCATCCACAGGCAATTGCGACAGGTATGACTTAGAATCGATATTTCCTTTGGCAGCTGCGGCCTGGTAACTGAAATTCAATTTGCCGCCTGATTTGTTCTCGCCGCAATATTCAGCTATAGCTAATAAGGCATAAGCTGTAGTTTGTGTGCTGTACCATTCATCAGTAGCAAGGTGGCTGGCAACTGTACGCAGTAGCGAAGAGGCTTTCTGTGTTTGTCCGAGCAGGGTAAGGGTTTCCAATATCATGGCTTCATCGCGGATATCCGAACCGTAGGTGCCAAATAGTGAGCGATAGGGTTTAATAAATACCGGAAGGCCACGGATTAGACCCAAAGCAATTTCGGGTTGCCCGGATAATTTGTATGCGGCCGCCAAGCGCCATTTAGCTTCAATGGTGAGATATTTGAACTCCCGCAGGCGGTTCATTGCGCCGAGTTCAGGTGAACGTGCCAGCGCCAGCAGATACAGCCGGTAAGCTTGAACCAGGTCAGCGCCATAGAAGCTGCGCGGATCGGGCGACCACGTCACTGCTTTCATTTTTTGGAATTTTTTCCATTGGTCAAGAAAGCCCAGTGGCAAACTATAGCCTTTGGCCTGCGCTGCCAGCATAAAATGTCCGGCATAATTGGTGCCCCATTCATCAGCCTGGCCCACACCCGGCCAATAGCTAAGACCGCCATCTGTTAGTTGAAAACCATTCAGCCGGTGTATTGTAGCTTTAATGTTCCTTTCGATTTCTGCTTGCTGGCGATCGCTCAGGTCCATTACCTGGTTAAGATATAGCTGCGGAAATGCCGACGAGGTGGTTTGCTCCACGCAGCCGTATGGATATTCAATTAAGTAATTTAAACGCTTAGCGAGATTAAGTGGCGGCATAGAGGCAACTTCGAGCGTAGCCTTATTGGTGCCATTAATTCCAATTGCCAAATAGGCCGCGGCCCAGCTTTCACCCGGCCGAAGTTCTTTCTCCTGTATCCTGGTTACAGGCGGATTGGGGTTTCTCACATTCAATTCAACATCGTAAGCCGCTGTTTCGCTGCCGCTGCGGGCAATAATTTTTACCTTACCCACGCCAACAAAGTCCTTAACACTTAAGTCGAAAGTCACCAGTTGATCACCGGTTTTTGTAAATGTGATAGTTTTCTGATTATTGCCGGAAAGGTTACTGAAGGCGTTTGACTGCACTTGCACGCTCACCGTTTTGATGTTATTCTCCATTGCAAACACGGTAACCGGTAATTGTATCTTCTCTGACGGCCCGAGCACACGCGGTAAAGTGGCCAGTATCATCAATGGCTTTTTAACCGCAACAGCTTTTTCGGCGTGGCCATAGGCGCCGCTATGACCGGCTATTACCATCACTTTAACCGACCCTATATATTGCGGTAGTGTAAATGTATGCGTCTGCTTGTCGCCGGCGCCGAGGTGAAATGGCCCCATGAACTTGACAACCGGCTTAAACCTGTTGACAGACACATTTCGGTTGGTTCCATTTGTGCCGTCGCCGCCAATGCTCAGGATCCGTTCCAACCCACCGCCAAAAGCGCCGATCACGTAGTCAAATAAATCCCACGTTTTAACGCCCAATGCCTCGCGTGCATAAAATGTTTCATGCGGGTCAGGCGTTTTGTAATTGGTAATATCCAATAATCCTTCATCCACAATGGCCACAGTGTAAGTCATTTCCTTGCCGGATGCCTCCGAAACTGTTACGGCTGACTTTGTCTCCGGGCGTATTTTATCGGGCATACTGATTACCGGCTTAAGAATCGTTTCCGGGTCATCAACTGACAATGGTATGGCTCCATACATGCGGATAGGCAGGTCATTAATCGTTTGCGAGTGCCGCTGCAGCAGTGTAATGTTCACGAAGATGTTCGGCGCCATTTGAGGCTCAATCCGGAAACTATATCGCGTTTGACCTTTTTTTGTATCGATCCACGTAGTTTTTAAAACTTTGCTGCCATTTTCAAGGCTGATCAGTGCGTGGCCATCACTCATAGTGGGTATAGTGAGTGTAGCCTCTTCGCCGACTTTATAGCTGTTTTTGTCTGAGGTAAACGACAGCATTGCTGCTTCGGTAGGGTTGGTTTGCTGTAACCTTTCAGACCAGTTTGGCCAATCTACATAAATGATCCTCCCGGTTGAATGACCCGTTTCAGCATCTTTTACACGGATGAGGTAGCGGCCCCAGTCGGCTTGCTTAATATTCATGTTCCAGTTGCCCCTGCCATTCACAAGCCTTACTGATGCGGTCTTAATTAGCTTGTTATATTTATCCTGGGTAAAGTTGCTCATTTCGTTGCCGGTCTCGTCCCACCACCAGCGCCATTGTATTTTATATAGTTCTAACTCTACCTCACGCGTTCCGCTAAATAGCCGCCCATTAACATCTACATCAGCAATTTCGATGGAATGATTTTTATCAGTTACAAGCATGCCGGAGAGATCGCTCCCTTTCTCTGTCTTAATGCCCACATATCCTGGATAAACGTTGTAAGGCATGCTCTGCGTCTGAATGCTAAAATTGCCGCCCGGCTCAAATACTTTCAACAGAAAATTTGCAGTAAGCTGTCCCGGCGCCTGCTTTTCAAGGTTGATGTCGGTGTTTACTTTCGCCCTGCCGTTTTCATCAAGTCGCCCGTCAAATATGGTTTGGGTCTGGGTAGTAAAGGCGAGCGTAGGATCGTCAAAAACATAGTCCTCAAATCCTTTAAAAGTGGTTGTTTTTGGCGAAACAAATGCGTCGACCTTAGCCTTAAGATGCTGCGCGGTTCCTCCAAATAACCATTGGGCGGTAAGATCACCTGTAATATTGCTGCCTTTGGTAAGCTCTCTGGCCCCGTTAAAATCAAGATTGATTTTCAGCCTGTTAGGCATGATCGTCTCAATCTTTACATTTTTCTCGAAAATGGCGCCACCCACTTTAACTTTTGCCGACCAGTTACCTGTCGGCGAAGAGGTCTCTGTCGCAGTGTGAAAACTGTAAAAGCCATCGGTAGATTTGTTCTGCGTAATGCGGCGGTACAACTTGCCATGTACATCGTACAATTCAAACTGAACCGGAAGATCAGCAGGAAGGGTGTGCAATTTGTCTTCCAGTATAAACGACATAAATATAGAATCTCCCGGTCTCCAAACCCCGCGTTCGCCATAAATAAAGCCTTTCAATCCGCTTTGTATTTGCTCGCCGCCAACATTAAAGCGTGAAAGTGGGAGGGAACTTCCGTCATCGAGCTTCAGGTAGCCGCGCTCTTTGCCATTTTTAGCTACCAGTAAATACGGTTTGCGCTTAAGATCGAACTTAGCCATACCATCGCCGTCTGATATTGTTTTGAATAAGGTTTGCTTTTGATAGTCTAAAAACTCAAGTTCAACTCCTTTCATAGGCTGTGCGGTAAGAATGTTGGTTACTGCCACCGTCATGGTATTATCATTGCCGCGTTTGGCAATAAGGCCGATGTTCGATGCAATAATATTACGTACCGCCCACCTGTCGCGTGTAAAGTAAGACTCCGTACATGGGTCATTGCGTTCCTGCCAGTTAAAATTTTCGGGATAATAGCTGTCATATCTCGCCCAGAAATCGTCATCCTCATCGCTGATGCTGCCGGTATTTGCCCCGAAAGCACTCCCATTGCCCTCACCATAATAGTCGTCCTCGTTTTGCTTTTTTGGCGGCGAGCCAGCTTTGCAGTTGAATATCGAGTAATCCTTACGATAACCGATGATCACGCGATAAATAGCACCAGGCTCTGTACGTAAGAGTTGGTCGATATCCAGCATAAAGCGATTTTTTTTATTCAGGTTAAGGCTTTTATCCTCATCGAGCCGGATAGTCTTCCGCACCACCGGTTTACCCACATGACGTATTTCCTCGTCACCGTCAAAACCGTTATTCTGAAAATACTGGGGAACATTGTTTTCGTATATTTTAATAATGCTCACATCTACGGCATTAAGGTTAGTAGCCTCAAATGGCATCATCAATTTGCCGGAATCAGGCAGAATTACCCCCTTGCCCGGAATACTTACGCTTGGCAGGCGATTCTCAAAAAACACATTGGCAGAGTATGATTTCGTGATCTTTTTATGCGAGATATTTTCAACGCCTTCGTTTATAGCGACACTATAGCTTCCTTCCAGTTGCTCAGGAGCATAAACCTTAACCTGGCTTCCTTCAATAGTGTAAGCCGGCGCACTTACGTTGCTAACACTGATGAGGCCATTCAGATCCTGACCGATCATAATATTATCCGAAAACTGTACCAGCACGTATTGGTCGTTGTCCTGTACGGCCCGCACGTCAAGCACCCGGAAATCTCCTACGGCAGGAATGTCAAAATTTTGTGTTCCTTTTTTATCGATATTGAGGCTGCTACCGTCCCAATTGAGCGTTAGCTTATTGATGACGCCATTTCCACGGGTCAGCTGGGTTACAGCAAATTTGTGCGTTTTAGCCAAGGGATTATGTTCCCAGGCAATCGTTATGGGATTTACAAAGCTTGCAGTTAACAATTTTTCCACCTGGTCCGATTCTTCGTTGTCAGCGGTTTGTATGATGCCGCCCAGCTTCATTTTATCGAGAGATGTGGCGGTGGCAGTTTGCAACCCGGTGAAAGATATAGTATAGTCAGGTTTGATGGTCTGAAAGCTGAATTTAAAATCCTCAAATTTGCTGTCTACACTGATTATTCTTCCGAGCTTAAATTCTGCATTATAGCTTTTGTCCGGGTCAAGCTTGCCCTCCGGCCTAAACTCAATAGTACGGGCGTCTGTCCAATAAGCTTTCCCTTTTATAGATGGCGAGAAACTGAAAACTTTATCGCTCAATTCCGTATTTTGCTCATGGCTCACCTGCACTTCGCTCGCCAGCCTTATTTTTATGGTGCTGCCTTTAGAGATAATGCCCGTGGTGTAAGACTCAATATATTTACTGAACCCCGGGTCAATGGCAGTTTTTTTGTGGCTGCGGGCAATAATAAAAATGGTTGAAAGCAACAGTATCAGAAAAATACCAGCGCCGGTTAATCCTTTCCTGGTACGGAAAAGGCTTTGAAGTTTATCCATGGAATAGGCCGTTTTATTCCATGTAAATTATAAAATATATTGCAGATAAATATTTTTTATTTCGAATTTCAGAGCTTTGACTTCCGGTTCAACGGGCGCGAAAGTTAACCCCTCGCAGCGTTTACCGGATCATTACCCCAACCTTATTCACTACTGGCAGTCTCATAAAATTCATTTCAACTATGCTTTCAGGCAGGAAGATGAATTTTTTATCATAGATATCTTTGCCTATGTAATAGCTCAGCCAGTATTCGTTGTTGAGGCCGAAAGTTTGTTCGTCGATGGGTTCAATAAGCTTATACGAGTTTGGCTCAACAAGCGGTATCATATGCCGAAGGGTGGAGGTTTTAACCTGTACACCGTCTTTGTCGCCATAGCCTTTCGAAGTTATCAGTACATTTTCAATAGCCTCGTTCTTCAAATTAATTAAATAAACGTACCATATCTTACTTTCAACACTTTCTTTTTCCAGCGCCACTGCAATAGCTATATCTTTAACAGTATTATCGGGCAGGTCTTTTATCATTTGCTGATTGATTAAGTTGGATCGGGTTGATCAGGCTGACTGAGTCTAAAATGATAACTTAATCAAACACTCATTTAATCAACCTCGTCAACTAATACTACTTTTTCTTCGGTGCAGTTTTCTTCTTAGCCGGCGTTTTTTTCGCTGCGGGCTTAGCTGCCGGCTTTGCTGCTTTGCCGAATCGCCCTTTTTTGCCATCCTGCGGCGTTGCATCTGCCAACGCTTTGCATTCTTCGTAGGTTAATGTGTTCGGGTCTTTATCTTTTGGTATCTTAACGTTTAGTTTGCCAAATTCAATATAAGGGCCCCAGCGACCATTCAATACTTTTACTTCCGGGTCTTCGTCAAATGTTTTTATCAGTCGCTCCGCATCTTTTTTGCGTTTGGCCAATATCAACTCTATAGCCTGTTCTTCAGTAACATCAAGCGGCTCTATTTCTTTAGGCAGAGATACAAAGATGTTATTATGTCTTATATATGGCCCGAACTTACCAACACCGACAGTCATATCCTTCTCTTCAAATATCCCAACCTTTTTCGGTAGCTTAAATAAATTAAGCGCGTCCTCAAGCGTTATTGTTTCTATACTTTGCCCGTTGCGCAAGCTGGCATACTGTAACTTTTCGTCTTCGCCGGCATCCGGATTACTTTCGCCAATCTGAACAAAAGGACCATATCGTCCAATACGCACCGATACTTTTTTGCCGGTTTCAGGATGAGTCCCTAAATCGCGCTCACCCGTTGCTTTATTAGCGGTTTGCAAGGTACTCTCCACCTCCTTATGAAACGGCTTGTAGAAGCTATGCAGCATCTCAGTCCAGTTTTTCATGCCCTGGGCTATCTCGTCAAACTCTTTCTCAACCGTAGCTGTGAAGTTGAAATCGACAATATCGTTAAAATACTGTACCAAAAAATCATTTACTACTGCGCCGATATCTGTCGGGAACAGCTTGCCACGTTCGGCGCCTGTGTTTTCAGTTTTTTCTTCTTTGGTTACGTTACCACCCTTAAGCGTAAGCACCCGGAATATACGGGATTTACCCTCTCGGTCTTCCTTCACAACATATCCGCGGTTCTGTACTGTTGAGATAGTAGGAGCGTAGGTAGACGGCCTGCCAATCCCAAGCTCCTCCAGCTTTTTTACCAGGCTGGCCTCTGTATATCTTGCCGGCGGACGCGAAAAACGTTCTGTTGCGGTCATCTCCTGCAATACTAAACGTTGTCCTTTCGTTAACGGCGGAAGCATGGCATTTTCGCCATCCTGCAAATTATCGTCTTCTTCATCGCTCGATTCCAGGTACACCTTTAAGAAACCGTCGAACTTCATTACCTCACCATTGGCCACAAGTTCTTCAGGGCGGGTTGATATACTGATTTTTGCAGTTGTCTTTTCGAATTGTGCTTCACTCATCTGTGACGCGATAGCACGCTTCCAGATCAGGTCATATAAACGCATTTCGCCGGCGTCGCCCTGGATGCTATGCTTATTAAAATAAGTTGGCCTGATGGCTTCGTGTGCTTCCTGTGCGCTGGCACTTTTGGTTTTATACCTTCTTTGCTGATGATATTTATCTCCATATGCTGATGTGATTTCAGCAGCGGCAGAATTTAACGCTAGATCCGACAGGTTTACCGAGTCGGTACGCATATAGGTGATATGTCCCGCCTCATACAGCTTTTGTGCAACTGACATGGTGCGTGATACCGAAAAGCCTAACTTACGGCTGGCTTCCTGCTGCAGGGTAGATGTAGTAAATGGGGCGGCAGGAGAACGTTTGGTTGGGCGGGTCTCTAATGATTTAACATCAAAGTCGGCTCCGATACAATCACGCAAAAACTTTTCGGCGTCCTCCTGCTTACTGTAACGTTCAGCCAGTTCGGCCTTAAAAGCCTCACGGCCTTTGCCGAAAATAGCTACTATTTTATAAGCGGCCTCCGATTTAAATTTATTTATCTCGCGCTCACGGTCGACTATCAGCCTTACTGCAACTGACTGCACACGACCAGCAGAGAGCGAGGGTTTTACTTTTTTCCACAAAACAGGGGAAAGTTCAAAACCAACCAGCCTGTCGAGCACGCGGCGCGCCTGTTGCGCATTCACAAGGTTATAATCTATTCTGCGCGGGGTTTCAATAGCCTTTAAAATTGCCGGTTTGGTTATCTCGTGGAACACGATGCGCCTGGTTGTGTCTTCCTTAAGCCCCAGCGTTTCAAAAAGGTGCCATGATATAGCTTCTCCTTCACGGTCCTCATCGGAAGCAAGCCAAACCGTATCGGCCTCTTTAGATAGTTTCTTTAATTCACTTACTACCTGCTTTTTATCAGCAGGCACCTCATAGTTTTGCTTGAAATTATTGTCAATGTCAATGGCATCGTCAGACTTTACCAAATCGCGGATATGCCCATAGCTTGACTTCACAGTAAAGTCTTTGCCGAGGTATCCTTCAATGGTTTTGGCTTTCGCCGGAGATTCAACTATAAGTAAATTTTTAGCCATCTATCCTGTTTTTTCTGCAAATAAAACATAAAGTATGCGAAACGCAAATTTGTTTTTGGGAATTATTGGAGCAGTTGGAGTGGTTGAAAGTGTTGCGGAAGTTTTAAAAGTTTGGATTTATTGATGATATATGAGAGCTTTTATCAGTATAAGCAATGCTATATCTACAAATTTTTTACAACCAGCTTAAATCAAAAATCCACCACCCAGTAAATCATTTCCTTCATAGAAAACGGCCGACTGCCCGGGCGCAATGCCAGATACGGCATGGTGGAAATCGACCTTCATATGCTCTCCCATTTGCTGGATGGTACTTTGTGTACCCGCATCTTTATAACGTATTTTGGTAACGGCTTCCAAAGACTGATTAATATTTTCGTATTTGATGAGATTAAGATTTCTCACCCATGCTTCTTTGCGTTCTAATTCATCGGCAGTACCCAGTACAACAGTGTTTGTATCCGGTTGAATACTTGTTACAAACATTGGCTGGCCTAAAGCAATCCCTAAACCTTTGCGCTGGCCGATAGTATAAAAAGGATATCCCTGGTGCTGCCCGACAACCTTGCCGTCAGCTAACACAAAGTTACCTGGTCCTACGCGTGTGTCCAGGTCTTCCACTTTATGCCGCAGGAAGGCGCGGTAATCATTGTCCGGTACAAAGCAGATTTCATAACTTTCGCTTTTGCCTGCCAGTTCAACCTGGCCCATGTCCAGGGCCATTTGCCTGATTTCAGGCTTTGAGAAACTGCCTAATGGAAATTTAGTACGCGCCAGGTTTTTCTGAGAAACGCCCCAGAGAACGTACGATTGATCCTTGTTTTCGTCTTTGCCTTTTGATATTACGTAGCGGCTATTATCCTGCAAGCGGATATTTGCATAGTGGCCGGTTGCAATAAATTCACAGTCAAGCTTGTCTGCCCGTTTAAGTAAAGCTTCCCATTTAATATGCGTGTTGCACAAAACGCATGGGTTAGGGGTGCGCCCAGCCAGGTACTCATCCACAAAATTATCAATTACGAAGTCGCCGAATTCACTCCTTATATCCAGAATATAATGCGGAAAGCCGTAGCCCACCGCCAATGCGCGTGCATCGTTAATACTGTCAAGACTACAACAGCCGGTTTCTTTTGAGCTTCCACCGGAAGAGGCATAGTCCCAGGTCTTCATGGTCAGGCCAATCACTTCATAGCCCTGCTCGTGAAGCATCACTGCCGCAACCGAACTATCAACCCCGCCGCTCATTGCCACTAATATCCTGCCATGCTTACTCATAATTTTGCAAAGATACCATTTATCCGCCTGAAATTTGGGATGGGTCAGAATTTGACCGTTGGCTTATATTTGTATTACTTTAAGCCCCGGGCAAAGTTGACTGATACGATAATAACAATATAAGCAGCACCTTGCGATAAAGAATGTCGTTTAATCTAAAGTTAAATTTTGTTGAAAATCAATGGTATACTTATTTTATGTAAAGTAGAAGTGCAAAGCATTATATTGTATTAAGAGTAAGTGTTTAAACCACTTTCACGCCCTTATTTGTCCGTCTCCCCGTACCACCCATTTGTAGCTGGTCAACTCTTCCAGCCCCATTGGGCCCCGGGCGTGGAGCTTTTGAG
The DNA here is from genome assembly GCF_030519355.1 of Mucilaginibacter sp. L3T2-6. Classification (GTDB taxonomy): domain Bacteria; phylum Bacteroidota; class Bacteroidia; order Sphingobacteriales; family Sphingobacteriaceae; genus Mucilaginibacter. The sequence goes on from NZ_JAUMKC010000011.1 coordinate 119,023, forward strand.
TACTTATGCCTATTTCTGCGCCAAGGCCAAATTGAGCGCCATCGGTAAATGCGGTGGACGCATTTGCATAAACTGCAGCTGCGTCAACGCTATTCAAAAATGTTTCGATCCTGCCGGTGTCTTCAGATATAATTGCTTCACTGTGTTTCGAACTGTAACGCGCAATATGGTCAAGCGCGTCTTCAAAGCTGTTTACAATCTTAACCGCCATTCGCATTGCCAAAAATTCAGTGCCAAAATGTTCAGGTTTAGCATGTGCCAGGCAGCCAGCCGGGTAATGCCCCTTCAGGATCATGAAGGCCGTTTTATCAGCATATAATAAAACCTTCATTTCGCCTAATGGCTTAAGCAGTTCAGGCAAATCGCGCAGGCGGCTATAATACACTATCAAACAATCCAGCGCATTGCAAACGCTCACCCGCCGCGTTTTGGCATTTAAGACAATATCAGCACCTTTTTTAACATCCCCAAACTCATCAAAATAAGTGTGAACAATACCGGCGCCGGTTTCAATTACAGGAACCTTGCTGTTCAGGCGAACGTGATCAATTAAACCCTGGCTGCCGCGCGGAATCAATACGTCCACATATCCTGTTGCATTTAAAAGGGCATCGCCTGCGTCGCGTTCCGCAGGTAAAAGAGTAACAACATCTGTATTTATATCATTGTCGTTTAATACCTCGTGAATCAAGCAGATAATAGCTTTATTTGAATAATGTGCATCACTGCCGCCCTTTAGAACACAAACGTTTCCGGTTTTAAAACACAGGGAAAACACATCAAACGTAACATTCGGCCTCGCCTCATAAATAACACCGACCACACCAAGAGGAACGCGCACTTTACTGATCTGCAAGCCATTTGGCATGGTTTTATCCGAAAAAACATTTCCAAGCGGACTATCAAGCAAAGCCACATTTTTTATCTCTGCCGCTATCCCCTCAATCCGGTCCGCTGTTAGCTTCAGACGGTCGTATTTCGGGTCTGTATTATCCATTCTGTCCAGGTCACGTTGATTTTCGCGAAGCAGATATTCTGTTTGAGCTATCGCTGTTAAAGCAAGATCGTTTAAAACTTTGTTGATAGTCGCTTTATCAATGACTTTCCGGGCAGCAGACCGGGCGTTTTCAAAAAGTGCGGTGTATGTATTGTTCATGACGGGCCGGAGCTAACATTCTAAATAAAGATAATCATAATGTATCAATGCCTTCTGATTTTTTTGGCCCATCATTTCGGCTGCCTTTTCTGAGCCATATTCGGCAATGCCCAGGCCAATCGGCTTATTATTTTCATCAACCAGCTTAATAATTTCTCCTTTTTTAAAATCTGACAAGATATTTATTATACCAACCGGCAACAAGCTTGATGCCTTAGCTGAAGTTAGTGCCAACCGTGCCCCGGCATTAATTTGTACAACGCCTTTTGCATAGGCGCCTGAGTGGGCGATCCATTTCTTTTTGCCCGAGGCGGATTTAGTGGGGACGAAAAACGTATGTGCAACCTTGCCGGCCATTAAATCGGGTAAAATGTTTTCGCGGGTGCCGTTGGCAATATGAACAGCAATACCCAGCTGCGCAATTTTCTGTGCCATGGTCGATTTGGTTATCATACCGCCACGACCAAATTGTGAGCGACTGGTGCTTACAATTGCTGAAAAGTCAATATGCTTCCCGCTTACTTTCTCAATCACCTTGGCGCCTTCAGCAGTTGGGTGATTGTCGTAAATGCCGTCGACGTTTGTAAGCACGATAAGGGCTTGTGCATTAAGCATGGATGCGATAAGTCCTGCGAGCTCATCATTATCAGTAAACATTAATTCGGTAACTGATACTACATCATTTTCGTTAACTACCGGGACAACATGGTGTTGCAGCAATATTTTCAGACAGCTCTTCATGTTGAGATAGTGCAGCCTGTCGCGAAAATCTTCTTTTGTTACCAGTACCTGGGAGCATAACATATTATACTTTTCAAATTCATGTGAATAAGTATTAATGAGTTTTACCTGGCCGATAGAGGCGAAAAGTTGCCTTGTGGCGATAGAATCGGATTTGTCGGAAATTGATATCAGGCTCCTGCCGGAAGCAACAGCTCCTGATGAGACCAGTACTACCTCAGTATCTTGTTTTTTTAGTACGGCGATCTGTTCAACTATATGCGCGATACGATCGAGGTCAGGCAGGCCATCCTTTTTGGTTAATACGTTAGACCCAATTTTTAATATGATTCTTTGATAATTATAACTCATTTTCTGCTAAACCATTGCAATATAATGGTAATTTGTATGAATTAGAGTTGTAATTAACAAATTCTGTTATTTATTTGACTTTTATGTACTTATTTTAGTTTATGGCCTGTAATATTTGGGTTAAATCTATTAAAAATCAGAATTTCCGTATTTAATATGTCTGTTTTTTGTATTTAAATAATTACTACTATTTCTGTAGATTTTATAGTTAATATGAAATTTAATTTTATATTTGCCCCGGAATTACAATACAGCATTATTGAAAATGGAATCAAATTTGTACTTTATTAATCGAAACAAAACGATCAAAGTTAGGCGGGGGCTACTAACTTTAATAAGCTGTTGTTGCTGATTTATCCTGCCGTAAACGGCCATTAGCCAATTCATTTTTCTACAAGACATAAAGGTGCAAAGCACACCTATGGGATTCTTTTTGCCTTCGCCGAGGGTAATTTTCAAAAATTATAATTAACACAACCGAATAAGGACATGCACTCATCACAAATAAATAACCCAGCCATTTTTAAAACCATGAATAAACGTTTACTCATTCTATTTCTTTTAATATTGTCTGCCGACCTGGGCTTTGCCCAAACTGCGGTAAAAGGTATAATCAAACGTACTGACGGAACTTCGGTACCGAGGGCGACAGTTACTATCCGCGGCGCGGGTACAGCTGTCGCTGCGGACGACAGCGGGAAATTTATAATCGTTGCCAAACAAGAACCGCCGTTTTACCTGCAGGTTACTTCGGTTGGGTTTAAGCCCCAGGACTTCCAGGTGCTTAAATTTCAAGATGCACCTTTGGAATTAATAATGGTGGAAGATAACCAGTTAACCGAGATAGTCGTAACTTCCAGGAGGCGTAAAGAAGTATTGCAGGACGTACCCATCGCAGTTTCTGTAATTGGCGGAACCCAGGTAGATCAGACCGGGGCTTTTAACATTAACCGCGTTAAGGAGCAGATACCGTCATTGCAACTCTATACCTCCAACCCTCGAAATACTGGTATCAATATTCGTGGTATCGGTTCACCGTTCGGTCTTACTAATGATGCGCTCGATCCGGGCGTTGGTTTTTATGTGGATGGTGTGTACTATGCGCGTCCGGCCGCCGCCACGCTCGATTTTATTGATGTTGAAAGCATTGAGGTATTGCGCGGGCCTCAAGGGACTTTATTTGGTAAAAATACAGCCGCCGGCGCTATAAACATAACCACCCGCCAACCTGGCTTCACACCACATGCCGCTTTCGAAACCAGCTTTGGGAACTATGGCTTTATTCAGGCAAAGGCTTCTGTTACCGGGCCGTTAAGCAAGCAGTTGGCAGCTCGTTTCTCATTCTCGGGCACGCAACGAAACGGGCTGATCGATAATGTAAAAACAGGAATACCTGTCAACGATATAAATAATATCGGCGTAAAAGGGCAATTATTGTATAAACCTTCGGAAAGTACATCCATTACGCTCGCCGGCGATGTTTCTGATCAAAAGCCTAATGGTTATGCGCAGGTTTATGCAGGTGTGGCGCCCACCCTTCGGGCAAGTTACAGGCAGTTTAACAACATTATAACAGATTTAGGCTATAAACTGCCCAGCCTGAATGCTTACGACCGTAAAATAGATGATGATACACAATGGAAGTCTAATAATCAGCTCGGTGGTATTTCGTTAAACGTAGATACGAGAGTCGGTTCAGGTACACTTACTTCCACCACAGCCTGGCGTTACTGGAACTGGGACCCTTCAAGCGACAGGGATTTTACCGGGCTGCCTGTGTTAACCAAATCTCAAAATCCATCAAAGCATCATAACTGGTCGCAGGAAGTACGTTATGCCGGCGATTTCGCTAAAAATCTGACAGGTGTGATTGGCTTATTTTACCTCGACCAGAAAGTGACGACAACCGGCCGTGAGGAAGCTGGGGCTGCTGAGTGGCGTTTTGCCCAAAACACTACAAATACTGCCCAATGGCAAACTCCGGGGCTTTTTGAAGGTTACGGGATAAGTACTGACTCATGGATCAAATCTGAGAGTGCAGCGGCCTTTGCTAATGTGGATTGGCAATTGGCTGAAGGATTTCATTTGCAGCCCGGTGTTCGTATCAACTACGATAAAAAATCAGTTTACTATAACAGGGTAGCTGATGGCGGCACATCTATTACAGACCCTTCGCTGATAGCCTTAAGAAAAGGCGTTTACAGCAGTCAATTTTACACCACTGATTTCGACGAGAAAAATTTCACCTACCAGATAACAGGTTCCTACCGCCCCAATAAGCGTATTAACGCTTTCGCCACGTTTTCAACCAGCTATAAGCCATCAGGAGTAAATGTGGCTGGTTTGCCAACAATTAACAATGCGCCTGCACTAAACCTGGCGGTGATAAAGCCAGAAAAAACAAAGCACATAGAACTCGGTGTTAAAACTAACCCAACTGACAACCTGATGTTGAACATCACATTCCACAACTCCAATATTAAAGATTATCAAACTAATGTCCAATCACCAGAACTAGGGGTAAACCGGGGGTATTTGGCCAATGCTGAAAAGGTAAATGTAAAAGGAGTAGAGTTTGATGGCAGTATACAGGCAAACAAAAGTTTCTCGTTTTACGCTTCGGCCGCCTATACTGATGGAAAATATGTAAAGTTCACTAACGCTCCGCTGCCGCTCGAGGAGACAGGTTTAACCGTGAATGGCCAGCAGGTGGCGTTCAAAGATATTTCGGGTGCAAAGCTTCCCGGAATTTCTAAATGGGCCGGCTCATTAGGCGGCGAATTCGATACGGATGCAAAATTTGTGAGCGAAAAATCTAAATTTTTCATTGCTGCAGATGGCTCGTTCCGCTCTTCATTTTCGTCAAGCCCCACACCGTCGGCTTATTTAAATATTCACGGTTATGGTTTGTTGAATGGTCGTTTAGGTTTCAAGGCCGTTAAGGGGCTTTCAACCTATATTTGGGCCCGCAACCTGCTCAATCAAAACTATTACGAACAATTATTACCGGCGGGCGGGAATGCCGGCCAATATGCAGCAGTACTTGGGGACCAAAGGACTTTTGGGATAACGTTTCGCTATGTGCTGTAGCAGCAGAAAAAACAAAAAAGCAGCAAATTAAATATCTTCGCTGCTTTTTTGTTTCGCCAGTCTACAGTTTAGATTGCTTTCCCTAGATTTGTTTCTATGGCTTTCAGGGTATTCAGACAGCCGCAAAATTCTTCTTCGCGGATATCAGCTACCATCATGTTATCGGTTATCCGTATCCCATTTTTAATGGCCGGAATACTACCCAAGCCTTTAGCGGATAACGAGATAAAATGTTCCCGGCGATCTTTGGGATTCTTCTGAATGAAAGTATACCCTTTTTGGTTAAGATAATTAACTATGCTCACCATTCTTGTTTTATCAATATGCATCAGCGCCGCCAGCTTTTTTTGAGTGACCGGTTCTGATTGTGCCGATAGCGTCAATAATACATCGAAATACCGGTTGATATCCAACTCTCTTAATTGGAGGGACAATGAATCGGTATATAACTTCGCTATGCGCCTTAGCTTTTTTGAGATAGTTTCGTTACCTGCAATCATACCATCTTAATTTATATCGTCGCCCTGTTTTATATCATCAGAGGCTTTAAGTACAATTTTATCGCCGGGCTTCAGGTTACCGAATACCTCCGTAGAATCCTTGCTTGCAAGGCCTTCCTTGATTTCCACAATGTCGGCTTTTCCGCTGTTACTGCGGACTACGTATTCACGCTCTGTGGACCGGACAACGGCACTGTTGGGCACAAGCAGCGATTTTGCACCCGAAAGCATAGGTATTTTTACTTCAGCATACATCCCCGGCTTAAGCTCGCCGTTCTTGTTTAACACATCTATTTCGATAGCCTCGGAACGCATACTGCTAAGCGCATTAGCTGAGCGGCTGATTTTGCCGGTATGCACCTGCGCGGGCATTGCATTAAAAGTAAATGACACGGGTTTTTTCAAATCGACCTTGTCTACATAATCCTCAGGAATGAAGACCTCAAGCCTGAGTTTGTTTATGTCCTGTAAGATCAGCATAGGCTGGTCAGTCGATTTCCCGGGAGCTACCAATGCACCGGGCGATACGTTACGCTGGATGATCATTCCGTCAAACGGTGCGTAGATATTGAGATAGCCCTGCATAGTTTTTACAGATGCTACGTTAGATTGTTCAGATTTGGCCATAGCGGCATCGGCTTTCATTTTAGCTATGGCATTGTCAAGGTCCAATGGTGATACGGAGCCGGGTTCTGCGGCGGCCTGTTTAAGACGTTCGTATTTTTCGCGGCTGGCCTGTGCGTTTTCCTGCGCTTGCATATATCGTGAATTGGCGGCTTGCAATTGCGATTCCATTTCCGGAGCTTCAAGCGTGACCAGCAATTGCCCCTTCTTTACTACGGAGCCTCTGTCTACATAGATGTTTTTTACAAAACCGTTAACCTTCGGGAACAGGTTTACCTCGTTAAAAGGGTTGAGCTGCCCCGGAAGACGGGCGGAGCTTGATAAAGCTTTTTCAGCCACTGTACCAAATTGATATTTGTTGTTTGCTTTAGCCGACGAGTTAGTAAGGTCGACTGGTTTTTGATTGCCGGAGCATGATGCAAACATGGCTGCACCTGCAATGAATATGATTGATTTTAGTTTCATGGTTGTTTAAAGGATTGAGGGGATTACTTCTTTGCTTTCTTCTGATGCTTCCTGTGGTAATAGTGATGGCGATTCGTAAGTGGTTTTATTTTGAACCCAGGCAAATACCATCGGCAATATAAACAGCGCGGCAAGGGTGGAGGCTGCCAGTCCGCCGATAACGGCGCGGCCCAGCGGAGCGCTCTGTTCACCGGCTTCGCCCATGCCTGATGCCATTGGTATCATACCGGCAATCATTGCCAGACTCGTCATTAAGATTGGTCTTAACCTGATTGATGCACTGGTAATAGCAGCCCGGTTCGAATCACGAAACTCAAGGCGGAGCTTTTCACCATTGGTCACAATTAATATCGCGTTGGCAACAGATACCCCGGTACTCATGATCATCCCCATATACGATTGCAGGTTGAGTGTAGAGCCAGTGGCGAGCAAGGCTAAAAGGGAGCCTAAGATTACCGCGGGAATAGTAGACAGCACCGTAAGAGACAGCTTGAATGATTGATAGTTCGCTGCCAGCAGCAGGAAAATCACCAAAACGGCGAAGGCTAAACCACTTTGCAAACTGCCCAATGTATCACTAAGAAGGTTTGACAAGCCACGCACCTCTGTAACCAGGCCCTTTGGCGGCGTGCCCATCGACTTAACGGCTTCCTGTACGGCATCGGTGGCCGTGCCAAGGTCTTTTTTGTAAATGTTAGCGCTTACTGTTAGAAAGCGGCGCGGGCCTGTGCGGTCGTATTCACCGGGCCTGTTAACGATCTTGAAGTTGGCTACATCGGCAAGGGTAGGGCTGCTTTTTCCCTTTAATAGCGGTATCTCTTTCAACTCGTCCATTGTATTCATCACATATTCAGGGATCTGCACCTGCACCTGGTAGGTGTAAGCTTTGTCTTCGTCCAGCCATTGGTTTTTCTCCGTAAAACGGCTTGATGTAGTACTTGCAGTAACGGAGCGGCCAATCTCTGTAACATTTAAACCGAATTGTGCCACCTTCAATCTGTCAAGCGTTATTTGTATTACAGGTACTTGTAATGGCTGGGCTATCTGTACATCACGCAGGTAATCTATCTTCTTCAGCTTATCAACCAGGCGGTTGGCATAGTTTTCAATATTGCCCATATTCTTACCGGCCACACGCACCTCGATAGGTGTCTGGGCGCCCTGGCTCATGATCTTTTCCGTCATGTCGATAGGCTCAAAAGTGACGCGCAGTTCGGGCATCGCGTAAGCTATATTCTTACGTAGAGCGTCTTTTAGCTCGTCCATATTCACCTTATAGCTTTCATCTAATTGTACTTGCAGAACTGCCTCGTGAGTACCGGTATTAAAAATATAAAGGTTACTGCTACCGTAGCTGCTCGGTATGAGTCCTACATAAGCAGAAGTAATTTCAACCTTATGGTTTACGGTTTTGTCAATGATATTAAGCACTTTTTTCATGGCATCTTCCGTACGCTCTAAACGTGTGCCGTCGGGCTCCTTTATCCTTATCTGGAATTGGCCGTTGTTTAATTTTGGCATCATGTCTTTACCAATGATCACGAAGCAAACGCCTGCTAAAAGAATAACACCTGCCAGATAAACCGGGATGATCACTTTTTTATTTGGCATCCAACGCTTTAGTATGCGCATAAACCGCATTTTTACACGCTCGAAAAAGTCATTATTTTCGGGTTCTTCCTCTTCGTGGCGCAGGTGCTCATTTACCTGGTCTTCCTCCGGCCGGTTAAGGGCTTCCCCTGCATGGGCATGGATCTGACCATGATGGTAATGCTGGTAACGTTCAGCCTTTATCATCCAGTTACTTAATATCGGAACCAGTGTTTGCGCCAATACATAGGATACAATCATGGTAAGACCGATAGACAGCGATAATGGCAGGAACATCGCCTTAGGCACGCCGTTCATCATAAACGATGGTGCAAATACCGCCAGGATACAAAGAAGAATGAGCAGCAGCGGGAAAGAAATTTCCTCACAAGCATCATAAATAGCTTGCCGCTTGCTTTTTCCCATTTCCAGGTGCTGGTGAATATTTTCTATGGTCACCGTTGCCTGATCGACGAGGATTCCTATCGCAAGTGCAAGACCGCTCAATGTCATAATATTAATGGTCTGCCCAAACATTTTTAAAAGCAACACACCTATCAGGATCGATACCGGGATAGTGATCACCACAATAAGACTGCTTCGTAAGTCGCGGAGGAAGAGCAACACCATAAGTCCGGTAAGCAAAGCACCCAATCCGCCCTCGGTCATCAGGCTCTTCACAGCATTTACCACGAATATAGACTGGTCAAATTCGTAGGATATTTTTACATCGTCGGGCAAGAGGCTTTGCATTTCGGGTACTTTCTTTTTCAGCGCTTGTACTACCGACCATGTGGAAGCGTCGGCGGTTTTGATCACCGGGATATAAACAGAGCGTTTACCGTTTATAAGCGCATAGTCCACGGTTACGTCAGACGCGTCAGCCACACGGGCAACATCCTTTACCAGGACGGGCACGCCGTTTTTTGTTTTGATCGGGATGTCGCCAAATTCCTCGGGCTTCTTAACCAGCGTATTTACTGTTGTAGTAAACATGGTATTGTCAAGTCGCAAGTTGCCTGACGGCGACATAGCGTTGAATTTAGCAAGGGCTTCAACTACCTCGTCCGGGGTCAAGTTGTAGCTACGTAACTTATTAGGATCGACATTGACCGTAATGGAACGTGAGTTGGCGCCAAATGGCGGCGGCGCCGATAGGCCCGGCACTGTTGAAAATAACGGGCGAATACGTGTGGCAGCAAGGTCATATATTTCTTTCAGGCTGCGCCCCTTTGAGGCCATCACTAATTCACCTACGGGCAGCGATGAAGCATCGAACCTCAAAACCTGGGGCGGTAAGGCGCCCGGCGGGAAAAATTTCATGGCACGGTTTACCTGCAGGGCCACCTGCGCCTCGGCCTCGGCCATATCGGCTGACTCGTAAAAGCTGAGTTTAAGCAGCGAAAGGCCCTGTATGTTTTTTGCGGTTACGCTTTTTAAGCCGTTAACATAAAGAAACTGATCCTGCATACGGGTGGAGAAAAAACCCTCCATTTGCTGCGGTGACATGCCCCCGTATGATTCGATTACATATATAGTAGGCAGATTTAACTGCGGGAATATATCTATAGGGATATTTATTGCACTGAGCACTGCAAATATCAAAAGGCTCATGGTGATTACCACAACGGTAATCGGCCTTTTTAATGCGGTTGTGACTATTGACATTGCTGGTTATTTTAATAGGTTTAAAACTGTGCCGACCTGATTTTCGGTTATGGCTTTCTGGAATAACGCATTGGCATATTCATATTTGGCCTCTGCCATGTCTGATTCGGCACGATAAAGAATATTGAGTGCTGCGTTTAGCTCAATTATGTCGGTAAGCCCGCTCTTATAAAGCGATAGTTTCTGACGGTAACCGTCGGTGGCGGCTTTTAACTGATGGGGTATTTCTTTTAACCTGTCAAGTGCAGTCTGCATTTCCACATCGGCCTGGTTTGCGCTGGCTGCGAGCAACTGGCGCTGTTCCTCCAGTTTCCTTAAAGCATAGCTGGTGCTGGCTTTTTGGGTATTCAATTTCAATTGTCGACGCCGCAGGTCGAAAAGGTTGTAAGAAATTCCAAGTCCGACAAGGTAGTTTCCTCTATCGAACCCGTACCCGGTTGAAACTCCATTAAAATTGCCGCTGCCATCAATACTGGAACCACGCCCCCAAACTGCCGCCTCAAGCGATATTTTAGGATTGTATAATTTTTTTACAAGATCCTCGCGTTGAAGATTGTTCTGATATACAGACTTGTAAAAGTTAATAAGAGGGTGATTGGCGGTATCGGCGGCGAAGAGATAGGCCGATGTCTGATTTATTAAGCCAGCCTCGACCGTCGTATCCGGGAGGATAGACTGATAAGGCATTCCGCTGATCGCAGCCATTTGTAGCTGTAGTTGTTTTAACTGGTTTTGCAGTTCAATGTAATTCAGCCTGGCTTTGGAAAGTTCAGCCTCTGCTATACTTGTGTCGACGCCCGCCCGAACACCGCTTTTGGCAAGAGATTGTATCGAACGCCGGATTTGTTCATTTCGTTGTATGTTGCGGGCCTGGATGTTTAAAAAATCCTGCAGGCGGAGCAGGTGGAGATAGCCGCCGATAGTATATGCCTGTAACTGGTATTTTGATTCAGCAAACTGGTTTTGCTCAACAGCCACATCGGAATTAGCCACCCGGTTTTCGGCGCCATATTTGCCGAAGTTATATATTTCCCAGTCGAGTGCTGCAATACCGAGGTTATCACCCACCGCGGTCGTTACGCTTTGATTGCGTATACCGCCGGAGCTTGAAGGAACAATGCCAAAACCGAAATACGGCCCGGTGGTGTTATTGCTGGTGCCTATATCGGCCTGGTAGTTTAGTTTCAGGTTCGGGAGCCAGTTATTACGCACTTCCGCTGCTTGTGATTGCCTGATGAGTATAGCGGCTGAATCGGTGAGTAGTGTAGGTGCTTTTTGGTTTACCCTGGAAAGAAGTTCTTTTAAAGTTATTGGGGTTGATTGCTGCGCACGTGCCGCTATTGCTGTTAATAGCAGCAGCAACATGCCGAAGCATCTTTTTAAACTTAACATTTTTTATCTTAACAAATTAACAAACTGAGAATTGAGAGTTTGCTACCGGCTTCACCCGTAGCAAAAAGAAATTTCAAGAAGTGGTGGACTCCCGGTTATCAGATTATTAAAGTGCCATTTACAAGGTAGGCCGGACGGGTGGGTGAGAGGCTGCATCGCAGCTCCTGTAAAATCCGGTTGGAGAGTTGTTGTGCACGGCAACATAACGGCATCACAATATCTAACAATACTGAAAAGCTTAGGACTATAAAACCCAGCGGCTTTTTTAGCTTTTTCAGGACAGTTTGGATGTCCAGGCTGCTTTCTTCAACATATTCCTGCTTGCGCTTAGTAAATGCCTTTACGCCAATAGTTATGTGCTTAATATGGTTGATTTGCTTGAATAAGCGGAAACCAATAAATGGTTTGGCAACAAACATCAGCACCGCAAAGCCGAAAAGTAAAAGCACTGTTTTTATGAGTTGCATTTTTGTAACCACGGATTGTTAACTGCAAAAGTATGCACAATATTGTATGCTTTTTGTTATACTATGTTAAGGTAACATTAATGTTGCATAATGTTATCACCAGGGCACGTTATACTGCCGTCCATTGTCATCAAGAGAATTACAAATAATTAACAGAGTGCGGCCCCTGGTTGAACAGCAAATCGATAATGCTTAAATTATTAATAAAACCATGCCTGTCTTCAAAAACCTGGAAGTACGGTTTGTTTTTAAATGATGATTCCAATTTGGGGTTAATATTATGCCGGTAATCGGCTACGCCGGGATAATCGGGCTGATAGCTTTGTGTATATTCGTAGTCAATCTTCAGCTTCATCGCCTTCAGCAGGAAATGTAGATATTGTTCGTTGTAGTCGAATAGATAATCGAAGCGATTTTCGTAGAATTTAATTATCTCATCTTCATAAAACTCAAAATAAGCCGAGCGGCGATAACAGGTTTGCAAAGTTGACCACTGTATTTGCTGCCACCTAAAATCATAGCTGATCTTCACATCTTTAATTTTCGTATGATTTTTTGAGCCCTTCATTACCGGGACGGTTATGGCCAGCAGGCCATCAGGCGTATATATATGAGCGCGGTTGCGGTAAGTTTGTTTGGGGAAATGCTCCTCCTTTTCTATCAAGACACCCTCTTTACAGGCAACAAGTTTCGTAAAGTACTCTATCGGAGCAAGATAAAACATGGGGAACACAGCGCCTTTTTCAATCATATCTTTTATGTTTGTAGCAAAAATCCGACGAAAATAATGATAAAAAAAGGGCTGTCAAGACTGGGTACATTCTTTTTATACCTGCTTTCGTTACTCCCCTTTTGGTTTTTATATATCATAGCCGATATCGTATTCGTGATACTTTATTATATAACCGGTTATCGTCGCAGGGTGGTGCAGGAAAATCTTCGCAATTCATTTCCCGAAAAATCCGCGCAAGAGCGAGCCTCGATTGAAAAGAAGTATTTTAAATATATGGCTGATTTGATGATGGAGACCATCAAGTCGGTAAGTATGTCGAGAAGATCCGTTGAAAAACGCATGGTTTGTACTAACCCCGAAATGGTGCAGCATTACTTTAGCCAGGGTAAAAGCATACTTGCCGCAGCCGGGCACTATTGCAACTGGGAAATGGCGTGCTTAAGCTTCGGCTTCCTTACCAACGAGAAGCGCATGATAGTTTATAAGCCACAAAGTAATGAGATATTTACCGATTTTTTTAATCGCACCCGGGCGCGTTTCGGTGCTACCATGATATCTATGAAACAGACGCTGCGTAAAATGATCGAGTTTAAAAACGTGCTCACTTTCACAGTTCTTGCATCAGACCAAACGCCAACCGCACACGAGGCGCAATATTTCACCACTTTTTTGAATCAGCCCACGGCTGTATTCCTGGGTATTGAAAAATTAACGAAGGTGGTTAACAGTGTTGTAATATTTTACAGGATTGACCTGGTAAAAAGAGGATATTATACCTATACATTTGTTCCATTGGCCGAAGAGCCGGAGAAGACCCAACCTTATGAAATAACCGAAATGCACGTAAAATATCTTGAGGGATTAATACGCGAAAAGCCGGAGTATTGGCTATGGTCGCACCGGCGATGGAAAGTTAAGCCTCCCGAAGGAATGAAAGTCCATTAGTTCAGCGCTCTGTTTTAATGGATTAATCTATATTTACATGGCAGGAAATGAGACTATCCGCTAATGACTATTGTACTAGTGAACAACTGAACGAATATTAATGACACAAAATATACCTAAGGTAGCGATAGTTATACTTAATTGGAATGGAGTAAAGCATCTCCGCCAGTTTTTGCCGTCGGTTATGTCGTCTATTTATCCCAACCTTGATATTGTTTTGGGAGATAACGCTTCATCTGACGGCTCTGTTGAATTTATCAAAAAAGAGTACCCTTCTGTAAAAATCATCCAAAATGATGAAAATTATGGCTTTACCGGTGGCTACAATCGCGTGCTTGCCCAGGTAGAAGCAGATTATTTTATATTGCTTAATTCAGATGTCGAAGTATCGCCCGGATGGATTCATCCGGTCATAGAGATGATGGAGGGCGATCCTCTTATTGGCGCAGCAGCGCCAAAAATACGGGCGTTTAACCAACGTACGCACTTTGAGCACGCCGGCGCCGCGGGAGGCTTTATTGACAGCTATGGCTATCCGTTTTGCCAGGGACGCATGTTTTATGAAATAGAAGAAGATCACGGCCAATACCAGCAATCGAAAGAGGTGTTTTGGGCGACAGGCGCCGCCATGTTCATTAAGAAAAAATGCTGGCAGGAAGCCGGCGGTTTTGACGAACGCTTTTTTGCCCACATGGAAGAAATAGACTTATGCTGGCGGTTGAAAAACATGGGTTACAAGGTAATGTATTGCGCCGAATCAGAAGTCTATCACCTGGGTGGCGGTACGCTAAATACCGAGAATCCATTTAAAACTTACCTGAATTTTCGCAATAACCTGCTGTTGCTGGCCAATAACTTGCCGTTCTGGCGCGCTACTATCGTTGTAATTATTCGCTTTTGGATGGATTTACTTGCATTGTTCCGTTTTTTAGGCGAGGGCAAGCGCAAAGATGCCTGGGCAGTAAGCAAGGCGCACCAGAATTTTTTTATCGGTTTGTTTAAAAGAAATAAAACCAAACGCCCCGAAATAACTCACCATGCCAGCCCGAACAAAAAAGGACTGTACAGGGGAAGCCTGGTTTGGGCATTCTTCGTAAAGAAGAAACACCATTTTACTGACCTGGAAGGGAAGCGTTTTTATTAATCCCTATTGATGCCGCCAGGGTTCAGGCATCGAGCAGGTTTTCAACGGCCAGCCGGTACGAGTCCATTCCGAAGCCCGCGATAACGCCCCGGCAACTGGCGGCCAGCATAGAATGGTGCCTGAATTCTTCGCGCTTGTATACGTTGGATATATGGACCTCGATAACAGGCGACTTAACAGCCGCAATGGCGTCGGCAATAGCAATAGAGGTATGGGTATATGCGCCGGCGTTAATAACTATGCCGTCGCTGCTAAAGCCCACTTCATGAATTTTATTTATAATTTCGCCCTCAACATTGCTTTGGTAGTAACCGATCTCTATCCCCGGATAACGTTTGCGAAGATCGCTTAAGTAGCTTTCAAAATCTGTATTACCATAAATAGATTTTTCGCGGACACCGAGGAGGTTCAAGTTAGGGCCGTTTATAATTTGTATCTTCATCACACCAAACTTAAATAAAAACATTAAATAAAATCAATTGGATTGGCGTTCGGCGATAAAAGGGTTTCAATCGTATTTAAAGCTGGAGAGATCGCTTTCTCCAAACTCAATCGAGGCATATAGCCGGGATATTGAAAAGCTTTATCAATTTGCCGACAGGGAAGGCTTTAAGCGCAATCCTGAAAATATTGTTTTGGCCGACTTGCGTGATTTTATAGTTTGGTCAGCCAGCCTTGGAATGATCCCTTCCTCGCAGGCACGAATACTCTCCGGTATTAAGGCTTTCTATAAATATCTATTGATGGAGGACATTATTAAAAGCGATCCATCAGAATTATTGGAATCGCCTAAGATAACCAGGAAGCTGCCTGATACTTTGAGCGTAAGGGACATAAACAAATTAATTGACGCTATTGATCTTTCAAAGGTTGAAGGCTCACGCAACAAAGCTATACTTGAAGTACTTTACGGCTGCGGCCTGCGCGTATCTGAGCTTACGGAACTGAAGATATCCAATTTATACCTTGATATTGAATTTATAAAGGTTACCGGCAAAGGCAGCAAAGAGCGGCTGGTACCCATCGGAGCCTCAGCTGTTAAGGCTTTAAAAATCTGGATGGAACACGTTCGTGTACATATTGCGGTAAAGAAAGGGGAGGAAGATATAGTGTTTTTAAACCGGCGTGGCGCACGGCTTAGCCGCGTTTATATTTTTATGCTGATAAAACAACTTGCGGAAATTGCAGGGATAAATAAAACGATCAGTCCGCATACTTTACGCCATTCTTTTGCCACCCATCTTGTAGAAGGCGGCGCCGACCTGCGTGCCGTACAGGAAATGCTTGGGCACGAAAGCATTACCACTACCGAAATTTATACACACCTGGACAGGGAATACCTGAAGGGTACGATTATACAGTTTCATCCCCGCTCATAGTTTAATCTGTCCGCCGTCAATCTTTAAGGCTTGTCAAAAACAATTGACGGTCTTGACAGCTTTATGTAAAGCTATGAACCTTTATGAGCAAACCCCGTACTGGCTGATGAAGAACGGCATTGTGTCGTCATATCCGTCGCTCGACCGGGATTTAAATATCGACATTGCCATTATAGGAGCGGGCATAAGCGCCGCATTGATAGCCTGGAACCTGCGTAACAGCGGTTTGAAAGTCGCCGTGTTTGATCGGCGGCATGTTGGCATGGGCAGCACTGCGGCCAGTACAGCATTTTTACAATATGAAATAGATACGCCCTTAACGGAGCTTTGCAGGTTGGTTGGTGATAAAGCTGCTGTTGAAAGCTATGAACTATGCCGCAAGGCCATTTACGATATCGGTAAAATTTGCGGGGCTTTACAGCCTAAGTTTGACTTTCACGTAGTGCCCAGCCTGCAATATGCAAGCTTTAACACACACCTGGCCAACCTGCGGCAAGAATACTTGCTGCGCAAAAGAAATAAATTTAATGTGGAATGGCTTGAAGCTAATGATATTAACAAGACTTTTGGTTTTATGGCGCCGGGAGCAATACTTAGCGCCGACGGGGGAGAAGTGGATGCTTATTTGCTTACACATACATTGCTGAAAGACTTTGCCGAACATAATCAGGTTTATAATAATACACATATTACCCAAATAGAATATGGCAAACGGGGCGTTGGGCTATACACTCAAAATCAGTATAAAGTACGATCAAAAAAACTGGTAATTGCATGCGGATATGAAAGTTTAAAATATGTGCCGAAAAAAATTGCCGATATACATTCCACGTATGCATTAGTATCTGAACCCCTGGAAGAAAAGTATTTCTGGCATAAAAATAGCCTGATCTGGGAAACGGCAATGCCGTATATCTATTTCCGCGTGGTAAGTGATAACCGGATCCTAGTCGGCGGACGTGACGATCCATACCATCACCCGCATATAAGGCCCTCTGTCATTAACAGGAAAACAAAACAGTTGGTAAATGCTTTCAGAAAGAAGATGACTCATATACCGCTAAAGGCCGACTTTAGCTGGGAAGGGGCATTTGCAATTACTAAAGATGGCCTGCCTTATATTGGCAAAATTCCCGAGCGGCCTCACACTTATTTCGCACTTGGATTTGGGGGTAACGGCATCACTTTTAGTGTTATAGCCGCGGAAATACTGTGTGATTTAATTCAAGGGCGGAAGAATAAAAATGCGGAATTATTTCAATTTAACCGGTAAACTGGAGGTGGTTAGATAATGCCTATGATACTGGCAAACCTTTGCCAATATTTAATTCGCCTCGTATTGCAAAGTACTTAAATACCTGTACAATCCATTCTGATTATTGATCAGTTCCAGGTGGTTTCCCGATTCGATGATTTTGCCTTTTTCTAATACGATGATATTATCTGCCTCGCGGACAGTGGACAAGCGGTGCGCTATAATGATGGATGTCCGGCCTTCCATCAGCTCTTCTAAAGCTTCCTGTACCAAACGCTCTGATCCGGAATCCAGGGATGAGGTAGCCTCGTCCAATATCAATATCGCAGGATTTTTAAGCAGGGCTCTCGCAATGGCGATCCGCTGCCGCTGACCGCCGGAAAGCTTTACGCCACGCTCGCCGACTACTGTATCATAGCCTTCGGGGAACGACATGACAAACTGGTGGGCATTGGCCCGCTGTGCTGCTTTGATGATTTCATCTTCAGAAGCGGTGAGTTTGCCATAGGCAATGTTCTCACGAATAGTTCCCCCAAACAGAATCACATCCTGTGGAACAATAGCCACCTGATTGCGAATATCAGTTAATGTATACGCGGATGCCGGCTTACCATCAAAAAATATTTCGCCTGCCTGAGGATGATAGAACTGTAAAATGACCGCGGCCATTGTAGATTTACCCGAACCGCTCGGGCCTACAATGGCAATCCGTTGTCCGGCCTCGGCATTAAAGGAAATGTTGTTCAGCACGGTAACTTCCGGACGGGAAGGATAGGCGAACTCAATATTACTGAAAGCCAGATTGCCGTTTATTTTTTGCTGGATGTTGTTAAGCGGATTTAAGGAAATATCTTCGCCCTGCTCGTCAAGAATTTCGAGGACACGCTCACTGGCGCCCACGGCCTTTTGAACATTGGCGAAAAGATCGGGAAAACTGCCCATAGCGCTGCCTACAAATGTGGCATAAAGGGCAAATTGAAACAATTCGCCTACTTTTAATTCACCGTGGCTCACCAGAATACAGCCGTAGCCTACAATTGCCACTATTGACCCGAATAGACAAAATACAATAAAGGAAACAAATATGCCTCGGTACTTAGCGCCCCTGATCGCAATATTTGCTACTTCCCGGATGTTCTTTCCGTATCGGCCTGCCTCAAAGGCTTCGTTTACAAATGCCTTTACATTAGCAATGCCTTGCAAGGTTTCTTCGATAACAGTGTTTGATTCAGCCAGTTTGTCTTGCGCCTCGCGTGACAGCTTACGAATAAACCTGCCAAAAAATATACCGAACACAATAAGCGGCGGCAGCATCAGGAGCAATGCAATAGCCAGCTTTACAGATATAATGGCCATAAAAGTAACACCGCCAATCATTAGCACCGTCTGCCGGATAAGCTCTGCAATGGTGGTAGTGATAGTATCCTGTATTTGGGATAGGTCGGCAGAAATGCGGCTGTTTAACTCACCCACGCGACGGTTGCCGAAAAAGTTCATCGGCAGTGTAATCAGCTTAAAATAGGTGTCCCGCCGGATATCTGCTAATGAACGTTCAGCAACGTTAACAAACCATAATATCCTGAAAAATGATACGAACGCCTGGACAAATAAAACGATACCAGCCAATGTAAGAATACCGGATATTGAGTCGGGCAACCATCCTTTGCCTTGTTTTCCCTGCGCAGTGTCTATAAGCCCGCCGATAAATGATGGAAATGCCAGACCAACAAGGCTTGATAAAAAGAGAAAAAATAAGGCCGCTATAAATTTGCCGCGGTAGGGTCTGATATAGGCCAGCAGCCGGGTTACCTTATGAAGTGTTTGTTTGTTGAGTTTAGCTTTAGGAAGTTCCGCTTCAGGGGCGTTACTGCTGTTTAATCGTCGTCTTGCCATTTAATTTACCTGTTACATCTATACGACGATTGATACGGGAAAAGATTTTAAAGGGCACAATTTATTTAAAGACCTGATGATTAATTTTAGCGCGCGAATGGTTATTTCCTGCGCCTGCTGGCCGTAGTCCCTTTTTTACCCGTAGCCGTCAAGCGTTTTCGGGGCCTGAAGAGCATCCAACCAATAATGACTACGCAAATGCCGATAATGACCAGCATCAATGTATTTCTGGTTTTCTCATGCTCCATTTCTTCTTTATCAGCACGTCGGCGCAGGGCATCCATTTGGGCACGCAGAGTGTTAATGGTGGTCATGTAGCCGAGGTTGCTGCTTTCAGCTTCTTTCGATTTAGTTTGAACCTGCTTTTGCTGAAAGGTGCGGAATTCGAGCAGAATTTTTAATTCTTTGTAGATGTTGTTATCTGTTTTAACAATATCCATCAATATATCATTGGAGCGGCGGATATCCTTTTTGGTTTGAAATCCGAAGATACCTGTATGTTTGGAAAGGCTTTCGTCATACAAACCGAACTTTTTGGTACGTTCTGCCAGCATGGCATTTATTTTTTTGCGTTGCTGCTGGTAAGCGATAGAATCAGACTTAAATTGAGCTGATACATTAAATGTTAAGCCTGTTGTAATAATAAATACAATAAGCCTTTTCATCAGTCTTCAAAATCAATAATTACGCTATCTCCCAGGTTCAGGCCGAGCAGCCCTGCAGCGTTGCCTTTATTAATGGCAATTTCGAGATGGTCGCTTATACCAAACAGGCATAGTTTCTCGCCTTCCGGTACTTCATTATAATGCCAGCTTAGCTGGTTTATGGTTTCGTTACGTTTGAACGAGAGTGTAAAACGGCGGTTTTGCTGCACCTTGTTGAAAAACTCTTTGGTGATATTGGTGATTACATTCTGAAACGAGTCGATATATATTACTACACCCTTTATAAGATTCTTTTCCAACACAGGTTGCAGGGTCATCTTTTTATCGATATCAGTAACCGGCAACCCGATTTCTGCAAGCGTACCCCCTTGCGCCAGGTGACAGGCTGCTTTAACAAATATGTCGGCCAACGGAAAGTGGAGGAACTTTAAATCCTGCATGATATTGATTTCAACAATCTCATCGGGCTCTTTATCAAACATCAATGAGAAAATGCCGTTATCGGCTCCTACAAAATAGTGGTTCCGGTATTTTATGGCGAGGTAACGCGTCTCGGTATTAAATACAGTATCGATACCGATAAGGTGCACTGTGGCTTCAGGAAAATAATGAAAACTGTTTTTTAGGATAAAGGCAGCCTGCTGTATATTGTAGGCTGCGACACTGTTAGTGATATCAACAATGTTTACTGTCGGCAACAACTTTAATATACTTCCTTTAAGGGCCGCCTGGTAGATGTCTTTGTCGCCCAAATCGGTAGTTAAAGTTATTATTGCCATTAATTTTTTAAATATTTATCGCTAATCTTGTACTTGCAAATGTGAACGGATTTGACAGCAGAAAAGTTGGATTTTAAGAGAAAATATCTCTTACCTAACGTCTCATTTCTCAGATCTAAATCGCTACAAATATTCAATTTTAATTCATAAAAACCGGCAACTAAAAATCAATTTGTATTGAACGAACTTAAATTATCGATTGACCAAATCAATCCGGCTGTATTGTGGGGGCCGAATAATGATCATTTCGAAATCATTAAAAAACAATATCCTAAGTTAAAGATTGTAGCCCGCGGCAGCGAGGTGAAAGTGCTGGGCGACGATACAGAGCTAAACACATTCCAGGAAAAATTTCAGCACCTGCTTCAGCATGTTGAAAAATACGAGAATTTGAATATTACCGACCTCGAACGTATTCTTGGTTCTAAAATAGATATGCCTAAAACTGACCTGGCAGGTGATAAATTTGCCAGCGGGGAGGTTATTGTTTTTGGCCCGAATGGTGTGATGGTAAAGGCCAGGACTGCCAACCAGCGAAAAATGGTAGAGGGAATTGGCCGCAGCGATATTCTTTTTGCAATAGGCCCTGCCGGCACAGGTAAAACCTATACAGCGGTTGCACTGGCAGTGAGAGCGCTGAAAAATAAAGATATCAAACGTATCATATTAACCCGCCCGGCGGTTGAGGCGGGGGAGAACCTCGGCTTTTTACCCGGCGATTTGAAAGAGAAGATCGATCCATATCTCCGTCCTCTTTATGACGCGCTGGACGATATGATACCGGCAGAAAAGCTGAAGGTTTACCTGGAAAACCGCACGATAGAGATTGCACCCCTGGCCTTTATGCGCGGGCGTACTTTGGATAATTGTTTTGTGATACTTGATGAAGCCCAGAACGCTACAGACATGCAATTAAAGATGTTCCTGACTCGTATGGGTCCTTCGGCCAAGTTTATTGTTACCGGCGACGTGACTCAGATAGACTTACCCAAAAAACAACAATCCGGTCTGCATACGGCTTTGCGCATACTAACAGATATCAATGGAATTGAAATTGTTTATCTTAGCGGCGAAGATGTGGTACGGCATAAATTAGTGCGTAAAATACTTGCTGCCTACGGGGATATACAGTAGGGAAGGGTTCATAGTTCATGGTTAGTGGTTCATGGCCATTTCTGTGAATTATGGATTTGATTAATTATTGATATGAGGAAAACTGACTGATAGTTTACTATGAGCTATTAGTTATGAACCATGAACTAATAACATGAATGCGATAAAAGAAACACATTTTAACTTTCCCGGGCAGACCAATTTTTATAAAGGCAAGGTCCGCGATGTATATACCGTTAATAATAAGTACCTGGTGATGGTGGTCAGTGACCGTATTTCGGCATTTGACGTGGTATTGCCGGAGCCTATCCCATATAAGGGACAAGTGCTCAACCAAATTGCGGCCAAGTTTTTGCAGGCCACGTCGGATATCGTATCTAACTGGGTAGTAAGTGTGCCTGACCCGAGCGTAACTATAGGCCGGATTTGTGAGCCGTTTAAGGTAGAGATGGTTATACGCGGATACTTGGCTGGTCATGCCTGGCGCGAATATAGTGCGGGCCGGCGCCAGGTTTGCGGGGTAAGCCTGCCTGAGGGTTTGAAAGAAAACGATAAATTGCCGGAACCTATTATTACACCGACAACAAAGGCATCGATAGGTCACGATGAAGATATCTCAAAAGAGGAAATATTAAAGCGAGGCATAGTATCGGCAGAAGATTATGAAAAGCTTGAAAAGTATACCCGTGCACTATTTGAGCGCGGTACTGAAATAGCAGCTAAGCAAGGGTTGATACTGGTTGATACCAAATACGAGTTCGGTAAGGCAGACGGCGCCATTTACCTGATAGATGAAATACATACACCGGACTCGTCAAGATATTTTTATAGTGAGGGCTACCAGGAACGCCAGGATGCCGGGGAGCCGCAAAAGCAGCTTTCGAAGGAATTTGTTAGGAAATGGCTGATTGAAAACGGTTTCCAGGGTAAAGATGGACAGATAGTGCCGGAAATGACGCCGGAGAAAGTGCAATCTATATCTGAACGCTATATTGAATTGTATGAGCAAATAACCGGTGAAAAGTTCATAAAATCTGATGGAGAAAACATCTTGAGCCGCGTAGAAAAAGCCATAAATAATGAACTTACGAAGTTGTAATTTTTATTTATTACACAAATAATTATATCTTTAGCTTTTAATTATAAAACAAAAAATGAAATTTACGGTTGACAAACACGAAAAATATATTCTGTTAAAGCTGAATGAGTCAAAATTGAATTCATTAATAACTCCGCAGCTTAAATCTGAATTGATTTTAATCAACACCGAGGGTCAGCGAAATATCATTTTCGACCTTTCACAAGTAAAATTTGCAGATTCATCGGGATTAAGCAGCCTGCTCGTAGGGCACCGTTTATGCAAAAATGCATCAGGATCGTTTGTACTCACCGGCCTTAATGATGCAGTTTCCCGCCTCATAAATATTTCGCAGCTTGACAGCGTACTCGCTATTGTTCCAACGTGCGAAGAAGCTATCGATTTGATTTTTATGGAGGAAATAGAAAAAGAATTAAAGAAAGAAGCAAAATAGGCTTTCCGGCTGTTTACCAGGTATGAAATTCGAGGTAACAATACTTGGCAGCAGTTCTGCAACCCCCATTTTTAACCGAAATCCTACATCTCAGGCGCTCAACATCAACGAGCGCCTATATCTGATTGATTGCGGCGAAGGCACGCAGCAGCAAATGTTGCGTTTTGATGTAAAAGCCAGCCGTATAGACCACATTTTTATCAGCCACCTGCACGGCGACCATTATCTCGGCCTGGTGGGATTGTTATCGTCCTTACATTTAAACGGGCGGTCAAAACCTCTATTTATCTATTGCCCTGAGCCGCTAAAGGAAATTATAGATGTACAGCTTAAATACTCTGAGACCGAAATTCAGTATCCTTTGGAATATAAATTTACTGATGCCGGGAAATGTGAAGTTTTGCTGGATAACCAGGATATAACAGTTACATCTATTCCGTTAAACCACCGCATCGCCTGTACCGGCTTTTTATTCAGGGAGAAAAAGCGACTTCGTAAGCTGATAAAGGAAAAAGTAGAGGAGATAGGTATCCCAGTACCATACTTTTCAGGCTTAAAACGGGGAGATGACTATATTGACCCTAACGGAAAAGTGTACAAAAACGATACGCTAACGATTGACTCAGCCGAACCTAAGAGTTACGCCTATTGCTCCGATACGATGTATGATGAGTCGTATTTTGAACAGATAAATAATGTTACGATGTTGTATCACGAAGCAACTTTCATGCATAATATGCTTGACAGGGCCCTTGAAACGCATCACACCACAGCACTGCAGGCCGGCGAAATAGCCAGCTTAACCGGTGCGAAAAAATTGCTTATAGGCCATTTCTCGGCCCGGTACAAAACGCTGAATGAACTTTTAGAAGAAGCGCAAAGTGTTTTCCCGGATGCAGAATTAGCAATCGAAGGAAGAACTTTTATTATCGGCGCCTAAGTTGGCGGTTACCAGTTTACAAATAAAGCCGGTAAAATGTTGCAAACTGTAGACTGTAAGCTGCCAACTCCTCAATTAGTCCTTTTTGCCGCCAAATACCGAGAAGCTTACATAACGCTTAGGGTGTGCTTTTAAATCGATAAACAATGAGTTAAGGTTGGCTGTAGCGTCTTTCAGGTTATTGTACATTTTGTCGTCGTTCAGCAGTAAGCCCAGGGTACCCTGGTTGGTATTTAATCTGCTAATAGTAGCCTGCAGATCAGCCATCGCTTTATTGGCGTTGTCTAATGTTTGTTTCAAATTTGCAGCGGCTATGTCGCTGCTTACTTTCTGAAAATTATTGGTAATGCCGGTTAAGTTTGCCGTGCTGTTTTTGAGGTTTCCCGATACAGTTTCGGCGTTGGCCAGTATGTTATTGATATGCGAAGTTTGTCCCCCAACCAACGCATCTATTTTTTTTGTGGTTCCCTCCAGGGTCTGCAGGGAGTTCGCTATACTGGTAAAGCTCCTGTCAACATTTTTTTGAAAATTGGGATTTAATATTTTATTAATGGCTTCCAGTGAAGAATCCAGCTTCGTAATCAGGTTTTCTGCTTTGGTTTGAATCGGTTGAAGGCTCTCGGCCAAACTACCCTGTATATCAGCACGCAGTGTATCATTGTCGTCAGCAAAGGTATTGCTGTTGCCGTATTCAAATACAATGGCTTTGCCTCCCAGTAAATCTGTGCTCACCAGTTTGGCCAGTGTATTAGAAGGAACATTGTATTTACGGTCTACCTTAAACTGCACGACGGTGTGCCCATCTTGCCTTAAGGTCATTTTTGACACATTGCCAATCGGAAAACCATTTACAAGAACAGGTTTGGATACCGAAAGCCCGTCTACACTTTTGTAAATAGCATAGTATTTGTTGGATCCTGAGAATACATCGTTTCCCTTTAAAAAGCTATAACCTAATATAAGTATAGTAATGCCGATGGCCGTTAGCGCGCCAATTTTGGTTTCGTTTGATATTTTCATAGGTGGTTGAATGTGTAACGTTGAAAAACAATAAAGTTGCGATTTGTTTGCCAGACTTTACTCAGTTTTCGGACTACTCTATAACACGTTATTGCGATACTTGTTCTAGTTCTGCCTTATAACTGCTTAAGGCCCTTACAATCGATGCTACTATTTCGTTTTGACCGGCTTCGGAATTAAGGTAATCTTCCTCTTCACGGTTATTTATAAAACCTGTTTCGATAAGTACTGCCGGCATAGCACTATGGCATAACACCAATACACCCTGTTCTTTTACACCATCACTGCGGCGGCCATCGCCTTCGGTAAACTCGCTGTTCAGCATATTTGCAAAGTGAATGCTTTGTTTGCGGTACTTTGCTTTAAAAGCGTTAATGGCGATAACAGCTGCCGGGTTATCGAGGATGTCTTGTTGGTCGCTATTGTCTTTTTCTTCAAATAAGTTCTCACGTAAAGCCTCCTGCTCTTCTTCTGAACGGTGAAAACCATAAACCAGGAACAGTACGCCTTTGCCGGAACGGTCCGGAACGGATACCGTGCGATAAACAGCCCTGCCATGCTTATGGCCGACAACTTCACGTACGCGCCTGTCGGCTAACGAATTGCAGTGGATAGATATAAAAAGATCGCCCTTGCTGGAGTTTGCTATTTCGGAGCGCGCTTTAAGACCGACATCAGCCTCGGTCTTACGCGTCATTACCACATTTAAATCGGGTATATCTTTTTCTATCGCCTTTTGTAATTTAAGGGCTATAGCAAGCGTTACATTACTTTCCTGAGAATATGATCCCGACGCACCGGAATGCGTTCCGTTGGGCCTGGTACCATGACCTGCATCAATAACAACCGTTTTTAGCTTGTATGCTGCGGTGACAGTGTCCCGTCGTGGGGTGAGATTCTTAGCTGATGAAAAAAAAGGTAGAGATGCTAACAAAACCGGTAAACCGTAAATCAATCTTTTCAATGCCTTATTTTTCATTATTTTTGAACGCTGTTAACTATATCTGCAAAAATACTATTCATAATCAATTTTGAAATTCGTAAGCCTTTTTTTTCTTATTGCATTCATCTTAACGGCACATGTGATGGCGTCATCACGAATCAGCAGCGCCGTTTATTTTACATTACAAACGGATAAAACCAAGAAATCTGATACAGCTAAGACTAATAAACCGCCTAAAAGTAAAAAAAGTAAGTCAAAACCCGCCGCTAAAGGCGCTCCCTCAAAGAATGATACCACAAAAGAATCGCTTGGTGATGTAAAATCTGAAGTGAAATGGCATGCCGAAGACTCAACCGTTACCGATAATGTTCATAACATTGTTTACCTGTATGGACAGGCACGCGTTACTTATGAAGATTTTGAGCTGGATGCAGATTATATAAGGCTTGATAAGAACAACAACCTCTTATTTGCCAAGGGCAGTATCGACCCCTTGACCAAACGCTATGTGGGCAGGCCGATCTCGAAGCAGAAGAATGATAAGCCGGTAGAATCCGACTCTCTTTTATTCAACTATAAAACCAAAAAGGGCAGGGTGTTTAACCCGGCATCTGAGCAAGACGGTAACTTCCTTTCAGGTGGCGAGCTGAAAAAACTAAATGATAATGAAGTAGCCTACCGGAATACAACATTCAGTACCTGTGATCTGCCGCAGCCTGATACGCATTTTGGGATTGTGATAACAAAAGGTATAGGCGAGAAAAACAGGATCATATCCGGGCCGGCCTATCTCGAAATAGAAGGTATCCCATTGCCACTGGCTATACCTTTCGGTTTTTTTCCAAAGCCGGATACGCGGGCGTCCGGCGTTATCATACCTACTTTCGGTGAAGACCAGAAGCTGGGCTTTTATCTCCGGAACTTTGGCTATTATATAGGTATAAGCGATTATCTGGATCTGACAAACACCGGTACCATTTACTCAAAGGGCTCGTACGAATTGAATACAACCGCACATTATTTAAAACGGTATAAATACGGCGGTACCGTTTCATTAAGCTACGGTTCTCATAATTACGGGCTCGAAGGTGACCCGGCACAGAAAGATTTTAATATTACCTGGTCGCACAGTCAGGACGCGAACGCCCATCCCGGCAGCACTTTTAGCGCTTCGGTCAATGCGGGTACGTCAACCTATTATCGTAATAACCCGGCTCAAAACAACTATAATATTAATTCTCTTACACAAAATAATTTAAGATCGTCAATTAACTACAGCAAGACCTTTACCGGAACTCCCTTTAACTTAAGCGTAGGCCTTTCGCACAGCCAGGACCTTACTAATAAGACGGTTACCCTGCAATTACCGACATTGAGTTTTACCATGGCATCTATCAATCCTTTTGATTCAAAAGACAGGGTCGGCGAGCAAAAATGGTATCAGAAAATAAATGTGAGCTATAGTCTATCGGCCACTAACGACCTTGATAATATACCGGAGGCACAGCTTTTTAAGGGCAGTACGCTGGCAAAAAAGATGCAAACCCGGGCGGTACACCAGATTCCTGTAGGGCTAAGCTTGAACATATTGAAATATTTTCAGTTTAGTTCCTCTGCAACTTATACTGAGCATTGGTATCTGCAGACCGTCAACAAACGCTTTATACGCGGCAATACCTTGCCCAATGGTTTACCTAATGAAAGCCCTAATATACCTTTTGTTGACACGGTTAGCGGATTTAAAAGAGGTGATTCATACACATTAAGCACAGGTTTATCAACCAAGCTTTACAGCACCGTGAATTTTAAAAAGGGCAACATTATAGCGATCAGGCATGTAATGACGCCAAGTATCAGCTTTAATTATAGCCCTAATTTTGCCGATCCAAGTTTTGGCTATTATAAAACGATAGTAAGCAATGCTAATGTGCCGCTGCCCGTTACCACCAATACTTATTCTATATTTCCGGACAATTTTCCCTCGGCAGGTAAGCAGGCCGGCATAAGCTTCAATCTCGACAATACTATCGAAATGAAGCTCAAGCCTAAAACGACGGATACGTCCGGGAAGGCAAGGAAAGTGCACCTGATTGACGGATTCTCGATTTCGACATTCTACAACTTTGCGCAAGACTCTTTAAAACTTTCACCAATTTCTTTTTCAGCCCATACCGCTATACTGAACCAAAAAGTTAACGTAAGTATATATGGTTCATTAAATCCTTACGTAACTCAAGTAATAGACACCATACAAAACGGACAAATTACAAGATATGCCCATGACATCAACCGCTACACCTTTCAGGATGGCATGTTCCCGCGGCTTACTAATATAAGCCTGTCCTTAAGCGGTAGCCTGAACTCTACATCGTTTAAGCCGAAGCCCCCGGTCCAAGCCATGAATACGCTGCAAACCATAACGCCCCAGCAGGCGCAAAGGCTTGCGTTTATAAACAGTGACCCAAGCGCCTACGTTGATTTTAATGTGCCCTGGAACCTTTCTTTTAATTATAATTTCAGCTTTAACAATAATGTTATTAACACCAACTCAACAAATACGCTTATGCTAAGCGGTGATGTTAATATTACATCTAAGTGGAAAGTTCAGTACAACACAAATATCGACATTCGGCAGGGGAAACTTGCAGTAAGCTCCTTCGGCATATACAGGGATTTGCATTGCTGGGATCTGAACGTGCAGTGGGTGCCTTTTGGAATTTACAAATCGTACAATGTAACTTTAAAAGTTAAGGCGGCGGTACTGCAGGATTTGAAGCTTAGCAAAAGAAGCGATTACAACAGCAATTCATACTTTAACGGCAACTGATAATGCTTGCAGAAATTATTACTATAGGCGATGAAATACTCATCGGGCAAATTGTTGATACCAATTCTGCCTGGATGGCTGGTAAATTAAACGATATCGGCATACGGATAAAACAAATATCTTCGGTATCGGATGACCGTCAACATATTTTAAGGGCCCTTGCCGAAGCTGCCGAACGAGCTGACGTAATCTTAATAACGGGAGGCCTGGGACCAACTAAAGATGACATCACCAAAAAAACAATCGCCGAATATTTTAATGTTGGCATGATTGAAAATAAACAGGCGCTGGAAAATGTATACAGCATTTTTGCAAAGTATAACCGGCCGATGCTTGATGTGAATCGTGCACAGGCATCAGTTCCGGAAAACTGCGACGTGATATTAAACCATAACGGCACTGCCCCGGGGATGTGGTTTAATGAGGGAGGCAAAATTTATGTATCGATGCCGGGGGTTCCGCACGAGATGATGTATATGATGGAGGAGTCGGTTTTACCTAAATTAAAGTCGGAATTGAAACTGCCTTTCATCATTCATAAAACTATTTTAACGGTGGGTGAGGGCGAATCCTATCTGGCGGAGCGAATAGCCGATATTGAAGATGCGTTACCCTCGCATATTAAATTAGCTTATCTGCCTAAACTTGGACAGGTAAGACTGCGGCTAAGCGGCTATAGTGAAAACAAAGCGCAGCTGGAAACTGAAATACATGGTTTCGCGGCCAGGATAACTGACCGGGTTGCTAATGTTGTGGCTGCCGAAGAAGACATCACCATTGAAGAAGCAATATTGAATTACATGGCGGAAAGGAGTCTTACCTTATCTGTCGCTGAAAGCTGTACCGGTGGCTATATATCTCATTTAATTACCCGTCATGCGGGTTCGTCACGAGTCTTTCTTGGCGGGGCGGTTTCTTACGCCAATGATTTGAAGGAAAGCGTACTTGGAGTTAGACACGAAACACTAAGTGCCTTTGGTGCGGTTAGCGAAGAAACCGCCGTTGAAATGGTTGAAGGGGCTTTGCGTAATTTTAAGTCAGATTATGCGATTGCTGTTACTGGCATTGCCGGGCCAGACGGCGGTACCCCTAATAAGCCCGTCGGTACAATATGGGTAGCCGCTGCAAATGCTAATAATACTGTAGTAAAGAAATTAACATTTGGTAATAAACGGCTCCAAAACATCGAAAGAACAGCAATTTCGGCCCTCAATATGTTGAATACTTTACTCCGGGATACTGATAAATAACCGGAAAATCCAGTAATTTTGACCGTCAATCTATTTACTGTCTATGGCTAAATATAAACTGTTGCTGCCGAAAATGGGCGAAAGTGTTGAAGAAGCAACTATAATCAAGTGGACTAAAAAACCGGGAGATTATATAGAGGCTGATGAAACAGTTATGGAAATTGCCACCGATAAAGTGGACTCCGACGTTCCATCTCCCGTCTCCGGTACATTAGTTGAACAGTTATGTAAAGATAACGATGTTGTTAAGGTTGGTGCGACAATAGCTATTATTGAAACCGGCGAAGCAGAGGTTGCTAATGCTCCTACTGCGTCTGAAACGCCCCAACAGCAAGAGGAGCATTTAACGCCCCCTGTGTCTGCTGAAAATTTAAAACCTACTGCTGAACAAACACCTCCGCAGGTTCCGGCCGAGCCTTACAAAACTCCGGTACAATCACCGCAGCCTGTTGCTAACACGCCTTGGTCTAATCCGGCGCCAAAACAGCAGGACGAAACCAAACCCGTTTTCGCAGAGCCTGTATCAGTGCCTTACGTGGAGCAAATAACACAAAGATCAGATGATAAGACGACAGAGACCAATAAGAGCGAAGGCCGCTTTTATTCGCCTTTGGTTAAAAATATTGCTGCGCAGGAAGGCATCAGCAATGCCGAATTAGATAAAATACCTGGTACAGGAGCTGAAGGCCGCTTAACAAAAGACGACTTATTGGCTTATGTACAGCACAGACCGAAACAGTCGGCCAATGGTCAAGTGGCGATGCCCGCCGCTGAACAAGCTCCAAAAAATGAGCCGGCTTACCAGGGCTCAAAACAACCGCCGGTAACAGAAACGTCAATGCCGCAGCCTGCATACGAAGCTCCAAAGCAAGAAGCTGCCAAAGCGGAGGTGTCACCGGCGCCTGCCAAAGAAGAACCAAAAAGCGTTTCGCTTTCAGGAGGGGATGAAATTGTTGAGATGGACAGGATGCGCCGTTTAATTGCTGACCACATGGTGATGAGCAAGCAAACTTCGCCACATGTAACTTCTTTTGTTGAAGCTGACGTTACCAACCTGGTATTGTGGCGCGATAAAATAAAATCGGGATTTGAGAAACGTGAAGGGCAAAAAATAACTTTTACGCCTATTTTTATAGAAGCAGTAGCGCGTGCAATTAAGGATTATCCCATGATAAATATCCAGGTTAACGGCACGCAAATCATCAAAAAGAAAGATATCAATATCAGCATGGCTACCGCTTTGCCAAGTGGTAACCTGATCGTGCCGGTCATTAAAAAAGCAGACGAGCTTAACCTTTTAGGATTAACCAAAGCGGTAAATGACCTGGCCAGCCGTGCGCGCGAAAATAAACTGAAGCCTGATGACGTACAGGGCGGCACCTTTACACTAACCAATGTAGGTTCGTTCGGAAACGTTATGGGTACCCCTATAATCAATCAGCCACAGGTAGCTATTCTGGCGGTAGGGGCGATACGCAAGAAGCCAGCTGTAATCGAGACATTGCAAGGCGACATGATCGGTATACGCCATATGATGTTCCTGTCATTGTCGTACGATCATCGCGTTGTGGACGGCGCGTTGGGTGGTTCATTTGTAAGAAGGGTTGCTGATTACCTGGAAAATTGGGAAACTGACCGGGAGATATAACCCGTGGCTCTCATGGTAGGGCGCATGATGTTAGAAACTAAAAGCCGGCTCATTATAGCCGGTTTTTTTTGGCATTTATCCTGCAATTAAAGAATCTTTCTTGATTTCTGCACCGTATTTCCGGGTAAGCATTTCGTAAACAATTTTTAGCCAGATTAAGAATGACGGGAATGCGATTAATGCGTACGGTGTTACATAGGCAAGTCGTAACGGTCTTGGAAACAGATCTGAATTGGCGTTTGTTAACACCAATGCAAATATTAACAAAAAACGCTCATAGGCTGATACAGGCCGGTCCAGAGCTGTATACCAGATACCGACACCGATCATCGCTATGATATAGGTAGGTGGTTCAGACCCACTGCTGAAAATTGTAGTAAAAATTAACACCGATGCTGCCAGCGAAAGCTGATATTGGACGTTGCGCCAGTATTTTACACGTGCCATTGACGTAGCAAAGATTAGCAGGGCGGGTATCAGCACAACTTTGTTCGGCAAACCAGAATAATGGAAGATCTTGCTGATCATCCCCATAACGCAGACATATCCCCGCGAGGACACTACGTTGGCCGCATTTTTGGCAACCAGGTCGGGATACCAGTCATGATAGGTTTTGATAATAAATGCAGGAGAAGAAATAAGCATTGGCAGTGCGAATAGTAGGATGGCCCAAAACGCCATGCTCAAAATCAGCTTTATCTTATTGTCTGAAAAGAAAAAGAAAGCAAGTCCTACAATACCGTATAGCTTTATAGCGGTGCCTATAATAATCATTAGTGCAGCCCAAAAGTCCTGCTTGTTCCTGATAAATATCAGACTGAATAAAATCAGTGCGGTGATTAGCGGGTTGACCTGGGTATTGCCCGCCGAACCGACGATGCTGAAAATATTAATGAGCAGTATCATCATTCGCTGATTGTCGTTCAGCGGCAGTTTCATTATTGCCAGGTACAACACCCAGGAGTTGAACATCACCCATACAATTGCCCCAAGTCCGTCTGGAAATATGGTAAATGGCGCTATAATAAGGGCAAACACCGGCCCATAATGATTGAGATCAAAATAATATTCAGGCTGCGGCCCGAACAAGCTATGCTGATGAATAAGGTTTAAAAAGTTGTGCTTATAGATTATATAGTTGTTGATGTTTCCATTGGCGATGTGGCTGTCAATAACATTGGGTATAAGTACCCCTTTTAACACGGGAAGTAAGCTTAAAACAAACCACGCCCAGATAACAAATTTTTTATTTGTAAAAAGTTGGGTAATATTTTGCATCGCGGCGGTTTCCATGGTTTGGGGCGCAAATATAGCAAACAACCCGCTATCGGCGACAAATTTGTAGCTACCTGATTGTGATCAGCGCGGACAGAAGATCGCTGTATTATGTGAAACATTTCTTTCCTACGGCTCAACATAAATAATTTGCTATAAGAATAAAGCAAAAGGGCCCCGGCGGGGCCACTTTGAAAACTATAAAACCAAAAAGAAATTATAACGCCGCGGCTTCTTCCGTAACCGCAATAGTAGCCAAATCTATGCCCGCAAGCTGGTCGGCGAAGGCGACAAATGCGCCGCATCTGGCAATTAGTTCCTGGTTGCCGACAAGACTCTGCAAGTTGATCCGGCCAATAATAAATTTATAGTCACCAGAATAATAGCGCTCATGTATGCTAATAAAATCGAGGGCTTCTACCAGGCTTTCGTTATCGTAGCGCAGATAAATATTCAGTTCGATATTATTCGTAAAGTTCAGGCCACCGCGCGCCTTTGCTTTTTTATATTCGTATTGATAACCGTACCGAAGTGCGGCAATGTCTGATAAAACCGCTGAACCTGTAGGGTGGCCCCCGGCTCCTTTACCGAAAAAGAATTGCTGATCGGCAAAAGCTGCCTGCACTATAACACCATTGTATTCGTACTCAACGTTATATAAGAACTCTTTCTCATTAACAAATTTTGGCAGTACGAAAAGTGCCACATGTTCGTTATCAAGTTCTTTGGCGACCGGAACCAGTTTAATTTTCAGGTTCTTTTCGCGGGCATATTGTAAATCATGCGAGCCCAGATTCTGGATCCCAATATTGAACACATCGTCAGGCTTAACGATTACGCCGTAAGCGTGTGCGGCAGCAATAACCAGTTTGTACTTTGCATCAAAACCGCCTACATCGCTGGTTGGATCGGTTTCGGCGAAGCCAAGGTCCTGCGCCTGCTGCAAGGCCATCTCATAGCTTAGTCCTTCGTTAAAGCCTTTTGACAGTATATAGTTGGATGAGCCGTTAAAAATGCCGCTCACTGAATGCAGCAGTTCGTTATCATAGTACTCTTCCAGGTTTCGGATGATAGGAATACTCCCGCATACCGAACCTTCATATAATAAAGACGTACCGTATTTATGCTGTAATTCGATAAGTTCCTCCAGGTGCAGGGCGATCATTTTTTTACTGGCCGATACCACGTTTTTGCCGGAACTTAAAGCGCGGGATACAATCTCGAACGCGGCTTCCGTATCGTTAATCAGCTCTACGATAGTGTTGATCTCCGGGTTATTAAGTAGCTCGTCCCTGTCGGTAGTGAACAAATGCGATGGAAGCGAACGTTTTTTTGTCGCGTCTTTTATCGCAATTTTTACGATCTCCAAATTCAGATTTTTAGTTCTGATGATGTCATACAGGCCCTGGCCTACCACGCCAAAACCGAATAATCCTATGTTTAATTTTTTACTCATTATGCAGTTTGTTGCAATTCGATTATTTTTCCTCTTACGTCAGTTTTGAAAAAGGATTTAATGATATTAGTTAATGGTTCTGTTTCTATTAGGAATCCGTCGTGCCCGTAAAACGAGTCCAGTTCGGCAAATGCGGCTTTGGGGATATGCTGAAAAAGATATTGCTGCTCTTCGATAGGGAACAGTACATCTGATTTTATTCCAATAACCAATGTACGGGCCTTAACCAGGCTCAGGGCTTTTTCAACACCGTTTCTTCCGCGGCCAACATTATGTGAGTCCATACTTTTGGACAGGTACCAATAGCTGTATGCATTATAGCGGTTTACGAGTTTTTGCCCCTGGTAATTTTGATAAGAAGATGCCTTGTAATTATCAGTGTGGGAATCCCCTTCTTCCTGCTGGGTTACTCCGTAAGTTTTATAATTACGATAGGACAGAAGCGCAATACTGCGGGCTGCACTTAACCCTTTTTGGCCGCCATTGGGGGTATTCGAATAAAATGTCTGATCAGCGCTGATAGCCATGCGCTGCGATTCATTAAATGCGATGCCCCATGGAGAGTGCTTTGCGTTCGTAGCAATAAGCACAAGATTTTTTATCCGGTCAGGTTCTATAATCGACCATTCAAGCGCCTGCTGACCGCCCAGTGAACCGCCAATTAAAATTTCGATATTTTCTATACCGAGGTGATCAGCCAAAATTCCATGTGCTTTCACCATGTCTCTAACAGTAAACTGCGGAAATGACAGGTAATAAGGTTCCCCGGTTGCCGGGTTAACACTTAACGGACTACTACTGCCATAATGTGAGCCGATAATGTTAGCGCACACAATGAAATGTTCGCCGGGATTAAAATAATCGTTCTCTCCAACAAAACCTTTCCACCAGTCGAAAACATCTGAATTTGCAGTGAGGGCATGGCACACCCAAACTACATTGTCTGCGTTTTTATTCAGCTTGCCGTAGGTATGATAGCCTATT
The DNA here is from genome assembly GCF_030519355.1 of Mucilaginibacter sp. L3T2-6. Classification (GTDB taxonomy): domain Bacteria; phylum Bacteroidota; class Bacteroidia; order Sphingobacteriales; family Sphingobacteriaceae; genus Mucilaginibacter. The sequence goes on from NZ_JAUMKC010000011.1 coordinate 154,848, forward strand.
TCGAGTTCCTGCAATTGCTGACCAGACTCAAGTGTAAATGGCTTGTTGTATTTAAAAATTTTCGTCATTAACTATTCTTAGGTTCTTTTGTAATCTTCAGTCATTCACCTTATTCATCAACAATTTTGCCCTCGGGTTGATGAGCGGACAACTAACGATTATTTTATTTTTTCAAATGCCTGCTGCAGGTCTGCTTTAATGTCGTCAATATGTTCTATCCCTGCAGACAATCTTAACGAATTTGGATAAACCCCTGCCGAGATTTGCTCTTCATCGCTCAATTGCTGGTGGGTAGTTGCCGATGGCTGGATAATCAGCGTCTTTGCATCACCCATATTCGCCAGATGACTGATCAATTGCAGGTTGTCAATAAACTGGCTCGCTTTTTCTTTACTGCCCTTAATATCAAAGGTCAGCACAGCGCCAAATCCATTTTTTAAATATTTTTTTGCGAGTTGGTGATGCGGTGAAGATGCCAGGCCCGGATAATTTACCTTTTCAACCTGCGGATGTTGTTCCAGCCATTTGGCCAGCTCAAGCGCATTGTCGATATGGCGTTGTACACGAAGCGATAGTGTTTCTAAGCCCTGTATGTTAAGCCAGGAATTAAATGGGGATTGAGAAGGCCCGAAATCCCGAAGGCCTTCAACACGGGCGCGGATGATAAACTGGATATTGCCAAATGGCCCGCCTATGCCGAATACGTCAGAAAATATCAATCCATGATAGCCTTCAGACGGTTCCGTAAATTGAGGGAATTTGCCATTTCCCCAGTTATAGTTACCGCCATCTATTATAACGCCGCCAATGCTGGTGCCATGTCCGCCGATCCATTTGGTAGTTGATTCAACCACCACGTGTGCGCCGTGTTCAAGCGGACGGAATAAATAACCTGCCGCACCGAAGGTATTATCTACTATCAACGGCAAATCGTGTTTTTTTGCCAGTGCAGATACCTTGTCAAAATCTGCAATATTGAAGCCGGGATTGCCAATTGTTTCAAGATAAATGGCCTTTGTTTTATCGTCGATTAAAGCTTCGAGGTTTTCGGCGGTATCATCTTTTGCAAAACGGGCTTCTATGCCCAATCTTTTAAAAGCTACTTTAAACTGGTTATAAGTTCCGCCGTATAAAAATGGCGAGGTAACAAAGTTATCACCGGCTTGCAGGATATTATTGAGTGCCAAAAATTGGGCAGCCTGGCCTGATGCTGTTGCTAAAGCCGCAACACCGCCTTCGAGTGCAGCAATACGCTTTTCGAAAACGTCAGTGGTCGGGTTCATTATCCTTGTGTAGATATTGCCAAACTCCTTCAATGCGAACAAATTTGCGCCATGCTCGGCATTTTTAAATACGTAAGACGTGGTTTGATATAAAGGTACAGCGCGAGAGCCTGTTGTAGGATCGACTTCCTGACCTGCATGAAGCTGTAGTGTTTCGAATTTTAAGTTTGCGGATGACATATGTTTTAAGATTTGATGTTTAAAGAAATTTGTTGACTAACCGGGCATGACGGTGTAAAATCACTTTGTGATACACGCACATTTCGGGAAAAGAAAAGTAAAACGTGTAAGGGCTATCAACAGCAACACATGGCCATAATACCGCTGCTAACATTGCGGTAGCAATTAGCCGGTACTGATTTTTGCGCCTTAAAGATGTTTGGGAGAATGATGTAAATTAAACTTTTCATGGTTGTTAATTTATATTTCCCGGGATATTTACCGGGTAAGGAATTGGCACCTTCTCCACCCTGGAGGGTTGCCAGCGGGTCGTTGAGCCTAATCTCTCGCCGCTTCTTTATAAATCATAACCTTTTAGAAGGTAATGATTATGGTATCGCTACCAAATATTGTTGCAAATATAGGGTGATGGAAATGTTTTTTCCAAATTTTATTTTCTTTATGGTGGTGAAATAGGAAAATGCAAAGCAAAAAGCTTACACCACACCTCGTTTAGCCTGATTTTTAACACTTGTTTGCAGATCTTTAACCCAGCGCTTCTTCCAGATCAGCAATCAGGTCGTCAATGTGCTCTAATCCAACAGAAACCCTTAATAAATTAAAAGGAGTGTTGGTATCCGGGCCTTCAACAGTTGCACGGTGCTCAACAAGGCTTTCCACACCGCCAAGGCTGGTCGCACGGGTGAATAGCTTAAAGCCATTAATAACACGCCGGGCTTCATCTTCGCCGCCTTTAAGAGTAAACGACAGCATGGCCCCGAATTTAATCATCTGCTGTTTGGCAATATTATGCTGCGGATGTGACGTTAGGCCAGGGTACATAACCGCTTCAACCTTAGGATGCTTTTCGAGATATTGAGCCAGTAATTGCGCGTTGTGTACATGGCCGCGCATACGGTAAGGCAATGTTTTTATACTGCGAACCAGCATGTAGCAATCCATAGGTGATGGGATGGCCCCGCCATAGCCTTGCACGTCGCGTATTTTTTCCCACCATTCGTCTTTCTTAGCAGTTATAAGTGCACCGCCCATCAGGTCGCTGTGCCCGCCAAAATACTTGGTGGATGAATGCATCACCAAATCAGCACCCAAAGCCAAAGGCTGCTGACACATAGGAGTAGCGAAGGTGTTATCAACAGCCACGCGGATGCTGCGCTTGTGAGCTAATGCTACAACATTTTTGATATCAGTGACCTTAAGCAACGGATTCGAGGGTGTTTCCAGCCAAATAAGACCGGTTGACGGCATCAGGTGTTTATTCACTTCGTCGATGTTATTCACATCGATGAAATCGAACTTTAAGATACCATTAAATAACTTTTTTAACTGATTGCGCAGGCCATGGTACATGTCATCAGGTGCAATAATATGAGTGCCAGGGGCCAATGACTGAAAAACGGACATGCCCGCGGCATTGCCCGAAGAAAAAGCTGCTGCATCTGCACCGCCTTCCAGTTTTGCCAGAACGTTCTCCAGCAGGGCGCGGTTGGGGTTGCTGGACCGGCTGTAAATATGCCCGCCAGGAAAACTGCCGTCTTCAGCGCGCTCGAAAGTGGTTGATAATACTATAGGCTGAATTACCGCTTTTGATGTATTATCAACGTGGTTACCGGCGTGTATGGCGATAGTTTCGGGTTTCATGGAGAAGTGTTTTGCGCAAACTTAACGGTTTAAACATTGAACAACTACACCTTTTTTAAATATATCTGCGGCGGAAGTTTACCGAAGACAAATTCAGTTACTTCACACAACCAAATCTCCTGATTTAAGATTTCACCGTTATAGTTGCCTAAAAAATATATTCCGCCGCCTCCGGGTTGCCGTGAATAATCATGTATTAACTCTAGTACATCAGCATTTGCAAACGGGAATTCTGATAAAATAAGTTCTGCTTCAGGCGCTCCGGAGCCTACATGATCAAGCATGGTGTCGGCGCCGCCAACCATTTCAAGGTCAGCCTTTTGACCGGTCCAATCAGGCAAATCTATATACCATTTACCGCTGTCTCCCTTTATGAATTTATAAGTTTGGAAGTTTGTTTGAGTAGTCATGACAGACCAAGGCAGGCAAAGTAACAACAGGAGCAAAATTATGCCTTCATTTATATTTACACCCCGATTACACGAACATTTTCTACATTTGCTCAAAAGTTACTGAATGGAAGCTGAAGCTAATGTGCGTGCATTATTGCAGAATCCGCATCTCTCTGCCGGATTAAAGCAAATAGGAGAAAAGGTACTTGATAACAAGCGTATAACTTTTGAGGAAGGCGTTCTGCTTTACGAAGAGGGGGAGTTAGGTTACGTGGGTATGCTGGCCAACTATATCCGGGAAAAGCGCCACGGAAATAAAACATACTTTAACCGTAATTTCCATATTGAGCCTACCAACCTTTGCGTTTACGATTGTAAATTTTGTTCCTACTCTCGTTTAATTAAGCAGCGATCAGAGGGGTGGGAGTATACGATGGACGAGATGATGGACATCGTAAAAAAATATGATAACGAGCCCGTAACAGAAGTGCATATTGTCGGTGGCGTATTGCCACAGTATGATGTTCCGTTTTATACAGAATTGTTCAGCAGGATAAAAGCGCATCGCCCTGAATTGCACGTAAAAGCATTAACACCGGTCGAATATCATTATATATTTAAAAAAGCGAAAATTGACTATGCTACCGGCATGAAGATGATGCTGGATGCCGGCCTTGAATCAATCCCGGGTGGCGGAGCGGAAATATTTCATCCTGAAATACGCGACCAGATTGCCAAAGATAAATGCACGGCCGACCAATGGCTCGCTATTCACGAGGAATGGCATAAGTTGGGCGCACGTTCAAATGCGACCATGTTATACGGTCATATTGAAAAATACTGGCACCGGGTCGATCACATGGAACGCTTGCGGCAATTGCAGGATCGGACCGGCGGCTTCCAGACCTTTATTCCGTTAAAGTTTAGAAATAAGGATAACCAGATGTCTAACATCCCGGAATCATCGGTCGTTGAGGATCTGCGAAATTATGCTATAGCCCGTATTTATCTTGATAATTTCGACCACATAAAAGCTTATTGGGCAATGATCAGCCGTACAACGGCACAATTATCACTGAATTTTGGCGTGGACGATATAGATGGTACACTGGATGATACCACCAGGATTTACTCGATGGCCGGCGCCGAGGAACAAAAACCAGGTATGAGCACTAAAGAGCTGGTTGAGCTGATAAAGCATGTTGGCCGTGAGCCGATAGAGAGGGATACTTTGTATAACATTGTGACTGATTATACAAATCATGAATTCCCGGAAGAACCCAAGCCGCAATTTTATAAGCTCCCGGTGATAAATTAGTTATTGGTCATTCTTATATTGATGCAATCACTAGCGTCCGGGAACAAAAAGAAGAAATGAATAAAACGCTATACATCGTCCGCCATGGACAGACCGAGTTAAATAAACGGGGCATTGTACAGGGGCGTGGCATGGACACTGATCTTAATGACGAAGGCCGCAAACAGGCCGGCCAGTTTTTTGAAGCATATAAAAATGTAAAGTTCGATAAGATTTATATCTCGTCACTAAAACGTACCCGGCAAAGCATTCAGCAATTCATCGATTTAGGCATACCCTACGAGAAATTGTCAGGGCTGGATGAATTGGCCTGGGGTATACATGAGGGACAGGAAGCCACCGAAGAAAACAAGGCGGCTTTTTTGCACCTGATGCGCGACTGGATGGATGGTAACCTGGATGCCAAATTTGAAGGCGGCGAAAGTCCGAATGAGGTAAAAGCGCGGCAGCAGGAAGCGTTAAATATTATTATGAGCCGTCCGGAAGAGGAGACTGTGCTGATTTGTATGCACGGCCGGGCCCTGCGTTTGATCTTATGCCTTTTGACGGAACGCCCGCTGACCGAAATGGACAACTTTCCCCACCAAAACCTGGTTTTATATAAAGTTTATTACAACGGCGAAAAGTTTGAAATCATCGACTTTAACAACGCCGGGCACCTGAAAAATATTTGAACTACCTTGAACAACAAAATTAGGATCTCAGCAGTAAGCTACACCAATACCAAACCTTTTTTGTATGGCATAGAACACAGTGATATCATCAATAAAATTGATTTGAGCCTGGATATGCCAGCAGATTGCGCACAGAAATTAATCGATGACAAAGTGGATATCGGTCTTATTCCGGTTGCTGCAATTTTGGACCTTCCGCAGTGGGAAATTGTGTCTGATTATTGCATTGGCGCATCCGGACCGGTAAATTCTGTTTTTATATTCAGTAACTGCGCCGCGGAGGATATCAGGACATTGCAGCTTGATCCCGAGTCGCGTTCGTCTAATAACCTGGCCCGCGTTTTATTGAAGAATTACTGGAAGGCAGATTACCAGCCCATACTCAATGCACCAGATTACGCTGTCACAGCAGAGCCAACTACCGCTTTTGTACAGATAGGCGACCGTACCTTCGGTAAAAAACAACAATATAAGTATGTGTATGACCTGGCCGAAGAATGGAACAAGTTTACCGGCTTGCCGTTTGTGTTTGCCGCATGGGTAGCCAATAAGTCCGTCCCTGCTGATTTTATGGACGAGTTTAATCAGGCAATAAAATATGGTCTCGAACACCGTGCCGACTTATTAAAAGACCTATCCGCCCGGCCCGACTTTGATTTGGAAGACTACCTGATGCGCAAGCTGGACTTTAACTTAACGGGAGATAAAAAGAAAGCACTGCATTTATTTCATGAGTATATAAAGTCTTTGAGCTGAAAATATTAGGTGTTCCGTGTCTCGTCCTGAAATAGGTTTACACATTAAGTAAACACGAGATGGACGAAAATTTAAAAATGCTGATCAAACAAGATCATGAACTGGAGGGGCTAAGTTATCGTAATTTAGCGGAGAAGTATGGAATGGACCGTACCGAGATTCACCGTATTGTGATGTCAAAAACAAAGAAAGATGTACAAAAGCCGCAGTTAACATCCCAGGCGGTAAAAGAAGAATTGCCGTTGCCGGACGACATTAATGAGCTAAAAAAAGCCCTGCGCGATGCCCGCTTAAAGATTGAATTACAGGAGTTGATGCTGGATATCGCCAGCAAAGAATTTGGTGTCGATATCAGAAAAAAGTCTGGCACCAGGCAGTCCAAATGAAGATGCAAAGCAGCCGGCGAGGTCTTCGCGGGCTTTGCAGACTGCTTGGTTATTCGCCACAGGCGTATTATAAAAACCAAAGTGTATCGCTTAAACAGGGCCTGGCAGAGGACCTGTTATTGAGCCAGGTGCTTATTCACCGTAAGCTTCAGCCTCGTTCAGGCGGGCGTAAGCTACATGAAATGCTCTTGCCTTTTATGCAGGAACATGAGCTTTACATAGGCCGGGACCAGCTGTTTAATTTGCTGCGGAAGAACAACCTGCTGGTTAAAATGCGAAGGTGTAACCGGCCGCGAACCACCGATTCGAATCACTGGATGAGGCGTTACCCGGACCTGGTAAAAGACGTCAAAATAAGCCGTGCAAACAGCTTATGGGTAAGTGATATTACCTATATCCGGCTCAAGAATGGCCATTTCTGCTATCTAAGCCTGATTACCGATGCTTACAGCCGCAAGATAGTCGGCTTTCATTTAAGTGATAACTTATCGGCAGAAGGCCCGGTGAGGGCATTGGAAATGGCACTCGATAGCAGAGCAGGGAATGCGCCCCTTATCCATCATTCAGACCGTGGTTCTCAATACTGCTGTGACGCTTATATATCCCTGTTAAAGGATAATAACATTAGTGTTAGCATGACCCAGAGCGGAGACCCCAGGGACAACGCTATTGCAGAAAGGGTAAACGGTATTCTTAAACAGGAACTGCTGACAGCATCATATGCAACCCTTAACCGGGCGCATCAATCGGTAGTAACAGCCATTGACATTTATAACCGTTTCAGGCTACATTCCAGCCTGGACATGATGACACCGGAAATGGCGCATACACATGCCGGGCCAATCAAACGCCGCTGGAAAAGCTGGGCAGAAAGACAGGCGGGCTGTCCCGGTTTATTAACAAAAAGAAAGGAGACCAGAAAAAGAAAAAAAGAAGCAAAAAAAGAAAAACGTGTTGAAATATGGAAAACTCTACCGAGTTTCCCACATTCCAACACGACAAGCAAACAATAACAGTTATTCTTTATCTTTACTCATAGTGTAAACCCTATACAGGACTAAGATAAACTGTAAACCTAACACAGGATTATTCATTAAAAAGTGTAAACTTTTTTCAGGACGGCACAGTTTTCGCACGCACGAACGCACGCGAACGTATTTTAAAGTACTGATTATCAGCTTATTGTTGATTTTAATATTTTCAATGTGCTGGTAATCAGTGTTTTCTGTATGGGTTTACACAGGGGTTACACTGTAAACCCCATTAAGGTTAAAACAATATTTTATTACTGATCGTCGCTGTCGGTATCGGCGGCTTTTTTGGCAGCCATTGCGAGTACAGGTTTACCTATCGTTTTATAGTTCCCCTCGCCTTTAAGTATCTGGGCAATCTTATCCTTGTCCTGCATAACCTTTACAGCCTCGGCAAGTTCTTTATCGTATTTAAAATTAGTTTCATAACGGCCTTTTTCAAAGTAATAGCGGGAAGCTATTTCATTTTCAAGAACCTGCTTAATCTCGTCCTTGTGTAATTGAAGATCGTTCTTTTTGCTGGCCATCATTTTAGCTTTCAGCGCATCGTATTCTGTTTGTATCTCGCTAAACTGTTTTTCTTTAGTCGCTTCGTTTTTCAGGCTGGCAAGCACTTTCTCTGTTGTGGTGGTGTAGCTATAGTTCTTTCCATCCAAAAACTTCACAAAATCAGCATAATCAGCATCCGTCAATGCAAATTTTCCGCTTGCAGCTATAGTTGGGTGAGTATCGCGGTAATGGTTAGCGTAATCAAAAATAAACAATTTACCTACCAGAGCCTGGGTAACGTTGGCAAAGCGCTCCTGCTTCACAAATATATCGGGATAAATGCCGCTGCCGTCATAAACAGAGCGGCCATTTTTGGTTTTAAACTCGTGGATCAGCGAATCGGCAACCTTTACTACGCTGCCATCGTCCTTTCGGTGAGTATAGTCTATTTCCTGTATGCAACGGCCTGATGGAACAAAATATTTGGCGATTGTGATTTTCACCAGGCTGTTGTAAGGCAGGTTAAACGTTTGCTGAACCAGGCCTTTACCGTAACTGCGCTGACCGATGATAATAGCACGGTCTAAGTCCTGCAGTGAGCCGGCAACTATTTCAGATGCAGACGCCGAGTGGCTGTTTACCAAAACTACCAGCGGCAAATTGGGTTCAACCGGTGCGCTTACTGTGTTATAAGTAAAATTCTTTTCCTTTATCTTTCCTTTTTGCGAAACTACCTCAACATCTTTCGGTACAAAAAGGTTAACAATCTTTACAGCTTCCTGTAATATACCCCCGCCGTTTGAGCGCAAATCAAGGATGATACCATTGGGCTTATTTTTTTCGATGGCTGTAAGGGCATTAGTTACCTCTTCGGCAGAGTTTTCAAGAAATTTATCAAGCTTAATATAGCCCATATTGCCACCCACCATGCCTGAATAAGATACATTGGGCTGTCTTATTTCGTCGCGCACAAGGGTCTTTTCAGCGGGTTTTGCATCGCCTTCACGCTGCATGGTCAGCTTAATGTTGGCCCCTTTAGCGCCTTTAAGAAGCAGGCTTACCTGGTCGTTATTTTTCCCGTCGAGGGGAACATCGTTAATTTTCAACATCTGGTCGCCTGGCCTGATGTCTGCTTTTTGGGCCGGAAAGCCCTGGAATACATCCGACACATAAACTTTATTATTGCGCACAAATATGCCCGCGCCAATTCCGCCGTACTGCGTACTTACGTAGTGTAGCTTATAATCTTCAATTTCAGATTCCGGGACGAATTCGGTATAAGGGTCCAGCCCGTCGAGCATGGCGTCGACACCGGTCTTTATCATCTTTGTTGAATTAATATCATCAACATAATTGATGTTAACCTCTTTGTAAACAGATGCAAATACATCCAGGTTTTTCGACAGCTGGAAAAGGTCGTCTTTAAAGCTAAATGCGCCCGCTGCTATTATCAGTATCCCGCCAATAAGCAACTGTTTTTTATACCTGTTCACAATACCCTTGTTCATCCTAAAAATGTTAAAAATATAAAACTACAAAAAAGCCTGATAGTTTTAATTATCCCGCTGTTTTACAAACGGTTATTGTCGATATTCACTAACGCTTTTTTCAGGGTAAATAGTACGTAGTTCCTGTCGCGGTTAACCAATTCCATTAATTTTGTTATCAGGGCTTCCTCTTGTCCTTCGCTGTATTGCAATTGCTCGTCGGTAAGGCGGTTGTATTTACGCTGTATTTTGATTTTTACACGTTCCCACTCTTTGTTAGAGATACTGATTTCGGCCATTTCAAATTTTATTTTCAACAAAAATATAAAAATACAACGTGCCCGCCATTAATTTTTTGGCAAGGCAATTGTTAGGGCAATGTAATTAATTACCAGATTAAGCGTTTGGTAACTTAATTATAAACAACGTGGCCGGTTACCCCTCAGGGCGGCCGCAAACAGAAACTAAATTTACATTACTTATGAAAAAGATTTTATTAAGTGCGGCGATAGTGATAGCAGCCTGCATCGGCGCCAACGCACAAGCATCATTAGGTATTAAGGGTGGTGTTAACTTTTCGAAAATTAACACCGATAATTTAAACTCGTCTACACGCACAGGCTACCAGGCCGGCTTGTTTGCCCGTTTCGGCAGTGCACTTTATTTGCAGCCGGAGTTGTATGTAAGCAGTACCGGCGGCGAATTCCATTCGAGCAATAACAATAATAACGTATCGGTAAGTGGCAATGTGAAGTTTACTAATTTGAATGTTCCGTTACTGGTTGGCCATTCTTTCGGCGAAAAAAACCTGAATTTCAGGATAATGGCCGGACCCGTTTACACAGCGGTACTCAGCAAAAATTTCTCGCAAAGCCTGGAGAATGCCTATAATGATTTCGGTCATTACAAAAGCAGTACCCTGGGCTTCCAGGCTGGTGCGGGTGTGGACATTGGGGCAATTACTGCCGACCTGCGCTACGAAGGAGGTTTAACCAAAATTAACTCCGACTTTGGCCAGCGCCAGAACCTTTGGGCTTTAAGCGTAGGCTTTAAAATATTTTAATTTAGTTGTATTGGTTGGAGAGGTTGTAAGGATTGGATGAGTTGAATACGAAGCTATCCTCGCACGCTAACAAAAAAGGTCCCGGTTGCCGGGACCTTTTTGCTGTAAAAATGTTAACCAACATAACTACTACAGCATCTGCAACTATTACAACAAACCAACAGCCTCCCGGTAGGCCATCTCCAGCATATAATCCGGGTATTTGTCCAGATCTTTCGCTTTCAATTTAATTTCTTTGTCGATTTTAACGCCGCGGCCCTCCCTAAAGCTGTCGTTTACGCCTTCAACGCCAACGCCGGTGAATGACGCTTCTATGCCGCCGGGATAATCCACCCAAAGAATATTCCCGGTTGTACCGGCCGTTTGCCTCCCCATAACAATTGTGTTGGGCCTGGAACGCAGTTCGGCAGCGACGCTTTCGGCCAGGCTTTGTGTTTCTTCATTTACCAATACAATCATTTTACCCGTATAAAGCGGCAATTTAAGGCTGTTTGTCTTGTCGAAACCATTGGAGGTATGTTTGGCAAATGAACCGGGAAATTCCAGGATACCGTTATAGTCAATATTGGTGCGATTAACAGCCGGGAACAAACCGGCGCTAACCTGTTGCATTACCTTGAAGTTCGGGTAAGCGCGCATCTCCCATATCACCACTTTAGCTTTTTGCAGATCAGTAAATAATCTTTTCAATGTATCAGGTTTGGTGATCTCGCAGATCCTTACGTACCATACGCCGTTGCCAAAATTTTCCCAAAGATTTAAAGGGTGATTTTTGCGATAGTTCCATAGCTCGCCTTCAGTAAATAGTTTTACTGTTTTGTTGATGTTTTTTCCGTGCCGTTTTATGCCTAACCGCAGTATGCGCACAGTATCAATTTTAAACAGGGTGTTGGCTATATTTCGGTACATTGAAAGTTCATTAGTCCCCGTAGTGTACGGTTTTAACTCCTTCACCCGTTCGGCAACCGGTTTATTATTTATACTGACGATCTCATCGCCGATCCGGAAATCCATTTCTTTCATCAGCGAATCATACCGGCTGCGGCCGATAACGAATTTGCCGTTTATATAAACAGTAGTAAAGGGCAGGTTTAATGTTTGATGGGCATTGTTCCATTCTTTTTGGGTAAAAAATGAATGACTGTCATTTATTTGAGCGGTCAACCGCAGGAAAGTTTTGCGGTATTCATTGCTATCGCTTGCTGCAATAAACTGAGGAATGAACACGGGCAGTACGCTTTCCCAATTTTTTGCATTGATGTATTTGTCCGGATAAAAGTAGTTGATGATATTCCAGTAGCGGGCAAGCGCAAGCAGCCTGTGAACTTCGTCAGGATAAGCCGGCAAGGCGTATGGGTTTTCTTTGTGATAAATATAATCCAGCTTGTGCCCGTTATAGCGGTTATCGATAAACTTGTTTGAGTCGGGGATGTGATGCAGGTATAATTTAGTCAGCTCGGTTTTAAGCGGCGCAGACACGCCAAACCTGGCGATATCTTTTTCGGTAAAAATCCGCAAAATGGTATCGCTTTGCATTTGGGTAATAGCTGGCGACAACCCGGCTTTTGGCAGGGAACTGTACCAATCGGTCAGCAGTTTGTCAAAGCCCTTATCGCCGCCGGCCGATTTAACTAAAGGAACCATCCTGAAAAACTCCTTATCCCAGTCAGTAGTTCCGTTGGCCGCTGCGGGATGGTAGTATTTCAGGAACCCCCATATTTTGGCAAAGGTGGCCAAATGTTGCGTTTGTTTATTGTTCTGAGCCTTCAGGGCAGTGATGTTCATTAACAGGCCCAAAACAGTCAAGGTTAAAACCAGCATTTTTTTCATTCAGCAAAATTGCAGTACACTGTAAACCGGCGATAATTTATTAGGCGGACTGTATTTTATTGTGGCTAAATTGAGGGGTTCAACATTCACCGCGTAAATACACCAGTTGGACGAAAAATTTTGTGCTTTCACAAAAAGATTAAGGTACTTTGGGTCATGGGATTCAGTTTAAACACGCTCACTTACAAGCAAAAGGCACGGCTTACCGAATTGGTATTCCTGTTTATAGTGTGCGTGCTTATCCCGCTGTTCATCGGCCTGCAGATATTCTCGCATTTCAGCTGGACAATGTCGCTCATTTGCGTTACCGCCTTGAGTTTTCCATCGGTTATTCTATTTTACCGCTGGTTGCTGCCGGTTACTTTCGGCAAAAAGCGATACTGGCTGTTCCTGGTGCTGTTCCCGGTATACATCTTAATTTATGAATTTAACTCAAGGCTATCGGCCATCGCAGTAATCCATCTGCAATTTATCCCTGCTGAGTACCGGGCCAACCTGCAGTCGGCCCATCCCGAAGACTTCAGCACATTCAGGCTTTATCAAACTGTTGGCTATACCTGTTTAATGTTGCTGGCTAATTCCTCTCTGTATGTAGTTTTGCGCCTGCTAAAAAACCAGCGTGACCTGTATGAGCTTGAAAATGACAAGCTAAAGCTCGAACTGGACCATCTGAAATCGCAGGTGCAGCCGCATTTTTTTTTCAATACACTTAATAACCTGTACGCGCTAAGCGTGCGGGGATCAAAGAAAACATCTGCAATGATCGCTGATCTGTCCTCGATCATGCGCTATGTGCTCTATGAAAGCGAACGTGACAAGGTGCCGCTTGAAAAGGAAATAAACTTCATCAAAAGCTATTTGCAGCTCGAACGGATCAGGCACGATGAACAGGAGCTGATAGATTTTGCAGTGCAGGGCGACCCATCTTTAATTAATATTGAGCCATTGCTTTTTTTGCCACTTATTGAGAATACCTTTAAACACGCGCTGCAAAAAGACCTGCCCGGAAAGTATGTAAAAATGGCGATGGTAATTGATGAGGATGAACTGGTGTTCCAGACGTCGAACCCTAAGCCTGCAGCCGGAAAAACGAAATCCGAAGACGGCGGTATAGGGCTTAAAAATGTAAGTAAACGGCTGGAACTGCTTTATCCCGGGCGTCACAGTTTAGAGATTGACGATACCGGCGATACATTTAACGTAATTTTAATCATACAAACAAAGCCATGATACGCTGCATAATTGTTGACGATGAGCCCCTGGCGCGCGAACTGCTTGTTGGCTACATCGACCAGCTTCCGAACATAACCTGCGTTGCTGTTTGCACGGGCGCAGTGCAGGCTTTCAGCGTACTGCATGAGCAGCATGTCGATCTGATGTTCCTGGATATACAGATGCCAGGCATCACCGGGCTCAATTTTTTAAAGTCGGTAAGAAATGCGCCTAAGGTTATTTTTACAACCGCTTACATGGAGCACGCTGTGGAGGCGTTTGAGCTGGAGGCCGTTGATTATTTGCTGAAGCCCATCACTTTTGAAAGATTTATAAAAGCTGTGCAAAAGGTGCTGCCAAAAAAAGAAGAACCGCAGGAAGCACCCCCCAGGGTAAACGAAAATGATTATGTTTTTTTAAAAGTTGATAAGCGGCTGGTAAAGATAAACCATAGGAATATTGTTTATGCGGAAGGCTTGGGAGACTACATTAAGGTTTACACGGCTGATCAAACTTATATTACTTACCTTACCATGACGAAGCTGGAGACGCTGCTGCCTGCTAATAGTTTTGTGCGCATCCATCGTTCATACATCATTAACCTGTCTCATGTTCAATATCTTGAAGGGAATTTTGTTAGGATTAATGACGTCGATCTGCCGGTAGGGCTGACCTACAAGGACGGGCTGGCGCAAAAACTGCGGAATGTTGAATAGTAAAAGCCTGGTCTTAAAAGCTATTTTCCTGGCTTAAGTCCCCTTTTCATCTCATTTTCATAAAGCCGGGCTAATTTAGCAGCATAAGTTTGGCGATACCCTGCCTCGTTTGGTTGTAATTCAGCCCTGTCGCCGAAAAAAGGAAGACTTTAAAGGTCATCTAAATTTGAAGAACGTATGTTAGCTATAAAGACCATTTCCCCTAAGTCAATTGTGTTCAGGCGTGCAGTACGTTTGATGGGTTCGCAGTTCGAAATAAGCGTTGTTGGTGAGAGCCATTTGTGGGCCGAAGATTGCTTTGCAACTGCGATAGCCGAAATAAGCCGCGTTGAAAAACTTTTAAGTGCTTTTGGCGATGATAGCTGCATAAACCAGATAAACGGCAGCGCAGGTATAGCGCCGGTAAAGGTGAACCCCGAAATTTTCAGGCTTATTGACCGTTCACTGCAAATATCAGCGCTTACGCATGGCGCCTTCGATATTACCTATTACGCAGAAGGAAACGACTATGCTGAAACTTCGGGCGCGGCAGTGAAGACGGTTATCAATACCAATTATGAAAACATTGTTGTTGATGCCAGGGCGCAGACTGTATTTTTAAGAGAAGCCGGCATGCGTATCAGCTTTGCGGCTAATGGCAAAGGCTATGCTGCCGACCGTGCAAAATATGTTTTACAGCTGGCAGGTGTAAACAGCGGTGTAATAAATGCAGGAGGCGATTTGCTTACCTGGGGTTTACAGCCCGGCGATGAGCCATGGACTGTAGCTGCGGCCGACCAATCGCAACAAGACCAGCCCTTTGCAGATGTGATTATCAGCAATATGGCCGTGGCCACCTCTGTTAACACGGAAAATAATGCTACTGTGATTGACAAAAAGCTGCTTGGTACATTTGTGCCAAAAAAAGGTTTCCCGGTAAGCAAAATTAAGAGTGTGAGTATTATAAGCACGACTGCCGAAATGGCTGACGCAATGGCCTCCCCGGTGCTGTCTATGGGTATCAATGCAGGCTTATACCTGGTAAATCAGTTAAACCAGGTAGCCGCAGTTATAGTGGATGATCACGACCGGGTTTACACTTCAAAAAGTATTAGTATCAATTAATTTTTATTTTTCCATTTTGTAATGGGCGAATAAAAAGTATTTTTAGGCCGTGCTGGTGTATAAAACACACTTTAGCGCTTTATATAAACCTCAATTAATATACTTCCTGATAAGTATAAGCTTAATAGCCGACAGTTGATTTAGGACGACCGACTTTTGAACCAACCGGTTGGTAATTTTAATTGCGTGCTATTGAAAGAATTTTAATATTTTCTATCCTGTAATGATAAAGTGGTTTGCGTATATTGTCGTCTTATTATTAATTACGCCTGTTTTATCATCTGCCAAAATAAAAAGCACCCATTTCAGTTTTGTTTGTAATAATTTGACGATAAGTTTGTCTGTAGATAAGGTATTGTCTGATACAACAAAAATTAAGAAGCAGGAGCAGGAAGACAAAAAGAAAATTAAGGAAGTAGCCAAAGCAAAAAAGCAACCCAAGCCCGAAAAAGTAGAGCCTGCAGAACCCCAGGCTAAGACGAAGCCAAAACGACAGCGGCGGCCGGAGGGCGTAGAGCGGCCACCGGAAATACCGAGGCACAATGGAAACTGACAAATTACCGATATATTGCTGATACATACACATGAGATACTATTTAGTATTGCTACTTTTTACAACCGGGATAGCTGCAAATGCCGCTGTGGCTACGCCCTTGCCGCTTATTGGCGGAGTACGGCAGGCCCACCCCGATACAGATACGGTCTTCAGAAAACGGTCGGTATCTGTGGGCATAAACTATGGTAGCGATGTTCAGTTCTTCGGGCGTACGGGGCCGGTAAAGTATCCGTTTATGAGCACCGATGTGATTTACAATACAAAAACTGGATTCTTTATTTATGGTTCGGCGGTAAAGGTGTTGGGTTATGACCCGCTGGTAGATGAGGTAGACCTGGGGGGAGGCTATTTTTACAAATACGGCAAAATGGTTTCGGGTACCATCAGCTATACGCGTTTCCTTTTTACTAAAACCGCAGCTGATGTGATAAAGTCCGCCTCGTCAAATGATATCAATTTCAAAAACAGCTTCGATTATAAAATCGCCAAGACGAGTGTTACCGCCGATTATCTTTTCGGCAAGTCCAGTGATTTTTTCCTGACGTTCAGCACCTCCAAATATATCGAACCTAAATGGACGATATTTACCGATGATGACTACCTTTCATTTAACCCCGGCATAAGCGCCATATTCGGTACGCAGAATTTCGTGGGGAAATACTCGCGCGACCATCCTAATCGTTTCGAACTGGCCGAGATAGGGGCGCTGCCGCCAGAGGGGTCGCCGCTGCGCCCCTACAACAATGGCCGGTTTAATGCGCTGAATTATAGTGTTAAACTGCCCATAGCATATAACAGGCCCCATTACACCATAGAGGCGGCTTGGAAATACTCTATACCGGTAAATGTTGAAGGTGAGCTGAAAAACAGGCACGAGGTGTTTTTTAATTTAACGTTTTACTACTTATTTTTCTAGACGCATGAATGTATTGATAATTGAAGACGAAAAGGCCCTGGCGGAAGAACTGGAGATTTTTTTAACCAATTATAACTACATCTGCGAAGTTTGCTATGACGGAACCAGCGGGTCTGAAAAAATTGCGGTTAATCTGTATGATTTTATTTTGATAGATCTCGGTCTGCCCGATTATGACGGGCTCGACCTGCTTAAGGAAGCCAAGAAAAATAATCCCGAGGCGATATGCATCATACTGACTGCCCGAGCCGAAGTTTTTGACCGGATTAAGGGCCTCGATCTGGGTGCAGATGACTATCTGCCCAAACCTTTTTCGCTACTCGAGCTGCAAAGCCGTATGCAGGCTATTACCCGCAGGCGCTTCGGCCTTAATCAAAACCTGGTTGAATTGGGTGGCTTCGCGATAAATCTTACCGAGCGCGTAATAACCTATCAGAACGCGGAGGTCAATACAATAACCAAAAAGGAGTTCGACCTGATAGCTTACCTGATTTTACACAAAAACCGTACGCTCACCAGGTCGCAACTGAGTGAGCATATATGGGGTAGTATAGTTAATGACGACTATGACTCGAACTACATCGACGCACACATTAAAAACATACGAAAGAAATTGAATGCCTTTGCTCCCCCCGACTGGCTGGAAACGGTACGCGGTTTGGGGTATAAGATCAGGATGGCCGGATAGGGGCAGACCAGGAATCAAGAGCCGGGACAGAAAACATTGCTTCTTTTATCTTGATTTTGTCTCTTGACTCTTTTTCAAAACATGAAGCTTAAAACAAAACTAACGCTGTTCAACACCATATCGAAGCTGGTTATTGTAACCATCTTTGTACTGTTGTTGCCTGGTCTTTTGAAAAAGGTTAACCGGGTTTACACAGACAGTAAGCTGCGTAAGCAAAAGGAAAAGCTGCTCGGAATAATACAAACGCAGGGTATCCAAAGCTACATTCAAACCGGTGAAAGCGAAGCCAGCTATTATACGCCGCTAAAAGAGGACTATGTTAGCCTCGACGTTGATTCGCTGCCTGGCTTTATCGACACTATAAAAAACGAGCGGCGTATTTTGCAGGGCGACACCATAGAATACCGGATATTAAGCCACAATTTTGAAGCTGATAAAAAAAAGTATCTGCTGGAGATCGCCATCAGCGTTGATACCATTAACGAGACTACCAAGCCGCTTCAGAATATTGCATTCAGGATATTGGTGGCGATGATCTTATTAGCTATCCTGGCCGATCAATTATATTCAAACTATGTGCTGAAGCCTTTGGGCCTGATCATCAAAACCAAACTGATTGATCAAAAATTTCCGAATCTCGGCTCATATGAGGAGGTGAAGACGGGCACTTCCGATTTTCAGCACCTGGATATCAGCATTCACCGTATGATCGAAACCATTGAGAGTACTTTTCAAAAAGAACGTGAGTTTATCTCCAACGCCTCGCATGAGCTGATGACGCCGATATCTATCCTTCAGTCAAAAATTGAAAATATGTTTGGCCGTGATGATATCGTTGACGAGCTGAAGGCCCGCCTGCTGGAGATGCAGCGCATACTGAACCGCTTGAAAAGCATCACGAAAACCCTGCTGCTGATATCGCAGATTGAAAACGAACAGTTTTTAAAGGAAGATACCGCCGCGCTCTCAGAAATATTAGGAGAGGTTTATGATGAAATATCGATAAGATTCCAGGATAAAAATATTAATTATGAAGCTAACGTACCAGCAAACTGGTACCTGGTTAATGTAAATAAATTCCTGTTGTTTAACTTGTTTTTTAACCTGATCAATAATGCCATTAAGTATAATAAGCCTGGAGGAAAGATAAAAGTAACGGCCTCACACGAAAACAACACGTTTACGGTAAGCGTTACTGATACAGGGATAGGAATCGCAGCTGAAGATATCCCATATATTTTTAACAGGTTTAAAAAGATAAGGCAATCATTGCAGCAGGATAGTTTCGGACTTGGCCTGCCGATTGTAAAGTCAATTGCCGGGTTCCATCATATTAAAATCGTAGTGACCTCCGAAAAATCAGTGGGCAGTACATTTAAGTTGATTTTACCGGCAGATATGGTTCAAATCAGGGAAATGTAAGCGTTTTTGCCTGATTAGGAATTTGATTTTCTTATCGGTATTTTTGAGTTGATGTTTAAACCCTGGCCGGTTTTATTTGTCTAATAGTAAAAGCGATTTATTTTAAAACCGCCAAATACTTTAAAAAGATTTTTACTGTTTAATACATTATAAATAAAAAAATGAGAAGGTTATTTAACTATGTGTCCGGTTTGTTTTTAACCGGCATGTTTGCCGTACTGATGATTACCCCTGCAGATGCACAGCGCGGCGCTACACATGGCGGGGGCGGAATGCGTGTGGGCGGCGGCGGTAGTTTTGGCGGCGGCATGCGCGGCAGTAATTTAGGTATTGCACGACCTGCAACCAACCAGGGCTTTGAAACCCGTGGAAATACTTTTTCGGCCCGTAGCGGCGCTACTGTACGCGCAAACCAGGCAGCCGTTGGCTACAGGGGGCGTACCGGTAACTACTTTGGCGGCTCGACAGGGTACCATGCCGGAGCATTTTACCGCAATGGCTTTGGCTATTACGGCTACCCGCATTTAGGTTTTTATATTGATGTGCTGCCCTACGGGTATTATCCTTTTTATTGGGGTTCGTCTCTGTACTATTATTACGGTGGGGTATTCTACTCGCCATATGATAACGGCGGTTACCAGGTAACCGAACCTCCGGTTGGCGCGGGTGTTCCTGACCTGCCGGAAGATGCGCAGCCAATTAAGATTGACGGTGTACAGTACTACGAGATGGATGGCGTTTATTACAAAGAAACAACCGACGACCAGGGTAAAAAGATTTACGTAGTGGCAGGCAAAGACGGTGTGCTGAACACTAATGATTCCGTTACAGACCCGAATGCAGCTGTGGTTGCGCCACAGGTTGGCGACGTGGTAAACCAACTGCCTGATGATTGCCGCAAAGTTACCCTGAACGGTAAAAAATATTATGTTTCGCCTAACGATATTTACTACGAAAAAGTAACCGGTCCGGACGGTAACACCGCTTACCGCATCACCAGTATCCCGAGTGATCTTAAAGGTATTTAATAGCTGATACAGATAAGTTTTAAGATGAGCCCCTGTTAGCAGGGGCTTTTTTGCTGGTAAAGGTGTAGCAAATATCAGGCACAATCAGAACCTGGAGGTTAGAGCCAGGACAAAAATGCAGGATGAAAAATAATTGCTGATCAATCAGGCCGTCTTTGCAATTTATTTGATTTTACAGTTTTAAGATGCTGTTTTTGTCTTGACGCCTGGCGATTGGTTATTGATGTCACCGGGTGTAACAGATTTGATACCCTTTGGCACTGAGTTTGCTAACAGCCGGATATACATTCAAGATACTTATGAAAACTTTTAAATTGAAAGCAGCTACGTTCAGTATAGCTTTAGCCATGACCGGCGTGTTAGCCACCAGTTGTAATTCATTCACTAAAACCCAAAAAGGCGCCGCAATAGGTGTTGCCGGTGGCGGGGCATTGGGTGCTTTAGTTGGTAAGGCTGCCGGTAATACAGCTTTGGGAGCTATTATAGGCGGTGCTGTAGGCGGTACCGCCGGTGCTCTGATCGGTCACAAAATGGATAAACAGGCTGCTGAAATAAAACAAACCGTTCCTGGCGCTACTGTTACCCGTGCCGGCGAAGGTATTATCGTAAACTTCAGCTCGGGTATATTGTTTGACACTGACAAAGCCGACGTAAAGGCAGCCGCGAAGGACAACCTGGCAAAGTTTGCTCAATCATTGCAGAATAACCCTGAAACAAATATCCTGATCGTAGGTCACACAGATAATACCGGTTCCGACGCGCATAACATGGATTTGTCTATCAGGCGTGCGGAGGCAGTTAAATCGATAATTGTTGGCGATAATATCGCTGCCTCAAGAATGACCGTTCAGGGTAAAGGTGAAACCGAACCTATTGGAGACAATAACACCGTTGACGGCCGCGCTCAAAACCGCCGCGTGGAAATTGTAATTGTAGCCAACGACAAGATGAAGACCGAAGCCAAAAGCACTGCCGGTAACTAATTTGTTTATTTTACACTCAGCATAATAAATACGAACCCTGCCCACGTGGCGGGGTTTGTTGTTTTCAGCCGGTAGACTATTGCGACGGCTATAGCTTTGCATAATGCTTCGCGTCATCATCCAAAACCAGCACCCAATCTTTGCCATAGCCGGTAGAAGGCGGCGTAAACTGATGATTCTCTACGCCGGTAAGTAAGCCTGCGTCGGCGCTTTTTCCATTCCGCGGGTCGTACCAGTAAGCGTGGATTTTGGCAGCTTTTAATTTTGGTAACACAACTGTGAATGGTTTACCAGCGGCGGTATATATAAAGGCATAACCGTCGCCCCGGGTCGCTTGTATACGTTCAGCGGCGCTCTTATTATTTTCTATAATGATGGATTGGTCAGGTACGCGGTTTAGCAGCGGGTGCGATTCCATTAATTTTTTTACGTATCCCATTTGTATTGCTCCGGGCAGTTTCAGCGCTTCTGTCCAGGTAAAATGTGGGCCGTTTACAGGTTCGTGTTTAGGCGAGTTCATCTGCCAGACATCATGACAGCCATAGGTATGCCCGAATGCACCGGAAAACAAGTCGAGATAGGCATATTTCCGCACATCGTATGCGCTGGAGGTGCCCAGATCGGTTACGTTAAAGCAAACCGGGTGGTCCTCGTAAATTGGTTCGCCGTCAATTACGGGTTTTGTTGGCTTTGCATTGTACGCCGCCAGCATCTTGTCATAAACAGCTTCATCGCGGCAGTGCCCGTTTTGAAACATGTTAAAAGCAAACCAGGGCTCATTCCTGAACCATTTCGCCGAGCCCAGTTGGTTGGGTTGGCAATGGTAGGTGATCAGCGCTTTGTTGCCGGTAACTTTCATGATAGCATTGCCCATGGCGCGCCAAATGGCAATATCAGGTTCGCCACGGGGCTGGCGGTCGCCGCCAATTATCCATATTACGTTCGTTTTGTTTTTATAACGATTAGCCAGCCAGGCGCCGTAAATAGCGGCCTTTTGCGGATTAAAAATCTCAGGGCCTTTACCCCATTTATCCTTAAATACTTTATCGGCCCATGTTGGCAAAATGGCAATGTTGATATTATAGGCGGCGGCTTTATCGATAATATAATCCACATGCTCAAAATATTTTTCGTTGGGTTTGGTTGGGTCATCGTTGATAAGCGGCTTTTCACCGTAGGCATTCGGGTCGTGCAGGCCATCCATCTCGGCTAATATCACCGCCTGTATTACTGTAAAGCCTTGTTCGCTGCGGGTTTTTAAATAAGTATCCGCCTCCTCCCGGTTAAGCCGGTGGAATAATTCCCAGGCTGTATCGCCGAGCCAGAAAAACGGTTTGCCATCCTTTAAAATATAATGCCGGTTGGCGCTTACGCTGAACTGGGCATACCCTGTTTGCAGGACAGCCGATAAAAGCAGCAGTACAATATATTTTCGCATGTACAGAGGGTTTAGTTGGGGGAATAAACTTACGCTATCCGCGGCAATCATCCAAATATGAAAGTTGAATGTGTTTGAACGTACTTGAATGCGTTTGAAATCGTCCCCAACATAAAAATCATCGAATTTTGGACAAGCGGTTAAAGCTAATTCAAATGATTAAAACAACTATCGTGTTTATATGCATGCTGATTTTTTGGGGTCAAATCAGCGCACAGGAAATCAAGCTCAGCACGGGAAACGTAAGCGGACCCGATTTGAAAGCGGTTGCTGTAAATTACTTAGGCAAACCGGCTGTCCGAATCGACTTCATAAAAAAAGGAAAGGTTGATGATATAGCGATTGTAAAAGGTACAAATTTTAAAAACGGTACCGTCG
This sequence comes from Mucilaginibacter sp. L3T2-6, assembly GCF_030519355.1. GTDB lineage: Bacteria > Bacteroidota > Bacteroidia > Sphingobacteriales > Sphingobacteriaceae > Mucilaginibacter. The sequence goes on from NZ_JAUMKC010000011.1 coordinate 177,819, forward strand.
AGGCGGAACTTGCCGGCGAAAGGTTAGATAAAAACGATACCGTTTCACGGGTATTTATAGGTGTTGCATTCCGGGTGCATGGCCTGGATTCCGCAAAAAGGTATGAGTGCTTTTATCTCCGGTTAACAAATGGCCGTGCGCACGACCAGCTCAGGCGCAACCATTCTACTCAATACATTTCTATGCCAGGCTACGATTTTGCAAGATTCAGGAGAGAAAGCCCGGGGGTGTATGAGTCTCACGCCGATATGGAAGAACGGAAATGGATAAAGGTTAAAGTAGTAGTGCATGACGACAGAGCGCAATTGTATGTTGGCGGCGCCGATCAGCCATGCCTTGTCGTGAACGATTTAAAACATGGTATCTCTGAAGGTTTTATCGCTTTAAAAGCCGATGATGATGCCACCAATTACTTCAGAAATCTAAAGATCACAAAAGAAGAATAGTAAACCATAAAACAAAAACACGAAATCACATGAAAAAGACCGTAAAAACCGCGGCGATGGTATTGTTAATCGCCATTACAACAGCCAACCTTTTTAAAGTCAATGCGCAGGAAGACAAAACCAAACGTCCGAGCCCGCCGGCTACGGCCATGGCAAAAGTGGGAAATGCGCACATCACCATTAACTACGGGCAGCCGTCGGTAAAGGGCCGCGAGATTTGGGGCAAGCTGGTACCTTACGGACAGGTGTGGCGTACAGGCGCTAATGAGGCCACTACTTTCGAGACCGACAAAGACATAAAAGTACAAGGCAAAGTATTACCGGCAGGCAAGTACGGTTTCTTTACCGTGCCTGGCGAAAAAGAGTGGACCATCGTTTTTAATAAAGTACCCAACCAATGGGGTGCTTTTAAGTACGACCAGGCACAGGATTACATGCGTGTTACCGCCAGGCCTAAAAAATCGGCGAAGTTTAACGAGAAATTGCTATACAGCATCAATAAGGGTTGGGTATCGATAGATTGGGAAAATTTGGATGTAAGCTTCAAGGCGGAGTAAGCCTGTGCTTTTAACATAGCGATGGGTGATACTCATCGCTGACAGATGTAACCCCTTCGGGCAATGTCATTAAGTTAAGCTTTTAAGGAATAAAAAATATCGAATATCGAATGTCCAATTTCGAATAATGAAGGAGAAATGCTTCGGCGTTGGATATTCGAAATTCATTATTCGATATTATTTTCCTTAACTTAATGACATTGCCCTTCGGGTATTTTTGATTGCCCTGTGCATTCAACGTTTAGATTAAATCGGGAACCCTGAAAGGGTTCTGTCTGTCAGCGCAGGGCAACGCCCTGCGCCACCAGGACAGTTTTTGAACATATAAGCCTCCCTTCCCAAATTTCAACTATAAAAAGTACCTTTGCCGCATGGCATCCATCAAACCATCAGTACCCAAAGGCACGCGTGATTTCTCGCCCACCGAAATGGTAAGGCGCAACTATATTTTCGATACCATTAAAAGCGTTTTCCGCAAATACGGCTATCAGCAGATTGAAACGCCGAGCATGGAGAACCTGTCAACGCTTACCGGGAAATATGGCGATGAAGGCGATAAGCTGATATTTAAGATATTGAATAACGGCGCTTTGATAAATCGGACACTGTTAAATTTATTTGAAGGCTTAAACAACGAATTAAGGGAAAATAAATTCGATATTGAAACGTATGATTCAGATTTTAAAGGTGAAGAAGAGTTAAAGCGAACAAAATTTATTGATAGAAGCAAAAATCAAGAAGAAGGCGCGTTCTATGAAAGAGTAAATGCATTTGATAAGGTAATTGAATTAACCAAAAAGGATAACGGCCTTTTAGCTTCGGAAATCTCCGAAAAAGCCCTTCGCTACGACCTTACCGTTCCTTTTGCGCGTTACGTGGTAATGCACCAAAACGAAATAGCATTTCCGTTCAAACGTTTCCAGGTGCAGCCGGTTTGGCGTGCCGACAGACCGCAGCGTGGCCGCTACCGTGAATTTTATCAATGCGATGCCGACGTAGTTGGCTCAGATTCGTTATTAAATGAAGCGGAATTTGTTTTGATTTATGACGAGGCATTAAGTAAGCTCGGTCTGCGCGACTTTACGATTAAGATCAACAACAGGAAAATATTATCAGGCATTGCCGAATTGATTGATAAATCCGACAATATCATCGACCTTACCGTAGCTATCGATAAACTGGATAAAATAGGTTTAGACGGGGTTAAAAAAGAACTGATGGAACGCGGCTTTTCTGCTGAGGATATCGAAAAGATAGAGCCGGTTATTTTACTGGAAGGCTCGAATGCCGAAAAACTGGCAAGCCTGCGCCATGCCCTTGCAGCCTCAGCAACCGGCCTCAAAGGCTGCGACGAGATTGAAACCGTATTCAATTACATTGCCAACTGCCCGCTGCAAACTGCAAAGTTGGAACTGGACATTACCCTCGCCCGTGGATTGAACTATTACACCGGCGCTATCTTCGAAGTGAAAACCAATGAGGTGGCCATGGGCAGTATCGGCGGCGGCGGCAGGTATGACGACCTTACGGGAATGTTCGGCCTTAAAGGCTTAACCGGCGTGGGCATTTCCTTCGGCGCAGACAGGATTTACGATGTGATGGATGAACTTAACCTGTTCCCTGAAGCAACAAGCCAAATCACTAAGCTATTGATCTGCTGCTTTGATAAAGAGGGCGAAAAATTTGCTTTCCCGATCCTGCAAAAACTGCGCAGCCAGGACGTAAACGCAGAACTGTATCCTGCAGGGGCAAAGCTTAAAAAGCAGCTGGATTACGCCAATAATAAGAACATCCCCTACACGATCTTCATCGGCAGCGAAGAAATTGAAAGCGGCTTGCTGACGGTTAAAGATATGCGCTCCGGCACCCAGGAGAAGATGACCGTGGAGCAGGTACTGGCGGCGATGAAAGGTTAAATCTTTATGACAACTTGATCCTGACTATGATTTGCTTGATTTAATGCATAGATACCAGGATATTTAAGCGGATCAGGCTCGCCTTTGGTACCATAATTGTATTGTCATATTAAACATCATTCCCTATGGCAACTACACATCATAAATCAAAGAAAAAGTGGTCGGCAAATGTTACTGAGCATAGTGACGCGCTGGACCTGGAAAGCAATATATTCGAATCCAAAGATCCGAAACATATAGCGCAATCGCTCAAAAAGTCGGCAGAGCAAAGTCATCGCAGAAAGTCGGCGCCTTACCGCTCGGCAATGTCCATGCTTACTTTTTATATTAACCGCGCGGGCAAAAACCTGGAAGCATCGCAAAAGGAAGTATTAGAAAAAGCCAAAGGCGAGCTGCGGAAGTTATATGGCCGAGAATAAATACTCGTTGCGATTTTGCGCGATTGTTTTTGCAGCAACCAGGCAACCTAAAATCAGCATGTTTACGTAAAAGTTCTGGGTGGGGTAATTATTAAATGGTTACTGGTAATAACCCGAATATTTTTTACTTTTAGTGTTTATCAAACATAAAACGTAAAAAAATTCGTTAACGCTTGAACTTAACGTGTACAACACAAACATGGGGAAAATATACAAGGGCTGTCGCCCGCTGATTATTGTGGGGTTGATGATGGCAGGGCTGCTGGCCTCTTGTAAAAAAGATAAGAACATAATACCTGCGCCGCCTGCCAAACCTATTGCAACGCTGGGTCTTTACGAAGTGAATAGCACCATCTATCGCAGGGTATTTATAGGGGTGGCGGTTGGCACAGTTACTAAGGTTTATTACAGTGTATTCGATACCGGCTCGTCGGCTATGACGATTGATGCCGATGGGATAATCCCCGCTTCTATGATCACCGACGCCGGAATTACCATTACCGGTGACTCGCTGGTGGTAAATGACGTAACCGTTACCAAACAAACCGCTGTTTTAACTTATGGCGATGCCACAGCGGGAACCAAAGAATATGGCAACCTGGCCTATGCAACCGTAACCATCGGCGACGAGAACGGCTCGACCAAAACCGGCCGCATTCCGTTTTTCCTGTATTATAAAGCAATTGATACCAAAAGCGGTACTAAGCTTGGCGCACACGAGAATGACGTTTTTGGAGTAGGCCCAAATACTAATTTTTCAGGCTTGCAGATTGCCAGCCCAATAAGCTATTTCAAAATGGAAAATGGCCTGACGCAGGGCTTTAAACTGGCTAAGTTTGACAAGAACTCATATACCAGCAATGGTACTTACGTGAAAGATCTGTTAACCATTGGGCTGGTTCCGGATGATATCAGTTCATCATCCGGGTTTGTTATGCATGATTTGGTACACACAACAGCAGGTTATTCGCCAAATATTGCTGCCACTATCACCTATAACGGCAAAACTATAAACGGCACACTGTTATTCGATACCGGTACCCCGGCTTTTGCCAATATTGAAGACCCTAATGCAGCGACCGACCAGGCTACGTTACCGGCCAATTCTACTGTTACCATCAGTACCAGCGCAGGCTTTACCTATTCGTATACAACCACCAGTGATTATAATTTAACACAGGTTTATAACCCGTCGCTTACGCACGATCCGCGCACCATTTTCAGCATTGATTTTTTTAATGATAACCAGTTCTTGCTGGATTATACCAATCATAAGATCGGGTTGAAGAATTAGTTTTAATTCTTAAGCCGAAGGTCCTTAGTGTAAAGTCAAATTGGCGACTTCATACTAAGGACTTTCTATTTGAACTGACTCGAGACTATCGACTCAAGACTTTAGACTAATACTTGGCCGGTGTTCCCGCTTTTGGGATCGACTCTTTGATAAAATTGCGAAGGCTTTCAGCTGCTACGGCAAGGTCTTCCTTGCGCAGGTACATCATGTGCCCGCTTTTGTAACCTTCCCATTTCAGGCGATCTTTCAGGCGGCCGCTTGGGTCAAGCTGCCACATGCTGTATTTGGCGTTGAAATAGTCGCAGGCGCCATCATAGTAGCCGGATTGAATCAACAGGTGCAGATATGGGTTTTGGGCAATCGCCTGGCGAAGGTTTTCGCCAACGTGGTTATTCTTATCATCCCAGGGCCATACGCTGCCGAACATGTTATATTTCAGATCGGTTTTGTAGTTAAGCTCGTTACGCAGATAAATATTCATTGATGGTGTAAAGGCGTGCAGCCAGGCAACCAGCTCGGCATTATAATCCGGGCCATCGCCACCCAGCTGGCGGTCTATTCCTTTGTAGCGGGAATCGAGACGGCCAATGGTATAACCTTTATCGCGCAGCAATTCTTTCCAGAACAGGTTGTAAGATACATCCAGGTTATTCTGCATGATAACTTTTTCGGAGATGCCGGTATATTTAGCCATTTTGGCTGCCATTGCACTGCGCTGAGCATCATCCAAAAATCCACCGCGCGATAAGGCCGGGATCAGCTCATTAATGGTAAATGTCTCCACCTCGGGCAAAAATGCGGTAAGGTCTTTTTGCTGATATTCCGGCGCCAGTGTTTTGTGATACCATGCGGTAGCTGCGAAGTAAGGAACTTTAAGCGCTGCCTGTACCGGCCCGCTGCGCTCGATGCCTAAGTCAGTCGGCGATACCAGGATTACACCATTAAGGTACATCCATTGCGAGTCCTGCAGTTCGAGCGCCAGGCCCGATGCGCGGGTGGTGCCGTAGCTTTCACCGATAAGGAATTTTGGCGATGCCCAGCGGTTTTTACGGGTAACAAAGGTGTTGATCCATTCAGCCAGGTATTTAATATCCTCGTTTACGCCGAAGAATTTTGAGCCCGGCGTTCCCTTATCGACAATACGGGAGTAGCCTGTATTTACCGGGTCGAGGTAAACGATATCGGCTATGTCGAGTATTGAGTTTTCGTTATCTTTCATGCCATAAGGCTGTACCGGGTAACCTTCATTATCAATATTCAGCAAACGCGGACCTGTGTAGCCTATCTCCATCCATACCGATGGCGTGCCCGGGCCGCCGTTAAATGAAATTACCAGGGGGCGCGACGCGCGGTCGGTAACATCTTCGCGCTCATAATAAGTGTAAAACACGCCGGCAACCGGGCGGCCGTCGTTATCCCAGATGGGCATGCTGCCTGCGGTTGCGGTATAAGGAACAACTTTGCCCTTAATAGTTACCTGGTGTTTGGTTACTACGGCCGAGTCGACAGCCAAAATGCGGCTTTTTGAAATTGGGTTGGTGTTTTTGGGCGGTGTGGCCTCCTGGGCGAAGCTTCCGCCGGTGATACAGCAAAACGCTGCTGCCGCGATAAAGTATTTTTTCATGTTATGGATTTAGATATGCTGTCAGGATTTGGGCTGCAATCATTTTATATTGATTAACAACTTTTTGATTCCGGTAAAGCAGTTACAATACTAAACTTTTCTTTGTGCTTTTGCAATGGATTAAATACACTAAGCCGCTTCATATTGTAAAAATATCATAACACTAATTTGGCACGGCGTTTACGAGCCGGTATCCGTTAGGTCAGCTAAAATCAACCGCAATTTGGCCAGGGGCAGTTCAAAATTATTTTTATTCTGTACATAGGTGGTACGCGCCATTATCGCCAGTGTAATGCCGAAAGTTATGGCCCCGGCGGTTATGGTATGCGGCACCGGCGATACTTTCATTATTATTGCCATCATTACAAAGCTGATAACCGGGATGCCGATATAATCGAACCTTTTCTTGAAGGTGAAATAGCTGCTTACCTGTTTGATTTGACTGGACAGATCGGTCTGCAAACCCGCAAGCGGCGCATCCGGATTTTTGAGCGCCCGGAGTTTTACGCAGTTAGCATGCCTGTGGAAGATTATGCTATATGGTATAAAGCTTAAAATACCAATGGCGCAGCATAATACAAACTGCCGGTCGGCCCAGTAGCGCACCATAAAATGACTTAAGGCGGCGTAAACTAATATCTGCCAAACGGCAAATGCCAGCAGGTATTCCTTAATATAGTTCTGCTCCTTTTTTATCTGTGGTTTAATTATCTTTTCCATCGTTTCTTTGTTTAAAGTTTCATTGGTATTTGTTTCCAGGCTATCCTGCAGCCATAGTTGTTTTAAGTTGTCGAGCGTGTCCATATTCTTACCTTTCGTTTTTTAATTTCTTTTCCAGTTGTTTTTTTATGCGCACCAGCCGTACGCTCACATTACTTTTTGTGAAACCGGTTATACCAGCTATTTGGTCGTAGCTGTTATCGTCCAGATATAACAGGATAATGGCCTTGTCCACCGGTGAAAGCTGCCCGATAACGGCATACAACATTTGCAGTTTTTCGCCCGGCGGCCCTTCGTCTTCGGCAAATATCATTTTATCAATATTTTCCGGCAATGGCTCTTCCTTGATAGCCCGGGTACTTTTCCTGACGTGGTTGATGGCTGTATTGACCGCCACCCTGTACATCCAGGTGGAGAATTTTGAGTTGTTTTTAAAAGAGGGATAGGATTTCCATAACTGGTAGATGATCTCCTGATACATATCCTGCCGTTCATCGCCGTCTTTAACATATACCCTGCAAACACGGTGGACAATACCGATATTATGATTGAGGTCTTTCAGAAACTGGTCTTCAATATTTTCCTGCATTGCTCAAATGTTTGCTTTACCCAATTAGTAGCGAGTCGGGGTAAAAAACTACAGATGAGTGAAAATAAATATTTTAACGGGTTGTGATTACACGGGAAAACTAAACTTCCCCATCAACACGGCCGGATTTTGCCCGATAGTGATCGGTTCCCCGCACAGCGCCTCGTTACCCAGCAGGGCAAAAAGTATGGCCTCTTTGGCGTCGGGGTTAATGCCAAGTTCATCAGTTTTTTTAATAACAGTACCAGGCAGTAAACTTTTTAAATAGTTGATGATGTAGATATTTCTTGCGCCCCCGCCGCTGGCGAATACCTGAAGGTTATGGGTATCGATATTTTTTTGGATAAAACCGGCTATGGATTTTGCTGTGAATGCACTTAATGTACAGATGAGATCTTCATTGCTGACATTCAATGCGCCGGATTTTTTTTGAGCGTTGCTGATAAATTCCAGCCCAAATAATTCAGGACCGGTGGTTTTCGGCGCGGGTTCGTCAAAAAATGGATGTGCAAACAACGCAGCCAGTAAAGATTCATTAACCTTGCCCGAAAAGGCAATTTTTGAATCCTCATCATAGGGTATATTAAAATATTTACGGCAGGCAGCATCAATAAGTGTATTGCCGGGGCCAATGTCTGTACACAAAACATGGGCATAATTACCATCGCCGGGCAGCCAGGTAAGATTGGCAATGCCGCCTATATTCAGAAGGAGTCTGTTCTCACCGGTTTTGCCGCCAAGCAATACATCACCATACAAGGCTAACGGCGCGCCTTCTCCGCCTGCGGCAATATGTTTTTGGCGAAAATCGCTAATCGTCAGGATACCGGTTTTTACCGCGATATGATCGCCATCGCCGATTTGAAGGGTGGCATTAGGCCAGTTTTTTAGCTGATGCAGACGTTTGGGCGCGTGATAGATAGTCTGTCCGTGGCTGGCGATAAAGTCTACGTCGCCCGGGCTTATTTTCCATTCTGCGAGCGCCTGCAAAATTAAGTCGGCGTGAAATGTGCCGATATATGCATTGAGCAGACAAACCTTTTCGAGGCTTACCTCTTTCTTAGCAAACACCTGCTGCACCTCTTTTTTAAAAGCCTCATTGTAAGGAATTGTTGTAAAATTTACCAGGGAAAACTGCGTTTGGAGTCCGTTGCCTTTAAACTTGCACAAAGCAATATCAAGGCCGTCAAGCGAGGTGCCCGACATTAAACCGATCGCCAACTTTTCGTCTTTTTGGGCGATGGAGACAAGCTTTTGTAAATTTTTATTCAGTGCTGACATGGGGGCTTAAATTACCTAATTGTTAAGGCATGTACAAAAGTTAAATTTAACGCCTGACTATCTGCACTTATCTGATATATTTGTTTGAACCAATAATTAACACCCGATTCTGTCGCTGATACCAGCAGCAGCAGACTTTGGGTTTTCGACTCAATACTACACAACCAACCTACAAATGGCGCGATTAAATTTATTAGAAGAGACCCGTTATGAAAAGCTGCCGGTAACGGTGTAT
>NZ_JAUMKC010000012.1 GCF_030519355.1 Mucilaginibacter sp. L3T2-6
CAAAATTCAAACACCTAAAATAAAAAACCATTAATATAAAAACCGCCTCATAAACTAGTTATGAGACGGCCTCTTTTGTATTAGTCAAGTTCGCGCTTACAGTTGTATAGACACTTGCAAATGCCCACCTAAACCTCTTTCAACTATGTTTCTTAGCGTAGATATACGCACATCCTTGACACTATTTTCCACTTTAGAGATGTAGGCTTTGGTAGTTTCGCACTTTTCTGCCAACTGGGTTTGAGTCATTCCCTGCGCCAAACGGGCTTCTTTGATCATCACCCCGACCAAGAATTCTTCAAAACCCTTTTCGTATTCGTCCCTGGATAGTGTGCCTATTGGGCCATATTCCCTGTCCTTAAGTTCCTCGAATGTTGTAATATCTTTATTTACTGTTTTCATATTCTTTCTTAATTTTTAAAGCTTTTTCAATTTCACTTGGCGGTGTCTTCATCGTTTTTTTGTGAAATCCGTTCATCAATACAACCAGTTTTCCTTTGTCAAAAAAACAAAATATCCTAAAAATGTCACTACCGGCCTGAACCCTGATCTCGTACAAACCATCAGTGCCTTCTAAGTGCTTTAAATATTGCTCAGGCACCTGAGCGACCGTTTCGATCACGTCAAGCGTCCATGTTATCCTTTTTTTAACCTTCAGCCGCTGGGACTCGAAAAAGTCTAAAAAGTAGCGCTTATAAAAAATTGTTTTCCTTACTCGTTCCATACAAATATAATTATTGTTGCCCTAATGGGCAACTTTTTTTGAATTTATTCATGTTTTAATTACCTATGAATGATTGTAAAATGCTGTTGGTTAAGCTTTGCCTGTCTTATGCCGTCGCTGCCTTTGCTGTCCTCTTTTTCACAGTCAGCTTACTTTGCAATTGCTGCATATCGGAACTGATCTTATGATCCATGACTTTCGCATAAATCTGCGTGGTCTTGATACTTGTATGCCCCATCATTTTAGCAACGCTTTCAATCGGAACCCCATTGTTTAGTGTAACAGTAGTGGCGAATGTGTGCCTGGCAATATGGAAAGTCAGAAGCTTTTTAACTTTGGCGATGTAGGCTATTTCTTTCAGATAGGCATTCATCTTCTGATTGGTCATCACCGGCAGCAAAGTATCTTCAGCTATACATTGCGGATGCTTATCATAAGAGCGGATGATTGCTAAGGCAACAGGTAGCACGGGAACGCGAGACAATGTATCCGTCTTTTGTCGGTGGGTATATATCCACAAATTGCCATCGATCCCTTTAACCAGTTCCTCACGCTTTAACTTGTGTACATCTACATAGGCAAGCCCTGTATAGCAACAAAACACAAAAATGTCCCTGACAGTGTTCAGACGCTCCACACCGAATTTCTTTTTATAGATCCGTTCTAATTCTTCTTTCGTCAGCACTTCCCTGTGAACGGCCTTTTGCTTGGGTTTATAGTTCAAATAGGGGTCAACCGTCAGCCAGCCATTACCCAAACAGATGCGGACGATTTTACCTAAGTTCTTTATGTATTTGATCGCTGAGTTATTACCACATTTGCGGACGCTGCGGAGGTAATACTCAAAATCGTTTAAAAATGAAAAACTGATTTTTTTTACTGGTATATCCGAAACATTATATTGCCATTGCATAAAATCCTTGGTGTGCATCAGGCAGGTTTTGTAACGCTGTAAGGTGCTTCTTTCAAATTCCTGCCCGAGCAGGCTTTCCATCTTCGCATTGTGATCTTCAAATACAGTGACAAGTGTGCGGGCTTTTTCTACCTTTCCGATAAACCTGTTCTTGAGCGTTTCCGCTGTAACCTCATCTTCATTGATCGTCATCAGATTATGCAACTCCTGCGCTTTGGCCTGTAAGGTGTCCAGGTACATATTTAAAACACGCACATCTTCTTTAGTGCCGTTAGCACGGCCGGCTTGCACATTCCAGCGGGAAGGGTCACAGGTTTTTCCGGTGGATACTTCGGCACGTTGCCCTTCAACAGTAAATCGTAAATAAATCGCGACGGGACCGCTTTTGTAGGTTGCTCTTTTTTTCAAATAGAAAAGCAAATTAACTTGTGTTCTCATTACAAATGATTTTAAGTGAAACAAAATTGTTTATTTCGTCACTTGCAGTCAAGATGTTTAACGATTGAACAGGCTGTAATACAATACGTTACAGCGTTCCTGGTGAGCATTCGGGCTTCTCAAATATGCTCACCGTAACGCTCACCTTTTTGATGGTAAAAATTAGATATTTTGGCATATTTCAGAAAACAAAAAGGCCTGTAAACATTTAATTTACAGGCCTTTAGTTGTTTTTAACTTTGTTATTGGCGGAATGGACGGGACTCGAACCCGCGACCCCATGCGTGACAGGCATGTATTCTAACCAGCTGAACTACCACTCCGTTTGGGACTGCAAATATACGCACCTTTTTTTCTTACGCAAGCCCTTTTTTAAAAAAGTTGATTTTGTTTAGAAAATAGCCCCCAAACTTCAAAAAAGCGCATTTTTAAGCGCCAAAAGCGTATTGCCGGCTAATGTACCAATGCAATTTATCTATCCGGCTAAAAAATAGTATCCTGCAAAAAATAATGATCTGATATTTATAGATGAACCTTCCCTCTGAGGTAAGGGTCGGCATCGGGCTGATTCGGTAAAGATTCGGTGAATGGGCTTGACTGTAAAATAAAAAGATCGGGACGAACGTAATTGAATTTTTCTCGGGCGTTTTAGAACATGAGTCGGCAAATTTTCATTTATTTTTCATAAATCGCATTCCCGGGCCAATTAAATTTGCGTTTTTGATGTAAAAAATTGTACATTTAGGCCTTAGATTAAATATCCTGGCAACAAACATATTTGCGACCGGGGTGATAATAAAATTTTAATTGTAGTTTTTTGGGGAAAGCTGTTCATGAAAAATGAACAGCTTTTTATTTTTTGAAGTTCAGCACCGTAAGCTCCGTTCAAAGAAAAGAGCTGTATCTACATACGGACAGTCAGGCACTTAAACCTGCCTTTAATGCGCGTCTACAGGCAGTTTTGCTGCCTTTTTAAATGGCTGCAGGTATAGCAGCGGGATAGAAAACAACATCACCAAACCCGACATCCAGTACGCATCATCGTAGGTTAGCAGCAATGTTTGTTTTACCACGGCTCCTTCTATAGCCGCATAAGCCATATGGGTTGCATCAAGCATTGATTTACCTTTTGCCAGAAAGCTTTGGGTTAACATATTAAGTCGTTGCGTAAACGCCGGGTTATAAGGGTTCACATGCTCCAGTAATATGCTCCGGTGGAAGCCGGACCTGATGTGTATTACCGTGGTCAGCACCGCGATACCGAAAGAGCCACCGAGCTGGCGCATCATGTTATTTAAACCGGTGCCCTGGCCAAGTTCGGGGCCTTTAAGGTCGGCAATGGCCAACGTAGTTAAGGGTACGAATAACAGGGCCATGCCCACACCACGTATCAGCAACGGAATCAGCACGTCTTTTTGGCCGGTAGCCAACGTCGAGTTGCTCAGCATAGTGGTGAACACGAAGAACAGAAACATGCCTGCAGTCGCCATGAATTGTGCAGGTATGCCTTTATTGAGCATCTTACCAATAAATGGCATCATAAAGATGGTACATAAACCGCCGGGAAACAACAGCTCACCGGTTTGCTGTGCCGTAAAACCGAGCAAATTCTGGCAAAATACCGGGAACACGAATACCGACCCATACAATCCAAACCCGAGTACGAACGACGTAAACATACCCACGGCAAAGCTGCGGTGCCGCAGGATGCCAAAATTAACTATCGGATAATCGATACTTAACTCTCTCCATATAAAAAGGATAACACCTAATACAGCAGTAATGGTAAGCACCAGGATGTATGTCTTTGCGAACCAGTCTTCAGACTCGCCCTTTTCCAAAATAGTCTGCAAACTTCCTACTGCTATGGCCAGCAGCGCTATTCCCCACCAGTCGATGGGTTTCCCTTTTTCATCTTTCGGAGTTTCCCTGATAAATGTATATGCACAGAATGCAGCTATCGCGCCAACCGGGATATTTACGTAAAAGATCCAGCGCCAGTTATAATGGTCGGTAATGAATCCGCCTATGGTTGGTCCTACAGTAGGACCAACAACGGCGCCAAGGCCAAACAATGCTGTAGCAGTACCAATTTGCTCGCGGGGCCAGGTTTCAACAAGGATAGCCTGCGATGTTGATATCAAACCACCGCCTGCAACGCCCTGCAGTATCCTGAACAGAACCAATTCATCGAGACTTGTTGCATTACCGCACAAAAAAGAAGCGATGGTAAAAACTATAATCGAGGTAATGAAGTATTGTTTTCGCCCAAAGCGGCTGCCTAACCAGCCGGACATAGGCAATATGATAACATTTGCTACGGCATAACCCGTAACCACCCATGCGATATCCTCCAGGGTGGCGCCCAGGTTACCCTGTATATCAGGCAGGGATACGTTTACTATCGTGGTATCTATCAGCTCCAATAATGAAGCTACGATAACCGTAATAGTGATAATCCATTTCTTAAAGCCGGTTTCAGCCATTTTTTCTAAGTCTTATGTCCGCAGTCGTCAGTCTTAAGTCAGTCCATTCCCCCGTCAAGCTGACGCGAAATCCTGGCTCAAAACTTTGGACTAAATTATTCCTTTACTCTTACCGAAACATTTACGCTCATTCCCGGGCGTAGTTTGGCAAGGTCTTCTTTTGACGCGTTTATCTTAATTTTAATAGGAACGCGCTGAACAACCTTCACAAAGTTTCCGGTGGCATTATCTGGTGGCAGCAGCGAAAATTTGGCGCCTGTGGCAGGTGAAAAATTGTAAACTTCGCCTTCAACCTTCATTTCGGGATAGGCGTCAACTTCAATATTTACCTTTTGCCCGTTCCTGATCTTGTCCAGTTGTGTTTCCTTAAAATTGGCAGTAACATAAATACTGTTATCATTCACTATTGAAAACAGGGTCTGCCCTGCCTGAACCAGCTGACCTACCTGGACGTTCTTTTTAGAGGTAATACCGCTTGACGGGGCCTTAACCCAGGTGTAAGATAACTGCAGCTTAGCATAGTCAACATCAACCTGTTTCTGGCTTACGCCGGTATGGGTTACATTTAGCTGGCTTTTGGTTGTGCCAACCTGTTCCTGGGCTGCCTTAAATTGGTCTTGCGCTGCGCGGTAATTAGCTTGTGCAACTTCCAGATCGGCTTTAGCCTGGTCGAATTGCTGCTGAGTTATAGACCCGTCTTTTACCAGGTTGGCGTAACGGTCGTAATCTTTCTTCACCTTATCCAGGCGTGCTTTATTAGAAGCCACCTGTGCTTTCGCACTGGCCGAATTTGCGGCGTTAGCATATATCTGCGATTCACTTACACCGATATTAGCGCTTGCGCCTGTTACTGCCGCTTCTGCCTGCTCAAGACGCACTTTATAATCACGGTCATCAATTTTTACGAGTACCTGATCTTTGTTTACGTGTGTATTTTCTTCAAAATAAATGCTGTCAACATAGCCGCCGACGCGGGCTACTACAGGGCTTATGTTACCGTCAATTTGGGCATCATCGGTATCCACGTGTTTACCGTAATATATGTATTCCTTTATACCGAAAATTATACCCCCTAGCAAGATGATGCCCAATATGATAGGTATAACCTTGTTAGGCTTTTTTTTCGGCTGATTTTCCTGTGTTTCGTTTGACTTTGCCATCGTATATATTGTTTTGGAGTTCTGGGTTATTTGTTAAGTTTTCCGGTTGATTTCAATAGGGTATAGTATGCAAGCCCTGCGTCGGCTTTTGCCAGCTCAAGATTTATCTGCGCCTGGTAAAGCAACGTTTCAGCATCGGCCCGGTCTGTTGCCGATGCGATGTTACTTTTATATTTCGATTCCAGGATTTTGTTATTTTCGCCAGCCTGTTCAATCGAGGTTTGCAGCAGCTTTATCTTATCAAGCGCCTGTAAATAGTTCTGGTAATTTTGATTTACTTCACGTTTAACGTTGTCCAGCTCGATGTTTTTATTGATCAATGTTTCCTCGCGCTGAATTTTTGCTTCGGCTATTTTATTTTTGTTGGTCCACAGCGCCGAAAAGTTCCACTTTAGCCCTAAACCAATAGTTACCGGGGTAATATAACTGCCACTTTTCGGAATCGGATTGGCAGACACATCAACGTAATATCCGCTTACAGAAGCACCCAGCGTTGGCGTAGAGTTAGCCTGGATATTTTTGATACTTGTTTCTGCATATTTGGTACGCAGGTCAGCCTGCTTAAATTCCTGACGACTACTAATTGCCGTATCGATATAGTTTGCCAAAGGCGCGACCGAACGTTCAGCCTCGGTGATCTGCGCGATATTGAGCTGAGTACTTTCGTTCAAACCCAAAAGCACATCAAGGTTGTAGTTAATAATCTTACGGTTAGTTTCCAGGTCTATACCGTTTAGTTCAATGTTTGAGCGCTGTAACTGAAAACGCAGTACATCGTTCTTGGTTACCAGGCCCTGTTCAAAAAAACGCTGTGATTGCTTGATCTGCTGATCTATCGACCTAAGATTCTGCTCAACTACCTTTTTGCTTTGCAATACTTTGTATAGATTATAGTAGGCATTTATGATGTCGTAAGTTATCTGGTCCTTATCAATGTCTGCATCAAGACGTGCAACCTGTGTCAGCAGATCGGTCGACTCTTTGGCATAACGCAACTTACCCCCGCCGAAAATCGTCTCGTTAAGCGACACAATGCCTAAAAACGCGTCAGCACTTTTAGGCAGCGAAATAGTTTGGGTACCGAATGCCAGCTTATTGGCTGGTATCTGCGCGCGGTTATAATCAAAGCTTACGCTGCCGCTTGGCAAAACATTATCTTTAGCCTGGTTATATTGCGATACAGCGCGGTCAATTTTACTTTGCGAAAGCTTCAGCACCTTACTGTTATCAATACCAAGCTTAATGGCTTCGTCAAGTGTAATGGTCCGGTCTTGTGCTTTTGCGGCCGCCGCAAGCAGCAGGGTAAGCAGCGCGGCAGGTATTAATATACGCAGAAAGCTTTTCAGCGTACTGTTCATAGCGGTAGGGATGTTATTGTTTGATGTGGTCATTGTCGGTCATTAAGTAGGCTTTCAAAAGTCGTTTCATATATGTTTTAATGCGAGGCTTGAGCTTCTCTTCCATCAGCTTTTCGTCGCGGACATCGTACCCCAGTATCAGTGATGATAATTGCGGGGTATTAAGTATATAGTTTTTAGTACCGAATATGGTAGCGATGACCATTTCGCAATCTATGTCGGCAAAAAAACTGCCGTTTTTAATGCCTTCGTCCAATATTTTCCGTATCTCTTTCACATTAACCATCAATATTTCCGTTATCTTATCGGTAAGCTCCCAGCGTTTGTTCATCGATATTTCCCTGTTGATCAGTTTCTGAAAGCAGTTGTTAACGATAATGCGATCGACATACTTGTCTATGGAAGTGGACAGCTTGTCCCACGAGCTCATGGTTTCATCATTGCCAATATTTTGCAACAGCGTTTGGAATGATGAGATTTTCCGTTCGAAAATTGCCAGGAACAATCCCTCTTTCGACCCGAAATAGTAATTAAGCATCGCCATATTCACCCCAGCTTCGCCCGAAATCAAGCGGGTGGAAGCGCCATCAAATCCAAGATCCGAAAACACGCGCTCGGCAACATCAAGGATGTGGTCTTTCTTATCTGGTTTATCAGTTTTTTCTTTCTCCATTGCTTTTTCCTTGACCAAAATTAATCAAACGATTGATTGATAATATCATCAATTTGTCAGTTTTTGGTAATTAGCTGATATTCAGCCATAAAAAATTAATCAATCGATTAACAACCGGAGGGTAATTATTGTTTCAAGGAAATAGTTAAATAGACCATTAAGCTACGTGGTCCATTCCGGGGCCCGGCTTTTAATCCCAGTATCGATTATTGCTGTAAATACCCAGGGCAATTTTCAGCCGGATAGAGGCAAGGAAACAAGATGGCCGGCTTTGGATGCTCTGTACTCCGTTAAGGGTTTACTTTACTTTAACCGGACACGAATCAGCAAATATCGGTGGCGGCTGGATTTACTCTTGTTTTTGATGCCATTTTCATTTGGGTTAATCTCTGGTATGTCTGCAAGATTGCCGGGAATAGCAGCATGCGTGCGGTCGCTACCACTATCTATTCTACCTTATATCTCAATATTTGTCTTCCCAGATTTCCATCTGCATCAATACCCTCAATCACCACCCGGTAAGTGCCTTTGCCATCCGCATTAAAATAGCTGAAAGATGCTTTGCCATTTTTATCGGTGATGATATTCGGGTTCCAGTAAATGGTGCTGCGCAAATCTGCCATTTTTTGATTGGTGTGCGGGTTATCATATTGTGGCGAGTAAAACTCGCGGGCTTTGTAAAATCCGTTTCCGCGATAAACAATTACCCCGGGAGCATCTTTGTAATAGTTGTTGATTGGCTTTGCACGTTTAGTGGTAACGATAATGAGACCGGCTGCTCCCTGGTTTCCGTAAATCGCTCCGTAATTTGGGCCCAGTAATATCTCTATACTTTCAGTGTCGTTAACTTCAACGTCATCCAGTGGGCCCCGCCTGATGCCGCCTGGAAGGACATATTCAGAATTAAGCATCGGCGTGCCATCAACAACTACAACCATGGGCTTAGGGATAATACTCCTATTGGAAGTGGCCATGTGGGTAATTGGATCAAAACTTAGGCCGGTCGCTTTGGCCCTCAATGCATCCCACAAAGTTGTATAACCGGAGGTTTCGTGCCAATCAGATGTAATTATCTGGTCGGCATTGCCTTTGCCGTTCAGGTTTTGCGAATATTCAAGTGGGGTGATCTTTTTATCCCTTATTGTCACTTCCTTTAGCATTCGGGCATGCTCATTTATGCCATACTTTAATTGTTCTGTACGTTGCTGTTTGCTGTTTAAAACATAGAATGCTAATGCAGACTCGCTGATGTTTTTGCGCGGTGAAGGAGCTGCCTGTATGATTGCTGCGGAGATCTGCTTATCGGGCACAATATCCAGATCTTTGTCCCCTTTTGGGCTCCTTGCCTGAATAACAAACCGGGCATTGCCGCTAAAGTCAAGGTTATCGAAAATAAACTTGCCTTCAGCATCGGCAACCGTATCAAGCAATAAGGCCGCCCGTACCCCTTTGCCGAATAGTCTTACCCTCGCGCGGGGTACAGGCTTATTATCCTTCTTTACAACCCCGCTTATAGCCAGCGTTTTTTCGGGCCGGTATCCTTCTGCAGCATAGATATTATTTAATACCGCTTTCCATTTAAAACTCCTGTAACCATGCGTAAGCATTACCAGGTCGAGCTCTTCTTCGGCTTTCTCATCATTTCGGGTAAAATAATACTCCGGCTGTTCAACATAACCGCGTAGTTCAGCAGTAAGCAACATGCTGCTCATTATAGTTGGTTCACCAAAATCATCTGCGTAAACTTTACCCTCGTCTATCACAGCTACAGAGTAATTCCCCGGAGCAGCCCCATCTTTGTCGTCGGCCTCTAATTGTAACTTAACTTTTTGACGCGATGAATAAATGTTTTTCGCCGTTAGCTTAAGCCGGGCGCTGTCATTCCGGTTAATGAATGCAAGCCGTTCATTCAGCGGTTCACCGTCAGCCGTAAACAGCGTAAATTGGACAATGCCCCGGGGAAAACGATTTTTTGGGATTACAGTTGAAAAAAAACGGCTTGCCCCCCCGGTTTCAGCAGTATAATAAACCACTCCTCCAGACTGGGCTATCAGGTTGAGCTTATTCACTTGCGCGCCTGCAGGCGCCGCAATCCGCAACCTTATGCTATCTGGGCCGGCAGCGTTCACGGTTAAGGTATATCCCTCATTAACTGCTGGCGGCAAAAGCATTGTATGCACTGTGCCATCCGCAAAAGTTATATTGGCCGAATAATGCCTGCCTGCTCCGGGAACAAAAGCAAAAACCCCCATACCTAAATGGATTGATTCAAACGTGCAAACCTCGTTCCCGGCATCATCACTAACTGTTCCTTTCACATCAGTACCCAGACCGTCGGGCGAAACTGCCCTAAATGCTATTTTGGAATAATTGCCCGTCACCAATGTGCCGCCCTCGGGCATAAATTGAACGTCGTATGCTTTGGGTGTATGTTTTTTTGTGACAGAAGATGCGCTTTCGGGGATTGCGGGCTTTTCAATTTTACCAACGGGAATTTCCTTTTCAAATAAAGAGTTTTCACCTTCGTTAAGCATCCAGTTAGTATAGGCCTGTATCCGGTAAATTCCGCCTTTCAGCGTATCCGGCAGGTTAAAATCACCCCAGGCAAGGCCGTTGTTAAGCTTTAGCTTAATTGTTCTCTCCGGGTTACCGTCCGGGCCGATTAAATCTACATTAAGGACGCCGCTTAACCCGGACAGTCGCCTGCCATTACCTCCTCCTGTTACATATGCCTTAAAATAAATAGTGTCGTTAACCGCATAATAAGGTTTATCCGTTTGCAGGTAAACCTTTTCGGCCTTAATGCTGTCTTCGTATTTCTTTAACTTATTGGCAACTTCTTTTATTTTCGAGTTTGCGTAAATCTTTTTAATCCCATCTTTCTGGTAATCTACGGGCAGCAGGTTTGCTATGCCCATGCGGGCCCAGGCGCCGTCGTAAGTTATACATTGCGGATTTAGCAAGGCGCCGTTGCTATCAAAAAGGGCCGGGATTTTTGTAAAGCCAACAAGGGTATTACCCGCATCTTGTAAACGGGTATAACTACCTGTGGCAAAATGATGGTATTTATTATAAGTAATATACAGCCGGTCGTTATTATTTAAAAGCTCGTACATACCATCCCTGTCGGGGCCTGTAGCCACCGGTGGCGCCTGTTTTTGCTGCATGTATGTTTTTTTATCGACATAAATAACGGTATCGGGCTGGTTATCCTCTTGCAATGGTAAACGCAAAACCCTGAAACCCTCTTCAAAAGTGGTATTACTTGCCGCTGCCCTTAAAAACTGCATCCGCGAACCTTCATAAGCCGCCAGGCGGTTCTTTGTCCATTTCTTTTCCTGCGCAGCAGTACCGCTCAGTTTTTCAAACAAAACGTATCCATGGTAGCTAAACGAGGTTATGTCAAAAATGGAATTATCAAGGGTGAAATCCTTTAGCAGGTATTTTATTTTATAACCGAGCGCCTTATTTTCAATTTCAATAAAGTCTGATGAAGAAGCTGTAAGCAGGCCTTTCTGCTCATCATAATTTAGTTGCAATACCCCGGAGTTTAATACTTTACACTCTTTGGCCTGGTCTGTGGGGCCTAAAAACGCCGCCAAAAACTTATCATAAGCCTTACGCCAGTGGCCGTCGGTTCGTGTAGCAGCTACCGTAACCGCTTTCAATGAAAGTGTTTTAGGAAACAGCATAATCACCTGAAGGTCTAAATCCTGGCCACTTATTACAACCGGTGTCTCAAGTTTTTCGAAGCCGAGCAGTGATATGATGAGATTGTATTTGCCGGCAGGTACGTTTTTAAGGGTGAACGTCCCGTCGTCCGCTGTTGTTGTACCAATTGTACTGTTACTTAAAAATACACTTGCATGGGAAGCAGGTTTAGTGTCGGCCTGGTTAATTACTTTACCTGTTATGGTGGATTGTGCGGATAAAGCCGCAGGCAGAATAAAGAACAGCCCCCAAAACAGCAATATCAGTGTTTTATTCAAGTGCATAAGGCAACCGCGGTTAGTCAATAGCTGTTTATTCAGACTTTGATTTTAGTTTATCCCTGCTTATATCTGTAACATTCAGTGCACCGGCCGCGCACGAAGAAATGATAAGTTTTACGCTAAGGTTTTCATTAAACTAAAGCTATGCAATCTGCCTGATTAAAACAACTATTTATTTAGTTTTTATTTTGCAGCGATATGTTACCGGCAGTTATTAATCGCTGGCTAACTATATACAGGCTCCCCCAGCAACCGCCCGCAAAGTTGCACTGCGCTGGTAAACGCATCTTCATGAAAGCCGTATTTAAAATAGCTGCCGCAAAAATATACCGGCCCGTTTTGGTTTAATTTATGCAACTCTGCCTGGGCTTTTATGGCGGGAATATCAAAAAGCGGATGTTCGTAATCCAGCTCTTTAATTATTTTTTTAGGGTCGAAGCCCTCATGCGGATTTATCGATACAAAATAATCTTTGTTGTTTGATACCCCCTGCAGCTTGTTCATCCAGTAGATGGTGGTGGGCGTAAGTTTGCCGTTCTGCATTTTTATACTATAATTCCAGCTGCTCCAGGCTAATTTGGCTGCTGGCATAATGCTGCTGTCGGTATGCAACACAGCCTTGTTGTATTGATATTTAAAATTCGATAAAAGGCGTTGTTCATCATTCGTCGGTTGTTCAAGCATAGCCAAGGCCTGATCGCCATGTGCAGCAATAATTACCCGGTCAAAACTTTCAGCGGAACCATCAGAAGCATGAACCGTAACGGTTCCATCAGCATTGCGGCTAACTTTTACAGCCTTGCGGTTAACCAGAATATTATCCTTAAACGGCTGTATTAATATTTCGCGATAGGCCTGGCTGCCATTTTCCAATGTATACCATTGATGCTGGGTATCCAGCCCGAGAAAACCGTGGTTCAGGAAAAAGCGGATTAACGTTACTGCCGGAAAATCCAACATCTGCTCCATGGGTGTTGACCAAACCGCGGAACTCATCGGAACCAGGTATTTCCATAACATTTCCTCGCCGTACTTAAATTCACGGATGTATTGCCCGATAGAATAATCAGCATACCTGGGATCGTTCAGTATTTTCACGCTTTCTTTATTAAAGCGGGCAATCTGGCTCAGCATCCTGATGTATTTCAGGTTGAAAATATTCTTCCGCTGCGCAAACAGGTGGTTAATGCTGCTGCCGCTGTACTCCAGCCCGCTTGGCAAATGCTGCACGCTGAACGACATATCAGTTTTCTTAACAGGAGCCTTTATCTCATCGAACAGTCGGCACAAATTAGGGTAGGTTTTATAGTTAAAAACCATAAAGCCGGTATCGATGTAAACGGGCTTCCCGTCTTCATCAACGGTAACCGTATTGGTGTGACCGCCAACATAGTTGTTTTGCTCATAGACAGAAAGGGCAGTATGCTGGTGTAAAAAGTGCGCGCAACCCATGCCGGCAATGCCGGTACCGATAATGGCAGTGCGGCCTGCTAAATCTCTAAAACGGGAGTTTATTCCTGGATGATTCATTTGTTAGTTCTGTCTTTGCTGTTTTTCCTGTATCAATCAGCGAGGCTGTGGGCGCCTTATTTATGATTCCCTTCAAAAAGGTTTCTACCGCATAGGTCGATAACTGACCGCCGGGGCCATTTAAGTTATAATCAAAGCCATGTGTAGCCCAGGGCAATTTAAGCCAGTAATGTTTAATACCGTTTTGTGCTAATTTCAAATTCAAACGGCGGCTATGTTCAGGCGACACCAGCACATCGTTTTCGCCATGAATAATAAGCGTTGGCGGCGAATACCGGTTTACAAATTCCAGCGGCGAACAGGCCGAATACTTGTGCGGCGCCTGCTTGTACGTTCCGCCAATGTATTGCTCCATTACCTTGCGCGAGTTCATTATCCAGGGGTTGGAGGGAATAGAATATCCCCATACCATATCTGCCGGACCGTAAAAATCTACAACAGCTTTAATGCCTGGATCATTAAGGGTATAGGCGGCCAGCAAAGCTACCTGTGCACCGGCAGACCGGCCTAACAATATAAATTCGCCGGTATCTATGTGCAGTTCTTCGGCATGAGCGCGGCAATAGTCTATTGAGGCCTGGACGTCTTCAACCGGCGCCGGTGTTTGCCATTTAGGCGCCAGGCGGTAGTTTATGGACGCCACGTTATACCCTTTGGCAGCAAGATAGCTGTTTAGTTCCGGCAGTTGCCGGCTATCACCGCCAGCCCACGAACCACCATGGATCATGATAACGCAAGGCTTTTTGCCTGGCAATTGCGACGGGTAATAATCTATCGTCAGCGCAGTGTCCTTATAATTTACATAAGTAATGGTTTTGTAGGCAACGCTTTTCACACCTTTAAACATTCCAAAGAAACTGAAAGGCGTTTCAGCAACAGGCTGTATATTCAACGCTTTGCCCATACCAGCCTTTATATCTTTAGCTACCCGATAAGCCCTTACCACGGGCGATAAAAAAATCATCAGCGTTACGAACCCTAAAATACTCCCGGCTATTTGCCATTTCGGCATCCAATAGCCAAGGGCCAATGCAACTATAGTTAAAATAGCAAACAGCCATGGAAACTCTGTTGTGCCGATCGCCAACAGCCATAAGTGATACTCCGGCGCCCTGAAAATACTTAGCAGCGAAATGAGGAACAGGATGAGAATAAGAAAAAAACGAATCATTTATTGGTTTTTGGATGGCTGAATCATTAGGCACAAATATTGCATCTTTACGATGTTCTGTGGAATAAATAATGGCTTACTATCCATTCGTTGCCCCTGTTGTAATTCCACAATTCGGCGCAGGCCATGTAAAATATCCGCCAGTAACACCACCATTTAAGGGCTTGGTCTTTGCCATAAGTTTGCTCAAACAGCGGTATAATTTCGGCCTTGTGATTATCCATGTTCTTCAGCCAGGCTTCCGCAGTTTTACCGTAATGGGTTCCGTTTACATGCCAATGCTTTTCTACCACAAGGTCATCGTTAAAATAAAATAGTAAGTCGTCGCTGGGCATTATTCCGCCCGTAAAAAAGTACTTGCTCATCCAATCTGTTTCATCAATCACTTCAAACAGGTATGTATATTCCTTATGGGTGAATATATGAATGAACAATTTGCCATCCGGTTTCAGAAAGGATGCCACCTTGTTCATTAGCTTTTGATAATTGCGCATGTGCTCAAACATCTCTACCGATACCACACGGTCAAACTGCTCGCCGATAGTGAATGTGTTCATGTCGGCGGTAATCACCGTCAGGTTTTTAATGCCTCTTGCTTGCGCTTCAGCATCGATAAATAGTTTCTGCGTTCTTGAATTAGAAACTACTTTAAACGTACTTTCCGGATATTTCACGGCCATGTACAGCGACAGCGAGCCCCACCCACAGCCCAACTCCAATACATGCTGGCCATTTTCAAGTTCCGCCCGGTTACAGGTAAGGTAAAGCATATCATCCTCGGCCTGGTCTAATGAACTTACGCCGGGCCTGAAATAGCAGGAGGAGTATTTTAAATTTTTACCAAGGCAATACTGGTAAAATTTGGTAGGGACTTCGTAATGCTGCTGGTTAGCATCGGCCGTATTGACAGCGATAGGCGATGTTTTTAATTGATCGATCAAACTCATCAGGTGCGCCTGTTGTGCTTCAACATTGCCTTTGTTTTCATAGCGGAGGCGCTGCTTTAATAATTTCCGTATCCCCTGTCTTAATAAAAAATCGGGAATTTTATTTTGTTCAATCAGTTTGTCGTACCACATGTATAAAATTTGGCAACTGCCCGTGTTTTTGATTTTTTATGATTACGTTTTTTATTGATCTGAGGATTGCAAAGCATAAAATTTAACATACATTAGAATGGCGGGCAACAATCAGGATAGTTAAATAAGGCATCTTTTTTAAGTTCTGACGCTTGATCTTAATTCCTGATTCTTTTTTTCACCCATGGCACAAAAACGCTAACCCTTTGCTGGTATTTTTTAAACTCCTCCGGCTTTGAGCGTAATGATTGCTGCTCGGTTGTGGGGATGCCTGTCACCTTTAACAGCAGGTATAATATTATAGCCGGACTGATAATGCCAATATATCCGTATGGAGACCCCAATGCAAAAACGAAGTACGACATCCACATCAGCCATTCGAAAAAATAGTTGGGATGGCGGGAATAGCCCCACAAACCTGTGTCGCACACTTTACCTTTATTTGCAGGGTTTTTCTTAAACGCAGCCAGCTGTGCATCAGCAATCGCTTCGCATATTACACTTACGGCCCAAAGGGCTGCGCCTGCATATTCAAATGGTGAAAGCGCGGTTTCTTTATTCAGCGTGATGATAAAAAACGGCACGGCCAGCAGTACGTTCGACACCGCCTGCATCTGAAAAAAACCGAACATCTTTACTTCTGCGTTAGCTCCCCATTCTTTGCGGATGTGTGCATACCGCGGCTCTTCCTCATGCAGGTGTTTTAACACCCTTACTGCCAGGTGTGTGCCCAAACGGATGCCCGCAATAATCACCATGCCGCATATCAGCAGTTTCCGGGTTTCAAACCCCGGGGCCAGTAAGAGCAATATCAGGCCGATTACAGGGAAGTTGTATGACCAAAAAATATCTACCACTCCCGCGTTTTTTATTTTATATGACCATAGCCACACCAATGCCATTATTAAACAACAGGCAACAAGGCAGTAAATTACCAGACTGTAAATCGAGCTATCCATTTTATTTGCTAAAAAATTCCCGCAATCCTTCGTTAGGCTTAAGCTTAAACAATTGTATCAGTATATAAGCGCAAGTGGCTATGCTGCCTAAAGCTACCAATAATACCAGCCATAAAATAATCAACACAATGTTTTTCTCTTTGTAACATACCCATAAAAATATAGCGGTTACATTGGCGTAAAAATCCCACAAGGTGGCGCGCATCCAGGGTATCGACCCTAAAAAATCCCATTCCTTAAAAAGATTACTGTGCAGGCTGGTATTAATTACCTGGTAGCACATCCAGCAAAACAGTATCGTAAAAAATATTTTGAGCCCGGTTATCATATTGCTGAATCTTGCTTGGCCTTGATAAAGTTGAATTTAAAGATAATGTTGTTGAAAATACGGCTTTAATGCTAAACTGGTTTTACCGAAGCCTTTGATATAGAAAATATTTTAATACAGATGCTTTTTATAACCTGCCTCCATATACCTGATGTAATCATTTATCGGTTCAGGCTTATATTTGTATTGCAGCAATATGGAAGCGCCCGTCCAAATATTTCGTAAGATCATCCATATCGATATGGATGCTTTTTATGCATCGGTTGAGCAGCGCGACAATCCGGACTACCGCGGCAAACCCATAGTTGTGGGAGGCCCTCCCGAAGGCAGGGGCGGCGTGGTAGCAACGGCGAGTTACGAAGCGCGTAAATTCGGCATTCGGTCGGCTATGTCATCAAAGAAGGCGGTACAGCTTTGCCCGCATGCCATATTTGTAAGGCCCAGATTTGACGCCTATAAGGAGGTGTCGCGCAAAATCAGGGAGATTTTTAGCCGATACACCGATTTAATTGAGCCGCTATCGCTGGACGAGGCTTATCTGGATGTAACTACCGACAAGCTCAATATCGGCTCCGCTATCGAAATCGCGCAGCAAATTAAACAAGCCATTAGGGACGAGCTGCAATTGACAGCCTCTGCAGGTGTTTCGGTTAATAAATTCGTTGCCAAAATAGCATCAGACATTAACAAGCCCGACGGACTGAAATTTATCGGCCCGTCGGCCATAGAAAATTTTATGGAGAAGCTCCCGGTGGAGAAGTTTTTTGGCGTTGGGAAGGTGACAGCTCAAAAAATGAAGAACATGGGCCTGCACACGGGCGAAGACTTGAAAAAACTAACCGAAGCTGAGCTTACCCGGCATTTCGGAAAGGTGGGCAGGTTTTACTTCAACATTGTGCGCGGCATTGATAACCGGGAGGTACAGCCACACCGCGAAACGAAATCATTAGCAGCCGAAGATACCTTTCCGTATGATTTGACTACCATTGAAGAAATGGAGACCGAGTTGGATAAAATTGCAATAACCGTATGTAACCGTCTGCAGCATTATCAGTTAAAGGGCCGTACAGTAACTCTCAAAATAAAATACAGCGACTTTAAGCAAATAACCCGCAACCAATCGTTCGCCAGCGGTATAAATGACCTGGAGACGATCAGCGCTACTGCAAAAAAACTACTGGCTGCTACAGAACCTGAGGATAAGAAAATAAGATTGCTGGGGATATCCCTTTCTAATTTTGGCGAGGTGGTGGTAAGAGCGAAAGGAGAAAAGCAAAGCGACCAGCTCAGCTTGTTCCCGTTTTGAATTTTCAGGATAAAGATCAGGAATGGCGGACACCGCCGGCAGCCGGAACCTGCTTGTATGCCTTAAATACAGGGCAATCGCAGCCTTTTTTAAAAATACCGCATGACGATAGCGCCACTATTCCCAAAAACGCCAAAATGGTCAACCTGCTTTTTTTCATCTGCTTAATGCCTTTGCTGTTATAAATATACTGAATGTTGCCATTAAAATACCAATGACATCTGCAAAAAGATCGTCCCACTCCCCGCTGCGCCAGGTGAAAAAATAATGCTGCAAAATCTCAATCATGCCACCGTAAGCAATAGCAATAACGGTAATTGCCAGTAATGCATTGTGTGGCAACGCCCGCGGTGTTTGTTTGCGCGCATAGCCCCACGCCATTAATACCGTAAACACAAACAATAACCCGCAATGTACCAGTTTATCAAACCCTGCAAAAAACAGCGGCGACGTTGAAACATCGCCCAGTTTAATGCTGCATACCGTTAAAATAAATAAGGCCCACAAAATTGCGGGCCAGTAATATCTTAAAGCAGGTTTCATTATGCGCCTACAAGCGATTGATAGCTCTCTGCCGATAACAAGCCCTCTGCTTGCGAAGCATCAGCAAGGGTAAGTTTTACCATCCAGCCTTCGCCGTATGGGTCGGAGTTAACCAATTCAGGGCTTTTATCAAGCGCCGGGTTAATTTCGGTTACAGTGCCGGTTACAGGCATAAACAAATCCGACACGGTTTTGACAGCCTCAACGGTGCCGAAAACTTCGTCTTTGGCAACTTCCTTACCAACAGAGTTAATGTCGATATAAACAATGTCGCCAAGCTCGCGCTGTGCAAAATCGGTGATGCCAACTACAGCGGTATCGCCGTCAACCTTTATCCACTCGTGGTCTTTAGTGTATTTTAATCCTGCCGGAAATTCCATAATGTTTTAATTTGATGGGTCAAAAATAACAAAAGTTTGGGGTAAGGCAATAGCACAGATAAAAGAGTAGCAGGCGCCGCGCGTGAGGGCAGTTGCGCGCAGTTAAAGCTGTGCTGTTTGACCAGAATGCCAGGGGATACAAACTGTCGGAGTAATTCCGGGATTACAAAAGAAACTCTATACACAGTGTGGAGAAAGTCAACAGTGCTATATTAATTACTTGCTTATCAACTGCCTAATTCTCATCATTTTAAACACAACACTCATCTTTGGCACACTTATGTGCTATGCAATTATATCATACAAAATTTAAAAATATACTATGAAAAGATTGTTTCTATCAGCAGCAGTAATAGTTGCAGGTTTAGCTTCAGTAAAAGCAAACATTTTACAAACCAACATGCACACTGTTGCAATTGTGGCCCAAACTGATACCGCAAAGAAAAGCCCTGTTAAACTGGATGCCCTTCCTGACCCGATTAAAACTGTTTTGACTACCGATGTTTTTAAAACATGGGTTCCTACAGAAGCCTATTCGGTTACAGCCGGAAATACCCAATATTTTGAGGTAGATGTAAAAAAAGGCACCGAAACCAAAGCTTTAAAGTTCGATAAAGACGGAAAAATAATTCAATAAACCCCAATCATATTGTTTTATCACCCCGAAAGGCCCCAAATACCGGGGCCTTTTGTATTTTTGCCATGCAGTATACCTTGAAAATGGCGAAAATATTAATAGTTGAAGATGATTCTACCTTCGTTCAATTATTGGAAGGCTTTTTAAAAAAGCACGGCCATAGCATTGTTACGGCTAAAAATATTAAATCTGCCTTAAAACTTATTTCAGAAAATACCTTCGATCTTTTATTGCTCGACTATCGCTTACCCGACGGCACAGGTATGGATGTACTTGAAAATGTCCGCGAGGCCAGCGGGGATGCCCCGGTTATTATCATGACCAGCTTTAACGATGTGCGTACTGCTGTAAAGGCTATGCAATCGGGGGCATTTGATTACATTACTAAGCCGGTAAATCCGGAAGAGTTGCTGATGATAATGGGCGAGGCAATAGGCGGGAAAAAGCAGGCTGCTGGAACAAAAACAAGCCCCGAGTTTGTAAAAGGCGTTAGTGCACAGTCGGATAAGTTGTTTGAACATATTGATGTGGTAGCGCCGACGGATATGGCTATATTGATACAGGGCGAGAGCGGTACCGGCAAAGAATATGTGGCGCGGGCTATACACCGGCAAAGTAAACGGGCTACCAAACCATTTGTGGCTATAGATTGCGGCGCGCTATCTAAGGACCTTGCCGCCAGTGAATTATTCGGCCATGTTAAAGGGGCCTTTACGGGCGCAATTGCTGATAAAAAAGGGGTGTTTGAATGGGCGGACGGCGGGACTTTGTTTTTGGATGAAGTAGGTAACCTGAGTTACGATGTGCAGGTGAAACTGCTGCGCACTTTGCAGGAAAAAATAATACAACCACTGGGCAGCAACAAACAAATTCCCGTTAACGTCAGGATAATAACAGCAACTAACGATGACCTGGTACACAGCGTCGGCGAAGGGGGCTTCAGGCAGGACCTTTACCATCGGATAAACGAGTTTAAAATACAGCTTACCCCCTTACGGGCGAGGGGCGGCGATATGGACATATTTATCAGGCATTTTATAAAGCTTGCCAATGCCGAGCTCGGTCGGAACGTTACCGGCATTGACGCTGAAGCAAAAACCATTCTTCACAAATACGATTGGCCCGGCAACCTCCGTGAGCTTAAAAATGTAATTAAGCGCATGGTGCTTTTGAGCCCTTCGGAAATTGCCGGGGCAGACACGTTGCCAGACGAAATGTTGTTTTCTGTATCTAACAACATCCCACAGAACCGCGAGTCGGATCTCAAAGCCCAGAACGAGATAAACGAAAAGCAGCTCATCCAAAAAACACTTATCCAGGTAAAATACAATAAGTCAAAGGCGGCAAAATTGCTGAACATCGATCGTAAAACGCTTTATAGTAAAATAGAGCGGTATGGATTGGATAGTTAAAATCAGTCTTGAATCGGCAGACTGAAGTCTAAGCCAAAACTATTATCTGCTTCCTGCTCAATATTTCAGATTATTTTCCATGTATGTTATAAAAATTGTAATCCGTCATGGGCGCATCGGTAAACCCGAGGTTGCGGCCGATGGTGATGATTTGCCCGCGGTGATAAGTGCTGTGATTAATGCATTGCATAATATACTCAAAATTTTGAAAATCGCACTGAAACCATGGGCTGATAACCTTTGTGTTTTCAGTAATTTCGTCGCTGGCCATCCCAGCGACATAATCCGCAAGCTCGTCTGATTGTTCAACCAGTGCAACAAAAGCATCTTCAATGGCGCCATTGAAAGGGCCGGCTTCGTTCGGCTCAGCGCCACTGATAACTGATAGCCAATAACGTTCAGTTTGCCAGATATGCACCATGGTAGCCTTGATTGTGGTAAAGCTGGATGGTACCTCCCGGGCCAGTATCTCAGCGGGTTTCGTGCGCAGCCAGTTTACAAGCGTGGCATTTGCCCACAGGTTGTAGTCGGCATAGTTTCTAATTAAATTCGCCAAAGGCGAAACGTTTACGTCTGTTAAAATGGTTAATTCCTGCTGTTCCATAATGTTGTTTGATGTATGAAACAAAGAAACAAGGAGACGATGACAGCCCTATGTCAGCAGTAAAATAGCGATGAATTTATTTTATGTAATGGAGGCCTATTCCTTTCGCGCCACCTGGCTGTTCACCTCAATTTCTTTCAGCAATCCGGGCGAGTTGACCGTGCTGGTAAAGGCTTTGTCAGGATTATTATGAGATAGCTTTTCCAGGTCATTATCCGTTTGGTCAAGTTCTTTAAACAAAGTTTGAATTTCAGTTAAATGGGAATTGAAAAACTTCACCTTGTTGTTATAAGCCGACAACTTATCGTTAACGGTCCTGGCCGAATCGGTTTTCGCCGTATCGGGCGGAATTATGGTGTATGGTGATAAGTTCCTCACAGTGGTTTGAATAGGTACGATAGAGGGCGATGGGTCTTTAGGATCAAGCGGCTGCAGGGTTAGCTTCACCGGGTCGGGATTGTAGGCGACAAGGCTTTTATATTCGTCGACGATCGCTGCAAGTATATTATGCTGGTTACTGCGCGTTTCTGCAATTATCTTGTTTTGAACGTTCTTTTTAAAACTGTTAAATAATAACGAGGTAAAATCATAAGCCTTGGTTCGTAATACCGCGTTTTGAACAGAATAATAGTTGCTTAAGGTTTTATTCTTGGTATACATTACCCCCAGGTTGGTGCTGAAAACCTGGGCCGGAGAGGCTATTGACAGATCGGCCTCGTTGCCAAAGTTGTAGTATTGCCTTCCAAAGATCTCCAGGTCGTCAATGCGCTCATAGGATGACAGGAAATAAAGCCGGTAGCGCTGGTACTGCTGGTCGGGATTGTCAATCTGGGCATAGCAATTCTGCAAAAATGCCTCAACCGATTTATCATTGAAAACCTGGTAGATATTTGCAGCGGGTGTTGGTTTCCAGCGGATAAGCGAAAGCTTTGCCTTAAATTCAAGCTCAGCCGTGTTGTTTACGCGCAGTGAATCAAACATTTTAGCCACAAAATATGCCACCTGCGCATTCGCCATCCCGCTGCGGCCTTTATTAACCATAGCATAAAGACTATCCTGTATGGTTAAATAGTTCTCGCTGCTGTTCCAGAATGACGGTTCGAGTGGTGGAAGCAACAGCCGGTTGGTTTTAACATCAACAAAAATAAAAGTACCTAAGGGATAAACGTTCTGGAAATTCTTCTCGAGCATCGAGAGGCTGCTCATCGACGTAGAGTCCATTTTTAACAAAAAGTTCAGCACCTTATTATGTTCCAGTTTAACACTCAATCCTTCGAGCGATTCGAAGTTAGATATCTGTTTTTCGGGAATGATAATAGGAACATAAGTAATTTTATCCTTGTCCTGCAGCAGCAGGTCGTAGGTCTTTTTTATGGTTACCGAGGTTTCATCTTCTGCATCCTGGCCGTAAAATGCTATTGTGTCATTTTTCGCCACGGATATGGCTTTTATTTTCTCCTCTCCCGGGCGCAGTTTAATGAGGGTTTTTAATTTAAACTTCCCTTGCGGCGTCGTGATTTTATAAAAAACCGCGACGCTTGTTTTAGCAGTATTTTTTACCTTAAACTTAAAACCGCCTGCGCCGGCAAATACCGGCGAGATCAAAAAAAATAAAAGTAAAAGTCCAAATAATATTGTAGTGGATTTGCGCTTACTTAAAAGACCAGCAATTGCCCGGTGACCGGTGCTGGTGGCACAACAAGGATGAGCGTTCATTATTTTCGGTATAAAAAAATATGTAGCAGCAACCAATATAGCGCAGTTAATAAGCCGCGGATTGCTGTTAACACGCCCGGGCAAACATACCGCTGCCCGGGTAACAGGATATTTTACGAATAATTAAAAATTAGCCCTTACCTCTTCTACGCTTTTGCCAACTTTCCCAAGGGCACTGTCTGCAAATTCTTTTGCCTTGTCGAACCAATCAGGAGCTTGGTCTGCCAGGTCGTCGATGATAGAACGGCCGTTTTCATTTTTCTTTGTGATGTAGTTAATGCCGTATCCCACGGCAGCGCCAACTATAATAAATTTTAATAAGTTCATGGGTAATTTATTTTTTAAATAAAACGGAGATTTCAGGGGAATGTTTTTTACAGCCGTATATTTACCTGAGCCGGTATATTAAAAGCGTTAGTTTAAAGTCCGCAATTTTCGGGTCGGTTTGGGTCTGATGGCGCTGTACTTTTGTTATGTACAATTAAGGAAAACAAAAATGAAAGACCAGGAAATAACAAATTATAGCCGGATTGAGGACGCAATCGGCTATATCAGGACCAACTTTAAAACGCAGCCAACCCTGGATGAAATAGCTGAGAAGGTGCACTTAAGTCCTTTTCATTTTCAGCGCATATTTACGGAATGGGCAGGTGTGAGCCCTAAGAAGTTTTTGCAATACATCAGTATTGACCATGCGAAGAAATTGCTGAGCGAACAGGCGACCTTGTTTGACACTGCGTTTGAAACCGGCCTTTCAGGCACCAGCCGCCTGCATGACCTGTTTGTAAATATCGAGGGCATGACACCCGGCGAGTATAAAAACGGAGGTGAAAACTTATCTATTAACTATAGCTACGCCGAGAGCCCTTTTGGCAACATTATGGTGGCATCCACACCGAAAGGAATTTGCCACATAGCCTTTGCCGGAAGCGAAGCTGAAGGATTGACAACGCTGCAAAGAATTTTCCCTAACGCAGCATACAGGCCCATGGTAGATATGATTCAGCAAAATGCCCTCTACATTTTTAAACACGACTGGAACAAGCTAAATGAAATAAAACTGCATTTGAAAGGTACCGATTTTCAGATAAAGGTTTGGGAAACATTGCTGAAAATTCCCGTGGGGAAATTATCTACCTATGGCAATATAGCCAGCAAGCTTGGGCAGCCAACAGCTTCAAGAGCAGTGGGCAGCGCGGTGGGCGATAACCCGGTAGCATTTTTAATTCCCTGCCACAGGGTGATACAATCCAGCGGAGCGTTTGGAAATTATCATTGGGGCAGCAACCGTAAAACCGCTATGATTGGCTGGGAAGCGGCACAGGCAGAGGCTTTGAATTAAAACCACAGATTTAAAAGATGACCACGATCAAGCAATCCATCCAAAACATAAATTGGCCTGCTGTAACAGACAGCATGAATGATAACGGCTATGCCCTTATACGCGGACTGATAAGTGATGAAGAATGCAGCAATCTTATCGCTAATTACAGCAACAACTCTTTATACCGGAAGACTGTTATAATGGAGCGTTACCGTTACGGCCTGGGGGAATACCGGTACTTTAATTACCCCCTGCCGCCCCTGGTTCAGCAAATCAGGGAGGCGGTTTATCCTCAACTGGCGCCAATTGCCAATAATTGGATGACGGCACTAAACATCCAAACTACATTCCCTGATACATTTGCAGAGCTGCAGCAATTGTGCCACAGCAATAACCAGGTAAAGCCCACCGCATTGATCCTGAAATACGGTAAAGGGGGATTTAATACGCTTCACCAGGATTTGTACGGCGACGTATATTTCCCAATGCAGCTGGTTATATTTTTGAGCGAACCGGACAGCGATTACACCGGCGGCGAATTTGTGCTGACGGAGCAAATACCCCGCGCACAATCAAAGGCAATTGTTTTGAAGCCACGTAAAGGCGATGTATTGATATTCACCACCAATTTCAGACCGGTTAAGGGGGCAAAGGGGTATTACCGCGTAAATATGAAGCATGGGGTAAGCCAATTGCAAAGCGGTGAGCGATATACCCTGGGCGTTATTTTTCACGACGCACTTAGCTAAAAGATTCAGGTCATTTACATCCCGTTTTTTGCAAGCCGAAGGTTTACAGGTACTTTACAGAATTTTGCTGCAACCTTGTCATAAATATTTGATAATAAGATAATTAAATGTTTACAGGTGCTTAAAACTGTAAAGGGTATTTAACCTGTACTGGATAGGGGTTAAAGCCTTGCTTTAACGGAAGATTTATAGGGGGCTATACATGCAATTGTCACTTAGGTTGACAGCTGCGGTGTCACGCACGTCCTGATCCTCATCCCTGCCATGTCAGCCATTTCAACACACTAAGGCCCTTTAAATTCTACCCTTATTCATACTAAAAAAGTATTAATTTAGCTTTTTATTTACGGGAGGGGCCACCGTAATTGTCCGTCTGATTTTTTGGAGAGCTAAATGATTAAACAGTATACGATTTCAGTACTTCGTTCCGGCGTATGCAGAATAGTATGTTTTTTAATTTTTATGGGGTTTGGCCTTCAAAGCAACGGACAGGGCCTTCAGTTTAACTCGAACGACAGCCTGCTTAGCAGGCGCACCTCGTACCTGGTTTTTAAAAAAGACCCGCCTAAGTTTAATGGTAAGCTCGATATTAATTTCGACCTCTCTTTGTGGGATATAGAGCACCTCGGCTATATTCTTAACATCACCGATACTAAAAACAACTCATACAGCCTAAGTTCGATACACTTAAACAATGCGCAGTTTTTAAATTTTAATATCGACAGCAAAAGCAATAAACTGCAAATCCCGCTTCCGTTGGGCCAGCTTAAAAGGCATATCTGGATGCCGGTAAAGATCCACCTTGACCTCAATGCAAATACCGTAGGTATCCATATAAATGGCAAATGGTACAGCGCCGGCGGATTTAGCTTTGATGGCGCTATCCGTCCCAGGATATATTTCGGTAAAAACGAACATTATTCTGATGTCCCCAAGATGGCTATCAGGAATTTAACAGTCACCGACGGCGACAAGAGTTACACTTTCCCATTAAACGAATGGAGCGGGAAAGATGTTTTTAGCGGCGATGGCGACGTTTTGGGAACAGTAGATAACCCGGTATGGCTCATTAATGAGTCGTATTTCTGGGCGCCGAGATTTACCCGTGGGTTTGCGCAAGTAGCAGGTATAAATTTTGATGAGGCGGCACAAAGACTGGTGATATTTAAAAGTGACTCGCTGATTTCGTACGATGTTCAACGGAACAGCATATCATCGCAAGCTTATCAAAACAACTGCCCGGTACCCCTGCATCTTGGTAAAAGCATTATCAATACCCGGGAAAACAAACTTTATGCTTATGAAACCCTGAAAGCGCCGAAACAGTTACAGCCGGCACAAAGTATTGCTTCCCTTGATTTAAACACGCTGAGATGGGATGTTACCGGTGCGGCCACAATTGCTGAACAACGCCATCATCACAATATTTTTTACGACAACCGCCAGGATAAATTTTATCTTTTTGGTGGTTATGGCTCATTTAAGTACTATAACGACTTTTTTGAGTATAACAAACAAACCGACAGCTGGGACAAGGTACCGTTTAATGGTGATAAGATAATGCCCCGCTTTTTCTCCGGCTTTAGCCAGGCAGATGCAAATAACGATGTTTACATATTTGGTGGCTATGGCAATCAAAGTGGCAACCAGGTGGTTGGCGGGCAACATTTTTATGATCTGTACCGGGTTAATCTAACCACGCATACCATCAAAAAATGCTGGGAAATAAAACCGCCTGCTGTGGACTTTGTGGCGGCAAACAACCTGATCATCTCAAAAGATAAACAACATTTTTATGCAATATGCTACGCGCATGATAAACCCAAAACCAGCTTAAGCCTGTATAAGTTTTCGATTAAAGATGGCTCATACGAGGTGGTAAGCGGTAACATACCTGCCAAGGGCGAGCGTATTGAAAGCGACATCAACCTGTTTTATAACCCGAGACAGGAAGTATTTTACTGCACCATACAAGAATTTACCTCACCGGATGCGTCAACTATCCGGGTGTATTCGCTGGCGTCGCCCCCGGTAAGACAGCAGGACTACCTGGCATCTTTGAAAACCACGATTTCCCATGGCTGGGCAAGCCGGTTGCCCGTGCCTCTGTGGTTTATTATATTGATTATTATTGGCGCTGGTGCTGTAATTGTTTATTGGAAGAGAAGGAAAAAAACAACCGGCGTTGCCGATAACACCGGGCTGGATATCTCAGTGCCTGCCGTAAACAAAAAAGACGATGAAAAGCGCGCTAATGCCGTTTATATGCTGGGCGATTTCGCGGTTTACGATAAAAACAGCCGTGACATAACGTATATGTTCAGCCCGAAAATAAAGCAGCTGTTTATTTTACTTCTGTTAAACAGCGGCGAAGAGCACGGTGTAGTGTCAAAGCGAATTGCTGCGACGCTGTGGCCCGAAAAGGAAATTGGTAAAACAAAAAATATAAAGAACGTTACTATAAATCACCTGCGCGGCATCCTTGCTGATATTTGCGGCATAGAGCTTACTTTTATCAACGACACCTATCGCTTTACTTTCACTGAGGAATTTTTCTGTGATTATTGCACGGTAAGCCGGGCCATAGCAAACCTGAACAATCACTCTAACGGCGAAGGGAAGAATATCCTCGATTGGCTCGACCTGATCGCCCGGGGCTGCCTGTTGCAGCATGTACCCGAGCCATGGCTGGATGATACCAAGCAACAATATGAAGAATCGCTGATGCCATTGCTGCTGCCGGAGGTAAAACGCATTTACGAAGAAGGGGATTATCGCAAAACAATGGAAATTGCCCGCGTGATCTTAAACGTTGACCCATTTAACGACATAGCGATTAAATATAAGCTTAAAGCTTTGCGCCGCACCAAGGGAATTGAATTTGCTCACAAGATTTACAACGACTTTGCTGCTGAATACGAAAAATCGTTAGGAGAGCCGTATGCTGTTCCTTTTGAAAAGATTTGTGCGGCGAAATAACGCCTGCCGTATTTACAAAGTTTTCAAAATTTTGCAAGTCCTGTCATCCACGCTAAATATCCATCTTATCTGTGTAGGATCGTATAGATACGCCCTGAATACCCAATTGGCGTTATCCATTCCCGAAGGTATATGCTATACGCCCCTGCAGATATTTATTCCCCTACCCGGTTAAAATACCGGTTAATTTCCCGGGGTTAATAAAATTTTAAAAGAATTAACCCCTTTTTTAACCCATCCTTTAATACAGGCCTGTATAATATTGTTTCGCCTAATGAAGAGCAGCCGGTTTTAACCAGCCTGAAAATCCTGTAACTCCGATTTAGGAATTTTATAAACCAACTAACCAATTTATTTATGAAGAAACTTTTTACCAATTATGGTGAATGTTGCTACGTTCATCATCGGGGTAAAAATTGGAAAGCGCTGTTAAAGACCTTTGCGCTCAGCCTGTTTTTACTCCTCACAATGCAAGCCTTTGCCCAGGCGCAAAACACAGTTCAGGGAACAGTATCTGACGAGAAGGGCGAGGGCATACCGGGCGTTTCCGTCAAGCTGCAGGGAACGTCTGCCGGCACAGTTACTGATATAGACGGCAAATTTTCAATTAATGCTGATAAAGGCGCCACCCTGGTATTTACCTTTTTAGGCTACCAGGAAAAAAGTGTAGTGGTGGGCGACAGCAAAAATCTTAAAGTAAACCTTACCCCGACATCATCAACCCTAAATGAAGTGGTGGTGGTAGGTTATGGTACGCAAAAGAAAGCGTCGCTAACCGGATCAGTTGCGGCTGTAACCAGCAGGGAAATTGTTACCACTAAAAACGAAAATGTTGAAAACATGCTTACCGGTAAGGTTGCAGGTTTACAAGTGGTCCAAAACACGTCGGAGCCGGGCGACTTTGCCAATAACATTGCCATACGCGGCATGGGCAACCCGCTGATTGTTATTGACGGTGTTGAGCAGCCTAACTTTTCAGTTACCGGCGGTAACGGCGATAACAGCGTGGGCACAAGCAACATATTTTCGAGGCTTGATCCGAACGACGTAGAGAGCATCTCGGTTTTGAAAGATGCTTCGGCAGCGGTATATGGCGTTAAGGCGGCAAATGGGGTTATCCTCATCACAACAAAAAGAGGCAAGGCAGGCACGCTGCAATTAAGCTACACCGGTACCTATGGCTGGCAGGTGCCGTCGGGTTTACCAAAACCTGTGAACGCTACCGATTACATGACTTTGTATAACCAACAGGCCTTACACCAGGCCAATGGCGGCAAGCTTGTATTTACGCCCGAAGATTTCGCTGCTTACGCAAACGGAACCAAAACCAGCACCGACTGGTACGACGCGACTTTCAGGAAATCGGCTATGCAGCAGCAACATAACCTTACTGCTACGGGCGGTACCGAAACCACCCAATACCTGATCAGCGGCGGTTTTACCGATCAGGATGGCATACTGCAAAGCAATGATCTTAACTATAAGCGTTATAACGTGCGCTCGAATATTACCAGCAAGGTCGGCAAAAACCTTACCGTAAACTTAAACCTGAGCGCTATATATGACAGGAAAAACTCCCCGGCGCAATCATTCTGGTGGACAACCAGGGAGGCCTGGCGCGAACTGCCCACCCAAACCATTTATGCCAACAATACTGCGCCTTACTATTTGAAAGGACAGGTTGATGGCGGCAACCCGGTTGCTTATGGCGATGCAGATGTAAACGGCTACAATACACAATCCAATAAATTTTTTGACGGATCGCTGAGCCTTGAGTATAAGGTTCCGTTTGTTAAGGGCCTTTCATTGAAAGGCTTGTACAGCTACGATGAGCAGATTCAGGACAATAAAATATTCCAAAAGTCATATAACCTGTATGAGTATGATGATGCTACCAAAACGTACAGGCCTACATTAAACAACTCGCCTGCATTTGTGCAAAGGCAGTATTTCGATTATCCAAAAAATACCGACCAGTTTTCCATCAACTATAACAGGGAATTTAAAGGCGGCCATAAAATAAGCGCATTATTGCTTTATGAAGGCAACCTGCAAAGTGGCGACAACTTTGCAGCCTACAGGCAGCTGGCTATTCCGGTAGATCAGATCATTGCAGGTAACTCCGCCAATCAGAATGCTACACAGGATGCTGCTAACGACAGATTGTATTCATACGCCACCAATTCGGTAGTAGGTCGTTTAACCTATGACTACAAGGGTAAATACCTGGCTGAATTTAGTTTCCGTAATGACAAGTCGTCCAGGTTTGCACCAGACCAGGGCTGGGGATTTTTCCCATCAGCATCGGTGGGCTGGCGCGTCTCTGACGAAAGCTTCTGGAAAAACTCATCTGCACTATCCTTTATAGAAAACTTAAAATTGCGTGCGTCATATGGTGTCCTGGGTGATGATGGATCGCTATATTACCAGTTCCTAACCGGGTATAATTATCCCGCGGGCGGTTCAAATAACCAGCTTCCCGGTGGAGCGGTGTTCGGAAATACCTTTATCAACTCTGTTCAAAGCAAAGGTATCCCTAACCCCACTATTACATGGTCAACCTCGCATACATTTGACGCGGGTGTAGACATGGACCTTGCTAAAGGATTATTCAATGTCACCTTCGATTATTTCATACGCGACCGGAGAGGTCTGCTTGCTTCCGCAGTATTGCAGGTTCCTGATGTATTGGGAGCGCCTCTTCCGCAGGACAACCTGAATGGCGACAGGACACAAGGTTTTGATTTCGAAGTTGGCCACCACGGCAGTATCGGCAAATTCAGATACAACGTAAAAGGTACATTCCTTTATACCAATACCAAAAGCACAGCCAGGGCGGAATCTCCGCAGGGCAATTCTTACCTCGACTGGCAGCGTAACAATACCGGCCGAAACCAGGGCATACAAATGGGCTATGGCGGCGAAGGCCAGTACCAGAACTACCAGCAGATCCTGAACAGTGGTGTATTTGTAAACCGCGGAACAGTTGTAGGCGATTACATTTACCAGGACTGGAACGGCGACGGTCAGATTGATGGTAACGACGTTCATCCGATTGCCTATGGCGGCGGTCCGAACAGTGGCCCGGGCGTGATCCCTAAAATCACTTACGGCTTAAACATCGGCGGCTCGTACGAAAATCTCGATTTCAACTTGTTATTCCAGGGTACGGCTATTTACAGCATATCATATGTGGAGCAGCTGAACATCCCGCTGTGGGGCGGCGGCAACGCATTAACCCAGTTTAACGATAACTGGCACCCTGCCGACCCAACTGCCGATCCGTACAATCCAAATACCGTATGGGTGCCGGGCAAATTTGCCTATACCGGAACCACCGCCAATACGGGCTCATCCTTTGGCTTTCAAAATGCCGCTTATTTAAGGCTTAAGAGTGCCGAGCTTGGCTACACTTTGCCGGCCAGCGCATTAAAGGCAATCGGTGTAAAGGGCGTAAGGGTATTTGCAAACGGCTATAACCTGCTTACGTTCACCAAAGTTAAATATGTAGACCCGGAGCATCCAACCGGTACATACGGGTACCTGTACCCCCTCGACAAATTGTTTAACATTGGCCTGGATGTAAAATTCTAATCAGTAAAGTATCATGAAAAAATTTAAATATATAATACTATTTGTATGCTTAGCAGCGGGTATTACGGCTTGCCGAAAGCTGAATATTCCGCCAAAAAATATCATCCAGGATCCTGACGTTTTTGGGTCGACGGGTGGTGTTCAGGCTTATATGGCACGCCTTTACAGCGAGTTGCCAATCGAAGATTTCAGGTATTCGCCTGATATGGGCTTAAACTTCTTCTGGATTATTAAACCTACGCCTGCTACTACAGGCGAGGCATTAAGCCGCGACCAGGGAGGTTCATCGTCTGAAAATTTTGGCGACTGGCACTGGGACGTATGGGGAGGAAATTATACCACCATACATGACTGCGACTATTTTATACAAACCCTGCCGGCCTACGCCAAAAATTATACACAGGCACAGGTGAACGCATGGCTTGGTGAAGCTTATTTTGTTAGGGCGATGACTTACTTCGCGCTGGTAAAACGCTTTGGCGGCGTGCCGATCGTAAACAAGGTGTTAAACTATACGCCAGGTTCGGACGTAACCGATCTTAAAGTTCCGCGCGCTTCAGAAAAAGCAGTATGGGACCAGGTGGCCAGCGACCTTGACTTTGCAATAAACAATCTTCCTGAAGTGAATGCTGACTATGGCGACGGCAGCCGTGCCAATAAGTATGTGGCGGCGGCATTTAAATCGAGAGCGATGCTGTATGCAGGCTCCGTTGCTAAATACAATAAGATAACCCTGTTTGATAATGATCATAACCAGTTGTGCGGAATGCCGGAAAGTGAGGCTGCAGGATACTTCCAGAAAGCTTACGATGCTGCAAAAATGCTCGATGGCAAATACAGTCTTTACCTGAGTGCATGGTCGCCAACTGATAAGAACGCGCAATATCAAAACTTTGTGAACCTGTTTTCAGACCCTGCCAGCAAGGAAAACATTTTTGTGCGTGAATATCAATATCCAAACTCGGTGCATGGCTATGATGCGTACAATGTTCCGCGCCAGCTGATGGGTCCTAACGGATATTCGTCTGAGGTTAACCCTACCCTTGATTTCGTTGAGAAATTTGATGGTTTGCCAAAAAATCCTGATGGTACCCTGAAAACCCTTGATGCCAGCGGGCATTATCAGTTATTCAGCAATACGATGGATATTTTCGCCAATGCCGAGCCAAGGCTGCGTGCAACCGTTATCCTTCCGGGCGATGTATTTAAAGGGCAAAACATCGAAATACGCCGTGGCATCTATACCGGGTCGGCTGCCGGCGGAATCAGCCCGTTGTTGCCTGCCGGGTCAAAATCGCAGTACCCGACAGCAAACCTGGTGGTATCATCAACTGCGGGCCAAACCGCTTACAAGCTGCCTAACGGTGACCTGATGAACCCTGCGGGCCTGAGCGGTGTATTTACCGGCGATCAAACCTGTGCTATTTCGGGCTTCTCGGTTCGTAAATGGTTAAACCCTAACCTGGCTACATCACAGGTATTGGAAAACAACGAAACCCAAACCTGGATCGAGATGCGTTACGCAGAGGTTTTACTTAACCGCGCGGAAGCTGCTGCTGAATTGATGAGCCTGGGGCAAACCGGTTCAATCAATACAGCTGATCCTTTTACCATTGTTAACCAG
The DNA here is from genome assembly GCF_030519355.1 of Mucilaginibacter sp. L3T2-6. Classification (GTDB taxonomy): domain Bacteria; phylum Bacteroidota; class Bacteroidia; order Sphingobacteriales; family Sphingobacteriaceae; genus Mucilaginibacter. The sequence goes on from NZ_JAUMKC010000012.1 coordinate 33,680, forward strand.
ATCCGCTCGAGGGCCGGTGCTGACTTACTGACCGGTGCGGGTGATGCTACCATAGATGTTGTGCGTAATGAAAGAAGGAAAGAGCTGGCGTTTGAAAACAAAACCTATTGGGATTTGAGAAGGTGGAGGATTTTCGACAAAGAACAAAATGGCACTATCTACCGCATCCTGATGCCGTTCTATTCGGCTGACGCCGGTAAATATTTCTTCGACCAGCGTACCGACGAGCGTAATGATGTATACACTTACGATACCCGCTGGTATTATGAGCAGATACCGGGCGGCGCTATCTCGAAGAGCAGTAATTTAATACAGAACCCAGGCTATTAATTGAAACGAACATGAAAAAGATATTTTATTATGCTGCATTGTTGATGGCTGTTGGCGTTGGCAGCTCGTGCAATAAAACAGATAATTATGCAGCGCCATCGAGCACTATAACCGGCAGTACGGTTGATGAAGGCACCGGGCAAACCGTGCAAACCGAAATTGGCGGCGGCGGTACCCGTGTGAAGCTGCTGGAAACAAGTTACAGCGCTAACCCCGTTCCGATTTATTTTCAATCGAAACAGGACGGTACTTTTAACAATACCAAAGTATTCCCGGCTACTTACAAGGTTTCGGTGGAAGGACCTTTTGTGCCGCTTGTGCAAACCGACAATACCGGGACTGTAGTATCTGACTCGAGCCAGACTATCGTGCTGAAAGACCAGGCCACGCTTAAATTTAAAGTTCAGCCTTTTTTAAGGGTCGAATGGGTTGGCAAGCCGGTGGTTAATGCCGATAAATCGGTTACAGTACAGGTGAAAGTAACCCGCGGTACCAGCAATCCCGCGTACCAGCTGGATGTAACTAACATTAACCTGTATGTTAGCAATACCCAGTACGACGGCCAAAACAATTACGATCCAAGGTATTCAACGCTAACTTCGTACAGTGGCTCGAATGGCACTGCGCTTTTAGGCCAAACCATTACTATAACTACAACCGGAGGGGCGCTGCCTTTACAGGATGTGTATTTTAGGGTTGGCGCAAGAATAAACGCCGGTCTTAATCAATACAATTACAGTACACCGGTTTCGGTGACATTTTAATTAGTCTTACGTCGGGGAGTCTTGAGTCTGCAGTCAAAAAGCGACTAACGACTTAAGACCCCAGACTGAGGCAAGAAAAGCTGCACGGTTCGCCTCGCCGAAATCGTCTTCAAAGGGGAAGACTTTAGCAGCTGAAGCGTTAGAACCCTCTCCTTTGAAGGTCAGGGTGAGGCAACAATGCAGCCTGGGGAAGAAAACGATCGGCTAAAGAAAAAAAAGCCCTGCTTCTATCGAAAAACAGAACTACTACTAAATGAAAAAATCTATCCTTTTATCAGGTTTGTTATGCGCATCGGTAAGTGTGTTTGCGCAGAACACAAATCCTGTTGTTTCTAAAGAAAAAACTGCGTTTCAAACCAGCAGCCCCTGGATCCCGGAGATTGATGTGCGCTCTGATATCGCGATTGTGTATGGCGCAAACGACCGTAAGGGAATGACGTTTGAGCAGCGCGTAAAGTCATGGCGCGACCATGGTTACGAGGTCAACTTTATGACAGGCATAGCCTGGGGCGAATATTTTGATTACGTATTAGGCAAATGGGACGGAAAGAATCACATGAACGTGACACAGATCAATATCAAAGGTGATTCTATTATGCACGGTCATAACATGCCTTATATAGTGCCTGATCAATCGTTTATAGACTATATGAAAATGGTGGTGGTGAAAAAGGTTATTGATAATAACATCAGCACCATATTTTTAGAGGAGCCCGAGTTTTGGGCGAAATCCGGTTATAGCCCGCTTTTTAAACAGCTCTGGCAAAAATATTACGGCTTCCCGTGGAGGCCGCAGGATGCTTCGGCAGAGGATACCTATCTCTCCAGTAAGTTGAAGTATCATCTATATTATGACGCCATAAAACAGGTGTCGGAGTACGCCAAATCCTACGGCAAAAGCAAGGGGATGAATATTAAGGTGTTTATTGCCACCCATTCACTGGTTAATTATTCTTCATGGCAGATTGTTAGCCCGGAGGCAAGCTTAGCCTCACTGCCCAGTATTGATGGCTATATAGCGCAGGTTTGGACGGGCACCTCGCGTGAGCCTACTTATTTTAACGGCGAGAAAAAAGAGCGTGTTTTTGAGAATGCCTTTCTGGAATACGGCTCAGCTGTATCAATGACCGCGCCTACCAAACGCAAAGTGTTTTTATTGACCGATCCGATCGAAGATCGCGTACACGATTGGAGCGATTACAAGCGAAACTACCAGGCCACTTTCACCGCCAAGCTGCTATACCCCATGGTGAATAATTACGAGGTAATGCCTTGGCCTGAAAGAATATACACCCATCCGTACCCGGTACCCAACAGCAAGGAAAAAATATTGATCCCGAACTTTTATTCAACCCAGATGCAGGTAATGGTAAATGCCTTGAACAGTATGCCGTTATCATCAAACAAAGTATCGGGTGTAAACGGCATTGGCGTGCTGATGAGCAACTCGCTGATGTTTCAGCGCTTCCCAACGCATAACGGATTTGAGGACCCGCAGTTCTCTATTTTTTATGGACAGACCCTGCCGCTGGTAAAACGCGGCGTGCCTGTGCAGACAGTCCACATGGAAAACCTGGGCTATCCGGCTACATTAAAGGATATTAAAGTATTGGTGATGAGCTATGCCAATCAAAAACCGATGACGGCTGATGTGCACACCAATCTTGCCAAATGGGTGAAACATGGCGGCGTGCTGGTGTACATTGGTAAAGACGATGACCCGTATCAATCAGTGATGGAATGGTGGGATACCAAAGGCAATAAGTTTAAAGCCCCGTCGCAACACCTGTTTAAATTGCTTGGCATCAATCCAACCAAAGAGAATGAACACTTTAAGATCGGCAAGGGTACGGTTTATGTGTTACGACAAAACCCGAAAGACTTTGTAATGACTGCCAATAATGATGGCGCCTACATTGGCCTGCTAAAGCAAGCCTATGAAAAGGACGCCAAAGCGGGTGAGCTGAAATTTAAAAACAGCTTCTACCTGGAAAGAGGCCCGTATGATATTATTTCAGTAGTTAACGAGAATGCCGACAGTCAGCCTTACAAAGTTACTGGTCCGGTGATAGACCTCTTCGACCCGCAATTGCCCGTGCTTTCCGAAAAAGAAGTTAAACCGGGAGAGCAGGCACTGCTGTATGTTGTAAACCGCGTAGCCGACAAAAATAAACCACAGGTGCTGGCTGCTGCGGCAAGAGCTTATGACGAAAAAGTGCAGGGCAATAGTTATTCATTTGTAGTAAAAAGCCCGGCCAAAACAATGAATGCCATGCGCGTATTGTTGCCGGCTCAGCCTAAAACAACTACAGTTACCAACAGTGCGGGTCAAACCGTCAGCGATGTACAATCATTGTGGGATGCGTCATCAAAAACACTTTTTATGGGCTTTGCCAACAGTCCGGACGGTGTAAAAGTTGAGCTGACGTGGTAAAAGATCCTTTTTTTTGAGAGAGAGGTTGGTTGCTCCTGCGTGCGAGCGATTGCACGCGGGAGTTTTTTGAAATTTAAAAGGCGCATTCGCACTTCCGCATTAAAATAGATTATATGAAAAAAATCACTACCATAATTGCCCTGCTTCTACCTGTTTATTTAATCGCCCAGCCAACCGGTCGGATAACCGACCCGGTTGATCTGGTTAACCCGCTGATGGGGACGGATTCTAAACCGTCCCTATCGAACGGAAATACCTATCCGGCAGTGGCATTGCCCTGGGGGATGAACTTCTGGACGCCGCAGACAGGAAGAATGGGCGACGGCTGGCAGTACACTTACAATGCGGATAAAATATTAGGTTTCAAGCAAACCCACCAGCCTTCACCATGGATGAATGATTACGGAATGTTTTCCATTTTCCCTGAAACAGGCAAGCTGGTTGTTGATGAAACGAAACGTGCCAGTTGGTTTTCGCACAAGGCCGAAATAGCCAAGCCTTACTATTACAGCGTTTACCTGGCCGATTATGATGTAACTACTGAGATTACACCCACTGAACGGGCGGCCAGCTTCCGCTTCACCTTTCCGGAAAGCGACAGCTCGCATATTTTAATAGATGCATTTGATAAAGGCTCTTACATTAAAATTATCCCGGGTGAACGCAAGATCATTGGCTACAGCACTAAAAACAGCGGCGCAGTAACCGATAACTTCAAAGACTATTTTGTCATTTATATTGATAAACCTTTTGAAATTGCATCAACCTGGCACGATAAAGATATTGATAACGGCAAGCTGGAGTACAACGGAGATCATGCGGGTGCAGCCATCAGCTTTAAAACAAAGAAAGGTGAGCAGGTGCACCTGCGGGTGGCCTCATCATTTATCAGCATGGAACAGGCTGAGCTTAATTTAAAGCGCGAACTGGCGCATGACGGCTTTGATCTTGTAAAACAAAAAGCCAAAGCCACCTGGAATAAAACGCTGAACCGTTTAAATGCCGAAGGCGGAACAATCGATCAAACGCGCACATTTTACTCGTGCCTTTACCGGATGCTGTTCTTCCCGCATAAAATGTTCGAGGTGGATGCAAAAGGGCAGAATGTGCACTACAGTCCGTACAATGGTAAAACTATGCCGGGTTATCTTTTTGCGGGCACAGGCTTTTGGGACACTTTCAGGGCTTTGTATCCGTTCCTTAACCTGGTTTACCCATCTGTATGTAAACAGATGCAGGAAGGCTTGATTAACGACTATAAAGAAGGTGGCTGGCTGCCGGAATGGAGCAGCCCGGGTTATGCCGACTGCATGATCGGAAATAATTCTGCCTCGATTGTGGCAGAGGCTTATCTTAAAGGTGCGCGGGGTTATGATATCGAAACGCTTTACCAGGCTTTGAAACACGGAGCCAACAATGAAGGCCCGAATGCTACTGGTCGCCGCGGGGTGGAATATTACAACACCCTGGGCTACGTTCCTTACGATGTAAAAATTAATGAAAACGCCGCCCGTACGCTGGAATATGCTTATGACGACTTTGCTATTTATCAACTGGGCAAGGCATTGGGTAAGCCGGCATCGGAAACGGATGTCTATAAAAAGCGCAGCCAAAACTATCGTAACCTGTACGACACGCAAACCGGACTGATGCGCGGAAAAAATAAAGATGGTTCATGGGAAACACCCTATAATCCATTTAAGTGGGGCGATGCCTTTACGGAAGGGAACGCCTGGCACTATACCTGGGGCGTTTTTCACGACATACAGGGATTAATTAACCTGATGGGCGGAAAAAAGCAATTTGTTGCCAAGTTAGATTCGGTATTTACACTACCGCCGGTATTTGATGACAGTTATTACCATACGGTTATCCATGAGATACGGGAGATGCAGATTGCCAACATGGGCCAATATGCGCATGGGAACCAGCCTATCCAGCACATGATTTATCTGTACAATTACGCCGGCGAGCCCTGGAAAACTCAGTATTGGGCACGCGAAACCATGAACAGGCTCTATAAAGCTACGCCGGATGGATACTGTGGCGACGAGGATAACGGGCAAACTTCCGCCTGGTATATTTTCTCCGCAATGGGCTTTTACCCGGTAACTCCCGCCAGTGATCAATATGTATTAGGCGCGCCACTGTTTAAGAAATTAACCATCAACCTGGAAGATGGCAAAACCGTCACTATTAACGCTCCAAAAAACAGTGCCGGAAATAAATATGTAAACAGGCTGACCATTAACGGAAAACCGTACGGACTCAACTGGCTTAGCCATAAAGCTTTGATGGGCGGGGAGGTGCTGAACTTTGATATGTCGGCAACGCCGAATAAGCAAAGGGGAACAGAGCCTAAAGATGTACCCTTTTCTATGTCGGCGGAGAAGTAGAAGTTAGCAAACGCTTCGGTAATTGGTTTTTCGACTGGCCATTTTACCTGTAAAAGGATAATATACGGCAGCCTTGCCGGGAGTCTGAATATTGCGGATGGAATTTAAAGCTTCAGCAGACGTTTGGTAAATATGTAATTTCTGCTATATTTACCAAACGCCTTTTAAACCTGACACGCCTGCAAATGAGATCGATTTACCGGTATTTACTGCTGCCTGCTTTTTTGATGTTTGCAAAATCAGCGTTCCCCCAGCAAAATACGCGGCTGAATTCCATTATCAATGGTGTAAATAATATCCGGGAATCATTACCAATCGAAAAGCTTTACCTGCAAACCGATAAAGATAACTATGTGCAGGGCGACACTATTTGGTTTAAAGGATACCTGGTTAATGCAGACTACCTTACGCCAGCTACCCGCAGCGGCCTGCTTTATGTGGAGCTTGATGACGTAAACAACGCGTATGTTACCCGCATGCTGGTGCCGCTTGAGTCGGGCTTAACCTGGGGGAATATTTCGTTGAGAGAAAGCGATGTGCCGCCGGGGAGCTACACCTTGCGTGCGTACACCAACTGGATGCGGAATTTCGGCGAGGATTATATTTTTAAAAAGCAGATATGTGTAGCTGCAACAGGAAGCCGTGACCGATTGGTAACCGCAGACTTCAGGCAAACCGGTGCCAGCCTGCAGGCAAACCTATTGCTTACCGGCCGCGACAATAAACCGGTTCGGCTACAGGATTTAGAGTTAAAAATATTAAACGGGAAGAAGAACCTGTTCCATAAGAAAACCCAAACGGGTGTTGATGGCAGGTTCGATGTCAGCTTTATCATCCCTGAAAACACAAACGCGCAAAACCTGTCCATTAATGCCAGGGAAATTATTGAAGGGCAGGAAACGAATGAGCTGACTATCCCGGTTGTCATCAACCGCCTGAACCACACTGACCTGCAGTTTATGCCAGAAGGCGGCAACCTGGTGGGTGGTATAGCCGCTAAAGTAGGCTTTAAGGCTGTTGGCGAGGATGGTAAAGGTGTAGCAGTAAGTGGTGTAGTTTACAATAACAAAAAGGAAAAAGTTGCATCGTTTCAATCTGTACACAACGGAATGGGTGTTTTTTCGTTCGTTCCGCAACCCGGCGAAATTTATACGGCTAGCCTTGACCTTCCGGGCGGCGGCACGAAAAATTACGCCTTACCGGCAGTAAATATTTATGGTACAAGCTTGCAGATCGATCAGGCAGCAACTGACTCGGTAAAAGTGAAGATTTCCGCCCATACGGCCGGTGCCGCCGATTATTATTTGGTTGCTGAATCCAGGGGTGTAGTGTGCTATGGTGCACACCTCAAACCGGGTCAAAGTGGCTTCACAATGGCGATACCCAAAAGCATATTCCCGACCGGCATTGTCAGGTTTACCTTATTGAATGCAGCTAATCAGCCGTTGAATGAACGTATTGTTTTTATAGACAGGCACGATGAAATGAAGATTGATGCCGGGCCAACAGAACAAGCCTACAACCGGCATGATAGTATTGCCATGCAACTGCAGGTAACGGATAAAAATGGCAAGCCGGTACGCGGCAGCTTTTCGATGGCGGTTACCGACGACAGCCAGGTAAAAACCGACAGCCTGGGCAATAATATAGTGAATTCGTTGCTGATGACATCTGATTTAAAAGGAACCGTTGAGGAACCGGGCTATTATTTTAGCGGCAGCAGCGCGGATAAGGCAGCCGCCCTGGATGCACTAATGCTTACCCAGGGCTGGGTTGGATATGACTGGAAAGATATTTTCTCGCCGCCCGCAAAGCCGTTGTACACAGCTGAAAGCCAGTTTAGGGTAACCGGCAGGGTTACTAATATGTTTAATAAGCCTATTGAAAAAGCAGGCGTAATTTTGCTTTCAAAAAAACCTGCATTTGTAAAAGATACTGTGACCAGTAAAGATGGCCGCTTCACTTTTACAGGTTTTGCGCCTGTTGACACCGCGGCTTTTGTAATACAGGCCCGGCGAAAGGGCGGTGGTAACTTTAATGTGGGAATTGAGCTGGATGAATTTAGGGCCCCGGTATTTAAAAAAGAGCAAAGACAGCAAATCCCCTGGTATGTTAACTGCGATACGCTTTTACTGCATAATCGCGACAGCAAATTATCGCAGCAGCTTGCCGAAGAAAAAATACAGGGAACAGGCACGATGTTAAAAGAGATTACCATTAAGGATAAGAAGGTGATAAAAGATTCGAAAAATCTTAACGGTCCGGGCGGAGCTGATTTTATATTGGATGAAAAGGATATGGAAAAAGGCGGGAAATTATCACTTTATGCTTTTCTTCAGAAAAAATTTCCTGACTTTTACCGGAGTCTGAAGCCCCACATTGATCCGACAAACCCCGGCCCCGACACGCCGATTTACCGTTTAAAAAACCACATAGTAAATCTTATTATCGATGGCGTGTTTATCGATAAATTAGAACTGCCAGTGGATCTTTATATGGACTACCTTACCGCTGAAGATATTAAAGGCGTGGAAATAATGTACCGGGCCAAATATGCATTAGCGTATGAGCCTGCCTTTATACAAATAGAAGCGATAACTCCGGACAGGTTTGTTCCCATATACCTGGAAATAACTACCTACAGCGGTAATGGAGCATTTCTTAAAAATGTGCCGGGAGTGGCAATTTACAAGCCGCTGCCATTTACGCTGCCTAAGCAATTTTACCGGCCCAGGTATGCTGCAGGCAGCCCGGTAAACGGCACCGACCAGCGCTCAACTATTCATTGGGAACCTAATATAGTTACAGATACCGCCGGCTGCGCAACGGTTGGTTTCTATAGCGCTGATAAGCCGGGTACTTACACCGTGATTATACAGGGAACAGATTTGAATGGGCAATTTGGGTATTTGCGGAGAAAAATTGTCGTTAAATAATTTTTATGAGCAGAAAGATAACCTGGCAGACCAGAATTATATTGTTGTTAGCCCTCGTAGCAATAGTGGGTTTTGTCCCATGGGAAACCTTGTTCCCGATAGAGATAAGAAATAAAACATTAAGAGCAATGGCAAATGGCTGCCTGGGTTTTGGCTCATTATTTTTGCTGGCTTGCTTTGGCTTTCCCAGATTCTTAAGCCGTTTTAAGGGCTTCGCGCAGGGTATTCTTTTTCTTTTGACCCCGTTACTAATTCTCGGCGCTGGTATCGGCTGGCTGATTTCTGTAATTTTTCCTCCGTCTGGCTGGAACGATATAGCATTATATAAGAATGGCGACGAGTATCTCGTTATTCAAAGATTCGACAGCTTTGCATTTGAGAGCAATGAGCAATGGCGCATACTTCGAACACACGTTCGTGCCGGCATCGTAAGATGGATAGAGGAACAACGTCCGCTAAATCCACAGGCTGGCGATTATATGAAAGACAAGGATAATATCACGTTTTTAAATAAAGCCTGGCATAAAATCGAAATAGAGGAGTAATCTCAATAATGGCTAATTGGCCAATGAATCTTAATAAAGAAAACCTATCTGATGTTTTTCCGTATCCTGCTTAACGACGTTGGCGTAACTCCGATAAATGATGCCAGATATTTCTGCGGAATCTTTTGAATATAGGGCGGCTTTGTCAGCAAATCAAGATAACGCTGTTCGGCTGAATCACGCTGCAATGCAGTAAACCTGTCGAGTAAAGTGAGGATGGCATCTTCCCAGAAACAGCGCATCCATTGCTGGGTTTTCGGCTGCGTGATGTAGAGTTTGGTCAGTTCGCTTTTGGGCAGATATAAAACTTCGCTGTCCTCGATGGCTTGTAAAAAATATCCTGTTGGCTTTTCGCTGATAAAACTGTAAATGTCTATTGCAGAGGAATTTTTGAATGCGAACCACACCGATATTTCTATTTCTTCAGCAACATAATACAGCCGCAGGCAACCTTCCTGCACAAAAACAAGGTCCTTGCAAACGGCGCCTTTATCCAGCAGAAATTCATTTTTTTTGATGGAGCGCTTCTTAAAACGACCTGCAATGTCATTCAGTTCATCCTCTGTAAAGGGTGCATATTGGGCAATAAAGGCTTTAAGATCTGCCGACATCCTGTGTTTTTTTGATTGGGTTTTAAAGATAGGCTTATGCCTGTAAAAAAGAAAATGCCTTATGGCAATTACGGGGTTATTCAACAGCTTCGGGCACATTATATTCCTGCATCGCTTTTGCTAAACGGTGTAATTTTTGGGTAAGCAACAGGATATTATCTTTTCGTTTTTGCGACAGTTCTTTACCGGCAGATAATTCTATTTCAGCCAGCCGGAAATCTTCAGCAAGATCACGGGCGCCTGCCTGGGCGGTACGGCCGGCTACCCGGTGCGTAACCAGCAACAACTTATCCATATCGCCGGCTTCCATAGCAGCTGCAATTTCTTTTTCGTCGTTAAAACTGTCCCTTGCGAAGCTGGCAAGTATTTTGGCCGTTTGTTCGGCGTCGCCAAAAGTCATTTTTTCAATGGCTTTAATGTTTATAACGGGCTTATCGGTCTCTGCCGTTTTATCTCCGCCCACCAGGTTAACCAGGTCTGTTTCCCGGAAGGGTTTCATCAGCAAACCATTAAAACCATGTGCCAAAACCGATTCACGTTCTCCCGGCAGTGCCTGCGCGGTTAACGCGTAGATTTTTACGTCGGCAGGTATGCTGGCGCGCATCAGGCGGCAAAGCTCTGTGCCGCTCATTTCGGGCATGCGAATGTCCATCAGTAAATATTTAACAGCATTATCCCACACTGTGTGTAATAAATCGTGCGGCGAGTTAAAGCAGCTATATTCAATTTTATTTTGTTCGAAAATCCGGGAGCAAAGTTCCAGTATAAAACGGTCATCGTCTATAATCCAAACCTTGGGTTTTGCCCCTGCTTCAACAGAATTATGGGATTTTTCAATATCAATTTCCGGCTGTCCGGCCTTCTCAAATTTCAATACAAAGCTAAAGGTGCTGCCCTTACCCGGCTTACTTTTAACATTCATAGAGCCACCCTGGCGTTCGATCAACTCCTTTGTAATTGGCAGACCAAGCCCCGTGCCGTTACGTGCTTTGTCTTCGTGTCCGGCTTGTTCAAATTCATTGAATATTCTCCCGATATCATCCTCAGTTAGCCCAACGCCGGTATCTGTTACCTTAAAGTGGTAACTAATGTGGCCGCTGGTGATTTTCCCGGTTACAGACAAAATTACCTCGCCCTGTTCGGTAAACTTTATAGCATTACCCAGCAGGTTGAATAAGATCTGTTTCAGCCTGAACGGGTCGCCCATTACCCGGTTCGGCACGGAGGGGTCAAAATTCGTATGGAAATTCAAGCCTTTTCTGTCTGCTTGCAGCTGCATTACAGCCACGGCCTCATTAAGCAGCTCAAGCATATCAAAAGGTTGGCTTGCAAAGCTGAATTTGCCCGATATGATGCGGTTATAATCAAGCACCTCGTTCACAATCTGCATCAGGTGGCCCGATGAACTATAAATAGCTTCAATGTCTTTTTTCTGCGGATGTTCTTGCTGCCGTACCATTTCAGCATACCCGATAATAGATTGCAATGGCGTGCGGATCTCGTGGCTCATGTTGGAAAGGAAGCGCTGTTTGGCCATTGAATGATATTCGGCTTCTTCTTTCGCCGCCTCCAGTTCTTTACGATATTTGTTGATACGCGATATATCTCTTAAAATAAAATAAACCAGAAATATAGCCAGCACTACAAATGCCAGTATAATAGTGCCGATACGTTCTATATTCCCCCTCACCATTTTACGGGCAGCAAGTGTGTTTTCAGCGGTTTGCTCAACTACTTCGTCCTCAACTTTTTTAAGGATGGAGAATATCTGGCGCATAATACGTTCACTCGATCGTATCAGCACCGTTTCGCGGTTTACAAAGGCCTCACTCTTTTGCTGCTGAACTTTTTCCAGGTCGCGCATAGTTTGGCTCAAACCCTTCAGCAGGCTATCCTGTATGGCTTTGGCCAGTGTATCATGCTTAACCTTTAACTCCTCGGCTACTATCTGGAAAGGCTTGCTCAGCGAGTCGGTGTCTTTTGCTTTTTTCCGCCCGAAAAGCTTTTGGAAGAAATTGCGGTTGTCCTTTTTCTCCGCAGTGGTTACCCCCTGGTAAACTGTGGTGGTGGAGGTCTTTTTTTCGGTTGATGTGGCCATACTGTCGGCCTGTTGGGCGGTTTGGTTAACAATATCGTTCAAGCCATCGATCTGGGCGGAGAACGACTTATTATCGATGAGCCCCTCTCTTACTTTTACATAACTTACAAATAGCCTGTCCCGGTCTTCCAGGAGGTTTTTAAGAGTATTTAAACGCCGGACCTGGGCCGACTTTTGGGGGTAAAGACTCTGGAGCGTATCTATTTTCCGGCTTAATATTTTTGAATCGTTAAAACCATAATATTTATCCGGGTTACTTACCGAACGCGCGCGCTGCACCTGGTCAATACGGGCGATGCCGCGAGACAGATCATTAACCAGCCGCAGCTTGTCATTTGGCGCAGATATATTTTCAAAGGCGGTCAACATGGCCGTAAATGCATCTTTGCTGGTGCTCCAGGCCAGAAATAAAGCAAGGCAGGCCAGTGTTGCTGCAATGATTATTTTTCCTTTTACAGACCGTATGAACGTTTTTTTATGCACCTTATGTTTGTTATGAACAACAGTTATACATAACGCAAAAACCGGCCAGATGTGTGCATTGTTATGAAGATTGCGGCGAGCCGGAGACGTTGTTTGGATTATAGTCTTATTTAAATTGCTGATTTACAATTACTTGCAAAGTTGTAAAAACAAAACTATCTGATAGTCAGTATTTTAGATAGTGTTCGGGGTGTTCCGCGAAAAAACCGAACGCTAAAAGACATTTTCCGGAGGCTGGCTTTTTGAACCGGAATTTGCAGCATTCAGTAATCAACAAAACTTTAGCTAACAGGGCGCATGTTCGTCAAATTGAAAGATCCCGGCCGGTGCCAGCTATTGTTTTGCGAACTCATAGGCCCCACGCTCCACAAAGTCTGCAACTTTTATCCTCACCCCCTTTACACTGCCGTTTTGTACCTGGAACGGAAAGACCGCTTTGCCTAAGGTCGGGTCTGAGAATGTGGCATAAAAACGGTTACCACCCAACGGCTGCAGGTGTACGTACATTTTAGGGTGGTGCTCAAATCGCATTTCGAGATCGTTATTCTCGCCTTGTGTAACCACCATGCTGCCGTACAGGTCGTTTACATATTTGCCCGTATAGCTTGATGGCGACAATGCAGGTTTTAAATTCATTGCAACTGAATCACGCAGCTTTTTATCAGCAGCCTGATCGGTAGCGGCATTATTTTTAAATTTAGTCAGATACGCATCGGTATAATCACGATACGGCAGTTTAAAATAGGCGTCCATAATTTCCCAGCGCAGCGCTTCAAAAAACTCGTTTTGATCGGTATTGGTTAGGATAACTATACCAAGTTTGTCCTGCGGTACCAGTGTTACCGATGACAAATAACCGTTTACGCCGCCATCGTGCATCACCAGCCGGTGGCCGGAATAGTCTTGCAGGAACCACCCGAGCCCATAAAGTTCGTAATTAGTTTCGCCGTTAAGATGGGTTATGCTGCCCACAATATCCTGTGGCTGGCGCGTGGCCTGTATAGCTGCCGCCGGGATCACCTGGCGCGGGCCCACTTTGCCATCATTCAACAAAGCCAATACCCATTTGCTCATGTCGTTTATGGAGGAACAGATGGCTCCGCAGGGCGCCATTCCATCCAATTGAGCATAAGGAATAGGTGATAGCCGCCCGTCAATTAATGTATGCGGAACGGTGCGATTTAGGGATTTGGGCATGTCTGCCGAAAGCGCCAGGGTATTGCTCATGCCGAGCGGGGCGAAGATATTTTCCTTCAAAAACACTTCCCAGGGTTTGCCGTAAGCAACGGGAATGATTTCACCCGCCGTTAAGAATGCCGCATTGGTGTAGCCCCATTTAGTACGAAAGGGGTATTGGCGTTTGAGCATGCCGAGCCGTTTGATAATTTCTGCACGGCTTAAATTGGTATTGTAAAATGTAAAGTCGCCCTGGAAGGTCTCAAATCCCAGGCGATGGCAAAGCAGATCGCGGATAAGCACATCATCAGCCGGTTTGCCTTCTATTTTAAATTGCGGCAGGTATTTGGTAACCTTATCATCCAACGAGAGCTTATTCTGGCTTTGCAGCATAGCAAGTGCCGTTGCTGTAAAGGCTTTGGTATTGCTGCCGATCATAAAGAGCGAGTTTTCATCCACCTTTGCCGGCTGCCCGAGCTCCTTGATGCCGTAGGCCTTCATCAATACGACCTTTCCGTCTTTGATGATACATACCGCAGCGCCGGGAATGCGCCAATTGGTGAGTGAGCGGTTGATATAAAAGTCGAGGCTGTCTTTAATAAACCTGCTCCTGTCGGTATGCTGTGCTTGAGCAAATACTACACAATAGAAAATGCCAACCGCACAAAGAAGTATTTTTTTCATTACAGATATTATTACGGGCTATAAAGTGCTAATTTAACGCAAAATTTACAAGCCAACTATTGTAAATAGAACAAAACAAATAACTGACCGTATGATTAAAAAATGTTATCAATCAAAACTTGTGCCTTTATTCCTGCTAGTTCTGCTTCTTTCGCAGTTTTCGGTACGCGCGCAACGCGGCCGGACGCATTGGGCAGCCGACGGCTATCAATACTACCGCGTGCAGGACGGCAACGGAATAGTTGAGCTGGATACCCGCGATCCGGCAAAGAAAACCGTGCTGGTAAGTAACGAAATGCTGACCCCTCCGGGTAAAACCCCGCTTAAGGTCTCTAACTTTTCAATTTCGGAAGACGGACAAAAGGTATTATTATTCACCAATACCAGGCGCGTTTGGCGTTACAACACCCGCGGCGATTACTGGGTTTACGATATGGCTGCGAAGACGCTTAAGCAATTGGGCGCCGCGCGACCTGAATCATCCCTGATGTTCGCTAAACTATCGCCCGATGGTAAAATGGCAGCTTATGTAAGCGAGCATAATCTTTTCACCGAGGACCTGACTACCGGGGCAGTTAAGCAATTGACCACGGATGGTTCAAAAAACATAATCAATGGCACGTTCGACTGGGCTTATGAGGAAGAATTTGATTGCCGCGATGGTTTCCGCTGGTCGCCTGATAGCCGGAGCATTGCTTTTTGGCAGATGAACACCGGTGATACAAAAAAATACCTGATGCTGAATACAACAGATTCTATCTATCCGTATGTAATCCCGGTAGAATACCCCGTGGCCGGCGAAAACCCAAGCTCGTGTAAGGTTGCCGTGGTTGACGTTAATTCGGGTAAGATCACATTTATGGATGTGCCGGGCGACCCCATTCAGCATTACATTCCGCGTATGGAGTGGACTACTAACCCCAACGAGATTATACTTGAGCAACTAAACCGTGCGCAAACCGAAAGCAGGATTTTTACTGCCAACATATCAAACGGCACAGCAAGAGTTATTCATACTGAAACAGATAAAGCCTGGATTGATGGTAAGTCGCGCTGGAATGGCGGCGACCCGGTGGGATGGGAATGGATAAACAAAGGCAAAGAGTTTTTGTGGATAAGTGAAAAAGACGGCTGGAGACACATTTCAAAAATCAACCGCGATGGTAAAGAAACGCTGATCACCAAAGGAAATTATGATGTTGAGGCGCTCGATCTGATCGACGAAGCCAACGGTTACATTTACTTTATGGCTTCGCCTGATAATGCAACTCAAAGGTATCTGTACAGGATAAAGCTTAGCGGTGGAAATGCAGAACGGGTAACGCCTAAAGATGAGCCCGGAACCCATAGCTATGAAATATCGCCAAACGGCAAAATAGGGCTGCATACTTTTTCAAACATCTACACACCGTATCAAAGCGAGGTGGTAAGCCTGCCGGATCACAGGCACCTTAGCGGAACGGAAATAAAGCTGAACACTGATGCTAAAAACAAACCGGAATTTTTCAAAGTAAAAACAGTTGATGGAGTGGAGATGGACGGCTGGATGGTAAAACCAACCAATTTCGACCCGTCCAAAAAATATCCTGTTGTATTTTATGTTTACAGCGAGCCTGCAGGCGCTACGGTAACCGATAGCTATGGTACTGGCCGTAACGGCGAGTATATAGGTAACATGGCGGATGATGGGTATATTTATATCTCATTAGATAACCGCGGTACGCCGGCGCCTAAAGGAGCTGAATGGCGCAAGTCTATCTACAAGAAAATAGGCATCGTTAACATAGAAGACCAGGCCATGGGCGCGAAGGAAATTTTAAAATGGCCTTTTGTCGACTCGACACGTGTAGCAGTTTGGGGTTGGAGCGGCGGCGGCTCATGTACACTTAACCTCATGTTTCAGCATCCCGAAATCTATAAAACCGGTATAGCTATAGCCGCAGTGGGCTGGCAGCTAACCTATGATAATATTTACCAGGAGCGTTACATGGGCGTGCCGGTTGACGAGGCAAGCCGGCAGGTATTTATACAGGGCTCGCCGATAACTTATGCCAAAAATCTGCGTGGTAACCTGTTATATATACATGGAACCGGGGACGATAATGTACACTATAAAAACGCCGAAATGCTGATAAATGAACTGGTAAAATACAACAGGCAATTTCAGTTGATGTCGTACCCTAACCGTTCGCATGGCATTTATGAGGGGCCGGGTACCACGCAGCACCTGCGCACTTTATATACACAGTATTTAAAAGAGCATTGCCCGCCGGGAGGAAGGTAGAGGTCACCAGGTGCTTTTCCAAAGCGACTGGCTTTAAAACCAATCGCTTTAAATTGTAATGTCACAAAAAAAAGCCGCGGGAACATCTCGCGGCTTTGTATTAACTGGCTGGTTTAATTTAAAATATCATATCGCCGGTTTCTCCGTTATAGTCTGTCGATTTTACCGGCCTGGCTTGCCCGTCATTTTCAAAATCTGTTTTGCGGCCAAGCAGTGTAAAGTTTTCGGCTACCACTTCTGTAGTGTATTTTTTTATACCTTCCTTATCCTCGAAGGATCGGGTACGCAGTTTCCCCTCGATGTAAACGAGCTTACCTTTTTGCAAAAACTTAGCGGCAACATCGGCAAGGCCCCTCCACATTACAATATTGTGCCACTCGGTTTGTTCAACCTTACGACCTTCTTTGTTAAAACTTTCGGAAGTTGCCAGCGGAAAACTTACAACGGAAACACCACCTTCTAATGTGCGGGCCTCGGGGTCTTTGCCCAAATGGCCTACCAAAATAACTTTATTAACGCCAGACATATTTATATTGTAAAGCAACAAAAAATATATTACAAATTAAAAATATTTTTTATAAATATAAATACAATCTTGGGTATAGCAAGGTTTTTTAAATCTTCAAATCGGATAAATCTCCAGCTGTCTTTAATTTTTTCCGGGGGGCCTTGCATGGTTATAAGGCGTACAAACAATCGCTGATGGGTTAATATATGCTTCTTTACGGGAGATATTTCAGTGATTTTAAGGTTCCTCCCGAAATAGCCGGTAACATCAGGGTGAGTAATTAATTCATTAATATTTGATCCGGAATCGGTTTCAACCAATGGCAAGTCATACATGTTTGCCCAAATATCTGTATCACTGCGCTTATTTACCAGCAGGCGGTCACCGTCGGTAATCAAAAAATAATTAAAGTGCCGCTCGCGTACTTTTACTTTATTGAGTTTAACCGGCAGGCTATTAATGGCGTTGTGCATAAAAGCATAGCATCCTGCTCTTACCGGGCAAATACCGCAAACCGGATTTTTTGGTTTGCAAATAACCGCGCCCAGCTCCATCATTGCCTGGTTATGCATACCTGGTTTTTGTTGGTTAAGGAGCTCGTTTGCGGCATTTTGAAATATTTTTTTTCCCCTTGTACTGTTTATGGCTTCGTCTATGCCTAGGTATCTGGCTAATACACGGTAAACATTGCCATCTACAACTGCTCTGGCTTCGTTAGATGAAAATGACGAGATAGCGGCAGCTGTATATTCACCTATGCCGGTTAGTTTAATCAGTTGATCGTATTGTGCGGGGAAGATTCCGTTGTAGTGCTCTTGTACCAGTTTTGCTGTTTTAAGCATATTGCGCCCGCGGGAGTAATAGCCTAATCCCTGCCAAAGTTTTAATACATCGTCTTCGGTGGCCGCTGCAAAGCCAGACACGGTAGGATATTTTTCTAAAAACCGGGTGAAATAGGGCAGGCCTTGCTCAACGCGGGTCTGTTGCAAAATTATTTCGGAAAGCCATATAGTATAGGGGTCGGTCGTGTTGCGCCATGGCAGATCGCGCTTGTTATTTTGATACCAGTTCAGCAGTTCGTTGTTAAAATCCATCGGGACAAAAGTACTAACGAAAAACCGGTGATTTATGGCATATTTTTTTGCCTTTAAGCTGAATTTCAGCAGGTAATAAAAAAAATATGCTATTTATTTCAAACTTTGTTAATAAAGAGATACTTTTGCAACCCCAAATCAGTTAAGTAATTGAATAATAAATAAAAGAAAAGCAGATATGACTAAGGCAGAAATTATAACTGAAATCTCGTCAAAGACAGGTATCGAAAAAGTAGACGTACAGGAAACTGTTGAGGCGTTTTTTAAAGTTGTCAAAAACTCTATGATGGGTGGCGAAAACGTTTACGTAAGGGGTTTTGGAAGTTTCGTTGTGAAGAAGAGGGCTAAAAAGACAGCACGCAATATTTCGAAGAACACTGCCATCATCATTCCTGAACACTTTGTGCCAAGCTTTAAACCGGCAAAAACATTTGTTGACAAAGTAAGAACCGGTAACAAGGTTAGCAAGTAATTTCTGTCTGCCATGCAAAAAAAACAAATAATCGTCCTTGTAGCAGTTTTCGCTGTCATGGGCGTTTTGTTTTTTATGCCGGTGAAAGGTCTGGTAAAAAAAGATGATCCGGGGCATTCAAAAGCAACGGTGGCGCAGGCCCGGCCGGTAAGTAAAGCAGATGTAGCATCGGTATCGGCTACAGCTAAAGCCGCAATAGGTGCGGCACTGTCTGCGCAGGTTACCGATGCTGAAACCCAACTGAAGAACACGGCCGATGAAGCGGGCAAACTAAACCTTGAAAAAAAATTAGCGAAACTGTGGGATGATGTAAACCAGCCTGCACCTGCTGCATTTTATTACCAGGAAGTTGCCCGTAAAGAAAACAAGTTTGAGGATTGGGTAACCGCCGGCAGCCGCTTTAACGATGCCTTTACCAGGGCGACGCAGGATACTGCAGCGCAGCCATCGTTTGTTGCAAACGCAATTGAAAGCTACAAGAACGCCGTTAAGTTAAAACCGGCAGACCTTGACGCAAAAACCGGTTTAGGTGTTGCTTATGTTAACCAAACCAGCCTCGGTATTGCAGATGCGGATGGCGGCTCGCCAATGCAGGGTATTATGCTGCTGCTGGATGTAGTAAAGCAAGACCCTAAGAATGTAAAAGCAAATTTAAGCCTCGGCCTGTTTGCTATGAAAAGCGGCCAGTTTGAAAAGGCTGTATCCCGCTTTAAAACTGTTATTGAACAAAAGCCCGAAGCTGAGCCATATTTTTATCTGGCGGAAAGCTATAAGGAATTAGGACAAAAAAAGGAAGCTGTTGCAGCTTACCAAAAATGTAAAGAGTTAGTTGCTGACCCGACCTTCGGGCAGAAAATTGATGACTACATAAAGGAATTAAAAAATTAATTACACACTTAAAAAAATTACTATTATGCCCAGCGGTAAAAAACGTAAAAGACACAAAATGGCTACCCACAAACGTAAAAAGCGTTTGAGAAAAAACAGACATAAGAAAAAATAAGCGGCGTTGCTTATAAGTCGATAGTCTTTAGGCGTCAGTCTAAAGTCTATTTTTATTTTCCTGATTTTGGACTCAGGACTACGAATTGAGGACTATCGGCTCTCCATGCACACGCGAATACCCCTTGCTTATATTTCCTGTTTAAATATAACAGGTGAAGTTGTTTTTTTACCCACTAATTAACGTGCGGTTACTGTAACCGCTTTAAGAAATGGAGTAGCAGTTGATAAAAGAATTAATTATCGATTCATCCCCCGGCGGGACTACCATTGCATTATTACAGGACAAACAACTCGTAGAACTTCACAAAGAGCAGATCAGCAACAATTATACTGTTGGTGATATTTATCTTGGCCGGATAAAAAAGATCATGCCGGGGCTAAATGCGGCCTTTGTTGACGTTGGCTATGAGAAAGATGCCTTTTTGCATTATCTTGATTTGGGGCCGCAGGTGCAAAGCCTGCTAAAGCTTACCAAACAAGTGCGTAGCGGGGGATATCAGTCAAAGCTTTTAGATAACTTTAAGCTTGACCCTGACATTAACAAGGGAGGTAAGATCTCTGAGTTATTGTCTAAAAATCAGCTCATACCGGTTCAGATAGCTAAAGAGCCTATATCCACCAAAGGCCCGCGTTTAAGCTCTGATATATCTATAGCCGGACGTTACGTAGTATTGGTGCCTTTTTCGGAAGTTATTTCTATATCTAAAAAGATAAAGAGCAACACCGAGCGTACCCGTTTGCGTAAAATTGTTGAAAGTATTAAGCCAAAGCATTTTGGCGTTATCATCCGCACTGTATCCGAAGGCAAAGGCGTTGCCGAGATGCAGAAGGACCTGCTTGATTTAATATCGAAGTGGGAATCATTTATTACACGTCTGCCATCTATCGAGCCTTCGAAAAAGGCGCTCGGTGAAATTGACCGCACATCAACTTTGCTGCGCGATATTTTGAACCCCGATTTCCAGCACATATATGTGAATGATAACAGCATGTATGAAGAGGTAAAATCGTATGTACACAATATATCGCCGGAGTTGGAGAACATCGTAAGGTTTCATAAAAACAGCTCGCCGATATTTGAGCATTACGGTATCGATAAACAGATAAAAGGTGCATTTGGTAAAACGGTTAACCTGGCCGGAGGCGCTTACCTGGTTATTGAGCATACCGAAGCGCTTCACGTTATTGACGTAAACAGTGGTAACCGCACCGCCAACAAAGAAAACCAGGAAGAGAACGCTTTTCAGGTAAACAAGGAGGCAGCAAAAGAAATTGCCCGGCAGCTAAGGCTGCGCGATATGGGTGGTATTGTTGTTATCGACTTCATCGATATGCACAAGCCTGCTAACCGTAAGGATTTGTTCGATTACCTCCGTGCCGAAATGGCGCACGACCGGGCGAAGCATACCATCCTGCCACCAAGTAAATTCGGTTTGGTGCAAATTACACGCCAGCGTGTGCGCCCCGAGATGAACATTGTAACCAATGAGGTTTGCCCGGCGTGTAATGGTACCGGTACCATCAGGCCCACTATATTATTGCTTGATGACATCGAAACCAATTTCAATTACATTTTGGTTGAGCAAAACGAGAAGAACATAACCCTTTGCGTTCACCCTTATATCGAAGCTTATATTAAAAAAGGCTTTATTAACCGCCAGATAAAATGGTTCCTGAAATACAATCAGTGGATAAAGGTTAAAAGCAACCCGAACTATCAGATTACCGAGTTTCATTTTTTCTCAGGCAAAGACGAGGAAATTAAACTTTGATGTGCGGATAATGAATTACAGGATGTGCAAATTTCGAAGGAGATTTGCACATTTTGTTTTAGGGGGAAGAAGAAGCAAAAGGGCGGGTTTAAGTTACAGGGCAGATGATCTGTTAACTTTAGAAGTATGGATGTCCGGCTTCCTGGCGGAAGACGCCATTCCATTGGAAATGTCGATAATATCAAGAATGTTTACCCGGTAGTAAACGAGGTAGACTGTACAGGAAATGACGCCGTAATTAAGAATGAACAAGCCTGTTAAACATATTAATCGCTAATTTTGGCGCAGCTAAACACCCAAAAATGTCAATATCAACAGAAAGTGAAAAAATTGGTATGCAGCAGGCCAGTGATGCCGTAGCTATTACGCTCAGAAAAATGCGGGAGTACGCTAAACCCGGCATCTCTACCCGCGAGCTTGACGAATATGGCGGTGAATTGCTGGCACAGTTTGGTGCGCATTCGGCGCCAAAGCTCACCTACGATTTTCCAGGGTACACTTGTATCAGCATTAATGACGAGGTGGCGCACGGCGTACCTTCGGCAGATAAAATTCTTAAGGAAGGCGACCTGGTAAATATCGATGTATCGGCGGAACTAGATGGCTACTGGGCCGATAACGGCGGCTCTTTTGTATTGGGAGAGGATATCCACGGACATGGCAAACTGGTACAGGCGTCGAAAGATATACTAAAGAAAGCGATCAGCAACATTAAAGGCGGTGTAAGGATATCGGAAATAGGCCGGTTAATTGAGACGGAAGCCAAAAAAGCCGGGTATACAGTTATAAAAAACTTAACCGGGCATGGC
Organism: Mucilaginibacter sp. L3T2-6; assembly: GCF_030519355.1. Taxonomy (GTDB): domain Bacteria; phylum Bacteroidota; class Bacteroidia; order Sphingobacteriales; family Sphingobacteriaceae; genus Mucilaginibacter. The sequence continues at coordinate 56,081 of NZ_JAUMKC010000012.1, forward strand.
GTTGGCCGAAGCCTTCACGAGGAGCCGCACGAAATTGCCAATTACTGCGACCGGTATAATGTTACGCGTTTCAAAAAGAATTCGGTAGTAGCGATAGAAACATTCATCTCAACACGGTCGACTATCGCTGATACACAGGAAGACGGCTGGACGCTAAGCGGTAATAAAGGAGGTTTTGTTGCGCAGCATGAGCATACAATTATAGTAACCGGGGGCGATCCCGAGATACTTACGTCGCAAAATGGTATTTGGGAATAAATCTTCAATACCGGGGTATGATAACCTTCTCCCTTGATTTTTGAACGTCTTTATACTTTTAACCGGTAAAAGAATTTTTGTAAAGCAAATGGATAAAGCTCGTTTAATTCGTTTTATTCAACAAGTGCTGCCGATGAGTCCGGCCAGGCTTGCATTGATCGTCGAAAAATTCAAGCCGATGAAAATTAGCAGGAATGGTTTTCTCCTGAGAGCAGGTGCGATTTGCAGTCAATCTCATTTCATCGATAGCGGTATCGTAAGGGCCTATACCTATGACCTTGAAGGTAATGAAGTAACGACCGCATTTTATACACAAGACACTTTCGCAAGCGATATGCTCTCGTTTTTTAAAAGAAATGCTGCGAAAGAATATCTGCAGGCCGTTACCGACTGTGAAACATGGTTTATAACTTATGGGGATATGCAGGAGAGTTTTCATGCCATCCCCGAGTTTCGTGAGTATGGACGTCTGAACATAGTAAATCAATACAATATCCTGAAGGAAAGGATGCTGTCGGCGCTGCAGGAAACCGCGGAGCAGCGATACGTTAACTTAATTAATTCAAGCCCCGAAATTTTTCAAAACGTACCTTTAAAATATATTGCCTCATACCTCGGCATCACCGACACTTCGCTAAGCAGGATCAGGAAGGATTTTGCCAGGAAGTAGCCATTATCGATTTCTTGCCATTTGCGAAGTGTAAGCGCCGGGATTTGATTTTCCTTTGTTGTATTAAAACTACATCAAATGGCAAATCACTTATCAGGCATGCCCCTTTGGGCAGTCTTACTATTCTTAGCGACCTTTCTTTATTCTATATTCTTTATTACCAAACCGGTTAAGCGGGCTGCGCTGGATGCGGGCCTCACGCCGCAAAAATCGAAGCGTATACAAATTGGTATTTTTATTTTTTACCTGGTGTACCTGGCGTATGTTTCGGTACTTTCATTAAAGGGTACATTCGATGTGAATTCATTACCGCCCAGGGTAATGGTTTGGGCCGGTATGCCCTTGCTGCTCATCCTATTTGTTTTTGTCGGAAATACAAGGCTGTTTAAAAAGCTGCTCAGGGCAATTACATTGGATTCGCTGATCGCCTTACATATATTCAGGTTACTCGGGATATTTTTTATTCTTATCTATTTTTATCACCTGCTCCCTGCAAGGTTTGCCTTTGCGGCCGGCCTTGGGGATATCATTACCGCAATTTTGGCAATCCCTGTAGCAAGGATAGTTGTAAAGAAAAACCCATGGCGCGAAGCCGCCGTTTATGCCTGGAATATTTTTGGTATACTGGACATAATTGATCTGCTGATAATCGCCGTTATTACCGGTGCAAATGGAAACCTTAGAGAGATGACCGTGTTTCCGTTCGTGTGGTTCCCGGCCTTTGCACCCGCTACTATTTTATTTTTACATGCGGCAGTGTTCAGGAAATTAAGCCAGTTAAAAGATATCGAAAATGGTAATAAAAAGTGACGATCTGACCATTTCATCTGGACGGGGGTGAGACGTTTATTGCATATTTTTTACTCTGATAAATTTATCGGGATGTTCGCAAAACCAATTGATTTGCTTATATCAATATCTTCACTTTAAAAAATTTTGAAACATAAAAATTATGTCACATCTTTAGCTAACCCAATTTAAACGTATTTTGAAAAAGCTTATCGCCATTACACTTTTGGTGAGTCACCTGTTCAGCACAGGCGGGTATGTGGCTTTTTATAAATACCTGCAATACCGCTCGGAAGTTTTCTTTAACGAGCAGACCGCACAAAACAAATACAATAAAAACGACCTGGTTGAGGTAAAAATACCAGTAGATATTCCTGGTATAAACGACTGGACGGCCTATGAAAACGTAAGCGGCACGGTTCAGTTTGAGGAGGCCAGCTATAATTACGTTAAAATGAAAATGACGCGGCATGCCATTTACCTGATGTGTGTACCGAACTACGAAACCACTATTTACTCAACCAGTAACGTCATAGTAGCTAAAAATATCAAGGATATACCTGTGCCTAAAAAGAACCATGTGCCTTTTTTGAAACTGAACCTTAATGAAAAAGCGCAATTCTTTTTTCAGCAATTCTCATTCAATATTCCTGTACGGTACCTGAGTATAAATATTTTGCAACGCTCTGACGACCTTTTGTCGGTCCCTCTGCAGATACCCGAACAGCCGCCTAAATTCAGCTGCTAAACTCCCTGTTTTATTGTTAACCCGGAAGGTGCATCGCGTGGTGCTTCTTTCTGATCCATTAATTTGGTTTTTCTGTTATTTATGCGATAGCTTATAACCAAGCGGCAGTACCTCCCGGTTATTATTCCAACTTATTTATTTTAACAATGCCACACATAGCAGTTGAAGAACACCTGCCGGGTATTACCGGCTTATTAGAATACCGTAAGGATACCGCTCAGCCTATACGTGAACTTACACAGATTTTACTGCGCGGCCAGTCGACACTTACAGAAGGCGAACGCGAATTGATTGCCACTGTAACCTCAAACGGTAACCAATGCCGGTTCTGCACCGCTGCACATACTGCCGCTGCAGACATTTTTTTGGATGAAAACAAAACCAGTTCCTGCGTAAAAACCGACATTGAATCAGCGCCTGTCAGCGAAAAAATGAAAGCACTGCTGGTGATAGCCGACAAAGTGCGTGAAAGCGGAAAGTCGGTCAAGCCGGAGCATATTGCACGCGCTAAAGCGGCCGGCGCTACAGACCTGGAAATTCATGACACGGTGCTTATTTCGGCTCTCTTTTGCCTGTATAACCGCTACGTAGACGGACTGGCGACTGCTTTACCCGATAATCCAACCTTTTTCGGCTACCTGGCCGAGCGCTTGAAAAATCATGGTTATATGCGCCTTCCGCAAGGTTACGATCATTTAAAAAAATAACAATAATTGTTAACTCAGTCAAAAATTCACAATGAAAAAACTTCTCCTGATATTATTACTATTGAGCTGCATAAAACTTTACGCGCAGCAAGCCCGAATAACGGGCACCGTAACCGATTCGCTCAGCAATACGCCCGTAAATGGCGCGAGTATTACCGTAAAAGGTAAAATTGCAGGCACCATTACCGATTCGAAAGGCAACTTCAGTCTGAACGCCGGCCAGCTTAAGTTTCCATTGATTTTACAGGTAACCAATGTTGGTTATGCTGATAAATTAGTTACTGTAACCAGCGCCGGCCAAACGGTAAATATAAGCCTGAAGCAGGTAGCTGTAGCGTTGAACGAGGTGGTTACCGCTGCTACAAGGGTAAACCAAAGTATCCTGGCCTCGCCGGTGAGTATCGAAAAAATGAACCAGAAAGCTATTCGCGAAAATCCATCATTTAATTTTTACGATGGCCTGCAATCGCTTAAGGGCATGGAAGCCATTACCAGCAGTATTACCTACAAACAGGTAAATACCCGCGGCTTTAACAATACCGGCAATTCGCGCTTTTTGCAGCTGGTAGATGGCGTCGACAACCAAACTCCCGGCCTCAACTTCGCCGTTGGGAACCTGTTTGGCGCCTCTGATATAGATATAGAAAGTGTGGAAGTTGTCCCCGGTGCAGCATCTGCGCTTTACGGTCCGATGGCATTCAACGGGGCTTTGCTAATGCATACCAAAGATGCTTTTGACTACCAGGGCTTAACATTGGCAGCGAAGTCGGGTGTTAATCACATTGGCGAATCAGGCGTTGGTGCCAAGGGAATTTATGATTTTGCTCTACGTTATGCTAAGGCTTTCAATAATAAATTCGCCTTTAAAATGAATGCGTCGTACCTGCGCGGTACCGACTGGTATGCCAACAACTATACCGATATCAGTGCCTCTACGCCTCCCGCACAGCGCGGCCCTGATAACCCTGGCCGCGACGCTTTGAATATTTATGGCGACGAAGTAAACAAAACCTTGCCCGGCATTGGTTTGGTTTCAAGGACCGGCTACGAGGAAAAAGACCTGATGAACTATGGCGTTTACAGCCTGAAGCTGAACGGTGCTTTGGAGTATAAGTTTAATAATAGCCTGGAAGCCACTTATCAATATAACTACGGCCGCGGAACCGCCAGCTACACCGGTAGCAGCCGTTTTGATCTGAATAACTTTGTGCTGCAAACGCACCGAATTGAATTAAAAGGCAGCAATTTTTTTGTAAGAGGATATTCGGTAGCCGAGAACTCCCACGACTCCTATAACACCCGCTCATTGGCCCAATTCATCAACCGCGACTGGGTGCAGGATATGAACGGCAACGTGGTAAGCCCCGATCAGGCCGACAACATGTGGTTTACTCGTTATCAGAATGCTTACAATGGCACGGTAAACGGAGTAACCGGCCACGATAATGCAGCCGCCCGCGCATTTGCCGACCAGGGGCGTTTTTTGCCGGGAACAGCACAGTTTAACCAGGCCAAGGATGCTTCGGTACACAATTATGGCCTTAGCGGAGCAGGGGTGTTCAGTAATAGTAAGTTTTATCACGCTGAAGGTCAGTACGATTTCAGCAGCGCTATAAAAGTATTCGATTTGCAGGTTGGCGGCAGCTTCCGCGATTACGATATGTTTACGAACGGAAGCTTGTTTGATGATAAAAACAAAAAGATCACCATACAGGAATACGGTACTTATGCCCAGGCCGGAAAAAAACTGATTGATGATCAGCTGAGCCTCTTGGCATCCGTCCGTTATGATAAGAATGAGAACTTTGAGGGCAGCTTTACGCCACGTTTCTCTGCTGTTTACAGTGCCGACAAAAAGAATTACTTCCGTGCATCCTACCAGACAGGCTTCCGAAACCCAACCCCGGTTGACCAGTTTATCCATCTTAACGTAGGACCTATTACTATCCTGGGTGGCGCGCCTGCTAATAGCAAAGACCTGAATGTTTATTCAAATTCGTTTACTGCGGCCTCGGTAAGCAAGTTCGGCGCTGCATTTGGCGCAGCGGTACAGGGAGGTGCATCTTTTCCGCAGGCCGTTGCCCAAAACAAAGATCTGTTGCAAAAGGCAACTGTAGCCTACATCAAGCCTGAAAAACAAAAGGCATTCGAGTTAGGCTATAAAAGCTTTATTGAAGATAAATTGCTGATAGATGTAAACTATTATTACAGCAGCTATACTAACTTTATTCTGAATACGGTAGTCATCAATCCGCAGGATGCCATCTTTGGTGCTGATGGCAAGGTTAATCCGGATGCGGCTGCCGATATTCCGGGTGGCAAAATTCACGCCTATCAGTTGTATACCAACTCAACCGATAAGGTATCTGAACAGGGCGCCGGCGCAGGTTTAACCTACCTGTTCCAACGCGGGTACACGGCCGGCGCCAATGTAACATTATCGGTGTTCAATCTTGGCTCCGCCAACCAAAACAACGTGGCGGCCTTTAACACCCCTAAATGGAGCGGCAACTTCACCTTTGGCAACAGCAACTTTAGCAACGGGTATGGCTTTAACCTTAACTGGCACTGGCAAAGTGCGTTCGATTGGTACGGAACCTTCAATGCCAATAATCCGGGTCGTATAGCTGCTTACTCGATGGTTGATTTGCAGGTAAACAAAAAGCTGCCAAAAATCGGCGCTACAATTAAGCTCGGTGGCAGCAACATCTTTAACAACCGCGTTTACCAGGCTTATGGCTCGCCTGCTGTCGGCGCTATTTATTATTTAGGAATAACCTTCGATAACTTATTGAAATAACATGGAAACACTGACCTTAGAAACGGTACAGCCCAAACAGCTATCCCCGGCAAAGCTGGCCGCATTATTTGTTATTTGTTTTGTAAGCAGTGCATTAGGCGGGGCCATATCGACGCTGATGTCGGTGTATCTGCCTGTGGTTGTAAAAGAATTACAGGGAAACAACAGCCAGCAGGATATTAACTATCTAAGCGGGCTGATCAATTCGCTTTTTATCTTTGGCTGGGCCTTTGGAGGCTTTTTCTGGGGAATTATTAGCGATAAGATCGGCCGTAAAATGGCCCTGGTGTTCGCAGCGGCCAGTTACGGCATTTTTACCATCCTCACCGGTTATATGACCGGTTGGGGTGGTGTTATGGTTTGCCGTTTTATGAGCGGTTTCGGTGTGGGGGGAGATCTGGTAATTGCCTTTACCCTGGTAAGCGAAGTTTGGCCGCAAAAAACCAGGGCCGTTTATACAGGCATACTTTCCATTGCATTCCCGGTAGGCATATTTTCTGCAGGCGTTATCAATGTTATTATGCCATCATGGCGGTTGGGTTTCCTGGTGGGTGTTATACCTGTTGTACTGGCCTTGTTAGCATTAGGCGCCATAGCAGAATCCGATCTTTGGAAAAAGCACCATTCAGAAAAAAAGGCTTCACAGGCGTCCTCCGGCAGCTTGTTGTCACCAGGAAACCGGAAGGCAATGTTAACCGGATCATTGATTTTTGGAGCAATGCTGATAGGCCTGTGGGCCGTATTCTCCTGGCTGCCCACCTGGATACAAAGTATTAGTGTTGGCGATGCCAGTAAAGCCCGCGGCTTGAGTATGATGTGCATGGGTATGGGTGGCCTGGCCGGTGGTTTCTTTTCCGGCTGGCTGGTAAACCTGATGGGTTTAAAGCGCTCCATGATCACCTGCTTCATGGTTTGCACGGTTTTATCGTTTATATTATTTAAAACCAATAACACATTCTCGCCTATAATTTATGCCGAAATCGCATTAATGGCGCTATTTTTTGGTGCAAGCCAGGGGATACTGTCGGTTTATATACCGGCGCTGTTTCCAACAGGGGTGCGTTCGTCAGCTACAGGCATCTGCTTTAACGCAGGCAGATTGTTTACCGGAACGGCAGTGCTGTTTGTTGGCGTACTTGTGACTACATTGGGAGGATACGGCAATTCGCTGTTCATTTTCTCCCTGGTGTTTTTGATAGGCTTACTGATAACTTTGTTTACTAAGGACCTTAAAGTTGCGGCATAAAGTTCAACCTCAAACGGTTTCTGTGAGGAGCGAGACTTTAAAATAGCTTTTGAACCAATAAAAATCTAAATTATAAAAGATGGCACACATAGATTTAAATAACGACTTGCCGGGCATACGCGGGCCAATGGCTTATCGCCCCGAAACGGCAGAGCCCCTCAATGCGTTAGCCGAGATTTTGCTGCGCGATGATAACAATACGCTTACCCGCGGCGAAAGGGAGTTGATAGGCACTTATGTATCTTATCTGAACGATTGCTTTTTTTGCCAGAACGTACACGGGGCATTGGCCGGACATTACCTGCAATGTGATATTTCGCAAATTGATGCAATTAAAGATGATTTCCGTTCAGCAGAGTTATCGCCTAAAATGAAGGCCTTACTATCCATAGCCGCAAGCGTTCAAAAAGGCGGCAAGCACGTTACCGCTGAACAGATTGAAGCAGCAAGGGCGCAGGGCGCGACTGATGTTGAAATCCATGACACTGTTTTGATAGCTGCGTCCTTCTGCATGTTCAATCGGTATGTCGACGGTTTGGGTACCTGGGCGCCGCCGGACAGGCAGTTTTATGTTGACCGGGCGCCCCGCCGTGCAGAAGAGGGCTACCAATCGAGCGTTTAGAATTGAATATATAAAGAAATAAAAACATGCCACACATTAATTTATCAAACGATTATCCGGGCATCCGCAGCCTTTTCGTATACCGGCCCGAAACCGCAAAGCCGTTAAATGATCTGGTACAGGTACTGCTTCACGACCCGCATCCAACGCTGCCGGCCGGTGAGCGTGAACTGATAGCCACCTATGTATCCAACCTGAATACCTGCTACTATTGCACTAATATCCATGGCGCCATAGCCAAACATCAACTCGGCAACGATGCAGAAACTGTGAAAGCTGTTTTGACTGACGCAGATACAGCACCGGTGAGCGATAAGCTGAAAGCGCTGTTGAGGATAGCGGCTAAAGTGCAGTCGGGCGGTAAAAACGTAACAGAACAGGATGTTTCCGCAGCACGTGAGCAGGGCGCTACCGATATAGAGATACATGACACCGTGCTGATTGCTGCCGCGTTTTGCATGTACAACCGCTATGTAGACGGGCTTGCTACCTGGCAGCCACATAACGACGAACTGTATGACAAAATGGGAGAGCAGCGCGCACGTGAGGGCTACGGCACGCCGCCCATTAAAGTAAGCGAGATGAAACTGACATAAACGACTAAAATAACATGGCACACATTAAACTAAATAACGAAGAATTACCAGGCATACGGGGATTGTTAGACTTTCGCCCGGAAACGGCTAAGCCGCTATTGGCGCTTGCCGAAACACTGCTGCGCGGAGAGTCGGGGCTAAGCAGCGGTGAGCGCGAAATTATTGCAGCATCAGTGTCTTTTAAAAACGACTGTCACTTTTGCCATACCTCGCATGCAGCCGCGGCGGCAGCACATTTGCAAACAGGCCTCGGTTTAATTGACGAAATTAAAGCTGGCCTACCGGATACTCCGGTGTCCGATAAACTGCGGGCCTTGCTGAACGTGGCTCACCAGGTACAAAAAGGAGGCAAACATGTAACCGATGACGACGTAGCTGCTGCACGCACGGCAGGAGCAACTGACCAGGAAATACACGATACCGTGCTGATTGCAGCCGCCTTCTGCATGTTTAACCGCTATGTGGATGGGTTGGCTACGTGGGCTCCTCAGCCCAACGAAGCCTATAAGGAAATGGGCGAGCGGATGGCGTTTGTGGGGTATGGTAAATCATGATGAACTGATGTGATAACCTTATCTTCACATCCTTGCCCCAAGAAGAGGAATTGTGTTGCAAAAAAGGTTTAAGCACGCTCTCCTTCGGAGTAGTAGCCTGTTAAACGGCAGGTATGCAATTTTATCGGGCGTTTGAACGAACTGTAAAGAACATACTCTTTTGATGGGCTATTGCTCCTGGAGAGGCCGGAGCGCGGTCATAAAGTTTGTGGAAAACATCGCACATATGTGCCTGTTTGCCCCTATTCCGGTCGCGTTAATTTTGCCGGGATACTTGATAGTCCTCCTCCTTTAAATGCAAGAAAATGAGTATCAGTACCAGGAAGCTAACTATTCTTTCGGCTGCAGCCAGACCGTTCCATATTTTGCTTTGCCACATGGCAAACCACTCGCCGCCGACCACTTCAAAACCTAAAAACCATATTACTATCCCAACTATCAGCCCCGCTACGGCCCAGTTTTTCTTTGAATGGAATACGCTTGCATTGCTTTTCAGGTTTCTGGCAAGCAGCCAGCTTCCTTTCAGACAGCAGAATGCCATGGCGGCTTCCATTAGTATAATTAGTATATAGGCAGCATGGAAAATATAAATGCTGTCGATATTTCTATACCGCAATGCACTGCCGGGAAAAATGGTATCCATTTTCAATACATGCTCAACAAATAAATAGTTGGTAAAGTAATCGGTGGTGTTTCCGATAACAATAAGCAGGGCCATCAGTCCGATAGCAGCTACCGAAATTACTTTGGCAAGCCGGAATAAAAATTGAACAGGGTACATGTGGCGTTGTCTGTTATCAAATATAAAATTTCTCTTTTTATTCCCGCTAAGTAATTCCAATGTCCATCAGAGGTGCAAACGCCTGTGCTGCTAAGCGGGCATATTGTCGGCAATGGGAGATCTGAAAAATTCTAAAAATAAATTTGCGTAGCTAAATAACTACATATATATTTGTAGTCAAATAGCTACATAATGAATTTACGACGAGACGTATTCCAGGCCATTGCCGACCCAACCCGCCGGGCCATACTGTTGCTGCTGGCTTCGCAAACTTTAACTGCCGGGGCTGTAGCCGCCAACTTCAATACTGCCCGGCCGACAGTATCAAAACACCTGGCCATACTTACAGAGTGCGAGTTGCTTAAACAGGAGCAAAGCGGAAGAGAAATTTACTATCACATCAACGCAAAAAAAATGAAGGAAGTAGCAGACTTTATCGAGCCGTTCCGCCAGATGTGGGACGACCGCTTTAACAAGCTGGAGAGCGTTATGAAGGCCTATCAACAAAAAAATAAAGACGATGGAACTAAAAACGAAAATTAAAGCCGAAGACGGCAGGCAGGATCTGCTTATTACCCGTGAGTTTGATCTGCCGGTTGAATTACTTTTTAAAGCCTATGCCGAACCGGAGTTTGTGGAACAGTGGATGGGCACTAAAGTACTGAAACTGGAAAGTAAGAGCCATGGCAGCTACCGGTTTGAAACAAGCGATGCAAAAGGTAATGTTGTGTTTAAGGCTAACGGCGTGATTCATGAATTTAGCCCCGGCAAAAAAATCATCCGCACCTTTGAAATGGAGAATGCACCGTTTGGCATTCAACTGGAGATATATGAGTTTGAAGCGCTGACCGATGATACGAGTAAGCTTACCATGCACGTGATATATGAATCGGCGGACAAACGCGACCAACTGATGCAACTGCCGTTTAAACAAGGCCTTAACATGGCCCATAACCGTTTACAGGATGTGATGGGTAAGCTGAAATAATATGACTAACCGATAAAGCAATTATAACATGGTACAGGAATCAAAGGCAAAAAAAATAACTTATTGGGTGCTCACGCTCTGGCTTGCGCTGGGAATGATCTCAACCGGGGTGGTTCAGTTGATGAAAGCTAAAACCGGCGCCGGTGGCGCGGATAATGTAGCCCGCCTGGGTTACCCCCTGTATATTTTAACCATTATTGGCGTTTGGAAGATATTAGGAGTAATAGCTGTGCTTACACCTAAGTTTCCTTTGCTGAAAGAATGGGCATACGCCGGATTTTTCTTCCTGATGTCGGGGGCGGTAATTTCGCATCTTATGGCCGGCAGCCCGCCGGGGGAGACACTCCCCGCAGTGTTATTGTTAGTCTTGACTGTAATATCATGGTATTTCCGTCCTGCTGACAGAAAAATTATTTCGGTTGGTGCATAGCATTTATAACTTTAAATTAGCATCTATCATGAGTAACGAAACAAATCCCAAAGTTGATTTCTTCTTTAATAAAGCCGGAAAGTGGCAGGATAGCCTGGAGTATCTGCGCAAAATTGCGGTTGACTGCGGACTGGAAGAAGAATTAAAATGGGGCTGTCCATGCTATTCCTGGCAAAAAAATAATATCGTTCTGATACATGTGTTTAAAGAATACTACGCGATGCTATTTTTTAAAGGCGCACTGATGAATGACGTTGAAGGCCTGTTGATACAGCAAACAGAGAATGTGCAGTCGGCGCGCCAAATGCGGTTTACTGAAGATGGGCAGCCAAAAGAGATGGTTGAAACCATAAAGGCTTACATTCATGAAGCTATTGAAATAGAGAAAGCGGGTTTAAAAGTTGAATTTAAAAAAACGGACGAATTTAAAATGGCCGATGAGTTTAAGTATAAGCTCGATCGTATTCCCGCACTTAAAGAAGCTTTTGACGCTTTAACACCCGGGCGCCAGCGAAACTACCTGCTTTATTTTTCATCCGCCAAACAAGCCAAAACCCGGGAAGAGCGGGTAGAAAAATGTATACCGCAGATTTTGGCTGGAAAGGGAATGAATGATTGATAAAAAAACAAATAAATTGAATCGTTGCTGCTTCGTTTTTAGCAATGACGGCGCCTTTTAAACTGATATGTATACTTATGCGACAAAAACTAAACCTGATTACCCTGGGCGTGGACGATTTTGAAAAATCATTAGCCTTTTATGAGCAGGGCCTCGGCTGGAAAAAATCAGACAAGAGCATGCAAAACCTGGCGCTGTTTAATCTGGGCGGATTAGTATTGGCCTTGCACCCCCGCGATGAGCTGGCTGATGACGCCACGTTAACCTATCAGCCAACAGAATTTTCCGGGATGACCATCTCCCATAATACCCGTTCGGAACAAGAAGTGGACGAAGTTATGAAACAGGTTGCCAGTCTTGGCGCTACTATAGTAAAGCCGGCGCAGAAAGTTTATTGGGGCGGTTACAGCGGCTATTTTAAGGACTTAGATGGCTACCTGTTCGAAGTGGCTTATAATCCTTTCTGGGAACTGGATGAGAACGGCGATTTTAAACTCTGACGGTTGTTATGAATGCACTTACGCAGCAGCAACAACAGGAGTTGTTCGATATATTGAAAGCCCGCTTCGAAAAAAACCTGGCCCGTCACGCAGGGCTGGAGTGGCAAGACGTAAGAGCCAGGCTGGAAGAGAATCCCGGCAAATTATCGTCGCTTAATGAAATGGAGCAAACTGGTGGTGAGCCTGATGTTGTTGGTTATGATAAAAGCACCGGCGAATACATCTTTTATGATTGTTCGGCTGAAAGCCCAAAAGGCCGCCGGAGCCTTTGCTATGACAGGGAAGCACTGGACGCGAGAAAAGAATTTAAGCCTGCGGATAGTGCAATTAATATGGCAGCAGCAATGGGTATCGAAATTTTAACAGAAGAACAGTATAGATCGCTCCAGCAATTCGGGAAGTTCGATACCAAAACGTCCAGCTGGGTATTAACTCCGCAGGCTATACGGCAACTTGGCGGCGCGGTCTTTTGCGACCGGCGGTACGACCATGTGTTTACCTACCATAATGGCGCAGAATCCTATTATGCCGCGCGGGGCTTTCGCGGCTCGTTAAGAGTATAATGATATTGCTGTTCGGCGCAGCAAAATTCAAACTAACTAACCTTTGCCGCGTTGAATATAGATATGAAAACGCAATTAGGCCCTGGCATCTTAAAGATCCTCAAACAAACTTATCCTGCAAATGAACTCGTCTCCAGGCAATTCAATGGCCTTGATCTGTCATTCAAAACAGATGCCGGTGGCCGGCCTGTATTGCTATTCCTGGGCAAAGAACAGGAAGATGGCCATATTAAAGGTGAAAGATATGTGCGTGTGATAAATGCCGGAACTGATCACTGGGAATTAAAAGGCAAAGCTCGTTGAATTAGCCAACTTATTAACTGATACATAAATTTTTAAACAAAGTCATTCTGCAAGGGGTTAAATAAATATACCCGGGATGAAATTTGCCCTACCGGCACTCCGGGCGTTATAATAACACGCAGCTATGAATGATATTGCGCGCCGCTTCCCGCAGAACCCGTTATTAATGCCTAAAGACCTGCAGCCAACCGGCGCAGGTTTACAGATCATCAGCCTGCTTAATCCGGGCGCGTTTCGTTTCAATGGAAAAACATGGCTGCTGGTGCGGGTTGCTGAAGGCGCCGCGCAGAAGGAAGGCGTAATTTTTTTTCCGGCTTTAAACGCCACCGGCAATACGGAAATAATAGAGGTGCCCTTAAACGATCCGGAACTGATTGCCGCTGATGCCAGGGTTATCAACTACAAAGGGCTTGATTATCTGACAACGATCTCGCACCTGCGTTTACTGGCAAGCGAAGACGGGATACATTTTACAGAACAGGAGGGTTATCCCCCGATATTCGGCAAAGGGGAACTTGAACGTTTCGGAGCCGAGGATTGCCGTGTAACCCAGATAGACGACACGTACTATCTTACCTATACAGCAGTGTCAGACAGTGGAGTGGGAGTCGGGTTGCAGACCACAAAAGACTGGCAACATTTTGAATATGGCGGCATGATATTCCCCCCGCACAATAAAGACTGCGCAATATTTGAAGAAAGAATAAACGGACGCTATTACTGTTTGCATCGCCCCAGCAGCAAAGAAATTGGCGGAAGCTACATCTGGCTGGCAGAATCAGCCGATGGCCTGCATTGGGGCAATCACCAATGTTTGATTAAGACACGGCCCGGATTGTGGGACAGTGCCCGGGTTGGAGCCGGCGCGGCGCCCATACGCACTGAAAGGGGCTGGCTGGAAATTTATCACGGGGCCAACAGCAAGCATCAATATTGCCTGGGTGCATTTCTGATGGACCTGGATAACCCTGCCCGCGTGATCTCGCGCGCCGTAGAGCCCATTATGGCGCCGCTGGAAACCTATGAGCTTAGCGGATTTTTCGGCTATGTGGTATTTACCAACGGCCACATAGTAGATGGCGACAAACTAACCATATACTACGGGGCCGCTGATGAATTTGTATGTGGTGCGGAGTTTTCAATCAAGGAGATATTGGCTGCGTTACCATAATTTAAAAGTCACCCAACGGTTGGAGATTTAGGTGCTTTACCAACTCAACCTGTATTATTATCATCCTGCAAGTCATCCGAAGGAAAAGTTTCCGTAAAACCACTATCCTGCTTCACAGCAATCCTGACACCAGTGGCGTCTGCCACTTCTCCTTTTCCTTCGGGTGTTATTACGCGCTGTTCCGTTAAATCAGGTGCTCGTCCATGTGCTTTATTTTTCCTCAGCATAGGTGCTCCATTGGGCAACGCCCTCCGGCTCACTGCTGATAACTTCATCGCTTTTTATTTTGCTCATTTCTTTATCCAGCTTGCCGGTTTGCTTTAATTCTTTCGCATAGGCATCTGTTGTTGTGGTAATACCCTGTGTTTCTTTTACGTAAGCAATAGGATCAGCCACATATTCCCATTCTTTGCCCATATTTGGCATTTCACCCTCGTTCCACGGGCCACGGACGGTGGTACCATTAGACATATTGAAGGCCTGCTGCGTAAATCTTGGGTCGGCGGCCAGAACTCCCGGCGGAAAATTTGGCTGAATATCAATCAACGCGGCTTCAAACATCTTGTAGTGCGCTACCTCGCGTGTCATCAGGAAAGACAACGTGTCGTGAACATACGGGTCATCGGTAAACTTCATCAGGTGCTCATAAACCAGCTTAGCCCGTGATTCCGATGCAAGATTACTGCGCAGGTCAACTGTAAGGTCGCCGTTTGAGTGAATGTAGGAAGCACACCATGGAATGCCCTGGCTGTTACGCGGTGTAACTCCGCCGCCGGTAATAATGCCGAATTGAGGATTAGCGGTTAAAGCCTGGTGAATGATGCTTTCTTTTGCAGCTTTGCCATTCATTACCTGCATGATCTCCGATTGGTCCGCAGCGTCTTTCAACTCGCCGTTTACACCTTTTAATAACATTTGGATTGTGGCGCCTACGATCTCCAGGTGGCTAAATTCCTCGGTAGCGATATCCATCAGCATATCGTACTTATCCGGATGCGGCATTTTTGCGCCGAAGGCCTGTGTAAAATATTGCATGGCAGCAGCGAGCTCGCCGTTTTCTCCCCCGAATTGTTCCAATAAAAGATTGGCAAAACGTGGGTCGGGGCGGGATACCCTGGCATTAAATTGTAAGTCTTTAACGTGATGAAACATAGTTGTAGTTTTTAAGTTAGTGATTATATATCTCTACAACTACAGGTGATATAATTATGTTTTTAATTAAAAATATTATTTAATATGAAAATTTAAAACAATGTTTTTTACACGCTGTTAATGTGATACTATTTCTAGCGGCGCCGTCTGCCCGGCGTTCAACTTTAACCGGAGACTATTTACAAAAGGGGACTTTACATGAAAGCGATATCATCGTGGCTATTGAATAGCAATGCGGTGCTTAACCGGGATAACCGTCAGCCGCTGCAAAAAATGCAGGCCGGCGGGTACAGCTTTGAAATCATTCATGCTAACGATTCCCTTTGGACTGTAGTAGATTGGCCAAAAGGCAGCCGGGTAGCTTTCCGCCTGGCTTATTCGCCCGATGATACCCTGGACGTTAAAAAAACTACGGAGAGGCAAGGCCTTATAATCATGAGCGTCGTGTCGCGCATGGGTGACTATGAAATAGCGATAAAATTACCCAATGAGCAACGGCCTGTGCTACGATTGACTACTACGTTAACACCATCTATTCCGTTATTATTCCCGTTCTGGCCCCGCGATATTGTGCCGTTGGGTGCGGATAGCAGCGATGTACTTGCCGAAGGCGAAGTGATTGCCAGTCAGGTTGGGACACGGTCAGGTCAGCTATATTTCAAGATGACAAGGCCGCACGCGGGTTCGGTCTTCTATCTCCAAAACCTTACCGCGCTGGCAGATTATAACCAGGACACAGAAACTTCTGTCGGCGACACGGTAGGCGGTGAATGGCCCGAAATTGGATTTGCGCTGCCGCCAACGCTCAAAAATAAACCCTTGCAGGCCGGAAAAGCTTATGTGCTGAACGATGCATTTATCGTGTTTTCAGAAGAATTACCGGCAGATGAGCAGGCCATGGTGCGGCAATACCTGGATATGCTTGCCCTGATATACCTGGAGTTGCCCAAACCAAAAACCACTTATAAAAACTGGGCGGATATATTGCAACGCGGATTGCATGACCTTATTGACAGCCCCGGCTGCTGGTCGCAGGTTGCCGGAGACCATTATTTTAATGCTTATGTTTCCGACTATGCCACCCCGCCCGAAATAATGGTGCAATTGGCTGTGTTGTTGCCTCTGCTTGACTATGTTGAATGGAATGGCGCAAAGCTGGAGGTAATGAAAGACATTAAAAAAGGTTTACCAGCCTTCTTCGCAGAAAAATACGACACTGTTATGCGCTGGCATCCTAAAATGGCCGATAAGCTGGAGGGTGAGGAAGAACAAAAACAGCCCCTGGTAATGGATTCCTGGTATTTACACCATCCCCTGTTAAACTTATCGCGGCTGGCGCTGAAAGGTGATGATGCGGCAAAAAAATTATTCCTTGATTCACTGGAATTTTCTATCAAAGTAGCCCGGCGTTTCGATTATACATGGCCGGTGTTCTATAAAATTGATACTCTGGAAATTGTTAAGGCCGAAACGCAGCCGGGAAAAGGCGGGGAAAAGGATGTGCCTGGCTTGTATGCCCACGTTATGCTGCAGGCCTGGGAGCTAACAGGGGAAAAGCGTTACCTGGCCGAAGCCGAAAAAGCCGCGCATAGATTGAGCGGGCTCGGATTCGGGCTGTTTTACCAGGCAAACAACACGGCATTCTCGGCTGGCGCGATGTTGCGCCTGTATAAAATTACCCGGAAGGAAATTTATAAAGACCTGAGTTACCTATGCCTGGCTAACATTTTTAAAAACATGCGGCTTTGGGATTGCAATTATGGCTACGGCAGGAATTTCCCGTCTTTCTTTGCTTTATTTCCGTTGGCCGATGCACCGTATACCGCAGTTTATGAGGAGCAGGAGGTGTTTTGCGCATTTCACGATTATCTCCGGCACGCCGAAGGCGAGGATATTTTACCGTCCATTCGCCTGCTGATGGCAGAATATATCCGCTTTTTAGTAGAGCGGGCATCATATTATTATCCAACTATGCTGCCTCAAGAGATGCTGTCGGAAAAAACGAAGATCGGCGAGTTGGACCCCAACCTGTGGATAGCGTTGGAAGACCTGCACGACGGCTGGGAAAAGTCGGGCTCGGTTGGCCAGGAAGTTTATGGTGCAGGTAATGCATTTGGGATTTTGCCCCGGCACTATATGCAGGTTAAAGAAGCAGGCTTGATGGTTTATACGGATTATCCCACTTATGGCTTTTCGCCTGAGAAACATTGCCCGGTAAAATTTAAACTGGGCGGCGACAGCCGCCTAAGCTGCAGGCTGATGCTGGTTAAAACAGGGAAAGCCAAATTACCGGATGTAACAGTAAAGGCTGATAACGAAGAAATAAAAGGAAAAAAAGTAACAGGCGGCAACCTGGAGTTTGAAGTGCCCGGCGACGCCCGGATACATATTGATTGGAAATAATGATCATGAAAAAGAAAAATTTTTTTGAGCGGTTTTCTAACTGGGCGACAGCAGCAACCGGCAGTTCGGCGGCGTTTTTAACAGCGCTTACTATAATTATTATCTGGCTGGTTACGGGCCCGGTGTTTAAATATTCTGACACCTGGCAGCTTATTATCAATACTGGTACTACCATTGTTACTTTCCTGATGGTATTTCTGATCCAGAAGGCGCAGAACAAGGATTCCAAAGCAATACACCTAAAATTAAATGAGTTGGTAGCATCGCATGAGGGCAGCAGCAACCGGATGGTTAACATCGAGGACCTGACTGAGGAAGAACTGGACCATTTGTATAAGTTTTACATCAGCTTGTCTAAACTGGCACAAAAAGAAGACGATCTGACACGTACACACTCTATCGATGCGGCGCAGGAAAATCATCAGCGTAAATCAAGTCGTTATAAAAAGAGAAATGAGCGTTAAATTACAAGATAGGCTACAGCAATTTAGTAATGGACTGCTGCCTGAGATGGTGCAACTGAAATACGATGCCATGGCTGAAAATGCATTTCGTTTTTTTCGCGGCACATGCCATTTGTTTTACGAGGATTTGGCAGCTGCTCAGCCGCTGCCTCTGTCGCCGCTGGCCTGGATCTGCGGCGATTTGCACATTGAAAATTTTGGCAGCTATAAAGGTGATAATAAACTGGTTTATTTTGATTTGAATGACTTTGACGAAGCGGTACTGGCCCCCGCGAGTTACGAGGTTGTCCGTATGGCAACGAGCATATTTATTGCTTTCGACACGTTGAATATCGACCCGGAAAGAGCCTTAAAAATGGCGCAATTGTACCTGAGGACCTATTCCGCTACGCTGGCTAAAGGCAAAGCAATAAGTATTGAACCCAGAACTGCCAAAGGAATAGTATGCGATTTTTTGAATGCCGCAATGAAAGGCAGTTATAAAAAGCTGCTAAAAAAACGCACCGTCAGTAAAAAGAGGAGCATTATGCTCTCGCTTGAGGACGAACGGCACTTTAAGCTGGATAAAAAGCTCCGCGCCGAATTGAAGGCGCACATTAATGAGTGGATAAAAACCAGCAGCGACGGGCCGTATAATTACAAAGTTATCGGGGCCGTCTTCCGCCTGGCCGGTACAGGAAGTATTGGCGTTAAACGCTATTTATTTCTGCTGAAAAGCACGAACACACGGAACAAATACCTGCTGCTTGACATGAAGCAGGCGCGCCCGTCATCTGTGTTGCCTTACATTACGGTACAACAGCTGCAATGGGAGAGTGAGGCCGCCCGCGTGATAGGGGTGCAGCAACGTATGCAAAATGTGCCGGCTGCTTTGCTGAGCAACACAGCTTTTCGTGGTGAAAGCTTTATTATACAGGAGCTGCAGCCAGTAAAGGATACCATTAAATTTAAATTGCTGAAAGATTACCGCGATATGTACCAGGTAATTGATGATATGGCGGCTCTTACGGCATCGGCACAGTTACGAAGCGGCGGGATGCAGGGATCAGGGACGATTGATGAACTGATGGCTTTTGGCGCGAACCAGGGATGGCAGGAAACAGTTATTGCTTATGCGCAGAATTATGCACAAACAACCAAAAAATATTACCAGGAGTTTTTAAACGGATACCAAAGGGCAGGTTATGAAGCAGCCTGAAAAGATAAATGTGATGATTGAATGCCCCAGAGGCAGCCATTATAAGCTTGACTATGATGAAAGGTCAAAAGGCTTTATGCTAAGTAAAGTATTGCCTGCAGGGCTGGTGTTCCCTTTTGATTTTGGTATAATCCCGGGCACTAAAGGGGAGGATGGAGACCCGCTCGACATTATCGTAATATCCGAGTTGAGTACTTTCCCCGGCTGCCTGATGGAGGTACGGATTATAGGAGCGTTACAGGCCGAACAAACTGAACGCGATGGAAGCGTAGTACGTAATGACCGTTTCATCGGGATACCTGAAGTATCGCAGCTATTTCCGGACGTGACGGATATCGATGGCCTGCCGCAAAACATACTTAACCAGTTGGAGTCCTTTTTTAAAAATTATAACGAACAAGCCGGCAAAATATTTAAGGTTGTGAAACGGCTTTCAGCGAAAAAGGCTGCAAAAGTTTTGAGTGATGGGAAATAAAACAGAAAATATCAACCGTATAGCTGACGGAATAGCTGCGTTTAATTTAATCTTCGGTTATGGAACTCATGTTGACCATATTTGGCGAAGGCAAGGACCTTAACGCCTTACAAATGAGCAGCCGCGGTATTGTGATGTTCATTATTGCTTTAATTCTGCTGCGCATATCAGGCCGCCGCTCATTTGGACTTCGGACACCGCTCGACAATATCATTGTAATATTATTGGGCGCGGTAATGAGCCGTGCGGTGGTTGGCGCATCACCGTTTTTCCCGGTTGTAATCAGCTGTCTCGCTATTACGCTGCTGCATCGCTTATTCGGCGCTCTTATCGCTAACAGCAAATGGTTCGGGCGTTTTGTTGAGGGCGAAAAGATCCCGCTTTTTGAGGATGGGCAGTTTCGGCGAGACAAGATGAAAAGGGTTCAGTTGTGTAAAGAAGACATTATGCAGGGAGTGCGAAAATCAGCTTTAACGGAGGATATGGATGATATAGATAAAATCTATATAGAACGTAACGGTGAAATAAGTTCAATAAAAAAGAAACGATAATTGGAATAACAATTGCATTAATACAAATACATTATAAATAACAATTAAAATCTACCATCATGCCTACAAAAACAAACAAAAGTGCGGGAGCAGCAGCTGCCAGCCGCACAAAAGAAACGGAAAGCGCATTAAAAGAATTGCTTGTGGACGAGATTAAAGACATGTACTGGGCAGAAAAGCATTTGGCCCAGTCGCTTCCGAAAATGATTAAAGGTGCGACTTCAGAGGACTTGAAGCAAACCATCACTAATCACCTGGAGGAAACCAAAAACCATGTAACCAGGCTCGAAAGTGTGTTTGAAGCCTTGGGTGAAAAAGCTTCAGCCAAAAAATGCCTGGCAATGGAAGGCCTGCTGAAGGAGGCCGAGGAATTACTGTCGGATACGGACAAAGGCACCGAGGTTCGGGACGTGGCTATCATATCTGCAGCCCAAAAAGTGGAACATTATGAAATTGCGTCCTACGGTACGATGCGAACACTGGCAGGCACCCTTGGCCTGAGCGAAGTACAAAGCTTGCTCGACGAGACTTTGGCAGAAGAAAAGAATGCCGATGTGCTGTTAACAGAAGTAGCTGAAAACTATGTTAACGAGGCGGCCGCCGCTGAGACAGAATAATCCATGATGAGGCCGCCGCGAGCGGCCTCATCATTTTTCATTATAAAGGGGTTATGGAATGGCATATCGGATGTTCAGGCTTCCACTATAAGCATTGGAAAGGCAGCTTTTACCCGGACGGGCTGCCGCAGCGCCGCTGGTTTGAATTTTATGCGGAGCATTTTAGCACCCTGGAACTCAATGTAACATTTTATCGCTTCCCAAGGTTAAGCTTCCTGCAGAACTGGCACAGGATATCGCCGCCGGGGTTTCGCTTTTCGGTAAAGGCCCCGCGGGCAATTACGCACTTCAAGCAGTTTCATAATGTGGCTGACATGATGACGAGTTTTTATGCGACGATAAGCGATGGCCTCGGTGATAAATTAGGGCCGGTATTGTTCCAGTTGCCGCCGCGTCTTAAATATGACGAGACCCGCCTGCAGCGGATTTTGGAAACACTCGACCCCGGCTTCAACAATGTTCTTGAATTCCGGCACCCCAGCTGGTGGCAGGATACAGTCTATAAAAGCCTGGCCAAACGCGGCGTAACCTTTTGTGGCATGAGCCACCCTGAATTGCCCGATTTGGCAGTAAGAAATACACCGGTTGTTTATTACCGCTTTCATGGTGTGCCGGACTTGTACAGTTCGTCTTACTCTGATGAGACTTTGCGCAACGTGGCCTCGCAACTTAAGCAAGACCGCAATTTGCAATCTGCCTGGTTATATTTTAATAATGATGCTGCTATGGCTGCCATTCCCAATGCGAAGACACTTATCCGGCTTGCGGGCAACGACTAATATTATTTTACCTGGTACTTATTAATTTAACATGGTACAAGCATTTAGTATTGAAGATAACGGCATATTTCCAGGCAACAGGCTACCGGCGCTGCTTTATAAAAATGCCATCCATATCCCATTATTGTTTCCTGCAACACATGTTAAGAATATCTTCAGGGAAAACGGGTGGACAAACAGCTGGGACGCGGGCATTTTTACGTATCACCATTACCATAGCATCACCCATGAGGTGCTGGGTATTTACTCAGGAAAAACATCTGTACAATTAGGCGGCGATAATGGCCAGCAATTGGTTTTAGAAAAAGGAGATGTACTAATAATTCCCGCAGGTGTAGCACATAAAAACCTGGGTGACGAAGGCGATGTTGGTGTAATAGGCGCTTATCCTGATGGCCGTGATTACGATATGAACTACGGCAAACCGGGCGAAAGGCCGGCAACTGATATGAATATCGCCCGGATACAACTACCGGCTAAAGACCCGGTTAAAGGCATTTTTGGGGCATTGCTTAAATATTGGCATTAGCACGATTCGCCATTAATTCATCCGTCAGCATCTCCGCAGTCGCTTCTATCGTCTGGTGGATCACTTCTTCGCATGAGCCTTTAAATACTTTTCGAAAACTGGCGGGCCGTCCCTGGATCAATGCATAAACAAACATCGTTCCTACCGGCTTTTCCGGGGTTTCGCTGCCGCCAGGTGTGGTTAGCCCTGTTACAGCCACCTGGATGTCTGAAGGGATCAGTTTAGATAATTGACGGGCCATTTCGCCTGTTACTTCCATTGACTCTGGCGTATATTCATCTATCAACCGTTGCTGTACCCCGAGCAGCGAGATTTTCAAATCTGCATCATAGCAGGTAATACCACCTTTTAAAACTGTACCTGACTCTTCGGTCAGCGCAAATTCAGAGCACAGCCATCCGGCGGTCGCGCTTTCGGCAAAGGCAATGGTGAGCCCCTGTCCGGCCATCAGTTTACTGCATTTACTGATCTTGCTTTCTGCCATCTTCAGTCTCCTTTTTTATCATATTCAGCAACTGGAAACCTATCCCTGCAAACACTGCAAAAACAACATGGGCCGGTACCAATTGCACATAATATTTATTAAAGCTTAAACGCGGCGGCAGCGGATGTAAGCTAAACGTAGTTTTCCAGATAGCTACTGCTATCAGCCCGCTGATGCCACCCACAACTAAATTATTTTTGATAGATGATTTTGGCCGCCTGCGCCTCCAAAGCTCAACATACACCATAGCAAACAGCAGTCCTACACCATAATGGCCCAGCCACCCCAGCGCCTGGCTTTGTTTTTTATCAATTTTGGGAATCAGACGGTGGGCCAGTTGTCCCAGGCGTTCCGGCTCACTGAAATTCTCACCGTCGGCTGCCGAAACCAGGTGGCTGAACAGCGTCATAAATGTTGTTCCGGCTATGCCGGATATTGCTATTTCCTCAGCCTTATTCATTTTTTATTTTTTTTAAATTATGGGTAGCTGGTCCTGTAAGGACATTGCCATCAATGTCATACCGGGCGCCGTGACAGGGGCAGTCCCAGCTTTTTTCTGTTCCATTCCAGTTTACAATACAACCGGCGTGTGTACATACCGGGTTAAGCGCATGAATATTACCCTCATCATCTCGGTAGGCTGCAATCTTTCGGCCGTCCACCTCCACCAGCTTCCCTGTACCGGGCTGCAGGCGGTTCAATGAATCTGTCTCCCTAAAATTAAACCGGTCAGAAACAAAATGATAGGCAGCGTCGGCATTTTCTTTTGCAAACTCAGTAAAACCGTCAATTGGCTTAACGCGGGACGGACTGAAGACGTCTGCATACTTGTTTTCTTTCCCGCATACAAGGTCACTCAATATTTTTCCTGCAATGCTGCCCAGCATCATCCCATTGCCGTTATAGCCGGTAGCGCAATAAATCCCATCGGCAGTAAACGGCATTTGCCCAATATAAGGGAACCCGTCCACCGGTACGTAATACTGGCTCGACCAGCGATATTTTATTGATGAAATATTATAATACTTTCTGGCATACTTTTCCAGCTCAGCAAAAGCCTTTTCAGGATCTTCGTGGCCGGTTTTATGATCGAGGCCACCGATCAGTAACAATGTCTGTCCCTCAACGTTGTGGCTGCGCACATAGTGATAGGGTTCCTGGCAATCGTATATTAAAGCTTCAGGATACTTGCCGCTATGTAGCTTTGCAGCTATCACATAGCTGCGGTAAGGCGCACATTCAAAATTGAACACGTTGATATTAGGCGGCATGTGTGTGGCATAAACAACCGACTTCGCACGGATGTCTCCGGCCAGGTGAACCCCATTTTCCTGCACAATACTTTCGATGAGTTTGTTCTCCAGTACGATCCCGCCCGCTTCAACATAAGCTTGGTGTAATGCCTTAAGATATTTTAAAGGATGAAATTGCGCCTGACCTTCAAAAACCAGTGCCTGCCGGTAAGGCACTGGCGTAGGTACATCCCGGGCATATTGAACCGTTACTCCAACCTTTACCGCGCCCTCATAAATATCGGCCAGTTCTTTTGCTTCATCGTCATTCTCTGCGTACAGGTAACCCGGCTTACTTTCGTAATCGCAGTCAATCTTATAGTTTTCGATATTGGATTTAATAAGCCCCATGCCTTCTTTGATGGCATCCGCAAACAGTTGTGCTCCTTCGGCGCCAAATGCGGCTTCGGCTTCCGCATAAGTTGTATCTGCGAATGTATTAATGTGGGCGCTGGTTCCGCCGGTTGTACCAAAGCCTGGGGTATGTGCGTCAGCAATTACGGTTTGTTTACCCTCCTTTTGTAATAAAAGGGCAGCAGTTAGCCCGGTTATACCACCGCCCACTATCAGGCAATCGTAAACGGTTGCCGGACTATGGCTGTTACTAACTGATTTTACAGATCCTGGTTCTTCTTGCCAGGGACTTTCATTGGCGCCGTCTCTTGAAATTTTATTTGTTATCATAAATCTTACCTAAGCAGGTTTATACTTGATCAGGGCTATTGCTTAAACGTATAGCCATAAGCCGCTCTTCTAAAAACCGCATATCACCAGCAGTTGTTTTATTTATAATGATATTTTATTAATCAATAATTATTAAAATTCGTCCATCCGAAAACATCTTTCCCCTGAAAGCAGTTGTATCTACAGCGATTAATCCACCTACTGTGCCCCTGGGAAATCTGAAAAAAGGAAAACCTGTTCACGGCGGCAGTATCAATATGGATGAGTTTATGGAGATTGCCGACCTGCCCTACTGGGCAGATATCGAAAAAAAGTTTGAAGGTAAATTGATATAAAATGTTTAAACAAAATGGAAACAGGTACTGATAAAAAACCAAAAAAACAAGACAGGCAGCCCGGTATTGAGGCGGAGATGCACCCGGCGCCCGAATATATAAAAGACAGCTATAAACCATCCGGAAAGCTGAATGGTAAGGTTGCGCTCATTACCGGGGGCGACAGCGGCATAGGCCGTTCGGTCAGCGTTCATTTTGCAGCGGAGGGTGCAGATATAGCCATTGTTTACCTGGAGGAGGATGTGGACGCAGAAGAAACGAAAGTGCAGGTAGAAGCGGCAGGCCGCCGTTGTTTGTTAATAAAAGGCGACGTAAAAGACGCAGATTTTTGTAAAGATGCCGTTGAAAAGACAGTAAACGAATATGGTAGACTCAATATCCTGGTGAATAATGCAGGCATGCAATTCCCGCAAAAGGATGTGCAGGATATAACCGAAGAACAACTGAACATAACCTTTAAGACAAACATATTCGCCTATTTTTATTTTGCAGAAGCAGCGGTAAAACATATGCAAAAGGGCGACTGCATTATCAATACCACTTCGGTAACGGCTTACCGCTCGTCGCCTGCGCTGATAGACTATTCATCTACCAAAGGAGCAATAACCACCTTCACGCGGTCGTTGGCAACCAATCTCGCTGAAAAAAACATAAGGGTGAACGGCGTTGCACCCGGCCCTGTCTGGACACCGCTGATCGTATCCACTTTCGACGAAGAAAAAATAGAAAAATTCGGCAGTGAAACGGCCATGAAGCGTGCGGGCCAACCGTCGGAGCTGGGGCCAGCCTATGTGTTCCTGGCGTCTGATGATGCCTCGTTTATAACTGGACAGGTGATACATGTAAATGGCGGCGAAGTAGTAAACGGCTAATAAAATCATCATGGAAACGAAGACAAGTGAGAAAAAGCAGGGCAAGAACTTATCCGCCAGCTATAACCGTTATAAGAAGTTTGGTGACACGCAATACACCGGCATGCAGATTGGCCGCGGGCATCACTGGCATTACGACCAGGGAGACTGGAAAGAGACCAAGATAACACCTGATTTATGGGAAATATCTTACGCCGTAACCAAGCGGCGCGCCGGTCATGCCCCTGAAAATTCAGGCGTGCCTGTAGGTACGGAATACCAATGGTATATTCTATCTCACCAGCATGTAAAAAAACTGAATGCCAACGATTACTCAACCGAGATGAATGGATTGAAATTTAAGCTGGCGCACAAAAGGGCTGATAAAGATAAATGGAGCGCGAAAGCGCCGACGCAGCGCAAGCATCTCATCAGGTTTTTACGTGATATGGCCGATCAGCTGGAGAAAGATCCCATCCACCTGGAATTTGAGTACGATGGAAAAACCTACACCGGCGAGGCCATACCCATATCTGAAACCTGTGGTGACGATATTTGTTATGAAGCGGAGGTGTCATTAAACGACGAGGAGGTTGGCATTATCCGTTGTGCCAAGAGCGGCTGGAAAATGGACCGCATGGAGCAGGGCCTGGTAGACGCCATCGGCAACGAGATATTTTTATATTACGAATAATGGACCGCTATGCCCTCCGCTGTTATTGCTTCATACATTTATGATGCTGCCGCCCAAACGTTAACGGTTAGGTATCAAACCGGCAAAGTCTATCGATATACCGGTGTGCCCGAAAAGGTGTACCGAGCCATGCGCTCGACGATGTACAAGGGTCATTTTCTGAACCGGGAAATCAAGGGGCATTATAGCTATACCGAGCTTCCCGGATAAGTACTTTGTACATTAACCTTCACCTTCTATCTAAATGTCTTATATTGAACCGCTGTTAGCTGTAGTTTCCTTTCTTAAAATAAACCGGTAATTAATTATGAAAAGAATCTGTCTTTACTTGTTAGGAGGCTTGTTATTTACGCTGCCGGCATTTGCTCAAAAAAAGGCGGTTGGTCATAAGCCGGTCCCCGGAAATTCAATTGAGCCGGTCGGAATTGTAAAAAACGTCAGCGATTCGGCTTTGCTGGATATTGTACAGCGGCAAACGTTCAGGTATTTCTGGCATTTTGCACATCCGGTAAGCGGCCTGGCCCGTGAGCGGGATAATACCGTTAAAGCTGAATATTACTGGGATTATATAAACGAGGCTGATGATGAGCCCAACCTTAGCAAACACACATTTGGTCCCGAAGCATGCGCCATTGGCGGCACAGGCATGGGTATTTTGTCGACGGTAGTTGCTGTTAACCGCGGTTGGATCGGTCGCGATACCGCATTAAACCGCCTTATAAAAATTGTCGATTTTTTAATCAAGGCGGATTGTTATCACGGAATTTACCCGCATTTTATGAATGGCACTACCGGCAAAACCATACCGTTCGGCCGCTTGGATGATGGTGCTGATATTGTGGAAACATCATATTTGATGATGGGGCTGCTTACAGCCAAAGCTTATTTTAATGGCAAAACCCTGCCCGAAAGATATTTTCAAAAACGTGTGCAGCAAATGTGGGATGCAGCCGACTGGAACTGGCACAGCGCCGGCGGTAATAAAACACTTTACTGGCACTGGAGCCCGCGCAATGATTTTGATATGAACTTCCCGGTTTTTGGGTATGATGAGGCGCTAATTACCTATATCATTTCTGCATCGTCGCCTGTGCATCCCATATCGAAAGAATTGTATGAAAACAGCTGGGTGAAAAGCACATCATGGAAAAACGGGAAGTCTTATTTCGGCTACAAATTACCTTTGGGTAATTTTGATATGGGCGGCCCACTGTTTTTTGAACAATATACCTATATGGGTATCGATCCTTCGGAATTAAGAGATGACCATGGCATCGATTATGCCGAACAAACTAAAAACCATACGCTTATCAACCGGGCTTATTGTATTGAAAACCCTAAACACTATAAAGGTTACGGCGAGAACTGCTGGGGCCTTACAGCGGGTGATAGCTGGAAAGGGTATGTTGCCCATTGTCCGCAGGATGACCGCGGCGTAATACAACCCACAGCTGCATTATCGTCATTTCCGTACACCCCTGAATATTCCATGAAAGCACTTAAGCATTTTTACTATGATTTGGGTGATAAGATATGGGGGCCGTATGGTTTTGCCGATGGCTTTAGCGAAACGCATAACTGGTACGCCAAAACCCATTTGGCCATAGACCAGGGACCTATTGTAGTAATGATTGAAAACTATCGCAGCGGGCTGATCTGGAAGTTGTTTATGAGCAACCCCGATATCCAAAATGGCTTAAAACGGCTGGGATTTAAAAGTAAATGGATGAAGGATTAGGATTTGAAGCGTGTGAATGTGCAAATAGTAGTACCATGCTTACCCTGTCAGCTTTTATTTGCACATCCGCACATCAGAAATTCGCGTGCTGATTACCCGCGCGCCTACTCCAGCACTTCATAAATAGTAAAAGGCTTCGATTTATTTTTCAATGTTACCTCGCCGATTTTTTCGCACTTAAAGGATTCTTTTACTTTATTGTAAATTTCTTCCGTAATTACAATCTGACCGGCTTTAGCGGCCGATTGCAGCCGTTGGGAAAGGTTAACCGTATCACCGATAACTGTGTAATCCAATCTTTTTAAAGATACAGAGCCGATGTTGCCCGATACCATCTCGCCCGAATTAATACCGATGGAGATGGCAGGCTTATAAGACACCTCGCCCATTTTTATTTCTTGCGCGTCTTTCAGCCGCTCCTTAACCAGCAGTGCCGTATCAATCGCCCGGTCGAGGTGATATTCGCCTTTATAAACGGCCATCACTGCGTCGCCCATAAATTTATCTACGTGCCCGCCCTGGTTAATAATTTCTTTCACAATATCATCAAACAAACCGTTCAGTAAATTAACCACGGTGTTCGCCGGAACTTGTTCTGTAATTGCCGTAAACCCGCACACATCAATAAACATAACGGTAGCGTCAATCAACTCGTTTTTCAGCAGGCTGTTTTCAAATTCCTTATGCGTCATGAAGTTTAGTACGTTTTCATCTACGTACATTTTAAGGATGTTATTTTCCTTAATGGCCTTCATGGTTTCGTGCAGCTGGTTAACATGGGTGATAGTTTTCTCCATCGTCATCTCCAGGTCTTCAAAGTCTACCGGTTTGCACACAAAGTCAAAGGCGCCGCGGTTCATGGCCATGCGTATATTCTGCATATCGCCATAGGCTGAAACAACAACAGCTTTTATTACCGGGTTAGCTTCGGGCAAACGGCTCAACAAAGTAAGCCCGTCCATCACCGGCATATTAATATCGCTTAAAACTATATCCAGGTCAGGGTGTTCTTTTACGCGTTGCAGCGCTTCCTCGCCGTTTTGGGCAAATACAAATTCATAAACGTTTTCACGTATCTTCCGGCGGAACTTTTGTTTAACCAGCAGTTCCAGGTCGGCTTCATCATCAACTACCAATATCTTGGCCATTATTCATTAAACGTTTTAAGTTTTTCTTTTAGTAAATTAAAATCCAATGGTTTTGTTAAAAAATCATCGGCGCCGCGCTCCATAGCCTGCCTGTGGTTTTCCTCATCGCCATACGCAGTTATCATCATTACTACCGGCGGTGGCGGCGTTGGAAAATCCTCACGTATATGCGAAAGTAATTCAAGCCCGCTCATGCCTGGCATATTGATGTCTGATAGTATCAGCACAACTTCGGAAGGCGAGCTGTGCAGGTAATTTAAGGCATCTTCGCCCGATTGAGCAAACGAGAAGTCAAACTCGTTATTTCTTATTTCCTTGCGAAAGCGTTGCAGAAAAAGGGGCTGTACATCTGCTTCATCGTCAACTACGAGTATTTTCATATTTGCGGTTAAAAATAACGATAAGTTTAAATTTTAACAGTAATCAAATGGTAAATTCGGTATTTCCGGGCATTTAACCTGTTTATTTCAGTGGTAGTTTTATTGTGAATTCGGTGTATTCGCCTTCCTTACTGTCTATATCTATTTTACCGCCGTGCGCCTTTACCACAATATCGTAGCTGAGTGACAGGCCGAGGCCTGTGCCTTCACCGGTTGGTTTGGTGGTGAAAAACGGCTGCATTATTTTCTCTTTAATAGCATCAGGTATACCGGTGCCATTGTCACGCACGGTTATCACCATCCAGGTTCCCTGGGCTGTGGTAGTAACTGCAACCGTAGGCTTAAATTCAGCGCCATGTGTTTTTGATTTTTGCTGAACGGCATAAAACGCATTGTTAAACATGTTGAGCAATACACGGCCGATGTCCTGCGGCACGACATCTATCAAGGGCAGGTTTTCGGCTAGGTTCATTTCCAGGTTGGCATTAAACGATTTGTCTTTAGCGCGCAGACCGTGATAGGAAAGGCGCATATATTCATCAGCCAGCTTGTTAATGTCGGTAGGCTCTTTGGTAGTACTGCTGGCGCGGCTGTGTTGCAGCATCCCTTTCACAATACCATCTGCCCGCTGACCATGGTGACGTATCTTTTCCAGGTTTTGTTTGATGTCCGATGCGATGGCAATGGCTTCTTCCTTGTCCCCCTTTTCAAGCTCTTCCGTCATTTCCTCGATCAGTTCCATACTTACCTCACTAAAATTATTCACAAAATTTAGCGGATTTTGTATCTCGTGGGCAATGCCTGCGGTAAGCTCGCCAAGTGATGCCATTTTTTCTGACTGGATCAGCTGGTCTTGTGTCGCTTTAAGTTCCTCTACAATTTCCTGTAGGTTTTCTTTTTGCTTAACCAGCTCTGCGGTCCGGGCGCTAACCAGGGCTTCTAATTCAGCCTTTCGTTCAGCGGCTAACCGCAAGGCTTCTTCCTGTTTATTGGAATTTGCAAACTTGCTGAATATCCACACAAATGCAGCCAGCGTTGCCAGCTGGAAATAGTTACTATATTTTTCGTAAAAGTTTTCAGCCATTAGCTGTGCCAGGCCATTTATAAAACCAATTGCCACTAAAGGATAATTGGCCTGCAGGTAGGGTTTTTGCAAGTCAAAGTCGGGCTCTCTATCTACGTATTGCAGCAGGCCAAGCAATATAGCCGCTCCCAGTATATCAGCAGCCCAATGATCAAGCGTGGTGGAAATCCCGATATAAATAACGATGATCACCCAGGTGGCGGTACTTAACATGCTGGCCCACTTAGGATAAATGAGCGATAGCTTATAGCGTTTTACCAGTCGCCTGATCAACAGAAAGGCCGCAAGAAAGTAAAAGACAGTCATACAAAAAGCAATACGATTAAAAAACTAAGGTAAAAATTAATTGCTGTGCTTGCTAATGTTGATATGCGTACAAAACATTTAAATATATTCGCGGCAAAAGCACTTAATATTAATATATGCGACTGGATGATGCCGGTGAATTTATTATCAATAAACTGAACCAGGAATTGCCGGAGTATCTAAACTATCATAATAGCATGCATACCCTGGATGTGGTGGAATCAGCCTATCGCCTGGGACAGGCCGAAGGCATATCATCCGCAGATATGGAACTGCTTCTTACCGCAGCTTATTACCACGATAGCGGCTTCCTGGTAAAAATGGCAGGGCATGAGGAAGAGTCGTGCCGGATTGCCCGCGAGACATTACCGGGTTTCAATTACAATGCGGGTGAAATTGAAAGGATATGCGGAATGATAATGGCCACGCGTTTACCTCAATCGCCTAAAAACTACCTGGAAGAAATTTTAGCCGATGCAGATTTAGATGATCTTGGCCGGGATGATTTTTTTATCATCGGGGATAAGCTCTTTCTGGAAAATACGATTTATGGAGACGATATTGATCCGCATGCATGGCGCCTGAAACAGCTGGAGTTTATGCAAAAACACCATTATTTCACCAAATCTGCCATTAATTTGCGGCAAGCTAAAAAGGATGCTAACTTAGAGCGCATTAAAGCACAGCTTGAATCTTAGATGAAAAACTTACAATTGCCTCACTGGTTGCAGGATACGCTTTACGTACTGGTTGGTGTTTTATTTTGCGGCTTTGCTTTAAAAAGTTTCCTGGTGCCCAATAGCTTTTTCGACGGAGGGGTAACAGGTATATCCCTGCTGGTACACGAGCTTTATCATCTGAACATAGCCTACGTTATTATTATCGCCAATATTCCGTTTATTATAATGGGTGCTTTCCAGGTTAACAAAACCTTCGCGGTACGCACTTTTGTAGCTATTATTATTTTAGGCCTTTGCCTGCTGTACTTTCCGTATCCCGACAAAATAACTGACGATAAACTTTTGGTTTCGATTTTCGGCGGAGCATTTATGGGCATTGGGGTGGGCTTAGCCATACGCGGCGGCTGTGCGCTGGATGGCATCGAAGTGCTGGCGCTTTATACAGGCAAGCGTATTGCCTTTACCATCAGCGAAATTATTTTAGGGATAAACATCGTTATTTTCCTGATCGCTGCTATTAAGCTGGGGCTGCCCACTTCCCTTTATTCAATATTGACCTACTACACCGCTTCACGAACCATTAGTTTTGTTATCGAAGGTTTGGAAGAGTACACGGGTGTAACTATCATCTCGAGCCAGAGCGAGACGATAAAAAGAGAGCTGGTGATGACGCTTGGCCGCGGTATAACCATATATAAAGGCGAACGCGGATTTTTAAAGGACAGCTTCGACGTTAGCTCCCCAACTGATATTATCTTTACCGTTGTTACACGCCTTGAAGTGCGCCGCTTACGTAACCTTGTTCATGAGATTGACCCCAAAGCATTTATTTTCACCAGCACTATTAAAGAAGCCGCAGGCGGGGTTCTTAAAAAAAGGGCCCGGCATTAAAGA
This sequence comes from Mucilaginibacter sp. L3T2-6, assembly GCF_030519355.1. GTDB lineage: Bacteria > Bacteroidota > Bacteroidia > Sphingobacteriales > Sphingobacteriaceae > Mucilaginibacter. Next base: position 89,164 of record NZ_JAUMKC010000012.1, read on the forward strand.
AGCTTTAAATCTATTTTCGCAAGCCGCATCATTTCATCTGTGCTTTTATCTTTTTAATGGCGTCCAGATGTTTTTGAAGTACGGGAAGTGTCTTCTTGTCAAACGCATTTAGATCTTCGTAAGTCAAAATCTTTTGTGCATTCGCAAACTCCTTTACATCTTCGTCGTGGTCCTTTACCATAGCATCTACATAAGCTTTATCAAAATCGGCGCCCGATTTGGCCGATAATTCCGTAATAAGCCGCTTTGCATCTCCGCCTACACTGTCCGGTAATTGAACATAGTGATGGGCTGCTATTGTTTTTAATTCCGCATTAGCTTTCGAATGGTCATCAACCATCATTTTACCAAAATCTTTAACTTGTTGACTTACGCCCTTTTGTTGTGCAAGGCGGCCCAGTTCAACTTCCGCCATCCCGCCATTGGCTGCTGCCACGGCAAATTTAGCATCGGGACCGCTAACCGTACGCCCGTTTGTAGGATAAGCCTTTGCATGAAGCGAGTCGTAAGTTTTGTTATTGGCGTCAGCCGCCTCTTTTGGATCTGTCTTTGGTTTATTATTGTTGCCGCAACTCTGCACCAGCAAGCCCGCAGCAGCCAGTAAAATGATAGAATAGTTTTTCATAGTAACATAGATTGATATAAGCATAACAAGAAATTTTTCATTTTGTTAGAAAAAACGGGCCGTGTATGCGCTTATCAAACCAAACTATAATAGTATAACTTCCTCTTTCCGATATCAACATGCAAAAAGCTCCATTCGGGCCATAAGCAAGAGCTACATTTTTTAGTATTTTAGACCAACCAAATTATTCCTGATTTATGAACCCGGTTAAACCGTTTAAACATCGCGTAGCGTCAATCGACATCCTGCGCGGCCTTATCATGCTGATAATGACGCTGGACCATTGCCGCGACTTTTTGCATTTCCAGGGGCCGCTGCACAATCCTACTAATATGGCCACCACTACCGTGTTGTTGTTCTTTACCCGCTGGATAACCCATTACTGCGCGCCGGTATTTGTGTTTTTAAGTGGGGTCTCGGCCTTCCTGGCGGGACAGCGCCGTACCAAAAGGGAGTTGAGCGTCTTTTTAATCAAACGCGGATTATGGCTTATTTTGGTTGATGCAGTGATCATCACTTTCCTGTTCACATTTAATCCTGCCTTTAATGGAATTGTACTTGAAGTTTTATGGGCGATCGGGGGCAGCATGATTATACTCGGCTTACTGGTACGTGCGCCGCTGCCGGTTACCGGTATTATCGGGGCTGTTATCTTCTTCGGTCATAATATATTAGACGGGGTGCCGATGGCGCCAGCCGGTACGGGCAGTACGCTATTAAAGATATTTCTCACAGCGCCTGCTGTTTTTGTGTTATCGCCCAATCACATGATATTGGAGGCATACGCTTTGCTGCCGTGGACAGGCGTGATGCTGATGGGGTACGTTGTTGGCTCGTTTTATCAATCCGCATTCGATCCCGGCCGCAGAAGAAAGATATTACTGATAACCGGCTTGTCGCTGATTGCCCTTTTTATAGTCTTAAGGTACATCAATGCCTACGGCGACCCGGCCCCATGGTCAGTGCAGCGCAATTTTGCTCATACGCTGCTCTCGTTTTTAAATACAACCAAATACCCTGCATCACTAATATACCTGTGTATGACGCTGGGGCCGGCACTCATCCTGCTTTCAATTACTGAACATATCCAAAACAAGTTCGGCGCATTTTGCATGGTGTATGGCAATGTTCCGTTCTTTTATTTTATCATGCATATTACGCTTATCAGATTCATAAATATTATTTTAATCATGGCATCCGGCATAGACATCTGGCATGTTAAATCACCCGACTTTCCATTTATGTTCGAACCGGTACCATTCGGATATTCGTTATGGGTGGTTTACCTTATTTGGGCACTGGTAATTGCCTTACTGTATTTCCCCTGCCGGTGGTTCGCAAATTACAAGCGGACGCATCAGCAATGGTGGCTGTCGTATTTATAACGGGAGCGGATAGGTGTAAATAATCGCGCAGTTTCTGAGCGAGGCCATCGAGGGGTTATTGGCCGGATTAATTTATCTTTGCAAAAACAGATCCATTGCAGCCAGAAGTCAACACACCAGAAAAACAAAATCTTCATCCCCGCAACCTGCACCGGGAACGCTATAATTTCCGGCAGCTTATTAAGAGTAATCCGGCGTTAAATGCATTTGTATCGCTAAACCAATACGGCGACGAATCGATAGATTTTACCAGCCCGGCTGCAGTTAAAGAACTCAACCGCGCCCTTTTAAAACATTTTTATGGAATAGCGCATTGGGATATCCCCGAAGGTTATCTGTGTCCGCCCATACCCGGCCGCGCTGATTATATCCATTACCTGGCCGATTTACTGGCTGAGAGCAATAATGGCAGTATTCCGACAGGTCACAGCGTTAAGATCCTCGACATCGGCACAGGCGCCAACGCTGTTTACCCTTTGATTGGCAGCAGCGTATACAATTGGAAATTTGTAGGTGCTGAGGTTGACCTGGTAGCCCTGGCATCAGCAAAAAATATAGTGGCATTAAACAAGCCGTTGAAGAATAGGATAGAAATACGCAGGCAGGCGAGCAAAAGCAGCATTTTTGGCGGAATAATTGACAGAAACGAGATTTTTGACGCAAGTATGTGCAATCCGCCCTTTCACTCGTCGGCTTTGGAAGCTAAGGAGGCAACGGCCACCAAGTGGCGAAAGCTGGGCATCAGCCCCAATAAAACTTCTCAGAATTTTGGCGGGCAAAAAACCGAACTCTGGTACCCCGGCGGCGAGGCCGCTTTTATTACCCGCATGATTAATGAGAGTGCGGTTATCCCCGAAAACTGCAAGTGGTTTACAACGCTGGTATCAAAAAAAGAAACGTTACCCGTGGTACAGAAAGCTTTAAACAGCGTCAGGGCGACGGATGTGAGGGTGATAAACATGTCCCAGGGCCAAAAGGTGAGCAGGATTTTGGCTTGGAGATTTTAAAAGCGTTTATTAATCGCCAAAACCGAAACACGTGATAGCCTGTGACAATATTACTTTAATTTGTGAAACGAATACCCTAACTTGGTCTCCATAACCAGCCTGCTTGCAGTTAAAATACCAGACATGTTCGGAATTAAACACATCAAATTCGACTCAATGACTTATGTGCTCCATTTTAAAAATGGGAACATACAAAAAGAGGGCCGTGGCCTATCGTTTTTTTATTTTGCTCCTAATAGTTCAATAGTAGCCATCCCAATGGCCAGTAATGATTTGCCTTTTATCTTTAGCGAAACGACAAATGACTACCAAACTGTAAACATCCAGGGGCAAATCAGTTATAAGATAAGCAAGCCAAAAGAACTTTCTGACGTGCTTGATTTTACCGTGACCGACTATGGCCAATACAAGAAAAACGACATCGAGAAATTAAACCAGCGCATTATCAACGAGGCGCAAACGGCTACGTCTTCTTATATCCACGGTATTAAGCTCAAGGATGCTATACGTTCCGCTAAGGCGATCGAGGAAAGAATAATCAATGGACTAAAAGCTGCGCCGGCAATCGGAATGCTTGGAATCGAAATACTCGGCGCTAACGTGCTTGGCATTTCAGCTACACCCGAAATGGCACGTGCGTTGGAAACAGACACCCGAGAAAAATTACAACAGGAAGCGGATCAGGCCATTTATGAACGACGCAATTTTGCGGTTGAGCAGGAACGCCGGATCAAGGAGAGCGAATTAAATACGGAGATAGCCGTAGAAGAAAAGCAAAAGCAAATAGCGGAGAAGAAAATGGAGTCGGATGTTCAAAAAGCCGAAAACGACCGGAAACTTCGGGAGATGCAATTGGCAGCAGACATAGCTGTTGAGGACCAGCGCAAGCTACTAATAAAGCAAAAAACTGAGAATGACAGAAAAGAGGCCGAAACCCAAGGCTTTGTCATAGAAACCACTTTGAAACCCTATAAGGACATAGACTGGAAAACATTAACAGCCCTAAATAACAATCCCGATCCTAAATTCAGCATTGCGCTGGCATTCCGGCAACTGGCTGAAAACGCTGACAAAATAGGCAATCTGAATGTAAGTCCTGAATTGTTGGAGTCGCTTTTAAATGAAAAGAAATAGGGAATGGCGGTTGAATATGCAATCATAGTAAAAAATAAAACCCGGCTTGAATCTTTAATTGAACGTTTTAATACCAAAGCTCAAGCTAAATTTTATATAGAAAGGCTTGGCGGAGATTTTGATGACTACGAGGCTGAGCATGAAATATTTCATTCCTCACTGAGCACATTGCAGCGGCGTCTATCACGCACCATTAAATACAAGCTGCTTGAACGGAGCTTTATGCCTTCGTTTATTTTTTCAGAGAAAAATGTTATTATCGTTATCGGACAGGATGGCCTGGTGGCAAACACAGCCAAATATTCAAAAGGTATTCCTATTGTTGCTGTGAACCCGGACAAAACACGCAATGATGGCGTATTGTTACCATTTGAGGTTGGCGATTTTATGGCCGGAGTAGAAAGTGTCATCATAAACCGCTACAACGCAAAAACGGTGCGTTTTGCCGAAGCGAGATTAAATGATGGGCAGCGGCTGTTAGCTTTCAACGATTTATTCATAGGCGCATCATCCCATGTGTCGGCAAGATACAAAATAACTTTCGGACCCAAATCTGAAGAACATTCTTCGAGTGGATTGATCATTTCCACTCCGGCCGGTTCAACAGGCTGGCTAAGTTCCATTTTCAACATGGCTTATGGTGTAACGGGTATGTTTGAAAAAAAGCTGATGCCGAAACAGCCGAAGCTTAAAGACGATGAATTGCTATTCGTCGTTAGAGAACCTTTCAGAAGCATCAGGACACAGATAGATATTACTGCCGGGCTAATAAAAAATAAACACTATCTAAAGATAGAATCGCTAATGCCTGCCAATGGTGTGATATTTAGCGACGGCATTGAGGCCGACTTTTTGAAATTTAACAGCGGCTCAATTGCAACAATCGGGCTGGCCAGCGAGCAGGCCACGCTTGTGTTGCGATAATATTGGCTAAATGCCTCCCGCCTCATTTTTACGCTATTTTTTGTATAAAATCTGTCAATTAAGCACTTCACTACTCTTGCTGCATAGCCAAAATCATTAATTTTTCGTTTATTTGTGTCCGGCCAATTTTAAGCTGAGCCGGATTTTATTTCAATTGCTTTTATGGAAGAGATGCTATTACCGGCGGAGAAAATGACTCCCCTTTACAGGCTTCGGCACTCGCTTTCGCATATTTTAGCGCAGGCAGTGCTCACCATCCGGCCGGATGCCAAAATGGGTTTCGGCCCACCGGTGGACAATGGTTTTTATTATGATTTTGACTTCGGCGATAACCCTATATCCGAAAGCGATTTTAAGCAGTTGGAAGAGACGATGCAGCGCATCATTAAGGAAAAGCAACAGTTTGAGCACCTGGATAAACCGGTTGACGTTGCTGTAGCCGAACTGGCCGCCGCCGGGCAAAAATACAAGGCAGAATATGCACAATACCTGGCCGATAATGGTTACGCGCCAAATGGTACCTTAAGCTTTTACCGTAACGGTCCGTTTTTAGATATGTGCGAAGGCCCTCACCTTGGCGCAACCAACGAGGTGCCCAAAGCAACTTTTAAGCTGGATAAGCTTGCCGGCGCTTACTGGAGGGGCAGCGAGAAAAACCCGATGCTGACCCGAATATACGGATTGGCATTCCCAACTCCTGCCGAATTGAAGGATTACATAGAAAAGCGCGAACTTGCCCGCCAGCGCGACCACCGCAAGCTGGGTAAAGAACTCGATCTGTTCGAGTTTGACGAAGAGGTTGGCAGCGGTTTGCCGCTATGGCTGCCAAAGGGCACCGTAATTCGCGAAGAACTGGAAAAATGGGCTAAGGAAACCGAGTTTAAAGCCGGCTATCAAAGGGTATCAACGCCGGCGATAACCCGCGAGCAATTGTATTATACTTCGGGCCACCTGCCTTATTATAAGGAATCGATGTTCCCGCCAATGGAACTGGAGGATGAGGACAGGTATTACCTGCGGCCTATGAACTGCCCGCATCATCACAAAGTATTTGCAACCCGCATGCGCAGCTATCGCGACCTGCCGTTGCGCCTGGCCGAATATGGCAATACTTACAGGTACGAAAAACGCGGTTCCCTGTCGGGCCTGATGCGTGTGCGCGCCATGTGCATGAACGATGCGCATATTTACTGCTCGCCTGCTGACGTGAAACAGGAGCTGAAAAGCGTGATAGAAATGTACAAGGATTACTACAGCCACTTAAGGCTGGGAGATTTCCGGGTACGCCTTTCTCTGCACGCCAAAGACAACGATAAGTTTGTGGATCAGGAAGCAGAATGGCTGCGCAGCGAGGAAATTGTGCGCGAGGTATTGAACGAGATGAATATCGGCTTTGAGGAAGAGGCTGGTGAAGCCGCCTTTTACGGACCCAAAATCGATATTCAGCTGAAGAACGTAATGGGCAAAGAAGAAACCGTTTCTACCTGTCAGCTCGATTTTGTAATGGCCGATCGCTTTGGTTTGGAATTTAACAATGCTGAAGGCGGTACTACCGCGCCTTACATTATACACCGGGCGCCGTTAAGCACCCATGAAAGGATGGTTTCCTTCCTGATTGAGATTTACGGCGGTGCTTTCCCAACCTGGCTGTCGCCAAACCAGGTACAATTGATCCCGGTTAACGAAACCGTTATCGACTACACCAAAGGTATAGAGGAAAAGCTGCGTGCTAATTTAATCAGGGCAGAAGTTGATTTAAGCAGCGACAGCTTTAACAAAAAGGTGCGTAACGCTGTTACATCGAAAAATCCGAACATTTGGGTTATTGGCAGCCGTGAAGCTGAAGAGCAGACCATTACCTGGAGACGATATGCTTCTAAAGACCAGGTAACCCTGCCGCTTTCCACCGCGATTGAAACATTAATAAAAATGCGCGATAGCAGGCTGATGGACAACTTCGCCGACGTGGCGTTACCGGTTACAGCATAGTCTATGCAGATTTATAAATAAATGCCTTTGGTGAAAGCTAAAGGCATTTTTTTTGCTCATATTGATCTGAGCGTACCTTTCAGATTGGTGAATTCCCCATTGCCCGATGTCCAGTTTGAATAAATAGCATTATTCTCGTAATCGTGCACCTGTGTAACGGTGGTGCCGCTGGCTTCCTGCCAGGTAACTAAGAACAGTCTCGGCCTTAATTCCGTCATTTTTATGGCGACGGTTTCTGTGATTTCCTGCGGTTCACCATTCTTCTCGGTTATGGTAAACGTTAGCGATATATCGCTGTTAAAGTGCAGTACGGCCTTCGCCATCCCGAATTGCACCAGGAATTTATTACCGCTTATACTCATAATACTTGCTTTTAAGTCCTATGTCTAAAATACAGCTTTTTAATTATCATCCTTTGAGCCTCAATCCCGAGCGGCAAAACAAATTAATTTTTTTAATTCAAAGTTCTGGTTTTTTTATATTAAAAAAATCAACTAAATTTCCCATTGATTAAACCCTATTCCAATTACCAGATGAAATGTTTTAAATTCGTCCTGCTGGCGCTTACAGTAATCTCTACAGCGTTAAAAGCCCAGCAAATCAAGCTCATAAACTCTGGCGAGCTAATTAACAAAGCAGCAGCACTTTACGACTCAAGTAAATACAAAAATGCCATCGCGTTGCTTAACGAAGTCAACCGCAGCGATACCAATTATGTGTGGTCTGTTTATGAAAAGGCTCTCAGCTGTGAAGCCGACAGCCAATATGCAGAAGCAATTAAATTATGCAAAGAAGGGCTTTCACTAAAGGAACAAAGAGACTACGAACCCGATTTATATAATACTTACGGGAACACATTGAATGATATAGGGCAGCCTGAAAACGCTCTGAAAATTTTCGATGCGGCCATCGCCAAATATCCGGCTTATTCCTTGCTTTATTTCAATAAAGGTGTTTCGTATATGGTATTAAAGCGGTATAACGACGCCGAACAATGGTTTCAGAAGACTTTGCTGATTAACCCATATATGTACAGTGCCCATTATCAATTGGGCTTAGTCGCCCTGATGCAGGGAAAAATAGTACCGGCGATGTTAAGTTTTACCGGGTATTTGTTAGTTACCCCGTCAGGGCGCTATTGGTCAAAGGCTATCAAATTACTCGATGCAATTAGTAAAAGTACCGACGATGTCCTCGATCTGAAAAATAAGCGCAGCCTTAACCCCGACGAAAATTACCAGCAAGTAGAAGATATTGTGCTTTCGAAAATAGCGCTCGATCAATCATACAAGCCGCTGATTTCGCTTGACGATCCGATATCGCGGCAAATACAGGCGGTATTTGAAAAACTGGAGTATAAAGAAACAGATAACGATTTTTGGATACAGTATTACCTGCCCTATTTTAAAAAGGTATATGCCACCGGCAAGTTCGAAGCAATGATTTACCATTCGTTCTCGAACGTGAACATTCCGGTAATCCAGGAGTACAACAAAAAGAATAAAAAAGAACTGGAAACATTTGTGAATGATGCAGCAAGTTACTTCGACCCCATCCGCGAAAGCCGGGAACTGATGTATTCAAAAAGAGCCGGGGTTACCAACCGCTACTATTTTGAAGACGGAAAATTGGCTGGTAAAGGCGTTTTGGGTAACGGTGGTAAAATACTTACCGGACCGTGGGAGTTATATTATGCATCAGGAAACATTAAGGCTCGCGGAAACTATAATGCAGCAGGGCAGCGTGAAGGCGATTGGACTTTTTATTACTTTCCCGGCATAATTAAGGCCAAAGAGCATTTTAAAGCAGGCAAACTGGATGGCCCGCAGGAATTTTATTTTGATAATGGAAACCTGTCTTCGAAAGAGAATGACATAAATGATGAACTTGATGGCTTAAATATCGGGTACTACTATGGCGGTAACATCAAATCTGCAGCCTATTACAAGTTGGGGAAAAAGAACGGTGAAGAGAAAGATTATTACTCCAATGGTGCTCTAGAGTCGGTTGGTCATTACGCTGCCGGCGTTCAGACCGGCACGGCAACCGATTATTATAAAAGCGGGCAGGTTAAAGCCACGGCGCTATATGCCAACGGAAAAGAGGACGGCCCTTACAAGGCCTACTTCGAGAATGGAATTCCTTCAGTAGAAGGCCAGTACGTAAAGGACAATGCCGAGGGTGAGTTTAAATACTATTATGAAAGCGGAAAAATAAAGGAAATCAGGAATTATTTAAATAATACTGAAGACGGCCTTCACCAGGAATATTTTGAAAATGGACAAATCTCAAGCACCTACACGCTAAAGAAAGGCAAGATCGATGGTGAAATCAGCACCTTTTATAAAGATGGGAAACTGCTTTCAAAATATAATTATAACAATGGCATTGTTAAGTCTGCAAAATACTTCGATAAATCCGGCGCTCCACTGTCAAGTTCCGAATTAAAAGGAAATGCGATAGAAGTGATTAGTTTTAGTACGGATGGGCGTAAAAAATCGCGGGCCACATTTAATCAAAAAGGCGACTATATTGGGGCTGACACATTGTATTATCCATCAGGCAAAATAAGCCAGTTGGATATGTATAAGGATGGAGAATCCAACGGCCCCTCGATCAGCTGGTATTTGAATGGCAGGAAGAAATCGGAAACCAATATGGTAGCCGGTAAGGAAGACGGTTATTCTGCCTCGTACTTTAGCAATGGACAATTGCAAGTTGAGGGATGGGTAAAAGACGGCCAAACCCAGGGCGAATGGCGGTATTACGATGAGCAGGGGAAACTGACAGTCAAGTCATATTTTTCAAACGGTGATCTTGACGGATATAAGGAAATATATAATCCGGCCGGAAAAAAAACTGTTGAGGAAAAATACCATAATGGATGGCTGGAAAAGGTAACGCAATTTGACGATGCCGGGAATGTGCTGGCGTTAGACAGCTTTCCGAAGGCCAGTGGCCAATACACCTTATATTATCCTGGTAAGCAAATAATGACGCAGGCCAATTATGTTAATGGCGATTTTGACGGCCCTTACAAAACGTTTTACTTCGACGGGAGCATAGAAACCGAAATGAGTTATAAGGAAGGTGTACTGGATGGTGGTTATGTGAGCTATTACTATGGCGGCAAAAAAGAAACCGAAGGCAAATTTGTAAACGGGGTAAAGACAGGTGAGTGGAAATCGTACGATGAAGACGGCAGGCTATATAGTACCATGACCTATGTAAATGACCAGCTTAACGGAACCAAAACCTATTACTTTGCAGAGACAGGAAAACCTGACTATGCGGCTGAATACAAGGACGGTGTACAGGAAGGGGCCGCTAAAAAATATGACCCGGACGGCACTTTAGCCTACTTTGTGAATTATGAGAATGGCGACGCTAAATCCATTTCGTATTTGGGAAAAGACGGCAAGGAAGTTACACCGGTGGCTGTTCCGTACACCGAAGAAGTGCTTACAGCCTATTTTCCGAATGGGAAACCATCAAGGACATGCAGATATAGCAATGGCGTAAAGAACGGGCTGGAACAATTATTTTATAGCAATGGGCAGCTAAGATCAACAGACACCACCGAGTACGGCGTATCCGGCGGTGTGGCAAAGGAGTATTATCCTAACGGGAAACTAAAATCGATATACAACTATAAGACCGACAATCCGGACGGCATTTGCCAGGAATTTTATGCGAACGGAACATTAAAAAAAGAGATGGTTTATGAAAATGGCGTCAATAACGGCCCGGTTAAATATTACAACGAAAATGGCAGGCTGTATAAAACAATGCTTTATAACTACGGTAAACTTCTATCGGTTAAAAATGAATAAGTACTGTAGTGCACTTGTATTGCTGACGGCATACCTGCTTTTTTTCGTCAAAATTGCCGACGCGCAAAGCTTCGATGAAATACGCAAGCTTTACCCGGATGAAAAGGCCGTTTTTTTAAACCGCATGCTTGAGTACGACATCAGATTGAAAGACGGACAGCCCTATGTAGAAAGCAGCCAGAACCAGCAAATAGAATACCTGTTGGGCAGTGCTACGACATATATGGGTGAATTTAGTTTCACGCACAGTGATTTTCAAAAGCTGCTTTCCTATGAGGCGTATACGCTTACACCTGCTGATAAAAAGTTAAAAGTAACCGACTTTAAAACCAGCATGGATAAGGAAAGCTTTGTTTTTTATGATGACTTTAAACAAACTAAGTTCCGGTTTCCGGCTGTAGAGCCTGGTGCAATAGGTAATCTGCAGGTATCATGGCAGAATAAAGACCCTCATTTGTTGTCGCCGTTTTATTTTACAAGTTATATACCTGCGGTTAACAGCGAACTTAAAATTACGGTATCAAAAGATATATTGTTAAAATATCAACTCTCAGGCCTTGATACAGCAAATATTAAGGTACGCGTGGAGAGCAGGCGCCGCAGTAATATCTACACATTTCAGTACAAAAACTGCCCGGCGGATAAATCGTATGCTGATGCACCCGGATATGCCTGGTATTTACCCCACGTGGTGTTTTACATAGATAGCTATACAGATGGTAAAGGCACTACTGTGCCTTATCTGTCAAATGCCGGCGATTTATACCGGTTAAGTTATAGTTACATTAGCAAAGTAAACACTAATGTAAGTCCGGAGCTTAAACATGTTGTCGATTCGCTTACCGCTAAACTAACTACCGATGAAGCCAGGGCCCGTACTATTTATTCATGGGTGCAGCATAATATAAAATACGTTGCCTTTGAAGACGGAATGGCGGGCTTCGTACCGCGGGACGCCGGCCTGATCTGCAGCAGGCGCTTCGGTGATTGTAAAGATATGGCCAGCATACTTACACAAATGCTGAATATAGCCGGGGTAAAAGCCTATTTTACCTGGATAGGTACCCGCGAGCTTCCTTACAAATTTACTTGTACGCCATTGCCGCTGGTCAGCAACCATATGATTTGCACTGCCAGCATAAACGGCAAATTCATTTTCCTGGATGGAACGGACCCTACGTGTGTGTTTGGCATGCCATCGTCAGGTATCCAGGATAAAGAGGCCATGGTTTCCCTTAGTGAAAAAGACTATAAAATTTTAAAGGTGCCAACGGTGGAAAAAAATCAAAACATGCTGGTTGATACAACGTGGTTGGAATTGACCCCGTCGGGTATTAAAGGAAGAGTAAAACAACAGTTGAAAGGCTACTTTTCCACTGAAATATATGGAAAGCTGATGTATTGGGACCAAAAGGAGATGCATGAGCATATGGAAGGCTTGTTTGAAAGAGGATCGAATAAATTTAAACTCGATACTTTTTACGTAGACCGCAAACCTACCACCGATGAGATTTGCTTATCAGCCGATTTTAGTTTGCCTGACTATGCTAAAAAGGTTGCGGGCGATTACTACCTTAATTTGAATCTTTTTAAGCTTTTTCAGGATGAACATATTGATTACCCTAAACGGAAAGCGCCGGTGGAACGAAATTTTAATTCCATAAAAAAGTTTGTTACGATGCTAAAGGTGCCTGAAGGGTATAAAGTATCGTACCTGCCGGCCGGCAGAGCTTATCATAACAAAGTTTGGAGTTTTAATCTGCAATATGAACAAAAAGCTAATTATGTTGTGCTAACTCAGGAGTTTGATAATGACAGCCTGCTGCTTACCAATAATGACTTTGAACTTTGGAATAAAGCCCTTGAAAACCTTTTCCCTTTATATAAAGAAACGCTAAGCCTTTCGAAAATCTAAACTTAAAATGAAGAAAAAAATCACAATTGGGGCAATAATGGTGCTTTGTGCCACCCAGGGTCTATACGCTCAAAACCCGGGTATTGAGAAAGAAAGCTGGGTAGCGAAACCCGTGATATTTACACCGGATAGTAAATACAGCAAGGAATCGGCGGTAATCATTTACGATAAACGCAGGATGGAATACATCGACATTTCGAAGGACGAAATAACAGCTTATTATACACTGCATAAAATTATCCATATTAATGATGATCGCGGAATTGAAAGCTTTAACAAGATATATCTGGGCATTGGTGAAAGCCAGGACGTAGTTGATGTAAAGGCACGTACAGTGCTGCCGGGTGGCAAAATCATCCAGCTTGACAAAAGCAATATAAAAGATATACAAGACAAGGACGGCAGTACATACAAGATATTTGCAATGGATGGCCTGGAGAAAGGTTGCGATGTTGAATATTTTTACACCTATAAGCGCCCGACCGGTTTTTTCGGGAAAGAAATTGTGCAAACATCTATCCCGGTGCTTGAAGCATCTGTACAGATAGTAGCGCCCAAGCGACTGAAATTCGACACCAAATCGTACAATTGTGAACTGTCGCCTATAGATACGGTTATTAACGACAAACGCATAATCCAATGCAACTTTAAAGAGATACAGGGAATCGGAGAGGAAAAATATGCTTATGACGACGCTAACTTTAAGAGAGTTGAATATAAGCTATCATACAATGAGTCGGTAAATAAAGGCGAACGTTTAAATACCTGGAATGGGCTTGCCAAGCGGATATATGGCGTATACACTTACTATACCGACAGGGAGAAAAAAGCCATTGCCGATATGGTAATTAAAAACGGGTGGGCCACAACGGAAGGTGAAGCCGCAAAAATCATGTCTGTTGAAAACTATATCAAAAAGAACATCTCGTATGATGAGGACGTGAAAAGTGAAGAAGGCAATATGCTTGCAAAAGTTATTCAGACCAAATCAGCAGGGATGGTTGGTATTATGCGGCTTTACAGTGCTATTTTTGAAAACCTGGGCGTAAAGTACCAGTTTGTACTAACCGGCGACCGGGAAAAATACTTTATTGACAGGCAATTCGAAAACTGGAACAATTGCGATTACCCCGTATTTTATTTTCCGGCCGAAAATAAGTTTATGGCGCCTACCCGGCCTGATTACCGCTATCCGTGGATTGTGCCTCAATGGGGCGCCACCAATGCCCTGTTTTGCAAGCCTGCTTCTTTAGGTAATTTTTCCACAGCAATAGCCGAGATAAAAAATATTCCACTGGAGGATTATACCCAGTCAATTGAGAATATTGAAGCAAAACTGCAATTAACCGGTACGCTCGACTCGTTGACCATTGACGAAAAACAAATATTTGCCGGTTATGAAGCGCCTCCTATGCGGGATGCTTTTAATTTTTCAAATGATGAACAAAAGAAAGAATTATTCAAAGCCATTGCCAAGCAGTTTACCGGTTCAGACAATGTCATTTCCTCAGAGGTATTAAACAAAGAGTTTGAGAACGAGAACACGAATCGGCCTTTAATTGTACACACCATAACACGGTCAGGTGAGTTTATTGAAAAAGCGGGGGATAAGTTGCTCGTAAAAATCGGCATGGCTATCGGCCCGCAGGTGGAGATGTACCAGGATAAACCACGGCAACAGCCGGTGAATCTTGATTTCGGCCATGTGGAAGAAAGGAAAATTGAGCTCACTATACCTGACGGCTATACAATAAAGAACCTGAATGATATTAAGATGTCGCAGACGTTTAAAGACGGAGACGATCAAACAATGGGATTTGTATCGGATTACGAATTAAAAGACAATGTGCTAACTGTGCACATTATGGAAGAATACCAAAAGACATTTTACCCCCTTGCACAATTTGATCAGTTCAGGAAAATTATTAACGCGTCATCTGATTTTAACAAAGTAGTATTAGTTCTTGAAAAGAAAACGACATAAAAACAAGTCAGTCAATATTATAAACATTAAAGGGTTAATTTAACTGCCCCTTTGTTTTTTTATACCGGCTTTCTTTTTTTTACTCATAAATCATTCCGGTGAAATCAAATGACTAAACCGGCATTATAGATTACTATTAAAACATTTCATAAACTTGTATTATGAAAATCGCTACCTATAATGTAAACGGGGTAAATGGCCGCCTGCCGGTGCTGCTGCGCTGGCTGGAGGAAACTGCGCCTGATGTTGTTTGTCTGCAGGAGTTGAAAGCTCCGCAGGAAAAATTCCCGGAGCAGGCCATCACCGACGCAGGGTATAACGCCATCTGGCACGGCCAGAAAAGCTGGAACGGTGTAGCCATATTGGCCCGCGACATGCAGATTAACGAAGTAAGACGCGCACTTCCGGGCGATCCGGAGGATGAGCATAGTCGTTATATTGAGGCGGAGGTTAACAACATTACCGTCGGTTGCCTTTACCTGCCAAACGGCAACCCCGCCCCAGGGCCTAAGTTTGATTATAAACTGCGCTGGTTTGAGCGCCTGCAACTGCACGCCGCCGAATTACTGGCGTCTGAAATGCCTGTGGTGCTTACCGGCGACTACAACGTTATGCCAACCGAGATTGATGTTTATAAACCCGAGCGTTGGGTAAATGATGCCTTATTCAGACCTGAAACGCGTACCGCGTTTAAAACGTTGATTGAGCAAGGCTGGACAGATGCCATCCGCAAGCTGTATCCGGATGAAGTTATCTATACGTTTTTCGATTACTTCCGGAATGCTTATGAACGCAACGCAGGCCTGCGCATCGACCATTTTTTACTAAGCCCCCAGTTAGAGAAACGGCTGAAAGCCGGCGCCGTAGACCGCAATGTACGCGGCTGGGAAAAAAGCAGCGACCATTGCCCGGTATGGATCGAGCTGGCTGATGAGTGAACGCCATGAGCAGCGGCCCGCATTTTCACAGAACTCGTATCGCACCGACACCAAGTGGATTTTTGCATTTGGGTAACGTTTTATCATTTAGTATAACAGCGACCCTTGCCAGAAAAACTGGTGCTAAGATTTTGCTTCGGATTGACGACATGGACCAAACTCGGGCTGATGCACGTTATGTACAGGATGTTTTTGATACGCTAAATTTCCTCGGAATCCCCTGGGATGAAGGACCGGCAAACACTGAAGATTTTGAAAGGAATTACTCGCAAATCCACCGGTTAAATTTGTATAACCAGGCGCTCGAAAAACTTTACACCAAAGGGCTGATTTATGGCTGCGGGTGTTCGCGGAAACAATTGGCCACCCGAAACTGCCCTTGCGCCGGCAAACATATGCCTTTTGACACAATGGATGTAAGCTGGAGACTGAAGACGGATACCCAAACCGTTCTGAACATACAGGATTATAAAGGCGGAGTAGTCCAGGCTGTATTGCCGCCAGAAATGGAAAACTTTGTGGTGAAACGCCGGGATGGCTTACCGGCTTACCAGCTTACATCTGTTATAGACGACCTTCATTACGGGATAGACTTTATTGTTCGGGGGCAAGACTTATGGGCGTCTACCGTCGCGCAGGCCTATCTGGCTTCGGTACTTAATGAAAAACAGTTTGCCAGTATTACTTTTTACCATCACCCGTTGTTAATGGAATCGCCCGGTAAAAAGCTTTCCAAATCAGCCGGGGCCACATCCGTAAAACACATGTGCGAACAAGGCAAAGCTGCGGGCGAGATTTTTGAGATTATTTGCAGCATGCTGGGCCTTGCTAAACCTGTAACCAACTGGCAGCAGCTGGCGGACCAAGCGCTGATGATTTGAGAGACAGCCCTTGACTCGTTATAAAGGCAGCGATACGATAAATGAAGTACCATAGCCCGGCGAAGATTTAACGGCAATAGTGCCATTCATCTGCTCTATGGCCTGTTTCACAAAATACAATCCCAGGCCCATGCTTTTTTTGTTTGTACCAGATTTAAAATACTTTTTAAAGATATTATTTCGCTGGGCAGGCTGAATGCCTATGCCGTTATCTTCAACTTCTATCAAACAGTTGTCTCCTTCGCGGTAGGACTTGACTTTTACCCATTGCTCCGGCTTGCTGAAGTCGGCATACTTAATAGCATTTGATACCAGGTTATTAAATATTGTTTTTAAGTCAGTACTGTTGCACCGTACTTCCCATACTTCCAGCTCGCTTAAAAACTTCACCTTTTCACCTCCCGCAAAAAAACTGTTCTGGGCAATTACGTCATGAACAATTTCATTAAGGTTACAAAGCTGCGCATCATATATATTATTTGTACGGATATTATGCAATACTTCCTTGATGTAATTATCCTGTAGCTGAATGCTTTCGCGCATCATCTCTGTATACTCGGGCACTTTATGGATATCCTTTTCTTTCTCCAAAACTGAGACTAACCCTGACAGGGAAGTTAGCGGCGAACGCAGGTCGTGGGTAACGGAGTATACAAATTTGTTAATCCGTTCATTCAGGTTTACCAGGGCCTGGTTCTGATCAATAATTACTTTCTTGGAAGCGTGCAGCTTTTTCAGCATCAATCCGGCCAATAACACTATTGCGCTTATTATAATGATAGAAATAACGATATCAGCAATAAATACGTAATGGTCTACCATGCGGGAAGTAACACCTACCAGGGAAGCAAAATTCTGTTGGTGAATGGTTAGGTTATCGGATATGGTATTGATTTGCAGGATGAGGCTGTCGGCATCAATTGTCTTACCGGCGCTAATGTCAGCATGGGCCTTAGTGCCGGTGGCGTTCAATTGCGCAACCAATACATCTGACTTCTGCCAGCTTTGTATGGCTTTTTTAAAAAAATCTGTATGCTGAAAATGCTCAAAAAACCAACCCAGCTCCAGTAAATCGTCGGGATGATTACCGCCCATTAAAAAACCTATCCGCGCTATTTTAAAATCCAGGCCCCTCAATAACGCTTCGCGGGCAATGCTATCGCCCCTGGGTATAGTAATGTCGTTTTTGAATAGCAGGAAATCGGTTTCTTCGTGGGAATAGATATAACTCAATAAGTGGCGGCTGGCGTCTTTCTCACCTTTTGAGTATTGCGATTCAAAATTAGTGTAAGCCCGGCTGGCGGATAGAATCTTAACAGAATAATAATGTGTTACAGCTATTGCAGCAGTAGCTGCCAATACGATTACGGACAGGGCTATGATAACTTTCTTCATCGGCTAAACCAGGCATGCGGATTTTCGGTAGATAACATTCCGCACCAGAGCCTTTTACGTAAGCGATCAGGAAAGGTTGTGAAAACAATATTTTTAAAATGTGGGTTGCCTGATTTTTGAAGGGGCAATGCCGTACGCCTTTTTAAACGCAAAAGAAAAATGTGAAAAGTCTTTAAAGCCAACCTCCATATAAACGTCGGACGTGCGCCAACCCTTTTCTTTGATAAGATACCAGGCGTCATTTAGCCTTTTTTGCTGCAGCCAGCGATTGGGTGAGGTGTGAAAAACCTTTTCAAAGTCGCGCTTAAAGGTGGCCAGGCTGCGTCCGGTTAGATAAGCGAAGCGGTTAAGATCAACATTGAACCTGTAATGTTCATTCATATAACCTTCGAGATCTATTTTGCCGGGTTCGCTAAAGTCAAATAATGCATCTTTCAGTTCCGGATTGGTTTGAAGCAATATCATTACAGCTTCTTTAACCTTAAGCTTCGTCAGCATTTCACCTGTATCGCCGGCATTGTCTATGTAAGGCGACAGCGAGCTTAAATAGTTTCTAAGCAAACTGGCCGGCTTCAATACCATGGCCGGTTCACCTGTGTACGGCCCGGTAGCTTGCAGTTTCAGATCTTCGGCTACACTGCGAAGTGTATCTCTGTCCATAATAACCGAGATGGTTTTAAATTCACCGCCCTTAGGCGGACGCTTAGCAAATTTTGCCAGTTGGTTTTTTCTGAGAAAGCGGAACTCTCCTTCATGAAACACATAGTTCCTGCCATTCACATAAAGTTCAGAGGCGCCTGAAAAAATGTAACCCAACACGTGATCGGAGATAAACTGCTCACCTTCCTTATTTACGTTTGAATAGCAACTGTAAACTATTCGTGGTCCGGATTTTTTCTTTAAAGCCATATCGTGTTGAGATCGTGATTATAAATTTGTGAATGTGCGGATAAGTGATTAGCTGCACATTCACAAATCTGGATTATTAACTCGAAATTTTACTATCCCGCATATTTGCGCACCGCGCATTATTTACCATACATCTTTTTGCCCATTTCGGTTTCTAGGAAATTAACCGATTCAGAGTGGTCTGTAGACAAGCTTACCGGCAGCCATTTTTCCATTTCAGACTGGCGTTTCGCATCGGCTTGTTTAAGTAAAGTAACAGCATCGCTGCCCAGCACAAGATGCATGGGCGGCTCCGGGCTGTTGGCCAGATCAATTATTGCCCTGGCCGCTTTTTCCGGGTCGCCAACCGGTACAAATTGTCCCGACGAGAAATATTCCGTGCGATGGTTTACTGCGTCATAGCCTTCTATCTTAGGCGCATACGTCATCGAATCGCCTGCCCAGTCGGTACGGAAGCCGCCGGGTTCAACACTTGTAACCCATATGTTTAACGGCGCAACCTCTTTTGCCAGCGCTTCGGTAAATCCGCTCAAACCAAACTTGGCTGCCTGGTAAACAGACAAGCCCGGGTTGCCCACGCGCCCGCCAACCGAGCTGATCTGTAATATGCGGCCCGAGCCTTGTTTCCGCATGTGCGGTAATACTGCTCGTGTAACGACGATCGGCGCATATAAATTTGTTTCCAATTGACTGCGCACCTGCTCTTCAGTAAAAGCTTCTGCCGCTCCTATAATGCCAAAACCGGCATTATTTACCAGCACATCAATGCGGCCGAAATGGACAATTGTACTGTTAATTGCAGCATCTATCTCATCTTTTTTCGTAACATCAAGCTTTAAAAGATATACCTGGCCAGGGTATTTGTTTTCAAGGTCCTTTAAGCTATCTGTATTGCGTGCAGTTGCCGCAACTTTATCGCCGCTCGTTAATACGGCTTCGGTGAGGCTGCGGCCCAATCCGCGGGAGCTGCCTGTTATAAACCAAATTTTACTCATCTTCTTTTAAATTTTGTTAAAACAAAGTTAGCTCATTGTTTCGCTGCCCGTTTTGTTAAAAAGCTCAAATTATTTTGTTAAAAGGCTCAAAAAATAATCGGAAAAAAGTTGAAGAAATATTTGCGTAAGTGATTGCTTACATATAAATTTGTAAGCAATCACTTACATATTGAATCGAATGATGAGAAGAGATGTTTTCCAGGCCATAGCTGATCCGACACGAAGGGATATTATCAACCTGATAGCGGTTAACCCGTTAAACCTAAATGCCATAGCCGATAATTTCGACGTGAGCCGGCCCGCTATTTCGCAGCATATAAAGATTTTGATAGAGTGCGGTCTTATTAATATCAAAAAAAAGGGGAGAGAGCGCTATTGCGAGGTACAGGCTGAACCGCTTAACCAGGTGTCGGACTGGATTGCGCAATTCCATAAGCTGTGGAGCGAACGCTTTGACCGCCTTGACGACATTTTGAAAAAGATGGAAAGCAATACCAATAAATCATAAACTAAAACAATTATTTACCATTAAAAACTACAATTATGACTAAAGAACTTTGGATTAATTTACCGGTAAAGAATCTTAAAAATTCGATGAATTTTTTCACCAGGATAGGCTTCAAATTCAACACTGACAGCCCGGGGCATAATGATACTATGTCGCCAATGATAATAGGCGCCAAGAATATTGTAGTGATGCTTATTGAGGAGAAAGTTTTCACTGTTAACAATTGCGTGCCGGTATCTGATACCAGCAAAGGCAGCGAGGTGCTACTGTCTTTTGACGCCGAAAGCCGTGAAGAAGTTGACGAGATGGCGAAGAAGGTGGTAGCGGCCGGCGGAAAAATGTTTTCGGACCCCGCGGAAGTTCAGGGCTGGATGTATGGCTGCGGATTCTCTGATCCTGACGGTCACCGCTGGAACATGCTTTATATGGACATGAGTAAAATGAATGGTTAAACTTTAAATATTACAGCAATGGCAAGCAACAATCAAACCACCATTACCGCCGAACCAGGCAAACAGGAACTTTTTATAACCCGCGAGTTCGACGCATCACGCGAAAATGTATTTAAGGCGTTTACCACGCCCGAGATAATTGTGCAGTGGCTTGGCCCACGCGAATTGAAAATGCGCATTGACAAATTCGATCCGAAAAGCGGCGGCGGATATCGCTATGTACATATTGACCCCGCCGGAAACGAATACGGTTTTCATGGCGTGATACACGAGGTATTACCGTTGCAACGAGTTATACAGACGTTTGAGTTTGAGGGCCTGCCCGAGGCCGGGCACGTGGCGATGGAGACTGCCCGCTTTGAAGAACTGCCCGGCAACCGTACGCGCGTAACCATACAGTCGGTATTTCAATCTGTTGCCGACAGGGATGGCATGGTACAATCAGGTATGGAACGCGGCGTGGTGGATTCGCACCAGCGGCTGGATGAGTTGTTTGAGAAGGGAATTTGAAAACCCGAAGGATGTAATTTTAAAATTCCTGAAGCGCAAGCGAAGGCCTTTATGTTTTACCGACAGGAGTCAATACGACCGTACCGGACCGGCACTGTTTATGACTTCAACTGTTTCCGTAGAACCTGACGGCCTTCATGTCGCTTTTATTGTACAATGAAATACTGGCCCCCGGCAGGAAGTCATGAGCTTCAGTTGTCCAGTGCTGGCCTGAGCATAATAGCGCGCTTTTAATCTTTTAAATCTCGTCAACTTTTGTCTGCCTGTGCGGTTTCAGCAATGTTTTATAATGAAGGTATAAGGCTTTTTTTATCCCATGCTTTCCCTCTCAACCGGCCCGGTATCCCGGCAGCGGCTTCCGAAAATTTGTCATGTTCGGTCACGTCTAAACTTTCGGGTGTTGCAAAAAAGGCGTCTTTTCCGGCCGGAACATCATCGATCTTTTCAGTGGGCTAAAATGGAAACTTCCAGCCTCAAATAAAAATTCTTAAATTTCCTGTAACTATTTTTTCCTGCCGGAGTATTTAACCCAAAGAATAACACATAATACCGAACCTGATTGAACTCGTTGGCCGACAATACAATCATGCTCAAGGTGAAAGCCGGAGACCTGGATAAAATGGGATTGCTGTTTGAGCGGTACAACCGGCCGTTGTATGGCTTCCTGTTTCACATGACATATCAGCGTGAAACGAGTGAGGATTTAGTGCAGCAGGTATTTTATAAAATGCTGAAATACCGGGATACCTTTACAGCTACCGGCGAGTTTGTACACTGGATGTACTCGATAGCGCGCAACACCCTGAAGGACCAGGGCAAGAGCCTGAAGCAACGGGTGAAGCATGAAAATACGGACGACCACGCCGAACGGCTGCCCGGCGGATTGACGCCCCAAGAGCAGTTAGAAAAAAAGCAGGCCAAACAGCGGCTGTACCAGGCTATGGAAAGATTAAGCGACAGCCACCGTGAAGTGCTTACGCTGAGTAAGTTTCAGGAACTGAAATACCAGGAAATAGCGCAGATACTGGATATTTCGGAAATAGCGGTTAAGACCAGGGCGCATAGGGCAATGCAGGAACTGAAGGGTATTTATGAAAAAATGGAACGCTAAGAGCAGGCTATGAAGAATTGTGAGCAATATGAGGAACTGTTTGCCGGCTGGATAAACAACGAACTAAAACCGGCGGAGAAGGAAAAACTGGAGCAGCATTTGGACGGCTGCCCGGCCTGCCGTGAAGAGCTGGCAGGCATGCAGCAGCTTTGGGCGTTAATGGATGAAGCAGAAGTGCCCGATCCGTCGCCAAAGATGCAAGCCGGTTTTACGGCCATTCTTAATGATTTTAAAACTGCGGAAACACGTAAAAAGCAGGCATCGGCAGGGTTGAAAGTGCAATTGGGTTGGCTGTTGCAATGGCGGCAAAAATGGCCGCTGGCTTACACTTTCGCCATAATTTTGGTAGGCTTTGGCTGCGGATACCTGTTTTTTGATTTAAAAGGAAGCAAGAGGCAAGATCAGCAGATGTCGGCCCTTACAACCCAGGTCCACGAGTTGAAACAAACCATGGCGCTGGCCCTGATGGAAAACCCTTCGGCATCAGAACGTATACGGGGCGTAAGCTACACCGCCGAAATTAAGCACGCTGATAAGGAAGTGATAGAAGCCCTGCTGGCGACATTAAATAATGACCCTAATGTAAACGTGCGCCTGAGTACGCTTGACGCATTAACGCGTCTGGCCAACCACCCGGAAGTGAGGCTCGGTCTTGTCCAATCCATCACCACGCAGGAATCGCCGCTTATGCAATCGGCCATTGCTGATGTCATGCTGAAGCTGCAGGAGAAGAGGTCAGTAAAATCGTTCAGGGAATTATTGAAACAAAAGAACCTTGACAATGGCGTGAGGGACAAAATAAAAGCGACCATAACACAACTGATTTAAACACCACCACAATTATGAAAAAGAATTTTATCCCTGTTTTAACAGGAATCGGGCTCTGCCTTGTCCAGTTTTCGGCGAATGCCCAAAGCTATAAAACGCATGTAAGCAAGGTATTTGATATGCAAAATGGCGTAGTTGGTATTTTTAACCTTGACGGCCCCATCAAAGTGGAAGGATATGCAGGAAATAAGGTAATGATTGAAATTGACGAAACCATTACCGGCGAAAACCAGGCGGCTTTAGAAGAAGGTAAGCGTGATTTCAAGCTTGGCTTCGACCAAAAAGGTGATAGCCTTGCAATTTATACGGCTTACCCCTATGATACCCGGCCACACAGGTACTACAGACATTATGGCGATGATGATGACCGGGACATCCATTATAACATTAGGCTGGCTTATACAGTTAAAGTGCCGAACAATGTTAATCTTTTCGCTACTACGGTAAACAATGGTGATATAGCCATTAAGGATGTTTACGGTTCCCTGAGGATCAACAATGTAAATGGCGGAATTGAAATATTGAATGCCAAAGGCGCCACATGGGCGCACACGGTAAATGGACCGCTTACGGTTACTTACCTGCGTAACCCGCCGGGCGAATCGTCCTATTACACGCTTAACGGAGAATTAAACGCAACGTTTTTACCGGACTTATCGGCAGATGTGGAATTCAAAAGCATGAACGGGCAATTCTTCACAGATTTTGAAGACACGCAGGTGATGCCTTCGAGAGTGTCCAAGACTGTTAATAAAGGTAATAACGGCACCACTTATAAGCTTAACAAAGCTTCTGATGTGCGCTTCGGGGCAGGCGGGAAATTATTCAAATTCGAAACTTTAAACGGAAATATTTATATTAAGAAACAAAAAGCATAACATGAAAACTATAAAAATAATAGGGGCATTGGCAGTAGCGATGCTTATTTATAACGGTCTTTATGCGCAAACTGCTGAGAAGGAACAGCTGGTGGTGCCGCTCAGCCAGCCCGGCAGGCCTTACAAGCTGGACGTGGGAATTGTAGACGGCTCGATAACCGTAATAGGTTATGAGGGTAAAGACATCATCATCGAGACGAAAGAAAAAGACAGGGGAGAAAGGCAACGTAATCAGCATACCCGCGACGGAATGCATAGCCTCTCCACCGGCCGGAGGGCCGATATACAAGCCAACGAAAACAATAATACCGTTACTGTAGAAGGAGAGGCCGGCAGGGAAACCAACCTGGTGCTGAAAGTTCCGCAGGGAGATGCGGCACTGAAACTTCAAACCGTAAATAATGGCGATATTTTGGTAAGCAATATTAATGGTGATTTAGAACTCACTAATACCAATGGCGGGATAAAGGCCACCGGTATCTCGGGTTCGGTAGTAGCAAATACAGTAAACGGCAACGTGATAGTTACTTTTAAAAGCATCGACCCAAAAGCTGCGATGGCCTTTACCACCCTTAACGGCAATGTTGATGTAACCTTCCCGCCGAGCCTGAAAGCGAATGTGAAATTAAAATCAGACAGGGGCGATATATTTACTGATTTTGATGTGGTAGCCGAGGAACATAAGCCGACAGTATCCAACAAAAGCACCCCGAAAGGCAAAATGTACAGTTTAAAGGTTGAGGACTGGGTTTACGGTAAAATAAACGGCGGCGGTCCGCAACTGATGATGAAGAACATGAACGGTAATCTTTATATCCGAAAGGTAAAATAACGGTATATAAATTTAAACATCTCATAAATTTCTGAACTAAGTATATTAAGGAATTTGACAACTCCCTGGGAATTGCCAAATTCCTTAATTGCTGTTATTCTACAACCGGGAATGCAGAGATCCTTAACCTTGCTCCGCCCATAGGTACAAGGGTGAGCTGCTTTTCAGGCTCAGACGTTTTTACAGGGCTTGCAGGAAGTAAACCACACAGGCCATACTGATCAATCTTCCAATCAGGTATTTGTTTGCCGTGTGTTATTAACAAGATTGGCGCATTGGCGTTAGTGAAAGGGTTATTATCCTTTGGCCATGCACGCTTTTCAACGGTAAATGATGCCGCCGGATTTACTTTGTTAAATAACAATCCATAGTTCCATGCCGATTCAGGATATATCTCGAATGTAGGCCATTTGGTTGGGTCGGCGGTTGGTTGCCATTTGGCATCGGCTACAGCAACTTCTTTACTGTTAGTATTCTTAACGTATTTCTCATCAATTTTAAGCGAGAACGTAAGCGGGCCGTAATTTACGCTGATGCTGTTTTTGTTTTTGTCCCACTCGCGCGTTTGTATCTTCATCGGCAGGCGCAGGGTGATCCTGTCGCCGGTTTTCCATTTGTTATCCAGCTTAATGTATTCGCCGTTTTGGGCATCAACGGCTACCATTTTTCCATTCACCTGCAAAATAGGCGCATCGCACCATTTTGGTATACGCAGGTAAATGGGGAATGTGTTAACACCTTTGGTAGTCACTTTCATGTCTATCTCATCATTGAATGGATAGTGGCTGGTGCTTTCAATTGTTACAGGTGTTCCGTTACCTGCTTTGGCGGTAACTTTTCCCTGAATATAAAGCAGCGCGGCAAGACCATTATCGGGTGTAGCCATCCAGCTATTCTCTGAGTAATAAACCCAGCCCGCAGCGTGGTTATGCTGGCAGCACCGGCTGCTGAACGGGTTCATGTTCAGGAACGGACCATCATTATCAATGCCGGGCGCATGGTTCTTGCTGTCGCTTACCACCATGTTTGGCGCTGTTAAATAGCGAAGGCCGCGGTAATCAGGCATAAAAGCAGCAGGGAAAGTGTTAAATGCAACGTCTTCGCAATTGTCAGCCCAAAAAGTATCGCCAGTAAACTGCATAAGAAACTCGTCGGAGGTCATTTGCTCCACCATGCCACAGGTTTCTACAGCCTGGCGCGGGTCGTCATAACCTTTACGGGCATTTTCGTCGGCTCCAAACATGCCGCCGGGCACCTGGCCATAAATATCACGGATCAGCTTAAAATCATTGTAAGATGCCTGCAGATCAGCCGGCACTTTGCTTTGCATATAATAGGTGGCCGGTTCGCGGAAGGATTGCGCCACATTTACGTTATGCCAATTAGGCAAGTTATTAGCCTGACGCCAGTTGGCCGTGTTTTTGTCGATTTTGGTTGCCAGATCCAGCAGCCATTTTTCGCCGGTACGATTGTATAGCCAGTAAACGCTGATCAGGTTGTCGCCACCGCGGCTGTTTTCCCAGTAATCTTTTAAAAACAGGTTGTCCGGCACGCTCATTTCATATTTAAAATAAGCGCTCATCAGCTTCAGCACGCGCGGATCGTTTGAATATTCATAATAGGATTGCAGGCACCATAGCATCGGCATATTGCCCCACAGATCGCGGCGGCCGGGCTTGGTCTCATTCAGCGGACCGAAATCGCCATTAGCGCGCTGGTTGCGGATAACGGCATCAATCCAGAATTTAGTTTCCTTTAGCATTTTCGGGTCTTTAAGCACATAGGCCATATCGCCATATCCCTTCAGCCAGTAAGGCAGCTCTTCCCAGCCATATTTGCCGTGACCGCTTTTGTTCACCCAGGCATTATCGGTTTTTGAAAGCCAAACACTGATTTCTCCGAGGTTGCCGGTAAGGCCGTCGCGCTCCAACTCAAGTTGTTTTTTTAGCCAGCCTCCTGGTTTTATTGCGGTAACCGGCAGTTTAATAAAATACTGTGGTGTTAACGGAGCACGGTTTGATACATAATAGCTGTTGTGCTTGTTGTTATCGATCTGCTTTACAGTGGCAGCTGTTTGAGCATTGGCCTGCATAGCCATTGCCGAAAAGCAAGCCGCCGCAAGCGTTCGATAACTTACTGAAAAGATATTCTTCATTTATAATTGGGTTTGTGAAAACCCAAATTTAGAAAATTAACTGTCAGGCAAACAATATTCTTGAATATTGCTGAGAGTTTAAGGCGCCTTTGAAAAAATGCATAGGCCTGGCCGGGTGGTTTGGCCGCAAAAAAGCCCCGGATTCCGGGGCTAAATCAATTTACAGATCGTTAAGCCATTTTACCAGCTCGTCGCGGCCTTTGCCGGTTTTTTGCTGAAGCTTGCCCAGCAATTCGTCATCTTTTCCTTCCTCGCGCACCAGGTCGTCGTCGGTGAGGTCGCCGTAGGCTTGTTTTACTTTTCCTTTCACTTCGTTCCAGGTTCCTCTTAATTTTAAATCGCTCATGATGTTTTTGTTTAATAGATGTGTTTATTAAACAGACGGAACATCATTTGGTTCTTGAACAAATGTTAAAATCGAGCGGCAATACCCTGGAGATTTAATATAATCCTACAATGCCCCTGCCTTTATCTCGTCAACTACCGCTGGATCGAGCAGTGTCGACGTATCGCCTAAATTGCTGGTATCACCCTCTGCTATCTTCCTTAATATACGGCGCATAATTTTGCCAGACCGTGTTTTGGGCAGGCCGCTTACAAACTGTATTTTATCTGGTTTAGCTATAGCGCCAATGATGCGCTGTACCGTCATCATAATATCTTTGCGGGCAAGCTCTTCATCGCCATGGTGATTAGGGCTGATTACAAAGGCATAAATACCCTGCCCTTTAATATCATGCGGATAGCCCACCACAGCCGACTCAACCACGCTGCTGTGCATATTAATAGCATTTTCTACTTCGGCAGTGCCGATCCGGTGACCTGAAACATTCAGTACGTCGTCCACACGTCCGGTTATACGGTAGTAGCCATCCTTATCGCGCAAACAGCCGTCGCCGGTAAAGTACATGTCGTGGTAAGTAGCGAAATAGGTTGTGCGGCAGCGCTCATGGTCGCCGTATGTAGTGCGCAGCATGCCTGGCCATGGAAATTTAATACACAGGTTTCCGCTTGTGCCGTTGCCTTCTATTTCCTTACCGTTCTCATCAACCAGCACGGGCTGAATTCCCGGTAAAGGTAAAGTAGCATAGCCCGGCTTGGTCGGCGTTAACCCTGCCAGCGGCGATATCATGATACCGCCTGTTTCGGTTTGCCACCAGGTGTCTACAATAGGGCAGCGGCCCTGGCCAATTTTTTCGTCAAACCAGTGCCATGCCTCTTCATTGATAGGCTCGCCTACGGAGCCGAGTTTTTTTAACGAACTAAAATCCTTACCCTGCAATGCCTCGTCGCCAAAGCTCATCAGCGAGCGGATTGCTGTTGGCGCAGTATATAATATATTGACTTTATACTTTTCAACGATATCCCAGAAACGACCGGGTGTCGGCCATGAAGGGATCCCCTCGAACATCACCGTCGTCGCACCCTGGCTGAGCGGGCCATAAGCAATATAGCTATGACCGGTTATCCAGCCAATGTCCGCAGTACAAAAATATACCTCACCCGGATTGTATTGGAACACATTAGTAAAAGTATAGCCCGCGTACACCATGTAACCGCCGCAGGTATGCACCACACCTTTAGGTTTACCGGTTGAGCCCGAAGTATAAAGGATAAACAACATATCTTCAGCGTCCATTTCTTCGGCAGGACAGTCAACACTACCCTGTGTTTCCACTCTTTTTATTTCATCTTCCCACCATAGGTCGCGGCCTTTTATCATTGACACCGGCGTGCGGCTGCGGGTTAGCACAATTACCTTCTCAACCGACGGGCATTGAACCAGGGCATCGTCAATAATTTCCTTTAACTTTATGGGTTTATTTCCACGGAAGCTGCCATCCGCGGTAATAACCAGTTTGCAGGAAGCATCGTTTATCCTGTCGGCGATGGACTGGGCCGAAAACCCGCCAAAAACAACAGAGTGTATAGCGCCAATACGTGCGCAGGCTAAAATAGCGATGGCCAGCTCGGGCACCATGGGCATATAAACACAAATACGGTCGCCTTTTTGCGCGCCATTGTTTTTAAGCACGTTTGCAAACTGGCAAACTTTATCGTGCAGTTGTTTATAGGTAAGTATGCGGTGGTTTTCCTGGGGATCGTTGGGCTCCCAGATAATGGCCGGCTTATCGCCGAGTGTTTCCAGGTGACGGTCGAGACAGTTTTCAGTAATGTTAAGCTTTGCGCCCTGGAACCATTTAACGCGTGGTTCCTTAAAGTTCCATTCCAGCACTTTGTCCCACTTTTTGCGCCAGTAAAAATTTTCGGCAATGCCTTCCCAAAATTGTTCGGGCTGCTCTATACTTTGCTGATAAACTTGCTTGTACTCATCAAATGATGAGATTTTCATTGCGGTCTTCATAGTCTATGGAATTGGTGGTGTAAATTAATAATTTTATAGGAGATGTATAAAGCGAAAAGGAACTTTTTAAATTTTTTTAAAAAGATTACATCTAAGAAATTGTCCAAAAACGGTTGCCAGTAATTATTACAGGGCATTAGCCCCTTCTAAATCTCCCCCGGTTGGGGAGACTTTAGCTTAGGTATATTTTAAGTCCTCCCTTCCGGGGAGGGTTTGAGTGGGGCTAAAACCGGTATATTTATATTTTTAGACAGCTTCTAAGACAATCACATAGTGTTACTAACGCACTTAATGTTCAAAACTATCGCTTCAAATAATTTGAAAAAATAATTTAAAACAGTATTGCCTATTTCACTTTAAATCCTGATATTTGCAAACTCTTTACAAAAGGGGAGAATTAAAAAGATTTGTCATGTCAAGAATTTGTGATCTAACAGGAAAAGGATCTTTAGTTGGCAATAACGTTTCAAACTCAAACGTTAAAACTAAACGCAGATTTCATCCAAACCTAAAACTTAAGAAGTTTTACATTCCTGAAGAAGATAAATGGATTACCTTAAAGGTTTCTACTTCGGCTGTTAAAACCATCAGCAAAAATGGTATAACTGCCTGCATCAATAAATACGTTAAAAAGGGTTATATTTAGCAGATAGCTAATTAAGCTGATTGGGTGAGTGGTTGGATCCACAAAGCCGGATCGCTAGTTCGCTAATTCTCTAATTCAATAAATAAAAAGATGGCTAAGAAAGGCAATAGGGTTCAGGTAATTTTAGAGTGCACCGAGCATAAAACCAGCGGTATGCCTGGTATGTCTCGTTACATTACCACCAAGAACAAAAAGAACACAACTGAAAGACTGGAGTTGAAAAAATTCAACCCTGTTTTACGTAAAGTAACTGTTCATAAAGAAATTAAGTAATTTGTTGATTGGGTTGATTTGTTGATTAAGTTAACGCTGTCCAAATCACTGATTAACTAGCTCGCTAATTCACTAATTAATAAGACATGGCAAAGAAAGTAGTTGCAACCCTGAAAACCGGAAAGG
Organism: Mucilaginibacter sp. L3T2-6; assembly: GCF_030519355.1. GTDB lineage: Bacteria > Bacteroidota > Bacteroidia > Sphingobacteriales > Sphingobacteriaceae > Mucilaginibacter. Next base: position 119,762 of record NZ_JAUMKC010000012.1, read on the forward strand.
GCAAAGAGTTTTCGAAAGTGATAACAATGGTTAAATCACCACGTACCGGCGCTTACTCATTTAAAGAGCAAATCGTTCCTAACGATAACGTTAAGGACGCGATTAACGGAAAATAACTGTTAATTTAAGCATAAAAATACAAAAGCCATCTTGTTTACACGGGAAGGCTTTTTTTATTTGATGTGCGGACGCGTGATTGTGCGGATAGCGAATTGACATAGAAAAAACTCAATTGCGCTTATAAATCCGCACATTTGCATATCCGCACATTCGTACATTAAAAAACACATGGGATTATTCGATTTTTTTAAAAAAAAGGAAGCTACCCCGCAGGAGCAGGAGGCGCTGGATACAGGGCTCGAAAAAACCAAGGATAACTTTTTTTCAAAAATAACCAAAGCCGTTGCCGGCCGGTCCACCATCGATGATGACGTGCTCGACGACCTGGAGGAAGTACTGGTAACCTCGGACGTTGGCGTTAAAACCACGCTGAAGATAATTGAGCGTATACAGGCCCGCGTTGCCCAGGATAAATATGTAAGCACCGCGGAGTTGAATTCGCTTCTTAAAGACGAAATTCAAAAACTCCTGGCCGAGAATAACAGTAACGATTTCACCAATTTCGAATACGGCGATCATAAGCCTTATGTAATTATGGTGGTGGGCGTAAACGGTGTGGGCAAAACCACTACCATCGGAAAGCTGGCCAATAAATTAAAACAAGCGGGTAATAAAGTAGTATTAGGCGCTGCCGATACTTTCCGCGCTGCCGCCGTTGCCCAGATACAGCTTTGGGGCGAGCGCGTTGGCGTAAAAGTTGTAGCGCAGGCTATGGGTTCTGACCCAGCCTCCGTAGCCTATGATACCCTGCGCTCTGCGGTAGCCAATGGCGACGATGTGGCAATTATTGATACAGCCGGCCGTTTACATAATAAAGTAGGCCTGATGAACGAGCTTACCAAGATCAAAAACGTAATGCAGAAGGTAGTCCCTGGCGCTCCGCACGAAATATTGCTGGTACTGGATGCCTCAACCGGTCAGAATGCCATTGAGCAGTGTAAGCAGTTTACCGAAGCAACCGATGTGAATGCGCTGGCACTAACCAAACTGGATGGTACAGCCAAAGGCGGTGTGGTAATAGGGATAAGCGACCAGTTTAAAATCCCGGTAAAATATATTGGTGTTGGTGAAGGTGTAAATGATTTGCAGCTGTTTGACAGGCAGGGGTTTGTGAATTCATTATTTAAACAATAAAAAACTTTGTCATTGCGAGGAACGAAGCAATCTCGTCGCCTTGCCTTGCGGACTATGCATATTGACGAGGTTGCCGCGCTCGTTCCTCGCTCGCAATGACAAAGCGGGAAGATAAAGTGTGAAAGTACATGAAAACAAAATCAGTAAGCAGGCCAGAAATACAGACTAAACCCCGTGTAAACGTGGTAACACTCGGCTGCTCTAAAAACGTATACGACTCTGAAGTGCTGATGGGCCAGCTGAAAGGCAATAGCTTTGATGTAGTGCATGAGGCCGAAAGGGTTGCCAGCGATGATATTATCGTTATAAATACTTGTGGCTTTATAGATAACGCCAAGCAGGAATCGATCGATACTATTCTGCAATACAGCGAACTGAAAGAGCAGGGCAAAGTGGGGAAAGTAATTGTTACCGGGTGTCTGTCTGAACGCTACAAGCCTGAACTGGAAGCCGAAATTGCCAACGTAGATTCATGGTTCGGTACAAATGACCTGCAAAACCTGTTGAGCTCTGTCGGAGCAAATTATAAGCACGAGCTGATCGGCGAGCGCCTGTTGACCACCCCTAAACATTTCGCTTACTTTAAGATCGCAGAAGGCTGTAACCGCCCGTGCTCGTTTTGCGCTATCCCGCTGATGAGGGGCAAACACCTGAGCACACCAATGGAACAATTGGTGAAAGACGCACAAGCCCTCGCCAAAAACGGCGCCAAAGAACTAATACTTATTGCCCAGGATTTAACCTATTACGGCCTCGACCTGTATGGCAAACGTAACCTGGATGAACTATTGCGGCGCTTAAGCGACGTTAATGGCATCGAGTGGATACGTTTGCAGTATGCCTATCCGTCCGGCTTTCCGATGGAGATCCTGGATGTGATGAACGAGCGCGAAAATATCTGTAAATACATGGATATGCCTTTGCAGCACATTAGCGATAACATGCTTAGATCCATGCGCCGCGGAACCACCAAGCAAAAAACTATCGACCTGGTAAACCAAATCCGCAATAAAGTGCCGGGTATTGCTATGCGCACCACGCTCATCACCGGCTATCCCGGCGAAACTGAGCAGGATTTTGAAGAAATGGCGGAATGGGTTGAAGAAACCAAATTCGACCGTCTGGGATGTTTTACTTATTCCCACGAGGAAAAAACCCACGCCTATTCGTTAGTTGATGATGTTCCGGAGGAAGTGAAGCAGGACCGTGCCGATGCGATAATGGAGATTCAGCAGGGCATTAGCTTCGATAAAAACCAGGAGAAAATCGGCCGGACATTTAAAGTTTTGGTTGATAAAAAGGATGGAGATTATTTTGTCGGCCGTACGGAATTTGATTCGCCGGAGGTTGATAATGAAGTGCTGATTGATGCTTCGCAAGATTATGCAACCATCGGCGGTTATGTAAACGTACAGGTTGATACCGCCGAGGACTTTGACCTTTATGGACATATTGTAAAATAAATCCGTTTCATACACAGGCTGTTGGTTTTAGAAATTTAAAATTTAAATTCGGCTTTGTTTTATCCCGGATTTAAATCCGAAATCGAAAATCCGACATCCGAGATCCATGGACGCAGCCTGTATAAGCTACAAAGAAACCGGGGCTTTCTCCCCAACTGTTATCGATTATCTGGAAGACGCCCCGGCGCTTCGCCCGTTTTATACTTACCGTCCTGATTTTGATGGCTTTGAACAGTTCCTGTGCAAGAAAAAAGTTGTCGCCGACAGAAAAATTTTGGTGGATGTATTGCTTGAACAATATGCAAGATTAAATGGACATAAGACCGATTTTGCCACACCTCTCCAGGCTGTGAAAGACTTGGCGCTTGATAGTACTTATACCGTTACTACAGGCCACCAGCTGAACATTTTTGCAGGTCCGCTTTACTTTATTTATAAAATCGTAACCGCTATAAAGCTGGCCCGCCAGCTCAAAGAAAAATTTCCGGATAAAAATTTCGTGCCCGTTTACTGGATGGCATCGGAAGACCATGATTTTGCCGAGATAAACTACACCAATATCGGCGGCAAGAAAGTGCATTGGTGGTACGAGGCGTCCGGCGCGACCGGCCGTATTAACCCGGAGACCATGCGTGTGGCTATCAATCAATATAAAGGCGCTTTGGGCATAGATAATCACGCCGATGAGCTGGGTGAAATTGTAGAGACGGCCTATACTAAATTTGATAAGCTGGCCGATGCTACACGTTATTTGGTGAATGCGTTGTTTGGGCAGTACGGGCTTGTGATCATTGACGCAGATGACCATCGCTTCAAGCAGTCATTCGCACCCATCATCGCACGTGATATTATCGAACAAAACAGCTTCAAAAACATCGAGGTTACCAATAAAAAGCTACACGAATTAGGCGTACATATACAGGTTAACCCGCGTGAGATAAACTTTTTTTACCTGATGGACGGTCTGCGCGAGCGCCTTGTCTTCGAGCATGACCGCTACCGGGTGATGAATACCGAAATCAGCTTTTCGGAAGAAGAACTGCGTAACGAGATTGATACCTATCCTGAGCGTTTCAGTCCGAATGTGGTCATGCGTCCATTGTACCAGGAATGCATATTACCTAACATCGCCTACATTGGCGGCGGGGCCGAAGTAGTTTACTGGCTGGAGTTAAAATCTAACTTTGATTTTTACCAGGTAGATTTTCCTATTTTGATTTTACGTAACTCCGGCCTTTTAATCGAAAAAGAAACCGCTGCGAAGATCATTCGTATGGAGTTGCAACCGGCCGAGCTCTTTAAGCCCGCCGACGAAATAAAAAACAACTGGATAAAAAAGCATAGCCAACACAACCTTTCGCTTAGCGACGAGTGGGACGAGTTAAACTCGGTTTTTGATAAGCTGAAACAGCGTGCAGCTAAAATTGAGCCTACGCTGGCGCCATCCACCGAAGCCGTAAAAGCGCGCTTGAAGCATGCTATGGATAACCTGGAGAAGAAACTGGTTAAAGCAGAGCGGCGCAATTATCAGACCCGGCTCGAACAGATTGAACACATCAAAGAAGATATTTTCCCGAAAGATAGCCTGCAGGAACGTACCGAAAACTTCGGCTTGTTCTACGTAAAGTGGGGGCAGAGCTTTATAGAGGAGTTGGTTCGGGCGTTCGAGCCACTGGACTTTCAGTTTACAGTGTTAACGGAAGTGTAAAAAATAGCTTGGTCTTTCTGCAGGCTACTAAGCTTTAAAACTTCGTAAATATTAAGATCACTTCTGAGTTATTACAAATACCGTTTCTGTTTTCGCTTCGAGGGCAACCGCATTTATTGTCAACTGTCCTTTACTAACCTCAAATCGATTAGCTTGTTTTCGCTGCCTTGTCTCGGGGTCGAAAGATTCCACGGTTGCAGTTTTACCTTCAACGCTGAATGATATTGGCGTAGTTATTTTCTCGCCTGTATTATTCAGCATGTAGATAAAATATTTATTCCCGCACCTGACACCATAGCTTTCTATCCTGCCGGAGCTTACGGAAAACTGTTCAAAATTACCATTTCCAGCTTTCAGCATCTCATCACTTACCTGCCGGACGCCATTAAAATAAGGCGTCATATTGCGGGTGTCAAAAAGCTCCCACCACCAGGTCATCGGCAGGATAGGCGTTTGGCTGAACAGGCCGTACCATAGTCCGCGCTTGTAATCAAAATCAAAGCTCTCGCCGTATTTTGGATTATCATCTTCCCAGCGATACCCAAACTCGCCAACCACGTATGGTTTTCCGAAAGTTTGAATGTAGTCGGGATAAATAGCCGGTATTTTTTCGGTGTGCTTGTAAATATGTTTCTGGTTAAAATCGATATAAGCGATGGAATTCATACCCATAATATCCCGGTGGGATACACTGGTAGTAACCAGGTGATGATAAGGGTCGATATCTTTAAGGTAGCGGCTCATTTCGTCGTGCCACTGGGTAATTGCCGCATGGGGAATTAATATACTGTCAGCGCTGTTAAATGCAGCATTATCTACCTCGTTAAAAAATTCAAACGCCGCAATGCTGGTACTGTATCCCCAGCGGGCCACTACATAACGAAGCTTGTTTTTATACCTGTCGCGAGCGCTGCGCAGCGTAAAGAATTCTGCCGGGGTTTTGGCCGGACCGCCATTTAAAACATTATATGGGCTGTTCTTCCATCCGCCGTCCTCCATCAGGTGACCATGCCAGTCCATCGTAAGCATAAAATATAAATGCAGCGAATCGGTGAGCTTTACCAGTTCGTCCATGCGTTGAATAGCGCCCGGGTTAAAGTATTCAGTGGTGTTGCTGTAGCGTTTGGTTGAGCTCACCTTTTGCCATTCGAGTGGTATGTTCCAGTAACACATCCATGTACGGAAAAAATTGGCGCCGTTTTTTGCCAGGGTCGGTAACAAATAATCATAGGTCCATTTTGGATTTTCAAATGAGCGCGACTCCCACCCCACATTTTCCCCTATGCCACGAAATAATTGCCCGTTGTCAAATTTGAATGTCCACAAAGTGTTTTTGTGCAGAAAGCCGGGCTTCTGTGTTGCCGCTACTATAAAAGATGCAGACTTTGATTCATCTGAACCGTCTTTATTTTGAAGATGGAAGGTATAACTATACTTCCCCGTTTCCTGAGGCGCGAATCTTGCCTTCCATGTTGATGCGCCTGCGTTCCCGCTTTCATAATAACAAGGCAGCGCTACAGGCTTACCGGAAGGCGAAATCAATACCATGTCGAGCTTGATATCTTTTTGATCGTATGGGTTGGTATAAGAGGCGTTTACGGTGATGTTCCATTCCGCCTTTTCATATTCACTGACGGTTGATTTCAATAGCCGGAAACCATTTATTTTAGGCTGCGCAGCGGCAGAAAAAGTTATTAAAACCAGTAAATAAAAGGGGGATATGATCTTCAATGTTTTCATGAATGTGCTGCTTTATAGCGGTATATTATCCAGCCCACCCCTCCCTGTCCAGGCTTCTGAAATGTATAGCTTCGGCCAGATGCTCCAGCTCGATCTCTTCGCTGCCTGCTAAATCCGCTATGGTGCGTGATACTTTTAATATCCTGTCATAAGCACGGGCTGACAGTCCCAGCTTTTCCATTGCCTTTTTTAGCAGATTCTGCCCGGCTTCGCTTATTTTGCAGATATCGCGCACCATTTGCGGGCTCATCTGCGCATTAGCATGCAGATCGGGCTTATTGCCAAAACGGTGTGATTGTATGTCGCGGGCTTTGATTACGCGGTCGCGGATAAACTCGCTTTTTTCCGCCAGGCGGTCGCTTGCAAGCTCGTTAAAATTCACAGGGGTAACTTCTACATGCAGGTCGATGCGATCCAGCAGCGGGCCGGATATTTTGCTTAGATATTTTTGTACAATGCCGGGCGGGCACACGCATTCCTTTTCGGGATGGTTAAAGTAACCGCAGGGGCATGGGTTCATACTCGCTACCAGCATAAACGAGCTCGGGTAGTCGATGGTAAACTTTGCGCGCGATATGGTTACCCGCCGCTCTTCCAGCGGCTGGCGCATCACTTCGAGGGCCGTCCGTTTAAATTCGGGCAATTCGTCAAGGAAAAGTACGCCGTTATGTGCCAGCGATATTTCGCCCGGCTGCGGGTTGCTGCCGCCGCCCACCAGCGCCACATCGCTAATGGTATGGTGCGGCGACCGGAACGGCCGCGTGGTAACCAGCGCATCTGCCGCCGCCAATTTGCCTGCAACAGAATGTATTTTGGTAGTCTCTAACGATTCATGTAAGCTTAGCGGAGGCAATATAGATGGCAGCCGTCGTGCCAGCATGGTTTTGCCAGCCCCCGGCGGGCCAATCAATATCACATTATGGCCGCCCGCAGCGGCAATTTCCAATGCGCGTTTAATGTTTTCCTGGCCGCGTACTTCGCTAAAGTCGCTGTCATAAGCAGTAAGGCTTTTAAAAAACTCTTCGCGGGTGTTTACTACTTCCGGTTCAATCCGGGTTGTGCCGTCAAAAAAGCCGGATACCTGGGTTAGGCTTTCAACGCCGTATACTTCAAGGTCGTTTACAATAGCAGCTTCGCGGGCATTTTGTTTGGGGAGGATAAATCCTTTAAAGCCCTCCTTTCGGGCCTGGATGGCGATCGGTAAAGCTCCTTTGATGGGTTGCACCGTGCCGTCAAGCGATAGCTCGCCCATAATGAGGTATTTGCCAAGGTTCTCGCCGTCAATCTGTCCCGAGCTGGCTAATATAGCGGTCGCGATAGTAAGGTCATAGGCAGAGCCTTCTTTGCGGATGTCGGCAGGGGCCATGTTTACCACTATTTTCTGCCGTGGCATCCTGAACCCGTTTGTGCTCAGGGCAGCCTCAATACGTTCCATGGATTCGCTCACCGCCTTATCGGGCAGGCCTACAATAGTGTAATAAGGTTTGCCGCCGCCGCTGATATTTACTTCTATGGTGATCGTAATAGCCTCGATACCATACACGGCGCTTCCAAAGGTTTTAACTAACACAACGCTCTTTTATAATTGTGGGTGTAAGATAGAGTTTTTTGAGGAGTTGAGGAAAGATAACGAAAATCCGGTTGCGTTCTGTCTGTATTCGTTTATCATCATATGGAAACAGGTTTTAAAGTTTCTGTTCCCGGGGCATCGCCCGATAATTATGGAAAGCTGACACTGGTTTGTTTGACAAAGATTCACAAAGAACTATCAGTCAGAATATTAGCTACATAACGAAAGCTTCAATCCCAAGGTTTACAGATTTTAGCACCTGTAACCATATAACAATCTGACTATTAGTGTATTAAATGTAGGTTTACAACCGAAAACTGTAAAGTACCTGTAAACCCGGATCCTTCGCTATCGCCGTCAGGAAAATGCATCCCGGAACATCTGCACTTTAAAAATTAATCGTTTTGAAAAAAGCCGGAGTGAAGGTTTATAGCAATTTATCTGTTCAGCATCACCCTTCCTTACTTTTTCTCTTAAAAATTAACTATATTATAATAAATTTGCCGCTTAACTGTTTAGGCGTTGTAAACGTTCTCCGTATACAAAGGCCATGGCTAAAGTTCTACCATTATGCTAAAAACCGTCCCCGGGTTACTCATCTTATTGTTATGCGCCACGCTCAGCGCATCGGCACAAAAAACCGACTCCCTGAAAGTTGACACCAACCAACTGAACAAATATCGGATCGATCCAGGCAAAAATGCCCTGCCACAACGTTTTCGCGAAGTGCAGATACATAGAGAAGAGTTGCCGGTTACCATGTTGGATTACCAGGTAAGTTATTGGCATAAGTCGGTATTGTTTGGTTTAAATTTTAGTCAGTCGGCGTTTAGCAGCAACTACGCCGCGGGGGGCATCAGCGCTATTGCGTTAGGTGGTAATTTTGATTACAAAGTTGAATACAACAAAGCACCGCTAAACTTTGCTTCCGAATTGAACCTGATCTATGGTATATCAAAAAATAAGGGGCAGGGTTCGCGCAAAACCAACGACCGTATTTTCTGGGACAATAAAATTGCGTCGCAATTATCCAAAAAATGGTTCTTTTTCGGGTCGTTAACTTTTGAATCGCAGTTTGATAAGGGCTTTAATTATACCGCCGATTCGCTGGGAAATCCCATCAATCAACTGATTTCGAATTTTATGTCTCCGGGATATTTAACTGAATCGGTAGGTTTTGAGTTTAAACCAAGCAAATTTTTTGACTTGCGACTGGGTACCGGCACCGCCCGGCAAACATTCGTGCTGGATACCACTATCTATCATAACCAGCCTTCCAATTATGGCGTACCGATAGGCAAGCGCGTACATAATGAGCTGGCGTTCCAGGTAGTGGCTGTGTTTGATAAAGACCTGACTAAAATGTCGCACCTTAATGTGCGCTATGCGATGTTTGTACCCTACCAGCAAGCGCTTGACTATACCAGCCACCGTGTGGACCTTGTGTACACCAGCAAGGTAAATAAGCTGATTGCCTTTACCGTAAACGGCACCTTCCTGTATGATAAAAACACCTCGGACCGTGTACAGGGAACGGAAGGCTTAGCGCTGGGAATAGTGTATAAGTTCCCATAAATGTTGTGCGGACGTGCGAATTTTAAGAAGTTAGGGTCATCTTTTATATATTTCTTTCCTATGAAGAAAGCGGATAGGAATAATTTCATTATTGACGTATTCTAAACCAATCCGATAATCGCGGTTTTTACGATCATTGCAACGACTTCAGAAATTCATCGGTATCAATATATTCCCCTGTTTTACCTTCGATGATGGCTTTTGCAATTCTAATATCCTCCAGGTCATCTTTACTCAAAAACTGTGCTTTTATTCCCATTTTTTGAGCAATTGTAAGCAACAGCTGAATGTCTTTTTTTGATTTCCCTGATAAAATTGCTGCTTCCATATAACAAATATAGTATATAAAAAATGCCCATCGCAAACGACGGGCATCCTCTTATCTGATAAATCCTGCAAATCCTAATTCACTGTTGTTTTTATCTTTAACTCATTCATTTGGGCTTCAGCAATGGTGGATGGCGTGTCGATCATCACATCGCGGCCTGAATTGTTTTTAGGGAAAGCAATAACGTCGCGTATCGAATCCAGGCCGGCAAATATTGAACACAGCCTGTCAAACCCGAAGGCAATACCACCATGCGGAGGCGCGCCGTATTCAAAGGCATCCATCAAAAAGCCGAACTGTTTTTGAGCCTCTTCAGGCGAGAAACCAAGGTGCTTGAACATTAGCGACTGCAGTGTACGGTCGTGGATACGAATGGAACCACCGCCAACTTCTGTACCATTAATAACCATATCGTAGGCGTTCGCGCGAACTTCGCCTGGCGCTGTGTCCAGCATAGGGATATCTTCGGGCTTTGGCGAAGTAAACGGATGGTGCATGGCATGGTAGCGGCCGGTTTCTTCGTCCCACTCCAGCAGCGGGAAGTCAAGCACCCAAAGGGCAGCAAAAGTATTTTTATCACGCAAACCCAAACGACTCCCCATTTCCAGGCGAAGCTCATTCAGTTGCTTGCGCACTTTATCTGTTTGCCCTGCTAATACCAGCATAAGGTCGCCGGGCTCTGCATTGAATGCGGCTGCCCAGTTAGTCAGGTCATCTTCGCTGTAAAACTTATCTACCGATGATTTTAAGGTGCTATCGGTATTGTAACGGCAATAAATCATTCCGGTAACACCAATCTGCGGACGCTTCAGCCATTCGGTAAGTTCATCCAGTTGTTTGCGGGTGTAGTCAGCGCAGCCTTTAGCGTTAATGCCTACAACCAATTCCGCATTATCAAACACCCCGAAACCTTTGCCTTTTACCACATCGTTCAGTTCAACAAACTGCATCCCGAAACGGATATCCGGCTTGTCTGATCCATACAGCCGCATCGCATCGGCATATTGCATGCGCGGAACCTCGGGCAGCTCAAAGTTTTTCACTGTTTTGAAGAGGTGACGGATAAGCCCCTCGAATATATTTACAATGTCTTCCTGGGTGATGAAGGCCATCTCGCAGTCGATCTGGGTAAATTCGGGCTGGCGGTCGGCACGCAGATCTTCATCGCGGAAACACTTAACGATCTGGAAGTAACGGTCGAAACCGCTCACCATTAGCAATTGCTTAAATGTTTGCGGAGACTGAGGCAAAGCATAGAATTCGCCCGGGTTCATACGGCTTGGCACCACGAAGTCGCGGGCGCCTTCCGGTGTGGATTTAATCAGCACCGGGGTCTCAACTTCTATAAAATTCAACCCATCCAGATAACGGCGTGTCTCCTGTGCCATTTTGTGGCGCAGCATCAGGTTGTTGCGGATAGGGTTGCGGCGCAAATCCAGGTAGCGGTATTTGGCGCGCAGCTCTTCCCCGCCGTCGGTCTCGTCCTCTATCAGGAATGGAGGGATTTTAGCCTCATTTAATATATTGATTGACGACACCTCGATCTCGATATCGCCGGTAGGCATCTTTGGGTTCTTGCTGGTACGTTCAAGCACTTTGCCGGTAACTTCAATTACGAACTCGCGGCCGAGATTACGGCTCAAATCACGCACACTGGCATCTGTGTCTGTATTAAAAACCAGCTGGGTTAAACCATAACGGTCGCGAACGTCGATAAAAGTCGTTCCGCCCAGGTCGCGTGATTTTTGCACCCAACCACATAAAGTAACCGTTTGGCCAAGGTTACTCATGTTCAATTCGCCGCAAGTATGTGTACGTAGCATAGTTATGTATTATAAAAGTTTGCAAAAGTAGGGTTTTAGTCCGAAAGTCGGAGAGTCCGGAAGTCCGAAAGTGCCCATCTAAATCAAAAAATGCATAAATCTTTCCGACTTTACTGACTTTTCCGACTTTCGGACTATATTTGCCTCCATATTCTCAAGGGGTGCCTTGTTTTGGTTATTAAAATAAACTGCAGGTTATTTTACCAAACTGAAAGACAGGCTGAGATCAAACCCGTTGTGAGGAGTTCTAAGTCTTGAGTCTAAAGTCCTGAGTCCGAAAGAGGCCCGCAGACTAATGCCCACTGACTAATGACCACCCACATACACCTGATCCGGGTAATGCCGGCGTAGGGAGAGGTAAAAAGTTAAGTGTACTTCGTATTCGCCCTGGTGCGAAGATGGTTTAACTACTATTTTTTATTCATCATTTTGAAAAATTTATTTGCGGCATTTATTGCCCTGCTGCTGCCTGTCATAGCTGCGGCACAATTCTCCGTTTCGGGAAAAATTACTGGTAAACAAACGGCCGATGCATTGCCCGGCGCCACAGTTTCCTTAACAACTCCCGCTTTTAACGCTGTAGCCGATGCAGAAGGCAGGTATCATTTTGATAACCTTAAAAGCGGTACGTACACGTTAAAGATTTCCTTTATCGGCTATCAAACCATCACTCAAAATATTGTTGTAAATACCAATGTAACTGCCGATTTTCAATTGGCGCCGGCCACACAGCTTACCGAGGAAGTTACCGTTACCGCTACCCGCGCATCTGCAACATCGCCTACGGCTTACACCAATTTAAAAAAAGAAGATATTGCCAAAAATAATTCCGGGCGCGGGTTTGAATATTTGCTGGAGCAGACGCCATCAACTGTAGTCACTTCGAATGCCGGCGCCGGGGTAGGTTACACGTCCATTCGTGTTCGTGGCTCGGATGCTACGCGCATTAACGTAACGCTTAACGGTATACCGCTGAATGATGCCGAAGACCAGGGCGTTTATTTTGTGGATCTGCCTGATCTGGCTTCATCGGTTGATAATATCCAGGTGCAGCGCGGCGTGGGTACATCCACCAACGGTGCAGGTGCATTTGGGGCAAGCATCAACATACAAACCACCACCCGCCGGGACACCGCTTATACCGAGTTAAACAGTTCGGCGGGTTCTTATGGTACGGTTAAAAATACAATAAGCCTGGGTACCGGACTGCTTGGCGGAAAATTCAGTTTTGATGGCCGCTTATCAAAACAAAGCAGCGACGGCTATATTGAGCGTTCGGGTTCAGATCTGAAGTCCTTCTTTTTAAGCGGTGCATATTACGGTCAAAAAAGTGTGCTGCGCCTTAATGTATTCAGTGGCTATGAAAAAACCCACCAGGCCTGGGATGGCGTGCCTGAAGACAGTGTTAAATACGGAGACCGCCGCTATAACGAACTGGGCTACATCGCCAGCAGTAATTCTTATTATAAAAATCAAACAGACAATTATACTCAAAACTATTACCAGCTGCTTTATAACCAACAGTTAAGCAATAACCTTTCATTTAGCGGGGCGCTGCACTATACACGCGGATATGGTTATTACGAGGAATACCGCAACAGCGACGCCGTTGCAGATTACGGGCTAACACCGGTTATAAAAGGAGCCGATACGCTTGCCACAACCGACCTTGTTCGACGCCTTTGGCTGAGCAATTATTTTTACGGCGCAACTTATAATTTCACGTATCATCCTAAAAATTTCAATCTGATTTTGGGTGGCGCTTACAATGAATACAAGGGCGATCATTATAACAATATTGAATGGACGCAGGAAAGCACGACTATTCCGCCCGATTATGAATATTCGCGTAATAATGCTAAAAAGACTGATTTCAATGTTTTCAGCCGGGCTGAGTATCATTTGGGAAGTTTGATTTTATACGGCGATTTGCAGTACAGGCACATCGGTTATTCCTTCCTTGGGTACGACCAGAACCTGAATAATGTGCAGCAGCAGGTGGCGCTTAACTTTTTTAACCCCAAAGCAGGTATTACCTATGAGTTGAACCAGCAAAGTAATATTTACGCATCGGTCGCGGTTGCTAACCACGAGCCTAACCGGAGCGACTTCGTAAACTCATCACCACTAAGCCGGCCGAAGGCCGAGCATTTAACGGATTTTGAAGCAGGCTACCGTATCAGCCAGCCAACCTTTGGGGCCGGCATTAACGGCTTTTATATGCTCTATAAAAATCAGTTGATATTAACCGGCGCGCTGGATGATGTAGGCGAGGCCATCCGTACCAACATAAAAGACAGTTACCGCGCAGGTGTTGAATTGAATGGATGGGTTAAAATAGCAGAGCCGTTAACATGGTATGCCAACGCTTCGTTAAGCGACAATAAGGTTAAAAATTTCCGCCAATATTTGCAGAATTATGATACCGGCTTGCTGGAAGAGAGGCAGTACGGGCAATCAGATATAGCCTACTCGCCAGGGCTGGTTGGGGCGAGCACTATCAGTTATCACCCAATAAAAAATGCAGAGATTGCATTCATCAGCAAATATGTCGGTAAGCAATACCTGGATAACACCTCGACCGACAGCCGCTCGCTGGATGCTTATTTTGTTAACGATGTTCGCCTGAATTATAATTTTAAGATGAAAGGCATTAAGAATGCAGGCATAGGCTTACTGATCAATAACGTGTTCAGCAAAAAATACCAATCGGACGGTGCAACCTATCCTGACATAGAAGGCGGAAAAACGGTAAACTACAACTATTATTTCCCACAGGCGCCCGTTAATTTTTTAGCATCGCTTAACCTGAGATTCTGATACTATCAGTGGCAGCTGCAAGCAGCAGTCGCAATAATTTTACGGCTACTGCCAGCTGCCACTGCCCCACGATCTTATTCCTATGAATTTAAATCACTGGATCGAGCTTTTTATGGAGCAGGTTAGTTTAACCACAGCCTGGGAGTGGGCTGCTGTGTTACTGGGCGTGGCTGAAGTGTTGCTGGCTAAGGCAAATAACATCTGGCTTTATCCTGCGGGTATTGCCTCCACCTTTATCGGGATATATGTTTTGCTGATGGCCGGGCTATATGCAGAATCCGCATTAAATATTTATTACCTGGTAATGAGCATTTATGGTTGGATACACTGGATCAGACGGCGCGATGCGCCGCCGGTAAAAATCAGCTGGTCGACGCGCCGGGAATGGATCGTTACCCTGGTAATTGTATTTGCCGGGTGGCTGATATTGTACCTGCTGCTTAAAAACTTCACTACGTCTAATGTCCCGCTATGGGATGCCTGGGTATCGTCGACAGCCTGGGCGGGCATGTGGCTGCTGGCAGGGCGCAAGATAGAAAACTGGATATTGCTGAATATCTCCAACCTGTTCGCCATCCCATTATTATGCTATAAGCATTTGGTTATGTTTTCGGCGCTCACCTTATTTTTATTTATCGTTGCCTTTTTTGGTTTTTTTAGCTGGCTTGCCATCCTGAGGAAACAGAAAGGCGCGGAAAGACTCGTTACCGTATGAAAACATTAAACACAGTCCCGCATCCGTCATGCTTTGTCACGCAGCATGATGTAAATATCATTCGCGATACAACTGCTGAGGCCGAGCAGGCCGGCATGCTTCATCCACAGCAAATAGCGCTGATCTATACTAACAAATGGTTCAGGCTGTTAGTCCCTGAAGTTTATGGGGGAGCGCAGACAACCCTGACTGGACTTCTGCAGCAGCAGGAGGCGATAAGCTGGGCTGATGGCAGCATGGGGTGGGTAGTAACCCTGTGCAATGGCGCCGGCTGGTTTGGTGGATTTATTTCTGCGGAAATTGCGCCGAAAATATTCATGGATGAGCGTGTTTGCCTGGCGGGCAGCGGCGCGGCAACGGGTACCGCAGAGATCACTAAAAAAGGCTACCGCGTTAACGGCATGTGGAAGTACGCCAGCGGCATACATCACGCAACGCATATTACGGCAAATTGCGTGATTACGAGCGATGGTGAGCCGGTATTGAAAGATGGAGCGCAGCTGATCCTTCCCTTTATATTCGACAGAAAGGATGTAACCATTGTGCCGACGTGGAAATATATAGGTATGGCAGCCACCGGCAGCGATGCTTTTGAAATTAAAAATCTGGAGGTTACCTCCAACCGTCAGTTTAAAATAGAGCCGGCAGCAGCAATTATAAACGCCCCGATATACCTTTATCCTTTTCATCAGCTGGCCGAAGCCACCATAGCTGTTTGCCTTTCCGGAATGGCGATTCACTTTATCGATTTGTGCAAGGGCCTATTTGCCGAAAAGCAAAAGCAGCCCCGGTTATTGGACTGGCAGAAAGCATTGCTAACGGAAGAGATAGATAAAGCCGAAACAAAAATTGCCAGGCAAAGACAGGTTTTTTATGAAGCAGTAGAACGTTCGTGGGAGGCGATAGGGCAGCGCAATGTCATCCCGGACGAACGATTAAAAGCCGTAAGCGATACCAGCCACATGCTTGCCCGGGTAAGCCGCAAGGTTGTTGATGAGCTTTATCCGTTATGTGGTTTAACTGCCGCACACACAGGCTCAGAAATTAACCGTGTATGGCGGGATTTGCATACGGCAAGCCAGCATTCGCTGCTTACTTTTGGCCCTGCAGAACCTTAATTTTAACTTGTCGTAACGCAAATATCACATTAAGTCTTAATCGCAATGCTGATATTTGCCGTGCTTTATTTAACAATTTCTTAAATTTCCGGATGAAAAGAAGAGTACTCCTTGCGGTATTTGCATTAGCAGTCGTTACCGCGTCGGCACAACGAAAACCTAAAAAGGTAATGGTAATAAACCCTGTAGTGGGCAGGCCCGCTGCTGTGCTGGATACGCCTGTTTCCGCAGATGTACCGCGCCCCAGGCTGATGGTGGGCATCGTAGTAGACCAAATGCGCTGGGATTATCTTTTCAGATATTATAGCCGCTATGGAAACGGAGGGTTCAAGCGGTTATTGAATGAAGGCTTCAGCTGTGACAATACCCAGATTGACTACCTGCCAACCTTCACGGCGCCGGGCCATACCTGTGTTTATACAGGCTCGGTACCTGCAATCCATGGCATTGCCGGTAATGATTTCATTGTACAGGCTACCGGAAAGTCTATGTACTGTGCCGAGGATACCACTGTGCAAACTGTTGGCAGCACATCCGACGCAGGGAAAATGTCGCCGCGTAATATGCTGGTAACTACAGTTACCGATGAGTTGCGCCTGGCTACCAACTTCCGCTCAAAAACAATCGGCATTGCGCTGAAGGATCGTGGAGGCATATTACCGGCCGGGCATACTGCAAACGCGGCCTATTGGTTTGATGATAAAACCGGCAACTGGATAAGCAGCACCTATTATATGAAAGATCTGCCGCAGTGGGTAAAAGATTTAAACGACCAGAAACTACCGGAGACTTATTTGAAGCAGGATTGGACAACATTATATCCCATTGAAACCTATGTGCAGAGCACTGCCGACAGCAACGGTTATGAGGGCAAATTCAGGGGCATGACGGCGCCTACCATGCCGGTTAAGACGTCGGGCATGTATAAAAATAACCTGGGTTTAATCCGCTCTACCCCGTATGGCAATACACTTACCCTGGATATGGCTGTAGCGGCAATAAATGCAGAAAAGCTTGGTCAGCGCGATGTGACTGACTTTTTAACCGTTAGTTTCTCGTCGACAGATTATGTAGGTCACCAGTTTGGCCCGAACGCAATTGAAACAGAAGATACCTACCTGCGCCTTGACAGGGACCTTGCAACTCTCTTTACTTACCTTGATGCTAAAGTTGGAAAAGGCAAGTATGCCGTATTCATTACCGCCGACCATGGCGCAGCACATAACCCCAACTTTCTGAAAGACCATGGCGTGCCTGCGGGAGTTTGGAACGAAGGGCAGGCGCTTAAGGGTCTGAATGCTTACCTGTCATCAAAATATACGATCGACGGACTGGTGCGCAGCCTAACCAATTACCAGGTGAACCTGAATAATTATGCTGTTAACTACGCGCATCTGGACGTGGACAAATTGAAGAAAGATTGCATGGACTTTTTACAAAAAGACCCCGCTATAGCTTTTGTGGTTGATATGCAAAAACCCATGACTGCTGACCTTCCCGAAGTGTTGCGAACCCGCGTAATTAACGGTTACAATGCAGAGCATAGCGGTGTGATACAGATAATGCTGAAACCGGGTTACTTTACCGGAGGCGCCACCGGCACTACACATGGTACCTGGAACCCGTATGACAATCATATTCCGCTTGTATTTATGGGTTGGGGCATCAACCACGGGCGCCTTGACCGTGAAACGCACATGACCGATATTGCTGCAACAGTGGCCGCTTTATTGCATATACAAACGCCGAACGGCTGTATCGGCCATCCGATTACAGAAGCATTGAAGTGAGTCCGGAAGGTAGTAAAATTTAAAAATACGAAGTTGCCTGTAGTTGGCGGAACTAGCCTTAAAAAATAAATATTCCGGGTTTTCCGGACTAAAAAGCATGAAGAAATACATTGCCCGTTTCCATTATCTTACACAGGATTTGCGTAATCGCAGTCACCTGAAACAGGCAACTATCGCCTGCGATGCGGGGGCTAACTGGATACAATACCGATGCCTTACAAAGCCAGATGATGAACTGATCGATGAGATCAACGAAATTGCAGCTGTGTGTGATGAATGGGGCGCTACGCTTATATTGACGAATCATTATCACCTGCTTAACAGGGTTGATGCCCAGGGTGTGCATATCGAAGATCTTGATGCTGATTTTAAGGACATCCGAAGGGTGATCGGTAAGGATAAAACACTGGGCGCCTCAGCCACCAGCATTCGCCGGCTGCAGGCCATACAAAGCAGTGGCGTGGTTGACTACTGCGGTTACGGCCCGTTTTCAACTACCAATACGAAGCCAAACAATTATCCGCTGCTTGGCTTTGAAGGCTACCGAGAGCTGGCAAAACATCCGGACATAACCATCCCGGTAATTGCCGTTGGCGGTGTACAAATAGAAGACGTGGATCCACTTATTAAAACCGGTGTTTATGGTATAGCTGTATCGGCGGCTATTAATCTCGCCATTGATGCAGGCAGGGCGTTTAAAGAATTTCACCGGAAAATATATTGACAGAGTCCGGATTAAAAGATTTCAGGGATTTGATACATTGTTGAAGTAGTTGAAAATCTATATAATTGCAATCATTATAATTATCTTCCAAAGTCAAAACTGCATCTTTAAATTTATAAAATTCGTTAATCCCTTTTCATGTCATCCCACCATGTTGTTCGCGAAAAACAGGAGCCAGCCCTATTGGTGCTGGGGGTGGACAACTTTGATGAAGAGCTTTTAGGCCAGTTGCTTGAATGGAGCCCCACGGTTATCGCCACCCCGCAAACAGCGGAAAAACTCGATAGTCTTGGGATCAAGATCGACTGGATTATCACCGACGATACAAGTCAGGTTGAGCAATCAGATATTAAGATTATGAACTCAAACGGGAAAAGCCTTCCCAATGCCGCGCTGGAATATCTGACGGGCCTGGAATATCCGTCAGTAAATATCATAGCGGATGAATTGACCCTCGACAATTATATGCCTTATGCAGATAAGATAAACCTGGTTATTTTTAACAGAAAAAAGCGCATTTTTCCTGTGGCGCCTGGTTTTAGTAAATGGAAGCCAGCGGGGGAAGTAATAGCGATATTAAGTCACGTTGCTGATCTGCGGTCTGCTGGGTTGAAAAAGATTGATGAGGGCTGCTATGAAACGTCTTATGATGGGATTTTTTGCCTTGATTTTGATGCGCCTTTTATGTTTATCGCTGAAGATTTATGAGCATCCGGTTGGATTTTACTTTCTGCTGTCATTTGGCTGTATCGTAACAGGTACAAATTCCGTATATTTACTTAAATGCCAATGTAAGTTGCCGGAAAAACCCTTTTGTAATAATTCTGCACCAATTAAACTACGGCTTAGTTTTTTGACTATTATTACCATAAAATAATTTACAGCGAATTAAACCGTTAACTGTTTTTTTAGTCTATATAATATAAACCGGCCCAAAAACCGATTTCGGTATTCGTAAATAATATATTTAACATGAAGACTACATATAAAAATCTATTAAACACCGCTTTAGGCGCGCTGGTATGTGCGTTTTTAGCAGTCCCTGCCAGCGCACAGCACAGGCCGTCAACAGGCGGCGGTGGCGGTGGCGGCGGTAGCAGCAGCGGTGGCGGCGGTGGTTCATTTTCAAGGCCAAGCGCTCCCCCGCCATCATTTAGCAGACCACAGAGCAATAACTCAGGCTTTTCAAGGCCAGCGTCTACTGTTGCACCCCGACCTGCCGGCCAGGCGCAGCAGAGCTATGGCCGTCCGGCCACTTCGCCACGGGTTGGCGTTGCACCAAGGAGCACTTACAGCTACGGCGGTTCACGTCCTGCCACTACAGGCGTAAGAGGTAATTATGGTTATGCACCACGTACTTACGATGCAAACCATAGGCCAGCTACAGGTTATTACCGCAGCGCACCGCGGGTAGGTTATGGCCATGGCGGTTATTGGGGCAATCATAATTATTACCACTATAATCGTGGTTATTACAGGTCATATTATTATCCGCGCATCGGATTTTCAATTGGCGTATTGCCTTACGGGTATTATCCGTTCTTTTACGGCGATTACCAGTACTACTACAGCGATGGTTTGTTTTATCAGTATGATAACAATGAATACACCGTAGTTGAGCCGCCAATTGGCGCTGAAGTGAAAGAATTGCCTGATAAAGCACAATCGATAGTGATCAACGGTCAGCAGTATTATGAGCTGAATGGTGTATACTATCAGCCCGTTACCAAAGATGATGGCAGTATGGTTTACCAGGTTGCCGGTAAAGACGGCGAACTGAACACCACTAATGGTTCCGAGGTATATGACGACCAGCCCCAAGGGCCTCAAATGGGTGACATTGTGAGTGAATTGCCTCCCGATTGCAGAAAAATAAAGGTTAACGGCGATAAATTATTTGTATCTCCGGATGGCGTTTATTATAAGGAAATGAAGGATGATAATGGTGATAGAGTTTATAAGGTGGTAGGCTTGCCAAGTGATGAAGATCAGCCTGAGCAGAATTAATATCTTATAATGGAAAAACTTAGAAGGGTGGCCCCGAAAGGCTGCCCTTTTTTATTGGTATAAAATTAAAACTATTCCGCATTAAGCCTTTTGCACTTTTTTCAATCAAAATGTAAAAATAGATTGCGTTTGTAATCATCCTGAATTAATTACGTTTATTAGTACGATGAAAAAGTTTTTGCTGCCCATATTTTTAATTATCATCAGTTCTACTGCGTTCAGATATCTAAACAGTACTGTCACCCGTTCGGCTATTACCTTCAAAACCAAAAACCTCGGCATAGGTGTTAGCGGCACTATTGGTGGTCTGCAAGCCAATGTCCATTTTAACCCGGCCGATCTGGCAACAAGTACAATCGAAGCCAGCGTGGATGCAGCTACGATCAATACTGATAATTCAAGCCGCGACGAACATTTACATGGTGAGGATTTTTTTGATGTTTCGCATTATCCTAAGATTACGCTGAAATCGGTTTCTATCAGGCGCCGCGGTGGCAATAATTATACGGGGCAGTTCAATCTTACTATAAAAAATAGGACCAGGTTAGTTGAAATACCTTTTACGGCCAGCCAGGCAGGTACTACCACTACTTTTAAGGGAAGTTTTAAATTAAACCGTCTTGATTATGGCGTTGGCAGCAGCAGCCTTGTACTGTCGGATGAAGTAACCGTAAATATCGATGCCGAGGTTAAGGATTGATTATTTAGTTGATTAGTGACCAGGTGACAGTAGTTTTCCTGGCTTATCTGCTTTGGCAGGCACTTTTAGCAGTTGTTTTGACATTCCGAAGATGAAGTCTGCATGGCGTATAAAATTAAGGCTGTAGGTTGTAACTACCATTAAAAATTGATTGTATTGTTTACCCATCCCATTGTAAAGACAGTGCAGGATGCGTTATCTTTTTATCCTCGCTTTATAATTCTAATTTAGTCCGGATTGCGGCCGGGGGCAAAAGGTGGCGATTCCAACTAACATGAGCAGATTTATAAAGTATTTTTTCGTACCGGCCTGTTTTTTGGCTTTGGCTGGGGTTGCGGCGTTTAGCCGTAACAGTAACAGACCGGAAAATAAAACACCGGTAAACGATAAACCTAAAATAATCAACATCGTCAACTTTATTCGGTTGCTGGAGCCCCGGGACGCGGCTATTACGGAGGATGTGCTGTACCAAACTGTAGTTAAGCAGGTGGAACTAATGAAGAGATATAAGCTTGGTGGTACATTTTTGCTGCAATATGATGCATTGATTGACCCGCGTTACCAAAAGCTGCTAAAAAGCCTGCCGCGCGACAAATTTGAAATTGGTGCATGGTGGGAAATACCGCAGCCAATGGTGCAGAAAGCCGGCTTAAAGTGGCGCGGCCGCTATCCTTGGGACTGGAGGGCTAATATCGGTTTTTCGACAGGATATACCCTTGCCGAGCGCGATAAACTGGCAGATGTGTATATGCACGAGTTTAAAAAAATATTCGGCTATTATCCCAAGTCGGTGGCCTCATGGTTTATTGATGCACATACCCTGAACTATCTTTACCAGAAATATCATATCATAGCCTCGGCTAACTGTAAAGACCAGTATGGCACCGATGGTTACACCATGTGGGGTGGCTACTGGAACCAGGCTTATTATCCAAGCAAAATCAACTCATACATGCCGGCGCAAAATGCTGCTAACCAAATACCCGTACCAATCTTCCGTATGCTGGGCAGCGACCCGGTAAGGCAGTATGACAACGGTCTGGGTAATTCGCGGCAAGGTGTTACCACGCTGGAGCCGGTTTACAAGCATGCCGGCGGCGATTCTGCCTGGATTAACTGGTTCTTTAAAGAGTTTACAGAGGGCGCCTCGATGGAGTTTGCCTACACACAGGCCGGGCAGGAAAATTCTTTCACCTGGGATGCTATGGCCAAAGGCTTGGAGATACAGTTTCCGCTGATAGCTCAACTGCGTGATGAGGGTAAAGTAAAAGTAGAGACATTGGAACAATCGGGCCGATGGTTCAGCAGTCATTATAAGGTTACGCCCGCGACAGCAGTAACGGTTAACGAGGATTTGCCCGGCAGCAACTGCAAAACCGTATGGTTCGACAGCCGCTTTTACCGCGCTAATCTGTTATGGGAAGACGGCAGCCTCCGCTTCCGCGATATCCACTTGTTTAACGAAAAGCTGCCTTCAGTTTATGAAAAGCAAAAAGCAACCTCAAATGAGTGCAGTTTCTTTACGCTTCCGGTAGTAGATGGTTACTTGTGGAGCAAGCCGGATAACCTGGCTGGGCTGCGGTTTAAAGCAGTAATTGATGGAAAAGAGACAGTGCTTAAAGGCGGCGACCCCGTGATCAGCGATGCAGTAAAAGGAAAGCTCAGCGTCTCATGGCCTTTAAAATCAAGCGCCGGAACCCTCGTAATGACATTTGATGAGCGGCGGGTCAGAATCCATTTAGAGAATGATAAATCACTTAGCTGGCGCCTTGATTTAACAACTGCGGAAGAGGTTAAACTTCCCTTTAAAAATATCTCTGACAAAAAAGTAAATGCCAGTTTTGAAGGGCTGAATTACAGTATAAAAGCAGTTAAAGGTAAATTTTCAAAACCGGGTGACGGTGTGGTTTGGCGATTAAGCCCGGAGGGAGGAGATGTGATTCTTGATATGGCTGGCGGTAATAGCGAATGACAGGGCTACAGGGAATCCGAGGTCTCGTTAACGACGCAATATCTCCTCTAAATAGTTAAATTAGCACACCTAATAATACAGACCGTGCAAAATCAGGATATAACAGCTGGCTTTCAAAGTGCAGATAATTCCGATTCCGCTTACCTCATAAAGTTTCTGGAAGATGTGCATAATTGCGAAACGGTCCGGAATGTATTTAAAGAGCAGCTTGCATGGCTAAAAATACAAAGGGGCGACTATGTTCTTGATATCGGCTGCGGAATTGGAGATCAGGCTTATGAAATGGCTAAACTTGCAGGGTACGCCGGTTTGGTAACCGGTACCGATGCCAGCCATGCTATGATTGATATGGCAAAAAAACGTCACAGCGCATCTGGCTTGAATCTTGATTTCCTGGTCGCACCGGCAAACGCGCAGCCTTTTGATAATTTAAGTTTTGATCATATCCGTACCGAACGTGTGCTGATGTATGTAAAAGATACAGACCCGGTGTTTGCAGAATACCTGCGACTGCTGAAACCGGGCGGCAACCTGCTTGTATATGATGTAGACTGGGATGCCCTGGTGATTTCGCATTCACATACCGTGCTTACCCGGAAAATAGTCGGGTTCATCTCGGATAAATTTCCGTCTGGCCGGATTGGCTGTGATTTATTCAGACATTTCAAGCGGTTCGGATTTAATGATATTAAGGTAAAGGCCTGTGGATACAGTCACCCGCTGGAATTGGTCAAGCGCATTATCGGCGGAATTATTCAAACGGGAGTAAATGAAAATTCGTTTACCGCTAACGAAATTAATGATTGGTGGGCAATATTGGAGCGTGACGACAGGGAAGGCAAATTTTTTGCATCGTTCCAGGGTTTTATGGTGATGGGAAGAAAGCAAAAAATATAACAGCTTAGTATGCTGGCGGATGAATCACTCCTTATTCACTATCCTCATTCTTAATACCGTTCAGTAGCGCATAAATGGCCATAGCATGCCCATGACCGAGAGAAAAATCGTCCTTCAGCCACTTCACTATGTCGCCAGCTTTAACACCGGCCGCTAATTTGCCATCGCTGGTAAAGCCTTTTTGTGCAGCAAGTTCGTGGAAATCAGCCGGGCCTTTGCCGGTTTTCTCTCTTATTGTTTTTAAATACCCCTGGAATGACATAGCGGCAGATTTTTGTCGTGCTAAGATAAATATAAATAAGCTGTAACGCTTTCTTGTGTAAAGTCTGTGTTAATATTTGGTTATCAATAATTGCTTAGGGTAACAGTTTGTAACATGCTAATTACTTTTGCCTTATTATAGCGATAAAAAATTGAGCAAACTGGCCATCATAAAAGTACTGTTAGCTGTTACTGTTTGTTTTCAGCAGATGGTGCCGTGCCTTTCTCTTTTTATCAGCCATAAGAGTTTCGGTCATCACCATCAAACGCATGTTTCTCACCGCCCGGCCCACGCCGGTAAAGCTAAGCAGTATAGCTTTACAAATGCCATTCACCTTAAAATTTGGGTCATAATCACCAAGCATCGCTGCCAGATACCGCCTGTGAACCTTAAGTTGAAAGACGTCTCCTGGATGCCGCTGCTTACAGGTGTACTATTGGTGGTATTGCTGAATATGATGCTGATATCTGCGCGGCAGTGGTTCCGGTTAAATATTTGCTATTCTGTGCTAAAACGCTCCCGGTATATTGTATTGGGCCAGCTAATAATCTGAAAATTCTCCCTTCCTTATTTTAATACCCCATAATGGTTAGCCTGAGCGGCTTTCCATTGCCCGTTGTTTTTCACTGGTTAAATTTTACAAGGACCTGCCGCTGTAAATTCCCTTGCTTACAGGGCGATTTTGCTAAGTTTATTATGAAGTACGGAGAGAATATCAGCCTGCAGATAATGCTGGCTAATAAAACCTACCACCAACAGCTTTTTAAAATATTGGAAGATGTGGACATTCACCACCACTTCCATGTTATATTGCTTTTGACCCGGCAGGGCGGAAGGACAACCCAAAAAGTGTTGTGTGACCAGCTGCAGATTGAGAAATCGAATATGGTTGCCATTGTGGACCTGCTAGAAAAGAAAGGCTACATCACGAGAGAAATAAATTACCGCGATCGCCGCGGGAAAATGGTGGTGTGTACCCAAAAGGCATGGGATATCGTGTCGACTTTTGAAGATGCATTTCATGAACTGGAGGATAACGTGGTACACGATATAAGCTGGCAGGAGATGCATAATTTTTTATATGTGCTTAGAAGAATAAACCACAACCTGGCGCTTTTAGGCAATCCAAAAGGTGTAGCCATTAAATAGATATCGCCCGGTACTTAGCCGGACCTTCTTATTTTCTTCCGGGATAGTTGTGAAATTGAACCAAAATTAACCAGCCCTTAAGCAAATGATATTAGTTTGATAATTGCGATAATTCTTTCGTGCGTTAGCCGCAAAATAGCTTTGCAGCAATAATTAATACGTGAAAAAGATAGCATTATTCCTAATTACTTTTCAGCTTTTATTTTGCAGCTATAGCGCCTGTTACGCCGATGCGACAGGTAAAATTTCCGGAAAAGTTTCGGACGAAAAAACGGGCGAGACACTGATAGGCGCCACTATTTACATACAAAACACCGGAAGGGGCACCGCCACAGACGTTGACGGAAATTATATGTTAAGCGCTCTCGCCCCCGGCAGGTACACGCTGGCAATAAAATATATCGGGTATCAAACCAAAGTAATTAATGATGTTGAGGTTAATCCCGGCGATGTGCTGCATCTTGATATAGTTCTTAACCCTGACGCCAGGCAGGAACTGAAAGGAGTTACCGTGACTTCGACATTCCGGAAAGAAACGGTAGGCTCATTATATGCCGCCCAAAAAAATAATGCAGCAATTACTGATGGCATATCTTCTGAAAGTATTAAGGCAACGCCTGATAAAAACACCTCTGAAGTACTGAAGCGCGTTAGCGGAACAACCATACAGGACAATAAATTTGTGATTATAAGGGGCTTGAGCGACCGTTATAATACTGCCTTGCTCGACAACGCGCCCTTGCCAAGCACCGAGCCGAACCGCAAGGCGTTTTCTTTTGATATCGTTCCGTCGAACCTGGTGGAAAACATTATTATCAATAAAACAGCTACGCCAAACCTGCCGGGTGATTTTGCCGGCGGCGCCGTACAAATAAATACCCGCGATATACCGGACGAAAATTTTACCACGGTAAGCCTGGGCTATACTTATAATACGCAAACCACATTTAAGAACTTTAAGAGCGGGTATCGAAATGCCACCGATTATCTCGGATTTGATAATGGCTCGAGGAAATTACCGGCCAGTTTTCCAACTACGCAACAGGTAGTAAGTTCATCACTGAGCCAGCAGCAAACTATTAACGCAATCAATTCTTTAAATCCTGATTATAACACGTATACACAAAGTGCAATACCGGGACAGAATTATCAGCTATCATTAGGCCGTGTGAAGGAAATAGGTAAAAATGGCAATAAATTTGGCGCTTTAGCTGCCATCACCTACCGTAACTCGCTGCAAAACAGTCCTAACGTGTTCCGCGATTTTTATACATTCAGGTACAACGACCAGCAGTATAAATTTTCAACCAATGTTGGGGCGCTCGCCAATTTTGCCTATACCTACGGCAAAAACAAAATAACATTTAAAAACATATATAACCGGGTTTTCGACGATCAATTTCTTTACCGGCAGGGAGAAAATTCAGCCATATCGAGCGATGTGCGGTTTTATGCGTTTGACCTGATCCAGAAAGCATTATTTAAATCCACACTGGAAGGCGAGCATGGGGTTGGCAGCAAAAATTCAAAGCTGAAATGGACAGCAGGTTATAGCAATATTATTAATGACCAGCCCGACCAGCGCAAAACCAGCTACTCGCGCAATGTAAATGACCGCAACAATCCGGCTGTACCTTATGTTGCAAACGTACAAGGTACTATCGGAAAAGAAAATGCACGGCTGTTTTCATATTTGTCGGAAAATATTTATTCAGGCGATGTAAGCTACTCTGCGCCTTTAACA
Source organism: Mucilaginibacter sp. L3T2-6 (assembly GCF_030519355.1). GTDB lineage: Bacteria > Bacteroidota > Bacteroidia > Sphingobacteriales > Sphingobacteriaceae > Mucilaginibacter. The sequence goes on from NZ_JAUMKC010000012.1 coordinate 147,121, forward strand.
TTATTTAAACAGCCAGCTACCTTTAAGGCAGGCTTGGGTACGCAATACCGTAAACGGAACTTTGACGTGCGGTTTTTAGGCCTGCTTATAAGTGACAAAGTGTTTGATGGGGACGAGCGAAACCAAATAGCCCAACGCCCGCTGGCTACTCTTTTTGGCTCCGATCTTGTCAACGCCGGGAAATACGACCTGAAAGAGATTAACGGCGACGCAGACTCTTACGATGCCAGCAGTTACGTAAACTCGGGTTATTTGATGCTTGACAACAAGTTGAGCGATAAGTTGCGGATGGTGTGGGGCGTGCGCGTGGAGCAGTTTAACCTCAGCCTTACGGCAAATAGCCCATCGATACCCAAAACCAGGCTTGATAATGTTGATGTGTTGCCATCGGCCAATTTTACCTATGCACTTACGCCAAAAGCTAACCTGCGCTTATCGTATTACCGCACCCTTGCGCGGCCCGAATTCAGGGAACTGGCGCGGACGTCGTATTACGATTATGAATTACTTGCCCTGCAGACGGGCAACCCTAACCTGAAGCGTGCGCTTATAGACAACGCAGATTTAAGATATGAATTTTATCCTTCGGCGGGTCAGATAATTTCGGTCTCTGCATTCTACAAAAAATTCAATAATGCTATCGAGTCGAATATAAACGATGTAAATGCCTCCACCCCCGAAATAAGCTACCTGAATGTTAAAAAGGCAACCACTTACGGAGTGGAGCTTGAAGTAAGGAAAAAGCTGGAGTTTATAAGCAGCCAGGATGCGTTTAAAAATACCACCATATATACCAACTTGTCGCTGGTAAAGTCGGAAGTGGAAGATCCTTTACTTATCGGTACAAAGCGGCCGATGGTCGGCCAATCGCCTTATGTCATTAACGCGGGTTTGTTGCATACTGAACTGGAGCAAAAGTTGAGCTTTAATGTACTGTTCAATCGTATTGGTGGCAGGATATTTAAATCAAGGGGAGCAAACTTTCCTAACGTATATGAGAGCCCCCGCAATGTGCTCGACTTCCAGGTGGGTTACAAAACATTTAAAAACCGCGGTGAATTTAAACTTAATGCCGCCGACCTGCTGAATAACAACTACCAGTTCTTCTTGGATTACGATAACAACGGAGAATTTTCGGCAAGCAAAGACCGCATATTCAGCAGGTATAAACAGGGTACCAGCCTTTCTTTATCGTTCACCTATGCATTATAGGTAAAGGCGGCGTATGACATTAAAACACAAAACAACTATAAATAAAAAAGCAAGTATGAAAAAGCACACATTACTATTACTCTTGACGGCGATGTTTTTCGCCGCATGTTCGAAAAAGGATACGACGCCGGTAACGCCGGTTACTCCTGGCAATGTGGTTGAAGTGAGCGGTGATATTAAAGTTGCCACTACATGGACATCAGACAAAATTTACCTGTTAAAGGGATTTGTATACGTAACCGACGGCGCTACGCTAACTATTCAGCCAGGCACAATTATCAAAGGAGATAAAGCCACTAAAGGCACTTTGATAATTACACGCGGAGCTAAAATTGAGGCTGCCGGCTCTGCCGAAAAGCCGATTGTGTTTACTTCAAATCTTCCGGCCGGCGGCCGCTCAAGCGGAGATTGGGGCGGAGTAATCCTGTTAGGCAAAGCGCCTGTTAACCCCACCTCAACACCAAATATTGAAGGCGGCCTTGATCCTAAAGGCGACGCGGCAAAATACATACAATACGGCGGTACCGATGCTAATGATAATTCAGGTACGCTAAAATATGTACGCATAGAATACGCAGGCATTCCTTTCTCTCCGGATAATGAGATCAATGGCTTAACCATGGGCGGCGTAGGAGCAGGAACAACCCTTGATTATATAGAAGTTTACCGCTCAGGTGATGACTCGTTCGAGTGGTTTGGGGGAACTGTTACTGCTAAACACCTGCTTTCAATAGGTGCGCAGGATGACGATTTTGATACCGACTTTGGTTTCTCAGGTAAAGTTCAGTTCGGTTTGGCCCAACGCGCGCAGGTTGTTGCAGATTATTCCGGGTCAAATGGCTTTGAATCGGACAACGATGCTGTAGGTTCAAATAACACGCCTCAAACCGGTGTAATATTCTCAAACATGACAATTGTCGGCCCGCTGCTTTCGCCAACAGGAACGTCTGGTATTAACGCCAACTTCCAGCATGCTGCTCAAATTCGCCGTAATTCATCACTAAGCCTGTTCAATTCGTTGTTATTGAATTACACCGAAGGCGTTTATATAGACGACGGCCTGCCTGCCGGTCCTCAAAATTCATCTTCAAATTTTGTCGCCGGTAAACTGGTTGTAGCCAATAACCTGGTTTATGCGTGCAACTCAAAAGGAAACGAAGTGAAAGGTCAAAATAAAACTCTGTTCGAAACCATCCTAAGAGGAACAAACGTTTTTGACAATACAAAAGGTGCGGCTGACGTAATGATGGATCCATTAAAATATGGATCTGATTTCAAAGCCTCGGGCGGCACAAATTCAGGTACGCCGAACTTCACTGTAAAAGATGGCAGCGCCGCCGCTACGACAGCGTCGGTATTTACAAGCGCTAAATTTACCGGGGATACATTTTTTGACAAAACACCAACCTATTTAGGTGCGTTCGGATCAACAGACTGGTCAGCAGGCTGGGCAAGCTACGATCCGCAAAAGTTACCATACACTACTCCGGGTGCGGTAAAATAATATATACGGGGATTAATTAAATTTTTAAAAGGTTCGCTATTTATTAGCGGGCCTTTTTTGCATTGTAGGGTTTTTGTAGGGTTTTGTTGCTTTATAATTAACCCCGGTTTGGTGCGAATCAAGCGTATCGCCTAAAACTACTTTTTCGCTTGTTTTTTATTCCTCATCGCTGAAAACGGCGGTTTGCGTCGCCACCGCGCTTGCGGTTCACCCGTATTAAAATCAATACAAATTACTAATAATCAGATATTTATATTTTAATATATAAATTTATCCCTATCAAATAGCGTAATATTTAATGATTTAAAGCCCCTGATTACCCTATTTGATGCGCTGGCGGGCTTGGCAGCTACAATATACAGGCCCGTTCCTCAGAGCTTAACCGAAAACTAACAAACCAATAATTATTAACCTTTAATTACTATTTTATGAAAGCAAAACTTAACGCTTATCTGCTCGCTGTAGTTGCGATAGTGCTTTTCGCGCTGTCGTCCTGCCGTAAAGAAAACACGGCTGACTTCGCACCCCAATCGCCCGGCTTATCCTCCAAAAGCATGACCGCCCCTGAACCGGTGACTGCGGCTACCTTTAAAGTGATAGGCTATATGCCCAGCTGGGAGGGGGATGTAAACGCTGTACAATACAGCAAACTCACCCACATCAATTATGCGTTTTTAATACCTAATACCAACGGCAGTTTGCAGGCGCTGGATAACGCTTCCAAATTCCAAAGCCTGGTAACCACCGCCCACAACAATGGCGTTAAGGTAATGATATCCGTCGGCGGGGGCGGAGGAGGTGATGCATTTCATACCATTGTGGCCAGTTCGGGCACCCGCACGGCGTTTGTGAACAACATGGTTAGCTTTTGTAATCAATACAATTGCGATGGCGTAGATGTTGACTGGGAGTTCCCTTCGGCCGGTACGGAAGCAAGTAACTTCCTCACCATGATGCAGCAGCTCGCTACTGCCATGCATAATAGCGGAAGACTGTGCACCATCGCGGTTATATCAACCGGCGCAACCTATATCACCAGCGGCATGTTTACTGCCCTTGACTGGCTTAACATTATGGATTATGATGATAACAACTTTCAGCACTCCACTTATCAATCGGCTGTAGATTGCCTGGACTATTGGAGCGGCCGCGGCCTGCCGGTTGAAAAAACCATACTCGGCGTTCCCTTTTATGCGCGTGATAGCCGTTACGATTACTCAACCGCCAATTATAATGTTATACTTTCAATGGGCGGTAGCCCGAATTCGGATACTTTTCAAACTTATGGCTATAATGGCATTCCTACTATTACCGCAAAAACTAACCTCGCATTTTCCCGCGGCATTGGGGGCATGATGATATGGGAGCTGGCCGGCGACGCTACTGGCGCTAATTCACTTTTATCGGCCATACACAACGCAATAATTTCGCAGGGTAACGGCGGCAACGGCGGGGGTGCGCCAATTGGCCAGGTAATTACATTGAAAGGGTTTAATGGGGAATATGTAAGCGGTGAGAACGGCACCCAGGCCATGAACTGTAACCGCGCAACTGCACAAGACTGGGAGAAGTTTACTGTTGTTGATGCCGGGGGCGGCAAAATTTCGCTCCGCAGCATGGGTAAGTATGTATCGTCTGAGAACGGCACGCAGGCCATAACCTGTAACCGCACGGCTATAGGGGACTGGGAGAAATTCGACTGGATAACCACTGCCGACGGTAAAGTAACCCTGCGTGGAAACAATGGCAAGTTTATTTCCAGCGAAAACGGTACACAGCCGATGACTTGCAACCGTACCACAGCATCGGGGTGGGAAGCATTTGGAGTGAACCAGTGATCAGAGATTATGCCTGCGCTAAAAATAGGGCAAAGCACTCCTGAATGTTAACTAACAGAAGCAAAGGGCCGGCATATGGCAGGCCCTTTGTATCATAACCATTAAACAACCGCTATATCCTTATTGTACCTGTTTCTATATTCGGCAGGAGATAAACCGGTTATTTTTTTAAAAACTTGCCTGAAAGCCCGGCCGTCGGTATAACCAACATCATACATTATCTCATCCAGATTTTTTCGGGAAGTTTCAAGGCTCTTTTTTGCAGCCTCTATTTTTATGCGCTGCAAGTATTCTGCCGGGGTGTTGGCGGTCGCTTTTTTAAATCGGCGGTCAAAATTGCGGCGGTCGATGGCCAGGGAGGAAGCCAGTTTTTCGATATTAATTTTCTTCTGCAGGTTATTTTCCATGTAATCTTGTGCCTTTTTTATCCCGTCGTCGTCGTGGTTTTTCTGGTCGGTAAAAATGGTGAACGGCGATTGGCTGTTTCTCCCTAAATCAACCTGAAACAATTTGGCGCAAAATATGGCAGTTTCGCGGCTGTAGTATTTCTCAACCAGGTATAATACCAGGTTCATAGATGATAAAGCGCCGCCGGTAGTATACACCCCTTTTTCGTCGGTAATTATCTTGTCGGGCTGCAAATCGAGGTGGGGAAACATCTTTTTAAATACGCCTGCCGCAGCCCAGTGAGTTGAGCATTGCTTGCCGCTTAAAATGCCGGCGGCCGCCAGCAGGAACGCCCCGGTGCAAAGGCTGGCTACTTCGGCTCCAAGCTTGTACTGCTGGACAACCCAATTGATCAATGCTCCGCTATTTTGTAAGGTATGCGATAAATGCTCGTCAAGCGTGGGTATAATTATCAGGTCGGCTTTGGGGTTATCAGCTAAATTTATGTCAGAATTTATGGTAAAACGCCCATTATACAGCGAAGTTTTTTCAGTACATCCTACCAGCCAAATTTTAAATACAGCATTTCTTCCTGTATTTATATGATATTCATTAGCCTTTGCAAATACTTCGTAAGCCAATACGATGCTGGCGGCATTTGAATTACTTTCCGGAATTACGATACACAGGTTTTTCATGGCCGTTGTTTTTACAAGATTAGCTGAAAAAAATGTCCAAATCAACAACGCCGAATGTCGATATTGCAGCATTCAGATGCGGCATACCGGCAATATCTTTGTGCTGACCCGATCAAAACAATCCTACATGAAAACCATATTTGATAATGCCATTAGCGAAGAATTGGTAACAAGAATCAACCAAATTAATGCAGACAGCAAGCCATTCTGGGGCAAAATGAATGCCTATCAGATGGTAAAGCATTGCCGTCTATGGGAGGATATGATCACAGGCGAGTTGCCAACCAAACGGGTATTTATAGGCCGTATATTCGGTCGCATGGGTTTGAAGGCGGTAACGAAAGACGATACGCCCCTTGCGCATAGCACGCCGACAGCGCCTGAATTATTTATAAAGGAAACAAGTGGTAATATTGATGAAGAGAAAGCAAAGTGGATAGCGCTCATTCGTGAGCATAAAAATTTTTCGAATTCAAATTTTGTGCACCCGTTTTTTGGTCCGATGACGAAGGAGCAAATTGGTATAATGGCCTACAAGCACATCGACCATCATTTACGGCAATTTGGGGCATAAAAAACCCTGCCGGTTTAACGCGAAACTTGCGCGGGGTTTGAAAATGTCGATCTAAATGCCAAGTTTTGATGAATTAAACCACAATATTTATGAAAATTACGGTATTGATCAGCCGTGTATTGCTTGGCGTTATTTACCTCATATTCGGCCTCGACTATTTTTTACATTTTATACCGTACCAGCCTTTACACACCGGTGCGCCCGGCGCTCTTGTCGCTGGTCTGAAAGGCACAGGGTATATCTATCCCATGATGAAAACTATACAGATAGCCGGAGGCCTGTCGCTTATGTTTAACCGCTACGCGCCATTTGCTGCGGTAGTTCTTTTTCCTACAAGTTTGAACGTGCTGCTGTTTCACACTATCCTTGTTCCGTCCGGCTGGTATATGGGCGTTATCCTGATGGCGCCTAATTTACTGCTCGGATGGGGTTACCGGCATTATTATGCAGGAATGTTTACAAGGGTGGCGAAAGTGAATTGACCGTAAATTGGGCCTTAATGAATACCAGGTGCAATTGCATATTTTACCTGAAATTTACTGCTGAAATTTTACCTTTGAGATTGCCATGAAAGCAGCATTTGAAAGCTATCTGCGCCAGCAAACCCAGCTTGACGAAGCCGGCGTCCGTCGCGTAAGCAGCTTAGCCATTTCCCGTAAACTTCGCCGGAACGAGTTTTTGCTGCGTGAAGGAGAAGTGTGCAGGCACAAAACATTTATCGTGAACGGGTTGCTGCGTACTTACAGTGTTACCCCGGATGGTAACGAGCATATCCTGTCATTCTCCCCCGAAAATACCTGGACGCTGGAAGTAGAAAGCTACGACCGGCAAGCACCTTCCCGTTCCCATATAGATGCCATAGAACCGGGTGAGGTTCTGCAATGGCTTAAAGCCGATTTTAACGGCTTACTGGAAGAAATACCTCAGTTGAAAATACTTGCAGAGCAAATGGTTTCGCGCAGTATACATAGCAGCCGCCAGCGTATTATTACCACACTTAGCGCTACGCCCGAGCAGAAATATGAAGACTTTGTACAAACCTATCCCGGCTTACTTCCCCGCCTGCCGCTGCGCATGATTGCCGGTTATCTTGGCGTATCGCTTAAAACACTTACACGCCTCCGGCACGCGCAAATGCTCCGTTGATTTTCAAATATGGTCAAATGACCATGTTTTTAAGCGGCCTGGACGCCAATTTTGTGCTTTATTAATCATTATCCTATGCAAGTATTTGTTACAGGGGCCTCAGGTTTTGTAGGCTCTGCCATTCTAAAAGAATTAATAGCCGCCGGTCATAGCGTTTTGGGGCTGGTGCGGTCAGACAAAGGCGCCGAAGAGGTTGCAGCAGCCGGTGCGCAGGTATTGCGGGGCGATGTGAATGACCCTGAGATATTAAAACAGGGCGCCATCACATGCGATGCAGTTATTCATACTGCCTTTAACCACGACTTTTCCCGTTTTAAACAAAATTGCGAAGACGACCGCAAAGTTATTGAAATTTTAGGCGATGCCCTGGCCGGCGCCGGAAAGCCGCTGGTAGTAACTTCGGGTGTCGGTCTGCTTAATTATGGGCGGCCCGCTACTGAGGATGACGTTCCGCCGGGTTCGGATGTGATTCCAAGAGCCGCATCGGAAGAGGCGGCAAGGGCCGCCATGGCAAAAGGTGTTGACGCCTATATTGTGCGCCTGCCGCCCAGCACACACGGCGCAGGAGATCATGGCTTTGTGCCGGTGATAATCGATATTGCAAAAGAAAAAGGTGAATCAGCCTATGCCGGCGAAGGTCATAACGTTTGGCCGGCCGTTCACCGAAATGATGCTGCCAGGCTTTATCGTTTGGCTATAGAAAAACGCCCTGCGCTGAAAGTATTTCACGCGATTGGTGAAAGCGGTGTTTTGTTTAAAGAAATTGCTGAAGTAATCGGAGGTGGCTTGAAAATGCCCGCCGTAAGCAAAACAGGTGATGATATTGCCGCTCATTTCGGATGGTTCGCACACTTCGCAACGATGGGTTGCCCAGCTTCCGCCGAAAAAACCAAGGCCACGCTAGGCTGGGAACCAAGAGGTAAAAGGTTGATTGAGGACATGAAAGCCAATTATTTCAATTGAAATGAACCAAGTCTACCTAAATCCTTTCCATTTACGAGGGACTTAGGTAATCGCTGTGTGATTACCGGGCTCCTTACTTTTCGCAGAGGTTTTAGAGCTCCTGTTTACGCCGATGGGATAAACTAATTCTCACGTCTCTTCGTTTCTATTTAATGAGCACTACCTCAGAAGCTACCAAACGTTTTACGGAACGCGTAGAAAACTACGTAAAATATCGCCCGGGATATCCGGCTGAAGTACTTGAACTGCTCGAAAATGAAGGCGGGCTAAGCCAGGGCGCTGCTGTTGCCGATATTGGTTCAGGTACAGGTATATTTACCAGGTTGCTGCTGCAGCGTGGTTATAAGGTTTATGCTGTTGAGCCTAACCAGGCCATGCAGCAAGCCGCCTGCATGTGGTTAGGGGATGACCAAAACTTCACACCGGTTGATGCAGTAGCCGAGGCCACCACACTTGATACACACAGTATTGATATGGTGGTTTGCGCGCAGGCTTTCCATTGGTTTAACGATGCCCGCACACGGTGGGAGTTTAACAGAATTTTAAAAGATGAAGGCCTGGCGGCACTAATCTGGAATAACCGGCTGGCTGATACCGACGACTTTTCAATGGCTTATGAAAACCTGCTGAAAACTAAATCTGTCGATTATAATAAGGTTAACCATCGTAATATAAACGATATCGACTTCAAGGCCTTTTTTAAAAACGGCGTTTATAAACAGGTAAATTATCCCAACGCGCAGCTGTTTAACCTGGAGGGCTTAATGGGGCGGGCGTTTTCATCATCCTACGTTCCGGCCGAAAATAGTATCGACGGTATGAGATTCCGGGGGTTGTTAGAGGATATATTTGCCAAATACAATACAAAAGGAACCGTAACCTTTACTTACCAGACAGAGGTGTACCTGGGTAAAGTATGACGCCTGGCCCTCGTAATATGCATGAACAGTTATTCTTTAATCACCTCATTCAATACCGGATGATCCAGCGCTGAAATCTTTGTATGCCCGCTTTTCAGTTCATCAAAAACTACAATTTGGTTTAAACCCTTTTTAAGCCAGGAAGCAGGGATATACAGTGTTTGTTGCGGGCCGATATTCCAGTATTTGCCTATATTGATGCCATTTAAAAACACAAATCCCTTACCAAAGCCATGCATGTCTAAATAGGTGTCGCCTACATTGCTCAGATTAAAGGAGCCTTGGTATAACGCGGGCTGCAAGTCAGCGTCATTATTCTGACTAAATTTAAATCCGGCGGTATTGCCAAACGGGAATTTATACATTTTCCAGCCGGTAAGCTCTTTATCGCCCAGGGTAACCTTTTCGGTTATGCCCTGTCGGTTATCGGTTAAATACGGGCCGTAATTAATGCGGCCGTTGTTTTCGACCAGGATGTCAAGTACATCGCCTTTCTTAGCATCGTCTAACTTCAGGGAATCCTGGCTCAGGCGGCGGTCGAGCACGCTGATTCGTTTACCATTTAAATAAACGGTGGCATAATCACGCATCTGCTTAACTCTCAGCAAGCCGGATGCAGCCTCTTTTAGCGTGGTGCGATAAAGTACAAAGCCATATCCCTGGCCCAGGTCTTCAAAGCATAGAGGTTTATCAGCTGCAATGGGTTTTCCAAGGTTACTGAATAAATCACCACGGCCCGTTAATTTGATATTTGGAATAGCGACAGTTTTATTTTTTGCAGGCACAGGCGGCAATTTTACGCCCCGGGGCAGGTGTTTCTGTATAATCTCGCGGAACTTATAGAATTTAGCCGTGGGGTTGCCGGATTCATCCAGTGGTGCGTCATAATCATAGCTGGAGGTTTGCGGCGAATATGGGTCGTGTTTGCCCATGTTAGCGCCATTCATAAAACCTCGCGTAGTTCCGCCATGGAACATGTATAAGTTAATAGAGATGCCTGCCGAGAGAACCGTATCGAGTTTTTTGGCATCTTCGTCGGCATTGCTGCCCTGGTGCGGCTTGCCCCAGCTGTCAAACCAGCCGGGATACCATTCCGCGATATAATAAGGCCCTTTGCCGTCATGGTATTTATTGATGAGCGCTTTTACTTCCTTTGGATTATCCAATCCGTTAACAGCTGGCAGGTAACCAGGTAAGTAACCGGCCGGCATTTGCGAAGGTCCGTCGCAGGTAAACAGCAGGCCGGTAAAGCCGCCTTCTCGGAAAATTTTGCGGTTGATGTCGAGATATTCTTTATCGTTACTGTACGATCCGTATTCGTTTTCAATCTGCACCATCAAAATATTACCCCCATTCGTTATCAATAACGGAGAAAGCTGCTTGCCCAATTGCATGATGTAATCCCGGTAATATTTTAAAAATTTAGGGTCTTTGCTGCGCACTTTCAGGTTCTTGTCTTTAAGCAGCCAATACGGGTATCCGCCGAATTCCCACTCCGCACAAGCATACGGACTTGGCCGCAGTACCACCCACATGCCTTCTTCTTTGGCTATACGCACAAATTCGGCAATGTCGTTGTTCCCGGTAAAATCAAACTTTCCTTCCTCGGGCTCCTGGGCGTTCCAGAAAACGTAAGTGCCGATGGTGTTCAAACCCATAGCCTTGGCCATTTTAATGCGCTGCCGCCAATAAGCACGCGGTAAACGTGTACAATGCATTTCGCCCGAAATTAATTGCATCGGCTTTTTATCCAGCAAAAACACGGAATCGCCAAGGGCGAAAGTGTGTTTTACTTTTTGAGCGATAGAAAAGTTTGATAACAATGCGCTGAACAGTAGCAGTGCGGCGAGCTTTTTCATAGTCGGGCTAATTAATAGGCAGGCAAGTTATTCATTTTTGGAAGAAATATAATGCGACAACGGTGCGCATACGTTTGCGTAAAATAATTTTGTGTAATTAAACAGAGCGATCAAATAAAATGTAGCGAGTGCTGAAAATGGATTGATGACATTTGGATTTAAATGGTCAGTTATCCTTCCTTAAACATGCGCATATTTCATACACCAGAAATCCGCACATCATTCATACATTTGCACATCTGCATATCCGCACACAAACAATACCATGCTTCAGATACAGGAAAACGTTTCTCTAAAAAATTTCAACACATTTGGCGTGGATGCCAAAGCCCGCTATTTTGTAGAGATCAGCAACCGGGACGAACTCGTTGAACTGTTTATGGATCCTCAATGGCTGGAGACAGACCGTTTAGTTATGGGCGGTGGCAGTAACATGTTGCTGTTAAAGGATTACCATGGATTGGTAATTCGAATCAATATTCGGGGAATAGAGCACAGGATCAGCCACGAGGATGTTTTCGTAGAAGCCGGCGGCGGGGAGGTATGGAACGACCTGGTGAATTATTGTGTGACGCGCGGGTATGCCGGTCTGGAGAATCTGAGCCTGATACCTGGTTCAGTAGGGGCGTCGCCCATACAAAACATAGGTGCATATGGGGTGGAATTGAAAGATGTTTTTCAAAGCTGCTGCGCCTTCGAAATTGCAAGCCGCACTTTCAAAACCTTCAGCAAAGAAGATTGTAAGTTTGGATACAGGGAGAGTGTTTTTAAAAATGAGTTGAAAGGCCAATATATTATTGTATCGGTAAAGTTCCATCTGTCGCTGGCGCCGCATTTCAATTTAAAGTACGGAGCTATCGAGCAGGAACTGGCAAATCGCGGAATTACCTCGCCGACGTTGAAAGATGTATCGCAAGTGGTATCGCATATCAGGGTATCCAAGTTGCCCGACCCCTCCACCATTGGCAATGCGGGAAGTTTTTTTAAAAATCCGGTCGTCACTGTTGACGAATTCGAGGCTGTTTACACTAAGTTCCCTGATGTAGTGCACTACCCTGCTGGTGACGGATTGATAAAACTGGCTGCCGGCTGGCTAATAGAGCAGTGCGGCTGGAAAGGTAAAGTGGTTGGAAATACCGGAACCTGGAAGAACCAGGCCCTGGTTTTGGTGAACCATGGCGGTGCAACAGGCAACGAGGTGTACAACTTTTCGTCGCAAATCATAGACAGTGTGTACACTAAATTTGGCGTTAGACTACAACGCGAGGTAAATATTATTAGTTAAATATTTATCTTTAAATTAAATTTTCCATTTTAATTCCTGCTGTTTATAATAACATTCCTGTTACCGACTGGTTTTAAATTTTTGTTTTAGGTTTTGATAATATCAGTTTAAATAGTTGATTAATAGTATTTTGATAATTTAAATAGTGTTAATATTACACTAGTTGATTTTGTCCTGTTAAATACCTGCTTTACAATTTATGGTTCTTTCGGTTCAGACCGAGTGGCACTATGCTTGCCTAAGTAGGGATACAAAACTTTAACAGTATGACAAAGATTGAGTTTAACACCCTAGTACTACGTCAGGCAACCTCGCTAAGGTCTTACGCCTTACACTTTACCCACGACGCAGATGATGCTAACGACCTTGTCCAGGATACAATGTTGAAGGCTATAACTTATTACAATAAGTTTAAGGAAGGAACAAATTTAAAAGGGTGGTTATACACAATTATGAAGAATACATTCATTAACAACTATCGCCGGTTTGTTAAAATGAATACGTTTGTAACCAAAAGCGATGAGATCAGCTCTCCTAACCTGGTGTTCAGCTCTACCAAGAACCAGGGCGAAGCCAAGTTTGTGATGGACGACCTGAAAAAAGCTTTAGACAGACTACCCGCTGATTACTATGTGCCTTTTACTATGTACTTTGAAGGCCACAAATACCACGAAATTGCCGACCATTTGGAAATTCCTATCGGTACTGTAAAAACCCGCATCCACGTTGCCCGAAAGCTGCTTAAAAAGAGCTTGAAAGCTTACGATAATGGTATAACCAAACCGGTTTACGCGGAAAATTAACATTTTAGTTACATCTGCATATAAAGAGCTCTGGTTTACCGGGGCTTTTTTTACGCCCTTATCACCTTATTTCGACGTGGAGAAACCTTTGAACTATATATAGCCGGGCTTTTGTAGTTCAACAGGAATAGCAGGATAAGTTGTTTCGCTGTAGCTCTAAATGCCATATATTTGGGAGTAAATTTTATATGCCCGATACCACTCCAACATACACCAAATCACAGCTTGCCTTACGCAACGGGCAGGATAAACCTGAAATATGGGTGGCATACAAAGGAGTGATCTATGATGTATCCCGCAGCCGCCTTTGGCGTAACGGCAAGCACTATGAGCATTGGGCCGGACAGGACCTTACCGCCGAACTCCCCGACGCGCCGCACGACGAATGGGTTTTTCAAAACCTAGATGTGGTTGGCAAACTTGTGTAGTGCCGCACCATCCCGGTCTGTCCTGTTTTGCCTCTCCTTTTTAAATATATTGAGTTAATTTGTCGTCAAACGTTTGCTTATGCTGATTAGAAAATTAACTGTGCTGCTCGCAATTGTCCTTTGTTCAACTGCTGTTTGGGCAAATCCTGTCGGTAAAAATCCGGGAAAAATAACCATCAGTAATCCGAAACTTAAACTGGTGCTTGATTTGGACGGCCGGGTAGCCATAACCGCACTGGTAGTTAACGGTCAAACAGTTATAGATAATAATGAAGGTGTATTTACATCAGTTACAGCAGGCGGTGTTACTTACTCTTCGCTGCATATAAAAGAAAATCCATCCTTAATTAAAACCGGAAATATATATCGTGTTAATGGCATCCGTTATGGCGATACTAAATTCGTTGTTTCAGAGAGCTGGACTTTTACCGTATCAGGCAGAAATATCAAATGGACGATAGAACGCAGTACTTCAAAGCCGGTAAAGTTGGATGAAGCCAATATGCCGGTGTTCAATTTCGATAGCATCAATACCTGGGAAGGCGCTTACCAGGGTTACGGAGGCCTCGCCTGGTTTTATCTGTTTAATGAAAAGCTGAACACTTACGGTGTGCACACCCGTTCATCGAGCTTCTGGAACACCAAAACCAATAATGGCCTGCAGGTAACTATAAACGCGCCCGGTAAAAAAGTAGCTATGCGCTATACCCGCACCAATAACGATAAGCTGGCTTATGCCGTTACCGTATCGGATAAAGAAATGGGCTTCAGAACTGATAGCGGCACATGGCGCAGAAGATTCATCCCCAATAACGAGCATGTTTTTGCACCATTTTCTGTAAAGGCCGGCAAAACAACGCAAAGCCTTACCCTTGCCTATTTTAACGTGGATGAAAAATATGGCCGGGGTAAGCTGAACGGCATCAACGGCGAACAGGTAAGCGCGGTGTTGAATACCATTGCCAGGATTGGGGTTATCGATTCGCTGCACTATGGCGGCAATAGCTGGCATACACCTTATGGGCCTATTTGTCTGCACGAGCAATATATTGCTCAGATTGGTTTAGGGGTTGATGACCCGGCCTATATCAATGGTTATAAAAGCTGCCTTGATTATTATCGCGACCATGCTATACAACCAGACGGTCGTGTTTACCCGCGGTGGGCCTACACCGATGAGGACATGATGCCGGGAAAAGGCAACAAGGAAGGTTTTTACGAGGCGCAATGGGGCTACCTGCTGGACTCAAACCCCGACTTTGTGGCAAATGTATCTGATTTATATAACCTTACCGGCGACAAAGCATGGGTAAAGAAGCACCAGCAAGGCTGCGAAAAGGCGCTCGACTGGATACTTAACCGCGATAGTAACCATAATGGCCTGGTTGAAATGATGACCGGTCTGCAAAGCCAAAAACGCAGTAGCGACTGGATTGATATTATCTGGGCCTCGTATGAAAATGCATTTGTAAACGCTAAGCTTTATCATGCATTGGTGGAGTGGGCAGATATTGAACGCCAGTTGGGCAACACTGTTAAATCACGGTATTATGCCGGTTTCGCTGCTAAGTTGAAAGCCAGCTTTAACAAGCCTGTAGGCGAGGGCGGCTTTTGGGACGCAGAGAATAATTGTTACATCCACTGGATAGATAAGGACAAATCTATCCATGGCAGGAATACGGTTACGCCGGTAAACTTTATGGCTATTGCTTACGGTATCTGCGATGACAAGGCCCGCCGGAAAATTATTCTGGATGCCATTGAGACGCAGATGGAAAAAGAGAAGCTGTTCTTTTGGCCGCTGTGTATGTATAGCTACGCTCCAGGTGAAGGCAAGCAGTCGCAATACCCGTTCCCGGAGTATGAGAACGGCGACATTTTCTTATCCTGGGGTTCTATCGCGGTAAAAGCCTACGCGGATTATAAGCCTGAACTTGCAGTAAAATATGTAAAAAACGTGCTGGAGCAATACAGTAAAGATGGCCTTGCCTTTCAGCGTTACGGTCGCCAAAAGCAAGATGGCCGGGGCGATGATATCCTTTCGGGCAATAGCCTTTCCATCGTTGGGTTATACGAGGGGATTTATGGCATCAACCCAATGTATAACCGCCTGTATCTTGAGCCGCATATAACACCGGAGCTGGCAGGAACAGAATTACGCTATAAATACCAGGGTAAAAACCTGCTCATTAAGCTGGACAATAACCATTATTCGATAGACTGCGATGGATATAAGGTAACGTCGAAAGAGCGTTTTGGCTTTAATTCGGCTCCTGGTCAATTAACCTATTTTAACCGTCACAATGCAAACGCGGCCTTGCAGGTTAAGTCGGCGCAGCCCGTTGAACTTACCATTAAACAATGGGAAGATGGCAAACTGGAATGGGAACAATCGGTGAGTAAGGTAACCGGAGCTTTGCTCGCCTATACTATTCACCAGTTAAAGCCCAATACTGACTATTGGCTAAGCATAAACCAAAAATCGTCTGAGAAACTTACCAGCAATTCGAACGGAGATTTGGTTATCAGCATGGGCGCTATAGCGCCTGTTGAAACAATGATGCTGAGCAGAAAATAAGTGGTCTTTAAATATCTTCAAAGATCAAGTTTCTTGAGCAACAATAATAAGTTCTGCCTTATAAAAGCATATTCAGTTTCGGTATTTCAACTGAATGACAAAAACGGGCGATAAATCCGTCCAGGTAATAAAATTAGCCTTTGCGCCATCAAGGCTCTGTTTTATTATAGTTTTTTGAGTAATTTTGTAATTACGATGCCGACTGAAACACAGGAAGAAACCTTTACCCTGGAGGAACTATTGGTGGGGCTTAAAGAGCTTCACCGCCTTATATTATGGAACGATGACCACAACACGTTCGACCATGTGATTTTTTGTATGATGAAATACCTGGACTATTCTGAAGCGCAGGCTGAAAAAATAGCCTGGAAAGTTCATAATGAAGGCAAATGCGCCATATTGGAAGGTTCGTTTACCGAAGTGGAAGTTTATCGCAAAATCCTTCAGCAGGAAGGTTTGACGGTGAGCGTGGAGTAATGTTACGTTGCTTGCTGATAGTTAACCAAGTTAATCTGCGCTGATAATACAAAACAGCCCTTTTCAAACTAAATTGAAAAGGGCTGTTCGTTTACGTAATATTTTTCAACTAAAATTAAGAAACCATATAGTTCCAGCCGTGAACGTCGGCTACGCGACCGTATTTAATGGCGTCAAGCTCAGTTAGTACTCGTTGAGAGAATTCCCGGGTTTTCGGGTCGCTCAGGAAATATTCTTCGCCGTTATGGCTGATTGAACCTACCGGCGCGATAGTAGCAGCGGTGCCTGCACCAAATGCATCCTGCAGTTTGCCGTTTTTAGCGCCTTCAATAATTTCTGCAACTGATACCCGGCGCTCTTCAACAGTCATTCCCCATTCACGGGCCAGTGTAATAACAGTGTCGCGGGTAACGCCATCCAGAATTGTATCGCGGGTTGACGGGGTGATCAGTTTACCGTCCAGCACAAACATAACGTTCGCTGCGCCCATCTCTTCAATGTACTCGTGGTTTTTTGCGTCAGTCCATATCAGCTGGTCAAAGCCTTCCTCGGTTGCCTTTTTTGCGGGCAGCATACTGCCGCCATAATTGCCTGCTGACTTAGCATAGCCCATGCCACCTTCGGCAGCGCGGGTGTATTTGGTTTCTATTTTAACGCGCAGTGTTTTTGAAAAATATGGACCGGTCGGGCCTATCAGTACCATGTATTTATAAGTTTTTGACGGCGCTACGCCCAGGTAGGGATCGGTAGCAAACATAAATGGCCGTATATACATAGCATGGTGCGGCTTTGCCGGAATCCACTCGCGGTCGATATCTACAACAGCTGCGATGCTTTGGATAAAAATCTCTTCGGGCAAGGCCGGCATACATAAACGCTCGGCCGACTTATTAAAACGGATAGCATTTTTGTCGGGACGAAAAACAGACACCTGGCCGTCATCATGCTTGTACGCTTTAAGGCCTTCAAAAAATGCCTGGCCATAATGCAGGGCCGAAATCGCCGGGCTCAAACCAATTTCGCCATACGGCAGAATTTCAAAATTTGTCCATTCGCCATCAATGTAATCCGCAGAAAACATGTGGTCGGAAAAATTTCTGCCAAAAGGCAGGTTGCTAAAATCCGTTTCCTGTAAACGGGAATGTTGTGTTTTAGTGATTTTGATTTCGAGCGTCTCGGTCATAACCTTAGTGTATTAAATCGGAAAACCGCAAGGTAGGCAAAATTTTGCTTATTACGGTTGGATTATGGCTGATTCGCAGTTTTTTACAATAAAATCAGGAAACTGTAAAGGCGTAAATAGTACACTATCAGATTTACTTTTTTATCAAGACCAGATGTCCTCAGCCTAGCGGCTAACTGGTTCGGTTCAATGTGCAGACTACGAGCTGCGAACTTCTTTCAATACCTTTTCTACCCATGCCTTTCCCCAGTTTTCCAGTTCCTGTTCGCTCCATATCGATGGGTAAAAAATGCGTTTCTGAAAACGGGGCGGCAGGTATTTCTGCCAGTTGGTGCCACCGGTTGCCCTGATTTCTTCGGGCTCGCGGTTCAGGTAGCGTACCGCCGATTTATAATGTACCAGCGGCCAGTTAACATTTACATTTACATCCAGTTGCTTTAATTCCGCTTCTAATTCCTCGATGGCAAGTCCGTTTGCCTTTAGCTGATGATAAAGAGCGTAAAAGTTATTGCTGGCACAAGCTTTTGCCAGACTGATAAAAGTACCGGCATATTTTTTTTCGAATTGTTTAAGCGTAAGTGTTTTTTTGCCGGTAGAAAGTTCTGTAGCACCGAATTTCCAATAGATATATTCGAACTGGTCCTCTACCGAAGCGCCGGCCAGTTCCTGCCGCTTATCTTTCGCCACCAGGTTGATAAAGTCTGTCGCATAAATCTCTATCAGTCGGTATTGTCCGGATTGGAACCCGCTCGCAGGCAATAACGACATTCTGAACTTTAAAAATTGCTCTTTCTCCATGCCATCAACCATAATTCCGAACGAAGTCGTTAAGGCTTCAAAATATTGATTGATGCGTCTTAAGCGGGCAGTGAAGAATTCAGCGGTAAGTGACTGTGCCGACGAGATCTGTTTACATTCATGCAGCGCCAGTTTAAAATACAGCTCGGTTATCTGGTGGTACATGATGAAGATCTCTTCATCGGGGAACGGGGTCTTTGGGCTTTGCAGGCTTAATAGGGTATCCAGATGGATATAGTCCCAATAGGTTAAAAAATCAGCATAAAGCAAACCATCAAGATACGATACCATATCCTGGCCCATCGCCTCATACTTTTCCTGCAGCTGCGCCAGCCGCTCTTCAATCTCCGGAGAAAAATGCATGGACAAATGTAGAAAGAAAACCTTTACGTGATAAACCTGGTACTGTTACTTCAAACAAATGTTTATCTTTATAGTACGCAAAACATAACGGCGTCCGTTTGTTATAATCCATACCAAAACACTTGCAGCCATGAAAATCAATAAAATACTGATAGGCATTGATGACAGTAAATATGCAGAACATGCCGCCGAATACGGTTTTGACATCGCACAAAAGTTTAAGGCTTCGGTGGGCGTGGTAAATATTATCGAGCCGGTAGTGATTCCCGAAACCGGCGCAGGTGTCGATCCGTTGATGGGCGCAGGTACGGCCGGCAATATTGCACAGGAAATGGAGATCCTCGACATTCAAAAAAATAATTCGGAAAATATTGTTGATGCCATTATCAAAAGATTTGCAGGCGATACGAATGTGACCCACTTTACCGAATATGGCTCAACAGCCGACGGCATTATCAATTGCGGGAAAGAATTTGGCGCCGACCTTATCGTTATTGGCACCCACAGCCGCAGCGGCCTCGACAGGTTGTTAATGGGCAGCGTAGCTGAACATGTTATCCGCCATTCCGAAATACCGGTACTCGTGGTTCCCTTCAATTCCTGACTTATGGCTATTGCAAGCACTGCAAGCCATAAACCTTAGTACAGCAGCCTGAACTTTATGGTGTGTTCGATGGTCTTCAGTTCGTTCAATACTTCCGGGTCGTAACCTTTATTTACGTCGGTAATTACGTAGCCTATCTGCGGATTGGTTACCAGGAATTCGCCTACTATATTGATGTTGTGCCGGGCAAACACATCGTTAATTTTAGCCAGTATACCAGGTACGTTTTTATGGATATGTATCAGCCGGTGTGCATTGCTAACCCGGGGTGGCTGCAAGTCGGGGAAATTACAACTTGTATGTGTTTTACCTTCATTCATAAATGCCATTACACGTTTTGGGATAAAATCGTCGTTACGCGGATTATGCTTGGGGTCGTCAAAGATTATGATGCCATTTTCGCAGGCGGTCTCTGCCAGCTTCCTGCTGCTTATCTTTCCGAAAATACCTATCACCTTTAACCTGCCTGCATTTTGCAACTGTTCGGGAGTTGGCTGGTGGGTTTCATCGCAAAATAGTACGCCTGCCTCCTGCAGATATATTTCGTCTATGCTATCCCGGTGCCGGATATTATAGCCCTCTTTCTTCATTTGTGCCAGTGCGTCGTCTTCTACGTCGCCCACAACCAAACATTTAATTCGGTTTTTAGGGTAAGATATGGCGCGGGGCAGTTTGTTCAGGTATAAAAACTCATCAAAGCTAGGCGTAATATGGTCTGCCTTTTCTGCTACAGATTTGCGTTCGATATTCTCTGTAAAGGCAAAAAATTTCTTAATTATCCCCGATTCTTTTAGCTGAAAATCTGAATAGCCGTCGCCGATTCCGTAAATATCGCCTTCCAGGTCTAATTCTCTCAATAGTTTCACCTTGCCGCCTTCCTGGCTTAATGGGTTTTCACGGTCGTATCCTATTATATTTCCATCGTCGCCAAATACGAACGTATTTGCGTAGATATTTTCTTTTTTGATATGATACTCCGTAACTACCGGCGTAATGAACTCTTTAAAGCCACCTGACACGATCAATACCTCGTCCGCGTGTTTTTTAAAGAATTCGGTATTGCGTGAAAACGAGATGGATACCTTCTTTTTTAAATGGGTAATAAGCTGTTTTAAATGCTCCCGGTTCGCCTGTAATAATTTCACCCTGTTCTCCAGGCTCTGCGTGAACGACAGGCGGCCCTCCATGCTGGCATTGGTGAGATCTTCTATCTGTTTATAAATGCTTTCCCGGTCGGGATGATGACGCAGCGAAATGCGCGCCAGCTCGTCTAATGCTTCAACCTGTGTGAATGTGCTGTCGAAATCTATAATAAAGTATTGGCTCATTTTTGATGTGCAGATATACGGATTTGCAAATGTGCGGATTTTTTAAATTGATTTTAAATAAGTTTATAAAGTTGATAGGATGAGTAGTATATAACAAATAAGATATACATCAATTTGAAGATAGTATCCTTAATTCTTTCGGAAAATAATTATTGATGCGATTTGGCAGCAACTTGGCCCACCCTAATGGATGTCCGTCAAAATTCATAAGGCTCCAGCCTTTATCATTTGTATTCAGGTTAATGTTATCTCTGCGAAGATATTGGATGGCCTGTTCATAATTCAATTCGGTTTGTAATATGTTTTCCTTATTTACATATATACTAAGTGCCAGCTCATGATCGGGCACCAGGTCGTTACCTATGAGTTTGCCAATCCGCACACCGGACTTTTTCAGGTAGAGGAATTTTTGCAGCAATTCAAGGCTTTCCTTGTGCTGATGATCTACTGCCAGCCATTCTTCATTCACCCTAAATAAATAAAAGTCATCGGGGCTGATAAGGTAAGCTTTTACGGCATCGATTTCTTTGGCTGGTAGTTTTTGATTGCCTTTATTTTTAAAAACGGGCGGCTCTCCGGATGCATCTTTTTTTTGCAGGCAAGCGGCAAACAGCCCTTCACCTTGTACCAGGCCGGGGTAAAAGCGATATCCCCAGGCTTTATGCTTCGGAGATTCCGTTTCAACAATACCCCACTCCTTATATATAGGTATACGGACAGTTTCCATATCGAATTCGCCGCACAGCCAATCCAGTATATCCTCGTTTTCCTGGTGCGAGTACGAACAGGTGCTGTATATAAGGTAACCATCCTGTTTAAGCGCTGGGTAAATATCGGCCAGTATACGCTCCTGTCGCTGATGGCACAGGCTTACATTTGCTTCTGACCATTCGTTCATTGCCCCCGGGTCTTTGCGGAACATGCCTGAACCGGAACATGGTGCGTCAACCAGTATGACATCGAAAAAACCCGGCAGGCGACTAAAGTCGCGCGGGTCGTTATTGGTGACGATGGTATTGGCGGTACCCCAGCGGTTAAGATTGTCGTATAAAATAGGTACCCGGGTTTTGATGATTTCGTTTGATACCAGCAGATCGCTGATTTTCATTGTTGAATTAAGCAGCGTGCTTTTGCCGCCCGGCGCAGCGCAAAGGTCGAGTACGTTTACTGTTTCGTTATTATTTTGGTTGATGCACTTATATATATGATCGATAAACATCGACGATGCTTCCTGTACATAATAACAGCCGGCATGAAAAAGCGGGTCGAAAGTAAACGAGGGACGTTCGTCCAGATAATGGCCATTGGCACACCAGGGCACTTGCCCATCGGTTTTAATTTGCGATTTTTTAAATGGATTTATCCTTATAGATGTAGGAGGTGAGTTATTTTGATGTGCCTCAATGAATTTTTTTTTGTCGAAGCCCGGCTCATTTTTTAAAGAGTCCAGAAAATTTTCAGGAAAAATCTGCTCGTTCATTGACGGCAAAATTACAAAATCTGGCGGTGGCATCAGGTATGTATGTTTTTCTTTAAGTAATGATGTAAAGACTATGCTTTAGTTTACAGGTAGTTACCAAATTGTTTTAATTATTTTAAAAAATGTTTTTGCAGGTCGGTAAAATCTCCCTACATTTGTGGCCCGCTTCAGAGGAATGCGGGTTGTTTTTTGAAGGATTAGCGAATAAAAATAATCTG
Organism: Mucilaginibacter sp. L3T2-6; assembly: GCF_030519355.1. Classification (GTDB taxonomy): domain Bacteria; phylum Bacteroidota; class Bacteroidia; order Sphingobacteriales; family Sphingobacteriaceae; genus Mucilaginibacter. The sequence continues at coordinate 169,767 of NZ_JAUMKC010000012.1, forward strand.
AAAAAAAAGTGAAAATAACACTTGACAGGAATTAAAAATAGTCGCATCTTTGCAGCCGCTTCTACAACGAAGCAAAACAGTTAAAAAGTTAGAAACCGCGAAGGTTTTAAACATAAGTTCTCTGCGACAGAGAACACAAACGTTCTTATAAGAAATAGATAATCATGTAGCGAAACGGTCGTGAGACTGTTAAGTTAAAAAGAAGTTCAACCGAGCCTGGTTGAATGGAAAGAGTCAAGAGAGTAGGATATTGTATAAAGATAATAATACAGATTCTA
>NZ_JAUMKC010000013.1 GCF_030519355.1 Mucilaginibacter sp. L3T2-6
CATGCCTTTAATTTACAAAATCTCTCCCGCTTATACAAAAAAACCGCCTCATAATTTTACTTATGAGACGGACTCTTTGTACCTAGGGCGGGAATCGAACCCGCACTCGCTTTAAGGCGAACAGGATTTTAAGTCCTGCGTGTCTACCAGTTCCACCACCTAGGCGTGGTTCCATTGTTTTGGCTAATATACTAACCTTTAACAATAAATCCCTTCTGTTTTGGAAGGGATTTGGAGCGAAAGACGAGATTCGAACTCGCGACCCCGACCTTGGCAAGGTCGTGCTCTACCAACTGAGCTACTTTCGCATTTTTTCATTCCTGCAACCCGATGTTTACTTGCTGAACATCTTACCTCGTTTGCGGGAGTGCAAATATAGGCAGAAAAGGATTTTCTGCAAGATAAAATTTAACTTTTTTTAAAGTTTTTTATAAGTCGCTGGTTTTCAAAATATCTAAAATCAAATCGTTTTCAAAACCGCGGCCTAAAGCGTACTGTTGTAGTTTAAAGCGGCGTTTCAGGTTGTTCTTTTCCTCAATCGTCCTGGCTTTTTTTGTCAAAATAGCCTCCAGCGCCAGCCTGTAATCATCATCCGGAATGGCCTGCAGCGCTTTCTTAATCAAAACATCGGGCACTTTTTTAAACTTCAGGCCTTGCTTAATCTTGTTTTTTCCCCAGCCTTTCTGGTTAAACTTGCCCTGCGCATAGGCTTTGGCAAAGCGTTCCTCATTTAAAAAATTAGTACTGATCAGTTCACCAATGATATTTTCAACAGCATCCGGCCACAGGCCCCATTCATACAGTTTGTCCCTTACTTCCTGCTGGGCACGTTCCTGGTAGGCACAGTAATGCTCTGCTTTGGCAAGGGCGGCTTTGGGGTCGGTTATTTTTAATTTTTTAAGTTCGTCCATTAAATCATATCTCGTTTATGTAAGAAAGCTCGTATCGCCTAAGCGAAATCCTATCCAAAGTAGAGCACTTAAACTTCGTGTAATTGAGCACCCTCTCCATTGGAGAGGGCAGGGTGAGGCCTAACGCGAGCCCATATCGCAGGCCACTTTAAGCAAACACTTTTTGGTTCGTCCATGTAAAACCAAAAATCGCTAAAAATTCTTCTATCTACAGAAATATCAGCAAATTCGTGCCATGCTCAGCAACCAGTACACTATCGCCGAAATAAAGCAAATTCTGAACGCCGGGGGCGCCATTGTTAAAGATTATCCCATTAATACCTTATTAACGGATAGCCGCCGCATCAGCAACCCGGCAGGCGCTTTGTTTTTTGCGCTGAGCGGCAGGAGGAATGGCCATGAATTTATCGCCTCGGCCTATGCCGCAGGCGTCCGCAATTTTGTGGTGCGGCAGGGCAGCGAAATAAAAGCGCCGGAAGCCAATTTTTTAATGGTGGATGATGTACTGGCCGCACTGCAAACGCTGGCAGCGTACCACCGCAGCCGGTTTGATTTGGAAGTGATAGGCATTACGGGCAGCAACGGCAAAACCATTGTAAAGGAATGGCTGTACCAGCTGATGGCGCCCGACAAAAACATTGTACGCAACCCCAAAAGCTATAATTCGCAGATCGGTGTGCCGCTTTCGGTTTGGCTGATAAACGAGAAGAACGACCTGGGCATCTTCGAGGCCGGCATATCCACCATTGGCGAAATGGATAAGCTGGAAGCCATTCTGAAACCCTCGGTAGGCGTGTTGACCCATATGGGCCCGGCGCACGACGAAGGTTTTGAAAGCCGCGAGCAAAAGGTACGTGAGAAGCTGAAGCTGTTTAAAAATTGCCGCCTGCTGGTATATAATTATGAGCAATCGCTTGGGTTTGAAGACGACATTACAGCCAAAGAACGCTTTACCTGGAGCACCGAATTTAAACAGGCTGATCTGTATGTTTTCAGCGGGACAGCCATCTCGAAAAACTATTACCTGAGGGCGATTTATAAGGAAAGGGAAATTGAGTGTTTGATCCCATTTTTAGATGAAGCGTCTATCGAAAATGCTACCCTTTGCTGGGCGACCATGCTGGCCATGGGCTACAGCCCTATTGACACCGACGACCGCATAGAACATCTGAGCGCTGTAAGCATGCGGCTTGAGCTTAAAAACGGCATCAACGATTGCTCTGTGATCGATGACAGCTACAACTCCGACCTGCAATCGCTGGAAATTGCCCTGAACTTTCTAACGCAGCAAAATCAGCACCATAAAAAAACGGTGATCCTGTCGGATATCTACCAGTCCGGCTTGCAGGCCGGCGTACTGTACAGGCAGGTGGCTGATTTAATAAAGCTCAAGCAGGTGGATAAATTCATCGGCGTGGGAGAGGCCTTGCTGAACCACAAGGATTATTTTGAAGTGGCGGAGAAATTCTTTTACCCGGATACGCCGGCCATGCTGCAGCATTTGCGCACCCTCAACTTCAGGGATGAAACCATACTCATAAAAGGGTCGCGCAGCTTTGAGTTTGAACTTATCAGCCGTGTATTGGTACAAAAGGCACATGAAACCATTTTAGAGATCAACCTGAACGCCTTGTTGAACAACCTTAACTTTTACCGCTCTAAGTTAAAAAAGGGCACAAAGGTGATGGCGATGGTAAAGGCGTTCAGCTACGGAAGCGGCACGTTCGAGGTGGCCAATATCCTGGAATATAATAATGTGGACTACCTGGCGGTAGCCTATATTGATGAAGGTGTGGCTTTGCGCAATACAGGCATCAGTCTGCCGATCATGATACTGAACCCCGAGGCCTCCGCCTTTGACAAGCTGACGGAATTTAAACTGGAGCCGGTAATTTACAGCTTCGGCCTGTTTGACGATTATATTAAATACGCGCAGGAAAAAAATGTGCTCAACTATCCCATTCACATCAAAATAGATACCGGCATGCACCGCCTGGGCTTCGAAAATGCGGATGTGGAAATGCTTTGCGATTTGCTGGAAGAAAACCGCTATGTACATGTGCAGTCCATATTTTCGCATTTGGTAGCCAGTGAAGATCAGCAGCATGACGAGTTTACCAAAAGCCAGATCGAGCGCTTTGAAAAGGCTTACAAGCAGATAGAAAAAACGTTGGGTTATAAGGTGATTAAGCACCTGAGCAATACATCGGGCATTATCCGCTGGCCGCAGGCGCATTATGATATGGTGCGATTGGGCATTGGTCTTTACGGCATTGATATGGGCATGGAAACCCCCGACACCGGCCTGCAGCCCATCGCCAGCCTGAAAACAAGTATCGCCCAGGTAAAAAAAGTACAAGCCGGCGAGACCATCAGCTACAGCCGCAGTGGCAGCCTGGCGAAGGACGGCAAAATTGCCACCGTACGCATAGGTTACGCCGACGGCTATTTACGTGCCTTTGGTAATGGCGTAGGCAGGATGCTGGTAAAAGGGCAGTTGGTACCAACTGTTGGCAACATCACTATGGACATGTGCATGATAGACGTTACCGGTATCGACGTAACGGAAGGCGACGAAGTAATAATATTTAACGAAGAACAGCGTATAAATGAGCTGGCCAACCAGATAGGCACCATCCCCTATGAAATTTTAACCAATGTTTCGCAAAGGGTAAAAAGGGTGTATTTTTATGAGTAGGATATAAACGAATGAAGCAAATAGCGCGCGCACTTTTACGGTATTTTATTAAAGGGCTGTTAATAGTAGTCCCCCTCGGCGCTGCATTTTTCCTGATTTTTTGGGCGGTAAAAACAATAGATACCTCGCTCAACCTCAGCGATTATTTATGGACGGATGCCCATGGCAAGCCGATGTATATCCCCGGTCTCGGCATCTTAAATGTTATTGTTATTATACTGGTGGCCGGCATACTGGTAACCAACGTAGTTACCGACCCGATAAAACGCTGGTTTTACCGCTGGCTTAACCGTCTGCCATTATTCAAATTCCTGTATTCATCCATCAAAGACTTAACCGAGGCTTTTGTTGGTGAAGAAAAGAAATTTAACGAGCCCGTATTGGTCGAGATCAATGAATTCGGCGTAAAAAAGATAGGGTTTGTAACACAGAAGGATCTTACAGCCCTGGGCCTTCCGGGCCACGTAGCGGTATATTTTCCATGGTCATACTCCTTTGCCGGGCAAGTCATCATTATCTCTGCCGATAAAGTAAAACCCATCGACAAAAGCGCTGCCGACATGATGAAATTTGTAATTTCCGGCGGTGTTTCAGGTCTTTAACACGATTGCAGTATTTTTTTGATTTACAGTATTTTGGAGTAATCGCTAAAACCGGATTTTGTTACTGATGGTATCCATAGTCTATCAACTTAATCAACCTAACTTAATCCAACTCAATCAACCAATCAATTACTATTAAATGTAACGAAAGCATCATTTGGAATCCGTCAGCAGAGAAGCCTCGGGAAAAAGCCGGAAATGCCGCCGGCCTGTGCGATGGGCAGGGCATAGAAACTTTTCAGATACAGGATAAGAAAGCGATAACACGTATATGGGCTCCTATCAAGACAAAGTAACAGCCTCCGCGGCAAATGAGCGGCGCTGAAGTCTGAAGTTATATCATAAACATACTTTTGAGAACCGTGTGATAGAAGTAGTCATTAAATCACGCTTTCCTAAAACTCCTCACAGCAATAACCGTACTGATCAGCATCAAAATCGCAGATAACAAATACGGCGCACCCGGAAAATGAACAGATCGCGGACTTTTGGTAAAAAAGAAAAACACGTAGCTCAACAACAACGGCCCTATAACCAAACTGATACTGTTCAGAATAGCAAAGGCCCCCTGTAGTTCCCCCTGCTCATTTTTGGCTACTTCTTCAGTAGCGATGCCCTGCAGGGCCGGGCCCGATAGTCCCCCGAGGCAATACGGGATCATACAGAGATAAACCATCCAGCCCTTTGACGCAAATGCTATCAGCGCAAGGCCGATGGCATAAAATACCAATCCCCATATAATATTTTTTTTATGCCCGTATTTCGGCACGGTATACCGGATCAGTCCGCCCTGTATGCCTACCAAGATCAGGCCGATGAATAAGCCCAGCGTACCTACACTGGCAGGCGTCCAGTCGAATTTTTCATATAAATAAGTTGATAGCAGGTATTCCACCGCTTTCTGTGCGATATACACAATACCTGCCGCAGTCAGCAGCCCGGCCAGCCCAGGGCGCTTTTGATAAATACGCCATAAGGATAAAAACGGATTTGCCCGGCTCCATTCAAATTTCCGGCGGTACCGCGGAGCCAGGGATTCGGGCAGCACAAACAGGCCATAAAAGCCGTTGGCAAAGGCAAAGGCAGCAGCTGCCATAAAGGGAAACCTTAAGTTTATGGCACTAAGATAAGCACCCAGCGCTATACCGATGATGAGCCCCAACGCCGACGCTGCCCCGACCAAACCAAAATTGGCGGCCCGCTTATTGCCCCGGCTGATATCGGCTATATAGGCAGTCGCGGTAGAGGTACTGGCTCCGCATATGCCTGCAATGGTACGCCCCACAAAAAGCCAGGCAATTGATGGTGCAAAGGCCATTACCAGGTAATCTATCGCAAACCCGAACAATGAGATCAGCAGGATGGGGCGGCGCCCATACGTGTCGCTCAGGTTACCCATTACCGAGGCGAACACAAACTGCATGGACGCATAAACAAAAGTAAGCCAGCCGATATAGGTGGATGCTTTACTGATATTGATATTACCCAGTACTTCCAGCAGTTTTGGCAAAACAGGGATAATAATGCCCAGGCCCAGCACATCGATAAAAATGGTTACGAAAATAAATCCGAGGGCTGCGGTCTTCTTTTTACGTTTTGCCATACGGTTAGTTCAATGTGAAAAAGGATTTTTGCGTGTAAAAGTTTTGTTTTTTTGTTGACGATCAAAGATTGGTTGAAACTTGGTCGCCAACCGCCACCGGGGCCGACTTTCCCTTTTTAAAACTTCTTACAGCCAGGATGGCGCTCAATAACATCAGTATGGAGCCGATAACATAGGGGGCACCGGGAAACTGAAAGAACGGGTTGGGCTTGGTAAAGTAGTAAAACGTTTCAGTCATTAACAGCGGGCCAAATATCGCACTGATACTCATCAGGCTGGTTAAGCCGCCCTGCAATTCGCCTTGTGCGCTCGGCGGCACGCTGCTGCTGATATATCCCTGTATGGCCGGCCCGGCAATTCCGCCCAGGCAATAGGGGATAAGGAATGCAAACATCATCCAGCCTTTTGAAGCAAATGCAAAAAGTATAAGTCCCGAAGCATACAACAGCAAACCTATCCATATACTTCGCTCATTACCAAGTTTTGGTAAAATTACCCTGATAAGCCCGCCCTGCACACCGGCAGTTAATACGCCGACAAAGGCAAGAGAAAAACCTACCGTGCTGTTGTCCCAGTTAAATTTTTGCATGGTATAATAGGTCCAGACGCTCTGCACCGCTTGTCCGGCCATATAGATTAAAAACAATGAAGCAGCCAGCCCGATAACGGATTTGTACTTTTTAAGTTGGAGCAGCGTGCCCAGCGGGTTGGCGCGCTTTAGTTCAAAGGGACGCCGGTGTTCTTCCGGCAGCGACTCAGGCAATATAAAATAACCATAAATGGCATTCAGCAATGCCAGCGCAGCGGCAGCGATAAATGGATAGTGAACGTCGAGTTTTCCGAGAAAACCGCCCAGTGCAGGCCCGATAATAAAACCTAGGCCAAAAGCCACACCCACCAGGCCGAAATTAGCCGCGCGTTTTTCGGGTTCACTGATGTCGGCGATATAGGCATTGGCGGTAGTATAGCTTGCACCAGTTATGCCTGCCACAATACGGCCCACAAACAGCCAGCCAATGGTAGGCGCAAAGGCCGAAAAGGAATAATCGACAGCAAAACCCAGTAACGAACAAAGCAATACCGGCCTGCGCCCGAACCGGTCGCTCAGGTTCCCGATTACGGGGGCGAACAGAAACTGCATGATGGCATAAGCTGCAGTTAGCCAGCCGCCATACCACGAAGCATCGCTTACATCGCCGTGAATTAATTTTTCAATCAGTTTGGGTATTACGGGGATGATAATGGCCAACCCCATAATGTCGATAAACAACGTCGCGAAAATGAAGCCAAGGGCGGCCTGCTTTTTAGGTTTGTGCATAGCCTGCAAAATAAATATTTATCACCGAATACAGGATAAATATTTATTTAGAGATAAGCGCCTCTTAAAGCAATTATGCCATAATTTCCTGTGGAGAGAATTTCTGTTAGAAGTTCGGCTTCAGCACATACTTGTCGTAGAAGCGGAAGATATGTTCTGTTGCCTCCTCGGCGGTATCCACCACGCGGTAAAGCATCAGATCATCGGGGTGAATGTTGTGTTCTTCGTTCAGCATCTTTTCCTCTATCCAGTCAAATAAACCCTTCCAGTAATCAACGCCCACGAAGATAATGGGAAAACGGGCGATTTTTCCGGTTTGGATCAGGGTTATCGCTTCGAAGGATTCATCGAGTGTGCCGAAGCCCCCGGGTAGTACAATAAATCCCTGCGAATATTTCATAAACATTACCTTACGGATAAAGAAGTAATCAAATTCCAGCAGTTTATCCCTGTCGATATACTTATTGTGGAACTGCTCAAAGGGCAGCTCTATGTTTAAGCCTACCGATTTACCTCCCGCCTCGTAGGCGCCTTTGTTGGCCGCCTCCATAATACCGGGGCCGCCGCCTGAAATGACACCATAGCCGCGCTCTGTCAGTATACGGGCGGTATCTTCAGCAATCTTATAGTATTTATTATCGTTGTGGGTGCGGGCGGAGCCGAAAATGGATACGCAGGGGCCTATTTTTGCCAGTTTCTCAAAGCCGTCCACAAACTCGGCCATTATCTTGAATATCTGCCAGGAGTCGGTTACTTTTATTTCCTGCCAGTTTTTATTTTCAAACGCTTGTCTTATTTTCTCTTCACCTGTCATGTTGTGTATTTAGTCCGTAAAGTCCGAAAGTCGGTAAAGTCCGGAAAGTTTTTAGATATCTGCAATAATATTACAATAATGGAATAGGTAAGTTTTGAATTTGCTAACAATTACGCGGGCCTTACAGACTTTCGTAGCTTATGGGCTTTCGGAGCTGAAGTTGCCCATAGACCGATAAACGTTATCAGTCCGTTTACAATGATCAGTTCATTGTCGAAAACATAGCCGCCCATTAGTTTAGCGGAATTTGTACTTAAGTAATAACATATTGCAGGCGATACCAGGCAAATAAACGGAACGAGTTTATCCGCTACCTGCCGCTTACCTAAGAAAAGCCCAAACGAGTAAAGCCCCAGCAGCGGACCGTACGTATAGGACGCAACCTTAAATATGGCATTAACTACTGCCGTATTGTTGATGCTGTTGAATATCACGATGGTAAGCAGCATGGCGCCGGAAAAAATAATGTGAACATAGTGCCGGGTGCTCACCATTTTCTTGCTGTTTACATCGCCCTTTTTATTAAAACCCAGGAAATCGACGCAAAAAGAAGTGGTAAGTGCCGTTAAAGCCGAATCTGTTGTGGCAAAGGTAGCTGCCGTTAAACCGAGCATAAACACCATAGCAGGTACAATGCCAAGATACTTAAGGGCGATGGTTGGGTACAGGTAATCGGTCTTTTCAACGGTGATGCCGTATTTGGCAGCATACATATACAACAAAGCTCCGACACACAAGAAGAAGATGTTGATAACAACAAACACGCCGGTAAAGCTGAACATGTTTTTTTGCGCCTCGTGAATGTTTTTTAAACTGAGGTTTTTCTGCATCAGATCCTGGTCCAGCCCGGTCATGGCGACGGTGATAAAAAGTCCGCCTAAAAATGCCTTAGTAAAATGGAATTTGCTGGTCAGAAAATCGCTGAAGAAAAAGATTTTGGAATAGCTGCTCTCTTTTACAGCTTCCGCAGCTTGTAAAATATTATAATCAAGACTGCGGCAGATAAAGTAAATTGATAAAAATACCGACGATACCAGGAACAGCGTCTGCAAACTGTCGGTGATGATGATCGTTTTTAACCCGCCTTTAAATGTGTAAGACCATATCAGCACCAAACAAATAAGCCCCGTCACCACAAACGGCACATGATAACTATCAAAGATAAATTTCTGTAATACGATCACAACCAGGTAAAGCCTGAACGAAGAGCCGATGATCCTGCTGATGAGAAATATACCTGCGGCTGTTTTATAACTCCACACGCCTAGCGCGCCTTCAATGTAGCTGTATATCGACGTAAGCTTTAACCGGTAATACAACGGCAACAGAACCAGGGCAATCACTATAAAGCCTGCAGCATTCCCTAAAACGAACTGAAAATATTCAAATTGGTCGCCGGTTACTGCCCCAACCTTGCCGGGAACGGATATAAACGTGACACCACTTAGTGCTGTGCCGATCATGCCAAAGGCAACCAGATACCATTTGGAATTACGGTTGGCAATAAAAAAAGTATCATTATCTGATGATTTTCGGGAGGTGAGCCAAGAAATTATAAGTAGTACGAGAAAATATCCGATTATGAATGAGAGTAGTATTCCTGGCGACATGCTTTTCTTTTAGTATAAAAATCCAGTAGTTCGATTTTTTAAAGTTGATTATAATTGACGCAAAATACAAGGGTTATCGGGTAACATATTTAAAACATGCCCCGTTTATTTTTAACCACGGAGGCTCTGAGTGAAAATGCAGGCTCAACGGAGAACGGAGGGTGGACGGGCTCAGTGCGCCAACGTGCGTTATTTGTCTCTATGGTTAACTTTCCAAACCTCCCTGGTAATGCCTATCTTCGTAACATGAATTTCTCATCAAAATTACTGGAAGATGCTGTAGCCGAATTTGCCAAATTACCCGGCGTTGGGCAAAAGACTGCGTTACGCCTCGTGTTGCATCTCCTCAATCAGGATGTACAGGATGTAGAGAAATTCAGCACTGCCATCAGCAAGCTGCGCAATGAAATACAGTTTTGCCGCGTTTGCCTCAATATATCCGATTCAGCCGTTTGCGAAATATGCGCCTCGCATAAGCGAGACCAGAACACCATTTGTGTTGTAGAAGACACGCGCGACGTGATGGCTATTGAGAACACCAATCAATACAATGGCGTATATCATGTTTTAGGCGGACTGATTTCGCCTATGGATGGCATCGGTCCTTCCGATTTGCAGATAGAGCCTTTGCTGGAACGCTTAAAAGAGGGTGAGGTAAAGGAGATCATCTTTGCACTAAGCGCTACGATGGAGGGCGACACCACCATATTTTACCTCGATAAAAGACTAAAGTCATTTGATATAACCGTCTCTACCATCGCTCGCGGCATTGCTTTTGGCGGGGAATTGGAATATGTAGATGAGATTACGCTTGGGCGGTCGATTGCTACGCGCGTACCCTACGTTAACGCCATGTCGAAATAAAACGAAATATCGTATTTATTTCAGCACACCCGGCTGATACTTTAGCGGAGGCGGAGCCCAACTTCTTAATCTTAAAACCGCTCAGTGCTGTATAACGGCTGTATAATTTGCACAAGCCGGTAAAATTTCCACATATTCTTGCAGCGGTTCTTTACATGGCATGAGTTTTGGTACTTGATCCTGAAAGGGCAAAAGTGCGCTCTAAAATTTTTTTAACGCCGCTTAATCCTTACACTAAATGTCATGTCGAAATGAGTATGAAACTATCCGTAATCCTTGTAAATCACAATTCGCGCATCTTGCTTAAACAGGCGGTACAGTCTGTAGTTGAAGCCTGCAAAAGCATTGAGCATGAGATTATTGTTGTCGATAATAATTCGGATGACAATTCTTTAGAGATGCTTGCAAATAATTTTGAAGGTATAACGGTTATAGCTAACGAAGCTAACCTCGGGATTACTCATGCGCAAAACCAGGGCATACAGCAAGCTGCCGGTGAATACATTTTGCTGCTGGACGCTGATACGATGACCATCAAGGATTCGGTTGAGAAAATGATAAGCTTTATGGATGAGCATGTAAATGCCGGTGGAATGACTGTGCGGATGCTTAGTCCGCAAGGGCGTTTTATGCCTGAATCTATCCATGGCTTAACTAGTACCTGGGGGGCATTTTTAAAGCTTATCGGCTTTGCCAAACATTTATCAAAAACCCGCCTTTACGACCGGAACCGCAAGGACTGGGTAGAGGAGTTCCAGGTTTCCGAAATCGATATAGTGAACGGCGCTTGTATGTTGTTGCGCAAATCGGCTTTAAATGAAACCGGCTTACTTGACGAACGTTTCTTTGCACATGGTGCCAGTATTGATCTGTCGTACCGTTTAAGGCTTGCTGGTTTTAAAAATTATTACTTCCCCAAAACTTATATCATTAAATACGAGAGCTTAAACCAGGAGAAATTTAGCTGGGAATACATTAAATATTTTTATGGGGCGATGTTTATCTTCGCGGTCAAATATTTAATAAGGGTACCTGAAATTAAGGTAAAGGGTATCCCGCAGCTATTCCCTCCAACTTATGAAGTTAAATGATAAAGTAATCGTTATAACCGGTGCATCCTCCGGCATCGGAAAATCCCTTGCTCATGAATTTGCCAAACGCGGCGCCAACCTGATACTCGGCGCAAGGCATTTTGTAAACCTGTGTGCTATTACCCAAAAACTCGAACAGGAATTCAATATTAAAGCTGTAGCGGTGCAATGCGACGTTACAATTGAAGAAGATTGTAAAGCGCTGATCAGCCAGGCTTTAATTACGTTCGGTAAAATTGATGTGTTAGTAAATAATGCCGGGATTTCCATGCGGGCATTGTTTAAAGATACAGACCTTAAGGTTTTAAAATCTGTAATGGATGTGAACTTCTGGGGCACGGTTTATTGCACGAAATATGCAATGCCTGAGATCTTGAAAACCCGCGGTGTTATTGTCGGTGTTTCATCAATAGCAGGCTATAAAGGCCTGCCTGGCCGATCCGGGTATTCTGCTTCAAAATTCGCAATGAATGGTTTTTTGGATGCCCTGAGAGTAGAGAATTTGAAAACCGGGGTACATATCCTGACGGCCTGCCCGGGCTTCACCGCATCAAATATTCGCAACACGGCCCTGGATAAAGAAGGTAACGAGCAACGCGAAAGCACCCTGAATGAAGAGCAAATGATGAGCAGCCAGGAAGTGGCAAGGCGAATTGTTAACGGAGTGGAGAAAAGAAAACGGACTTTGATAATGACCGGAGAAGGAACGCTAACGGTACTTATTGGTAAGCTTTTTCCAGCCTTGCTCGATGGGTTAGTTTATAATAAACTGGCCAAGGAACGTAATTCGCTGCTGCGATAAAATTTAAGTTATAAATGGCCTGTACACTGCCCGTAAATGAACAGTTTGATGCCATAAGCGGACAGCGGAATTGCCTGTATTCGTTAAATTGATTGATTTACATGAGAATGTGCGGATGGTATATTTGTTGTGCCTCTGCATTTAAACTCAATATCAAACAAAACCCGCATCATGAAGATATTTCTTACCGCTGCCTTAATGCTTAGTGTCTGCATCTGTTTTGCCCAGCAACAAAGCGATTTTAAGGTCTATAATCGTAGCCTGTCAATCAATAAAGCCGGAAATGCCGACGTCATTTATTTAAATGACAGGAATAGTGCCGGCATAGCCTGGCTGAAAGATGTAAAATTTACTGACGGGAATATAGAATGTGATATAAAAGGCAGAGACATGTTGCAGCGCAGCTTTGTAGGCATTGCTTTTCATGGCGTTAATGATACCACCTATGACTGTATTTATTTCCGGCCGTTCAATTTTAACGCTTCGGATAAAGTGAGGCGATCACATTCAGTGCAATATGTGTCTGAACCAAAGTACGACTGGGAAATATTACGCAACAGATTTCCGAATAAATACGAACAGTCGTTGCAAACTCCGCCGGGCGCCAACGACTGGTTTCATGTCCTTATCCATATAAAGGATAAAACCGTAAAAGTGTATGTAAATAACGAGCGAACACCTTCGTTAACGGTTGAGCAGATCCAGCCCATGAATGGAACTATGCTTGGTTATTGGGCTGGTTATGGTTCAGATGGCTCGTGGAAAAACTTGAAGATAAGTAAATAGTTTATTTAGCATCCGGGTGCTTACTAACATATTTGTAAAGCTGCTCGCCGGTAAGCAAAAGCGCCCCCACGCCATAAACTTCGGTACTTTCTGCCGTAACCATGTCCGGGCTGTCGCCAATGCGTTGTACGTAACCCAGCATGCCGTTGGCGTGAACAGAGGAAGCAAGCGCCGCCCATGCTTTCTTTACGACCGGCCAATACGTTGCCTGGGCAAGCAGGTTATGGTTTAGACCCCATAGTAAGGCATAGCAATAAAAGCCTGTGCCGCTTGTTTCCTTCACCGGGTAACTTGCAGGGTCCAGCAGAGAGGCATGCCAGCTGCCATCAGGCTGCTGGAGCGAAGCTATTTTCGACGCCATTTCCCTGTAGAGCTTTTCAAATTTTGCTTTTTCAGGACTGTTGGACGGCATGTTCTCCATTACCCTTACCAGGCCTGCCAGCACCCAGCCATTACCCCTCGACCAAAATACTTTTTTGCCATTTTTTTCTTTTTTGTTGAGGTAGCTCCCATCCCTGAAATACAAGTGTTCAGCCGGATCATACAAGTAATCGGTTGTCTTCCACCAAAGTTTGGTGGCTATGTCCAGGTATTTTTTATCATGCGTGGCTGTGCTCAAATAGCTTAAGGCTGTCGGCCCCATAAACAGTGCATCGCACCAGGCCCATTCGCGTTTTGCAATATTGTTTTTCCACTCCAGCGACTCGTCATGTGGTTTGCCTGCTATGCTGTCAGCTAATTGCATAAACGGCGCCATCATCTTTCTGTCGTGATATTTTACCGAAAGCAGCGAATAAGTTTGCCCGATACAATAATCATCAGCCATAAACCGCGAAGGTCCGGTTTGCCACTTCAGTTTTGTGCCGATTTTTACCAGCGTATCCAGGTATCGTTCATTGCCTTTCATCGAGCCAAAGGCATACAGGCCGGTATAACAGGCCGCGTTCGTCCAATCATAGGCCGGGTGCCGCATGCCTTTAGAGCTCCATTCATTCAGCTGCCAGTCAGCCACTTTATCCATCATCTTTAATATCGTCTTGCGCCTTAACAGTGAGTCTTTTTTACTATGAGCCTGGGCTGATTCTGTCGTAACCGATAAGATGATCAAACTAAAATACAGAAAACGGCGGGCTGATTTTTTTGTTAATAACATAATGCGGAATACTATTGGTTGAGGGTTAAAGATAAAAGATATTGCTTTAAAATCAATCCGCTTACTTGATAGTTCAACTTAAAGAAAGTTTAATTATGGAAATTACTGTAGATCGCCGCCTGCGCCATTGGTGGGTATTTGTTATAAGGGGTGTGATGTTTATAGCGCTGGGCGCATACATGTTTGCGTCTCCGGTTAGCGCTTACCTGGCGCTTGGTTTTATGTTGGGCCTGGTAATATTGCTGGCAGGTATTGCTGAGCTTATACATGCTTATGAAGACCGCGGATCAGCAGCCCGTGGATGGCACCTGTTTGTCGGTTTGGTAGATTTAATGATCGGTATAGTCCTGTTGAGTCATCTTGCCGCAAGTGCTACAGTATTAAGAGTTATTATGGGAATATACTTCCTGTTTCGCGGCCTTTCGATTATTAATTTTCGCAGGTTTGCGCGCAGGCCGGTATGGGTACTTGTCGGGGCGGTAATCGTGGTGCTTTTCGGAATATTAGTAATAGCCAACCCAGTTTTCGGCGCGGCAACGGTGATCATCTGGACTGCTTCTGCTTTTATAATAACCGGTATCTTAAATGTGCTCCTCGGCCTGCGCATGAAGGATTATAAACTTTAGTGGTATATTTGGCGGGTATTTGAATTTTGCAAATAGAAGCTGCTATGGATGTCACCACGCTGGAAGATTTTTATAAAGAAACGTCGACGCTTATCCCGCCCGATATCAATAAAGAAATAGGTCATTTTAATGTGTTTAAGATTGATGAAGTGCACGCCAACCTTAAGAAACGCAATGTAATGCCCTACAACAGGCGTGCCTATTATAAAATAAGCTGTATCAGCGGGCGCAATAAAGCCGAATATGCTGATAAGGTTATAGATATAGAAAAGAATGCGTTGCTATTTGCTACGCCGAAGATACCCTATCATTGGTTGCCGCAGGATGATAATCAGTTTGGCTATTTCTGCATTTTTACCCACGATTTTTTAACCCAAAACAAAGGTGGGGTAGTGCTCGATGAACTGCCCATATTTCAGCCCGGCGGCTACCCCGTGTTTCAGTTAACGGATGAGGCGGCGGAAGATATTACCCACATCTTCAAAAAGATGTATAAAGAGATATCATCAGACTATGCTTATAAATATGATCTGCTGCGCAATTATGTGCTCGAACTGATCCATTACGGGCAAAAATTACAACCGGCAACCTTGCTCTATCCTGCGCACACCGCATCGGCACGCGTATCGTCGTTATTTATTGAATTATTAGAACGCCAGTTTCCTATCGAATCTCCTCATCAAAAACTGCAATTGCGTACCGCCAAAGATTATGCCGACCGGCTGTCAGTGCATGTAAATCATTTAAATAAGGTGCTGAAGGAAAATATAGGTAAAACAACCACCGATCTCATTAGCAGCCGTATAGTTCAGGAGGCGAAAATCCTTTTGAAACAAACGGACTGGAATGTGTCGGAAATTGCTTTCAGCCTCGGTTTTGAGGAAGTAGCGCACTTTTCGAACTTTTTCAGAAAACAAACGCAAATGGCACCGCTGGCGTTTAGGGCATAAGAAAGCTGATTGTGAATAGGGCGGGAATCGTTAAAAAGTCGCGGCGGGGCGGAAAAACTCAGCACAAACCCCAGCTCGTGCGTATGCAACCGATTTGATTTTTGCAAATAATGGATTGAAGTTTGCAAACCCAAGCGCGTTTTCCGCGTTACCTTTGAATTATAAAACAAATAGCAATGGAGAACGGTAAAATAGCTTTAGTAACCGGCGGCAGCCGCGGACTTGGCAAAAACACGGCCCTGAGCCTGGCAAAAAAAGGCATCAATGTATTGCTTACCTATAACAGTAAAAAAGCTGAAGCCGCAGCAGTAGTTGCTGAAATTGAAAAGGCCGGCCAAAAGGCAGCCGCCCTGCAATTAAACGTAGGCGATATAAAAAGCTTCGATGGCTTTATCAAACAGGTTGAACAGGTGCTTAAAGATAAGTTTAATTCATCTCGTTTCGATTTTCTTATCAATAATGCTGGCACAGGCTACTATAACCCGGTTACCGCTACTACCGAAGAGGACTTCGATAACCTGGTAAATATTCATCTGAAAGGCGTTTACTTCCTTACGCAAAAATCCCTGCCAATAATGAATGACGGTGGCCGCATCATCAATATTTCGAGTGGGTTGGCCAGGTTTAGCTTTCCTGGTTCGTCGGCTTATGCATCTATGAAAGGCGCCGTCGAGGTGTTTACACGCTACCTGGCTAAGGAGCTCGGCCCGCGCGGCATAGCTGCAAATATTGTCGCTCCGGGTGCTATCGAAACTGATTTTGGGGGCGGCCGGGTAAGGGATAACGCCGACTTGAATAAACAAATTTCAAGTGTTACAGCCTTGGGCCGTGCCGGTTTACCTGATGATATTGGCGGCGTAGTTTCATTCCTGTGTACAGAAGATGCAAGGTGGATTAATGGTCAGCGCATTGAGGTATCAGGCGGGATGATGTTGTAATCGACTTGCGGATGTGCAGATGTTTAATTTGACAAATCCATAAATTTATGAATAAAGAAGCCGGGGCACTATACTTCCGGTTTCTTTGTTTTCCCTATTGGGGCCGGATGGTTTATTATTTAAAATGTACTATCTTGTAATAAATATCCGCCGGTATGAAAAACTTATATGCACTATTTTTTACTTTGATTTTTTGTTCCCAGGCCATTGCAACCCCGATAAAAATCTACGAGCCTGTTGTCGCTAATAAAATAAAGGATAAATATACGCCTGCTTATTACCAGCAAATCGGCGGACTGCTGGGCTACCGGATGAATGTAAACCTGGAAAAGAGGCTGCTCCAAATTGATTCGGGGATATTGTTATCGGGCTTTAAGCATAGGCCAGGCTCACAAACCTGGATTGGAGAGCATGTAGGCAAGTTCCTGTTTTCGGCATCAAAGACTTATGCCTACACCCGGGATGCACGCATCAAACATTTGATGGATGATATGGTGCGCAAGTACATTGCCTGCCAGATGCCCGATGGCTACCTGGGGACCTACCTGTTGAAAGACCGCTGGACGGAATGGGATGTTTGGGCGCATAAATACGCAATTATTGGTTTGCTGAACTATTATTCGGTAACCGGTTATAAGCCCGCTTTACTAGCCGCTGAGCGCGCAGCGGATTTGATTTGCCGTACCTTCGGCGATGAAAAAGGCAAGCGCGACCTGATGACTGCCGGCGAACATAACGGTTTAGCGCCGGGCAGCATTTTGGAGCCGATGGTTGATTTATATCGCTATACAGGGAACAAGCGTTACCTCGAATTCTGCAAATATATTTTACGTGCGTTTGAACAGCCAACCGGACCGAAAATTATTAGTCAGCTGCAAAAATATGCGGATGTAACTAAAGTGGGCGATGCCAAGGCTTATGAAATGCTGTCCTGCTTTTTAGGTATACTGAAATACTACATGCTTACCGGCGACGGAAAATATCTGCCTTTGTTACAAACCGCCTGGACGGATATCACTAAGAACAGGCTGTATATAACCGGTACCGCCAGCGATAATGAAATTTTCCGCGAGCCGCATGTTTTGCGTGCCGAAAACAGCGACAAAATGGGTGAGGGCTGCGTCACTGTAACCTGGATACAGTTTAACCTGCAATTGCTGCAAATAACCGGCGAGCCCAAATATGCGGAAGAACTGGAGCGTTCAGTTTATAATCACTTGTTTGCTGCCGAAAACCCAGAAACCGGTTGTGTAAGCTACTATACTGCTTTACAAGGTGCAAAGCCTTACCGCTGTGACCAGGGATTTTCCTGCTGTCTGTCCAGTGTGCCGCGTGGTATATCGCTTATTCCCGAAATGATGGGAGGGAAGATTGATAATACTTTCACGGTTTTATTTTATGAGAACAGCGCAGCATCAGTGACTATAAACGCAGCTGACAAATCTTCAGTTAACCTAAAATTGCAAGCCACCACCAAATTTCCATTGGATGGCAAATTGGATTACATCGTTAATCCGTCAAAACCGTCCGCATTTTCCATAAATTTCCGTGTACCGGAATGGTCTGAAAATTTTACAGCGACCGTTGGCGGCAAGCAATGGCATGGCAAAAAAGGCAAATTGATGACAATCAACAGGAAATGGAACACTGGCGACCATATTTCGGTCAATTTCGATATGCCTTTACAGGTATTACCCGGAGGATTGTCCTATCCAAACTCAATAGCATTTAAACGCGGTCCGCAAATTATGGCCGTAGACCAGCTTTTAAATCCCTCCATCGGCTCGTTAAAAGATGTGGACGCCCTGAATAACGGAAAACTGACTGATGCAACAGCCAGCCTTCCGCAAGGCTGGGATTGGAAGCAAGCCTACCACGTGGAAATGAAGGTAAACGATAGGCTGCAAAAGGTCGTCCTGGTACCGTTTTCGGAAGCGGGACAAAAGGCTTCTGAGATTGAGGTTTGGGTCAACAAGTAAATGGTCAATAGCCGCTGGCTGCATAAAAACTTTATTATCGGTTTCTCGCTCTCAAACGGGAATATTTTCATTTTATCAAGACTCTCTTTTATTACATTTCAGTTACAATCCATTATTTGAATTCTGTAATTTTGCTTTATGACTACCGTGGAAACGCTGAATGATTTTTATCAGCATAAATTTAACTGGCTGCCTGAGAATTTGAGTAATGACATTGGCCATTTCAATGTTTTCCGAACCGAAGAGTTTATGGGCGCCAATGCAAAGACTCCGCCGAAATACAGCCGCCGTGATTTTTATAAGATAAGCCTGGTAAGGGGGCACAATGTTTACCATTACGGCGAAAAAAGTATTGAGATTGATGGTATGGCCCTGATATTTTTTAATCCGCAGGTGCCCTATACAATTGAGCATATAAGCCCTGATTGGCAAGGTTACTTTTGCATTTTCCGGGAGTCGTTTTTTACTGACATAGTTCGCGGTCACCTGAGCGAAATGCCTATGCTGATACCTGGCGGTAATCCGTCGTACATACTGAATGCTGCACAGTATGATTATGTAGGACAAATATTTGAGAAAATGCTTGCCGAGATAAAATCGGACTATAAATTCAAATACGACCTGCTGCGCAATTACGTTACCGAACTATTCCACTATGCCATGAAGATTGAGCCTGCCCAGGCGCTATACAAGCACCCGGACGCCAATTCGCGCATTACTGCAGTATTTACCGAGCTGCTGGAAAGACAGTTTCCTATTGAATCGCCTTCACAACGTTTTACCCTTCGCTCGGCCAGTGATTTTGCAGAAAGGTTGGCAGTGCACGTTAATCATCTTAATCGTGCTATCCGGAAAACAACCGGCAAGACCACCACTGATCATATATT
The DNA here is from genome assembly GCF_030519355.1 of Mucilaginibacter sp. L3T2-6. Taxonomy (GTDB): domain Bacteria; phylum Bacteroidota; class Bacteroidia; order Sphingobacteriales; family Sphingobacteriaceae; genus Mucilaginibacter. Next base: position 19,633 of record NZ_JAUMKC010000013.1, read on the forward strand.
GGAGCGGCTTACCAATGAGGCTATAGCATTGTTGAAACATACTGACTGGAATGTTTCGGAGATCAGCTACTGCCTGGGATTCGAAGAGCCTTCCCATTTCAATAATTTCTTTAAGAAACAAACCGCTAACGCACCCTCTGCCTATCGTATTGTTTGAATTTTGTAAGTATTGGTTTGAATGATGCAAGCGGTCGCCTTTTTTGCGATGGTATTTTTGTGTTATGAAAAACAATAGCAACAATGAAAACAAAAGCAAGGTATGGTTTATCACCGGAGCGTCCAAAGGTTTTGGACTGAGCCTGGTAAAGCAACTACTCGCCGGAGGACAAAAAGTAGCAGCAACTTCCAGGTATGTAGATAGCTTGCTGCGCGCTGCGGGTGAGGTGTCTGAAAATTTTCTGCCGCTTTACGCAAACCTGGCTGACGATAAAAGTGTAGCAAACGCAATCGAAACGGCTCGTAATACATTTAACGGTCTGGACGTAGTTATCAATAATGCCGGTTATGGCATCGGCGGCAGCATCGAAGAGCTTACTGACGAAGAAGCCCGGGAAAGCTTCGATATTAATGTATTTGGCACTTTAAATGTTATCCGTGCTGCTATGCCTTATTTAAGGGACCAGCAATCGGGGCATATCATCAATATTTCCTCCATCGCCGGAATCGCACCTGCTACGGGTTGGGCATTATATGCGGCAACCAAGTTTGCGGTGATCGGTCTCTCGCAGGTGTTGGCCGAAGATGTAAAGTCAATGGGTATAAAAGTAACTGTGGTTGCGCCTGGCGCATTCCGAACCAACTTTTTGAGCGGAGATTCACTGGTCATAGCCAGGAATCCAATTGATGCCTACGCCGATGTAAGGAGTTCACACGCACGATACCTGCAAATGGATGGCAAGCAAGCCGGCGACCCTGAAAAAGCTGCGGCAGCTATTATTCGTATAGCAGGCGAAGAAAATCCGCCCGTGCATTTACTATTGGGCGAGGATGCTTACAATCGCGCTATGAATAAACTTGAAGTACTGGAGCATGAATTCAAGCTGAACGAAGAGCTTTCCAAATCTATGGCTTACCAGGGGTAAATGAATTCTTTCTGATAATGCATCTTGACCTTAACAGCTGCCTTACTTTACCAAATCCCTCCGGAACTCAATATCGATAGTAAATAAATAACAAGCAACACGTACACGCCGTTAGCTGCGCCACTCAGCATGCTCGGTTACGCACCTACGGAGCGAAAACTGCTTATCTCGTTTTCTGCCAATATTAGCCCCCGAATGGGGGCGCCCGTAAGGTTAGTTTTCGGTTTATGGCCTCATGTTTTTTCCGGCGATGATTCCCTAACGGCTCCGTAGGAGCCAAATATCGGTAGAAAATGTAGTCAACCGGGCATACGATCGGTGGTGACTAAACCGCGAATCGGTTGCAATATTATTTCCGCTGGGAACGCCTGTCATGCTAATTTATGGGTTCATAGGTTGTCGTATTTTTATGGACAAAACTAAATTCCTTTTATAGGCTCCGTTAGGAGCCAATTATTGGTAGAAAACATAACCAACCGGACATGCGCCCGGCGATGCCTAAACCGCGAATAGGTTACAATATTATTTCCGCTGGGAACGACTGTCATGCTAATTTATGGGTTCATAGTTCAGCTTATTTTTATGGACTAAACTAAATTCGTTTTATAGGCTCCGTAGGAGCCAATATTGGTAGAAAATGTAGTCAACCGGGCATACGCTCGGTGGTGACTAAAACCCGCGGAAAGGTTGCAATATTATTTCCGCTGGGGACGCTGTTATGCTAACTTATGGGTTCATAGTTCGTCTTATTTTTGTTGACTAAACTAAATTCCTTTTATAGGCTCCGTTAAGAGCCAATATTGGTAGAAAATGTAGTCAACCGGGCATACGCTTGGTGGTGACTAAAACCGCGAATAGGTTGCAATATTATTTCCGCTGGAAACGCCTGCTATGCTAATTTATCGGTTCATAGGTTGTCGTATTTTTATGGACAAAACTAAATTTCTTTTATAGGCTCCGTTAGGAGCCCAATTATTGGTAGAAAACATAACCAACCGGACATGCGCCCGGCGGTGCCTAAACCGCGAATAGGTTACAATATTATTTCCGCTGGGAACGCCTGTTATGCTAATTTATGGGTTCATAGCTCATCTTATTTTTATTGACTAAGCTAAATCCGTTTTATAGGCTCCGTTAGGAGCCAAATATTGGTAGAAAATGTAGTCAACCGGGCATACGCTCCGTAGGTGCGTAACCCGCGCACATGTTGCGCCTCGTTAATCATTCTACCGTACCAGCGCCATACCGGGACGGTTTACCGCGTATAACATTTCCGCTTGATATTATTTGACATATCTTTACCGCACAAATGACGATAAGTATCTTAGGCTGCGGATGGTATGGCAAGGCATTGGCGACGGCATTAATCGCCGATGGTCACCGGGTTAAAGGTTCGGCTACTTCGGCGGAAAAGCTCGCGGCGTTGGCTGACGCCGGTATTGAACCGTTTGTAGTTGACTTTAAGGCTGACCAGGAAACGTACACGCCGGAATTTTTCGCCTGTGATGTGTTAATTATCAGCATCCCCCCACGAACCCGGCATGGCGAGGGCAGCGATTATCTGCGCAAAATACAGCGGATTATCGATGCGGTTACGCACTACGGCGGCAAAAATGTAATCTACATTAGCTCAACCGCTGTTTATGGCGAAAGCTGCACCGAAGTAACGGAGGCCGATATACCAAAGCCCGACACAGCTTCCGGCGAAATATTGCTGCAAGCGGAAAATCTTTTTAATGCACAGCAAACGCTAAAAACAACCATCATCCGCTTTGGCGGACTGGTAGGGCACGGCAGGCATCCCGGGCGTTTCTTTGCCGGAAAAAAAAATGTACCAAACGGGCGGGCTCCGGTTAATTTAGTCCACCTCACCGACTGTATTGGCATTAGTAAAGTTGTCATTCGCCAAAATAAATTCGGGCTAATCATTAACGGCGTTGCGCCGCACCATCCTCAAAAGATGAATTTTTACCGCAGGGCCGCAGCACAGGCCGGCTTGGAAATTCCACAGTTTATGGATGAGCTTAACGCATGGAAAATTGTCGATAGTACTGTCCTTTTGCAGGAATTAAACTATCAATTCAGCGTCGCCAATTGGGACGACTGCAACTTTATTTGAGGTCAGTTTTAACCACAGTCTTAATCAGGGAGTCTTTTTGTGCGTTTGTTAAAGCCCCTTTTAATAAGGCGTTTTCCCAATCGCCGTAACCGATATTGGGTATCACTATATATTTATGGCCAAATTCTTTTTTGAGTTTTTCTGTTGCGGCATTCCGGCTTTGCTCGGTATATGGCGAGTCGTAAAGCGCGTTAAAATCGGGTAAATTATCGCCGCAGTACAGTACTACTTCATGCGTTTTTAAGACATCCCGGCGCCGTGCTTCTTTGCTTGACGAGGTAGACTTTAATATCAAATGTTTGTTATCAGCAAAAGGCAGATGGTGAAGCTTCAGATTTTTAATGGTTCCTTCCCGTTCATCCTCCAGGCGGTTGGTGATGTAATAAACTGCAACGCCTTTTGATGCCGCGTATTTAAAAAATGCAGGCGCGCCCGGAACGGTATCACAGATGGCCCTTGCTGTCCATGCATGCCAGGCCTGCTGGTCGAAATCTTTATTTTGAATGGCGCGGCCGGCAGTGTTGGGGCTATTGTCTAATAATGTTTCATCGATATCAGTAACTACCGCCAATGGTTTGCGGTGATGTTTTTTAAGAGCCATATCAAGCCGAAATTTGGCAATGTTGTAGGCCTGGAAGCATAAAGCCTTGTATTCTGCGGCCCGCTGCTGGTAAACCGCCCCCCATATTTTCCCGCTGTTGACTGCGGAAATGGGTATATCTTGCCCGTTTTGTGCAAATACGGTGGTGCCAAAACCACAAAGAAGTATAAATATCAGAGCCTTTTTCATAGGTGATACGGTTTTATTTGTAATGCACGGGTAAAGATAAAGATTGAAGTTATATTAATTAAAATCTAAATTATGGTTCGGGATATATTGCCGTTCGCATATTAAAAAGTCGACTAGCGTTGATCACACTGTAGCCCTGTTCCAAATGCCGGGTATTTTCTTCCTTGGTATAAATATTGCATAACTTTAAGTGACGATATACTTATCCGACATGATAAAAATGTACCAGCAGGCATTAGTGCTGAAAGAAAGAAAAAGAGGCTTCCACCTTATCACCTCAGAAATTACACTGGCCCTGCCGCAGATAAGTGAACTAACGGCGGGCATTTGCCAGGTATTCATACAACATACATCGGCTTCGCTCACCATTAACGAAAATGCAGATCCCACGGTAAGGCAGGATTTTGAGATGTATTTTAACAAAGCCGTTAAAGAGAACGACCCGGATTACCGCCATGACGATGAAGGTCCCGATGATATGCCTGCGCACCTGAAAGCAGCTTTATTGGGAAGTTCGGTAACGATCCCGATCCGTAATGGCCGGCTTGCGCTGGGAATCTGGCAGGGAATTTACCTGTGTGAGCACCGAAACCATGCTGAGCCGCGCCATTTAATAGTTACAGCCTGGGGAACAGATAACGAAACGATAGAAACTATTGGATAGATTTGTACGTAGTTGCTGTTACAAGTCTGCCGTTATGAAAAACCGCCTCACTGTTATCCTGCTGTTTATAAGTTTAATTGCCAGGGGGCAGGATTCGCTTAAATATTTTAACAGCATGCGTTACCAAATAACCAAAACCGGCATGACCGTGCTGGGAAGCTGGGCTATAGCTAATATTGGAGTTGGAGCTGCAGGCTGGGGCGGTTCGAAGGGCGGTCAGAATAAGTACTTTTACCAGATGACTACCTTTTGGGGTGCTGCCAATCTTGGCGCCGCTATATTAGGTTATACCGGGAATAAAAACAAACAGCTTAGTGCACCTGAAACGCTAAAAGCTCAACGAAAAATCCAAAAGATATTCCTGATCAACGGCGGACTGGATTTGGCCTATATCGGCGCAGGCATTTATCTCAATCATCGCGGCATAACTCACGGGTCGGCACAACTAAAAGGATATGGTACCGCGCTGTTACCACAAGGCCTATTCTTATTACTGTTTGATGGCACTATGTATGCAACACATCGGAGTAATGGGAATAAATTAAGGCGGTTTTTCGAGAAAAATCCGATAAGTTTTAACGGAAGGGAAATAGGGATGAGTATCAGTTTAAGCAATTAAGTCTTATTGTAACTTTCCTGCTATTATTCTCAAATTAACCTAATTGCGTTAAATTTGATATATGAACGCAGTAATCAAAAGACTGGTCGTAACCGCTATAATTTTACAGCCAATCGTCTCGCAAGCACAGCAAACCACCACAGGCGCAACTGAAATCACTAAATGGCAATACGGCAGAAACGGCGCAGTTTCACTGACGTATGATGACGGCTCGATAAATCAGTTTAAATATGCCCTGCCGATAATGGAACGGCTCAGAATCCCGGCCACGTTTTTTGTAATTACAGGCGGCATACCCGGTTCAAAATACCACGGTAAATTTATTGGTCGAAACGTAAAGGCCATTATAAAGGAATCTGCAACCATTCCAACAAACGATCAGAACTTTTTGGAGCGCTGCTCTGCAGGTGGTTACCTTGGTTATAAAGGTACCATCACTTACGTTACCAGGGCTGCCAGCGCGTATGATAGCCCAAAACACAGGGATCGCGCTTTTAAGATAATGGATACGCTTTATCAAAAGGTTCGTGCCGGCGAGTTTAAGCCAGGTTATCAGCCTTGCGACGAAGTTCTGCAGGAAGACGGCCTTACCTGGGAGGACCTGCGTAATTATGGTGGCCGGGGGTACGAAATTGCCAGCCATTCTATCACCCATGCCAGTATGCCGGGGTTGGATTCGGTTAATATTGCTTATGAACTTGAGAAAAGCAAGGAAGAGATTAGGGATAAGATGGGATGGAAATACACATTTTCGTCCGAGGTGCCTTACGGATACGAAAACGAACGCGTGATGAAAATCGCCTATAAAATTTACCCGGCATTACGCAACCGCATGCCCGAGCCCTGGCTGAAGGAATTAGACCGCGCCAGCAGGCAAACGCCTGGAAAACCGGATAAGGACTATATACAATGGCAGCGTGGTGCGACTACTAAAACACCATTGCCGTTGATGAAAAGTTGGGTGGATACCGCAGCTGAAAGAAAAGATACGTGGTTGGTGCTCGTATTTCACGGCGTGGATAATCTGGGTTATGAAGCGCTTCCGCATACCATGCTCGACGAGTATTTCCAATACATCAAAAACCGGCAGGACAGGGTTTGGATAGCTACTTTCGGCGATGTTGCTAAATACATGCGCGAAAAGGAACATGCCAGGGTTGAGCAAAGCCAAAGAGGCGGTAAGATAACAGTAAGCTTAAGCCATAGCCTTGATAAAACTATGTACGATCTGCCACTGACCTTGAAGACCTATGTCTCACCGGAATGGAAGCGCGTCTGGGTATGGCAGGGCAAGCGTATGCAAAGAGTAGAAGCCCAAACAGACGCTAAGGGAACCTACGTACTTTACCAGGCCTATCCTACCGGTGCGCCGCTGACATTGTCCGGAAAGGAGGATTAGTGGTAGCGACGACTTACGAATAACTACAAATTTCAAAGGGTTGGCAAGTTTTAACGGGGATCTGTTTTATTCTTTAATTTTCGTTAGAAAGGCCATCGTATCTACATTATCGGCATAATCCCACAGAGCGGGACGCTGCGCATTTCCGAAAGAGACCACCTGGTTATTAATACGGAGGGGCGCGCCGCTCACTACACATTGAATACTTTCAGTCTGTTCTTTCAAAGCTTCTTCTGCTGATTGCAAGTCATCATAATATTCATAAAAAATCACAGCTAAAGGCGATGACAACGATGGGTTTTCTTTTAAAAGCAAGAAACCGTTATCCAGATGTTGTTCGCCGCCCACCAAATAAATCGACTTGTTATAACCGTAGTTGTTGTTGTATTTATTATGATTGATGGTTGGCTCAAACTGCTCGATCGATTTAAAAAAATAATCGAATTGGTAGCCATTTGGTACCAATAGCTTAGATACATTCCGGCAGCCCAATCCGAAATAATCAAAAATGTCGTGGCCAAGATTATATAATTGATCCGCCGTTTCTTCGCCGGTTAGTACTGCTATGCTATTGCGGTTTTTACGAATGATATTCGGCACCTTTCCAAAGTAGTAATCGAAGTATCTGGAGGTATTATTGCTGCCGGTCGCGATTACCGCATCGAAATTTTCCAGGCGTTCAACAAAGCTGTACTGGTCCGCCATGGCAGGCTCAATATTGGTCATCAAATGCAGAATGTGTTTAATTAACCGGGCGTCCTGGGATGAGGTCTTTATCATTGCAAAATTCCCGGTAACCAATACACACAAAACATCATGGAAACCTACCAGCGGAATATTCCCCGCCAGTATCAGGCCGACTATTTTGGCTGGTCTGTTATTATGAATATCATAGCGGTTTAGCCATTTGCTTAAATCAGCCTCATTCAGCATAGCGCCGATAGCCTTAACTGCCTGTAATACGTTTTTAGGTGTGAACCAGGGATTATAAATGTGTTCTGTATTTATTAATTCACTCAGTGCTTCGTCCGGTTGTGATAAACTCGTGCCCAGCTGAGAGAATATTTCGATTAATCGTGATTTATCAATTTTTGACATATATATGGTAAGGGTTGAAACCCTTAAAATCTTTTTTTGTTATATTTGCATGTTTGTTAACAGCAGGCAAAGTTAATTGAGATTATAACATTAAAGAAATATGGCGATTAAAATCACCGACGAGTGCATAAACTGCGGAGCTTGCGAACCGGAATGCCCTAACAACGCAATCTACGACGCCGGCGCCTCGTGGCGTTTTTCGGACGGAACCGGCTTAAGGGGAGTTATCGACTTTGGCGATGGAAACACACTAAATGCTGAAGAGACCCAGGCGGCATTATCAGATGACATCTATTATATAGTTCCCGATAAGTGTACCGAATGTGTGGGATTTCATGACGAGCCGCAATGTGCTGCGGTTTGTCCTGTAGATTGTTGCGTAGATGATGAAGACGTGCGCGAAACCAAAGAAGAGTTATTAGCAAAAAAAGACTGGCTTCATATGGATGAGTAACAAGTTTGTTACAACATACAAAAGGGGATGGTATGCTAATACTTTCCCCTTTTTTTGTACAATGAAACTTTAATTATTAAGTTTCGTTTGAAGTCTTTTACAACCTAATGGAATACGGTATTTGTAATCTTTCAGTTATACCTCTGCGGGCAGAACCCAGCGAGCGCAGCGAACAGGTGTCGCAGGTTTTGTTTGGGGAGACTTTTGAGATTACGGAGTGGCAGGACAATTGGGTGAAAATTATTACTACGCTGGATAATTATCCCGGCTGGATAGGCAGGCTGCAGTTTAATATGCTTGGCCACCTTGCCCATAAACGTATTACCCAAACGCCGCCGCGCATTACTAACAGGGCTGTTACACAGGCCTGGAAAATAGCCAATAACAGCAGTTTGTATTTGCCTGTAGGCAGCTCGCTTTCTTTTTTAGAAGGGACCACCTGCCGTATTGGCGATGAGAAATTTGAAATAATAGGAGAGGTAGGCGAAGCCCAAAGTCTCGCAGTCACAGCAAGCTCTTTCCTGAACGCTCCTTATCTTTGGGGCGGTCGTACCCACTTCGGCATCGACTGTTCGGGTTTTACACAGGCCGTACTCAGGCTACAAGGTATAAAACTATTACGAGATGCCAGCATGCAGGCGGAGCAGGGTGAAAAAGTTAACTCGCTGCATGATACGCAATTAGGCGATTTAGCCTTTTTTGAAAATCCGGAAGGAAAGATTGTACACGTTGGGATCATGCTGAATAACGAGAAAATCATTCACGCATCGGGCAAAGTTAAAATCGATTCTATTGATGAAAAGGGCATTTACAGTGAAGAGCTGAAACGCTACACCCATAAGCTGACTACCATTAAAAGACATTTTAACGGTCAAAATCAAACTGCCAGGCAATTACCCTTTTATCATCGCTAACGGATAGCAGTTGATCGCCGTTCCAGGTAACTTTGTTCACCGATAGCTGGTGACTTGCATAGCCCTTTTCGCGGCTGATATTTTTATACAGCTTAAAGTCGTCGCAACCCCAAAGCTTTATGCTTTTGTCCATGCTCCCCGTTGCAAAATAGGGCCGCGAAGGATGGAAAGCAATGCTGTTCACCGCGAACAGATGCCCGGGTATATTATGAATAAGGTTGTAAGACGTGGTGTCCCATATTTTTACCTGTGCGTCCCTTCCTACTGATACGAGCTGACTGCCATCGGGCGAGTATTGTAATGAAAACACTGCCATGGTGTGGCCATGAAGGGTTTTCAGCAATGTATAATCCTCCAAATCATATATGTGGATTTGATTGTTGCGGCAACCAAAGGCTACTTGCTTTTCATCAGGAGATATAGCGATGCATCTGATGGTGTCAGTTGACGCATTAACGGTATACAATAATTCAAAGGTTTCTGTGCTCCATACCGAAACCGTTCCGTCTTCGGATGCAACCAGTAGTTCCTTTTTGTTTTTTATCGATTTAATATCGAAGATGGGTTTTTGGTGATGTTTAAGTGCCGGCAATAGTTTTTGCTGCAAAAAGTCGAAGACCAGTACATCCCCATTCCGTAAACCCGTAAGGAGCAGGGGCAAACCCACAGGTGCGTGGATAGCGTAAACTGATGCAGCTACAGGGAACATCACCTTGATGAAAACATTGTCTTTCAGGCTCCATTCAACAACGCCCTTATCGTTTCCGCCGGTAAACAATATCCCCGGCTTTTGAGAAAGTTCCAGCGTGAAAATAGGGTTGCCGTGCCCTGTAAGTTCTGCTGTTTTTTGTACGTCCATTTAGTCGATGGACCATAGACCATGGACCATAGCCGTTGTATTTTACTAATGGCTATGGGCTACAGACTATGGACTTATTTATGTCTTTGCTCTAAATTTTTAGCTATCTGCTCCAAGGTAAGCCCTTTTTCGCGAAGCAGTACCAGCAGGTGAAAAACGAGGTCTGACGATTCGTTGATGAGGTCAGTTTCTGTTTCGGCTAAAGCTGCAATCACGGTCTCAACACCTTCTTCACCAACTTTTTGCGCGATTTTATTCAAACCCTTGGCACGCAGCTTATTTACATATGAGCCTTCCTTTGGGTTGTCATACCGGTCAGCAATGATGTTCTCCAGCTCCATAATGAAGTTTTGATTGAACGCTGTATTAAAGCAGCTACGTGAACCTGTGTGACAGGTAGGTCCGTCGGCTTTAACTTTTATCAACAGCGTATCGTTATCGCAATCAAGAGCGATGCTCTTTACATGCAGGAAGTTGCTGCTGGTTTCGCCTTTAGTCCATAACCGCTGTTTAGCACGGGAGTAAAAGGTGACGATGTTTTCCTGCGTGGTTTTATGGTAGGCTTCCTGGTTCATATAACCCAGCATAAGTACTTCAAGCGTTTGCTCGTCCTGTATAATTACCGGCACCAGGCCGTCGGTTTTTGTAAAATCGATGTTCATTTACGTTATTTATCTTTTTATCATTGCGAGGAACAAGCGCGGCAACCTCGCAGGTATGTGTAGTTTTGCTATGCACAGCGTCGAGGTTGTTTATTCCCCGTAATGACACGATTTAGTGACCAAATTTTAATTTATACTTCCCTTACCTCAATATTATTGGTTTTTAAAACCCTTTTTAAATCCGGTATCAAAATCTCGCCATAATGAAATACTGATGCTGCCAATGCGGCATCTACATTGCTTTGTTCAAACACATCAACAAAATGCTGTACGTTACCAGCTCCGCCGGAAGCGATAACCGGGATGTTAACCGCCTTGTTCACTTCCTTTAAAAAATGGTTATCAAAACCTGCTTTAGTGCCGTCATGGTCCATCGAGGTTAGTAAAATTTCACCGGCGCCGCGGCTTTCGGCTTCAAGGATCCAATCTAATGATTCCTTCTCGGTTGGTACGCGGCCACCATTCAGGTGTACAATGTTTTTACCGGCAATAGCCCGTGTGTCAACCGCTACTACAACAAACTGAACGCCGAAAGCTTTTGCCAGTTCGTCAATCAATTCGGGATTACGCACGGCAGCAGAATTAATGCTGATTTTATCTGCCCCGGCATTCAATAATGCATCTGCATCGGTAATCTCATTAATCCCGCCACCAATAGTAAACGGAATATTTATCTGCCTCGCGACTGCCTTCACCAGCTCAACCATAGTTTTGCGACGTTCGACAGTGGCGGTGATATCAAGAAAAACCAATTCGTCGGCGCCTTGCTGCGAGTAGTTCCAGGCAAGTTCTACGGGGTCGCCGGCGTCTCTAAGGTCGACGAAGTTTACACCTTTAACAGTGCGTCCATCTTTAACATCTAAACAGGGGATGATTCTCTTACTAAGCATTAGTCAGTATGTCATTGAGAGGAACGAAGCAACCTCGTCGATAAAATTGTCCACCATCCATAGTTCAACATGCATGGCGACGAGGTTGCTTCGTCGTTCCTCCTCGCAATGACAGTATTTTTTAGAATTTTATATGCTGATGAGCGCCTCAAGGTTCCACGCTTTTACATCCTCAATAGTAATATGTCCTTCATATATCGCTTTCCCAACTACAACTGATTCAACTTTTAAACGGCTTAACTTTTCAATATCATCCATAGAGCTTACGCCGCCTGATGCAATAAGCTTGATGAACGGAGAATGGTCAAGCAGTTTCCTGTAAAGGTCAATACCTGCACCGCCCAGCTTTCCGTCTTTGTTGATATCGGTGCACAGGAAGCGAAAAAAGCCAAGCCCCAGGCATTTATCAACATAATCCATCAGTTTTATTGGCGAGCTTTCCATCCAGCCTGAATATTTGATTACCTCGTCCAGCACATCAATAGCCACTACAACCTGGTCTGAGCACTTTTCCTTGCCGCAAATTTCTTTACTTAGATCCGGAAGGAATTGCGGGTTGGTAAGTGCCTGTGTACCTACTATTACGCGGTGAACACCGGCATCGATCAATTCCTTAACCTTATCGATACTGCGGACCCCGCCACCGTATTGCACCATCATATCTGTTTTGCGGATAACGTTAAACAGATACTCCTGGTTGCTGAAATCGTTTTTGGCGCCGTTTAGGTCGATAACGTGGATGAAATTGGTGCCGTTCGACTGGTAGCGCTCTATCATTTCCTCGAGGGAAACGTCATATTCTGTCACCTGTTGGTAGTCGCCTTCGCGCAGGCGCACAACCTTTTTATTCAGAATATCAATTGCCGGAATAATGTACATGTTTTTAAATTTTTGAAAAGTTTTTCAGTAAGGTTTCACCATAAGCGCCAGACTTTTCGGGATGGAACTGTACTCCATAAAAATTGTCCCGCATAATTGATGCCGAAAACTTGTTGCAATATGTAGTTGACGACAAAGTATATAACTTATCATACTCAATATAGTATGAATGTACAAAGTAAAAGTGGGAACCGTTAGGAATATTTGCAAAAAGTGCACTGTCCTGCTCAGCAAAAACCTGGTTCCAGCCGGTATGCGGCACCTTGTGATCCGGACTTCCGGCGAAGCGTAATGTTTTTATCGGGAATAAACCGAGTAGGTTCGAGTCACCCTCTTCAGAATAAGCGGTTAATAACTGCATGCCAACACAGATGCCCAGCACCGGTTTTTTTAATGCTTTTATTACAGGCACCAATCCCGTTTGCTCCAGCTTTTGCATAGCTGCCCCTGCATGACCCACACCCGGAATAATATAGCGGTCGTAAAGCTCGAAATCGGCCTCCTTGTTTATCATCCCATACAGAACACCCAGCCGCTCCAGGGCAGCTGTAAGAGAGAAGATGTTTCCTGCGCCGTATTGTATAATGCCAATCATATATATTTAGTAGCAGTAACAGTGGGTAGTAGCAGTAAAGTCTAGGTGTTAGCCGACTGCTACTACAAACTGCTACTATAAAACTCCTTTAGTTGACGGTAACACCATTTTCTCTGCGTCCCTTTTTACAGCCATTTTGATGGCTTTTGCGAACGCTTTAAATATGGCTTCTATTTTATGGTGTTCATTAACGCCCTCCGCTTTAACATTCAGGTTGGCTTTTGCCGCATCGCTGAATGATTTAAAAAAGTGGAAGAACATTTCAGTCGGCATTTCGCCTATTTTTTCGCGTTTAAAGTCGGCATCCCAAACTATCCAGTTTCTACCGCCGAAATCAATAGCTGCCTGTGCCAGGCAGTCATCCATTGGCAAACAAAAACCATAGCGCTCTATGCCTTTTTTGTCGCCTAATGCAAGGGCAAATACCTCGCCAAGTGCAATGCCGGTATCCTCAATGGTATGGTGCTCGTCAATATGCAGGTCGCCTTTGGCAATAATCTCAAGATCCATACTGCCATGACGGGCAATCTGGTCGAGCATGTGGTCGAAGAAATGCAAACCGGTCGACACCTTCGCGTCACCCTTACCATCTAGGTTTATTTTTATATAGATGTCAGTTTCTTTGGTAACACGGCGGTGCTCAAACTCACGCTTACCAAGTTTTAAAAACTCATAAACCTTTTTCCAGTCGGTAGTTTGCAGTACCGCGGTTTTATTTACAATTTCCTCTTCGCCTTCTTTAAATTCGTTGCCGCCCAGGTTGGAGCCATCGTTCAGCCAAATGGCTTTTGCGCCAAGATTATGTGCAAGCAGCACGTCATTCTTACGGTCGCCTATGGTAAAGGAGTTTTTTAGGTCGTACTTTTCCGTGTCGAAATAACTGGTGAGCATCCCGGTTCCCGGTTTGCGTGTGGGTGAATTTTCTGATGGAAATGTACGGTCGACGCATATATTCGAAAAATTCACCCCTTCGTTGGCAAACGTTTTTAATACCAGGTTCTGCACCGGCCAAAAAGTGTCTTCAGGGTACGACGCTGTTCCCAGGCCGTCCTGGTTGGTCACCATCACTAGTTCATAATCCAGTTCGGTAGCAATTTTCGGAAGATAACGCAGTGCGCCCGGATAAAAAGTTAACTTGGCAAAGGAATCTATCTGCTCATCCGGAGTTTCCAGGATCATGGTTCCGTCGCGGTCGATAAAAAGTACTTTTTGCAGGTTGCTCATTTATAGTCTTGTAATGTTTGCAGTAATGTGTTATTTTCTTCAGGCGTACCAACAGTTATGCGGAGGCAACCTTCGCATAGTTCTACTTTTGAACGGTTACGTACGATAATGCCCTGTTTAACAAGATAATTGTAGATACCGTTAGCATCGGTGGTTTTTACCAGGATAAAATTTGCATCAGACGGATAGATGTCGACAACAAAATCAAAATTTTTCAATGTTAAAACCAGCCTGTCACGCTGCGCAAGTGTTTCCTTTATCCAGTTGTTTACCTGGGCTACATTGGCCAGTGCTTGTAAAGCCAATTGCTGTGAGGCTTCATTAATATTATAGGGAGGTTTTACTTTATTCATTACCTCGATGATTTCTTCGCTGGCAAATGCCATTCCCACACGGAGCCCGGCCAATCCCCATGCTTTTGACAGCGTTTGCAGTACCACAAGGTTGGCGTATTCGGTGAGCTCCTGTATAAAAGTCTTTTGGCGGCTGAAATTGATATAAGCCTCATCGACCACCACAATACCGTTAAAGTTGGCCAGTAAAGTCTCAATATCCGTTCGGTTGATAGAATTACCAGTTGGATTATTTGGTGAACAAATGAAAATGAGCTTGGTGTTTTTATCTATTGCTTCAGCGATGCCTTCCAAATTCAACTGGAACTCTTCGGTAAGTGGTACATTTTTTACGGCTACATCATTGATATTGGCCGATACCTGATACATACCGTAAGTTGGGGGAACCAGAATGACATTGTCGGCTCCCGGATTACAGAATGCACGAAACAGGATATCGATAGCCTCATCGCTGCCATTGCCCAGGAAAATATTACGGGGAGGCACCCCCTTAATATCCGTGATGCGTCTTTTTAAATCAGCCTGTAAAGGGTCAGGATAGCGGTTATATTGCTGCTCCAGCGGAGAACCAAATGCATTTTCATTAGCATCCAGGAACACGCTGGCCTCGCCCTGGTACTCGTCGCGTGCAGAGGAGTAGGGTGTGAGGTTCTTAATGTTTTCTCGTAATATGTTGTTTATGCTAAACATTTCTTTTTTACTAAACTTTACAAACTTTGTCATTGCGAGGAACGAAGAAACCGCGTCGTTATGAAATAACCAACCTAAGTTCGGCAATGAGGTTGCAGCGTTGATTCCTCGCCCGCAAATAATTTTTTATTCTTTCATCCGAAGGGTTACCGCATTTTTATGCGCATGCAACCCTTCCAGTTCCGCCAGTATCTCAACCGACGGTCCGATGTTTTGTATGCCTTCCGGCGTTATATACTGGAAGGTGATCTTCTTCACAAACGAATCAACCGAAACTCCGGAATACGCTCTCGCGTAAGAACTGGTTGGTAGTGTATGGTTAGTACCTGATGCGTAGTCGCCTGCGCTTTCCGGTGTTAAATTACCAAGGAAAACAGAACCGGCATTGATGATGCGCCCGGTTAGCTGTTGCCAGTTTGCGGTTGCCAATATCAAATGCTCCGGTGCATACAGGTTGCTGAAATCCATAGCCTCATCCAAACTGTTGGTTACCACGATGTATGAATTTTCGATCGCCACTTTCGCGATTTCGGCACGCGGCAAAACAGTTAATTGCTCATCAACTTCCCTTAATACCTCTACAGCAATGGCGTTTGAAGTGCAGGCCAAAATAGATTGGCTGTCCATGCCATGCTCGGCCTGCGCCAGTAAATCGGCGGCAATAAAAACCGGATTGGCAGTTTCATCGGCAATCACCAACACTTCCGACGGGCCGGCGGGCATATCGATGGCAGTGGTTGTGGTTGATTGAATTATTGTCTTGGCTTTGGTAACAAATTGGTTGCCCGGGCCGAAAATCTTATCAACTTTAGGTACAGTTTCCGTTCCGTAAGCCATAGCCGCAACCGCCTGCGAACCACCGGCAAGATATATTTTATCGATTCCCAGTAGTAAGGCTACATAAGCTATAAACGCATTCACCTTTCCATTTTTTTGCGGCGGCGAGCAAACTACTACTTCGTGGCAGCCTGCGATTTTTGCCGGAATTGCCAGCATCAAAAATGTGCTCGGCAACACCGCAGATCCGCCCGGTATGTATAAACCTACCTTTTCAATCGGTCTTAACTCCCGCCAGCAGGTTACACCCGGCATGGTTTCAACCTCGTCTTCGGTTTTTAGCTGGCTTTTATGGAAGGTATTGATGTTGTTATACGCAGTTTGCAGCGCTGCCTTTTGCTCGTCGCTGACCGCAGCTGCGATTTCTTCAAGCTCCTTTTGGTCAAGATATAACTTGTCTAACTCAACTTTGTCAAATTTTAAAGCATAGTCGATCAAAGCGCGGTCGCCGTGCTGTTGAACATGTGAAATTACATCCTCTACAATTGCCCTTATCTCGTTCGCAGGGTCAACATTGCGCTGAACCAGTTGGCTGATGTCGCTCTTATTTAATTCTGAATAGTTGAAAATCTTCATATCTCAAGCTCTCTCCCCATAAAGGGGCTTAGAAGCTGTTTTTGTTAATTAATATTTTTGTCAAACCCTTTTTCTCCCCCCTTTAGGGGGCTGGGGCTTAACTACAAAATTATCTTCTCAATTGGCATTACCACAATGCCTTGTGCTCCTGCTTGTTTCAGCTGGCTTATCCTGTCCCAAAAGTCGCGCTCAGGTATAACAGTATGTACCGCCACCCAGTTTTCTTCGGCTAAGGGCACTACCGTCGGGCTCTTTATACCCGGGAGTAATTTGATTACGGCAGACAGGTTGTCCCTCTCCACGTTTAATACCACGTATTTTGTTTCTTTAGCCCGCAATACCGACTGGATGCGCTGTATCAACTCCTTTACCAGTTCTTCGTTCTCGCTGCCCTTACGGCCAATTAATACCGCTTCGGAGGACATTACGTCCGCAAAAGGCTTTAAGCCGTTGCTTTTCAATGTTCCGCCGGTTGACACCAGGTCGCAGATAGCATCGCTCAAACCGAGACCCGGAGAGATCTCAACCGAACCGGATATGGTGCGAATATCCGCCTTGATACCTTTTTCCTTCAGAAATTTGCTCAGTATGGCAGGATAGGTGGTTGCGATAGATTTACCATTAAGCTCATTGATGTGCTGGATATCATTGGTATTCGGAACCGCAATTTTCAAAGAGCAGCGGCCAAATCCCAGGCGCTGCAGGTAGCTTACCTCAACTTCTGTCTCCTGTATTACATTTTCGCCTACAATGCCCAGGTCGGCAATACCGTCCTGTACATATTCAGGGATGTCGTCATCGCGCAAAAAAAGAATTTCGAGCGGGAAATTGGATACAGGAGAGATAAGCGAGCTTTTATAATTTTCGAAGCTTAAGCCGCAATTTTTTAATAATTCAACGGATTTTTCGTTGAGCCTGCCAGATTTCTGGATAGCTATTTTAAGTGTTTTCACTGATTGTTTTTAAGGGACTATAAATAAAAATTAAACGGAGGGTTGTTATTTCGCGTAGAAACATACATTATCTTATCACCACAAAGTGGTGATGGTGCAGGTGCAGTTGATATAATGTATAACCGTTCATTTTTGTATAGTAAAACGATAGATTTTGCGTGCAAATATAGGGAATGGATTATTAAATCAAAATTAAATTTTGAATAGATGTATAAACAATAATATTTCGGGCCGAATAAAGTTTGGAAGATATTTAGGTGATAAAACGCTTTAGCGTATTAATTATCGCAAAGGTACAGAAGTGCTTACTTTTGCAGGGGGGGATTACAAAGCGTGGTCAGCTTGTACATTTTCGCCTTTTATAAGCCTTTTCGCTGTCCATTCTTCATCAGCATCACTCCAGAATGGGTCCGTTTCAGGCAGGCCAAGCGGCAGCAATATCACTGAACTAAGATACAGACTGCCTGTAGAAATATAACTTTCTGCTAATGCAGGCTGGTGGCCGTAAAGGCCGATGCGTAGCCAGCCATTCTCGTCAAACATTTCCTTATTGTCGGTGAATTTCTCCATTACGGCTGTCAGCGCGCACCTCATCTGTGAAGGTTTCAGCTGTTGCGGAACTTGCTTGGTCAGGACTGTATTTGCTAAATGATGAAATGCTCCTGTGCGATAAGTAACCGATCGTCCAATTACCGGATAGCTGCCGTCTGCCGCAATCAATCGTTCCTGTATAGCCGCATAACGGGCATTGTGCTCAATTACTTTTTTATAGATAGGTACATACTGTGCGTCTTTTGCTGCTGCAATTTTAAGTACATCGTACAAGTAAGGGTGAATTACAAAGCTGTTGTAATAGTCCCAATGAAATTCATTGCCGTCGCCGTATACTCCATCGCCTTTGTACCAATCGGTATGCTTTTGTATGGCGTAATCAATCCGCTCATTATCATACGGCTCATTTATAGTTATGAAAAAAGCCTCTATCATGGCGGCAAAGAGCAGCCAGTTATTTTCGGGCGGCTTTATTTTGCGGGTTTTAAGCAGGCAGGCAATTACATTTTGTTTCACTGGTGGGCCCAATGCAGCCCATATTTTAGGGCAACGTATTAAACCGTACGCAAAAAAGGAAGCATCTACCAATGGCTGTCCGCCTTCATCGCCCCAGTTCATATAATCTTTGGCTTTGGGGCTGGTAGCGTTTGCTATTCCTTTTAATTCCAATTGAAAGTATTTATCCCGTAACTGTTTTTCAGCCCCGCTGGTTTGCTCCAACTGCAGCCATGGGGCAATGCCCGCCAGCAAACGTCCAAAGGCCTCAAGGTGAGTATATTTTACACGGTCGTTAACCAGGGACTGATCCTTAGCCTCAACGGGCATTTTTTCTTTAAGCTGATCGTTGGAAAGATTCACCAGTATAGGCTCGGCTAATTTTTGCAGGTAATTTATCCAGTAATGACGCGTGCTTGCGGGCGATGACGTTCCGGCTGAAAGAGAAGATGACAACAATGGCGCGACACTTAGCAGGCCTGCATTTTGTATGAATTTTCTTCTCTCCATAATATAAGTTCTGCACCGCAGCAATGCAAAGACGCAAAATGATGCGAATCTGCAATCTTCGTTATTTTTCCTCGCACAAAAATATCTGCCCTTCCTTTGCGCCGCCTATTTTAACCAGTTTTTTGTTCTTCATAATATCCGGCAGGTTGACCAGCTCGCTATTGTACAGGTTATCAAACCAAATGAGATAAAAACGTTTTTGCGCGTAGAATTTCTGAAGTTCAACCGGGTTGGCTTTGTGAGGGATAATTGTAGACGACATTCGGGTAAACAAGTAAACAGCCTCATCCGCATCAGTAAAGATAGGGATGCCCGGCTTGAACATATTTTTATGCTGTCGCAGGTACACGATAAACTCCGATTTGTTCCAGTCATCGTCGCTGTAGCCTGGTACGCCATAATCGGATTCATCGTCGTAACGCTGGTAATCAACTAAAGCAGTTTGATATTCAAAGGCCAGCATCAGCAACACTGCAACAGCGGCCAGCGCATATTTCGCCTTTGATTTGATTAAACCGATCACGTCAGGCACCCAACTGGTGCAGGCTATAAGCAGCGGAATAAAAATAGGGGAGAGCAGCCTGCTGTTCAATCTTTCATATCGTGATATACTTGCGGATATGATAAGAAACAGCCCGTATACAATGGCAAATGCTATTACGATATTTTCAAAGCTGTTAATCTTACCTTTAAATGCTTTCCAAAGCAGCAGGGCTATCAGTGCCAACATAATTACCGACGTTATAACGGCCGCATAGGGGTCGGCATCCTTACTTATCGCGCCCCAATCGCAAATTACGGTACCAAAGTAATACAGGTTATCAACGAATGGCGTTTGTGATGGATAGCGCGTTCCCGTGCTTAATCCGGAGTTGATGCTATTCATGATCAGGTTGCCTGCCAGCAGTGATATCGAAATCGCGCCAAATAAAAGGATATGGCCAATCTTCTTTTTTAAGGGCAGCTGGTTATCCAGCAAAAGCATCAATCCGCCCGCACCCACAACGGTAACACCTACATAGCGCGTTATGCAACTGATAGCGGCTATCACAGCTACCCAAACCAGCGCCTTGACAGTGTGCGATCGCAGATATCTCCGGTAAGCTATTATAAACAGTAAAATCTCGAAGATAAACAGCGTTTCAGACCACAGGTAAGTATAAATTTCCAGTAAGCCCGGGCTTAAGATTATGGCAATTAATATCAGCCATTTGTAAATGCGCGAGTGTGAGAGGAATTTCTCCATTATCCAGCCGCTTGTAAATATTACCGCAGCGAACAGCGTTGCGTTTATCATAGCTCCGGCTTCAATAGGGTCTATCCGGGTGATGAACTGGACAATAGCCAGAAAGAACGGGTAAAATACCGGGAAGAAAACCAGCGGACCCTTATTAAACGTAATGATTGTGCCATGCGCCTGCATGTTTGTCGCCGTGCTGGCATACATGATGGAGTCAGGCGAAATGCCCACACCGCTGTAATTTGTAAATAAACAAATAACCACAAAACCGATAATAGCAGCAATTAAAGAGTCAAGATTGGTTAAATAGCGTTTCATGAGTTGTCTGTTGGAATATTAAAATGCTGGAAAATTGTAAAGTTAAAATTTGTAACATTATTCTCTTCCGGACTTTAGAGCTCCCGCCTCGCTCAATCAATCAAATCCAGTATTTCGCTGATGGGCTGGTCACTGTTGATCAGGATGCCTTTTACGCCGGCAGCAGTACCTGCATCGACATCGCGTTCGCGGTCGCCGATAAAATAGGACTTTGCAGGGTCAATATCATATTTTGCGATGCCTTGTAACAGTAATCCAGGTTTAGGCTTACGGCAGTCGCAGTCGCCGGTAAAGTTAGGGTGATGCGGGCAATAAAAAAAGTCGGTCAGTTCTACACCGTGCTGTCTGTAGGTTTCTTTTAAACTAATGTGCATTTTAGCTAGTTCGTCTTCGGTGTACCAACCTTTGGCCAGTCCGCCCTGGTTGGTGGCTACCAGCAGCAAATAACCTTTGTCCTGCAGCGTTTTTAAGGCTTCAAAATTGTCAAGGATATAGAAATCTTCAATCCGGCAGACGTAGTCACCCATTTCGCGGTTAAGTACGCCGTCGCGGTCTAAGAAAACGGCTTTGTTTTTTCCGGGCATTCAATAATTTTTTCGCAAAGGTAGTAAAACTTAAAATATCGGGTCGGCGCCTGCAATCCGGTACCATATCAAATTACTGTTTACGCTTTTATCTCTGCCGGGGCGGGCAAAAAAATGGAATTGATGTTCTGTGATGATCAAAAAAAAGCGCAGCAATGTGCGCTTAACATATTTTAATGCCGGGTAATCAATTAGATGTAAAGGTGTACGGCACATTATTAAAGCCACCGCCGGTAACATTAGCTACGCTTACGCTCCCGTCGGGGTTATTCACAATGGTTGTAAAAGTAAACGTGCCGGTTATCTCATTTTTTGTAGAATCAACCTTGGTAACGACTACAGAGCCCGAACCAGGCGCCACGGAACCATTTGGAACCCATACAATTGCACCTGAGTTGTTCCTTTTGGGTGTTGAAAATGCCAGCAGTACGTTCGGTGTGTCATCAACAGTGTAAGTTCCTAACGGGAAGCCGCTTGTGTTGCTTGAACTGCCGCTGGTGAGCGATATAGTTATCCTCCTGTTAAAAGCAGTGCCTTCGCAGGTGAAAGTTTTGGTTTTAGCAGATGAGTTATATACGAGAGAAGAAGTTACAGTATCAGTAAACCAGGTACTATCTTTTATATTGGCAATCATTTTGTTTGTTGCTGTAGCAGTTGCCGCAACAGTGTCCTTTTTGCAATTCTCCAGAAATAAAATACCTAAAAATAAAATAGCAATAAGTGAAAATTTCTTCATATATATTTATTTAGCAAAGGAACGACTTTTAGCTAAATTAAATACATAGTATTTCGTTTTTTACATTTTTTAACATTTGCGCCTGCTATCTTTAGTTGTCCACATTCTGGCGGCGACAGATGATCCGACATACAATTTATCCTATTTAAAATAGGATAACGGAATTTCCTTCCACATCCCGTGTGCCAGGTTGCCAATCAATAATTCATAAATGAGATAGACTGGCCAGAATATATAGCTGATTATCAAGTAAATAATGCTGTGATTATAATACCAGTTTATCATTAATGAGTAAACTCCTAAAACCAGGTAGAGTATACTGGTGTCTCTGCTTTTCATGATAGTTATTTTAGTTAGTTGTAAATTTTCTCAATAGCACCAAAAATAAGGTTTGTTTCCCAGATTAATCGCCTCGCCAGGCCAGGTTTTTTAACGATGAATTTAGGTAATGTTAATAACTATTAGGCCTTCAAGGCTAAGTTAAATTTGTTTCTTAAGCATAAATATATAACTTGGCATCCGATATCTACCATATCGAAAGTAAAAACCTATTTAAAAACAAAAATGCCCTGGACAGGGTTACTCTAAAAAACAAAACTTATCATGGCAACAACAAGTGGAATTACTGCGTATTCAGTAAAAACAAAAACTAAAAATGTACCAATGGTTGACCCGGTTATTGACGTTAAATCAGGCAGGTACATTGCAACAGGAACCGACGGTCAGGGTAACAAAATGGCCGCTATCATGGGCAAGGCAACTGCCGAAGAACATATTAAGAACGGCAACGCCAAAAAAGGTTCAGGCTGGTAGTCTGTATTGTTGTCTATAATTTATGCCTGGCTTATGCTCATTGGGTGTTAACCCAATTTGCTTATGCCGGGCATCATTTTTTTCACACATCTTTTTCTTTTCCGGTTCGGGCAAGTTCTCCATCTGTTTAAATGTCTTCAATTCGGCTACGATGATGTAGCTCACTATAACCAAAAATGCCCACGAACTTATTTTTTGAAAGTTCACCATAGCCCAGGCATGGTGCTGGTAAGCGTATTTCCACGCGCCTAACCTGGTTGCAATATTTTCAGCAAGCCATATAAAAAATCCGATCAGCATATACGACAGGACCACCGGCATTCGGTAAGTCCTGCCTTCAATAGTAAATTCAACAAATGCTTTTCTGAAATAATAAATGATAAATACTGCGATAAGATAGCGGAAATCAGGAATAAAATGATTGCTGAAAAAATTGAGATAGATAAAAACTGCGATCAGCCGCGCAGCCCTGTTGTTGGGCCAGTTATAAAGCTTCAGCTTTAACCGGCGCCATGCCTGACACATATAGCTGGCTACGCTGGCATACATAAACCCGCAGTATAAAGGGACGCCAAAAACCTTTGTCATCGCATATTCCGGATAACTCCACGAGCCAACGCGGGTTTTAAACAATTCCATCAGTAACCCCAGAAGATGAAAGACACATATAACCAATACTTCATCCGGCGTTTCAAACTTTAGCGTATAGAGCAGGTATTGTGCACCAAGACAGCCTGCCAGTATAAAGTCATACCGGTAAATTATGCCGGTAAACAAATGCGACAGTGCCAATAAGATAAAAACCAATACTGGAAAAATACAGCATAGTGCTTGTTCTTTTATGAAAAGCAGGAAGTGGCGCATTAGTGGTAAGACAATAGGGTTAAATAAGGTTTTTAATCTGCTACATCCATTTTCAAAACTTGTGTTTTGTATGCGTCCGGCAGCAGCGCCATCTTGAACGCTTTTTCGGCTTTTATCAGCCTGAAAAATTTATAAAGTACCACAAATGGTTTAATCCAGCTTGCTTTGCGTACAGGCAATAACTGCTTCACCGTATCTGGTACTAAAACTAGCTGCACTTGTTTCAGGATTATATATCTTAACCGGCCGAGATGCCTGCGATATTGCCTGTACAAATCAATTGTAAACTTGCTGTTTGTTAGATTTTGTTGAAGATGTTCTTCACGCATGATGAGATATTCTTCATAATTCCCTGGCAGTCCACTTAGATTCATCCGGGCGCCCACGCGACAGAATACGCGGAAAACTTCGGATTTTTCTTTTTCGGTAAGTGTTCGCTCCAGTAGTTCGAAGGAGCGGATAGAGTAATCAATCAGTAAAAACAATACATCACGGTAGGACCAGCCGGGTATTTTTGTCCCGCGATTTTGTTCAACGTCCGAATGAATCGCGGTGATCTGGTCAATAGCCTTTAATGCGCTGTCCTCGTCAGAAAATATAATACGGCTGGAATAGGAAACCGTGGAAAACAAACGTCCGAGCGGGTCAGCAGGTAGCCGGCCCGTAAAGTACAGCCAATCTACCGCCTTATTAAGTGCAAACTCCGCCGCTGCGCCAGCGAAAATAAACAAGACAGTATCGGCCTTACCCCATATTTGCCTTACAATGGAATTTTTATCTACAAAACATTTTTCCATATCGGTCAAAAATTTTTCAAACTATTTTTTAGTTGTTCAACTATAAGTACTGTAATAATCCCAAGCGTATAGGCCAATATATCTGTAAACGAAAAAGAGGTGCCCAGCAATATCTTCGCCAGGTTGGAATGCTGCAGGCCGAGTAATTTAATTAAGTGAAAATACTGCGATATTTCAACTATGTACGACAACATCAATACGGCGAGAGCCGTGGTAACAGGTGGCATGTTTACAAAGCTTTTAATGATACAATAAATCAATATCACCACCAAAAAATCACCCCCGTACGGGCGTACAATGGTATCGTGGAAGTCCGCGCCGATTATAAATTCAACAGTAAATAACAGTATCGCAGAAAGGAAATACCATTTGGAAAATCGTGATTTCATTAAAAGTACTTTGAATTACAAAGTAAATTAATAAAATTGGAATTTGCAAGGATGGCAGTTTGAAGCTTTTTTTAACATAGATAGCACATAATATGTCTTGCCTGTTCTACAGGACTATTTCCAGGTCTTCATGGTTTATGCGCTCAATTGTTTAAATTGGTGACGGATAATAAGCTTTTATGAAAAAATTTTTCGTGTTTGCATTGTTGGTTATAAGCATTGCCACTAACGCCCAGGACATTCAGGGAAACACAATTGTCCTCGGTCACACCGATAGTATTCAGTCAAAAATATTAAATGAAAAACGCTCTTTTTGGGTAAGGCTGCCTGCGGGGGCCGACAAAAGCATTATGCGCTATCCTGTAGCTTATGTACTGGACGGTTCTGAGCATTTCGCGTCTTTTTCGGGCCTTATCCAATACCTGAGCGAAGCTAACGGCAATATGGTTTGCCCGGACATGATTGTGGTGGGCATTATCAATACTGACCGCACCCGCGACCTTACGCCTACCAATGGTACTATTGATTACGAAAATAAGCCCACCACAGCCTTCAAAACATCAGGCGGGGGCGAACAGTTTACAGCTTTTCTGCAAAAAGAGCTAATGCCTTATATTGAATCAAAATACCCGGCGGCACCCTTTAAGGTTTTGGTAGGACACTCCTTTGGAGGACTCACCGCAGTTAATATTTTGATAAACCATACCGATTTATTTAAAGCCTATATTATAGTAGACCCCAGTATGTGGTGGGATAATTACAAGCTGCTGAACCAGGCGCACGACGTATTAAAAACGAAGAAATTTACCGGTAAATACGTTTTTATGGGCATTGCCAATACCATGCCTCCGGGCGACGACACCGCGCATGCTCACCGGGATACGTCACCAAAAACAAACCATATCCGGTCTATTTTAAAGCTGGCCGATGAGTTTAAGCGAAACAGGGGAAACGGAATGACATTTAGTTATAAATACTATAATGATGACAATCATAATTCCTCGCCCCTGATAACCGAATACGACGGGCTGCGATTTTTATTTGGCTACTACAAGCTGCCTGCGGAAACGGAATCTGCCCTGTTTGATGCCAACAAAAAGTTCGACGTCGCCGCAGGTATCACGGCGCACTACGATAAAGTGTCGGAGAATATGGGGTACAGGGTAATTCCATCCGAAGCAATACTAGACGGTATTGGGCATGACTGTCTTGACTTTAATATGCGCGGCCGTGCGCTGGAAGTTTTTTTGCTGAATGCAAAATATTACCCGAATAGTGCCGGTGTGTATGCGTCAATCGGCGACTATTATGCACTAGAAAAAAACAAAGCAAAGGCTGCGGAGTTTTATAACAAGTCGTTGAGTATTTTGGAAAATCCGGCGATAAAAGAAAAGCTCAAAAAATTATCCGATTAACATGGAAGCCAAACATCTCGACGTTCTTAAAAACGCAAAAACTATTCTTTTGATTGACTGGCCGGATAAAACTGTGCCGTTAGCTTTGCTGAAAGCGGGTTTTATGGTAATCGGTTATTCGCCGGAAAAATACACTTTGCTATCTTACGAGACCAGTTACGCTGAAGATAAGCTTGTTTTTAGCAATTTGGAAAGGTCGCCGGGACAGGTGGAAATAGTGAATATTTTCAGGCCCGAAGAAAAGCACGAGGAAATCATAAATCGTCACGCATTGCCGTTAAAAGCAAAAACCATATGGCTTCATCCGCCTATTACATCCGCAAAAACAGCTGAGCTCACAAGGAAGCACAAACTAAACTTTGTTGAGGGGCATGATATTGCTATATGCTGCGTCACAACTATCTGCTAACAAATGAGAAACCGGTTGCTTACTTCTTAGGTAGCTTTGCATTCGGATCATCTGTACCTTTCGAATACGGGTCGCCCGAAACAGAATCGTGCGGAGCATCCGCTTTGCCATGGCTTATAATCGATGTATCGCCCTTTGTTTTGCCTGCGCCTGTGTCAGCATGTTTTTTGAAGCTGCTGCCACTGCACGAAATCAAAGCCAATATTGCAAAAGATAAAATCGCAGGAAAAATTCTGTAGATCTTCATATTCTTTATTCAAACAACAGTATTGCAAATGCTTTTGTTTAAAAATAAAAGTGTTTACTAATAAAACTAATTTCAAAATATTTTTGATTAATTTTTTTAGTTATAACACTGTTTATATCTGAAATTAACGCAAACTTTAGCAAGAACGGTTGGTTCTAGTAATAAACACGATATCATGTGGCAGGAAAAAGAAAGCAAGCTATACAAGGCGTTTGAATTTAAAGATTTTATATCCGCGTTTTCATTCATGACCAGGGTGGCCCTGCTCGCCGAAAAAAGCAATCACCACCCAACGTGGACAAACACTTATAATAAAGTTGAAATATGGCTCTCCACGCATGATGCCGGCGATAAGGTAACCGAAAAAGATAGGCTGCTGGCAGATGAAATTGATGCTTTAAATACTAATTGAGTTATAAACTTCAATTTCAAAACTAAACGCAAGTTTGCCTGCTTGTGATAATATAACTTGCTTTATAAAATCCGCATAATCCCGCTTTCTCTCCACATTCTTCTGAATTTTCCACATCGCCGCCAAACCACAGGGAATGCATTAACTTTACCACCCTAATAAAGAGGAGCATAACGTTTGGCAAAAGACGCTACCAAAGAGACGCCGTTAATGCAGCAGTACAACCAGATTAAGGTGAAGTACCCCGGTGCCCTGCTGCTGTTTAGAGTGGGAGATTTTTATGAGACCTTTGGCGAGGATGCTGTTAAAGCCGCGGGCATTTTGGGTATAGTGCTCACTCGCAGGGCTAACGGCGCAGCTACCCATATCGAGCTGGCTGGTTTTCCGCATCATTCGCTCGATACTTATTTGCCTAAGCTGGTAAGGGCCGGGCAGCGCGTTGCGATCTGCGACCAGCTGGAAGACCCCAAAACTACCAAAACTATTGTAAAGCGTGGTGTTACCGAGCTTGTAACGCCCGGAGTAGCCATCAGCGATAATATACTGCACCAAAAAAGTAATAACTACCTGGCCTCGCTGTATTTCGAGAAAAATAGCGTGGGGATTGCCCTGATAGATATTTCAACTGGCGAGTTTCTAACCGCACAGGGCAACAGCGATTATATCGATAAACTGTTGCAAAGCTTCTCGCCGTCGGAAGTTATCTTTCCTAAAAGCCGGGGGCGCGAATTTAAAGATACTTACGGCGACCGATTTTATACCTACCCGCTTGATGAATGGGCTTATAGCGGCGACTACGCTACCGAGGTACTTTTAAAGCATTTTGGAGTAAAATCACTTAAGGGTTTCGGCATCGACAGGCTTAATTTGGGCATTGTTGCTGCCGGGGTGGCTATTCATTACCTGAACGAAACGGAGCACCGCAACCTGCAGCATATATCAGCTATCAGCAGGATAGAGGAGGACCGTTACCTGTGGCTCGACCGTTACAGCGTACGTAACCTTGAATTAGTTGGCTCTGCTAATGAAAATGCTTCCACGCTGGTGGATGTGCTCGACCACACATGCTCGCCAATGGGGGCGAGGCTCTTGCGCCGCTGGATTGTAATGCCGCTGAAGGAGTTAAAACCTATAAGCGACCGCCTGGGCGTGGTGGAGTACCTGATAGCACACGAAGAGCTGCGAGAAAACCTCCAGCAAAACATACGCCTGATAGGCGATCTGGAAAGGCTGATATCAAAAATTGGCTTACAGAAGGCTAATCCCCGGGAAGTGTGCCAGCTAAAAAAGGCTTTACAGGCCATTAATGCCATAAAGAAACTGGGCGAGACGTCTACCAGCACCCCGCTTAAAGCCATTGCCGAACAGTTAAACCCATGTCAATCCATTTGCGAAAAGATTGAACGCGAGTTGAGCGCTGAACCGCCGGTGTTGCTGGCTAAGGGCAGCGTAATGAATGATGGTATTGACGAGGAGCTCGACCGGCTGCGTAAAATAGCATTCGGTGGCAAGGATTACTTGTTGGAGATTCAGCGCCGCGAGGCCGAAGCAACCGGTATTCCATCGCTTAAAGTTTCGTTTAATAACGTTTTCGGCTACTATCTTGAGGTTACGCATAGCCACCGCGATAAGGTGCCGTCCGAATGGATACGCAAGCAAACCCTGGTAAATGCAGAACGCTACATTACGCCTGAATTAAAGGAGTATGAAGAGCAAATATTAGGTGCCGAAGAAAAAATTTTGGCACTGGAAACGCGGCTTTACAACGAGTTGCTGTATGCGCTGGCTGAATATATCAAACCCATACAGCTGAATGCACAACTGGTGGCCCGTTTGGATGTGCTGCTTAATTTCGCCACTATTTCTATTAAAAACTATTATGTTAAGCCTGATATTAATGACAGCCGCGTTATCGACATCAAAGGCGGTCGTCACCCAGTGATAGAAAAGAATCTGCCGCTGGGCGAAGACTATATCACCAATGACGTTTTCCTGGACTCGGAAACACAGCAAATTATCATTATTACAGGTCCCAACATGGCGGGTAAGTCAGCGCTGCTGCGGCAGACCGGCCTGATCGTGCTGATGGCGCAAATGGGCTGCTTTGTGCCGGCTAAATCAGCGTCGATAGGATTAGTGGATAAGATATTTACCAGGGTAGGGGCATCGGATAACCTGTCGTCGGGCGAGTCGACGTTTATGGTGGAGATGAACGAGACCGCCAGCATCCTGAATAACCTGTCTGACCGAAGCCTAATATTGCTCGATGAGATCGGCCGCGGTACATCTACCTACGACGGTATTTCTATCGCCTGGTCTATCGCCGAGTTTTTGCATAACCAGCCTGCAGCACGCGCTAAAACACTGTTCGCAACGCATTATCATGAGCTTAACGAGTTAAGCAATTCATTCAGCCGCATCAAGAACTATAACGTATCGGTAAAAGAGGTAGGGCACCAAATTATATTCCTTCGTAAGCTGGTGCCTGGCGGCAGTGAGCATAGTTTTGGTATACACGTTGCCAAGCTGGCAGGTATGCCGCCAAAAGTGCTTAGCCGCGCCAACGAGATATTAAAAAAACTGGAGAACGAGCGCACCGGCGGCGAACACATCAAGGAAAGTATCCGCAAGGTGCAAAAGCAGGCCGTACAAATGCAGATGTTCAGTATCGACGACCCTGTTTTGGTAAAAATACGCGACACGCTAAACAACCTCGACGTAAATACGCTTACACCTGTCGAGGCGCTAATGAAGCTGGATGAGATACAAAGGCTGATCAAGAGTTGATATTAGAGACGGGAAAGCCCGAAATACGAGTCGGGGTGCCCGGAAAGAAGAAACCGGACCGATCAGGCATGCTTAACCTGGCCGGTATTGCAATAAATAAATGCGGGCGCCTAACACCGCTGGGACCTTGTCGCGCTTGCGGAATGAATTACTCCTAAACTGAGCTTTGTTTTCAAGGTTTGCCCAGCTATCGGACAACTGCCATTTATCTTTATAACAAGGCGCCAAGTATATGGTATCAGGCATTTCTTTACTGACTTTTCCCGCTTTACCGACTTTTGGGCTTCACTCAATGTTAATATGTTAAAAACATCTTCAAATCACTATATTGCTATTGCCGTTAATTTTACGGTATGAATAAACATTACCTGTTTTATTTATTGGTTCTCGTGGTCATCATGTCGTCGTGCCATAGCAGGCGCGTTGCGATGCGCGGGCAGCCGGGTGAGATTGTAAAACCGGACGTGAGTATTGCAGATAAATATGCGGCTATACTAGGGGTTGATAAAAGCAATATACAAAATGGCCGTTTGTATGCTTTTGTGGAACAATGGATGGGTACACCCTATAAGTTCGGCGGCGAAGATAAGGACGGCGTTGATTGTTCAGGCCTGGTGCAGTTGTTAGAGCAACAGGTATATGGCATAAATATTCCGCGCTCAACCAGTCAGCAAATAAACGTTATTAAACGCAAATATGAGGAAGAACTGGTTGAAGGCGACCTGTTGTTTTTTGATTACGACGGCAAGAAATTCAGTCACGTGGCCGTATATCTTCAAAACGGGTATTACGTACATGCCAGTTCTTCAAAAGGTGTTATCATCACTAAACTGCACGACCCTTATACCTATAAATATTTTTCGCGCTGCGGATCGATAAAGTTAGATACGGCCTATGCCAACTCTGACCAGGGCATGTGAGTTCAATAGCTTAAAATAAATATTTAATAGGTATTTTTGCGCCATTATGGCTGATCCAAATAACCGCTATTCATTCTGGACAAAATATAAGCGCTTTGCCACCACCGAGATACTATTGTATGTAATCATGATTGTAGGGATTATATTGGGCATTATTATTTTTAGTTGATCCAATACTAATTTTTCACTAATACCACGTTATACTCATCCGCATCGGCTACTGATTGAAAGAAATCTACCACATCCTGGTATAAAGACTTATCATAAGTGCCGCCTATCAGCTGAAATTTGCGCTTATAGGTTAGCTTATCACCCTTTAGCTCCATGTTTGCAGTAAACTTACCGAATGATTTATCAAGGTTCACGTCCAAAACACGTTTTTCCAGCCTGTACCCTGGCGGAACGGTATAGGTCACCTCATCCTCTTCTGTAACACCGCGGGTAATGTTGACATCGTTTAATCGGTTGCGCACTTGCCTGGGTACATAAGTTTCACGATTGGCGGGGTTGAGCAGGAAGTAATATTTCCCATCCTGGAAGGTGGCGTAGTCCCGGGCACGCATCCTGATGGTCTCTGTGGTAGATGGATCAAAGCCTTTGTCTTGCTTAATTTCAAGGTGTTGAATATCCATATTATTAATCGGATAATTCTTTCGCTCCATTTTATATTGCTCACTGGTTTGCTCCTTTAGCAATTCGTCCCGGTTTTCATATTCCGTTCCTTTAAATACAGTGGACATTGATCCTGATAGTTCTCCGTCTGCATTGATAACGAACTCTGCTTTACGTTTTTCCAGGTTTAGCGCCGCCGGATATTTTGGCGTATGCAACAGTTTACCCCCTTCTGGCGTCAGCGCCAGCACAGTGCGGTCGTCGGTAAAGTCGCCCAAATAGCCGAAAGGTATAGTTTGGCTGGTACAATCGGCCCAGGTGGTGTCATTTTTAAAAGGCACACATAAAATAATGTGGTCGGCCTGACCCATGCTTGCAAAATCGCTTAGCAGGCTGACGTTATGCTGTCGGCCCGATTTAACTATGCAGTAATACGAGTCGATATTTACGGCTTTCAGCAGTGCTTGGGTGTAATTTACCAGCGCCTTACAGTCTCCATAATTCTGCTGATCTACATCCGATGCTAAAAATGGCTGATAGTCGCCAATACCAACCTGTACACTGATGTAATGCGTTTTCGATTGCATGTATTCATATATCTTTTGGGCTTTCAGCTTTGGGTCAGTGATATTTTGGGTGATTTCCTTCACATGCTCAATAGTCTGCGCGGGCAAAGCCTGACGGTTGGCCATCAGTTTATCACTTATCCATTTACCCAGGTCGTTCCAGTTGGTATATGAGCCTTTTAAACCATAGTAAGCAAACTTTTCCGGTGCTATTTGAACGCTGGTCGCATAGTTTCTGAAATAGGGGCTCAACGGTTCATAACGGAGCGCTTTAAGATTATTTACCTGCCAGGTGTAAGTTTTCTGTCCGTCTTTATTAAGGCCGGTAACTACTTTGTCATGCAGGTTGTTCTCCTTAATCTTAATGTTAAAACCGGGGTTACAGATAAAGGTAAATGTGCTTTTTTCAACAGCGATGCCTTCGCCGGCATTCGGTATCCATGGGTCAAAATTCAATGTTTGTTTTGACCTCTCCTCGTATTCATAGGCCACCGTATATGGATAATCGGTAACAGGCGGCAGATAATGCTTGGCGCGCATGCTATCAAATAATGAGCCGCTTCCTACGCTTACATCATCAAACTTACTTTCTGAAAATTTCTCGGTTTGCTTGCCAAACTGGTCGTAAACAGTACCTTTTACACCCCTGATCACATCGCTTTTGTCGTGATAAATTACTATCCGTGCGTCTTCATCGCCATTTTTATTTAAAACTGTTATAGCTTTCTTAACATGATATATAGCATTATCTAAATCCTTTACCTCTATTGTTATTTCCTCATCCCGCACCACAGAGCTTGCGTAGGGCAGCAAATCTTTCGGTATCAGGCTTGCATCGTAACTTTTTTGTGCTTTTGCTGCAAATGTCAGCACTGCAAAGAAGCAAGCGGCTATCGGTCGTTTCATTATTTCTTTTTAAGAACCATCTCGGCCTTTTGCGATTGTATGATCTTGTTAAAAAACTCTTTCACAGATGGATATTCCTCTGCCCCGTAGACCGATTTGTTGAATTGCGTGAGATAAACGAAGCTGAACGAATTATCGCCGGGCTGGTAGCTCGACAAATATTTGCCGCCATTATTTGGCATTGCCAAAGAAATTGGTTGCGGTGGCGTTTCCACCATATAGTTAGACGGCAGGTGTACTATCAACGTGTAACGATCTTCTGATGCCATACCCATATCGATAGGGAAGGAGCGCTCATCCAACTTAAGCGGGTTGGTGCTGCGCCTGCCGATATAATACGGGCTAAAGGTAAGTTTGCTGGCGTCTTCCGGCTTATCAGATACTTTTATTTCAACGCTGTAATGCTCAGCCACCGGCATGTCCAGGCTGTCGATATTATCTATTTTAGCATTGGTGATTTTCCACTTTGGCAACCTGTTGTTCAGGCTTTCTACATATTCATCGGTGCTATTGTATTTTTTAATTTCCACCCTGCGCTTGTAGGCTTCATAACCGGTAGAATAGTTAGTCAGGGTACCTTTAAGCTTACCATCATCAGTTAGGGTCACGTCTAATATATAGGCGCTTTTTTCGCGCTGCGGAAGGCTCATATCCATAAAGTATGAAGGCTTGTCTAAGCTGAATACCCTTCCCTTATCATTAAGGCATTTAAAAGGCAATACGCCAAAAGGCAGCAGCGGATCAGTAGCATCCAGCAGGTAGGCTTGGTCGCCGATATTTACTTTCGCCACTACATAGTCAAAATCACTAACAACAGGATATAACGTATTGATTGCTCCATTATCGCGCAGTGATAACAAAACCACCTCCGAATTAAGGCCCGCAGCAGCTAAAGCCGCGGATAACGAAAGATTTATAGATGCCACATCTCCGCTGTGCGAATCCCAGGCTCTGCTGATATTGTCACTATAAATGCCTATGAAATTGTCCCATTTAAACCATTTTTGCCAGCCCTGGTAAATGGCTTTCGCCTTAGCCAGTTCGTCGGTCTTGCCGGCAATCATAGGCGCGATTTTATCTTTAAACAGACTTTTTCGCTTCAATTGGCCCCCAAATGAGTAGTCGGTTTTCAGAGAATAGTCTATATCTCTCCACTCTTTAGTTTGCTTATGTTTCAACCCGTCATATGGGCTTTGCCATTCAACCAATTCAAAATTTATAGCCGATGCGAAATTTTTCGGCGCCGTCATGTAATCATCCTCTTTAAAAGCCGGTATATCAGCCATTCCATAGTTTATTAACGAACAATCACAACTGGCTCCATGAGTTTCGAAACATTTGCTTTCTACCTCTGCCTTATTTTTTGTAAGTTTCAGGTAACCCTTTATCGACGCATTGAAGGTGAAAAACGCAGGTATATGTACTTCTAATTCCGAATAAATTTTTGGTATATCGTCCTGGAATTCCCAGGTCCTGATTTTATCCCATCTAAAGGATTCTATTTTGTATTTGTATTCAATTATACAACCCGGACGCAAACCCGGCAAAGCAAATTTGGCGCTTGCCCAATATTTGTTTTCCTTTACCGGATAGATTTTTTTGTTCTCAAGCTCTGCCTTTTGGGTAAAGCCGTTGTCATCCTTGTAATAAGTGATAGCCTTGATGTCGGATATGTCCTCATAAGCTTCATTTTTGTCGTTACTGTATAGCAAAACTTTTACAGTGCCTTTATCGAATGCCTTTGGGTCGAATATTTTGATCTTTACGTGATACTCATAAATCTGCTTGATATTATCGTCGCTGCCGATATTTATCGTTGATTTTCCAAATTCATTCAATACCACGGCGTGCGCAGATGTATCATTTTTATAGTTTTTCATGTTCATCTCCTGCGTGGTGATCTGGCCAAAGCGGAAATCCTGGGCTTGTGAGAAGATGACAGCAATTAGTACGAAGGAAAATGTGAGTAAAGGTCTTTTCATATTTTTTGTTTAAATAAAATCAGGTGCTACAAAATAATGCTTTTATCTTTAAAATTAAATAAATTAAAAATTTATAGTTCAGATTCTTTTTAAGACTTTTGCGACCTTTGCCTGTAGGCAGATGCAATGGCAGCGACACTTGCGAACTGTTGATGCCGGTAAAACATAGCTTTAAAATGAAATTAAACTTAAAACGTCCTCTTGCCTTTTTCGATATTGAATCGACCGGAACCAACCTGGGCGTCGACCGTATTGTTGAACTGTCGGTTATTAAACTACATCCTGACGGCAGTGAAGAGGTGAAAACCTGGCGCATGAATCCCGGTATACCTATTCCGCTGGAATCGTCGCTGGTGCATGGAATTTATGACGAGCATGTGAAGGATGAGCCTGCATTTGGCGCCCTGGCTGCTGCTGTGGCTGAATTTATAGGCGAAAGCGATCTGGCAGGCTACAATTCAAATAAGTTTGATATACCTATGCTGATGGAAGAGTTTTTGCGTGCCGATGTTTTATTTGATTTGGATAACCGTCATTTTGTTGACGTGCAGAATATTTTTCACCAGATGGAGCAACGTACGCTGAAGGCTGCCTATCAGTTTTACTGCAATAAAGAGATTGTGAACGCACACTCCGCCGAGGCAGACACCCGGGCTACCATGGAGGTGTTGCTTGCCCAGATAGCACGATATGAAAATGTGGAGTGGGAGGACAAAAAAGGAAATAGAACCATTCCGGTGGTAAATGATATAGAAGCGCTGCACCATTTTACCAACCTGAGCAAGCCTGTTGATTTTGCAGGACGAATGGTTTACAATGAGAACGGGGAAGAAACCTTTAACTTCGGCAAGCACAAGGGCAAAACAGTTGAAGATGTATTCAGGATTGAACCAAGCTATTATTCATGGATGATGCAGGGTGATTTTCCGCTGTACACTAAACGTAAGTTAGAGCAGATATACACCCGCTGGAATGCCAAAAAGAACGCTGAACGGGTTTTAAAACAACAACAGCAGCCTTCAAAACCACTGGATGGACCCGCGCAAAATAAGCCTGCAGAAAATCTTGTTAAACGTGAGTTCCACAAACCCGACCATACTCGTACCAATAACCAGCCGCGATATGATAATCGCCCGTTTAAAAAGAAAGACGATACACCGGCGACTCCCGTTAATGATGATATGCTGAAGGCACTGGCCGATAAATTTAAGAAGGGGTAGGAGCTAGAGCTCAAAGCTTAGGTTAAGCTGAAGGTTGAACCACCAAAGCTAAACGTTTTTTTTTAAGATGCAGTTTAGCCTGCCGGTTCTGTGTTTTTTTACCTTTTAGCTTTCGCCTTTTACCTTTAAGAAAGATATATTTCTCTTTAGCCCATTGAATTTTGTACGCTTTACGGGAGAGTTTTTAAAGACTTTTTGAAAAACATCTTCGGTTAATTCCTGCCAGTCGTTTTTGCTCATGCTAAGTAATTCGTTGTGCGGCATAAACGCAGGCTCGTTGTGCAGTACGGAAAACTTGTTCCAGGGGCATACATCCTGGCAAACGTCGCAGCCAAACATCCAGTTATCCATTCTGCCGGTAAACTCCTGCGGTATCTCATTCTTTAACTCGATGGTAAGGTATGATATACAACGGCTGCCATCAACCACATAAGGCGCAACAATAGCCTCGGTAGGGCATGCATCAATGCAACGGGAGCAGGTGCCGCAATGATCGGCCGTAGGCGCAATGTCATATTCTAATTCAATGTCAACAATCAGTTCGGCCAAAAAAAAGAAGGACCCTTTCTTTTGATTGATCAGGTTGCTGTTTTTACCAACCCAACCCAACCCTGTTTTTTTTGCCCACGCCTTATCTAACACCGGCGCCGAATCCACAAATGCGCGGCCGCCAATCTCCCCGATATGCTCGTTCATCAATCCAAGCAATTGTTTCAGCTTGCCTTTTATAACATGATGGTAATCGGCGCCATAAGCGTATTTGGATAGTTTAGGGCTGTTCAGATCGGTCTGTTTGTCCTCTGTATAATAATTCAGACCAAGGGATATTACAGACTTCGCTCCGTCAACCAGCAACCTTGGGTCAAGGCGTTTATCAAAGTAGTTCTCCATATAACCCATTTCACCGTGCATGCCTTTATTCAGCCATGCTTCAAGCCGGGGAGCCTCATCTTCCAGGAAACCGGCTTTTGCAATGCCGCAAAACAAAAAGCCCAGTTCTTTTGCCCAGGTTTTAATTTGGTCGCTGTATGCCTTTTTTTGCTGCATTTTGTTACAAAGATAATACAAAACAAAAGGGATAAGTATACGGTATAATATACATATTTTAACTTAAATGATATTTATTTAACATTTAAGTTGTTAAATCATCATAATGGTGCAGTTATTGCAATAGGAAAAGAAAGATCAAAATAATATATGCTGCGACCGATTCCTGATTTACCCCCTCATGTTACGGGGCTGCACGCGCACGGTGAAGTTCTGGAAACTGAATATGAGGAAGCATTGATAAAAATTATAAATGAACAACTCAGCCGTAACCATAAAATAAACTTTGTGCTCATACTCGAAACTAATATCAAAAACTTTGTTTCGGGTGCCTGGTGCGGAAATGTGAAAATCGGTTTCAAATATTTTTTTAGCTGGGGAAGGGTAGGGCTGGTAACAGATCAAAAAGATATTTTGGGTTACAGCGACCTTTTCAAATACATTGTCCCCGGGAAATTCAAATATTTTCCTCTTGATAACCTGGCAGATGCAATTAAGTGGGTGTCGGTAAAATAGAAATCATCAAATACACCATACCATGAAAAATTCAGATAAAGAAAAACAAGTTGATAAAAACGTAAGAAATAAAAGCGAACCTTACGTGCAAGACAAGCCTGATGAAAAACGAATAAAAACCGTAACGCCTGCCAACGATAACGGCAAGGCCGGACCGGCTGGGACAAAGTCATAAATCCGACGACCTAAATATAGGTTTCGTTTCAAAAGTCTCAAATCTCACGTCCTTATTTCTTACATCTAAAAGTTAAATTATGTTACGTTATATTAAAGATTTGCCCGACCATGTTGTTGGTATACATGCAGTTGGCGAAGTAAGTAAAGAAGATTATGAAAAAGTGCTAATCCCTCGCCTGGAAGAGCTAGTAGCCCGGCAGGGCGAGATTAATTATCTGCTGGTGCTGGAAACTGATGTCGGCAATTTTACCGCAGGCGCCTGGTGGGATGACTTTAAGCTGGGTTTGAAACATTTTACCAAATGGAATAAAATTGCAATAGTTACCGACCAAAAACTGGTTGAGTGGTTTAGCGATGCTTTCCGGTTATTCATTCCGGGCAAGTCGCGGGGGTTTTCAATGGCTGAGCTGGATGATGCCGTAAAGTGGATTTCGGCAATTGATAATGAGCAAAAGAAACCGGAGACTCCGCTATCTGATAGTAATGAACTTGAGCCGGAAATAGAAAATACATCCAATAAAGGTCAGGGCCCTGCAGGTGAAAACCTGTAAGCTCGCTTACAGATGAGGTTTTGCAGTTTTGCCCGAAATTTTAGTAATTGAAAGTGGGCAAAACGGCCAGATCCTGCAATCACTTACAGCTGATTATAGGATTGCTCATTCCTTTTTTACAACCGGCCGGTCTATTTATCGGCCAAAAATACAAAGCCGGCCCCGCAAATACGGGGCCGGTTGTATTGCAAATGCACCGTTAGGCGCTTTGCCGGTATTTGAGTGGAGTGGTCTGAAAATGCTCACGAAAAAGTCTTATAAACGAACTGGGGCATTCAAAGCCGATCAGGTTCACAACTTCATTAACCGGGTAATCGGTATTTTTTAATAGAACCCGCGCACGCTGCAGGCGTAGCTGCACCAGGAACTGGTGGGGCGTTAAGTCAAATGCCTGTTTAAAAGTCCGCAACAAATGATTTACGGATAGGCATGCATATTCAGCCAATTCATCAAGACTGATATTTCGGTTATAATTTGTATACAGATATTCCTTTGCAAGATTTAGCCGTCGTAATATCTCCACTTTAGTACTCTTGTTTAAGAATTTCAGCCGATCAGCCTTTTGCAAAATCTCTTCGTAGTAAATTCTGAAGTAGCTTAACAAACATTCCCCCAGACAATCATTTATCAGTTTTTCGTCCTGCATGCCGCAGTCCAGCTTATACCTGAGGTTTTGTATGTTAAAAAGCATATCCCCGTTAAGCGGATAAATAGTTTCATTAAACACGTTTCCCGGTGTGATATAATCAGAATTAAAAAGATTATAGCCTTTTGACATCATCTCTTTTACGAAATTCTCTAAAAATCGCTCATCAAAACTGATCACAAATGAATGCACCGGCGATGCAAAATCGGTCATGCTGGAATATTGTGTTCCTTTGTTCAGCAACAAAAAAGAGTCAGGGTAAATCGTAAGATTTCTGCGCCCGATACCATATCTCTCGTTGCCTGAAAACACAAACCGCAGGCTGAAATCGACGGTAGATTGCTGAAATGATTTATAAGTGCGGGTGCCACTGTATATAATATTATTGTTTTTTAAAATTTTTAAGTATTCCATAGCCCTGCTTTTTAAGCCCTTCCTTAAGGATTATCCTCAACCCTAATTGACTCAAATTTAAGCTTATATGGCCTCTTTGATATCACCCTATCAGGGTGAATTTTCAGGTATCAGAAATAAAGAGGAGAAAGATTAGATAGATTCCGTGGGTCAGCGCGCGGCTATATTTTAAAGTCGGTACCAGGCTCGTATTTAACATCGGTTTTTAAATAAATCTATTCTGCCGTGCTGCCTTAATTGCATCGGCTCTTGAATTTACATCAAGTTTGATGTAAATATTCTTAATATGGCTGCGAACGGTTTCCAGATCGATAAACAGTTCACGCGCAATCTGGCTGCGGCTTTTTCCATCGCTTATCTGTTCCAGTATCTGCGTTTCGCGTTTCGACAAGGGCGACTCCTGGTTTTTCTGAAAGGATTTAATTACCATTTTGGCGATGTTGATGCTCATAGGCCCGCCGCCATCCCTTACCTCTTTTATCGACTCGATAATCTTAGCCGAAGGGGTATTTTTAGTAAGATAGCCCGAGGCGCCGTTACCCAGCGCTTCGAATATCAGCTTTTCTGACTCATACACCGTTAATATCAAAATAAAAGCATTAGGTAATAACTTTTTTAACCGGGGAATGGCATCAATGCCGTTTATGCCGGGCATTTCAATATCGAGCAATATCACATCAGGTTTATCAGCTGCTATAGTGTGTGCAGCCGAGTCGTAAGAGCAATAAGCAGACACTACCTCATACCCTTCCGAATTGCCGATCAAGAATGTATACCCGTTACGTATGGTATCATCATCCTCTATAATGCTTACTTTAATATTTCGTTCCATATCACTGTGGCTTTACATTAATCTTAATCTGCAATTCAGCCGTGGTGCCTTTTTGCGGTATGCTCTCTATTGAAAATAAACTATCTATCCGCCGGGCTCTGGCTTTTATGTTTACAAGCCCGTGACCACGCCTGGCCCGGTTTTCATCATACCCTTTGCCATCATCAGTAAGCCGGATAAAAAGCATGGTTTTAACTGGCCATGACAAACTGATGCTGACATTATGTGCACCGGAATGCTTAAGAACATTGGTCAAAAGCTCCTTGAAAATCATGGTAATATTACGACTATATTCCATAGGCAGCTTAATCTCACTGTAGCTTTCTTCGATGCCGTCGAAATTGAAATCGATATTAACATCATGGAATAACTCAACTCCTGTTTCTTTGATATGCATCAGTATTTCGTACAGGTTATCACTTTTAGGATCAAGCGCCCAGAGTATATCGCGTGTACCGGTATATAAAGCCGCGGCATTTTGCTGAATCTGTTCTACGAGGCTTTTCTGATCTGGTTTATCAGGTCCAAGCTTGGTATTCAATACATCCGTGAGTACAGTAATGCGGGTGAGCTTATTACCAAGGTCGTCGTGAAAATCCTCGGCGGTTTGTTGCCGTAGCTTTTGTTTCTCTTCACGCTTCATGGTCTCGTAGGCGAGTTTTTTAACGGCTTTGCGGCGTTGCAAAAAATACTGCAGTGCAAATCCGAGCAATATCAGCAAAAACACCACTATGACCCTGAATGCCGGTTGTTGGTAGAAATGCGGCGCTATTTCAAAATTTAACTTTGCTAATCCGGATGGAATTTTATCGGCTGGGCTAAACGCCCTCACTTCAAAAGTATATCTGCCCGGCGGTAGTGATGAGTAATCGACAGTATTACTTTTTACCATCGGGCCGAAATCATTGCTTAACCCTGATAACCGGTATTGGTAGGTTACTTCGCCGGGATTTCTTAAATAGATACCGGCAAAAGCTATTACCAAATGGTTTTGCGACGCCGGTAACTTTAGGTTGTTGAAGCCGGTCTTATCAATCACCTGTGCCCCTTTTTCGCCGCCGGTAAACACCTTAACGCCCTGTATCAAAACAGAGGGGGCCTTTTCGGTCATTGTTTGTCCGGCAGTATTCAATACCAGTAAGCCTTTGGTGGTTCCAAAAAATACTTTGCCGTTGTCACACAGCGCAGCGTTTTGATTCGCCTCCGCCAGCAGATCCTTCGAGTCGCCTGCCCGTTTGATGGTGCAGGTTACGCCACGTGGGTCAATGGTGATAAGATTTACTCCCCTTCCGGTTCCAGCCCATATATTTCCCGTGCCATCAGCAACGAGGCTGTAGATGGTATTTGCCAGGAAGCCGTCCTTGGTGGAATAATTTTTCAGGATGCCATATTTCCTGTTCCATAAATACATGCCGCCGTCATCCACGCCAAACAGCAAATTATCCCGGTAATTCAGGATGCACATGATTGAGGACGAAGACAAAGCTCCAAGTTTAAAATCACCGACAAGCCTTTTATCTATCACAAGCTTTAAGCCTTCCTGAGTGCCAATAAATACTGAGTCGCGACCTACAGGATATATTGAAGAGGTGAATGATGAAATGCCTTTTACCGGTGTTATCTTATTGTTTTCGTAATAATAAGCCCCGCCGGGAGTACCTATCCATAATGTATTATTGTTGGCAGCGGCCATCACGTTAACCGAAGAATGCTCAGTTCCTGCTAAGAGGTCAAAAGCTGAGCCATCATATCTCCAGATACCCGACCGG
Source organism: Mucilaginibacter sp. L3T2-6 (assembly GCF_030519355.1). Lineage (GTDB taxonomy): Bacteria > Bacteroidota > Bacteroidia > Sphingobacteriales > Sphingobacteriaceae > Mucilaginibacter. The sequence goes on from NZ_JAUMKC010000013.1 coordinate 62,016, forward strand.
TCGGTTCCAATCCAAACATTTTTGTTATTATCGGTACACATGCTTTGTACAAAAGCGATACTTGGATTTGTTTTTGGAGACCACAGGTGTGCCGGTACGCCATCATTATATCTAATTATGCCGTTGCCTGCAGTTCCCAATAAAATATCACCGTACATATCTTGCGCAATACTCGTTACCACCGGGCTTGCAGTTGCTCCGGGCAGATTGTCGTACAATAAATGATTGCCGCCTTCATAACGGTATATGCCATTGCCTTGTGTACCCAACCAAACATTTTGATCCCTGTCACAATATATGGCCGATACGGCAATGTTCGTTAGTCCGTTCTCTCTATTAAAATGGACAGTTTTTTGTTTACTGATAAGGTATGCTCCCCGCTGTGCGCCAATCCATAAATTGCCCTGGTAATCCTGATCGAAACTTAGCAGCGGCCCATTTTTGGCATCTATAAATTTATTTTTAACAGGCGATATTTTGCCACCTTCCGCCAAAAATAAGCCATCCAAACCAAGCAGGTAAAGCTTTTTATAGTTAAACCTATCAAATTGTATTTTAAATACGAATGCACGTTTTTCCGAGTTATCGTACCTGGCAAAAAGCTGCCATTTATTATCAATAAATTTATAAACCCCTTTTTCCCAAAACGAGCCGTACAAACTGCCTGCCTTATCAGTGGTAATAGCTATAACGCGGCCCAGACTGTCAGGCAACGTAATCTTTTTCATTTGCCGGTCGGTAACCCGGTAAAGGCTGTTGTCCATCAATGCCCATACATTACCGGCCTTATCCCCGGTTACGTACAATACATAGGTACGCCTGACGCCGGCCGGTACAGCGTAATTATAAGTTTTCTGGCCATCGTATGATGACAAGCCCTTTTGCGTGCCGATCCAAAGCGTCCCCTTTGAATCGGTATAGTTGGTGTAAACAAAATTATTAGCTAAACCGGTCGCTTTGGATACGCTGAAATATTCGTGCCCGTCGTAACGACAAATGCCCCCAAGAGTAGCTATCCATAGCCGGTGATAACTATCCTCGCAAAAATTGTTTACCTGCGATTGAATAAGACCATCCTCAATGTCATAGTGAGCGAACGCATACTTTTGAGCCGTTACCCGATAGCCGTAAAAAATTCCAAGCCAAAACAGCAAAACTGAAAAAAGCCGAAGGAATACGCTATTTGATGATTTATCCAAGTCCTCTCTTATCCGATATAAATAAGGCTCAAATTAAGCTAATAACACCAGAAAATAAAATCCCCCTATCGGGGGGATAATCTATTTTTAAAGCATTGCATATTCACCAATGTAAAATTTGGCACTCATCAAAATCCAGCTCATAGTGCACCAGTTACATTTTTAACCGCCCGGAATACAATATTTTACCCTGGTAAAGGTGGTAAATGAAAAATTTAAAAATATTTTACCTCCCACTAAGGGATTGCTGCCTTTTAGCGGACTTACTATTAAACACCGCCGCCGAATGGAAGACCGCTACCAGGAACTTGCAAAAAAATGGCTCGATAAAACTATCACTCCGGCCGAACAGGAGGAGTTTGCCGCCTGGTATAATGCCGGTCAGGATGATCCGGTTGAAATTCCCGCCGGCTTTGCCGGGAGTGAAGATGTACTGCGGCAGCGCATCTTAAATAAAATAAACCAGGCAGTTAAGGATAATGATAAACCGCGAAGTTTTAGAATACCTGCATGGCTGCGTTATGCTGCTGCCGTTCTGTTTTGTGCGGTTGGCTTTGCAGGCTACCGCGTTTGTAACCATTTCAAACAGGTGCGCCAATTGGCATCCCATACCCATCAGCAAATAAAAAACGATGTGCTGCCGGGCGGCAATAAAGCCACGCTCACGCTGGCGAACGGTAAAGTGATAAACCTTAGCGACGTGAAAAACGGCTTACTTACTAACCAGGGCCAGACACGTTTAAAAAAAGACAAAGACGGCCGTATAATATATGAAAATACCGATGCCAAAGCGGTCGATTCGGCGTCTATATTTAATACCATCAATATACCCAAAGGCGGTCAGTTCCAGGTAGTATTGAGCGACGGCAGCAAGGTATGGCTTAATTCTGCATCATCACTTACGTTCCCAACTATGTTTCCAAAAAATGAACGCAAGGTTACCATAACCGGGGAAGCATATTTTGAAGTTACTAAAAACAAGCATGCGCCTTTTAGAGTAATAACAGGCAAGCAAACCGTAGAAGTGTTGGGTACGCATTTCAATATTAATGGCTACACCGATGAGGCGGCTATCAGGACAACGTTAATACAGGGAAGCGTAAAAGTCTCAACAGATGCACAAAGCACTATCTTAAAGCCGGAGGAGCAATCTGCAATATCTAATGATAAGACGGGTAAAATACTTGTAAATACTGTTGATATTGACGATGTCCTCGCCTGGACGAGCGGCAATTTTCAATTTGAAAAAGCTGAGATACCGCTAATTATGCGGCAGGCCTCGCGCTGGTACGATGTTGATGTAAAATATGAAGGGGAAATTCCTCACAGACGGTTTACGGGCAGTATATCGCGCAATGTAAATCTTTCTGAATTATTAAAGATGTTAAAATATACCGGTATAAACTTCAGGATAGCGGGTAAGACCATCATAGTTACCTCCTGATATACCAACCTATAAACTATTGAAAAACATTTAACCACCGCGCCTCATAACCGGCCTGCGGTATTTGCTGCTGCCCATTGGCAGCGGCTGGACATATACGTGAATCAACCAATTGTTTAACCATAAATAAAAGCATTATGAAGGAATTGATACGCAGATACCCCTAAGGCCTGAGGGTAACCTTTTTATGGCAACATAAATAACAAAAAATCCGGGGAGGCGTTGCAGCGCCTGCCCCGGGTTATTATTCGGGTTACCTCCATCCGCAATCGAGAAATTGAAAATTAAGTTCTTAACCCAAACACACAAAACTATGAAATTTAATTTTAGGGTAATGCCCCCGGCGCGGCGTTGCCTCTCCAAAATTCTACTAGCTATGAAAATAACTGCGTTTTTAATATTTGCAGTTCTTTTAAATGTAAGCGCCAAAACATTCAGCCAGAACATTAGCATCCACCAGAGCAATGTTTCGGTTGAAAAGGTGCTGAAGCTGATAAAAAAACAAAGCGGCTACAACTACTTTTACGATGAGGATGCAGTGGCGAAAACGTCCAAAGTATCAATCGATATTAACAATGCGTCGGTGGACGAGGTGCTGGCAGCATGTTTTAAAAATCAACCGCTCACTTACCGTATTTTTCAGCAAACTATTGTGGTAAAGGCCAGGGAGGAAGAAAAGCAGGCAGCAAAAATCGCGATAAAAATATCCGGTACAGTCAGCGATGCTAAAGGTCCTCTGCCCGGTGTAAACGTTAAAGTAAAAAACACCACCATGGGAACTGTCACAGATGTCAATGGCAAGTATTCGCTGGATGGTGTTGACGGTGGCGCAACACTGGTGTTTTCGTTTGTAGGCTATAGCAGCCAGGAAATACCTGTTAATAACCGCGAAACCATTGACGTAAAACTTGTTGAGGCGCCAAAGGCGCTAAACGAGGTGGTAGTGGTAGGTTATGGTACAACTAAAAGGGTTGACCTTACCGGCGCTGTGGGCAGTGTTAATGATAAGCAATTGCAGGAGCGCCCGGCTATCAACATCGAACAGGAACTTGCCGGCAAAATTGCCGGGGTGAATGTGTCGACCAACTCCGGTGCACCTGGCGGCGGCACCAAAATAAGGATACGCGGCTATAGCTCAATCAATACCAGTACAGACCCTTTATATGTGGTGGACGGGGTGGTTTGGACTGAAGGCGGCGCTTCTATCAATCCGAATGACGTAGCATCTATCGACGTTTTGAAAGATGCTTCATCAACCGCGATTTACGGTACCCGCGGCGCTAACGGTGTAATTCTCATTACTACCAAAAGGGGCAGCGGCAAAAAAGGCGGCACAGTAAGCTATGACGCCTATGGAAGCGTAGGCGTATTGGCGCGAAAACTGAAGGTGCTGGACTCTAAACAATTTTTGAATGTAGAGGACATTTCATACAACAACATTAAGAAATACGACCCCCAGGGCTGGGCAGACGGCAAATATGCTGATGACGATCCAAAGGTTATCCGCACAGCTCTTATCGGCAAATTGTTCGATGCTAACCTGAACCCGTTATACAATACCGATTGGCAGGATGTGATGACCCGCCATGCATTCAGTCAAAATCATAACCTTAGCTTTACAAATGGCACCGAAAGCCTTAACTACGGCTTGTTCCTGAATTATGGCGATGACGAAGGTATCATTATCAACAGCTACCAAAAACGCTACAATGCCCGTTTAACCATGGATGACCAGATAAAGCCCTGGCTAAAGGTTGGTGCTACACTGAATTATGACTACCGGGTGACCCGCACGCAGGACGACGGAACAGGCGGCAACAACATTCCGCGTATGCTGGTCGAGATGCCATCGATATTCCCGGTTCGTTATCCGGATGGCTCTTACGCCAAACGCACCGACTACAAGAATATGGAAGGCGGCGATAACCCGGTTGCACAGGCAAATGAAATAGTATCGTTGCATTACAACCGTGTGTTTAGCGGCAATGGGTATCTGAATATTAACTTTATGCCAGGCTTAGATTTTCGCACCACTATCGGGGTTACCACATCCAGTAATACCGATCCGCACTCACAAACCGGTTTGGTTGGCGGTCAGACAGTTGGCCAGCAGTACAGCTCGGCTTCCATAAACGAGTCGAACAACGTCTTTTGGCAATGGGAGAACCATCTTACTTATAATAAAAAGTTTAACGACGTTCATGCATTAAACGTGGTGGTTGGTGTAGAACGTCAAAATTTTAGCGGATTAAGCGCTTATGGCTCAACCCGTACCCTGTCCGACGATTATTACAGCTACTACAACCTGGGTGCAGGCGGTTTGCCGGGTATCCCTTCATCAAACTATGATGCATGGCAAATGCAATCTTTCTTCGGCCGGTTAAATTATTCATACAACGATAAGTATTTGTTAACCGTAACAGGCCGTGAGGATGGTTCGTCACGTTTTGGTTCGAAAACAAAATACGGTTTCTTTCCGTCAGCTGCCATAGCATGGCGTGCAGGCCAGGAAGACTTTTTAAAGGATAATAAGGTTATCTCCGACCTTAAATTCAGGCTAAGCTATGGTCTTACCGGTAACTCCGAAATCGGTCAGTACCGATCATTAGCAAACATCAATACTAATAACTATCCGTTCGGAGGCGCGCAGTCTATCGGTACCAGCTTAACCAGTATTGGCAATGATGATTTGCAATGGGAAAAGACAGCGGAATACGATTTCGGTGTATCATTCGGCCTGTTTAACAACCGTTTAACAGTAGAGGCTGATGCGTATCTGAAAAAAACCAAGGCGCTGCTGCTGAACGCTCCGCTGCCGGAAACCAGTGGTTTTACCAGTGTATATAAAAATATCGGCCAGATAGAAAATAAAGGTATAGAAGTTACCTTAAATAGCGTAAACATTAAGAGCCAGAACTTTAGCTGGAATAGCAGCTTTAATATCTCATTCCTGAAAAACAAGATATTGAACCTTGGCGCCAGCAACGACGATATCTTTCTCTCCCCTACGTTCCTGTCTCAATTTAATTTAATGCGCGTTGGCTTACCTGCAGGAACATTCTGGGGCTACAAAGTGCAAGGCACCTGGGGCACTGCCGAAGCTACCGAAGCTGCCAAATACGGCTTGTTACCTGGCGACCTGAAAATATGGGACAAAAACGGCGATGGTAAAATTACTGCCGACGATAAAACCGTGCTGGGTAAATCAACCCCGGATGGTTACGGCACTTTCATGAACACCTTCAGGTACAAAAATTTTGATTTAGCGCTGGAACTTCAATTTGATTACGGTAACCAGGTAATGAACCTTACCCGTCACTCGGGCCAGGACCGTACCGGGCAAGCCAATAGTTATGCAACGGTGTTAAACGCCTGGACGCCAACCAACCAGAATACCGATATTGCTGAAGACAGGCCTGCGTATGTTCGCTATCAAACCGAGATCTACTCGACAAAAGTTGAGAACGGTTCGTTTATTCGCGGTAAGACGATGACATTGGGCTATACTTTCCAGCCTGATTTTGTGAAGAAGATAAAGATGAGCCGCTTAAGGGTGTACGCACAGGCACAAAACCTGTTCCTGATAACCAAGTATACCGGTTACGATCCGGAAGTCTCAACCTACAATGGTTCCAGCAATTTCACACAGGGTATCCTCTTTTATGATTATCCAAAACCAAGGACATTCCTGCTTGGGTTAAATGCAAGTTTTTAATAATTATTAAAGCAGAAAAACATGAAATTCAACATAAAAAAATACGGGGCCGGGTTTACTTTACTTGTCCTTATGTTTACAGTTAGCAGTTGCAAAAAATACCTGGATGAAAAGGATAATAGCAACTTCGTGAAAACCAATTACTTTAAATCGGCATCACAAGCACGCACTTTTGTCAACGGCATCTACGTACAGCTGCACCTGTTTCAAAATGGCGATGCATATGGAGAGGCGCCATTTATAACTCTGGAGTTGTTTGCCGGTCACGCAACCTCACTTGGTCAAAGCGTTAACAATAATAACGTTATACACCAACGTACCGATGCCGTTAACCCAGGCTTTGAGGATGTATGGAAAAATAGTTACAACGCTATTGCTAATGCTAATCTTGCGCTTCAGCGTATACCTGGCGTTCCCATGGATGATGCCGCAAAGAAAAGCCTGATGGGGGAGGCGTACTTCCTCCGTGCCTTCTTTTATTATCATCTGGTCCGTTTGTATGGAGACGTGCCACTGATTACAGAACCGGTAACCCTTGATAGTCCGGATTTATATCCGGAGCGTACGGCTACAGCTAAGGTTTATGACCAGATCATTTCAGACCTTCAGGCTGCGGAAGCTTCAGGTTTGCCGGAGACAGACCAGACAGGCCACGTGTCTTTAGGAGCGGTACGCACCTTACTGGCCAGCGTTTATCTTACAACTGCCGGTTATCCATTGCAAAAAACCGCAAATTATGCATTAGCAGCTGCTGAAGCACAAAAAGTATTGCCCGATTATACCTTATTTACCGATTATGCTTTTTTGCATGACAATGCGCACAAAAACACAGGTGAGCTGATATTCCAGGGCCAGTATTTGGCTGGTGTGGCTGACAACGCCATCACTCAGTTAACCGTTCCTTTTAACCTGCCGGTAGGTGCTTATGGCGACCACCTGGGGGCGATGATCCCAACTAACCAGTTTGTTGCAAGCTACGAGGCAGGCGATTTGCGTGCGCAGGAAAAGCAGTTTTATTTTTCGAGCTATAATGGCGTAGATTTCGGGGAACATTGTTTATACAAATTTTTCCATGTGGAAAGTGCTACCGGGAATGGCATCTGCGATGAGAACTGGACCTTCTTCCGTCTGCCCGAAGCGCAGCTGATCTATGCTGAAGCGTCCAATGAAGTTAATGGCCCGACCGATGAAGCCTATGCACAGGTTAACGCTATCCGCGCGCGCGCCAAACTGGCCCCGCTGGCTGGCTTGAACAAAGACCAGTTCCGTGAGGCTATCTGGAAAGAACGTTACCATGAACTGGCTTACGAGGATAAAGCCTATTTTGATATACAGCGCACTCACATGATTTATGATGTGGTTCACAATACGTTCGGTGATGCAACAAGCACCCCGAACGAACAGGGGGTAACCATGAAGGCTCAGTATTATCTCTGGCCAATACCCCAGCGCGAGATCGACACCAACAACAAGTTGAAACAAAACGCAGGTTGGTAAAATAATTAATATAAAAGACCGGTTATCACAGCCGGTCTTTTATATTTACAGCGTATTCTATTATTAACTGTTGATGAAAAAAATATTCCTCGCCCTGGCGCTTCTAACGCCTGTTTTAACAATCGCCCAAACCAATAAAACTTCGCTGGTTGATTATATAAACCCGCTGATGGGTACTGACTCTAAATACGACCTGTCAAACGGGAATACCTACCCGGCCATTGCGGTGCCATGGGGTATGAACTTCTGGACTCCTCAAACCGGCAAAATGGGTGACGGGTGGCAATATACCTATGATGCGCACAAAATAAACGGCTTTAAACAAACGCATCAGCCATCGCCATGGATGAACGACTACGGTCAATTCGCCATTATGCCGGTAACAGGCCAGTTAAAAGTATCGCAAAATGGCCGGGCCAGCTGGTTTTCACACAAAGCAGAGGTGGCCAGGCCATATTACTACAGCGTTTACCTGGCTGACCATGATATAACCACTGAAATAACGCCAACAGAACGCACGGCTCAATTCAGATTTACTTACCCTAAAAGCGATAGCTCATATATCATTGTCGACGCGTTTGACAGGGGCTCATATATCAAGATTATTCCTGCTGAAAAGAAAATAATAGGTTACTCGACCCGCTACGCCCGGGGCCCGCTAAAGAACTTCAAAAACTACTTTGTAATTTATGTGGATAAACCTATCAGCTTTGCAAAAACATTCAGCGACAGCACAGCGACTGATTCGCTGGAATTGCATGTAAAACATGCGATGGCGGTTATTGGCTTTAAGACAGGTCATGATGAAAAAGTTCATTTACGGGTAGCTTCGTCATTTGTAAGCATAGAACAGGCTGAGTTGAACCTGAAACGCGAACAGGGAGCTGACAGTTTTAACACCACTGAACAAAAAGCTAAAGATACCTGGAATAAAACACTAAGCCGCCTAACTGTTGAGGGCGGTACCGTTGATCAAACCCGCACTTTTTATTCTTGTCTTTACCGCATGCTGTTCTTTCCGAACAAACTTTACGAATTGGATGCCAATAATAAGATTATTCACTACAGCCCGTATACCGGCAAAACCGAGCCCGGCTATATGTTTGCAGGAACAGGCTTTTGGGATACCTTCAGGGCGCTTTATCCCTTCCTGAATCTGGTTTATCCTTCTATCAACAAAGAAATGCAGGCTGGCTTGGCTAATGACTTTAAAGAAGGCGGCTGGCTGCCTGAATGGAGCAGCCCTGGCTATTCGAATGTAATGATTGGGAATAATTCAGCTTCGGTAGTGTCTGACGCGTATATTAAAGGCGGCCGGGGTTATGATATTAATACTTTATACGAGGCGTTAGTGCACGGCGCCAACAATGCAGGGCCGGCAGGAACGGGCCGCACAGGCGTTGAATACTACAACACGCTGGGCTATGTACCTTATGACGTAAAGATCAACGAGAACGCCGCACGCACGCTGGAATATGCTTATGATGATTTTGCTATTTACCAATTAGGCAAGGCGCTCCATAAGCCTGAATCGGAAATAGCTATCTTCAAAAAGCGATCGATGAATTACAAAAATCTGTTCGACCCGTCGACAGGTTTGATGCGTGGCAAAAACAAGGACGGCTCATGGGAGACGCCTTTTAATCCATTTAAATGGGGAGATGCCTTTACCGAGGGCAATAGCTGGCACTATAGCTGGGGGGTGTTTCATGACATACAAGGATTGATTAACCTGATGGGGGGCAAGAAACGGTTTGTGGCCAAGCTGGATTCTGTATTTACCTTGCCGCCGGTTTTTGATGACAGCTACTATGGCGAAGTTATTCATGAAATACGCGAGATGCAGATAGTGAACATGGGCCAATATGCGCATGGCAATCAGCCTATCCAGCACATGATCTACCTGTACAACTACGCAGGTGAACCATGGAAAGCTCAATTCCACGTTCGCGATGTGATGAACAAGCTTTATAAAGCTACGCCTGACGGTTATTGTGGTGATGAAGATAATGGTCAGACATCTGCCTGGTATGTGTTTTCAGCAATGGGTTTTTACCCGGTTTGCCCGGCTGTTAACCAGTATGTACTTGGGGCTCCACTGTTCAAAAAATTAACCATTAACCTGGAAAATGGTAAAAAAGTAGTCATTAACGCGCCCAATAACAGCGATAACAACCTGTACATCAATAATATGAATGTTAATGGTAAGCCTTATGATTTAAACTGGCTAAGCCATGATGCGTTATTAAAAGGTGCTGTTATCAATTATAAGATGTCAGCGACGCCTAACAAGCAGCGCGGGATAAAGGATGCAGACGCGCCATACTCACTATCAAACGAGAAATAATTTTTGTTATGAAAAGCCCCATCATCAACTTATTAAAAACAGCTGTTTTGGCAATATTTACGCTGTTGACGACCAGCAGCGTAAATGCTCAAAGCAAATTCAGGGTCGGCGTAGCCGGTCTTAATCACGATCATATTTACAACATCCTGAATGATTACAGCAAAGGCCGAGTGTATTTGGTAGGCATTGCTGAACCGAACAAGCACCTATGGGAAAAATACGGTAAACAATTTCATATTCCCGACTCATTATTCTTTACCGATTTAAAGGAAATGGCCACCAAACGCAAGCCGGATATTATGCTGGGGTATAATGCAGTTGGCAATCACGTAGATGTGGTAGAAGTTTGTGGGCCGCTCCATATTCCTGTGATGGTTGAAAAACCGCTTGCGGCGACTTTGACGCAGGCTAAACGCATTCAAGATCTGGCTAATAAGTACCATATCGACGTGCTTACCAACTATGAGACTACCTGGTATCCGTCTTTTCAGAAAGTTTACGATATAATTGGTCAGGACAGCATCGGCGCCATACACAAAATGGTAGCGCACGATGGTCACCAGGGTCCGCGCGAGATTGGTTGCAGCGAAGAATTTCTCGCATGGCTTACTGACCCTGTATTAAACGGAGCGGGTGCGCTGAATGATTTTGGATGCTATGGCGCCAATCTCATGACCTGGCTGATGCATGGTGAGCGCCCGGTTGCAGTTAGTGCAGTCGCCAAACATTTTAAGCCAAATGTTTATCCGAAAGTCGAGGATGATGCTACCATAACCGTTGAGTACGCTAATGCGACGGGCCTGATCGAAGGTTCCTGGGCTTGGCCCTTCAGCATAAAGGATCTGGAAGTTTTTGGGGACCATGGCTATCTTCACGCAACCGACGGTAAAAACCTTACCATGCGTCTTCGTGAAAATATAAAGAGCACTCCTGTTGCGGAGCCGCTGGCCCAACCCAACGACGACCCGGTAACTTATTTCAACGCTTTCCTGCAACACAAGATTAGCGCCACTGACGACCGTTCATCACTTAAATATAATATGATTGTGATGGAGATACTGGACGCGGCAAAGCGCTCGATTAAAGAGGGTAAACGAATCGTTTTATAGAACCTTACAGACTTACAAAGTTTCGAAACAGCTTTTTAAGTCTTATTCCTGTGCTTTATTTCACTGTTACCATTAAACTTTTTCTAATCTTCGGTCTCTAATCTCAGGTCTTTGACATTAACTCAAAGAAAAAAATATTACTTTTGCGGCGTATAGTATTTTAATACCTCTGAAAAAAATAATATGATAAAACAGCTTTTTATAGCAGCCGGCCTTTGTTTTGCCGGATTCGCAGCGTCTGCCCAGATTAGCCCGGCAAGTGTGCTTGCCCGTAAACAAGTCCCGGTAGTATGTTATCACCAGATACGCGACTGGCGGCCAAAAGATTCAAAAAACGCTAAGGATTACATCATTCCCATACAATCGTTTAAAGAACATATCAAGATGCTGGCGGACAGTGGGTATCACACCATTCTGCCCGATCAATTGTACGCATACCTGACGAAGGGCACGCCGTTGCCAAGCAAGCCCATCATGCTGACTTTTGATGATACAGACGAGGATCAGTTCACCATCGCCCGTCCGGAATTAAAAAAGTATGGTTTTAAAGGTGTGTACTTTATTATGACCGTGTCTCTGGGCCGCCCTCATTATATGACCAAGGAACAGGTTAAACAACTGTCTGACGAAGGCAATGTGATCGGGAGCCATACATGGGACCACCATCGTGTGGACAAATACAAGCATGATCCAAATCCAAAGAAAGATGACTGGAACATACAAATAACTAAGCCTACTCAAAGGCTTGAAGAAATAACCGGCAAAAAAATAGACTATTTTGCGTTTCCCTTTGGTGTTTGGAAGCCTTATACTTTGCCTGAATTAAGCAAGTATCATTTCAAGATTGCTTTCCAGCTGGCTGACAAACGTGACCCCAATTACCCTTTGTTAACTGTTCGCCGTATTTTGGATAGCGGCTACTGGACAACCAAAACGTTCAGCAAAAACGTAAGGCAAAGTTTTTAAACATATTTGAACCCAGATTAGAGCATTTATAAAGCCTCTGTTTGTTTTCAGACAGGGGCTTTATAGTTTGGATTGACTAAGCTCAGGCACATGTAATGCATTAGATGGGTTTCTTTGACCAGGCATTAAAGTGGGTAGCATGCGTTTTACAACGTGGATATGCAATCATTGGAAACGAAATAAAATCGTGATAAGTCGATCAGTCACATCCCCATTTGTCGTCACCGCTCAATAAGCAACTCTATGTGAATAACCGGTTATAGCCGCGATAATACTGAACGTTATTAATATTTAGCTTAACTCATCGCCTTATTAAGTGCAATAACAGCTGTATTAAAGTCTTCTCTTGCTATCAAAAACTGTATATTCACCTTACGCAGGGCAAAACCCGCGCTTTTGATATTGATACCATTTTCTGCCAGGGCCGAGGCTGATTTTGCCAGCAAGCCTGGCCGGTCCATATTTGAACCGATAAGGCAAACCATAGCAGCTTTTTCGTAAGTCACCTTTTCAAAGTTCTCTTCCAGTTCATGGATGAGCTTTTTATCGAAATCCTTTTCCCAAATAACAATAGAGATACTATTGGCGTTGGTAGCCTTAAAGTTATAGCTGATACCATGGTTGTAGAACAGCTGCATGATCTGCAAATCACTCCCTGGTGTACCTACCATAGATGGGTCATAGATATCGATGATCATCACCTTATCAGTACCGGTAATCACTTCCACGCGTTTATGTTCGCAAATATATTCCCTGGTTATCAGCGTGCCGGGATGTTCCGGATCAAAAGTGTTTTTAATGCGCAGGTTAATATCGTTAATTTCCAGTGGCTTTGATGCCTTAGGGTGAATTGCCTCCATGCCTACGTCGGCGAGCTGGTCGGCGACGTCGTAATTGGTATTTCCAACGGGGTAACAGTTCTCTACACCAACTAACACCGGGTCCGCAGTGCACAGGTGATATTCCTTATGAATGATAGCTTCTTCCGGCTTAACGGCGACAGCGATTTTGCTGAACGTAACCTCTGAATAACCGCGATCAAATTCACGCATAATGCCTTCGGTACCTTTAGCATAGCCGGTCACTATACAAATGGTCTCGTCGAACTTAATATCTTCCAGGTCATGTTTAATACGCTGATCTATAGTGAATGAACGATGATCGTGAAAACCGCTCAGGTCGACCAGGGTTGCATTGATCCCCTTATTTTGAAGGATGTTTGTAAAATTGAAGGCAGAATGAGTTTCGCCTATCGAAGCCAATATTTCGCGGGCGGCCTGCAAAATATTCTCTTTGTTCACGTATCCGGAGGCCAATATGTTCGACAGGTTCTCCAGGTAAGTCTGGGCATCGTTAATTCTGGTCTCAATAAACTGGTCTGCTATCTCTATATTCAAACCTAAGCCTTGATAGCTCTTATTTATCTCTTTTAACCGGGTGGTCAGGTCTTTAAGCGGCTTATGAAAATCCTTGAAATTAGCCAACTTATGATACACGCCTGGTTCGCCCGTTTTTTTGTTTTCCAGCAATAAGTTGGTTACGCCTGAAAAGGCAGATACTACAAATATGCGGTTATAAAGTTCCTTACCGCTACGGTTAAAAAGAATGATGTTATTGATCACATCATTCAATGCGGTCATCGATGTGCCGCCGATTTTCTCTACTGTTAACATTTTAGAACGTACGCTTTGCGCTGATATTAAAATTATCAAGGTCAGTTAGCCTGTGATAATTAAAGTGGTTGATTGTTACTGTTGATTTTATGCTGATTGTTCCGTTTTAGGGTACAGGTCGCCGGCTTTCGATGCGGATAGCTTTATGCCCTTTATCATTGCGGAACTAAATCCGTTATGTTCCATTTCATTAAGCCCCGCAATGGTACATCCGCTTGGCGAAGTTACTTTATCGATTTCCTGCTCTGGATGCGATGCCAGCTGAAGCAATAAATCCGCAGCACCTTTGGCCGTTTGGGCTGCCATCTTTAAGGCATCGTGTGCATGGAATCCTATTTCTGTTCCGCCCTGTGACGCAGCACGTATCGACCTTAAAAAGAAAGCGATACCACAGGCGCAAAGCGCGGTAGCAGAGGTCATCAGTTCTTCGTTTATCTGTATGGTTACACCAACGGTTTCAAATAACGAGCGGACAAAGTTGATGTGCCTTGTGGTGCCGTTATCGGTTGCTATACAAGTCATGGAATGGCCTATGGCTATAGCCGTATTGGGCATAGCCCTGATAATGGGAACGTTAAGGTCGAGCTGGTTGCGGATATCTGCGCAGCTCACGCCCGATACCACTGATATAAATAACTGTTTATCAGGTTTTATGGAGGGTTTTATTTCATCCAGTAATTTGTTCAGTTGGTGTGGCAAAACAGCCAATACCACAAAGTCTGCCTTGCGTACTGCTTTTAGGTTGTTGTCGGTTGTATGATAGCCTAATTCGGCATAAGGTGCAAGCGCACTAACGTTTCGGCGAGTTAGCGAAATCTGCTGCGCTTTGCATATTCCCGCCTTTACCAATCCCTTCGCTAATGAAAGCCCTATATTTCCGCTGCCAAGTATGGCAATGTGCTGCTGTGAGTTCATTCGTATCTGCTTAAAAGTGTGCCAAACGGCTCATTGTTTTTTAGTTTGCCCAGGTCGGCGGAGTGACCGATGATGACGCCCTTTACGCCGCATGCAATTGCCGCAAAGGCGTTATCCAGTTTGGGCAGCATGCCGCTGTGTATTACCTGTTCTTTTTTTAACTCTTCGTACCGGCCCGGATTGATATCCGTTATCAGCGATTTTTCATCAGTTATATCTTTTAAAACCCCCTTCTTTTCAAAACAGTAGATGAGGGTAGTATCACATAGTTCAGACATGGCTATCGCAAGTGCCGAGGCGATGGTATCAGCATTGGTATTCAAAAGCTGTCCGTCTCCGTCATGGGTTAACGCACAGAATACCGGCGTAAAGCCCGCATCCATCAGTTTTTTTAGATTTTGCGGGTTGATAGACTTCTCGTCCAGATCACCTGCAAAGCCATAGTCAATTGTTTTTACCGGCCTTTTTTTTGCGCGGATAAAGTCGCCGTCTGCACCGGTAAGTCCTATAGCATTGGTGCCAAAACGCTGTAATTGAGCTACGATATTTTTATTGATAAGCCCACCATAAACCATGGTTACAACCCTTAACGTTTCAATATCAGTTATTCGCCGGCCGTCAACCATTTTCGGCTCAATGCCCAACGTCTCTGAGAGTTGTGTAGCGATCTTTCCGCCACCGTGTACCAGGACTTTATTTCCTTCAAGCGCGGTAAAGTCTTTTAAAAAATGATATAAGTTTTCTGAATTATCAATAACATTTCCGCCAATTTTAACAACATATAGATTGTTATTGGACGGTTTTGTGGAAGAAACTGGATTAGAAACACTCATTTTTATCCATTTTGGAGCACAATATCCATTTTTATAGAGTATTTGCTGCCATTTCTCTGCAAAAATAAAAAAAGTAGCTTGTTTTAATAATAAATAGATGGAAAATCGATGATTTCTTATTGTGGTAGCAGTTAGGTATTACGGTGCAAATATATGAGTTTAAACAATATTAAAAACTGGCAGGGGTAAATAATTGTATATAATTGACATGACATAATAAGTTGACAATCCATTAAAGAAACATTGTGTAATATTGAGTTTTTGAAACGCCTATGTTTACTGTCACATCCGAAGATAAAAATCCAGGCTCCCGGCCGCGTGTCGTCATTATCGGCGGTGGTTTTGGGGGCCTGGCGCTCGCAAAAAGCCTCAAAAATGCCCCGGTAGATATATTACTGCTCGATAAGCATAACTATCACACCTTTCAGCCTCTGCTTTACCAGGTAGCAATAGGTTCTATAGAGGCTGATTCGATTGGTTTTCCAATCCGGCGGATATTTACCAAACATGAAAACTTTAGCTTCAACCTGGCTGAAGTTCAAAAAATAAATCCCGAAACAAATTGTATCATAACAGATATCGGTACAATCCACTACGACTACCTTGTAATTGCAACCGGCTCAAATACTAATTTCTTCGGCAATAAGGAAATTGAGCATTTTGCTATGCCAATGAAAAATATCCCGGAGGCGCTCAATATCCGCAGCCTCGTGTTGCAGAACCTGGAACAGGCTTTGGTCACTACCGATATGCGCGAAAAATCAGCATTAATGACCTTTGTGGTGGTTGGAGGCGGGCCTACAGGGGTCGAATTGTCGGGCGCGCTTGCCGAGATGCGACACCTGATATTGGCTAAAGACTATCACGGGCTCAGCAAATATGATATGCGCGTTTACCTGGTGGAAGGCAAGGACAGGTTGCTGGCCGCTATGTCGCCCCAGGCATCGGCGGCGGCTAAAAAGTTTCTTGCGGAAGGAGAAGTGATGATATTTAACAGCGCACACGTGCAAAGTTATGATGGATTTTTCCTTACTATTGATAACGGGAAGACCATAAAGACGCGAAATGTTCTTTGGGCGGCAGGAGTAAAAGGCGAGGCACCCGACGGTTTGCCGGCCGAAGTAACCGGCAAAGGCTCACGTATTCAAACTGACGAAATAAACCGCGTAAAGGGCTACCAGAATATATTCGCAATTGGCGATGTCTCAGCTGTTATAACGCCTGATACACCTAACGGCCATCCCGGGGTGGCGCCAGTGGCCATACAGCAGGGCCAGCAGTTGGGAAAAAACATAGCCCGCTTGATTAAAGGAGAACCTACGTTACCCTTTAGATACAAAGACAAGGGCACCCTTGCTACAATTGGCCGCAATAAAGCTGTTGCTGATTTAGGCAAATTGCATTTTCAGGGATTTTTTGCGTGGCTCCTGTGGGGCTTTGTGCACCTGATGTCCCTTGCCGGATTCTCTAACAAGGGCATTATTTTTATCAGTTGGGTGATTAATTATTTCAACAAAAACTCCGATAACCGACTGATTATAAGAAGCTTTAATACTGATACCCGCAGAAGCAACGAAGCCCATAAATAGAAAAAGTCCGGTTTTAAAACATTGTGGGCTTAAATACCTTATTAGGTAAGTTTTAGCCCATCACTGTAGTTCACCGTTCTCACTTGCAAGTATGCAGATGAGGGCGCTACGGGTATAATTTGTTAAAAATGGAACTTTTCCTTGTTATTGCACTGTTGGTGATTATCAGCGCGATTTATTCTTACCTCAACGCCAGGTTTTTTAAGTTACCCGGCACTATCGGTATTATCACTATTGCGATAGCGGTTTCCATAATTACTATTATTGTTGACAAGCTCGACCCGGCGATTGCGCGGTACCTGACCATACTGGCAAAACATATTAATTTTTCAGCTACTGTTTTGAATATCATGCTGGGCTTCCTGCTTTTTGCCGGATCATTTACGTCCAATACAAAACGATTAAGGCGCGAACTAAGGCCAGTGTTTATTCTGAGTACTTTGAGCGTTATCCTCTCCGCAGCCGCATTCGGCACCATGTTCTACTACGGTACCATGCTTTTTAATATCCACATGTCATACATGTATTGCCTGCTGTTTGGCGCCCTGATATCACCAACAGACCCGGTTGCGGTTGGCGCTATTATCCGTAATTCTAAGCTGCCTGTTAATTTGGCAACAATTATCTCCGGCGAATCGCTGTTTAATGATGGGGTGGGCCTGGTAATGTTTATCACTATGCTTGAGGCTATCCGTTCGGGTATCGATAATATTACTTTTGCGCAAACCGCCTTCCTTTTTATACGTGAAGTGTTTGGCGGGGTAATTCTCGGCCTTGGCATCGGATATATAGCGTATAGATTAATGCGGTCGGTTACTGATTTTCAAACCATAGTGCTGGTGTCACTGTCGGTAGTGATGGCGGTGTCGGTAATTGCTTCCTATCTCGAGTTTTCCATACCTATTGCCGTAGTGTGTGCCGGGCTGCTGGTGGGAAACCGGACCATTAATCTCGATGAAAAAGAACGGTCCCACGAGGCGCTTGAAAGATTCTGGAAGTTGATCGACGAAATGCTGAATACCATTTTGTTTGTTATGATCGGCCTGCAGATGATCAACCTGCCTTATATTACAAACTATTGGCTCACTGGTGGCATTGCTATCGTTCTGATATTAATAGCCCGCTGGCTGAGCATTATTTTACCGCTTACCTTTATGCGCCGTTCGCTTAATGTTAATTACAAAAGTATTAATATCCTTACCTGGGGAGGGGTGAGGGGCGCAATTTCAATCGCACTCGCTTTATCGCTGCCATATAGCCCCTATCGTCATGTAATACTTTGTGGTAGTTACTTTATCGTGATCTTCTCGGTTGTCGTACAAGGACTTACGTTGAACCGGTTGATTAATTTTTCTTTAAAAGACAAGGAAGACTCATCTCCGAGGCCGGCCAAAACGGAACACTAAAAGAGAACGGTGATTTTTACAGTGCGAATTTTTCTTTACCTATATTCCCGTTAAACCTCTAAATTTACCACACATCTAAAATTTAATTATGAGTTTACTTTCATCATCCCGTTTTCGGTTCATGGCAATTTTAGCCATTTTGATTTGTTTAGCATCGCTCACTAAAGCAGCCGACGGCTATTATTACCAGTTGAAAATTTACCATTTCAAATCTGATGCACAGCTAAGCCGTACAGAAACCTATTTACAAAAAGCATATCTGCCGGCTTTACACCGTGCAGGCATTAAAAGCGTGGGTGTATTTAAGTCGGTTGAAAGCGATACCATGGGCAAGCGCCTGTATGTTTTCATTCCCTACAAAACTTTTGGCGATATAAAAAAGGTTGCAACTGCAGTGGCAGCAGATCGGCAATACCTAACCGATGGCAATGATTATATTAATGCGCTATATAACGACCCTACCTATACCCGTTTAGAAACTATACTTTTAAGCGCGTTTCCAAAAATGCTTTATGCCGAAGTGCCCAAGCTAACAGCGAATAAAACTGATCGGGTTTACGAACTGCGCAGTTACGAAAGCGCTACCGAGAAACAAAATATAAATAAAGTGGGTATGTTTAACGATGGCGATGAGGTTGCTTTATTCAAAAGGCTGGGCTTTAACGCGGTGTTTTATTCGGAGGTGATAGCGGGGAGCCATATGCCCAATTTAATGTATATGGTTACCTTTAATAGCATGGCTGACCACGACAAACTGTGGAAAGATTTTGGTAACGACCCTTACTGGAAAGCATTATCGGCAAAGCCTAAATATCAGAACAACGTATCGCATGTTGATGCTGTCTTTTTACATCCAACGGCCTATTCAGATTTTTAATGCAGGCAAAACCGGATTATGACGCGGTAGTGGTTGGCTCCGGACCTAACGGGCTGGCGGCGGCCGTCACCCTGCAGCAAAATGGTTGGTCGGTTTTGCTGATCGAGGGCAAACCAACCATTGGCGGCGGGCTCCGTACGGCTGAACTAACTTTACCAGGTTATCTGCATGACGTTTGCTCGGCCGTTCATCCATTGGCTGCCGGCTCTCCATTTTTTGAAACGCTACCGCTAAGCAATTTTGGGCTGGAGTACATTTATCCCGAAGTAGATGCAGCCCATCCGCTTGACGGTGGGGAAGCGGGTGTACTTAAAGGTGTGGTTGCAGAAACTGCTGCACTTTTAGGAGTTGATAAAGACACTTATACTAAGCTGATGGAGCCTGTTGTGAACAACTGGCCATCCATTGCGCCGGATGTATTGGGCCCTCTGCATTTTCCGAAGCACCCTTTTGCCATGGCAGATTTTGGGCTGTCAGCGTTAACATCGGCCCGCCACCTGGTGAAACGGTTTAGAACAGAGGCAGCAAGAGGCCTATTCGCCGGCATGGCAGCACATTCTATTTTGCCATTAAGTCACTTAAGTACTTCGGCAATTGCGCTGGTGCTTATGGCAAACGGTCATTTAAAGGGTTGGCCTATACCTAAAGGCGGCTCAATCCATATCGCTAATGCACTGGCGGGTTACTTTGAGTCGATTGGCGGTAAAATAGTTACGAATTTTTATATCACCTCTTTAAAGCAATTGCCATCTTCACATGCTGTTTTGTTTGACATAACTCCACGCCAGTTGCTGCAAATCGCCGGGCACAAGTTTTCGTCTATTTACAACTGGCAGCTGCAACGGTATCGTTATGGCCCCGGTGTTTTCAAGATAGACTGGGCGCTGGGCGCCCAAATTCCTTTTACAAATACAGCTTGCCGCAAGGCAGGAACTGTTCACCTGGGCAACACTTTTGAAGAGATAGCTGCCGGCGAGCAACAAATCTGGAACGGGCAACACCCGGAAAAGCCATTTGTACTGTTAGCACAACCGACCATATCTGATCCAACCCGCGCACCGCAAGGTAAGCATGTAGCCTGGGCGTATTGCCATGTACCGAATGGCTCCGCTAAGGACATGACCGAAATCATAGAAAACCAGGTGGAACGCGCTGCCCCCGGTTTCAAGGACACTATTCTCGCCAGGAGCACAATGACAACCGCCCAAATGGAGGAATATAATCCTAATTACATCGGCGGCGATATAGTTGGCGGAGTTATTGATTTAGGCCAGCTGTTTACCCGTCCGGCGTTACGGTGGTCGCCTTACAAAACATCGGCAAAAGGTATGTATATCTGTTCGTCGTCAACCCCGCCTGGGGGCGGTGTGCATGGTATGTGCGGGTATCATGCGGCGCAGAAGGTAATCACAGATTTCCGCAGGTAAATGCCGGAAGCAATCTGACAACTATTGTTTATTTACATCCCTGTTATAGTCTTCATCCGTTTCAAGCAAGACCTCCGTTTCTCTTATCGTTAGCCGTCTTGCCTCTTTATTTGATAGTACCAATTGTACATCATTAACAACTGTGTTTCTTGTTCGTTTTTTTATTTTTTGTCCGATATCGCACAAAAAATAAAAGTAGAATAACTGTAAGTGCTTAATAATCAAACATCTGACTTTGGTACGGCTATTGCAAATCACTATGCAATACATAGTACTATAATGGACAAGGAAATTACACAGGAAGTTACTTCACAACGAAGAAGGAAAACAATAACCATCGCTTTAATAAGCATACTTGCGCTGGTTGTTTTAATATGGCTTATACGCACCACGCTCAAATCATCAGTAAGCAAAAATGAAATCACTACCTCCGTTGTTGAGATAGGCAATATTGAAAACACGCTTAATGCAACCGGCGAAGTTTTGCCCGAGTTTGAAGAAATTTTAACCAGCCCGATCAACGCTTCGATACAAAAAGTATCGATGGATGCTGGCAATAAAGTAAAGGCGGGACAATCAATATTGACTCTTGATAAATCGGCTACTCAGACCGATTACAACAAAATGAAATTCCAGCTGGAGTCGAAACAGAATGAGATAAAAAAACTGAAGCTTGACTTAAACAAAAGCTTTTTCGATATCCAATCGAACAATGACATTAAAAAACTGCACATAGACAATCTTACAGATGCGGTAGAAAATGCGAAACGGCTTTTTAAAGCTGGCGGGGGCACCCGTGAGGGTATAGAACAGGCGGAGCTAAACCTGAAGGTTGCCCAGCTGGAAAAAAAACAGCTGGAAAACGAGGTGCAAAATAAGCAGAAAACCATGCAGATTGAAATAAAGGAAGCGGAAATAGCCTCCGATATTTTAAGCAGCGACCTAAGTGCCCTGCAGCGCAAGCTAAACCTGGCCAATATTGTGGCTACCCGTGCCGGTGTAGTAACCTACGTGAATAAAAACATCGGTGCGAATGTGCGCGAAGGTGAATCGCTGGCACGTATAGCCGATTTGAGCAGTTTTAAGGTACAGGGCAGTATATCCGACAATTATCTTGATCAACTGCACGCAGGTTTACCGGTAATTGTTATGGTAAGCGAAACGCAGCTGCGCGGTCACGTGGTGAATGTTTCTCCATCTATTCAGAACGGTATCATATCGTTTGACATAGCATTGGACGAACGCAACAGCAAGCAACTGCGGCCGAATATGAAAGTTGACGTTTACCTGGTTACAGCGACTCATAACCATATTATGCGCGTTGCCAATGGCCCGGCATTTAAAGGCCCGGACGTGCTCGACATATTCGTAATTCACAATGGCAAGGCCGAAAGGCGGACTGTGCATGTTGGCCTGACCAATTTTGATTATGTGGAATTAAAGGACGGCGTGAAACCAGGGGATGCGGTTGTCACCTCGGATATGAAGGAATATAAAAATTCGAAAGAAATTAATGTGACTGATTGAGTTGAATCATCTGCGATATCAGTTGCATTGTCTCAATCAGGGTTCCTTCGTTGGTGTAAGCATCTTTAGGGAAAATCAAAAATATAGAAATGAAGATATTATATATAATTCTGTTAATAGCCACCAGTACTAAAGCTTTTTGCGGTGGGAGCGACTCCACCCGGCTAACGCTGAAGGAGGCGGTGGCCCTGGCAAAGGATAATTCAATAGCTGCCAAGCAGGCGGCCACCACACGCGAAACTAAGTACTGGCAGTGGCGTACTTTCAAATCGAATTACCAGCCACAGCTATCATTAAGTGGTAACCTGCCTGGCTATAGCAAAACCAGCACACCGGTTGTGCAGCCGGACGGAACCATTGTATTCCAGCAAATCCACTACGATAACTCCGCAGTAACGTTAAATTTCAGTCAAAGCATTACCGCAACCGGTGCTACTATTTACGGTCAAACCAATCTGCAGCGCTTTGATGACTTCGACAGGAATTCGGTATTATACAACGGTGTGCCTTACGCTATTGGGTTTAGTCAGCCGCTGGGACAGTTCAATCAACTGAAATGGGATAAAAAAATACAGCCATTATTGTATAACGAGAGTAAGCAGGCATATATTGAATCGCAGGAACAAATATCCGTTATGGTGACCGGCTACTTTTTTGATTTGCTGCTGGCGCAGGTAAACCTGGAAACAGCAGAATCAAATCTGGCTAACACCGAAAAAATCCTGAAAATTGCCAAACTTAAATTCGACCTGGGCAAGGTGTCGAAAAATGAGATTCTGCAGTTGCAACTGGAACAGTTGAATGCGAAGAAGGCCGCCGGTACCGCACGCCGCGATATGGAAATTGCCACCCTCAACCTGCGCGCCTACATAGGGCAGGAAGGTAATGATAAGATAGTCCTGGAAATGCCCGATACCATCACCCGGATGAGTGTAACCGCAGACAAGGTGCTTGCGGAAGCATTTGCCAACCGCTCTGATGCGATTGCCTTTATTCGCAGGATTGCTGAAGCAAAGCGTGATGTTGCCCTTGCCCATGGTCAAACCGGGTTGACGGCAACACTGACGGCCAATCTTGGTACTTCAAATTCTGCAAAAAATATTCCCGGTGTATATCGTAATGCACAAACTCAGCAACTGGTAGAACTGCAATTTTCGATACCGGTGTTAGACTGGGGCCGCTCTAAAGCCAAAATTAAAACGGCAGAGGCCAATCAGAAGTTTACAGAATATTCAGTTGAGCAGGATAAGCAAACTTTTAAACAACAGATAGTTACACAGGTGTCGTTATTTAATGTAATGAAGGATCAGCTGGCTTTAACCGCGCAGGCTGATAGCATAGCATCCGAAAAATATAAAATAGCCCGTGAACGCTACGTATTGGGCGACCTGAGTATAACTGATCTTAGCATCGCCTTCCAGGAAAATGATCAGGCTAAACGAGATTATGTACAGTCGCTCCGCGATTTCTGGAGCGCTTATTATCAGTTGCGTTACCTTTCGCTATTCGATTTTGAGAAAAATCAGAAAATAACATACAAATGAGGCAATAGCAGGAAGGTTTTAAGGAGGCGAAAACAAAAAAAAGATACAACAACATTAAAAGGAACAATAAGATAAATTCATTAAAATCACTAATTAACTATGATATCGCTACAAAACATCGAAAAAGTGTACCGCACAAATACAGTTGAAACATTGGCACTGAACAGCATCAGCCTTGATGTGGCCAAGGGGGAATTCCTGTCGATCATGGGCCCATCAGGTTGCGGTAAAAGCACGTTGCTGAATATTATGGGGCTGCTTGATGCGCCCTCTAAGGGCAATGTTAAAATCAGCGGCCAAACCACGGAGAAACTAAACGATAAGCAATTAGCCAACTTCCGAAACAAAAAGCTGGGCTTTATATTTCAAAGCTACCACCTGATAAATGATCTGCAGGTGCTGGATAATGTAGAACTCCCGTTGTTGTACCGCTCTATATCCGCCAAAGAGAGAAAACAGCTGGCCACCGAGGCATTGGAAAAGGTCGGGCTCGCGAATCGTACCAGGCACTTTCCTACCCAACTATCAGGAGGACAAAAACAACGTGTTGCCATTGCGAGGGCCATTGTTGGCAGACCGGAAATTATCCTGGCCGATGAGCCCACCGGTAACCTGGACAGCGCCATGGGTAACGAGATTATGGACATACTGATGCAGCTGAATCAGAAGGACGGAACCACCATAGTAATGGTAACGCACGACGAAAACATGGCGCATAAAACCCATCGCCTTGTACGGCTATTTGACGGTTCGCAGGTTCAGTAATTCACCAAGCTAAAAATTAAAACTATGCTTAAAAATTATTTCAAAATAGCCATAGCGGTATTGAGAAGAAGAAAGTTCTTTACTTTCATCAGCTTATTCGGTATCAGTTTTACATTAAGTATACTGCTTGTACTAACCGCTTTTATTGATAAAGTTGTTGGCGATAAATACCCTGATAAAAAAAGGGACAGATCTCTATACATATCCAGAATAGCCCAGATCGGAAAGAATTCAACGCAATCAGGGCCGCCTTCATTTTATTTCCTTGACCATTATGTCCGCAGCCTTAAAGGGTTAGAAGCGCTTGGTATCTCATCAGGATTTAACGGGACGAATACCTATGTCAACAATAAAAAAATCGCAGTCAACTACAAATACACCAATGCGGATTATTGGGATATTCTTGAATATGAGTTCATTGAGGGAAAACCATTCAACAGACAGCAGGTAGCAAGTGCTGACAAGGTGACGGTGATAACTGAGGACATCAAAAAGGAATATTTTGGCGACGTACCCAGCGTAGTCGGTAAATATTTCGAAGCTGATAATGTAAAATACAAGATTATCGGCGTAATAAAGGGCGTTCCTGTCACCAGCTATATGCTTTACAGCGATATATATCTGCCTTATACCACCGAAAAGGACGCCGACTACAAAAGCAACAAGAGTTACGGCGGCGGTTATTATGGTATCTTACTGGCAAAGTCGCCAGCTGATGCGGACAGACTGCACAACGATTATGAGCAAATGATACAAAGGCTGCCGGTGGAAGATAAAAAGTCGTTCGACCATGTTTACAGCCATGCTGACACTTATATTAAAGCCTATGTAGACACCGGTAATGAAAAACAATCAGGAACTTTTATAGTGATTACAACCATTAGCATATTTGCCTTTATCCTGATGCTGCTGCCAACACTTAACCTGGTTAATATCAACATTACGCGTATCATGGAGCGCTCCTCGGAGATTGGGGTACGAAAGGCCTTCGGGGCATCATCTAAAACATTGGTATACCAGTTCATTGTTGAAAATATTATTCTCACGCTATTAGGTGGAGTAATAGGCGTAGTGCTGGCCTTTATAGCACTGCAAATACTAAATAGCGCAAATCTTATCGCGAATCTTCAACTGACTATCAATTTTACGGTATTGTTTATTGGAATGCTGGTATGTTTAGTGTTTGGCCTGCTTTCTGGCGTGTATCCAGCCTGGCGGATGTCGAAACTAAACGTAGTAACAGCCTTGAAAGCACAGTAATTAATTGTAAACTTATATAAATCAATATATTATGTTCAAGCATTTATTTAAACTCATCTGGAATAAAAAGAAACAGAACTTTTTATTGATGTCGGAGATGTTGGTTTCGTTCCTGGTGATATTTGCAGTATTTACACTGATGGTGTATTACTACACAAATTATAAAAAGCCTATAGGGCTCGATTATGAAAATTTGTGGCTCGTGAGCTATAATAACACCAATCCTACGAAAAGCACCGACTCGCTTAATTTATATTATGAAACGCTGCGACAGGAAATGAAAGCCATGCCCCAGGTAAAGGATGTTAGCTATTGCAGCAGCAATGTGCCGTTCTCAAATAACCAGTGGACGGGCGATGCTCACTATAAAAAAGCCAGCCCCAACACTAATTATTATATAGCCGATGATGACTATAAAAAAGCGCTCAACCTTAAAATACTGGAAGGCAGATGGTTCGAAAAAGGTGATGCGGCTTCAAAAAATCAAGCGGTAATAATTAATGACGTCCTTAAGGAAAAATTATTTGGCAACGAGGATCCAATCGGCAAATTGATCGGTCGCGATGAAAAGAAAATGGACATGAAGGTGGTTGGCGTAATACAGAGCATTAAGACAGGGGGGGATTATTCGGTTGCGCAAGCGGGGCTTTATCAGAGGGCCGATACAGGTTCTTATCACGGCTTCGGAAGTATGATGGTGAAGGTTTCGCCAACTGCGGATGCAGCCTTTGAAGGACGCCTTTATAAATTGCTAGCTAACTATATGAAAAACTCGCACATTGAGATAGAGCATATGGCGAATAAAAAGAGAAGCAGCAACCTTTTTAGCCTGGTGCCGATGATCATCACGCTGATAGTCGCCTGTTTCCTGATAATTAATGTAGCGCTTGGTTTGTTCGGAGTAATGTGGTACAACATTAATAAACGCCGCGGTGAGATAGGATTAAGGCGGGCGATTGGTGCAACAGGCAAATCGGTGTCATCGCAGCTGGTTACAGAGTCTGTTATACTAGCTACTTTGTCGCTGATTGTGGGAACGTTCTTTGCAGTTCAATTTCCGCTGCTGAATGTCTTCAACCTGCAAGCCGGTATATACCTTGCAGCCATGGCACTGGCTATTGTATTTATTTACCTGCTGGTGCTGGTGTGCTCATTGTATCCGGGTAAACAGGCTGCGGCAATTTATCCGGCAGTGGCATTGCACGAGGAATGATGAACATTGCGGGAGAGGAAAGATGAAGCAACCTCGTCGAAAGGTGTAATCAATTATGCATTACTAGGAGGTTGCTTCGTTTCTCGCAGCATTGACAAATGGTTTCAGAAGTGTTTTTGTTATACTTGTACAATCAATATGATACTTGTTATCGACGATGATATAGCCGTAAGAACATCACTGCTTCTTCTTTTAAAGGAGGACGGTTACGATGTGCTCGACTGCTCCGGCCCAGCAGATGCTATCAGGATTATTAAAAAAGAAGAACCCGAGCTAATCATTCTCGACCTGAATTTTTCTAATGATACATCGGGCAAGGAGGGAATGGCATTGCTTAATCAGATTAAAAAAATAAACGCTGCCATACCTATTATCCTGATTACTGGCTGGGCAAGCATTGAACTCGCAGTGCAGGGAATGAAAGCAGGCGCGAACGATTTCATCAACAAGCCCTGGAACAACGACCATTTATTACAATCGGTACGAACGCTGTTGGATTTAAAAGAAAAGAAAACCGGCCAGCATACGCGCAAACAGCTTGATAAGACCTACAACTTTCAGCATATCATCGGTGAAGACCCTAAAATGCTGAATATTTTAGATACGATCGGGCGGGTAGCAGGCACAGACGCCTCTATCTTAATAATGGGTGAAAGCGGTACCGGGAAAGAACTGATTGCTGAGGCTATACACCAGAACAGCCAGCGCCGGAATAAACCGTTTATAAAGGTAAATCTGGGTGGTATTTCAACATCCCTTTTTGAAAGCGAAATGTTTGGCCATGTGCGCGGGGCATTTACCGATGCCCGGTTTGACAGGACCGGCCGCTTTGAAATGGCTAATAAAGGCACCATTTTTTTGGATGAAATTGGGGAGCTTGATGCAGGCAGCCAGGTAAAACTATTACGTGTTTTACAGGACCGCACATACGAGATACTGGGGAGCAGTAAGACGAAAAGCGTAGATGTTCGGGTTGTTTGCGCGACAAATAAGAATTTGGATGACATGGTAAGCAGATCACTTTTCAGGGAGGATTTGCTGTACCGTATCAACCTCATCACCATATACCTGCCACCTCTTCGTGAAAGACCGAAGGATATTCCTTTGCTGGTAAACTATTTTATTAATAACTTAAAAGAAATTTACGGCCGGCCATTGTTATCGGTAGCAGGCAGCGCAATGAAATGGCTGCAGCAACTGCCCCTGCCGGGCAATATCCGGCAGCTTAAAAACATTGTGGAACGCACAATTTTGGTAAGTAAAAACGATGAGCTTGATATCGATGATTTCCGAGCGCAGCTTGAGCTGTCACCTGTAAGAAAAGGAAATATCCAGCTGCCTGGTATCGGTACCTTAACCTTGGAGGAGGTAGAGATAGAAATGATCAGGAGGGCTATGGAATACCATAAACACAAAATTGCTAAAGCAGCAGTATCTTTAGGGCTTACCCGCAGTGCGTTATATCGCCGGCTGGACAAATACCAAATCCCTTACGATGAGGCTGAGGACTAAGTATATCCTGTTTGTTGTTATAATCCACCTGGTTGCGCTGACCGTTACCTGGTTTATTTTTAACAAGGACAGGATTTGGTTTATCGTCGCCGAAGTATTTGTAATTATTTCAATAATAATCTCCATCCAGCTTTATAACCAACTTTTAAAACCCATCAAAACCCTGATGCAGGGTGTCGACGCGATAAAAGACCGGGATTTTAATGTAAAGTTCCTCTCCACCGGCAAGCACGAGATAGACCAACTGACCGATGTTTATAACCAGATGATGGATGAACTGCGTACCGAGCGTACCCGGCAGGAACAGCAGCATTTCTTTTTAGAGAAGCTGATTTTTACCTCGCCTACAGGTATCATTATCCTGGATTATGACAATAACATTCAGCAAATCAATCCCAAAGCATTGGAAATCATCGGAGCGAATGAAAAGGAAGTTTTGAATCATCCTGTCGAAAACTTAAGCTATCCGTTGTTTAAACAAATCAAAACCCTTAAATCCGGCGAGAATGTCGTTATAAAACCGGATGGTATACATACCTACAAGCTGCAAAAGTCGCATTTTATTGACAGGGGCTTTTCGAGGAGTTTTGTAATGATAGAAGATTTGACTGCTGAGATAGTTGCTGCTGAGAAAAATGTTTATGGTAAGGTAATCCGGATGATGGCGCATGAGGTAAACAATACGGTAGGACCGGTCAATTCCATTATACAGTCGGCGCTTAAAAGCGACAGGCTTTGGCAGAGCCGGCAATATGATACGCTGAAAGATGCCTTACAGGTTGCTATGGAACGCAATCAGAACCTGAATTATTTTATGCGAAACTTTGCCGACCTGGTTAAACTGCCGCCGGCCAGCAAACGGCCGGTTGATTTGCACCAGCTGATAAAATCGGTAGCCACGCTGATGGCCATAAAAGCGCAGGAGAAAAATATTATGTTCGACTTTCAATTGACGGAAAGTCCATTTGCAATTATGGCTGATGAGCAGCAAATGGAACAGGTGCTTATCAATATTGTTAAGAATAGCATTGAGGCGATTGATGAAAATGGCACGATAACATTTACCACCACAAACAACAGGAAATGCCTGGTTATATCAGATACCGGTACAGGTATTAAGGATGAGCAGGCCGCGGATCTGTTTTCACCTTTCTTCAGCACCAAGAAAGACGGACAGGGAATAGGGCTTACCCTGGTTAGGGAGATATTAGTAAATCATGGTTTTGAGTTCTCATTAAAAACAGTAACTGCTAAGAAAACGGATTTCACGATTATGTTTAGTTAACGTTTAATTTAAAACTGATAGGAATAATTGATTATAAGTTATTTATATTTAATTGATTATAAACTCCAATCGCTTGATAAATTATGGAAACTAAACCGCTAACCAAGTATGTAGCCGAGCTTATCGGCACTTTTTGCCTGGTGTTGTTCGGCTGCGGGGCAGCCGTTATTGCAGGCGCCAATACAGATGGAATCCCACCCGCCGGTATTGGATTATTAGGCATCTCGCTGGCCTTCGGCGTAAGCGTGATTGTAATGGCCTACACCATCGGGCCAATTTCGGGCTGTCACATTAATCCGGCAATCTCAATTTCGATGACGGCGGCGGGCAAGCTAAGCCTGAAAGATTGTACAGGCTATGTTATTTCGCAATGCATCGGCGCGGTTTGTGCTTCGGGTGTGTTGTACCTTCTGCTGACCGGTAAGCCTGGCTTTTCAATGGGTGAATATGCACTCGGCGCAAATGGATGGGGTGCCGGTTATTTGGGAAAGTACTCCACCCAATCGGCTTTTATAGCCGAAGCTGTATTTACCTTCCTGTTCCTTGTAGTGATTTTTGGAACCACCGCAAAGCGGGCAAACCCTGCCATGGCGGGTTTGGCTATAGGATTATCGCTGACTTTGATCCACCTGGTGGTTATACCTATCACCGGCACATCCGTAAATCCCGCGCGTAGCCTTGGTCCGGCAATTTTTGCAGGTGGTAAGGCATTAAACCAGCTGTGGCTTTTTATTGTTGCGCCTATACTGGGCGGGTTGATTGCAGCGGGTTTTTGGAAAGGCGTAATGGAACAAAAGGAAAGCATCACCCAAAAAACTGTTGAGGTTCATGAGGATATTTCGATTAATCGCATCTGAACCCGATTTCCGGAATTTGATATTTAAGATTTGTCAACTTTCAAAAAGCTGACAAATCTTCCTTCTGAGGCACCCATCCCTTAAATTTCATTCAAATCCATGACATCTGTTAATCCCGGTTCAGGCAACCATTCGCCGTCGCCCCGCGTAGTGTAACTATAGGTACCCGACCTGTAAATCCACGGTACCACCCGCGCAATTGAACCAGATTTTAAAAGGTATTTCAACTATTTTAATCCGTGGGGAAAAAGCTAAATTTTATAAGCTTATCCTGTTCGACTTTGTAATTGGCGTCCTTGATATAGCTTTCCTCGGTGTATTGCTTTTTGTGTTGAATTTGTACACCATAAACGCCGCTCCGGCAAAAGCTTCGTTTCTTCCGCAGACTTTATTAAATCCGAACTCACTTTTGCTGATAGGCCTGTTTTTTATGCTGTTTAGTGTTAAAAACCTGTTTGGTTATATCGGCTTAAAATCACAGCACCATTTCTTTTACAGGGTTGCATCGCGGTTATCAAAAAGGAATTTACTCAATTATCTTTCCGGAGACTATGGCCGCTTCGTGCATATAGATTCATCTGTACGCGTCAGGCAGATATGCAATCAGCCGATAGAATTTAGTCATTACATCCTTATCAACATACAACAAATCATTTCGCAGGGAATTTTGATAGGGTGCACGGTAATTGCTATCCTTTTTTATCACCCCACTTTGTTTTTATTACTGTTTATGCTGTTACTACCGCCGGTGGTTTTGCTCGGCTGGTATATCCATAAAAAATTAAAAGACATTCGAAGCAGCATAAAATCGGCTAATGAGAAAGCATTGCAGCATCTTTATGAATCATTGTCGGGATATGTGGAAAGCAATGTCTACCAAAAAAATGATTTTTTTACAGACAGATATTCGGCTCGTCAAGACCAGCTGAATGAAAATTTAGCCACCCAGCAAACTTTGCAATCCCTGCCTTCGCGGCTGGTGGAGGTGTTTGCCATACTTGGTTTTCTGGTGTTGGTGGCTGTCAATAAGCTATCGACCGGGGCGCCCGCTATCGATATGCTTACTATAGGTGTTTTTATGGCTGCGGCTTATAAAATTATACCCGGAATAGTAAAGATACTGAACAGTTCCGGGCAGATTAAAACCTATAAATTTACGCTGACAGATATGTTGGCTACAAAAGATATAGCCCCGGTCATAAAACCTCGGGTTACTACGCCAATCACCGAAATAGCTTTTGAAAGTATCAGCTTTAAACATCAAGATCGCACGGTACTTAAAAATGTTAGCCTCAGTATTAAACCTGGAGATTTTATCGGCTTTTCCGGCGATTCAGGTAAAGGAAAAACTACGCTCATCAACATTCTGCTGGGCTTTTTAAAAGCCGACGGTGGTAATATCTGCATTAACCGAAAGAGAAGTACCGCCGAAGAAAGGGTGCATTACCGATGTCGTATTTCATATGTTAAGCAACAGCCTTTTTTTATTAATGACTCTATTTTAAAGAATATCACATTGTCAGAACATGATCATTTTCCCGATAGAACAAGCCAGGTGGTGGCATTTTGCGGTGTGGATAAGTTTGCGTCTCAAAATCCCGCCGGGTTGCAAAGAATAGTTACAGAAGGCGGTAAAAACCTTAGCGGGGGGCAGCGACAGCGGATTATGTTGGCAAGAGCACTGTATCATGATTTTGACCTGTTGATTTTGGACGAGCCCTTTAGCGAAATGGACTGGGCGTCTGAAATGGAAATTCTTAGGAAACTACAAGGAATTGCGGCACAAGGAAAGATGATTTTGTTTATTACGCACAATAAAAAGAGTCTGAACTATTGCAATAAAGTAATAACGCTTAATGAAGAGTAAACGGAAGACATTAGTTATCCTTACGCCCGGCTTCCCGAAAGATAAGTCAGACACCACTTGTTTGCCGCCTTTGCAGACGTTTGTGAAAGCGCTGAAGTCGATTTGCCCGGGCCTCAACATTATTGTAATAAGCTTTCAATACCCGTTTTATACTGCTGAATATAATTGGCATGGGGTAAACGTAATTTCTGTTGGGGGTAAGGGTAAAGGGCGCCTACTAAGGCTGATCACCTGGCTTAAGGTGTGGCGCAGATTGCAAAAACTACGCGGTAAGCAGGAACTTTTGGGCGTTTTGAGCTTTTGGCTGGGTGAATGTGCTTTTGTGGGGAGTAGATTTGCAAGAAAATATCGTTTGACGCATTACACGTGGATATTAGGTCAGGACGCAAAAAAAAACAACAAATATTTCAGGTGGATTAAGCCTAAAGGCGAAGAACTGATAGCGATGTCGGATTTTTTAGTGAGAGAGATGCACCGCAATTATGGTGTAAAGCCGCTCTACGTAATTCCTGTTGGAGTAGATATTTCCATGTTCGGCAATACTTCTTTAAAACGGGATATTGATATAATGAGCGCAGGATCGCTGATCCCGTTAAAACGTTACCGTTTTTTTGTTGAGGCTATCATTTCTCTGAAGAACATTTTTCCTGATATAAGAGCGGTAATCTGCGGTGACGGTCCTGAAATGCAAATGTTAAAATCGCTGGCGGAAAAGAGTGGGGTAACTGACAATATAACCTTTAAAGGAGAGGTACCGCATAAACAAGTGATTGAGCTTATGCAGCGTGCGAAAGTGTTTTTACACCCTTCTGAATATGAAGGGTTTGGGACTGTGCTTTCAGAAGCTCTATACAGCGGTGCGCAGTTGGTATCGTTCACCAAACCTATGGATAAAGAATACAGTCATCATTTTGTGGTAAAAACGCAAGATGAAATGAATGCATGCCTGGTATCGCTGTTAAAAAATAAGAAAATAAATCACGACCCGGTTTTGATATGCACTATTGAACAGATAGCTAAAAATATGATTTGCCTGTTCGCGGATTAAAGTTGCAGGTTTTATAATAAAGACGCTGCTATTTGTTGAATGTCGTGTGCAATAGCCTCAAATGACAATTTTCTTTTGAAATGCTCCAGGGATAAAGCACCTTTTTCTGCCATGTTTATTTTTTCAGTTTCCTTTAGTGCCGAAATCAGTGACTGTTCATCGCCGGGTGGATAAAGCAGGCCGCACCTGCCCCCATCTGTAATCATCCTGAATGACGGAATATCTGTTACAAGCGGAAAACATCCGCACGACATGGCTTCACATACTGCGGTTCCACTGCCTTCATAATATGATCCTGAAATAAAAATATCTGCGCTGTTGAACCAATAAAGTAACTCTTCGTGTGGCTTTTGGCCCACAAATGTAATTGCGGCACCCGCAGTATCGCTGGCTATCAATTCCCGAATCTGCGACAATAATCTGGTTTCATGATAAAGCATGTATAAGCGCGCCCCCTTATTATGTCTGCTGTATTTTAAGAAGGCTTTTACCACGTTTACCGGGTCTTTATTGGTGTCAAGCGTTCCTACCCATAAAAATACCGGACTGCCGGTAATGCCCGTTTGTTGCCTGGCGCTGCTTTTGTCTATCGGGTAGAAAATTGATGAGACCTCCATTACTTCGCATATCTTCCCGGCCCCGGCTATCACACCTTTTTTTACCCAATCCAAGCCCAATTCAGTGGATGCGAAAAGATAGGCATCCACAAACCAGTCGGCTAGTTTTTGCGCGTATCTTTTTATTCCCGGCTTGGGTTTTTCGGCATGGTGGTGCATTATGATCTTTACGTGTTTGGGTAAAATAATACGCAAAAATATTACTGCCAGCGGGTTATGCAGACCCTGAACTATCACTATGTCCGGGCTTAATTTTTTAACGAAACGATTGAGCCTGAAAGGGAAATGTGTTCTTTGTTTATTAAAGCTAACAAACTTATGCTCCACTCCGTTGATTATAGCTTCCCCTTCATAGTCTATTCGGTTAATAGCTATTACCTCGTTCTTTTTAGCCAATTCTTCAAGAATACCGGAATAAGCAGCAATACGCTTTATCCAGCTTTTAGGATCAGTAAATCCCGGTGAGTAATCATAAATCAGGGACACATATCGCATAAACTTTATCCTGCCAAAACATATAAATATTTGTACACATTAGGTGGTAAATTTATTCCTGGCGCCTTTTTTATACCTCACAGCTTCGTTAACGGCGATGGGCAATTTGACGTCCGGCTTGTATTGCCGGATATTATCTATAAGCGCGGGTAAATCCCCTTTTATATATTTGCAGCAATCGCCAAAAAACACCCTGCTAAAATTATCGAGCCTTTCACACTCCAATTGTGGCAATAACGACTCATCAAATAAATTGATCCTGCCCTTGTGTATTACAAGTAATATGTCTTCGGGACAAATGGAAAAGAATTCGTCAAAGCCATAGCCACCGGTTTTGTTTTTTACGATTAGCAGGTCGGCATCTTTACCGGCTGTTATGCTTCCGGTATTAAGGCCCCATACACTCGCTGCGGTTAAATTTACCGCCGTAAACAGCGTTTCGTCGTCCAGTAAAGCGGTGTTGCGTGCGGATTGTAAGTGGCGCCAGATATTCCAGTCGCCGGTGAGCGTTGAATCGGTTCCAAACAATAATGCGGTTTGGCTTTGCAGCAAGTCTACCTGTGCTGTTTTATTCAACAGGAAGAAATTAGAAGCGGGGCACCAAACCAGGGCTTCAAAAGCCCGGGCCTGTTCCTCTGTCATTGCTACCGCATGCACACCTACCAGTTTTCGTTTAAGCAGGTTCAAACGAATAAATGTATCTATTTCGGCCGATGAGCTGGCATCAGTACCTTCGCCGATATGTATATTAACAATTTTCTTTCTCCTGGCGGGATTATTCAGCTTTAACTTCCAGTTTTTTTCGAAGCGAACAGAATGCAGGCAATGGCTGTCCTCATAAATGGTGATCAGATCCGTCTTTAAGCCTGTTTTTTCGCCATGGTTTATTACGGTCGTAACTCCGCATAGCAGATTTTTGTATACGCCCCATTGGTAACGCAAAAGAGCCGGGATTTTCAATACTGAAGCAATTTCTTTTTTAAACGACGCGTGTAAATGCCTGCCCCATTCGGTGTAACTTGTATAACACCGGTCGCCACCCAATGGCGGGAAGAGATTAAAGTCAAGATGGTCGTGTGAGTTAATGAGTCCGGGAACGGCTAAAGCGTTCTCCAGACATATTATCAATTCACCTGCTTTTTCCGTGACATCATCCCGGGTAACTGCCGTTACATATCCATTGCTCACCAGAATATTCGCGGGCTCTTTGTCCCCCAGGATATTTACATTGCGGAGAATCATTATACCCTCCTGAAATGTAGCCCGTAAATAATCGGTAAGCCCTTAAACCTTTCGTAAATGTGCATTGCGTTTTGCACATCATAGTAATGTTTTACTGTTTCATCTATAGTTTTTTCGAGTTTAGCTACCAGCTTGAAATTGAAATTTTGCAATATGGAAATGATAGTTGTAGTAGGATGGACAAAATTGCGGACGGCAATATGACTATTACCATGCTTAAAAGTCCGTTGGCCGCCGGAGGCCAATGCGCTGGGATGAAAATCTGTAAGGATTATATCCCCGGCATCTTTCAATATTCTGCTCCACGC
Source organism: Mucilaginibacter sp. L3T2-6 (assembly GCF_030519355.1). GTDB lineage: Bacteria > Bacteroidota > Bacteroidia > Sphingobacteriales > Sphingobacteriaceae > Mucilaginibacter. The sequence goes on from NZ_JAUMKC010000013.1 coordinate 98,553, forward strand.
GGTTAATGCTTCCTGTAGATTTTCAATATGGGCAACGGTAAGTGTGGATACGATTAGATCGTAAGTTTTAGCAGCAATGCCGGTAAAATGGTTATCAGCAATTAAATGAGTTTCCATTTCCGGAAATTTTTCGTTCAGCACACCCAGCATCCCTGGGGAAACGTCGAAGCCGGTTAGTTTATCAACGTCCTGTGAAATTATTTTGGGCCAATGCCTGCCGGTGCCGCAGCCTACGTCAGCAATGTTCTTATTACTTAGATTGATTGCGGCTAAAAGCTCTGTGAAAACCAGCTCATCCAAGTCGAGCATCAGGTTTCCGGGTTGTGTATCATATTCAGGCGCCCAAACATCATAAGCTTCCACTATGCCCCGTTCTTTTATTTTAGGCGGGCGGATATTTTTATCGAGATAATTTTTAATAGCCGTTATCAAAATAATCGTGATTTAAGGATTATCGTAAAGTACTTGTTATACAAACTATACGCCGGGGCATTATCTATGGTTGCCCCGCAATTTTTTAATAAGACAGGCAACCTATGTTTTTTTTGGGGCGTAACTACTAATGTTGAGTAATTGTTTAATTGGGGTTAATTGGGTTTTTGTGTGAATTGATGTCTCCGTAATTAAGGGAAACCGGCGGAGTAATATCCGCCGGTATTACGGAGAATTAAACTCAATCTTGGACAGGCTATTGCAAGTATAAAATGAATAAGATCTTACTGTTTAACCCTAAAAGCGCTATCGCTAAGCATCGCATCCCCAATTCTATCCTAAATATTGCGGCCTCTGTAGAAGGAAAGTACGAATGGGTTATTGTGGATGGGAACTGCGAAACTGACCCGCTAAGTAAAATAGAATGCTACCTGCAGACAGGCGAATTTAAATATCTTGGCTTTACCGTTATGCCCGGACCCCAGTTGCGGCAGTCGATACCTTTTGTTAAAGCGATAAAGGAAAAATTCCCCCTTACCATCATGATATGGGGAGGTTATTTTCCGTCAAGCCATCCAAAAGTTATTCTCGACTCAGGCTACGTCGATTTTATTATCAACGGTCCCGGCGATCATGCTTTTCCACAACTGATAGACGCACTTGAACAAAACAGGCCATACGAGTTTATCAAAAACCTTATTTATAAAACTGGAACTGAAATAGTTAAAACTGCGAAAGAAGACCTGATGGATCAGGATGCATTACCTGTTTTACCTTATGATAAACTTAACAGATTTTATTCTATAAAAGACAGGTACCTGGGGAGAACCTACCTCGGCAAAAAAACACTGGCCTATCATTCAAGTATCGGTTGCCCGTTCACTTGCTCTTTTTGTGCAGTGGTGCCAATTTATGAGGCAAGATGGAAAGCTAAATCTGCTCAGGCAGTTTATAACGACATTAAATATATTAAAAGCAAGTGGGGCGCCGACGCTATTGAATTTCATGATAATAACTTTTTTGTCTCGGAGAAGAGAGCCGTTGAGTTCGCACGCTTAATAATGCCCGAAAAAATGTCATGGTGGGGAATGGCCAGAATTGATACTATGGATAAGTTCAGCGATGAATCGCTGCGAATAATCAGAGAGGCAGGCTGTAAGATAATTTTCTTTGGCGCAGAGAGCGGTAATAACCTGATATTGGAGCAATTAGATAAAGGCGGTACACAAACCGGCGATCAGATTATCAGATTTGCAGAAAGATTAAAGAAGTTCGACATTATCCCCGAATATTCATTTGTGTTAGGTACACCGGCCCCAACGCCACGGCAGGTACAGGCACAGATTGATTTTGAAATAGATTTTATAAAAAAGATAAAGCAGGTTAACCCACGTACCGAGATAGTATTATATACTTACAGCCCTGTACCTACCGAAGGCTCGTCGTTATTTAAAGAGGTAACCGCACAAGGGTTTAAATATCCCCAAACGCTGGAGGATTGGGTAAGCCCGGCCTGGGAGAATTTTGACCTCAGGAAAAATCCGTTAACGCCCTGGCTAACCCCAGAAATGATAGATAAAATCCGGGACTTTGAAACGGTATTGAATGGGGTTTATCCCACGGTAACGGACATCCGTTTAAGCAAATTAAAGCGGAAGGCTATAAAGTTAATGGCTGGTTTTCGTTACAGAACCAATCTCTATAAATATCCATACGAAATAAAGCTACTGCAAAGGGTCTGGAATTACCGCCAACCCGAGATACAGGGATTTTAACAAGTTTGTCGTGATTTTGGCTGATCTTAACACCGGAATACAAAAGCGCTCCCATGAAAATGAAGGCTTTGCTGACATGTATATCGATATGCGGTACAAGGAAAAGCGCCTATTGTCTGACTGTAAGGTAATGTTCCTTCCGGAAATTGAAGAAGATCACATACATTACAAAGAGTGGCAAATAAGAAAACAATCTGCGCAACGGCTGATGGACTATCTTAAAGAGATAAACAAGCCGCTGAATATCCTTGAAATAGGCTGCGGCAATGGCTGGCTATCGGCAAAGCTTTGTTTCCTTAACGGTGCTAAAGTTACGGGTATAGATATTAATGAGCCGGAAATACAACAAGCCCAAAGGGTTTTCAAGAGCGATAACCTCGAGTTTATATGCACAGCCTTCGATGCGTCGGTGTACCAGCAACAAAAGTTCGACATTATATTATTTGCAGCATCCATTCAATACTTTAAGTCATTAAAAGAAATTATAATAAGTGCTCTTTGTTGCCTCAAACATAATGGTGAAATACACATAACCGATACCAATTTTTATACGCCGGTAGCAGCTATGAAGGCAGCCATACGCAGTGAGGCATATTTTGCGTCGATAGGATTTCCTGAAATGGGCGGATATTATTTTCATCACAGTTTTAAACAACTAAGGGAGTTTAATTACAAGGTACTGTATAACCCACACCGCATCATTAATAAAATCACCAAGAAGAACCCGTTTTACTGGATTGTTATAAAGCATTAAATTATGATCGGGCAGTCCTTGATATATACTTTTAACAGGTATCGCACCTTGCAAACAAATGTGATATCCGCATTGCCTGTCGTGATATTAATGCCGCACAGCGCCTGCAACTGCCGGTGCGTAATGTGTGATATATGGAAGGATAACAAAAATCTGAAACAGCTCACCGAGCAGGATATAGCAGGGTTATTAAACTCACTTAAAAAATTCGGCACGCGGGAGGCGTTGATGTCTGGCGGAGAGGCGCTGCTTAACCCCGGCTTTTTCAGCCTTTGTAAAATATTGAAACAAAACGGGATTAAAATTACCCTGTTAAGCACCGGCCTCACGATAAAAAAAAACGCTCAACAAATACTGGAATTTGTAGATACTCTGATCGTATCATTAGATGGGGATGAGGCTTTACACGATGCCATTAGAAATATTCCAAATGCATTTGCAAAGGTAAAGGAAGGGGTGGAGTATATTAAATCCATTAAGCCTGATTACCGGATAACTGCACGCACAGTGATCCACCGGCTGAATTTTCGCAACTGGGAATCTATTATCAACGAGGCGAGGGCAATGGGGATCGACCAGTTAAGTTTTTTGCCGGCAGATGTAAGCAGCCATGCCTTTAACCGGCAGATGGCCTGGGAACAACCCCGGCAACATGAAATTTTATTGTCTGAACAAGAGCTGCCGGAATTGCAGGATGTGATTGACCAGGTGCTGGGCAGAAAGGGAGATTTTGCTACCCGTTATATAGCCGAATCGCCGGCGAAGATTCAGGATGTTTATTATTACTACGCGGCGTTTTATGGTTTGAATCCATTTCCATTTAAAAAATGTAATGCACCGTGGGTGTCGACGGTGATCGAGGCTGACGGCAGCGTGCGGCCTTGTTTTTTTATGGATACGATAGGCAATATCAGGGAATCTTCGCTGGATGCTATACTGAACGGCGATAGCGCTATCAATTTCAGGAAAACGCTGGATATGAGCAAAAATGAGTCGTGCATCAGATGTGTATGTTCATTAAATCTGCCGCCAATGGCAAAACCGGCATGATTAATAAATATGAAGAGTATTCTGTTTTCACATTCCTACTTTTTACGTTTCGACCCGAAACAATGGGCCCTGGGGCAGCCATATCCGCCATTGGGTACCATCTATGCTGCTGCGCTGCTGCGCGAAAGCGGGTATAAAGTATCGCTTTTCGATACCATGTTCGTGGCCAATCCACAGGAAGTAAAAACGGCCCTGGATCAATTGAAGCCTGATTATTTTGTAGTGTATGACGATGGCTTTAACTACCTAACCAAAATGTGTCTCACCAATATGCGCGAGGCTGCATTTGAGATGTTTAAAATAGCGAAGGCCAGGGGCTGCACTGTTATCGTTTCCAGTTCCGACTCAACCGACCACTACGCGGAATACCTTGCACGGGGCGCCGATTTTGTAATCATCGGTGAGGCGGAACAAACGTTATTACAGCTCGTCAATCATATTGAAGCCGGACCTAATGCTTTCAATACTATATCCGGGCTGGCTTATTGTACAGACGGTGTCATCACCAAAACACCCGGTCGGCCGGTTCTTAAAGACCTTGACAGCCTGCCTTTGCCTGCCTGGGATCTGGTGGATATTGAAACTTACCGGCAAACCTGGTTAAAACACACCGGCTATTTTTCGCTCAATATCGGTACAACCCGGGGGTGTCCATTCAAGTGTAACTGGTGTGCCAAGCCGATATACGGGAACCGGTATAATTCGCGTAGTCCCGGTAATGTTGTAGCTGAAATTAAAATGCTAAGCGAACACTACCAAATGGACCATATTTGGTTTTGCGATGATATATTCGGCTTAAAGCCCGGCTGGGTAAAAGAGTTCGCTGAACTGCTGAATCTTGAAAATGTAAAAATCAGGTTTAAGATACAGTCGCGCGCCGATTTGTTGTGTGATGAAGAAACTGTGAAAGCGCTGGCATCTGCAGGCTGCGAGAACATTTGGATAGGGGCGGAGAGCGGTTCCCAGGCTATACTCGACGCAATGGATAAAGGTATCTCAGTCAATCAAATCCGCGATGCCACACGGATGATGAAGAAAAATGCTATCAAGCCCTCGTTCTTTATCCAATTCGGTTATCCTGGCGAGCAAAAGGAGGATATCAGGCTCACAATAAACATGATAAATGAGTTATTGCCATACGAAATAGGTATCTCCGTATCATACCCGTTACCCGGAACTGTTTTTTATGAAAGGGTGAAAGCCGACCTCAAAAAGAAAACCAACTGGACGGACTCTGACGAGATGGCTTTGATGTTCAGCAATACTTTTCCGCCATCCTATTACAAGCAGTTACATAAATACGTCCACCAGAATTATCATAAACATTTGGCCAGGAATAGCCTTGCCAAGCTGATAAACAACCCTTTTGGGGCTAATTTAAAAAGCATCAAAAGGGGTTTGTCGGTTGTCTACCATGCGCCTGCGACTTTAATTGAAGGCATTAAGTTGCGTAAATTGGAGAAAGTATGATGAAAGTTGGGCACGCCAATATCAACGAGCAGCAAGCAGAGTTAGCGTTCAGCACTCAATCCGTTATATTCGATAAGCTATACGCCGCCAACACCACCATCAATTATAAGCGGGGCCGGGTACGAAGTCACGTTTTAAAACTATTGAAACCTGGTAGCTTGATTTTAGAATTGAACAGCGGAACCGGCGAGGATGCTTTGTTTTTTGCAGCAAAAGGACACCACGTGCATGCTACCGATATATCAACTGGCATGCAGGAGCAACTAAAGCAAAAAGTTGTTGAGTATGCAATGACTGACTTGGTAAGCACAGAAATAAACTCATACACACAACTCGGTCAACTCAAAAACCGAGGGCCATATGACCATATATTTTCCAATTTTGCCGGCCTTAACTGTACCGATGAACTGGAAAAAGTTTTAGCCTCATTTGATGAGCTTTTAAAACCCGGAGGTACCGTTACTCTGGTCATCCTCCCGAAATTTTGCCTTTGGGAAATATTGATGCTCTTAAAAGGCAAATTCCGCACGGCTTTCCGAAGATTGTTTGCAGGCAAAGGCTCAAAGGCGCATATCGAGGGCGTTTATTTTAAATGCTGGTATTATAATCCGTCATTTATTGAAAGATATCTTAAAGATAATTTTGACGTATTGGGTTTGGAAGGTTTATGTACCATTGTTCCACCGTCATACATTGAGGGATTTGCCGAAAAATATCCATGCTTATATAACTTTCTCAAAAAGCAGGAGGATAAATTGAAAACTTCCTGGCCCTGGAAATTTATTGGGGATTATTATATTATATCGCTTAAAAAGAGAAATTGATGTCTGCCAATATCAAAGGATAATTCAGTGAGCCATATTTTCCATATAGTCTTTTAAAATCCGGTCCATTCTGTATTGATATCGAACTAATAACTTGTTCTGGAAATTCTTTGGGTCTGGCTTGGCAAAATGTTTGCCAGTTATCATGCCCATCACTATACCGCGGCTGTTGAGCTTTTCCTGTTGAGTCTTTTTTAACCAACGGACGCTCGTAATTTTCATCAGCAGGTTATCGAGTTTATTGCCAGCGTGATTATTGAATGTCAATTCCAGAAGGCTTTTGAAAATATATGTTCGCACGGGCTGCGCACGGGAAACCCGCATGGTCTTGTTAGGAAGATATTCTCTTATCCAGGCGTTGGCGGCAAAAAAACGCTCAAATACAACATCGCCCTGCAACGGAATTAATGTAGCGATTTCAATTGCCGTGTAAGTGTTCTTTTCAACTATCTCGAGTTGCTGCTCGTCGATATAATAATTCATACAAAACAGGTGCTCTTTGTTAAACAGAAAAGTTAGCTTTTTGAAGCAATGCATAATAGTCCGGGCTATCCATAGTTTATTCTTTGCAGTAATGATAAACAGATCGATGTCTGAACCGTCGTCTGCATAATTTTTTGATAGCGAGCCGGATACTGCGACACCGCGTACGTAAGGAAACCGGATAAGAAGATTGCCAACCTTCTCCGCAATCTTAATTAATCCGGCAGCTTTTTTATTGCCCTCGTTACGCCGAACCACCAGGTAGTGGTCGTTTTTGAGTGTGTAGAATTTGTCGAACTGGAAGATAACGCCGGCGTTAAGCAGGTTGCGGAGGCCATCCTCAAATACATCAAAGCTATGTTTCTTTTTTAAGAACAGATAAATTTCGGCCCTCGATAATGGATAATCAAACAAGTCGAAGTAAGACAGGGTTTCTAATATTTGCTCCTTTACTGCTGACAAGCTATTGCTGATTATAGTGTATGAGTTCTGTTGCATTTACCGTTTAAGTTGAATTAGCTTTGTAATAAAGACGGCCCGATAGCTGTATTGGTTGCCCCTGGCGATGAATATTTATGTTTCTTTTGCTGCTTTTTGACTTGTATTTCATCTTCCGTTGAAAAAATAAAAAGCGAGTAGAAGAATGCATAATAAATGACGCCTTTATCTACGTCTAGAATGTTTTCTGAACAAGACACGGTTGCGATGATTAGCATAAAAGAGAAGAACAACAAGTTTCTGTTTTTAATTGAAACCTGTAAGCCGAATACCAGGTTTGCCAGGTAAACAAATAACCCGATTATGCCAGATTTTATTAGAAAGCTTAGGTATTCGTTGTGCGCATTCAGATTATGTAAAAAAGAATTGTATAGCTTGTTCTTAAAAAAGGCATCGTGAAGCAGCCCCACTTCTGTCCCTGTGCCGTAGCCGATTATGGGCTTCTTCTTTATCAAATCTAGTATCACGTGCCACCTTGCCAGACGCGAATCCAATATGTCGCCTTTTTTGGCGGGAGAGAGATCTGTTGTCAATTCAGTAACATATCGCTCATTGAATGTTTTAGAATAAAGAATGCCGGCAACTATAAGAATTGATAATGAAGCACTGATCAGCAAGTATCTAATGCGCTTTGAGCTTTCAAGCAGAAACCATGGAACAGCGATATTGATGATTAAAAACAGGGCGACAAAAACCGACTTAGAGCTAAGCTGAACGATTCCGGCGATTAGAATTAAACAGCCTGTTAAATATAACATCCTCTTGCTTCGCGACGGCTCCTTCATTAACATGCTTAAAAAAAACACCAATGCCAACGCTATCTGCATTGAAAAGAAAGTGGCATGCATGTTTATCGGCTCCGAAAAGTTGTGGTTGGCGAAATTGCTTGAAAAAAGCATAGAATAAGGCAGATTAAAGTGCCTAAGGGTGACCAGCGCATCTGCATAAAGATATAATACGGTAAGTGTACAGACTATTGAATACGATAGGAAAAGCCTGTCGCGATACTTTTTTATGTCGCATGGATTGAGAGAAAACAATATAGGTATGAGGAGTATCGCAATTCTTCTCCCGATTTCTGTGCCTGCCCCTGGCCTGTCCGTACTGTAAATCGCACATAAAACGGTAACCATAAATACCGCCTGCAGTACATACATCTGGGAATTAAAGATGGGTTTAATTGAACTTTTTTGAAGATGGATAATGGTGTGCAGCGTATAGCTTACTAAAATCAGATGACTATAAAACATGTCGAATGGCAGCGAAGCCAATAGCAATACAAGATGGTAAAAGCTTATCCTATTGGTCAGGCTGTCATTGATGCTAAACAATCTGCTCATAGTTTGATTTCCTGTAGCACTCTAAAATGTATTGCTCATATTGGTCGATTACCTTTTCCCAGTTAAACTGGTATTTAATCTTGTGCAGGTTGTTGCTCACCATTGCCTGCTCAGGACCCCGGCGTTGCACGGTTTCCACCAGGTTGCGCACTTCTTTTGAGTTAGAGAAGTAAAATGCGTCCGAATTCAGCACCGATTTATTGAAGGGATTGTTATGCGCTGCGATAAGCGCCTCGCTGGCCATGGCTTCCAATAATGATGGGTTTGTGCCGCCTACGCTGTGCCCATGAAAATACAGGTACGAGTTATTTTGCAGCGCGCGTACTTTGGCAGTATCAAAAATCGACCCTTTAAATTCAATACGCTCATCATTTTTAAATTTATGGGTGATGAACTTACCAAAGCGGTTACCTGTGTCGCCCAGCACCATAAATTTGCGATGCGAGCTACTGTTGTTAAAGCCTTCCAGTATAGGCTCGATATTATTTTCAGGCTCCATACGGGCCATCAGCAAAAAATAATCTTCTTTTAGCGCATCCTCAATACCTATTTGCTCGCGTTCCTCTTTTGAGAACAGATCGGCTCCGTAAGGAATATATTTGCTTTCTATGTTGTACTTTTCAGTTAAATAGGCCTTGATGACGAGTGAGTCAGATATATAATACTTGCTGTATTTAACAGCTAGCTTTTCAGCATATTTTAGAAACTTCTGCACCGCGGCCGAATATTTTGAACGTTTCCACTCCAGCCCGTCCATATTGGTAATGATTGTACTGTTAATAGGATACAATTTGCCCCAAACAGAACTGCTGGTGTAACCCATAATCAGAATAGCATCAAAATTCTGTTTGCGGGCGTCCAGCAAACAGTTAAAGTCGTACACAAACTGACCTGCCGTCCCTACCAGGTATTCCGGATCAAAGCAATGCCTTATTTTTACACCGTTCCATGCGTCTTCCCTAAACGGATGGTTATGAGAATTATAAACCGTTACCGAGTGCCCCCTTTTCACCAATCCTTCTGACACGTATTCGGATATATGCTCGAAACCGCCGTAATAGTTCGGGATACCCCTTGTACCTAAAATTCCTATCCGTAACTTCATGCTATAACTGCTGTTTTGTATGCCTTTAAGGTTTGTTGTGCGGCCTGTTTCCAGGTATAATTCTTTAATATTCTTGCTAATAGGTCCTTATTAAAAGGCGCTTTTCCAGCCTGTACTACTGCCCGTAAAATGCTCTCTGTGCTCTCTGGCTCACAATAAATGGCGTCTTTACCAAAATAATCCCGGGTGTCTCCTTTATCAGTTATTACTATGTTACAGTGCATAACGGTTGCCTCGATAGAACTTAATCCTGTAGTTTCGAACCAACTTGGTAAAATATGTACTTTGGCGCGCTGCAGGTAGCTAATCAATTCTTCGTGCGGGAGACGGCCGGCAAAGCTTACGTTGGCCGCAGCCTCAGCCTGGCATTGATGATAATAATCCAGCTGATTGGGCGCGGGTGCGCCAATAATAACCAGTTTAAACCGAGTATTATTTAATGCCCTGATTAAGTTCAGCTGATTTTTACGGCCTTCGATCCGGGCAACGCAAAGCACCAGGTTTTCATCCTTGGGCAGGCTGGGATCAAATGGAAATCTTTCAGGATTTATTCCATTGGCGATGATTACATGCCGGGCATTGTTCGGGTAGCTTTCCTTTACCCGCTTTAATTCCGACTCGGAATTCGGCAGGATAATATTAGCGCGGTTTAATAGTTCTATTATGCTTTTTTTTTGTCCTTTCCATAAGTAGTCGATTCCGGAGAGGTGGTCTCTTCCTAAAATCCATCGGGCCACGGTCTTCAGGTATTCCACGCTGTCAGCGGGCAGGCGCGTAAATATAGCGCCAGCGCCGTTTCGGTTATATTGGTAATAATCGCCATAGGTGCATAAAATGGTAGAGATAACGAACGGCTTCCCGGCCACTTTGCTGTGATATAAAATATCAGCAGGGCGTATCAGGTTAAAGAAATGCAGCAGGTCGTATTTGCCGTAGTTGATCTTATCTTTTGACAGCAAAATGTCCACTTCCAACCCCAGGTTGGTAAGCTGCCGGGCTGTTTGAACCACCTGAACAGTATCTCCGCCGGGTACAGTATATAATGTGCTTCTTGCGATAAACGCTACTTTCATTGCTTTAAAATTTACCTTGCGTCAGGTTATGCAGCCAATTGATAAATCGTTCAGGAAAATAGCTTACTGTATACAGCAGGTAGTTATCCAACCGAAGCGGATGTAGCAGAATTGCCCTTAACATGTTTGTACGGGCTTTTTCGGGCTGATAATTGTTCAGCAAAAACTTCTTACCGCACAGCGCATAATAAGCGCCATATTTTATTTTAGAGGAATATTGTTTGCCGCCAATCTGGTAAAGTTTGTCGCCTTCAGCAGCCGTTATGTTTCTGTTTTTTAATGTAGAATACTTGATGGCCCGGAATTTCCTGGTGCGCCATTTTTCGTCGATGGTTACCGATTCCGGGTTCAGCCGTACCTTTATCAGCGCTTGCGACAGGTTGCACGCCTTTTCGTTCCTTAACAGATTTACCCATAGAAAATGGTCTTCATAGGTGTAAGCGTGCTCGTTGTAGCCGCCGCTTTTTACAACAGCATCTTTTTTATAAAATACACTGGAATGGATAAATGGACAGATGGTGTATTGCAACTGCTGTATTTCTTCGTTCAAATGCCCCTCGGGATGATGAGTGAAAATGTAGTGGCCATCAGCGTCCATATACTCTGCGGCTGAGCCGATAATTGAGTAATCGGGATAATTGGTAATGAACTGGTATTGAACTTTCAGGCGATCAGGCAGGCAAATGTCATCCGCATCAAAACGGGCAATATAGGTCGCGCGCGCATGTTCTAAGCCCAGGTTGAGTGCTGCAGAAACACCCTTGTTTTCCTGGCTTATGACAACAATTCGGCGGTCGTGAAAGGAATTGATGACTTCCAGTGTATTGTCTGTAGAGCCGTCATTAATAATAAGCAACTCAAAATCGGTAAAAGTTTGGCTAAGTACCGACGAAATAGCTTCGCCAATATATTTACCTGCATTATAAGCCGGCATCAAAACCGTAACTTTCGGATTGTCAGGAGGCATAAATAGGTTGCGTGTTGTTTTTGATTTCCCTGATATTTAAGAAAAAAAGCAATTCAAAAAATACCACCACTGATAATTGCTCGAACCAGTAATCGGTGAAAAAAATCATTAGGAGTAGTAACAGTAGTGGCAGGCCATAACCAAAGCCTTTGGTGTGCCTGGCGAAAAACCATACATAAAATATTGCGAAGGCCGCTAATCCCGCCAAGCCATATTCTGAAAGCAACTGGTCGTAAACGGAATTTGGACTGTTAATCAGCGAATGAAAGCCGGCGCGTTTGCTAAAAAAGTTAAGATAAACGTCGAGGTGATTGGACAGAAAGTTGTTATTGATGTAGGTGTGCTTAGTAGGGTAGCCTCCGGCAAAACCAAAACTGGTTACCCTGAAAGCCAGCTTTGACGAAAAATTGCCCATCCCTGCACCGGCAATTAACTTTACAGGATTATGTACAAGGAAATCAGCGGTCTGTAAAAAGCTAATTACCTTTCCGGGCTTTCCGGGTCTGTATATTTTTACTGATGAAAGAGGAAGTTGTGCTTTATGAGCTGCAATAAAATCCAGCAATACATGCTGGCCCGTTGTAGTATCTGCTACGGATTGGTATGCTGCTGTATGAATTTTCGGGGTATCAATGAATATCCGGCCATTACTTGTGCGGGGCAGCGAGGCGAGCGCGAAGGGTATCGCAGCCGTTTTCGTAATTTTCAATCTTGATATACTGTCGAGATAATTTTTTGCGATTTGCTGTCTTGTCTCCTCCTGGTTCGGACTGCTCCCGCAAACCACTCTTACATTTGATATATTAGTTCTTGGTACAGGCGGATGGAATGCCAGACTGATGGTATTCAATGCATACTTGTCATTTTGCGGCGAAACCTGCGCCATGAAAACCACCAGTAGCATTACGCAAACCATAATAAGGCTTTTCTGGTCCCTGGAGCTGTTAAAAATGAATAATAAGGCAAGAACAAAAAACAACGCCATATTTGTAAAATTGCTCCCGGTAAACAACAGCACAATCATGCAAATCAGTACCATCGGGTTATTTTTCCTAATCATAAAGTAAATAACACCTGCTGCATTAAGTACGGCGTTGGTTGTAGATGTATCGAACGTGAGGCCACGGATGTAATCGCCGGTCCCGATAAAGTATTTTTGATGCTGGCCCTGGTAACGGTATGGATTAATGGCATGGGTTTCCCAAACTATAGCGCCATAATTCCCAAAGGAAATAATTGCATTTATAACAAAGAATGCCAGTATAGTGCGGTGTATTATCTCCGGATCGTCGTTTTCAACGGCGAGTTTCACCTGGTGAACAGCCAGGATACAAAGCAGCCAGAAACCGAGCCCAGTAAAGAAAACAATCAGGTAATCAGGGTTTGAATACCCTCCGGTGAATACCAGGCTGACAAAGGGAATCAGCATAATTAATAAGTAAAACAAGGGTAAACGGGAGTTTTTAAAGCTGAAACCAAACTTAAAATCAAATCGGAGTGCGTAGATCAGTATAATTGCCGCAATTTTGACGGCCAGTTTTACATCAAGGAAAAGCAAGAGAAACAGCAGTAACCTCCAGTCCACCGCGTTAACGGCCTTCTTTAAATTAAAACCCACAATACTGCTTAACATTCTTGATCCATTAAGTATCGAATGACTTTTTATGCCGTTCAATTTTACCAGAAATTACGGCTTGGAAAATAAAAGCGTTGCCTGCGCCAGAACCTAAAGTGTGTTTTATCGGAACTAACGGAATGTTTGACAATGCTGTCTTATCGCATTGACCGGTGTTCCACTTTTCTGCGGAACACCCGGGATACTATGAAACATTCTGATTATGAGTGATTTATTTTTTCTTGAAATTGAGTAAATGCCAGCAATTAATAATCAACGATAGTAATACTGAATCTGCTGGGTGCTTTGCGATTTTAAAGCGAGACCTTCGTCTGTTAGAATTAATGAGAAGCTGACCTGATTTTTAGAATCTATTTTTTCATTAAGGCAGCCTAATTCCACCGTCTTCCGTATTATGCTTAAGCAATAGCCAGAAGCGGCTATATCCATTTTTCACAAACGCACAAACAAGGAGTATTGACAAAAAGTAAGCTAATTATTAAATTGTTTTCATCGGGATTGCAGGCGCTGTCGGTGCAGGTATTAGGAAGCATTTTCTTTTACATTGTATCGGTATATATCTCCAAAGATGATTTCGCCATCATCAGTTGGACGAACGCCGTATCTATTTTCATTACTACCATACTTGGCGTCGGGCTGGAGCAGGTTGTTATACGCCGGATAGCAGCTTCGCAGCGTTCCGATTGGGCCGCCGCTGCCTATTTCACGCATTCTTTTATCGGCTTTGGGGCGACTTTTGTCTTTTTGCTTTTGGTGGAGAAGATCACAGGCAGTAAAAGCGAACTTTATAACAATTTGCCATGGTTCTTCCTTGCGCAGGGTCTGATTTTTACAGCGCTCCCTCTAAAACAGTTCTTGAATGCTAAAGAGCGCTTTGCTCCTTATGGTGTTATATCGATAATAAGCAATATTGGAAAAATAGCGGCTGCCTTGCTCTTGGTGAAAAATGGTCAATTATATCTTAATACGGTTTTAATTATACTGATTTGTACCAGCGCCATTGAATTAATAAGCCTGCTGGTGTTCGTTCTTACCAAAACTTGTTTAAGTTTCAGGTTCCGTTTTAGCGCTTATACCAGGCTGGTAAAGGAATCGTTGGCACAATACATTGCAGTCATCTTTGACATCAGCCTTTCGCGGATGGATTGGATACTGCTGGGCATTATGGCCACAGGCAGCGTTTTGGCTGATTATAGCTTTGCCTACCGTGCATACGAGCTGGCCCGTCTCCCAATGCTGATAATAGCGCCGATAATATTGCCGCGTTTCTCGAAGCTTTTATCAATAAACAATAAGGTCGATATCGAATATGAAATTTATATCCAGTCATTTAACCGCAGTGAGCAGTTTTTAGCAGCCGGCATACCTCTCGTGTTGAATATTATATGGTCGCCTTTACTGCAAATCTTGACCAAAGGCAAATACGGTGAATCAAATTCAGCAGAGTTTTTAATACTATCGCTTTGTATACCGTTGCAATTTTTCATGAACCTTTTATGGTCACTCGCCTTTGGGGCGAAAAAATACAAATCCGTTTCACTGATAACGGTCGCTTGTGCAGTGACAAATATTTTTCTAAATGTAGCTTTGATACCAAAGTTTGGAGGAGCAGGGGCGGCGACTGCGTTCTTTGCTACAACTATCTTACAGGCTGGATTATATTTCCGGCTGGTACGAAATGAAATTATAAAGCTATCTCTGCTGCCTAACTTATTATTTATTGCAGATGCAGCGCTTTGTTATTTGTTAACCTCCATGCTTCATATCCATTTTCTTTTACAATTAACTGCTGCTGTGGCTTTATACCTGCTGACCGCTGTTTTCACAGGACTAATCAGTAAGCAACATGTCCGGAATTTTAAATACCTGTTAGCCGAATGAATATTTTATACCTGTGCGACGAATACCCTCCCGGCCGGCACGGCGGCATTGGCACTTCGGTGAGGCTGCTGGCGCGTCAAATAGTAAAGCTGGGGCACAATGTGGTGGTTGCCGGGTTATATCCGCCCGGGTATGGAGGCCTGGATGAATTTGATGACGACGGAGTAAAAGTTTACCGCTTTCGCCGTGGCTTTGATTTTAAGTTTTTGGGCGATGAAGGGTCATTGCTATCGCGCGTCGGCTATCGTTTATTAAAGAATGCTGGCTTACTGGATCGGGATCTTAAAAAGAGTCTTGCTATTTATAAGGTCAGGCTGGAAGAAATAATAGACAAGCACCGGGTAAATATCGTGGAGATGGCCGATTACAATGATTACATCCGTTTTTGTAGAAATTATCTTCCGTTTCCTAAGCTTTCTGTACCGGTGGTTATCAAGATGAATGGCTCGATAACTTATTTCAATGGCGAGGCCGGTAATCCAATTCCTGGTCACATTCTTCAAATGGAGCAAACTATTTTAAACCAGGCTACGGAGGTAGTTGCCGTGAGTAAATATACCGCAATTAAAAGTGCCGGATATTTATCTTATGACAAAGTAATCAGCGTATTTCACAATGGTATCAACACGGATGTTCCGGTAACGAACGTGGTCAAGCACCCTATGCAGGTTATATTCACGGGCACACTGGTTGAAAAAAAAGGCATTTACCAATTGGCTAAGGCCTGGAATATCGTCCACAGACAAATTCCAGCCGCAAGGTTACTAATTTTGGGCAAGGGCTCCCGGCGCAAAGTTGTTGCCAATCTTAGCGCAAGCGCCACAGGCTCGGTAACTTTTATGGGGCATGTTTCAACTGAATGTCTTTATGATTGCCTTAAAAGTTCGGTAGTTGGTATTTTTCCGTCTTATGCTGAGGCATTTGCTTTAGCGCCTTTAGAGGCTATGGCCTGCGGAATCGCTGTCATCAACTCCAACCGGACTTCCGGACCTGAGCTAATCGAAAATGAGGTGGATGGCCTGCTCATCGACCCGGATAATATTGAACAAATTGCCACTGCGATAATAAGATTGCTCAAAAACAGCGATTTGCGGAAAGCACTTGCAAAAAAAGGCAATGATAAAGTAAAGCGGGAGTTTGAAATTTGTAAAATCGCAGACCAAAATATCCGCTTTTATCAAAAAGCATTAGCAAACCCATAGCATCAAATTAATATTCTACAACCAGGCTGTCGTTAGTTGCCGGTTGATTTCTGCCTTGTGTTTCCATTTTGCTCAGTAGCAGATATTTTCGCCTGGTGTTTTTAGCGGTGATACGTGCGATATCCCATCCTTCACGGCCGTCCAGAAAACCAAGGTAAAGAATATAATTTTTAAAAAAGCCAAAAACAGGTGAAATGTATAGTTTGATAAAGCCGGCGCTTTTCCCGGCCAGGAAATAATTTTTTGCCCCCAGCTGCGCATAATAACGGCCTTTGCTGTCAAACTCCTGCACGTTTTTTACAGAATAATGGTGTATCGAGCCATCAATTCTTTTTTTGGTAATAATTGATGGTAAAATTAAGGTTTCATGTACTATTGTTTCCGACCATTCTGTAAAAGCCCGGTTGAACAGCCGGATATGATGGTCGCGCCCCCAACTGCCAAACCGGACAGGCTTGCAGCCAAAGTATGAGCGGAACCTAATGTCATAAACGGTGTTGGCATCATCAAAGTCAATTTTGTGAATAGCCCTGATAAGTTCGTCATCAGGTATTTCGTCGGCATCAATGCTTAAGATCCAATTGTATTTAGCTTCTTTAATGCCTTTATTTTTATTAGTTCCATAACCTTCCCATGGCTTTTTAAAGAGTTTGTAGCTATTTTGTAAATGCGCATTTGCAGAATCCTCATCATTCCCGTTGCAGATAATAATGATATCGTCGGTCAGCGTTTTTGCTTTTTGCAGGCATTCTTCAATAATAGCAGCAACATTTTTAGTAATTATTACAACAGAAACCGGAACCATTTATTTAAATTTATATGCCTTTTAGAACATGTCTTAAGATATTACTATTTAATAAGCCGACTGGTTGCCTGTGATATAGCAAAACAAATAAACTCCAATACAATACGCTGATTACAAATTGATTGAATATCATTTTTTTGAAACGCAGATGTAAAATAGCCGTATTTTTAAATACCTGATTTTCAGTCACTAAGATTTGTTGGACAATTTTTTATGACAAACAGGCAACCTTTTCCCGGAGAATATCGTGATAGAGATAAAACAATGAAAATAATATTAGCTAACCGGATATAACCCTTATGGGAGACGAAGAGTTACATCAACTGATTAAGGGCTGTATAAAACAGGATAGAAAATGCCAGAAAATGCTTTATAAAGCGTTCTATGGTTTCTCTATGGGGATATGCTTGCGTTATGCTAATAACCGGGAGGAAGCTGCTGAAGTGATGAACCAGGGGTTCTTTAAAGTGTTTACTCACATTGAAAGCTTTGATACCGGAAGGCCATTTAAAGCATGGCTTGGTAAAATCATGATGAACGTATCGATCGATTATTACCGCGCTAATCTAAAAATGGCATATACCGAGGACCTTGAACAAGCAGAGCACGTAAGTGATGGCGACATTGCAGATAAAAATCTCAATTATGCCGATTTATTGGCCATGGTTCAAAAGCTTCCCCAGGCTTACCGCACAGTTTTTAACCTTTTTGCAATCGAAGGTTATTCGCACGAGGAAATTGCATCAATGCTTAATATAAATGCTGGCACCTCCAAGTCAAATTTGCACAAGGCACGGCAAAAGCTAAAACAAATGATATTAAAGGCGGATTCGTCTGCCGGAAGTGCCGGTTATAGCAGCGGCATGGATTATAATACCTCCATCGTAGCCATTAAGGCTGTAAATATGAACGGGGGTTATTTAAACAAGGGTATTTAATAATGAACACTGAGAACGAAAAGAGACTAGACGATCTTTTTAAAAGGAAGCTGGAAGACCCGGTTGACCAGATCAGGTACGAGGAAGGTGACTGGGATGCGCTGGAAGGGATGCTCGATGAATCGCGCAAGAGGAGAAGTGTTGTTTTACTTTGGCCCATTCTGAGCGGTGTGGCTGCAATGTTGCTAATCGCTTTAGGTATTTGGTTATTCAAGCCAGACGCTCCAGGGCAGCCCGCTAATAATGTTGCCGGCCATAACCATAAGGACACTACTAACAACAACAGCGAAATAGCGAAAGCAGACGATACGATAATCGATAAAAGCAATTCAACTGCCGGTGTTAAGGACACTGTTTTAAATAAAAATGCATCAATTGCCGCTGCAAGAACAGACACTATATTCAACGCCACTCAAAATGTGGTACACGCAACGCAAGCCAGAAATAAGATTAGTAACCGGCGTTTTGTTTTGAATAAAAAATCACCTGTCGTTTATGAGAATGTTGCGCAGCAGCAATCTATTCCTTCTAAAAAGAATGATCAGCCCGCATATGCCCATCAGCCGGTAATAAACAAAAAAGATACTGGTTCTGATAAAACGACAATTCCGGATAAGGTGAGCGGTGACACTTATGCTATTAACCAGCAAGCAGCAGTTGTTCCGGCACAAAAGCAGGCGTCACCGGATGTTACGTCTTCGCCTTCCGTCAACAACACTGGGTTAGCTGCCAATACACCGGGTAAATCTGCTAAAGTGAAACCGCAGCTGGCATATAGGCCACAATATACTCTAAGTATTGTAGCAGCACCTGACTTAAATGGAGTAAGCTCGTTTGCTCAAAGTAAGGTGGGAACTAATATAGGTTTAACATTTGCTGTGGGTGTATCACGAAAGCTGACTGTAAGCACAGGCGCGCTTTATTCGGTTAAGCCTTATTTAACCAGCTTTGCGAACTATAATTCCGGATCATCTTATAAATGGCCCGTTAATCCGCAAAGTGTTACAGCAGATTGCCGCATGCTTGATATTCCATTGAATATCGGGTACCTGGTTTATCATAAACAGCAAAATAAAATATCTGTCGGCACGGGTTTATCATCGTACATCATGCTGCACGAGAGCTACAAGTTCACATATAATAATCAATATGGCGGCGCTTCAGGGCCAGGTAACTACACTGTTCCTAACCCGGGAAAATACTTTTTTGGTATAATGAACCTGAACGCGACCTATGAAAGACAACTTAATTCAAAAGTGGGAATCAGTATTCAGCCGTATCTGAAAGTTCCGCTGTCAAATGTTGGCTACAGCCAGGTGAAGTTGCAAACCACCGGTGTTGCCGTCGGTCTCAGCTGGAATCTGAATTCTTTAAAAACACCTTAAAAAATGAAACATCTGAGTATTATTTTACTTGCCTGGATGATGAATTTCCAGGCAGGCAAGGACCTCTATGTCTGTAAAAATGCAAAAGTTACGCTATTTTCAAGTGCTCCTATCGAAGACATTAAAGCCGAGACATCTTCTGCTGCGTCAGTATTTAACGCCACGACTGGAGAATTGAATTTTGTTATCAATATTAGCTCGTTTAAGTTTCCAAAATCCTTGATGCAGGAGCATTTTAACTCCGACTATATGGAGAGCGACAAGTATCCGCGTGCCACCTTCAGAGGAAAAATAGCTGAAAAGATAGATGTTACCAAAGATGGCAGCT
Organism: Mucilaginibacter sp. L3T2-6; assembly: GCF_030519355.1. Lineage (GTDB taxonomy): Bacteria > Bacteroidota > Bacteroidia > Sphingobacteriales > Sphingobacteriaceae > Mucilaginibacter. Next base: position 118,499 of record NZ_JAUMKC010000013.1, read on the forward strand.
ACCCTGTAACGGCAACAGGTGAATTAACCGTTCACAACGTGACACAAAACCGCAGCATACCCGGCATAATTACGGTTAAAGGAGGCGTAATCAGCATGAAATCCGAATTTATGGTAAAATGCGCCGATCACCACATTGATATACCCAGAATAGTATTTCACAACATTGCGGAAACGATAAAGATAACAGTCGCGGCAATGTACACCCCAAATAAATAATCCATTTAATCACACAACACTATCGCGACCATGAGAAAGTATATTATCCTATTGTGCTTATTTGCGATAAGCACTAACCTATTCGCCCAAAAAGCAGGATCCGAAAATAAACAAAGCGCAGCCGACTCCCTGTTAAATTCAATGGCCGGCGACGGGCAGAAGGGACCGCTTACGATTTATAAATCTTCCAGGCTGATTTTGTCGCAAAGCACCGAAACAATAAAGAAAAACAATTTTAACTTTTTGGTAATACATCGATTTGGCGATTTTGCCGGTAAAACCGGGGGCGGTAAAACTTATTTCGGATTAGATGACGTTGCCGACGTTTACATCGGCTTTGAATATGGCCTGAGCGATAATTTCAATATCGATATGGGCCGAAGCACTATAGGCGGCCTGGCCGACCTGGAGTTAAAGTATGCTATATTGCACCAGGCTAATGGCGGCTCGCCCTTTGCCATTACGCTAATCGGCGAAACCGGGCTCAGGCCTTACGGTACGGTGTTCACGAAAACATCCGACAGGTTCTCTTATTTCGGCCAGGCGTTAATTGCTCATAGCTTTTCGCCCGGCAATGTGCTGCAGATAGCACCATCATTTGTGCGCAACAATACACCCATACCATTTGTGCCGGACAATGACCTTGATTTTTTTGCATTGTCAGCAGCCCTGCGTTTAAAGGTTTCGCGGCATGCCGGTTTTATAGTTGATTATGCGCATTCTTTTTCGTCATACCAGCATACAAACGGAACCGGTTTTTCCGATCCGCTAGGCTTTGGCTTCGAAATGGAGACAGGTGGCCACGTATTTACGCTTAATGTAACCAATGCAAGGGCCGTAAACGAAATTAATTACCTGAGCGGTACCCAATCCAGCTATGGGCGTGGCCAATACAGGGTGGGATTTACTATTTCCAGGATGTTTGACTTTAACAGGCATAAAACGGATAAGAAAGAGTAGAATGCTTTATATAGTTTAATTGGAATGCCGGGTTGCACATGTGATCCGGCATTTTTTATTTGGACAGCAAAAACATTTGAGGCACGGGTAAACGGTCACCAACCATTTCATCTGCCAGGTATGGTGCCAAAAAAAGCAGAAACTATTGCCCGTCTGCAACGAAATAATTTGTTATTACCAATTTTAAATTGGATATGATTAGTTTTATTGGATAAACCCCAAGCCAGTTTTATCAAATGAAGTTAACTATTCCTTTGTATCTTTTACTTGCCGCCGGCATCTTATCTTCCTGCAAACAACATCAAGGCACCGCCGCCACCGAATGGCGGACTTATGCTGGATCAAAGGAAGGCAACCGGTATTCTGCAAACGATGAGATAACCCCCAAAAATGTTGCTCAATTAAAAATCGCCTGGACATTTAGTTCAAATGATAAGGACAGTGCTAACCGCAGCCAGAACCAATGCAACCCAATAATAGTTGATGGGATAATGTACGCCACCAGTCCGAAGCTGAAGTTGTTTGCTTTAGATGCCGCAACTGGCGTAAAAAAATGGATGTTCGACCCGGCAACTCAGGATACTTCGAAAAAGAACGACCCGCTGGCATATTATAAAGTGTGCAGAGGCGTGTTATATTGGGAAGATGACAAGAGAAATAACAAGCGTATTTTTTATAGTGTAGGATCAAAAACTTTTGCCATTGACGCTGAAACGGGTGAGCCGGTGAAAAACTTTGGCAATGGCGGATACCTGGATTTGACTAAAGATCTCGGGAGACAGACCTCGTCGTTCGTATCCGGCACTACACCGGGTGTTATCTATAAGAACGTTTTAATTGTGGGCACGCGCGTGGATGAATCGGAAGACGCAGCGCCCGGACATGTACGGGCCTACGATGTACTTACAGGTAAGCTTAAATGGATTTTTCATACCATACCGCATCCCGGCGAAAAAAATTATGAAACATGGCCGGACAAAAATGCCTGGCAGCGGTTGGGTGGGGCAAATAACTGGGCGGGTATGGCGCTCGATGAGAAGCGCGGAATAGTCTATATTCCAATTGGTTCAATAGGCGGCGATTTTTACGGAGCTAACCGTAAAGGGGCTAATCTTTATGCCAACTCATTAGTTGCGCTTGACGCGGCCACCGGCAAGTATATCTGGCATTACCAGGTTATACACCATGATTTGTGGGATAGGGATTTAGCGGCCAACCCTAACCTGGTCGCCATCAAACATAACGGCAGAACCGTTGATGCAGTAGCGCAAATTACGAAGCACGGCTTTATTTTTATGTTCGACCGGACTAACGGCAAGCCAATATTTCCGATTGAAGAAAAATCTGTGCCGCAAAATGCTCTGCCCGGCGAAGATGTTTGGCCCACACAGCCGATACCAACTTTGCCGCAGCCTTTCGCCCGCCAGTATTTCAGACCTGAAGACGTAACCAACATCAGCCCCGAAACGCACTCAGATATGCTCGCTAAATACAAAAAGGTAAAGTACAATGTGATGTTTACTCCGCCAAGTAAGGATGGCGACTGGATTTTTCCCGGTTTTGACGGTGGCGGTGAATGGGGAGGGGCGGCGGTCGACCCGGACGGTATAATGTATATTAGCAACAGCGAAATGCCATGGGCCCAGGTAATGATCGATGTCCCAAAAAACACTGATGATCATTCCTTGAAGGGAATGGGCCATGCTGTCTATAATCAATATTGTATCGGTTGCCACGGCGGTGAATTGAAAGGGAACGGCACATCGTACCCTTCGCTGGTGAATATTGGTAAAAAATATTCCGAAGACCAGGTAAGCAAGATTATTGAGAATGGCCGGAACATGATGCCTTCTTTCAAACAGATTTCCGCAGAGGATAAGAAGAAGTTGCTGGCCTTCCTCTTAAAGTTGCCTGAAAAGGAACCTGCCACCAATCACCCCGCGAAGGAACCGCCGCCGACGGTTGCAAAACAAAATGCAGTCCCTTATTTAATGAATGGGTATAACCGATTTTTGGATAAAGATGGCTATCCTGGCATAACACCCCCCTGGGGCTCGTTAAGCGCAACCGATTTAAATACCGGAAAAACCCTTTGGAAAGTGCCGCTTGGCGAATACCCGGAACTTACTAAAAAGGGAATTCCGGTAACCGGTACCGAATTATATGGCGGTCCGCTGGTAACCAAAGGCGGATTGATATTTGTAGCGGCGACAAAGGACGAAAAAATCCGGGCCTTTGATAAAAAGACGGGTAAACAGCTTTGGGAAGCCAAACTGCCTGCCGCAGGGTTTGCCACCCCTGCAACTTATGCGGTTAATGGTAAGCAATACGTGGTGATTGCTTGCGGCGGCGGTAAAATCGGCAATAAGTCGGGGGATAGTTATGTTTGTTTTGCTTTGTAATAGACGCTTTAATCTTTCTGCTTTTCGCTTAATGCTTAAATAACTATTTTGGAACTATGGAAAAAGGACGTTTAGAGGCTTTCAGCGATGGGGTAATTGCTATTATTATCACCATTATGGTGCTGGAGCTCAAAATCCCCAAAGATGCCAGTATTCAATCATTACGCGAACTGCTACCGGTGCTATTCAGCTACGTGCTTAGCTTTGTTTATGTAGGCATCTACTGGAATAATCATCACCATATGCTGCAGGTGGTAAAATCGATAAATGGCGCGGTTTTATGGGCCAATATGCACTTGCTTTTCTGGCTTTCACTAGTGCCTTTTGTTACAGCCTGGATGGGCGAAAACCACTTTGCGCAATGGCCGGTGACCTGCTATGGTATCATCTTATTAATGAATGCCCTGGCATACACCATTTTAATGCTTACTTTAATACGCCACATGGGTAAGGACTCCTTATTGGCCGAAGCCATTAATGAAGACTGGAAAGGCAAAATCTCTATCGGTATTTATATAACTGCAATAGCTGTTTCTTTTTTTTATCCAATGCTAAGCTTCAGTTTATACATAGTGGTTGCTTGCGTATGGTTTATACCTGATAAGCGTATTGAGAAAAAGGTAATCACTAATGAACCGCCCTGCGAGTAAGTCTGGATCTAAAGTCGATAGTTTCAGGGCCTATAGACTACAGGCCCTGGAACTATCGGTAAATCACGCGGTTCGCAGATTATTGACGCTTTGTAATAGGTCTCTCTTTTTTCCTAAAGCAAACCACAGTGCAAGCAAACACCCATAGCTGCCGCCGCGTTCAATCCATTCAAAAGCTTCCCAATGCGGGTAAAATAGCTCGCTGGCCATTTTCCAAACGAAAAATAGTAGTATTACCGGGCGTATAGGTTTTATCAGAACGGATGCTGCGGCTGCCACCTCAAATGCGCCAACCACGTGTGCTGCAATAACAGGATTACTGAATCCAAACGAGGCGTATTGCTCTATCAAGCCTTTCTTTTCAATCAGGTTAAGCCAGCCATGACCCGCGAGCAGCAGAAATACTACCACTTTTAAACAATTAATAGCTTTTGGTAAAAGATTAGCCGGCGTTTCTGTATTTGGATTGATAGGTCTAAATAGATTTTCAAAATTTACACGGCCGGAAACTATTAATAATGCCAACGGAGCGCCGAAATTTCCTGCCCGCTCAATAAATTCGGCAAATGGCTCGCCGGATAACGGGCGTAACATGGCAGTAACTATGCCCCACGCCGCCAGCCAAAGCGGTATAACCCGCATGGGATAGATCAGCATAATGAAACCAAAGGCAATGTCCAAGCCGCCCAGCCAGGGCATTAATTGGTAGGCCAGGGATTTATTAATACCAAAAACAGCGAAGTAGTTGCACCATATTTCTTTGGTAATAATTCCGAAAGAGCCGTGGCCTATAAAACACATGGCAACGGCTAAACGCAGCGTATAATGTAGTTTTTGTTGAATGTTTAAATTCATCATTTAAGTAAATCAACTCCCCGAAAAAGGAAGGGTTAATAAAAATGTCGGTAAACAGGTGAGATTAACAAAACATTTTTGGGGGTTGAAGCGGAATGGCGATACAACGATTGCTGATACAAGGCACAGGGAATGTGTTGCCCAGGTTCAGTACGATTACCGGAGATGAAAATTGATATAATACTAAAGTGTAGTTATACTTCCCCAGGTCGATACCTTTACCGAAAGGCACCTGCTGTTTTTTATTTACAGGTGCATCGTCGATAACTTTAGCGTTGATAATATTTTGATTAAAGAGCCGGGTCTTTTCACGGTTCGGCAGGCAGGCCAGGTAAATTGTGTCGGCTGTCAATTTCACCTTCACGTAGTCATAGCAAGTGTTTTTAAATTGAATCTGGCCATTGATGTATTGGTATTCGGTCCAGCTTTGAGTTATCGCAGTATGCGCAGGAATCTTCACCTCAACAAGGTCGCGTTCTGTATACTCATTATTGAGTATGCGCGTACTAAGCTCTTTTTCTGATTTATAAACAAAGTAATGGTACAGAACCAGGTGCCCGCAAATGGTGAACACCTGCAGGCCAAGTAAAGCTATGGCTGTTAACCTTTTCAATTGTTTAATTATCGGGCTGGTTAAAATTATAAGAAAAAACTTAATGTCAAAAGTTTTATGCTTTATAATGATCGATTTAATGAAAATTTAACATCCTACGGCGGTTCTAAACATAAAAAAAGCAGCCTTGGAGCTGCTTTTTATTTCAGATTGTTGAGTTACTAAAAATGAACAGCGATGGCAAATGTTGATTGCAGGACGGTGATAGGTTGTTTGGTCACCAAACGGCCGGTTCCTTGAAGCGCAGAAATGTCGCCCGTATTTGAAATCTTTAAGCCATCAGATTTAACATAGTTAAAATGCAGGCCAATATCCCATCCCTCAGCAAATTCCCAGCGCAGGGCAGCAGCGCCACCGTAGGCAAACACCATGCTTTTAGAATTCTGTTGCGTAATGGTTTGTGAGCTATTGTTGGTATTAGAAACAAAGATGGTGATCACAGGTGTTGATGTGCTTTTTATAAAGCCGCCATCGGCACGCAGGTCCAGGATGAATTTTTTGTACTGAAAGGAGTATTGCGGCCCCAGCAGGAAGTTTAGACTGTGGTAGCGGCCCACGGCCTGTACCAGCGTTGAGTTAACCTTAAGTATTTTGTTATAACCGTTGGCAAGCGCCTGTACTTCTGGAATGGTATATTCTCCCTGGTCCTGGAACGAAAAGGTGGCGCCTATGCCCAGGTTTTTATATACATATATTCCTGTTTCAAAACCTACAACTACCCCGCGTTTGGCAAAGCCCGACTTATAATTCTCATAAGTTTTATTGGCAAAATCGCCCATTGGGTTCGAAAAACCGCCTGTAAGCGCCAGGTAGCTTTTTACATATTCTTTAGGTTCATCATCTTGTGCTTTGGCGTAGAAAGAAATAAGTGTAATGATAGAAAGTAGTGTAAGCGTTTTTTTCATTTTATCGTGTAAGCAGCGTTTCCAGTTTTTTATGTTAACCCTTTAATCCGTCAGCCGGTTTAGCAAACGTGTAAAGGAATGCAAAAGTATCAATATTAAATCTTAAAAAATGTTAAATATTCATAAGTCTCAATCCTGAGCCAGTGATCTAAAGCAAGATCACTGATTATATTGCCAATAGCTCATCCATAGGCCGCCAAATTACAGCTTATAAATCATTTACCGTCGTTATTGTCTAAAAGACCTGAACACAAAAAAGCCGGCCCCTCTGACTCAGAAGGCGGCTTTCCTGTATTCGCGGCAAACCCCCAGGTTTTAGACCATGGATTTGAAATTTAAAGCGCTATTGCGCATCCCACCACATGCGGCTCGTTACTTTGTCGCCACCGGGTATGCCTGCTACAGCTGCATTGTAGTTAGCGGTGTTCACCTGTTTGTCAATCTGTGAATAATACATTCTGCGCGGAATAGCGCCCGGAGACTGGCTGCCGGTGTAAGTAACCGGTACCAAAGCCGGAAAACCGGTACGCCGGTAATTTGCCCATGCCTCATACTCATTAAAGAATGTACAAACCCAAAACTGGGTATTTATCATTTCCAAACCGCGTGAATCGTCATAGGGATGTGCATCAAGGTAAGCTTGGGCATCACCTTCATCAACCACACCGCCGTCGCCAAAAATTGCATATTGCGTCATAGCGGCCATTACGCCATTATTGTAGTGATCTCCGGCGTCGCCAATGCCCCAGCGTTTGGCAGCATCAGCCAATAAAAATTCTGATTCTGCATAGGTCAAAACCAGGGTAGGGGCTGTAGCATTAAATATCACGGGGCTGGGGCGTGAATAGAGATTCAAATTGCCAAGGTAGCCCGGGTAACTTAATATACCATGAGCGGTATTTCCGCCGTCGTAACCATTTGGTAAGCCATTTTGATCGGCAGGGTCTGATGAACCGCCCGACGGATCATCACCGGGAGTAAAGCCATCCGGATAAACGTAAGATAATACAGGCAGGCGCGGGTCACCATTTTCCTTTAAAAAGTCGACAAAGGTTTTACTGATCTGACCTGACAGTTGTATGTCGCCATCCTCGCCGATACCACGATAAATCCTGTTGATAGTAAGCGGGTCGTTGGTGCCGTGGGGCACAATCGCATTATCATCATTGCTTTGCATGGTTTTACCCTGAACTTTAGTTACATAAGCTTTTGCGGTATTAGGATCCACCTTGGTTAAACGCATGGCCATACGCAGCAGCAAGGTGTTGCCAAACCTTTTCCATGAAGCGATTTGGTCATCCGCATGCGAATAAAACACATCACCCTGTGGTTTGTCTGCATTTTCGTCCAGACTATCGGTTGCCTGTTCAACCTCTTTCAACAAATCGGCATAGATATCCTTTTGCTTGTCGTATTTAGGAAAATAAATGCCTTTGGTATAGGCTTTACCTGCATCAAAATAAGGAACGTCGCCATAAACATCGGTTATCCGTTCAAAGGCCATCGCCTTCATTATCCGGGCTATCTGGTGCAGATTTTTATACTGAGGTTTACCGCTGGTTGTAGTGTAAAGATCGACGGCGTATTTTATGGTCGAGTTGTAAGTGTGATCGAAAAATGAGCCCCAACCGCCGCTGGTTGGCGGGCCGGTGTATTTATCACCAAAATAGTAACCCGATGTGGAGGCCCAGTGCTGTATCATGCAGCCTGCACCTTGTATTTCAGTTTCCTCAACCTCAATAGCATTGTCGGTACTGCCGGTATAATAAAGTTGTGTGGCCGTTAAAATATTGTTTGGGTCAAATACGCCGACGGATACCGAGTTCGGATCTGTATTTGTTTTGATCAGGTCCTTTTTACATGAAGCAAATGTCATGGCGATCAGGGCTCCTGCAACTATATATATGGATTGTAATTTCATATTAAGGGTTTTATTATCTATTTCAATAACCTTCTTAAAATTTCACGTTAAGGTTTAAACCGAATGTGCGGGTATAAGGCACTGTAGCCTGCTCGATACCCTGCGGCCCGTTCGAATAGTTTGACTCAGGGTCGATATTCGGAGTATGCTTCATGATGGTCCACAAGTTACGGGCAACAGCACTGATGGTGATTCCCTGTATCTTATTTTTGAACATTGCTGCCGGGAAAGTGTAACCTAATACTACTTGCCTTAATTTAATAAAGCTGGCATTGTATAAAAACATCGAACCGTTGTTGCTCATAGCTGCGTAATAATCCTGGGGATTCAGTTCTTCTGTTCCGTATTTAATGTCGCGGCCCGGTAAGGTTTCCTTGCTTAAACCAAACAGGTACCCATAGTAGTTTGTACCTGAAAATATTTTGCCACCCCATTTACCGTCAACAAGTACAGACAGATTGATGTGCTTGTAGTGCAAGTCGGTAGTTAAACCGGTAGTAAGGGGGCTAATGCCGGAGCCTAAGTCTTTATAAGTAGCCAAACTTGGGTCGGGCGCGCCGGTAGCCGGATCGATAACAGGCTTACCCGAGGCATTGCGGGCAGGGTCGAGCGCAAATATCTGGTAGGCAGATTTTCCGACCACCTGCGACATGTAAGCTATACCGACACCCTCATCCTCGCCAGCCCGTGAGTAACCCAGGGGATAGTTGCTTGATCCGTTCGACAGGGACAATACTTTATTGTCGTTATAAGAGATATTTAATGTTTCAGTCCAACTGAAGTTCTGGGTTTTAACAGGCGTACCTGATACCAGAAACTCGATGCCTTTATTCTCTATCTCTCCTGAGTTCAGCAAAACCGCGTCATAGCCCGAAGTTTTTGAAGTTACCGCGGGGATCACCTCCTTGCTGATCTTTTTATCATAGTACGACACATCAAAATGCAGCCTGTTTTTAAACATGGCGATCTCGGCGCCAATTTCAAACTCTTTTGCAGAGGAGGGTTCCAGGGCATTATTGGGCACCGTGCCCCCGTTGGCAATATTGCCGATAGCGTGGCCGCTCAGGTTACCCACGTTATTGTACCCCAGCAGGGTTTGGTAAGGCGAATCAGCTTCGCCGCCGACATTAGCATAGCCTAACCTTAGTTTGCCCAAATCGAGCCATTGGGCGTGCAACAGTTCAGAAATTACAAAGGAGCCGCTCAGTGACGGGTAGAAATAATTGGTTTTACCCGGCGCAAGCGTAGAGTACCAGTCGTTACGGCCGGTAGCGGTCAGGTAAAGGAAGTTTTTGTACGAAAAGTCTAAAGTACTGTAGACAGACTTATTGACCACTACAGGATTGCTTGAATATTCCGTCGGGCTGGCCAGGTTACCCACAGTGTACAGGTATGGAGTTTGGAATGTATTACCCGTGGCGTCTAACTGGTCAGTTACCTGCCTGCGCGAGTTGACGCCGGCCAGTACGTTCAGGCCGAAGTCTTTGTTTATCTTAAAGTTCTTGCCGATTATGGCATCCATATTCAATTCAGTCGATTTAATATTCTCGTCCGTCATGGCGCCGTCTGGCTGATAAGCGGTGCCGTTGGGTGTTACGATAATATTTCTGTCAGCGAAATAATCCTCGCCCACACGGAATTCAAGATAAAGACCGTTATCAAACGTGTATTTTGCGTCGGCCGAGCCGATAAAACGGTTACGGCTGGTATTATTGATAAACTTGTAAGCTACAAAGTAGGGGTTGGTCGTGTATGCGTCATCCAGGAACTGGTTTTCCGAACCGTCGGCCTTATAGCCGGGATACAGTGAATTAATATTCACGTTCGCCGGTAAAAACATCGGTGCAAAATTTAAGCTGCCCGCAGCGTCTGACACACTTGGGCGGTTATGCGTAAAAGCATTAATATATTGTGCTTTTAATTGCAGATCGAGGTGCTTATCGAGTTTGTAATTGGTGGATAACGAGAACGATTGCTGCTTGTAACCCGCATTAGGGATAATGCTCTTGTTATCCAGGTCGCTTGCAGAGAAGCGCAGGCTGCCGTCATCGCCAAGGGTTTTACTAAATGAAACAGCATTGGTCCTTGCCGCGCCGTTTTTGTAAAAGCGTTTCATATTGCCTGTTACAGCCGAATATGGACGCTCAACCCCGTCGAACTGAAAAACCGGCGTGCCATCGAGCTTAGGCCCCCAGCTTGAAAGGCCAAGCTCAAAAGCCTCGTCGCCGCTGGCGGGCTTATTGCCGGCTGAGCCCTGACCGTAAACTTTTTGCCAGTCGGTGTTATCTATTACACTCTCGATAACATAATTGGAATTGATTTCAACCCCCAAACCTTTAGCATTTTTACCCGATTTAGTGGTAATTAGGATTACACCTTTGCTGCCGCGGTATCCATATAGAGCTGTTGCCGCAGCTCCTTTTAATATCGAAATATTTTCGATATCGTCAGGGTTAACGTTGATTGTTCCATCGCCGCCGTCGGCGCCGCCATAACCTCCGCCCACGTCTGTCTGGCGATAGTTGGTGTTTTGCATCGGGATACCATCAATTACATATAACGGCTGGTTTGAACCTGTGATGTCTGAGATACCACGGATAATGACGTTTGCCGAACCGCCAGGACCTGTTGCTACATTACTAACGTTAACACCCGCTACGCGTCCTTCAAGACTATTCACGAAGTTGGTCTCTCGTGCTTCGGTAAGCGAAGAACCCTTCACTTCAGTGACAGAGTAGCCTAAGGCGCGCCGTTCTTTTTTAATATTCAGCGCTGTTACCACTACGTCTTTTAATTGTTCGGCGGAAGGCGCCAGCTTCACGTTAATGGTGGTTTTACCGCTTATGGGTACTTCAGCCGTACTGTATCCGATGTATTTAAAAACCAGCGTCGCCGAGCCGTCGGCTATAATTGAATAACCACCGTTGGCATCTGTGACCACACCATTAGTAGTGCCTTTAACGCCTACGGAAACGCCAGGCAGTGTTTCGTTTGTCTGGCTGTCGGTTACTTTACCGGTTACCGTTACAGCCGTTCCCTGTGCCAGCGCTAAATTGCTGAACATTAATGTCATCGCTGCCAGTGCGATCAGACTTTTTAAACAGGAAGTAAATTTTTGAAAGTAAAATTTTTTTCTCATAGAATGGGATTGGGGTAAAGAGTAAAAATTTAGTGAATTAAGAGCAGGACGGTAAAGAACGATTGATTCGGAATAGTTAACTGCAACAGCAATTAAATTGCGTGCTTAGAAAGGCATGATAAATATATTGTTAAAATTAAATGAAAAAGCTATGCGGATCAGAGATTTATTGTACCATGTTCGTTACGAAAATCCCCTTGACGATACGATTAGCGGCGATTTGTGCGTATAAATAACAGGCGGGAGTTTGCCGGGAATTTGCTAACTTCCACCAGTTTTCATAAGCCGTAACTTAAAAATCTTACTTTATTAATGTATCACGGGCGTCCCAACGATAATCTTGACAAGGCCGTTAAGACGGCTGGTTATATCGTTCGTGCGAGTACCTTAATGTGTTTGATTGTTATTTTTTTCTGTTTAATTTTTACTAATGACGCAGACCAGTCAGCGGTTGTTGCAGCAAATGATAATTTATTACCTGAAAGATTAGTTCCATTTGATGCATGGCATGCACCAGATACTTCCGTTATCCCATCAGGCAAGCGGGGAAGAATGATTAAGTATGGCAGGGAGTTAATTATGCGCACCGCAGTTTATTTCGGGCCAAAGGGGACTATCGCTCACTTAAGCAACGGAATGAATTGCCAGAATTGTCATATAAACGGCGGCACGCGACTATACGGCAATAATTTTGCAAGCTTTATATCAACCTATCCTAAAATAAGCAACCGGTCAGGACAACTTGAACTACCCGCCGAACGTATAGCAGAATGTTTTACCCGAAGCCTGAACGGCAAATCGCCGGACACTGCCTCGGGAGAAATACAGGCCATGCTTTACTACATGAGGTGGGTAGGTAAAGATGTAAAGAAGAATGCAAAACTTTTTGGTGAGGCTACAGAGAAACTGCCTTATTTAAATGTCGCAGCCAATGCAGAAAAAGGACGGCTGGTTTACAGGGCTAAGTGCCAGAGCTGTCATGGCGGCAACGGTCAGGGTTTGCTGGCTGCTGACAAAATCTCATATATCTATCCGCCACTTTGGGGGCCGCATAGTTATAGTGATGGGGCCGGAATGTACCGATTAAGCAACCTGGCCGGTTTTGTAAAAAATAATATGCCTTTGGGCGCTACCTACGAGACGCCTCAGCTTAGCGATGAAGAGGCGTGGAATGTTGCCGCCTTTATTAATAGCCAGCCCCGGGCGCACCGCGACCAACACAACGATTATATCAACCTTTCAAAAAAACCGGTGGATGCACCATTTGGACCTTATATTGACACCTTCAGCGAAAGGCAGCATAAGTTCGGACCGTTTAAGCCGATATTGGTTTATCAGAGAACACATACTTTAAAAAAGTAAAACTTTAAAGCAGTGCTGCCGGCATGGCCCTGTTGCTTTTGAGTGGATATTACAGTTTTATCTCTGTTAAATTTTATTAGTTTTGATGATATAACCAATTACCAGCAGCCAATTTAACTGAAGATTATTTATGAAGAATAAATCCGACCGGAGGGATTTTTTGAAAAATGTCGGCTTGGGCAGTGCCGCTGCCGTGCTGCCGTTAAACGCATTGAGTTTTAAAAGCGCTGATGAAATAAAGGAGGGGACTGAAGCTAAACAAACTGTAACACCAGGTAAGCGCGCCTACAACGGTGCCTATACGGGGCAGCAGCTTAACCGTGTCGCTTTCCCGATAGGAGGGCTTGGAGCCGGAATGTTTTGTATGGAAGGGACGGGCGCTATTTCGCATATGTCAGTAAGGAACAAGCCTGAGATTTTTAACGAGCCCGGAATGTTTGCAGCAATTTGTGTGAAAGGAATAAAAAACGGGGCAAAGCTACTGGAAGGGCCGGTACCTGACTGGAAGAAGTTTGGCTTCCGTGACGCGGCAAACGGGGCAGGCGGGGCTACCACCGGGTTACCTCGCTTTCATAGAGCAGCTTTTAAAGCACAGTTCCCTTTTGGATACCTGGATATTTCGGACGACGATTTACCGTTGAAGGTTCAAATCACCGGTTGGAGCCCTTTTATTCCAACTGACGATGACAATTCCAGCCTGCCGGTTGGCGCAATGGAATATCAATTTATCAATACAGCAAATGCCGAAACAGAAGTTGTATTCTCTTTCAACACAAAAAATTTTCTTGCATTCTGGAAAGGTGAGGACAAAATCAGCGCATTAAAAAATGGGTTTGTTATGACGCAAAAAGGTACTAAGGAAAAGCCTTTGCGTTCAGACTTTGCGATCTTTACAGATGAAAAAGATACCATAGTTGACCACTGCTGGTTTCGCGGCGGCTGGTGGGACCCGGTCACTATGGCCTGGAACGAAATTAAAAACGGTAACACAAAAGCTAATCCTCCGGTTCCAAGCGATGCTCCGGGTGCAAGTTTGTACGTTCCGTTTAAGCTTGGGCCCGGTAAGGAAAAGACTATCAGGATAATGATGGCCTGGTATACACCGGACTCGGAGCTTACATTTGGCGAGATGGGCACGCGTAAAGAAAACTGCACCCCCGCCGATGGCTGTTGCAATTCTCCGGGTGACATTGGGCTGGATAAATATGATAAGGACTTTAACGGTAAGTTTTACAAGCCCTGGTATAGCAGCCGTTTTGCCAGCGTGGATGATGTTGCCAGTTATTGGCTGAAGAATTATGATGACCTGAGACAGAAATCTACTCTTTTTAAAGATGCTTTTTTCTCATCAACGCTGCCCCCCGAGGTCATGGAAGCAGTAGCGTCGAATCTGTCGATATTGAAGTCGCCAACGGTAATGCGGCAATACGATGGCAGATTATGGAGTTATGAAGGTTGTGCTGATGATAATGGCTGCTGCCATGGTTCATGCACCCATGTTTGGAATTATGCGCAGGCTATCCCGCATTTATTCCCCGCCCTTGAAAGAAGTTTAAGGCATACTGAGTTTTGCGAAAGCCAGGATGTTAACGGACATCAGACTTTTAGGGCCAACTTGCCCATACAGCCTACCAAACACGATTTTCATGCAGCGGCCGACGGGCAACTGGGCGGCATAATGAAAGTTCACCGGGAATGGCGTATTCATGGCGACGATACATGGTTGCAGAAAATGTACCCGATGGTAAAAACCAGCTTGGTTTATTGCATCGCAACCTGGGACCCGAGACACCGGGGAGCAATAGAAGAACCGCACCATAATACCTATGATATAGAATTTTGGGGTGGCGACGGTATGCACACCAGTTTTTATATTGGCGCTTTGAATGCTATGATCGCTATGGGCAGGCATTTAAAACAAGATGTGAACAAATATGAGGAGTTGGCGGTAAGGGCAAAAAAATTGTTAGAAAGCGAACTATATGATGGAGAGTATTTTATCCAGGAGATAAATTATAAGGGACTGAATGCGAAGAATCCGGCTACGGCAAAATCATTTGGAGGGGATTACTCAAAAGAAGCACAGGAACTGATGGAAAAAGAGGGGCCTAAATATCAATATGGAAAAGGGTGCTTATCAGATGGAATATTGGGCGCATGGATTGGCCGCATGTGTGCTGTACAGGAGACCATCGATGCGGATAAGATAAAAAGCCACCTTATGGCGGTGCATACATATAATTTAAAAACTAATTTAAGCGAACATGCCAACCCGCAGCGACCTACGTATGCTTTGGGCGATGAGGGCGGCTTACTGTTATGTACATGGCCGAAAGGGGGGAAACTGTCATTGCCGTTTGTTTACAGCGACGAAGTGTGGACTGGGATTGAGCACCAGGTAGCATCGCACCTGATGCTGATGGGTAAGGTACAGGAAGGCCTGGAAATAGTAAGAGCTTCACGCGACAGGTACGATGGTAAGATCCGTAATCCGTTTAACGAATACGAATGCGGCAGCTGGTACGCCAGGGCTTTATCAAGTTACGGATATCTGCAGGCTTTAACAGGCGTTCGCTATGATGCTGTAGATAAAACCCTTCACATCGACTCGAAAATCGGTGATTTTACCAGTTTTCTTTCGACCGAAACAGGGTTCGGTACAGTAAGTCTTCACCAGGGGAAACCTTCGGTGAACATTGTATACGGCTCAATTAAGGTTGATAAGACTTTTATTTCAGGCAAAAGAGTTTAAATTTTTCAAATGAGAAAGTCTATTTAGTTGCAAAAGCTGCAACTGCCTTAAAGACTATGCTGAATCAGTTGAATAGCTATAAAACCGGAAAAAATGTGATATATTATAAATTGTTATGAAGATAGAAGCAAATATGGTGGTATCTCTTCGTTTTGTAATGAAAAACGAGGCTGGCGAGACAGTAGAAGATATTATGCAACACCCACCGGTGCACTATCTGCATGGTTCCGGCAACATTTTGCCTCCATTGGAAAAAGGTGTTGAAGGATTAATGGGCGGCGATAGGAAATACCTCGAATTTACCATCGAAAACGGGGAGTCATACAGTATGGATGTGATTATCGATAACATCAGGCTTGCCACCCCAGAAGAACTGGAGGCGGGTAAGCCCCAGGAAAAAACAACCGACCCGGCCTGTGGGCCAGGCTGTTGTTGTTGAATGTGCTATGCCCTGTTTTTATCACGGTATAGAGTTGGCGATACTTCCATCATCCTGGTAAACATCCTCGAAAAATAATACTGATCGGCTATGCCCAGGTTAAGGGCAATTTCCTTGACCGGCATGTTGGTGAACGAAAGGTACTGGCAGGCTTTTTGAATTTTTAACTGGTTAAAATATTCGATGGGCGAATGCCCTGTTTTAGCTTTGAATATAGCAGAAAAATGCGACTGCGAGAGATTAACACACGAGGCGAGTTCATTAAGTTTTAGCGTCGAATTAATTTTGCTCTGCATGTATCTAATGATTTTGGCTAAGAGGTCATCTTCTGACTGCTCTGCGCGGCTGAATTTGTTTTCGTAGATAAGCGAGGACAAAAAATGTGAGAAAATCATATTTACATAGCGTAATGTATCTTCGCTATAGCCTTTCTCCAAATGCCGGCATATCTCGTCAAAAAGTTTTACCCGGTGGTCATCAAAAGATAGGTGCGGTTTATAATCTTCAGAATTTTTCAGAATCAAGTCGACGACAAAGTCCGATGCATCGCCTTTAAAGTGCAGCCAGTAAATAGTCCATGGCTTAAGCTTATCTGCTGCGTAGCGGTGTGCTGTCCAGGCTGGTATCGCTATAAATTGGGATGCTGAAAGTGTTATAACCTTGCCATCCAGTTCCAACCAGCCGCTGCCATCGGTACAATAGATAATTATGTGCTGGTCGATACCTTCAGGACGCTCTGCATAATGGTGCCGTGCTTTTGGATAATAGCCGATATCGGTAATATAAACGTGCCTCGTGACTGGGTCGGTACTTAAAAAACCGGAAATTATCGTTCGCGGAAGCACCATAAGCCGCTGCCCGCTGAATCCTTCCTGTAGCCTGGTGTCGTGGTTCATTTGCATATTCTAAGGTACCATTAATCGTAAAATAATCCATCAATTTCATAAATTCCGCTATTTAATGTGGTTTTATAAAACCGCAATTTTATCTAAATCAATTAGATCCGTCGATAAGGTATAATTCCCGATGATTACTTTTAGAAGTTTTGGCGCTTCGCAGGAACGCGAACTGGTATTGTTTAAGCTGACGAATAAAAACGGGTGTTATGCCGAACTGACTAACTATGGCGCCGCGATTGTTTCAATCGTTGTGCATGACAGATGCGGCAAACCGGGCAATGTTGTGCTGGGTTTTAACCAACCACAAGGCTACCTTGATGATACGTGTTATATAGGTTCAACTATCGGGCGCTTTGCAAACCGGATAGCCAACGCGCGTTTCATATTGGATGGAAAACAGTACCGGCTTGAAGCCAATGATAATGGCAACAGCAATCATGGCGGGAGCAGCGGCTTTAACTTTCGTATTTTTGATTATGAAATAGCAGGCGAGTCGCTAATCTTTAAGCTTACCAGTATCGATGGTGACGGCGGCTTTCCCGGTAAACTGGATTTGCAGATGGTGTATGAGTGGACGGATAGCGATCAGCTTAAAATAACTTATCTTGCCGGGACTGATAAACCTACCGTAGCTAATTTTACCAACCATGCTTATTTTAATCTCTCTGGCAAGGCGGGTAGCATGATTGACCATCACTTAACCATAAACGGGGATATGATTTTGGAAGCTGATAAAAGTTATATTCCTACCGGACAGGTAATTAGTGCGGGATTAAAGAGATTTTGCGATGATGTGATCGGTAAAAAAATGCATGAATGCGGCATAAAAGGTTTTAACGATTATTACATATTAAATGACGGCGGCGCCGGCTTAAAACAAGCGGCAATACTTGTGCACCCGGCTAGCGGCAGGGTGATGAATATCTACACCACTTACCCCGGACTAATGTTTTATACCGGCGATTACCTGGAAAGCGTTTATCCCGGCCATTGGGGTAAGCCATACCGGTCATTTGACGGCCTTTGCCTGGAATGCCAGCTTTATCCTGATGCGCCCAATCATCCGCACTTTCCATCTGCAAGGCTGTATCCGGGTGAAGCATATCACCACCAAATAATTTACGAATTCACAATAAGGGATAAATAATTTAACATGAGCCAGACAGGAATATTTAACAGCCGGTACATCGTCGGCATCTCGTTTATCTCCGCTCTTGGCGGCTATCTGTTCGGGTTTGATTTTGCGGTGATATCAGGCGCTTTGCCGTTTTTACGCACACAATTTGCCCTGGATGCCGTATGGGAAGGGTTTTTAACCGGTTCACTGGCACTTGGCTGTATCGCAGGATGCCTTATAGCCGGAGGGGTGGCTGATAGATACGGTCGCAAGCCGGGGTTGATGGCGGCTGCTATAATTTTCGCGGTATCATCTCTGGGCATAGCAGTCACAAACACGTTAACATTGTTTATCATTATGCGATTCGCAGCAGGTATTGGCGTGGGAATGGCGAGCATGTTGTGTCCCCTTTATATTGCTGAGATTTCTCCGGCGCAAGTACGCGGAAGGAATGTTGCCATCAATCAGCTTACCGTGGTAATTGGCATATTGATCACTAATTTGGTTAATTACTTTTTGGCTGATAAAGGTGCGGACTCATGGCGCTGGATGTTTGGATTAGGTGTAGTTCCGTCTGCTGTTTTTTTAACCGGCGTTTTATGGTTGCCCGAAAGTCCACGATGGCTGATAAAGGCCGGCAGAGAGGAGGATGCCAGGAAGGTTCTCAATAAAATAGGCTCCCAGCAATTCGCGCAACAAACTTTCAGCGCCATAGAGAATTCAATGGAAGGCGCCCCAAAGCAATCTTACAAAGCGGTGTTCGAAAAAAGCGTACGACCAGCGGTAATTGTGGGCATAACGCTGGCAATATTCCAGCAGTTTTGCGGAATAAATGTGGTCTTTAATTACACTTCCACCATATTTGAATCTGTTGGCGCAAACCTTAACCGGCAGCTTTTTGAGACAGTGGCAATAGGTGTAGTAAACCTGGTATTTACGCTGCTGGCTATGTGGCAGGTAGACAAGCTTGGCCGCAGGCCATTGATGCTCGGCGGCGCACTTGGACTGTCGATCCTTTATATCGTATTAGCACTGCTGTTGCAGAACAAAGCTCCTGTGGGGTTACTTTCGGTATTTGTGTTGCTTGCTATCAGCACTTATGCCATGTCGCTGGCCCCCGTAACCTGGGTGCTCATATCTGAAATATTTCCCAATAAGATCCGTGGATTAGCATCTTCTGTAGCTGTAGTTTCGTTATGGGGCGCATACTTTATTTTGGTTTTCACGTTCCCCATACTTGCAAAAAAACTGGGTGCATTTGGCCCGTTTTACTTATATGCATGTATTTGTTTCCTGGGTTTCCTGTTTGTGAAAAAGAAAGTTAGAGAGACGAAAGGGCAGACATTAGAGGAACTGGAGCAGCATTTGGTCAGGCACTAATTTAATAGCCCTCCCATAAATTAATAAACCATAATCAGCACAAACATGACTAACGAAACTGTTTCTATCTGGCAGGAAAATGTTGTTATACCCACGTACGGCGTTGGCAAGCCCGATAAAAATCCCATGTTTTTCGAAAAACGGGTTTACCAGGGCAGCAGCGGCGTGGTTTACCCGAACCCGGTAATCGAAAAAATAGAAGACGAAAAGCAAGACAAAAGCTACACCGGGTTGTTCCTCGAGAATCGTTATATAAAAATCATGATTCTGCCCCAACTTGGCGGGCGGATACACCGGGCCTATGATAAAATAAAACAACGCGATTTTATCTACTATAACCAGGTGATCAAACCGGCACTGGTAGGACTTACCGGCCCCTGGATATCAGGCGGTATTGAGTTTAACTGGCCGCAACACCACCGCCCAAGCACATTTGAACCTGTTGATTATAGCCTGAGTGAAAACGGCGATGGAAGCAAAACCATCTGGATAAACGAAGTAGAAAAGATGTTTCATACCCGTGCGCTGGCTGGCTTTACCCTGCATCCTGACAAGGCGTATATCGAAATAACTGCTAAACTACTTAACCGGACTGCCTTGCCGCAAACATTTTTATGGTGGGCAAATCCGGCGGTAAAAGTGAATGATCATTATCAATCGGTCTTTCCGCCGGATGTGAATGCAGTTTTTGATCATGGTAAGCGTGATGTGTCTGCTTTCCCAATTGCGACAGGAACATATTATAAGGTTGACTATTCTCCCGGTACGGATATCTCGATGTACAAAAATATCCCCGTACCAACGTCCTACATGGCTATCAATTCGGATTATGACTTTGTTGGTGGGTATGAGCATGACAGCAAAGGCGG
Organism: Mucilaginibacter sp. L3T2-6; assembly: GCF_030519355.1. Classification (GTDB taxonomy): domain Bacteria; phylum Bacteroidota; class Bacteroidia; order Sphingobacteriales; family Sphingobacteriaceae; genus Mucilaginibacter. Next base: position 138,980 of record NZ_JAUMKC010000013.1, read on the forward strand.
CTTACTGCATGTAGCTGATCATCACGTATCACCTGGCAAAAAACAATGGACCTGGGGCCATAGTGATTTCGGCCAGGCCTGGGACAGAAATCTCACTGATGAGGACGGCCCCTATATTGAACTGATGACCGGCGTGTTTACCGATAATCAGCCTGATTTTAGCTGGCTGATGCCTTATGAAGAAAAAGCGTTTACACAGTATTTTATGCCATACCAGGAGCTGGGGATGGTTAAAAATGCCAATAAGGATATTCTATTAGCTACTCAAATTGAAGATAGCCGATTGTCTGTGAAAGTCTATGCCACCTCCGAACGGAATGATATTTTGCTGATCATTTCATGCAATGGAGAATCATTCTCAGAAGCTATTGCCGCGTCGCCCGAACAAGTATTCTCAAAAACCTACGCCATAAAGGGTTTGACCGCTGAAAACTACTTTATGCGTATAACAGACGATGCCGGTAACGAATTGTTACGGTATGAACCTGCCGCCAATCGAAAAAATGAGATTCCGCAACCAGCCAAACCTGCCTTGGCGCCTGCCGATGTTGAAAGCGTCGAACAACTGTTCCTCACCGGGCAACATTTGGAGCAATACCGGCATGCCACGTATAACCCGGTTGACTATTATGAAGAAGCGCTACGCCGAGACCCATCGGACGCGCGGAATAATAATGCCATGGGCAAATGGCTGTTAAGTAAAGGGCAATTCGCTAAAAGTGAACCATATTTTCGCCGTGCAATTGCCACGCTTACGCAGTGCAATCCAAATCCATATGATAGCGAACCTTATTACAATTTGGGCCTTTGCCTTTCTTTTTTGGAGCGTGACGATGAAGCATATGATGCATTTTTTAAAGCTACCTGGAGCAATGCCTGGAAAGATGCCGGTTATTTTTCCGTCGCGCTGATAGATGTTAAACGAGGACATTATTATAAAGCGGTTGACCACATCGTCCAATCACTAGACCGAAATAGCAATAACAGCAAGGCTTACGTTTTGAAAGCAGCATCTTATCGCAAACTTAATTATTTGGATAGCGCGCTGCAAACCGCCAGCGATGCCTTGATGCGGGACAGGTTTAATTTGGGTGCGATATTCGAAAAGGCATTAGCTTATCGAGTCAGTAAACAAGTTGAAAAAGCTGATAAAGCGATTGACGAATTACTGAACTTATCGCGTAGGGATGAACGGAATTTACTGGAATATGCCCTCGATTATGCCGCCGCAGGCCTTTATAAAGAGGCCTCTGATCTTTTACGCTATGCTGAAAAAGAACAAGAAACGAGCCCAATGGTGTATTACAGTTTGGCTTGGTTCGGCTATAAAGGCGGCGATAAAAACCAGGAAAAAACTTTCCTGGAAAAGGCTGCCGCAGCCAACCCGTATTTATGTTTCCCAAACCGGCTGGTGGAGATTAATATCCTGCAAACAGCCATTAAATTAAATCCGGCAGATGCCAGGGCTCCGTATTACCTTGGCAATTTGTTTTACGATAAACGGCAATATGCAGATGCTATAAAATACTGGGAACTTTCGCGGAATATCGATGGTAATTTTCCTACTGTTCACCGAAATCTGGGCATCGCTTACTTTAATAAGTACAATGAACAAAAGCTGGCGCTGGCAAGTTTTGAAAAAGCGTTCGAACTCGACAAAACTGATGCCCGAGTGCTGATGGAACTTGACCAATTGTATAAAAGACTTAATTATTCACCAGCTAACCGCCTGAAATTTTTAGAAGATAATTTGATAACAACTCTTCAGCGTGACGATACCTATCTTGAGCGATTAAGTTTATATAATTTTGCGGGGCGTTGTGAAGAGGCGTTAAACCTGCTGCGAGCGCGCAAATTTCACCCGTGGGAAGGGGGGGAAGGCAAAGTCTCGGCGCAATACCAGTTGGCGCTAACGGAAATTGCTAAACAATGTATAGCGATCGGGCAATACAAAAAGGCGGTTGAATTGCTGGCTGACGCTCAAGTTTTTCCGCATAATTTGGGCGAAGGTAAATTATACGGCGCTCAGGAAAACGACATTCATTATTGGCTGGGATGTGCTTATGCTGGGATGGAACAACAAGAAAGGGCAGAAGAATTTTTTACCAGGGCAACAAATGGCCTCAGTGAACCAGCCGCCGCTATTTTCTATAACGATCAGCAACCCGACAAAATATTTTACCAGGGCTTGGCTCACCGGAAATTAGGGAACGGCGAATCAGCCATGGATATATTTAATAAGTTGGTTCAATACGGCAGGCAGCATGCAGATGACGATATTAAGCTGGATTATTTTGCTGTGTCATTACCCAATATGCTGGTTTTTGATGACAATCTAAACCTTCGTAACCACATCCATTCCAGGTTTATAGAAGGATTAGGCCATCTTGGTTTGGATGAAAAAGCGAAAGCTGCGACAATATTTAAAGAGGTGTTGACATTAGATGCCGCACATCAGGGGGCGAAAATACATTTGGAAATGACAGGAAAACAATAGTTATACGGTCGTACAAACAGCATAACTATTGTTTAATTTGTAACGAAGGTATCGTCAGGAGGCCATCAATCGTTGCTGTTCAGAATTTCGACAACACCGAATGCTGATGTACCACGCAATACCAATATTTTTGAAGACCTGTAGCTTTCACTAATGTCGGTACGCTCGTCTTCAATGGCACCGAAAATCTGGGTAGTATCCGTTTCAACCCACCAGTCGCGCGGAACGGTTATCTTAACTTCGCCGAAGCCCTGAGAAATATCGAGTATGGCTACCCCGGCTAAATCGGCGTGCGAAAAATCGAGTTCTGTGCTGCCAAAAAGATTGCTCACTTGCCCACCCCGGAAATCTTTTGAAAGAATGGTCTTCTTAACTTCACCAAAAATGGTTGAGGTGTTTATATAATCGTCGGGATTAGCGAGCGTAAATGTTGCGTTCTGATTCATGATTTTCGTTTTTTGTTAACCAAAACTAAAGCAGTTGTTTAGGGATGAGAATACAAACCTTGCAGGATGGGGAAAGTTACCGGTAAATTGACAGGTTATTCCGGTGAAAAAATAACCGGGAATTTTCGCCGGTATTGTGATGAAAATAAATCCCAAAAGGATTCTTCGGCGGCGGACAATTGGTCTGATATCCGGGACATAAGAAGGCGTGCTGAAACAATCCGCGTACCAGTGTGCTATCAAATTAATACCGTCAACTTTCCCCAAACCACCGCACACATTTAAGAAAAATTTTTTAAAATTGGTTATGAAATTGTACAACACAATTAAGGGTATTGTTTTAGAAGAAAACGAAACTGCCTTTGTCATCAACGAGCCATGGGATACCCTTGTAAACCGCGATAATTTAGAGGACTACCTATCCAGCCAAATTAAAACAGCCAAACAGCTAAGTGCTGACGAAAAAGCCGAAAGATTAGCTAACAATGCGCTTTTGCCGCCTATAAGCCGCCAGGAGATCTGGGCTGCTGGGGTGACCTATTTAAAAAGCAGGGATGCACGCATGGAAGAGTCGCAGGGCTCCGGAGCGTCAAGTTTGTATGATATGGTGTACGATGCTGAGCGGCCGGAGTTGTTTTTTAAGGCAACAGCGTCGCGGGTTGCGGGGCATGGTCAGCCCGTGTATATCCGTAAGGATTCTGTGTGGAATGTGCCTGAACCGGAACTGACGCTTTTTGTAAACGCAAATGGCAACATCCAGGGGTATACTGCAGGCAATGATATGAGTTCGCGCAGTATCGAGGGTGAGAATGCCTTATACCTGCCGCAAGCTAAAATCTATGAAAAAAGCGCGGCTATTGGTCCTTGTTTGTATGTGAGTTCGGGGCACATAGGCGGTGATACGGCTATCAAGCTGAATATCAAGCGTAGTGGGGAAGTAATTTATACGGATGAAACCACGGTATCCCGGATTAAGCGAACCTTCGATGAACTGGTAGGCTTCCTTTACCGGGAATGCGACTTTCAGTATGGTTGTTATTTAATGACAGGTACCTGCCTTGTGCCGCCAGGGGAATTTACCTTGCAAAGTGGTGATGAGGCAGAGATTACTATCGATAAAATTGGTACACTTGTAAATACCATTGCATTAAACCCCAAACATAAACCATAACTATACATGAGCGTCTTAAAATATTCATCTATAGCACTGGCGGCAATATGTCTTGCCGCATGCCAGCAAAGAAAAGCGCCACAGGAACAGGCCGCAACAGCGGAAAGCCCTTATCCAAAAGGCTCTTTTGGCTACGACCTCGATTTTCTGAAGAAGAAAGACAGCGTTGTTGTTTTAAATAGTAAGGACGGCAAAGGTGAAATAATTATTTCTCCAAAATATCAGGCCAAGGTATTTACGTCGACTGCCGACGGTGCCAACGGCAAGAGCTTCGGATGGATAAACTATAAAACATTCGACCAGGAGAAGCCGGATGAACACATGAACGCCTATGGGGGAGAAGACAGGCTGTGGCTTGGGCCGGAAGGCGGCAAGTTCTCGCTGTTTTTTAAGCCCGGTACTAAAATGGAGTTCACAAATTGGCATACCCCTGCTGCTGTGGATAATGAGGCGTGGAAGCTAATATCAAATACCGATAAAAAGGCTTCACTAAGTAAAACTGCAACATTGCTAAATTATGCCGGTACGACTTTGACCCTGCAAATTGACCGGGACATCGAAATGCTTGAGCCTGGTGACGTTAAAACCAAACTGGGAATCGACTTGGATGATAAAGTGAAGTCAGTAGCTTTTCATACAACTACAACTTTGATTAATACGGGTAATAAAGCCTGGGACAAGCAAACCGGCGCACCCTGTATCTGGAATCTGGATATGTTCTCCCCATCGTCAAAAACTATCACTGTTATTCCTTATAATGATGGCGCCGGAAAAGTGGCAACCACAGATTACTTCGGCGAGATCCCAAAGGATCGCATTAGCATTAAAAATGGCATTTTGCTGTTTAAAGCTGACGGAAAATCGCGCGGCAAGCTGGGTATGCCGGCGGCGAGGACAAAAAAGCTTGCCGGAAATTATGACGGTGAAAATAATATACTAACGATCATCCAGTTCGATGCTGATCCAAACTCGACCTACCTGAACCAGGAATGGCGCACCGATCGGGACCCATTTACGGGTGACGCTGTAAATGCCTATAATGACGGCCCGCTAGCAGATGGCAGCCAGATGGGGCCGTTCTTTGAGTTGGAAAGTGTGTCGCCAGCGGCGTTTCTAAAACCCAGTGAAAAGCTTAAGCATAATCACAGCGTATTTCATTTTACGGGCGACAAAGGCGAGCTCAACACTATAGCTCTGAAAACATTAGGAATATCGCTGAAGGATATACAAGCTGCATTTAAATAATTATATTGCCGGAGTAAAGCGCTAATAGCCCAAAGCTAAAAGAATAAATACTAGTCGCTTTCGGCTTTCAAACAACCGATTATAAACTGATTTTAAACCTTTTTCATGGCAAAAGATAACAAGAAGATTGCTATAGCCCTGGTTACATCCTTGTTTTTTTTGTGGGGATTTGCACTGAACCTGAATTCAATACTGATACCGCATTTGAAAAAAGCCTGCCAGCTAACAGACTTTCAATCCTCACTGGTCGACTCTGCTGCATATATAGCTTATTTTATATTACCAATTCCGGCAGCCAGGTTTATGCATCGCTTCGGTTATAAGGGCGGTATTTTAATGGGCCTTATTCTTTTTGCTACCGGCGCCATGCTCTTTTTTCCTGCCGCTGCGGTACGCAGCTATGCTTTTTTTCTTGTGGCGCTCTTTATCATATTTAGCGGCACGGCATTTTTAGAAACTGCGGCTAATCCCTATATAACGGTATTGGGTGATCCGTCGACGGCAACGCGGCGCATAAATTTTTCGCAATCGTTCAACGGTCTGGCCGCTGCACTTGGTCCATTAATGGGTGGCGTGTTTATCTTATCCGGGAAAGTGCTGACAAAAGAACAGGAAGCCGCTATGGCGCCCGCGCAGCTGAATGCCTATCTTAATAAGGAAGCATCTGCAGTACAGGTACCCTATCTCATTATTGGCCTTGTGGTACTTACAGTCGCTTTTCTAATCTACAGATCACACCTTCCGAATATAATCGAAGAAGATGCGCCGGGCCAGGTTGCTGACCAAAAACATTCGTTGATAAGCCGGATAGGCTCCCTTCTTAAGCGCAAATCATTATTACTGGGTATCCTGGGCGAACTTTTTTATGTAGGCGCACAAGCGGGCATCCTGGGCTTTTTTATCAGGTACAGCGAAAATGTAGCCGGTTTAAACGAAAGATCATCCTCTTTTTTCCTTGTGGCTTCACTGTTTTGTTTTATGGCGGGAAGGTTTAGCGGTACTTACCTGATGAAACACTTTAACCCTGTAAAACTGCTGGCAACTTACTGCTGTATAAACATTTTGCTGCTCGCATCGATCTTTTTCCTTAGCGGCAGGTTTACCGTGTTTGGATTAATGGGAGTAATGTTCTTTATGTCGATAATGTTCCCGACAATTTTTTCGCTGAGTATAAGAGGCCTGGGGTCGCAAACAAAACTCGGTTCATCGTTGGTAATAATGGGCATAGTCGGCGGCGCGTTAATTCCGCCGGTTATGGGCTGGGTATCTGATATGAGCGGCATCAGATACGCCTACCTGGTTCCGATAATATGTTTTTCTTATATATTGTTTTTCGCTTCAACAAATTTAAAAGTGCAGCGGCTTGAAGTTCAGGCAGGCCATTGATATAAAAAGGGAACAGATGAATCTAGATTTAAAAGATAAAGTTATTATAGTAACCGGCGGCGCCAAAGGCATAGGCGCGGGTATTGTGAAAGTACTGGCTGCGGAAGGCGCCATCCCGGTTATTGTCGGCAGGAGTGAAGCTGATAATAAGGCGATGATACGGGAGGTAGAAACAATGGGCGGACAAGCTCATCAAATTGTGGCCGAACTTACCGAACCGGCAGCCTGTGAAAAAGCCGTGAAGGAAGTTTTGCAACATTTCGGCCGCATCGAAGGTCTTGTTAACAACGCGGGTGTAAATGATGGGGTAGGATTAGAGAACGGCAATTATGAGCGGTTTATGGCATCATTGCATAAAAACGTGGTGCATTATTACCTGATGGCCCATTTTGCCTTACCAGCGTTAAAACAATCTAAAGGAGCAATATTAAATATTACTTCAAAGACGGCTGCCACCGGACAGGGAAACACATCCGGCTATGCCGCCGCAAATGGCGGCAGAAACGCGTTAACCCGCGAGTGGGCAGTTGAACTGCTTAAATACGGCATCCGTGTAAACGCAATCGTGGTGGCCGAATGCTGGACGCCGTTGTACGAAAACTGGATTAACAGCTTACCCGATCCAATTGCCAAACGCAGAGACATTGAATCGAAAATCCCGTTAGGAAACCGCATGACTACTGCCGAAGAAATTGCAAATACTACGGCGTTTCTGTTATCTGAACGCTCAAGCCATACCACGGGGCAATTGATTTATGTGGATGGCGGATATGTGCATTTGGACAGGGCGCTGGCAAATGCTTAATGGCTAATGGGGATAGGTGAGCTGTGAAATGGTTTGATGCGGATAAAAATAGTTTTCAAACCATTCTCTCCTTACCGCTCACCACTTACAACTACAATTAATGAGAATAGACTCCCACCAGCACTTTTGGAAGTTTAATCCCGTACGGGATGCCTGGATTAACGAATCCATGAAGGTTATACAACGCGACTTTTATCCGGAAGATATCGAACCCATCTTGAAAAAGCATCATATTGATGGATGTGTGAGCGTGCAAGCCGACCAGTCGGAAGCTGAAACGGAATTTTTGTTAGATCTCGCCGATAAACACGATTTTATAAAAGGTGTGGTCGGGTGGGTTGATTTTATGCATCCACACGTGCGCGAAACAATTGCCCGGTATGCGGAGAATAACAAGATGAAAGGCATGCGGCATGTACTGCAAGGCGAATCTGACAGGGCCTATATGCTTAACCCCCGGTTTATGAAGGGCATTGCTGCACTGAAAAATTATGACCTGGCTTATGATGTCCTGGTATTTCCGGATCAGTTAGGTTATACCAATCAATTCGTAAAAAATATATCAGGCGTCCGTTTTGTGATCGACCATATCGCCAAGCCAGATATTAAAAATCAGAATATAGATAAGTGGGAACATAGCATGCGCCTAATCGCCCAGCATGAAAATGCCTGGTGCAAGGTATCAGGCATGGTAACCGAAGCCGACTGGCAAAACTGGAAATATGAAGATTTTGAACCTTACCTTAACGTAGTTTTTGAGGCATTTGGCGCAAACCGTGTGATGTTTGGTTCTGATTGGCCGGTATGTAACGTAGCGGGGGGGTATGATAAAATGATCGGTATTGTGGAGCAGTATACCACCCAACTGTCTGCTGGTGAGCAATCCCGCTTCTGGGGCCTTAATGCAATTGAATTTTATAAACTTTAATTAAATAAGATGAAAAGATCAGCTTTAATTGTTTTGATGGGCGTTTTAACTGCGGTAACGGTAAGCGCACAGCAAAAGTTTAACGGCTTAGGCGTAAACATGGGTAATTTGTACATGATGTCTGACGCGAAGACACGTTCTATCAGCCCGGAAAATTTTAACGGGGAAAAAGGCAAGGGCGGAATGGCTACTACTGGCACCGGTGCGAATGCCTCGCGCGATTTGGGGCAGACCTGGAAAGTGAGTCCCAGCGTTGTTATTAAAAAGCACACCACTTTCACCATAGCCGAAATAAATGAATCCGGCGCTATACAGCATATCTGGATGACACCCACGGGCAACTGGCGCTACTCTATCATTCGTTTTTATTGGGACGATGAAACCACACCGTCTGTAGAGGTGCCGGTGGGCGACTTTTTCTGCATGGGTTGGGGTAAGTTCGCGCCTGTCACATCGCTGGCTGTTGTAGTAAACCCAGGAAGTGGGTTAAATTGCTATTGGCCGATGCCTTTCCGTAAAAAATGTAAAATAACCATGGAGAACATTGACGACCGGGATATGGTGCTGTACTACCAGGTAGATTATACACTGACCGATGTTCCTAAAGATGCGGCTTATTTTCATGCACAGTTTCGCCGGGTTAACCCGCTGCCCTATAAACAGGATTTTGTTGTAGCAGACGGCATTAAAGGTAAAGGCCAGTACGTGGGCACTTACCTGGCTTATGGATCAAACAAGAACGGCTGGTGGGGCGAGGGAGAGATAAAATTCTTTATGGATGGCGACACAAAATTCCCGACCATTTGCGGAACCGGTACGGAGGATTATTTTAACGGCGCTTACGATTTCGACAGCCCGCACAAAAAAGCCGACGGGACAGAGACAAGCGAATACACTGAGTTTAGTGGCCCTTATACTGGCCTGCCACAGGTATTACGGGGTGATGGACATTACAATATAGCCCAAAGATTTGGTTTGTACCGCTGGCACATAGCCGATCCTATACGCTTTGAAAAGGACTTAAAAGTGACTCTTCAGGATTTGGGCTGGCGCGATAATGGCCGGTATTTGCCTTTGCAGGATGATTTGGCTACAGTAGCTTTCTGGTACCAAAGCGAGCCGCATGGTATATTCCCCGTACTGCCAGGCAGGGATGAACTGGAAGTGAATTAATTTAAGAAACGGGAGCGGCGGGCGGGGCAGCAAACCGATAGGTGAGCCTGTGAGAAAATTACGGCCTTCCGTACACTCCGCCTGCTACTAGTTTCTCAAGGTTTCGGTAATTAAAGAGGGATATCCCGTTAAAATGATTATAAGAATAATAAATGGACCTTCAGCTGCTTGTATATCGTGCGGTTATCTCCAGCAGCAATTTGCGGTCATCTTTTGATTCATCCAGGTTCTCTTTTAATAGTTGTGTTATCTCTGCGTTTTTAATTTTTTTAGCCAATATCTGCAACACCTGGAAAGACGCTACCTCAATACTCTCCATGTTTTGCAGATAGAAGAGTATCGCCATATCGCGCAACGCTGCATCATCCCGCTGTTCTCCTATGGCTGTAAATGCTTCTTCTATCATTCCGGCTAACCCCTGGCAGCCCGTTGCTTTGTTTTCAGCGCCCAGTTGTTCATATATCCTATTCATCCGTTCGATCTGTTTTTTAACATCGTCCACGGTTTCCATAATGGCATAGTTTAAATCTTTAAAATGAGCTTCGCCGGCAATTTCTGGGAAACGGTCAACCATGTGCTTCTTGGCGCAGTATATTTTATCAAGGTTGCTGATAAAGAAATCAAGCAGGCGTTTGCTGCCTAAATTTATAGTACCTGAGCGTTTGGAATATTTTGTCATTTGGTTACGGGTCATAAATACACAGTCTATAACAAAAAATGTCCCGTTAAGATTTAATAAAAATTTATCGATCACGGATAAACTCATCTTTACGGCATTCGGCCTTGAGCTACGGAATCTAACCCAGTAAATTCTTTCCGGAATTTTCACCGGTAAAATTACCGTGCTCACCGGGAAAAACCTTCTATATGCCTAATACAGGGCATATTAGTGTAACGTTTGTTTTTTCCGGGCGTCTTATTAGCGTATTTAAAATACAGGAAAACAGAATAATTGACATAATAAATAAATATCATGAAAACCGCTATAATCACCGTATTCACTGCTCTGAGTTTAACCGCAGGAATCGCAAATTCAACAAAAGCAGCAACCCTAAAAGGCGATGCTAACACTTATACCGTTTTAACCGATATCAGCGCGATCAATAAAATAGAAATACACGGAAATGTAGAGCTGTATGTTTCTGACGGCGCAAGCGACCAGGTAAAAGTTTACAACAAGTATTATTCAGAAAGCGCCCTGGTACAAAGTACAAACGGCGTGTTGCGTATATCGTCATACAAACCTGAAAAATTAGTGGTTTGGGTGAGCGCAAATGACCTGCGTGCCATTTCTGCTTACGATAATGCCGAAGTAAAATCATTTGGAAACATCTCGAAAATCGAGTTCGCCGTAGACCTGCATGATAATGCTGCAGCAAAACTGGATCTGAATGCTTTTGCAGCCAGCCTGACCGTTAAAGATAATGCCAAGGCGGATTTAACGGGTTCTGCTGATCAGTTAAACCTTTACCGGGATATCGAGTCGAACGTAAAAAGCAACAACTTTAGCGCCGCTCATTATTTGGAAAACAAAATAACCGTAGCCGGAAATGATCTGGCCGGCTTGTAACAGCACTTTTGCAAAAGTTCAACATATACTACGGGAGCTATCTGTGTAACGCAGGTAGCTTTTTTGTTGTGAACCGGGCGAGGTTTTTTTATATTTAAGCAGTTAAAACTCTACATCCTTACACATGCGGCAAATATTACAAACGCCAACGCCTAAGGCCCTTTACATTTTAGTTATAATATTTTTGGGTGGCTGTGGTATGATAGTTACAAAACAATTACTGGTGCGAGACATCCGGCTAAGCGGTTTTAATAAAGAATACATAGCTGTGCAAAATACTGATGTTTTAGCGGGGCCCGGAAAAACTGAGGTTGTTGATACGTTGGTAGTAACTCATCATGGTGTAGCCAAAGCAAATGCGGTTAAGCTTGGAAATATCAAAACAACCGGCAACATGCCGTATAAAAGCCTGTTTTTTGAATATAATTCGGTTTTTCTGGTTTGGATGTCTTTGATTTCAATAATGATCGGAATTTCACTTGCTTTGGCGCCAGTTATAATAAAATCTATAAAAGACCTTGTAAGGATATTCAGCATACCTGGCGCGGCCGTTTGGCAATCTATTGCAGCTGTTTTGCTGCTTGGTGGCGCTCTTGTTTATGCACAGCAGAATAGTTATATGCTGCAGGCCTTTGATATCATGGACAGGTTTAAAATATTGCTATATCATCCCGGCGCACTTAACATTGTTGTACTGACAAGTCTTGGGGTTGGCTTAATAGCCATCACCGGGAAACTGATTATAAACTATGCAGTGGGTAAATTGCCTGAGCGTATAACGGGTATGTCTGAGACGGAGCAGAAAAAAGTGGGCGAAAAGTTTTTGCTGCTACGCAACCAGTTGAAGTTTTTCCTTCTGGTTGATGCGATACTTATCGTTTTTTCAATTCTCACAACTGATGCGCTGCGCAGGTCGATATTAACCGAAGTAACTTTTAGCATCGATATTTTCCCGGACAATTTTGTTTACCTCTATGGACTCCTGTTTACCTTTTTTCTGGGTCTTTTATATATGCCGATTTATTACCGCCTGCGCTATAAAGGCGCAACAATGCTGCATGATATTCCGCAGGCCGAATTAGATGGGGATAAGAAAACCCTGTCTGCTATCTTTTTAATTCAGGAGACACCGATGCAAAGTTTGCAGGTAAGTCTTGCTATCCTGGCGCCAGTGCTTACCAGTCTTGCACCGAACGTTCTTAAAATATAATCAGGGATTATCTGCTGCCGCCACGTGCATTATGCCCTTTAAATTTTGGTACAGTTGTTTATAAATGGCGAATTGCCGGGCATAAACTGTCGCGTTGCTTGCTGCAGGTTCAAAAATTTTCAGAGCTGAAGAATCCGCCGGAGGGTATTTCGTGATTAATCTCAAGTTCTTTAACGCCATAAATGCGGCGCCAATCGCCGAGGCATCATCGCTTTGCGCCATTATTATCTTTTTGTTGGTAATGTCGGCCAGTATTTGCATCCATAATTGCGACCGGGTGATGCCGCCGCTGATATTTATTTGTGTAACAGGCTCCGCGTTTTGCTCAACGGCATCCAGCACGTCTTTAAGAGCAAAGCATATGCCCTCTAAAACAGCCCTGGAAAAATGAGCGTGATTATGCTGCAGCTTTACATTAAAGAAAGTGCCGCAGCTCTCACTATCCCATATCGGTGCGCGCTCGCCAGTCAGATACGGAAGAAATATCAATCCGCTGCTACCAACAGGTACAGCCGCTATTTCTGCGAAAAAATTTTCATAGTCATTTTCATCCAGTTCTGGCTTGTTATTTTTTAACCACCATTGTAGGGCGATACCACCGTTATTTATAGGGCCGCCACAGATAAAGATGGTATCATCTAAAATGTAGTTAAACGTCATTGCGGTGCGATCAGGCAGCGGCTTATTGCTGGCCACTCTTACCGCCCCGCTGGTGCCAATCGTCACTGCTGCAATACCATATTCAATAGCCATGCTACCAAGATTGGCCAGGCATCCGTCGCTTGCGCCGATAAAGAAAGGTGTGTTCGGTTTAAGGAAAGTAAATCCCGGCGTGCTCCCCGGCAAATTATTGCTATAATCTGTAGCAACAGATTGTGATAGTTCCTGTATGGTTATACCGGCCATTTGCAGTGCTTCATCGTGCCAGGTCCGCTTTGTGATATTGAACAACCCTGTACCCGAAGCGCATGATTCATCTATTTTAAATTCACCAAAGAGTTTGAACCAGATAAACTCCTTTATCGAAATATATTTTTGAACCCGGCTGAACAGGCCGGGGTTGTTTTCCCGGATCCAGATGATTTTGCAAAGCGGCGACATCGCATGCAGCGGCGTCCCCGTTGCCTCATATATATCCATGCCTTCATTAGTTGACTTCAGACGGTTAGCGATGCCCGCACTGCGGTTATCGGCCCACGTCATCATTGGCGTCAATGCCTTGCAACTTTCGTCAACAGGGATTAAACTATGCATAGCGCTGCTTAAACTAACTGCTAATGGCGGTGTGCCAATTTTTGTAACAATGCCTGCTAAACAGTTTTTAAAAGCCTGCCATATCAATTCGGGGTCTTGCTCGTGGTAGCCGGGTTTAGGAGAGTTGTAGGTATAATATTGCTGGCCATCGGCAAATGATTGACCGGATAAATTCACAGCAACGGCCTTAACGCTGCCGGTTCCAACGTCGACACCTAAAACATATTTCATATTATTTATTTACCAAGCCAAGATACAGTTTTCCGGTAAATCAACTGTGTCATGTCTTTTACCTTTCAGCCTTTGGCTTTTACGTTAATTTTTGCTTCAATTTCACCGACCTAAATACCGGGTTTACCGGGAAAAACCCGCACCACACCTAATAGGGGCCGCATTGCTGTAACGTTATAAAATTGTGTTCGTCTTATTAGTGTATTAAGAATTTAGAGATTATAATTAGTTGACACTCAAAATAAAACATATCATGAAAACTCAAATCATAACCATCTTCGCCGCCTTAGTTTTAGGCATCGGAGTAACAAATACAGCTAATGCAGCCACAGCTAAAAATGCTGATGATAACTACACAATTTTAACCGACGTTAGCGCCATCAACAAAATAGAAGTTCGCGGCAACGTTGAGCTTTATATAAGCGACGGCGCTGCAGACCAGGTAAAAGTTTACAACAAATATTATAGCGAAACCGCACTTGTACAAAGCAAAAGCGGTGTGTTAAGGATTGCTTCTTATAAAGCCGATAAATTAATCGTCTGGGTTACTGCAAACGACTTGCGCTCGATATCTGCTTTTGATAACGTCGAGGTGAAATCATTTGGAAATATCTCAAAAATAGAGTTCGATGTTGACCTGCACGACAATGCTTTCGCTAAATTGAACTTAGACTCTTTTTCGACAGATGTTACTGTAAACGACAATGCTAAAGTTTGCCTGAGCGGATCAGTTACTGAATATACTTTAAAATGCGATCGCGAACAGAATGTAGATCACAAAGACCTTTCAACCGTTCATTCAACCAAAATAGGGTCACAATCAATGGCTGGCAGCCAAACACTGGATCTAGCCGATGTTCAGTAATCCCGAACGAAAGTATTGTATAAAATTAAAAGCTGCCGGTTAATGACAGCTTTTTTTAAATTTGATGTAACGTAAAAACACAATACAACGTCCAAAGACCTAAAAAACATGAAAAAGCTGCAACTACCGATATTTGTTTTAATTGGCGTCATTTCGATTGCCTGCTTGTCATCCTGCCGGTTTCACTGCATCCGCGGCTCTGGCAACCAGATTACCGAAAACCGGAAGCCCGGAGATTTCACTAAAATCGACGTATCTGAATCATTCAAGGTTATAGTAAAACAGGATAGCTCAAGCACAGTAACCGTTACAGCTGATGATAACCTTTTAAAATACATCCGGACGAATGTAAGCGGCAGTACTCTTCGCATTTATACCAAAAAGAACTTGTGTAACAGCGGTGAGATGATTATCAAAGTACCTGTACGGATGCTTGAAGGACTCAAAGCCTCAGACGCTTCGGAAATTGTATCAGATGGTAAATTAAACGGGCGGGACGTATCCATTCATCTTTCGGATGGGTCCCGGATAACTGCCGATCTGACTGCAACTAAAGTAACAATCAGGTCGAGTGATGCTTCCGAATTGGATTTGAAAGGACAGGCGTCAAGCAGCGAGATTCAGCTAAGCGATGGTAGTAAAGTTTATGCAAAGGACTTCATTACAGGTACAAGCTGGGTAAGGGCATCCGATGGCTCATTCGGAGAGCTGAATGTAATGAATACCCTGAATGTTCATGGCAGCGATGGCTCTGTAATTAAGTATCGTGGTAATCCGCAGACAGTTAACGCCAATAATTCCGATGGCGCATCAGTAGAAAAGGTCAATTAAATTAGTTTACCCCGCTTTCGGCAAATAAATAAAAAAAATTGTAACGTTCTGACCGGTTGCTTGGTCATGTTACAAATTTTATTTAATTTAACTTGATTTTAAACTATTAATTCAACCCAACCCAATCATGAAAAAGCTGAGAAAGTTTTTACTTTATCTCGTCGTTGTTTTTGTTCTAGTTGTCGCCGGCGCCATTTCTTACATCACTTTAGCCCTGCCAAACGTGGGTGATGCCGAAGATATTCATGTACCTGCCGACGCAAAAACCATAGCACGCGGTAAATACCTGGTAAGCCACGTTGTGTTATGTACCGATTGCCATTCACGGCGCGATTTTACAAAATTTGCAGGGCCGGTACTTGATGGCAAACCCGGCCAGGGCGGTGATGTATTTGACGAAAAAGTCAACTTCCCGGGCAGCGTGCATGTGCCTAACATTACCCCGTTTAATTTAAAGGGCTGGACAGATGGCGAGATTTTCAGGGCGATAACTACTGGTGTCCGTAAAGATGGCTCTGCGATTTTTCCATTGATGCCATGGCCAAACTACTCCAAATTAAGCCGAGAAGACGTGTATGCAATAATTGCCTATATACGTACCTTACAGCCTGTTAATGCTGCTTATCCACGTGCTTCTTATAACTTTCCGTTAAATATTTTGGTTCATACCATGCCGCAAAAGGCAAGCCTGGGCGCCTTACCAAATCCATCGGACACGCTTAAATACGGGGCATACCTGGTTAACGCTGGCGCATGTATGGATTGCCATACTCAAAACGTAAAAGGCAAAATGATTCCGGGAATGGAGTTTGCAGGCGGGCGTAGCTTTAGGATCGGGAATAATGCCATTAACTCAGCCAATATCACACCTGATAAAGAAACCGGTATCGGTACCTGGACAAGTGCAGCTTTTGTGGCGCGGTTTAAGAATTTTGCAGATATAACCAGAACAATGGCAGTATCGCCAACCGATCCGCAAACAATTATGCCATGGTATGATTATGCAGGTATGACTGAAGGCGATCTCAAGTCGATTTACGCTTACTTAAGAACAATTAAATCGGTAAAAAATAAAGTCAATCATTTCCAGGCAAACACCTTTGCAGCACAGGCCGGTTCGCATTAAAGACCAGATGTTTTATTTACATGGCGACGGATTTTATTCATCGCCATGTATTTTTATTGCCTCGCGGGTATAAAAGTGATACCGCACCAAACCCGGCTATTACTGAAAAGTACTTTTATCTTCCAGTCTTTGTTGCGTTTAATGATTATCCGACTTTTTTCATACCTTTGCACCTCCAAAAAGCGGCAGCTTTAATAACTATAGTTTTACAGCTGCCTGTACAAATAGATATAAGTTAAAATACCGGTAAAAGATGAATATATCACAGGAAAAAATTGATAACCTGAACGCAGTTGTTAAAATTAATATCAACCCGGAAGATTATCAGCCACGCGTAGAAAAAGCTATAAAAGAACAGGCTAAGAAAGCTAAGATACCAGGTTTCCGTCCGGGGATGGTGCCGCCGTCGCACATTAAAAGAATGTATGGCAAAAGTATTTTAGTTGATGAGATTAACAACCTGCTTTCGGACACATTGAATAAATACCTGGAAGACGAAAAATTAGAAGTCTTAGGACAGCCTTTGCCAAAGCGCGACGATGACAAAGAATATAACTGGGATTTTGCTGACAATTTCGAGTTTAACTACGAGATTGGCCTGGCGCCTGAATTTAACGTTGAGTTTTCAACGAATGATAAATTAACCCAGTATGTTATTAAAGTTGATGACGAAACCCTGGCAGCGCGCATAAAAAATATCCGCCGCAGCTATGGCAAAATGACAAATCCTGACGTATCGGCAGATGATGATGTGCTTTATGCCGAATTAGTTCAACTTTCGCCGGATGGTTCTGTTTTTGAGGAAGGCATCAGCAACACAGTCTCTGTACGCTTGGATCAGATTAAAGACGAAAAAATAAAATCTTCTTTAATCGGCTTAAAAAAAGGAGACGAGATAACGCTGGATATTCAGAAAGCTTTTGACAACGATGCAGCTAAAATTGCAGGTTTATTAAAGATAGACGAAGAAACAGCGGCAGAGTTAAAATCAAACTTCCGGCTGACCGTTAAAAATGTTAATCGTTTGGAAGAGTCTGATTTAAACCAGGAGTTCTTTGATAAATTATTTGGCGAAGGCCAGGTTACCACTGAGGAAGGCTTCAGGGAAAGAATAACTGCAGAAATCGAAATGATGATGCAGCAGGATTCGGATCGTAAGCTGCAGAACGATATTTACAAATATGGCTTAAATAAAGTTAATTTCGAGCTGCCTGACGAATTTTTAAAGCGATGGCTGCAGGTAACAAATGAAAAGCTTACGGACGAAGAATTGGCGGCAGGATATGCTGATTTTGCACAGAACCTGAAATGGACGTTAATTGAAAACAAGATTGTTAAAGACAATGGTCTTGAATTGAAATATGAAGAGGTTTTCGATTTAGCGAAGCTTCGCCTGGAGCAGCAGTTCCGGATGTACAGTATGACCCCGTTAACTGACGAGCAGCTTGGACAATACACAGTTCAATATCTTCAAAATAAAGAAAACGCTAACAAGATTTTTGAAGAGGTAAAAGCGCTGAAGGTATTTGACTATATAAAAAGCGTAGTTACCCTGGAACCGAAAGAAATTACTTATACAGAGTTTTCGAAGCTGGCTGCATAACGAGCCGGTAAAGTTCATAAACTCAGTAAAGTCCGAAAGTGGGAGAATTGATCTTGCTTTCGGGCTTTTGTTTTTGCAATAATTTCTTTAAAGCTGAAAACCTGATCATTGCGCTGAAAAGCTGCAACATGATTTCATCTTTAATAAATTTCCGGACTTTTTCCACCAAATAAATTTACTTTCAAAAAACTTTCTGTAGTTAAAAGTATTTAAGTAACAACTATATTTATCGCGATTAAAACCGCATCTAACAAAAAAATCATGAGCAGTAACATTGATAAAAATGAATTCAGGAAATATGCTGTTAAGCATCACCGCATTAACAGTCTTTATGTAGATAAATTTATCGGTAATGTTGAACGGGCTAATATCCCTGCAGGCGGCATTACTACCGTGCCAACCGGTATGACGCCGTATATTATTGAAGAGCGCCAGTTGAACGTTGCACAGATGGACGTTTTCTCGCGTTTGATGATGGATCGCATTATTTTCCTTGGCGACGCGATTTATGAAAATATCGCAAACATTATTCAGGCTCAATTGCTTTTCTTACAATCGGCTGATGGCAAGCGCGATATACAGATCTATATCAATTCGCCAGGCGGTTCCGTATATGCCGGTTTGGGTATTTATGATACCATGCAGTTTATATCGAACGATGTAGCGACTATTTGTACCGGTATGGCAGCATCCATGGGCGCAGTATTGCTTTGCGCGGGTGCGGCCGGTAAGAGAGCTGCGTTGCCACATGCAAGGGTAATGATCCATCAACCATCAGGTGGTGCACAGGGGCAACAAAGTGATATAGAAATTACGTATCACGAGATTACTAAATTGAAAAAAGAGTTATATCAAATTATAGCCGATCATAGTGGTGCTCCATACGAGAAGGTTTGGGATGCTTCAGACCGCGACCACTGGATGATTGCTGACGAAGCAAAAGAGTTCGGAATGATTGATGAGGTGTTGCGGGGAAGCAACGCAAAAAAATAATTTGAGTCTGGAAGCCGGAAAGGCCCGGAAGTCCGGAACATAGAACAGGAGTTTTTTAAGTCAGAGAATCCTTAAGCAACACTTTTGGACTTTACTGACTTGCGGACTTCCGGACTTTTTATTAAATTTGAATTAAGAAAAAGTAAACATGAACAAAAACAGCAAGGAGATCAGGTGTTCGTTTTGTGGTGCAGGTAAACAAGACTCCCTGATGCTGATTGCCGGTCTTGACGCTCATATTTGCGATAAGTGCGTTAACCAGGCTAACGAAATACTGGCTGAAGAGCTGAAGGTGCGCAAAGTAAAAACCTCTCCTTCGGCGCCCGCAGTTCTTAAGCCGGCTGAAATTAAGGCACATCTCGACCAATATGTGATAGGCCAGGACGATGCCAAAAAAATTCTTTCGGTAGCTGTTTATAACCACTATAAGCGACTGAATCAAAGAGTTGAAAAAGATGATGTGGAGATTGAGAAGTCGAACATCATTATGGTAGGGGAGACCGGCACTGGCAAAACCCTGCTGGCCAAAACGCTCGCGAAAATATTAAATGTACCATTTTGCATTTGCGATGCCACGGTATTGACCGAGGCCGGGTACGTGGGCGAGGATGTCGAAAGTATCCTGACCCGCTTGCTGCAGTCTGCAGATTATGATGTGGCAACAGCCGAACGCGGTATTGTTTATATCGACGAGGTTGATAAGATCGCCAGAAAAAGCGACAATGCTTCGATTACCCGTGACGTTTCTGGCGAAGGCGTTCAGCAGGCCTTATTAAAAATACTGGAAGGTACTAACGTGAATGTTCCGCCGCAGGGCGGCCGTAAGCATCCCGACCAGAAAATGATCACCGTTAATACCAACAATATCCTGTTTATTTGCGGAGGTGCATTTGATGGTATCGAACGAAAGATCGCTTCGCGTTTGCGAACCCAAACCGTGGGCTACAAAATGAAACGCGATGACGGCGAGATAGATTTGAAGAACCTGTATAAGTATATTACACCGCAGGACTTAAAATCATTTGGTTTGATACCTGAGTTGATCGGCCGTTTACCCGTGTTAACCTATTTGAACCCGCTTGACAGGGAGGCTCTGCACAATATCCTCACCGAGCCGAAAAATTCATTATTGAAACAGTACAAAAAACTGTTTGACTATGAAGGCGTGAAGCTGGAATTTGATGACGAAGTGCTTGATTTTATTGTTGATAAAGCAGTTGAATTTAAACTAGGTGCGCGTGGCCTGCGCTCGATTTGTGAGGCGATTATGATCGATGCAATGTTTGAGTTTCCTTCAAAAAAGGATATAAAGCGGCTTAATGTGACATTGGATTACGCGCACGAGAAGTTTGAAAAATCAGATCTTAAAAAATTAAAGGTAGCTTAACCATAAGCATATAACCAGAACTTATATTTACGGACGCAAATAAACCCTGGTTAACGCCGGGGTTTGTTGTATCCGCACATTTGGCCGCTTTGAGTCTTCCATGTAAGGGCGATTCGAATATCAGAGGCGGCTTCACGATATTTAAAGACAGATACCATGAATGAAGAATTAGATGTAAAGAAAGACGAAATGCCAAAGGAACTGGCGACGAAGATTAAAGAAGTACATACCCCCGTCACCCCTGGCCTTAAAACTAAGGAAGCTATAGTTTCTAATTGGCTGCCACGCTACACCGGCCGCCCGCTTGCTGATTTTGGACAATACATTATCCTAACTAACTTTTCGAAATATATACAGCTTTTCTCTCAATGGAACGACGACGCTCCCATACTCGGATTGGATAAACCTATGCAGAGCTGCACGGCAAACGGCATTACTATTATTAATTTTGGTATGGGAAGCTCGGTGGCCGCAACAATTATGGATTTGCTGACCGCAGTAAAACCCAAGGCAGTTATTTTTCTGGGCAAATGCGGAGGCCTTAAAAAGAAAAATAAATTGGGCGATCTGATACTGCCGATAGCAGGGATTCGCGGCGAAGGTACGTCAAACGATTATCTGCCTGCTGAGGTGCCCGCTCTACCGGCTTTCGCGCTGCAAAAGGCCATTTCTACTACCATACGCGACTTTAGCCGCGATTATTTTACCGGCACCTGCTACACCACGAATCGCCGGGTTTGGGAGCATGATAAGGAGTTTAAAAAGTATCTGAAGCGGTTGAGAGCCATGGCGATAGACATGGAGACAGCAACCATTTTCACCACAGGCTTTGCCAACAAAATACCTACCGGCGCATTGTTGCTGGTCTCCGATCAGCCAATGATTCCCGAAGGTGTCAAAACTGCCGAGAGTGATTCGGGTGTTACCGAGCAGTATGTTGAAACACATCTGAAAATAGGAATTGAATCATTGAGGCAACTGATTAACAACGGGCTGACAGTAAAACACCTTATATTTTAACAGCAGACGTGAGGCGGCTGGCTGACGAGGAGGGATTTCGTTCGTAAATCTGAAAAGTTAAAGCTAATTTTGACCCAACCAACCCGCAAGCGGGCTTCAAACTTAAAATTATGTGGTATAATAATATACTCGAGACTATTGGCAATACGCCAATGGTTAAGTTAAATAAAGTAGTTAAAGACATTCCTGCAACGGTTTTAGCCAAGATTGAGACAACCAACCCCGGCAATTCTATCAAAGACCGGATGGCACTCAAAATGATAGCAGATGCAGAAGCCGATGGCCGCCTTAAACCCGGTGGTACCATTATTGAAGGCACTTCGGGTAATACCGGCATGGGCTTAGCAATTGCAGCGGTAATAAAAGGCTACAAATGTATTTTCACGAGTACAGACAAACAATCCAAAGAAAAGTTCGATGCATTACGTGCGTTTGGAGCCGAGGTAATTGTCTGTCCGACTAATGTCGAACCTGAGGATTCACGCTCATATTATTCAGTATCTTCAAGATTGGAAAGGGAGGTTCCAAATTCATGGAAACCAAACCAATATGATAACCTCTCCAATTCGCAGGCGCACTATGAATCCACAGGGCCCGAGATATGGGAACAAACTGAAGGAAAGATAACCCACCTGGTGGCAGGCGTGGGCACAGGCGGAACTATTTCCGGTATCGCCAGATATTTAAAAGAGAAGAACCCTGCGATACAGATATTAGGCATTGATACTTATGGGTCTGTATTTAAAAAATATAAGGAAACGGGTATTATGGATAAAAATGAGATTTATCCCTATATTACCGAAGGTATTGGTGAGGACTTTTTACCGCAGAATGTCGACTTCAATTTAATAGACCATTTTGAAAAGGTAACAGACAAGGATGCTGCGTTAATGACCCGTGAGATCGCGCGGAAGGAAGGCATCTTTGCGGGGAACTCTACAGGTTCTGGTATCGCCGGTTTGCTGCAGATGAAGGAAAGGTTCAAAAAAGGCGATGTGGTGGTAGTTATTTTCCCTGACCATGGTACCCGATACCTGGGCAAGATGTACAATGATGACTGGCTGCGTGACCGCGGATTTTTGAAAGATGAAAAGCTTACTGCACGTGACATCATCGCCAAAAAAGAAAATCAGCAAATAATTACTATCGATTGCGAGAAAACCGTTCTTGAGGCTATCACTACTATTCAGGCGCTGAATATTTCACAAATACCTGTAACGCAGAAAGATATGGTTATAGGCAAAATAACAGAAAGCGATATTCTTAACTCACTGATCGAAAATCCGTCTATCAAGTCGCAGCCGATAAAAAACATTACTACAGCCCCTTTCCCTTTTGTGGATTTAAATACTTCCATAGATAAAATTTCGGCAATGATAAATAAAGACAATATTGCAGTGCTGGTAGAGGTTAACGGCGAATTTGAAATTATTACACAATATGACATTATCAATGCCATCTCTGCCTAAGCGGTAAATGGCCAAGGTGAAAGTTATTAGGTTAGCCACTCATATGGAAAGTATTGCTTCTTTTGGCGGGGGCTAACCGTTTGTTTTGTCATATTTAATATAAGGTAAGGTAATTGTTAAATAATTATTCTTCAGGCGTTATCTTTGAACAATAGAATGCATTTTAATGAATACCCCTATCCGGCTAAACGAATATAAAGTCCTTCTTTACAGGTTATTTTTAGGATACCTTTTTTATTTTATCAGCAGGGTTTTATTTATCGCCTTCAATACGCACCTGCTCGAAGTCAATTCCTTAAGCACTTTGTTAAGGTTATGCTACTATGGTATTGCTTTTGATACAACTGCTTTACTGTATATCAACAGCCTGTTTATCATATTAAGTATCCTGCCCCTTACGTTTAATACGCGGCCCGGATTTCAAAAAGGCATCACTATCCTGTATTTCGTTACTAATCTGGTGGCCTATGCCACAAACTTTGTTGATATTGTTTATTACCGCTTTAGCCAGGTGCGTTCTACCCGGGCAACGCTTGACCTGCTGGTGGATGAAAATAATAAAAGAATGCTGTTCGAGCATTTTTGGTGGCGTTATGGTTATCTATTCCTGATCTATGTGATCTGTTCAGCATGCTGGATATGGCTTTATAAAAAGGTTAAGGTTAAGCCGGTCAAGGTAAAGCCAGCAGCTGCATATTTTGCCTATTCTCTTGTTGGTATGCTCATTATTGTTACGCTGATGGTTGGCGGCATCAGGGGCGATTTTAAACACAGCACCCGGCCAATAAATATGGTTGACGCCTATAAGCACATGACTGTACCGAACCAGGGCGACGTAATATTAAATACGCCTTTTGCCATCTTTCGTACCTTCAATAGTAACAGCTTTAAATTGCAGAAATGGACGGATGAGGCTTATATTAACGCCAGCATAAAGCCTTTTAAGCGATACCACGATGATCCGGTTACGAAGCCCAATGTAATGGTTATCATAATGGAAAGTATGGCCCGTGAGTTTTGGGGCAGTATGAACAGAAACTCACATATTCCGGGATTTAAGTCATACACACCGTTTTTGGATTCGCTGTCTGACAGCAGCCTGATATTCACGAATGCCTTTGCCAATGGCCGGCAATCTATACATGCTATGTCGTCGGTACTTGCCGGTATACCATCTTTCCAAACAGCGTTCACTTCCTCCCCGTATGCCAAACAAAAGATACAATCTATCGTATCCATTTGCGATAGCATGGGCTATCAGACATCATTTTTTCATGGAGCATCAAACGGCTCTATGGGATT
The DNA here is from genome assembly GCF_030519355.1 of Mucilaginibacter sp. L3T2-6. Taxonomy (GTDB): domain Bacteria; phylum Bacteroidota; class Bacteroidia; order Sphingobacteriales; family Sphingobacteriaceae; genus Mucilaginibacter. Next base: position 163,492 of record NZ_JAUMKC010000013.1, read on the forward strand.
CGAGGGTTTTGGCAATATCCTCGGCATCCAAAAATATTATGGCAAAACCGAATATAATAACGAAAAAGATTTCGACGGAATATGGGGAATATGGGACGAACCTTTTTTTCAGTACGTAGGCAGGACCTTAAGCAAACAGAAACAACCGTTTATGTCGACGCTGTTTACCCTATCGTCACACGATCCTTTCCGCGTCCCCAAAAAGTATAAGACACGCTTTGCCGGTGGCCCGCTGGAGTTGGATAAATGCGTACAATACACCGATAACGCGCTGCGGGAATTCTTCAATTACGCTAAGACACAGCCCTGGTATAACAACACCATCTTCGTTCTTGTGGCCGACCATACCAGCCAAACCTATTACCCTGAATATGCCAAGCCTGTGAACCGGTTCGCAATACCGATCTTGTTCTTTAGTCCCAATAAGGCCTACAAGCTAAAAGGCGTGCGGACTGATTTAGCTTCGCAGATGGATATTTATCCAACCCTGGCGGATTTGATTGGATATGAGAAACCATTCCGGTCGTGGGGAAGGAGCCTGATCAGTAATCTCCCCGATGAAACGCCAAGGGTAATTAACTCCCCTGGCAACATTTACCAAATGATGCAGGGTAATTATATTTATTTATTCGATGGTAAGGATTTTACAGGCATCTATAGCATTGAGGATAAAGGCTTGTCTAAAAACCTGCTAAGTGGCCCGAAAAATGCCGAGATGAATAAAGGCATGGAAGATTGTAAGGCTTTTATACAGGATTATACGGATAGGATTGTGAATGGGAAGTTAAATTCCGTTGTGCATTAACAAGCTCGTCTATTTTCACCACTTTTTAAATATCACAAATACCGCCAGCACTATCAACCCAAAACCAACCAAATGGTTCCAGCCCAGCTTTTCTGATTTAAAAAACACAATGCTGAACAGCATGAATACGGTAAGGGTAATGGCTTCTTGTATTGTTTTAAGCTGAACCAGGGTAAAAGGCCCGCCATCTCCCTTAAAACCTGCCCGGTTTGCCGGTACCTGGAATAGGTATTCAAAAAAGGCCAAACCCCAGCTAATAAATATAACGGCAATTAACCCCAGGTTTTTGCCCCAGTCGTACTCTTTGAATTTAAGGTGCCCATACCACGCAAATGTCATAAACGTGTTGGAAATCAGTAAAAAGATAATGGTTTTTAATCCGCGCATCGTTTAGTTACTCAATTTTCAAATGTTTAATTGATACAGTCTGATTTTAATGTATTCTGCACCCATGAATTACTCAAGCCTTTTCCTCGCTAATTCCTTAGCGTACCGCTCTTTTAACGGAGCTTTGGGATTAACCAGCAGGAACACGGCCGTTCCATACTCGCGGGCGAGCGGGTTATCCACCTCGCCGATTTTGCGGTAACTTTCTAGGGCGGATGAGAAGCTTTCGATATTTTTACCGCCCTGATCATCCACATAAATAATATATTTCGCATTAAGGCTGTCGGGCGCCCACAGCGTGAAGCTGCTGTTTAGCGAGATTACTTCGGGCAGGTTGTATTGTTTGCCGAAATGGTGCACGGCCCCTGCGTCGCCATAGTTATCAGCGTAAATTTGGGTCTGTTTCTGCTGTTCGGGTGTAAGCTCATTCCATGCTTTCGCCGCCAGGGCGGTCATGGTGTCCCAACCGAACATGTCTGCATAATTCTGCGTAAGCGGGTGCTGTTTATGGTCTTCCCAAGTTGTGGCAAACTTAGTCATGGGAATTTTTTCATTTAGAAATTTAATAGCCGCAAGTGTTTGGTTAATGGAAAAGATGGGCAACGCCATCGGAAAAAATATTAAATTCGGTATGGTAAACAGGGTGATGACAGCCATACGTGATGCATAGCCGCTCGTTTTTAGCCACCTCTCAAAGCCAAAGCCGCCTGCCGCAAAAAGCATTGGGAATGCTCCGAACAGGTAATACGGTTTTCCGTGCATTACCAGAAGAAAGCCAAATATCAGTACAAAAGCCACCGCAATGAACTGGAACTTATGAAGGCGGAAAGAAAACAGCAGGAACATAAAGCCGGTAAGCCATACAAAAAGGGCTATGCCGTTATCTAACAGTGTTTGCTTAATAAAATCAGAAGGTTTGTTATAGTCGAGTTGCTGCTCCTGCAGCGTCTTCATATGTGTTATTACGGGTAAATGGTGGGTAAACTGCCAGATAAGGTTTGGTAAAAATATAAACAATGCCAGTAATGCGGCGCCAATAATGTGTCTGTTTATCAGTAGCTTGCGATTTTTGCTGAACACCAGGCCTATAATCAGCGCGAAGGTGAAAAATGCCATAGTGTATTTGGTAAGCATGCCCACCCCTATAACCATACCAAGTATATATAAGTATTTTACAGAGGAGGTGTTGCAGTATTTTACCAGCAGCCAAACCGCCATAACCCACCAAAGCTGGTCGAAAACAACGGGTTGAAAAAGATAGTCGCTCGCTGCAAAGGCTGGCGAGAATATTAAAGCCAGGCAGGCCAAGGCAATGGCGAACCTGCGCCCTCCGAGTTCTACGGTAATCAGCCCGGTGAGCCATACAATTAAGCCCCCGGCGATTGTTGGAAAGATGCGCGCTGCAAAAACCGAATGACCAAACAGCATAAAAGTACTTTTAGCCAATAGCGCTATAAAAGGAGGGACTTCTTTGTAACCCCAATCCAGATGGTCTGCCAGGACGAGATGCAGTAATTCGTCACGGTGAAAACCGAAATGGGATATGGCCATTAAATTCAGCCCGACTTTTATGGCAACAAAGATCAAAATAAAAATTGTATAGCTTGATCTTCTGTTTTGGTAGGGCATGGGTTACAAATAGGTTCGCGGATAAAGGTAGTTTTTTTTGATAAAAGGTAAAAGACCAATGATTAAAGATGAAAAAGAAAAAGAGGCCGTCTCATAAGTAAAATTATGAGGCGGTTTTTTTGTATAAGCGGGAGAGATTTTGTAAATTAAAGGCATGGGGACA
>NZ_JAUMKC010000014.1 GCF_030519355.1 Mucilaginibacter sp. L3T2-6
ATGCCTTTAATTTACAAAATCTCTCCCGCTTATACAAAAAAACCGCCTCATAATTTTACTTATGAGACGGCCTCTTTCATGATAATTTTCTTTAATTCATTCCCACGTTGTTCCCAAGGTGGGTGATTTTGTAGCCCGTAGGGGAATAATCTCGAACCATTTTCTTAAAGATTTGAAGCGATTAGCAGGATAATTTGATTTTTAAAAAATCCCAAGGGGAAGTGCATAGAACCCAGTTTGGCGTAATAAAAACAGATGAAATTTGTGGGCTGTACCACCACTCATCAGTTAGGCCAAGTGCATCACGGCATACAAAGCGGCACAGGAAATGGCGATCCAAAGCACGACTCCCTGGAACAGAGGTTTGAACCCAACTGATACCAATACTTTTCTGGATAAACCTGCACCAATTAAAAACATGGTAAGTGTTAAACCAGCCTTAGCGATCATGATCATATAAGGGCTGATCAATTTAGTGGCAGGGATGTAAGTGCTGGCGATCATGGCCAGAACAAACAAACCGATGAAGTAAGGAATGCTGATTTTTTTTGATTTGTTTTTGAAAATGAAAGTCGACATAAACGCCACCGGGATGATCCATAAAGCGCGGGCCAATTTAACGGTGGTGGCTACTTCCAAAGCATGTGGTCCGTATTTGCTCGCGGCACCTACTACTGAACTGGTATCATGGATGGCAATCGCGCACCATAAGCCAAATTGCGTTTGTGACAGGTTAAAATGATGACCGATCATCGGGAAAATAAACAAAGCTATCGAGTTCAGTATGAACACACAGCCAAGGGCGACTGATATTTGCTTTTCTTCAGCCTTGATCACCGGTGAGATTGCGGCAATGGCACTACCACCACAGATGGCGGTACCGGCAGAGATCAGATAAGAGGTTTTCTTTTCAATATTTAACCACTTGCCCATGAAATAACCGAAAATCAAGGTTCCGGTGATCGAAGCAATTGTGAATAAAACCCCTTCTTTTCCGGCTTGCATGGCACTATGCACATTCATGCCGAAACCTAAACCAACTACAGAAATCTGCAATAATAGATGCGTAGCTTTATGATTGAGATGCAAGTAAGGATGCCCTGTAAATTGGGCGATCACTAAACCCATCAATAAGGCGATAGCCGGACTGATAAACGGGGTTAGACATAAGGTTACACAAATTATAAAAATAATCTTACGGCTGTTTTCATTCAAATTGATCAGTAGTCCGGCAGTTTTAGAAGTTAATGGATGTTGTTGAGTATGCATAATCTTGTCTTTTGATGCTCAAAGATCCATCATTCTTACAAGTCATTTTTATCATAAAAAGCGATGATCAATAACCAAAAGTTATTGTTTTTTGAAACGTACAATATAGAAATTGCTGTAAAGTAAGGACGGGAGTCGGGTGTTCTTTCTCAAAGCAATTTATCTTTGTGAAATAAAGGCCGAACACATCGAAGAGCGTTGATTCAGAAAACTGATGTACGGGCAAATTGCTGCACTTCTCAGGTCCGTCTAACGCAAATGTACTGACTATCAAATAGCCTTTCTCTTTTAGATTTCTGTTTACAATATCTAAATATATATGCCGGTCTTGTAGGTCTGTCAGGAAATGAAATGTAGCGCGGTCATGCCAGAGATCAAATTTTTCAGATCCGGTAAACAGGAGCATATCCCTTATGATCCATTTAACTAAAGCGGCTCTTGGCCCTAAACGCAATTTTGCCCTTTCAATCGCTGCTGCTGATATGTCGAGCACTGTAATATTGGTATAACCCAATGCTAACAAATGATCAGCTAACAAACTGTCGCCACCACCAATATCAATGATGGCAGCATTTTTACATAATTTGAGACTGGCAATAATATTCAACGACGTTTCGGGTACGGGTTCATACCAACTCACTTCGGTCAGCGATTTGGTTTGGTAAACCTTTTCCCAATGTTCTTTTTTATCCATTGCTATAAAAAATCTTTAATGGCTTCGCCCAGGTCATAGACTTTTGCTTTATTGCCAAAAGCATTGTTAATGATACTGCTGCCAGCCGCGCTGCGATAGCCACCTGCGCAATGTACAATTATGGGTTTATTAAAGGGTATTTCCGAAACTCTTTCCCTTAATTCGGGAAGCGGTATATGGATGGCATTTTTAAATACCGGGTGTTCCTTCACTTCTCCAGTATTCCTAATGTCAACAATGGTATATTCTGTTTGATTCGTTGAAAACCTACGTAAATCAGTAGTATCCATTATTGCTGTTCCTGCCTGAAAAACAAATGCCCGCTCTATAAAATGCTCATAGCCAATCTTCGCGCAGCGCAAAATCAGGCTTTCGAGAATTTGCTCATTTTCTGCAACCAGGTAAAAAGCTTCCTCCGGTGCAATAATGCTCCCCAGCCAGGTTTCAAACTTGCCGCCATTTTGCAGGTTAATCGACCCCGGAAGATGCCCTTTTTTAAATTCTTTTTCAGCCCGTGTGTCAATGATATAAATACTGCTGTTTAATACTTCAGGATGGCCAATCGGAACATTTGCAATTTCCTGCGCCAGGTTTCCTGCGCCGTGTTTATTTAATTCTACATCAAACGGGAAATATTTTGGTACAAAGGGCTGATCCTGCAAAAGCATAGATATAAACTCCGATTCAGTCATATTTTGTAACGACCAGTTACTCAATTTTTCAGCGCCAATGGTACTGCTGTTGGCTTCACTTAATGCCTTACCACAGAGTGTTCCAGCCCCATGCGCAGGGTAAACAATTACTTCATTGTCCAGCACCATTAATTTTTCCCGGAGTGAATGATACATTTTTGCTGCCAATTCTTCCCTTTTAGCTGTTAGATTACCTGCACTTTCACGCAGGTCTGGCCTGCCGCAATCACCGATGAATAAGGTGTCACCTGTAAATACCGCTTTGTCTTTACCATCGTGTGTTAATACGATAGAGATACTATCGGGAGAGTGGCCGGACGTGTTTAACGCTTTTAATGTGATCTTGCCAAAACTGATACTATTCCCGTCATCAAAAGTTTGATGCGGGTAAACTGCGCCTACTAATGCAGAACAAAAAATAGTCGCGCCAGTGGTTTGATGCAATTCTAAATGCCCGCTTACAAAATCGGCATGCGGATGCGTTTCAATTACGCCGATAATCCTCGCTCCATTATTCTCAGCGTAAGCCAAATATTGACTTACATCCCTTGATGGATCTATCAAAACTATCTGGCGGTCACATTCACTCAAAATGGCATAGGAATAGTGCGATAGCCCTTTATCTTCAAATTGTTCGATTTTCATTTTATCTATTATTAATGAGGCAATTTCTCCCTTAATAAACCATAAGTCCAAGTTCCCGCAATCGCGCTTAACAGCGTAACTATAATTACGAAGAAGCCGCTGCCGATCTCGGCGAAAAGCGGTCCCGGACAAGCTCCGGTTATTGCCCAGCCTAAACCGAAAATCAATCCACCGTAGACATTACCCCAATGAAATGTTTTGTCAGCAATAACAATTTTTTCTCCGTGTATGGTCGTTAACTGAAACCGTTTGATGAGCTGAATTGAAATGATGCCTACGACTATGGCGCTACCGATGATCCCATACATATGGAAGGCTTGTAAGCGGAACATTTCCTGTATCCGGAACCAGGAGATCACTTCGGATTTGACGAGGATAATACCGAAGAGCATCCCTACTACTAAGAATTTGACATTTTTCATAACTGTAATAAATAAGGTAAAATGAACCAGGTCATCACAAATCCGCCGATCATAAAGCAACAGGTTGCCACTAAAGATGGCCACTGTAAAGAAGATATCCCCATGATGGCATGGCCTGAAGTGCAGCCTCCCGCATACCGGGTTCCGAAACCAACCAGGAAACCACCCACAACAATAAAAATAAATCCACGCAGGGTGAACAGCTGACTAAAGCTGAATATATCCTGCGGCAATAAACCGCTAAAATCCTTGACACCTTCCTGCTGCAGCAGCGCTGTCGTATGTGGATTGATATTTACCTGCCCGGCGTTTGACAGCAGGTAGGTAGCAATAAAGCCGCCTATAATAATTCCGGCTGCAAAAAAAAGATTCCAGCTCTCCTTTTTCCAGTCATACTTAAAGAATGAAATATTGGCGGGGATGCAGGCAGCGCAGACCTGTCTAAGCGTTCCGGAAATACCAAAAGTTTTATTACCTAAAAGTAATAAAGCTGGTACGATCAACCCGATCAGGGGACCTGCCACATACCAGGGCCAGGGTTGTTTAATGATATCCATATTATTTTGTTAAAGTTGTGATCAATATAAATATGCCCATCAGCAACACAAACCCGCCAAAAGCAGGCTTTAGTTTTGTTTCGCTTATATATTTGGTTAAATAGCTGCCCGTTATAATTCCGGCTATGGCAAATGCTGAAAACAGCAATAAGAATTTATAATCGATTGGGGCATGCCGGCTTACGTCACCCAATACGCCTAACAATGAACTGATGGTCATTACCATTAAGGATGTGCCCACGGCTTTTTTCATGGACAAACCGGCAAACAAAACCAGCGATGGAATGATTAAAAAGCCACCGCCCACGCCTACAAAACCGGTGATGATGCCAACTATAATACTTTGGATCACCAATTTGGTATAGCTCAACTGTGAGTCGGAAACTAAAATTTCTTTTTTCTTCCTGATCATCGAAATGGAAGCGGCCAACATTAACATCGCGAAAACAAGCATTAATAAGACTGGCTTGGTAAGTTCAAACGAACCAATATTGAGCAAATGATGCGGCACAGCAGGCATCACCCATTTACGCATGATGAATACAGCTATTAATGATGGAATACCAAATACAAAAGCTATTTTAAAATTCATGTTACCTTTGCGGTAATGGCTTAGCGCACCTGCCGAGCTGGTTATACCAACCACAAAAAGCGAATAAGTGGTTGCTATCACGGGGTCTATCTTAAAGCAATAAACCAGGATGGGCACGGTTAAGATAGAGCCGCCACCGCCAATGAGACCTAATGATAAGCCGATCAAAATTGCCAATGCGTATCCTGCTATTTCCATGGAAACAAAAATAGCGCTTGCGCAGCTAACGGTTGGTGACCTATGTTACAGAGGGATATTTAAAGAGATCTTATTTCTGGAAAGCGTAATTAATTCCTGTTTTTCCATTTGTTTCAACAGTCGGGAAACTACCTCGCGCGTGGTACCTAACTCTTCGGCCAGTTGTTGATGGGTTATACTAAACTCATTCGATCCGTAAACATTCGCTTTTCTTTTCAGCAAGGAAACGATCCGGTCGTCTAACTTTTGAAAGGCAACCGCATTGATCACCTCGAGCAATTCTTCAAAACGCTTATGATAAAGTTTAAAGATAAAGTCGGCCCATTCCGGATATACCTTGATCCATTCACTGGCTTTGGCTATAGGTAGCATCAATACTTCGGAATCTTCTTCCACCACCAATTTGACTTTGCTGGTATCTTCATGTATCCCGGCTAAAAAAGACATAATGCAGCTTTCGCCTGGTTTGATATAGTAAAGCAATATTTCGCGGCCATCTTCATCTTCGCGCATAACACGCATGCTGCCGGATAGCACCACCGGAATGGATCGGATATAACTATTCGATTGCATCATCACCGTTTCGGCCGGCAGGGTTTTCAGCTGGCTGTTGGCACGTAAATCCTCTTCTAAAATAGTTCCAAATAATTTCATCGTGATAAAGATATGATGATCAAATCGCTTTATAGCTTTTCGTAAAACGCATGAATAATTCTGCCAGTGACGCTGGTTGGCCGTGCGGCTGGATAAAATAAAACGGGCGTTCAATGGTTAGGTCTTTAATATCTATTATTTTGAGGGAATTGGTTTTTAACTCGTTTAAAATGGATTGTACCGAAAGGAAAGCAAAGCAATTGCTGTGCATTAAATAAGATTTGATGCTTTCGGTTCCACCCAATTGCATTTCTGTTTGAAGATCGGCAATTTTGATATCAAAGGGTTTTAAGGCGTGGGCAATAACATCCAGCGTACCTGATCCCGGCTCGCGTAATAACAGCGGCAAACTTTTTAACTCTTCCGGTTTAATAGCATCTTTTTTGATCGTGTTATTTTTGATACTACACACCAACACCAGTTCATCTGCGATAAACTCCTGGTATTTAATCTGTGGGTTTCGGTGTATTCCTTCTACAATACCGAGGTCAATTTCCTTGTTTAACAGTGCCTGCTCTATTTGCTCAGTGTTGCCGGTAACCAAGTTGACTTGCACATCTTTGAATCTTTGATGAAACTGGGCTAAAACCGGTGGTATAACATACTGGGAAACGGTATTGCTGCCACCAATACGTAACGTACCCATATGTTGTTTCGCCAACAAGTTCATGTCAAACTCCAATTCTTTGTAAATAGCTAAGAGTTTGTCTGCATATTGCAGTAACATATCACCCGCCGGGGTCAATATTATTTTTTTATTGCCACTCCGTTCAAAAAGGCTGGTTTTATATTCCGCTTCCAGTTCCTTAATGTGCTTGGTAACCGCGGGCTGGCTGATATACAATTCAGCTGAAGCTTTGGTGAAATTGAGCCGTTTGGCAACAGTATAAAATACCTGGAGGCGGAAGTCTAACATAATCTTAAAAATAGTATAGCAAAAGGAAATATCATAAATGCAAAAGCTGCTATGTATATGCTTACATTAATGATCTTTTCTCCTAAAGCAAAGGTTTGTTCTGAAAATTGGTAATGTGTTAAATTTTGTAAAGTTTTCATGATCTGTTTGATTTGTTGTTCAAAAATCAATCATGAAATCGCACTGTTTTCATCACCATTATAGATGATTGATAATGTAAAGTTATTGATTTATTCCCAACCCCATTTTTTAAATATCGTGTGACCTTCCGTACTTTTTAGGAACTGAACAAATTGTTTAGCCTGCGCAACATGCTTGCTGTTAGTAGTTATTGCTACCGGCGTACCCCGGTATAAACGCAATGATATCGGTAATTCTACTGTTTGAGTGATCGTTTTCAAATTTTCATGCCAAGATGCATAAGTGATCCAGGCGTCATAGGTATTATCTTTTTTCCAGGCCTCTATACCTAAAGCAGTATTGGCGAATGATCCTGCGATATTTTGTTGGATACTTCCGATTAAATCCTCTTTTCCGGCGACATCTTCCCACAATCCAAACTGCCCTGCGCCGTTCACATCTAAAATATGAACCCCTGGCCTCGTCAGGTCTTTCAGCGTTGCAATATGTTTAGGGTTTCCCGGTCTGACCAAAATGGCAGCTTTTCTTTTGTACAACTCTACTCTTGTACTGGCATCAACCATGCCCGGATGGGCCTGAATAAACTGCGTAAGCATATACTCGGCACCACCATAAATTACATCGGCATTTTGCCCGGCCTGCGCCAACCATTTAGGCTCTGGACCTCCCGCCACAATTACCGGGATGCCAGTTTTTGTAGTAAACACTTTAGCACAATCCTGCATGGCGGATAGCGGGCCACCAGGGCCATAAACATGCAGGGTATCGGTTTGGGCGAAAACTGACAGGCAACCTATGGTGGCGATCAGCAATAACATATATTTTCTCATCTTATTTAGTTGTAAATCCGTATTTGCGGTAAATCGCTTTGGCCGTCGGGCTGATCAAAAAATCCATAAAATCTTTCGCTGCCTGTGAATGCGGTGCATTTTTCATTTGCCCGGCAACGTAAGTGGCGTTGATGTTTTCTTTAGCAGGTATCTCTACCAGGTCTGTAGGGTGTTTGATCATCATTTGATAATAAGCCTCACTATACCATACGGGTGCCGCATCCGATTGGTTGTATAAAATGCGCATGGGTGTTTGGCGGTGGTGGATCTGCGTAAGGTAGGTAGTGCTATCCTTGACTTTGTCTTCCATGATCGTTTTACGCAAAGTTTCTGTTCCGGCTAATACATAGGCTTCTTCAATGCGCTTTCCAATACCTTCCCATTCCGGGTTCGGCATACTGACCCGTACATCCGCACGGCCCAAGTCTTTCAGTCCTTTTACATTTTTTGGATTGCCCTTCTGAACCATAATGGCCAAACGGTTATAAGCATAAGGTTCTGTTCTGCTGAAATATTCCGGCATCTGGTCGGTGCGGCTTTTACCAGCGGTATAAACATCCGGTTTTAAAGTGATGCGCATGTTGGCGATGGTGATGGAGCCACCGATGATCTGCTTGGCTAAAATTCCCGGCGGTAAAGTTTCCGCAAAAATGCGCTGGTATTGCGGGTGTTCCTTTTTAAAAGCTGCCATCAGGTCGTCTATGCACATGAACTGGTTCCCGGCAAAGAATACGACTAACTGCGGATCGATAATGTCGCCGAACAGATCGGGTACGTTATCTACGCCGGGCACGGTAAACATGACCTTACTTTCCGGCGGGGTATTCCACGGCGGATCAAAGCGGTGATCCTGTGCTTTTACCTGGCCACCCAGGGCGATTATTATGGCTATTGTGGATATTATCTGAAGATATTTCATGAGCTGTTATTTAAACTGAATTGGTGATATGGATTACGGGTGTACGGTCGCCCATCCTTCGTATTGACGGATAATGATCTCGCCATTGCCGCTGGGCACATAGGAAATAAAAGGGAAAAGATCGGCCTTGTCTATTTTACGTTCCCTGATCGTGTTGTTGCACTGTGCTAAGATTACCCCTTTGGCCTGCAGATCTTTCAAAGCCTGTTCGTAAGCACCGTTTTTCATAAATACGGCTACGCCATCACCAAAAGCGACCAGTTCGACATGCAGTTTACCTTTCAGCCGTGGATCTTCAATCGCGTTGTCGATATTACGCAGCGTCCCTTTGATCCTTTTCTCATCATTAGAGTTAAGGATGTATAAAGCATTATAATGTTTAAGTTTAGCTTCGGCACCGGTAAAGGTGGCCGGATCTGTTTGTTGCGCTGTGGCAGGTTTTACAAAAGCGATCAGCGCGAATGCTGCGAGTAGGAAAGCGTACTTTTTCATGTTTTCTATTTGTTTATGATTTTTTACTGGTTAATTCTTTTTGTGCGTCTTTGATGGGTTTAAAAGGACCGAGTTTGTGCTGCTTTTCGCTGAAGCCATCGGCATAAGGGCCAAACGGAAAATCGAGAGGTTTTTTCTTCAGGTCGGTCCAATCCCTGTGCTGGTCTTTATGCGGCCGGGGTTGTGTATTGATAAAGGCAGATACGTTCCAGGCTTCTTCATCTGTTAGTTGCGGGCTTTGATAGGTTGCTCCGAAAGGCATGTTGTTTTTGACAAATCCGGCAAGGTTGGTTAAGCGGTACATCCCGGCACCATCATTATAACTATGCTTCCCCCATAGTGGCGGGTTGGCATAGGTCTTTTTATCTGCGTTCAAAAGGCCTTCACCATTGGAGCCGTGGCAGCTCTGGCATTTCATTACAAATACCTCTTTACCTTTTGCAGGGTCGGCCGCATGATCCATGAAAGCAATTTTTTCAGTTGCACTGCCAAATAGCTTCTGGCCTTTCTTTACACTCTTGCCGATCCATTTCATATAGGCCAATATGGATTGTACTTCTTTACCTGCGGTATCGGGCACCTTGCCCGCTAAACTGCGTTCAAAGCATTCTGCAATGCGTTCCGAAGCTGGTTCAACCTTGCCGCTTCGGCCGCTCATCTTGGGGTAGCTGCTGATGAACCCGGCATAATCGTTACCGAAAAGTTTCGTACCGCCTGCCAGGTGGCAATTCTGGCAATTCATCCCGTTGGTGATCATGGCTACACTTCCTTTAGGCCCGAAGTATTGGGCGGTATGCGCGATCAGCTCCCGGCCGTACCGAATGGCATCACCTGCTTTGCCTGCCGGAATGGTACTTTCGTCAGGAGCTTTCCAGGCATCAGCCGAAATAGACCGCGGCGTAGTACCGGCGGAGGATTCAGTGGACGGGATAGTAGTACTAACGGGCGCTGTTGCTTCTATTACCGCCGGGCTGTTTGACCCCATGTTTGACAGGGAAACGATGACAATAACCATACAGGCGACCGCGATACAACTGATGTAGATTGTATAACGTGACATTTTAATTATCGTTTTAACGAGCTCTTTTTCTAAATCCGGGTCTTCCATTGTTGCTGTCCTCTTTGATTGATATATCAAAGGTACAGTCAAAATAGCTGCTTGTGATATCGCAAAACGTGATGTTCAATAACCAAAAGTTATGATTGACGATATTAAATACTTGGTAAAAGATAATAAATCAATAAAGCACTAATAACCAAAATGGAGGCTGTCAGGAAAACGGATAATAAAAAAGATGGTTTATAAGCGTGATCCAGCAATTGCTTTTCAGTTGAACGGTAGCGGAAAAATGACAGTAATGCCATAGCGGCACCAATGGCGACCAACAAGATACCGATCTCAGAGGAATACCCTTTGGTTGGTAAAACCACTTTACCGGGTAAAATCAAAGCGAGCTGCCGGATGAACAGGCTGAATTTAACCACCACAAAGCCGAAACCCATTAAAGCAATGCTTGTCCTGATCCAGGCTAAAAAAGTCCGTTCATTAGCCAGATGGTCACCGGGGTTGGCAACTGGCTTATCAATGTTATTTTGAGTAGTCATATCCACACTTAAAGTTATACAACCTTCATTATTAAAATTTGTTCCGTCAGGAGACTGGTGCGATACAAGCACTTTGTTCAATAACCTCGAATTGCAACAATTAATTTGATGGGCTACCATGTATATATCTTACGGATTACCGAAATCTAACTCAACGCAGGTTAGAAGCTTTTTATGGCTTTTTAAATTCATAACCAAGCAGTTTGCTTTTGAGGCTTACCTCTATCTGAACCATCTCCTTTTTAAACAAACTTAATCTGGATTCCCCAAGTTTTTCTTCTATGATCTTTTCAGCGGCGCTAACCGCCTCATGAATCTGAGGCATGACTTTTTTACCATTTTCGGCCAGCGAAAAAAGATACTCGTTCCTGCATTCGGGATGTTCCGTAGCAAGCAGGTAACCTATGTCCAGCAGCTCTTTTAGCATTGGCATCAGACTTCTCCGGTCAACTTCCATAAAATCTACAAGTTGCCTTTGTTTCATGCACCCCGCGCTGCCGGAAATAAATAACATTGCCTCAGCCATATATTCTGTGTGCGGTGGCGGAAGGTGTAAAGCAAGCACTTTTACATATAGCTTGCTTAATCTTCTGAGATCTTTAGCAATCATAAATTAATTTTTTATAGTATACGAGCGATCATTTATGAAAATAAACCACAGCATCCGATAATAATCACCCGGCATAATGCGTCAGTAAAGCTGCCTACTGTATACGTGCTCAGGGACTTCGACAGAAGTGATTACTTCTAACGCTCCTGTCGCTTACAGCTAAAGTGCGATGTCAACTAAGTTTGACTGCATCTTAAAAAGTGTTTCATAAAAATGATCCAAATGCGTTTTGTCGACTTGCTTGTTGATCATATGATTTACTTGCTCTATAGCTTCCTGTATCTTGGGTACACTTTCTTTACCCCTGTTGGTCAGATAGATAAAATGAGCCCTCCGGTCCGCTACATTTTGTTCCGTATAAACAAAGCCGTTTTTGGTCATACCTTCAATGAGCACCGCAATACGGGACTTATCTACCTGGAATAATTCCGCAAGCTCCTTATGGGTTGGGGTATGCTTAGTGGACGCCAGTAATAGGATCTCTGCGTAATGTTCCAGGCGAAGATCAGGCAGGACGTTAACGATGGCACGGCTGTATAGCCTGCTTAAACGACGCAGGCTTTTCGATAATAAAATTTGCATAATAAATTCTTTTAGACAAACAGATTGAAACCTGCCCGGAATGGACAGTTTGTTAAATGCTTATTACTAAAAGAATCAAATACGAAGGGCGAGTCGGAAAGGGAAAGTGGCCGAAAGGTGATGTAGTATCGAGGTAGGTGGCCTTAGTTGCCTTACTATCCGCGGAATTAAAAACAAGTTCAAAAACACCCCGGCCAGTTGAACAAATAGGCTCTGTATATTTTGATCTTTATTCAAAACAGACTTATCGGTACGGTGCATCATACTGAGTGCCTGAGCGCTTGAATTATCCAGTCTTCTTTTGAAGATAGAATTATAACGTGACTGCGACTTATTTGAAACCAAGTGATGGTTTGGTAGCAAGAGAATATGGGTAAGCACGATAAAAAGGTATGCCGCAGTCAGCAACAGCACACTCATTTTTTTATGATCAGGCACCCTCATAAACAAATGTAAGTAATTTGGTTTATTTAATTCAAATCGCAAGGCCAATCTTGAAGTGTTCTATAACTTTGCATCACTTTTCAGGCAATGGGCTTCAAGCGTGCAAAGTCCTCCACTGTATGTTGGCATGAACCAGCAACACAACCGAAAAAAAAAAATACCCTAGGAAACAGGCCGGCAACAGTAATACCGATTAAGGTCAGGAAGAGAAACATTTACATGTGGATCTCTTTGTAAAAGCCCATTTTCACTGGCGTAAAGCTGCACTTCCACCCGAAGGATGTTTAATACTGTTGTTTTATTGCTGTTTCTTATATTCAGATTTTACTTTTAACAGACTTGCATTGATCGCCACAACGACGGTACTTCCTGTCATTAAAACAGCACCCGCTGCAGGGCTTAACAAGATTCCCTGGTTATATAACACTCCGGCAGCCAATGGTAAAGCCACCACATTGTAGCCAGTGGCCCAGGCCAGGTTCTGGATCATCTTCCGGTAAGTCGCTTTGCCAAACAAGATCAAACTGACAATATCCTTAGGACTACTGTTCACCAAAACAATTCCTGCGGTTTCTGCGGCGATATCGCTTCCCGATCCTACCGCGATTCCAATATCCGCTTGGGCAAGTGCAGGCGCATCATTCACACCATCGCCGGTCATCGCTACAAATTCACCTTTTCCCTGCAATTCTTTTATCTTCTCCAGCTTCTGATGCGGTAGTACTTCGGCGATAAAACTATCCATGCCCAAAGTTTTACTCACAATGGCGGCTACTTTATTATTGTCCCCCGTAAGCAGGATAGATTTGATATTTTCATCTTTTAAGGTTTTGATGGCTTCCGCTGATTCGGGACGGATCTTATCTGATAAAGCGATATATCCGGCCAGTTTCTTGTCGATCAGTACAAATACGACCGTTTCCGAATCATTGGCCGTAAATCCATCCGGCATAGTGAACTTGTGTTCTTTTAAATAGCCCGGACTAACCACCCTGATTTTTTTACCTGCTACCGTAGCCTCAACGCCCTGACCGGTGATGGCTTTAAAGTTTTCTGCCTTCGGAATAGTGATCTTTAAATCCTTTACTTTTTGCAAGATACCGGTAGCGATAGGGTGTTCTGAGTTTTGTTCGAGTGCCGATGCTAAACGGATAAGCTCTTTTTCGTCCACTCCTTTATCCAACAGGACAATCTTTGATACTTCAAATTTACCAACAGTAAGCGTACCGGTCTTATCGAACACAATGGTGGTGATCTTGCGGGAGTTTTCAAATGCCGTCCTGTTCTTGATCAGTAAGCCATGTTTTGCCGACAACGCAGTTGATTTGGCAACCACTAAGGGCACCGCCAGCCCTAACGCATGGGGACAGCAAATTACAATAACAGTCACCATTCGCTCCATCGCGAAAGCTAAAGTTTGGCCGGTTAAATACCAATACAGAAAAGTACCGATGCCGGTTACCAAGGCGATTACGGTTAGCCATTTGGCTGCAGTATCGGCTAATAGCTGCGTTTGTGATTTTGACTTTTGCGCATCATCTACCAGTTTAACCACCTGCGATAGATAGGAATCTTTGGCCGCATGGGACACCGTAACTTTAAAGGAGCCATTGCCGTTGATAGAACCGGCAATAACTTTATCACCCTTTACTTTTTGCACCGGCTTGGATTCCCCGGTCAGCATGGATTCATTCAAATAACTTTCACCCTCCAGTATAATTCCGTCGGCCGCAACTTTTTCTCCCGGCTTTATCAAAATAACATCGTTCTCCTTTAAGGTATCGGTTTTTACATCATGAATTTGATCGCCCATGACCATGTGCGCATCGGCGGGCATCAATTGAACCAATAGCTCCAGTTCATTTGACGCGCCCATCACCGAACGCATTTCTATCCAGTGCCCTAAAAGCATGATCAGGATCAGCGTAGCCAGTTCCCAAAAGAAATCCATGCCCTTTAGTCCAAATACTGTGGCCGCGCTGTAGGCATAGGCTACCGTGATGGCAAATCCGACCAGGGTCATCATACCTGGATTTTTAGCCTTCATCTCGCTCATCCAGCCGCTTAGAAATGGCCAGCCGCCATAAACAAAAACCACAGAAGCCAAAGCAAAAAGCAGGTAGGATGAACCACTGAAGTTAATGTCCAGGTGTAGCCATTGCTGAATTTGCATAGACAACAACATGACCGGAATGGTCAGTACCAGCACCACATAAAACCGCTTTTTAAAATCAGCGATCATCATGGCGTGGTGGTCATGCTCCGACATCTCCATGTGCGCATTGCTACCATGTTTTATTTGGCTGTGATCCATAACATCATCGTTATGAGCCACATGTTTACCGGCAGGCATTTTATGCCCTCCCATAGTATGATGTTCGTGTTGATTTTTCATAGCTGTAAAGTTTTAATAAGTTAATGTTAATCCACCGCCTAAACCCATATCGCTATCGTAATGCGTTGACAAGGAAAAGTATTTAGTAACGATGTATCTTAAACCTGCCGCGTATTCCTTATCGGTATTGACCATGATATTAAAGCGTAAACGACTTGAAACCGGTATATCATCCCTTCCTAACTGGAAGCGCAGTTTGCCATTACCGTCTATACGGGCATCAGCGACAAACAGCATCGGCAGTGTATAAGCCAAACCGGCTACGACCGTGTGGCGGTTTTCCTTATTGCTTACTTGGCCGAAAAGATTTTTAGCATCACTGCCAAAGATATTTTTTTCATCAGGATTAAATTTCTTGTAATGGTAATCAAAGCCCACATAAGGAAACAGCCATTGCATCCGGCCTATATAACGCCCGATCATGGTTTCACTTTCATAGCCCATCATCGCATCGGTACCTAAATGCCACATCGTGCTGGCTTTCCAGCGGGTATTGGCCAACATGATCTGCCCGTCACTTCCATTGCTTTCCAGTCCGATCTTGCCCATCAGATGCGGCATTTGATCGTCGCGATTCAACATGCGCCGCGCCAGTTTAGGATCGGGTATTTCTGGATTTGGAGGCGAGTTTTCATAACTGAATACCCTACCCATTCCGCTCATCATGTGGTATAAAATATGGCAATGGAAAAACCAGTCGCCACCAACTTCGGAAGCATTGAACTCAATGGTGTCTCGCTCCATCGGCATAATGTCGACAACGTTCTTCATTGGCGCGTTTTCACCCTGCCCATTAATTACCCTGAAATCGTGCCCATGCAGGTGCATCGGATGGCGCATCATGCTGTTATTGTAGAGGATGATCCGTAGATTTTCTCCTTTTTTGATTAGTATCCTATCCGATTCTGATACCGTTTTGTTGTCCATTGTCCAAACATAACGGTTCATGTTTCCGGTTAGATCGAATTTTAATTCCCTCATCGGGCCTTTGGGTAGCGTAGTATTGTGAGGGTCACGGAGCATCCCGTAATTGAGCGTTACTATATCCGAATTGTCAGGTGCCATATTCATGCCTGCCATGCTTTTGTCATTCGGCATCTGCATATTCGGCATAGCGGATTTTTTATCATCTGCTTGTGACTTGTCCGCACCGGTTATTTCCGGGTACATCACGGTATTCATGTCCATTGTTTGGTTCTGCATCGCCATGCCTTCCATCGTTACCATGTTACCGTTCATGTCCATCATCTCATTCATCATCTTCATGCCCGCGAAATATTTCAGCTTTGGCATTTTTTCGGCGGATACTTTCTGACCTTTCCCCAACCAAAGCGAGGCAGATTTGGTTCGATCTTCCGGGGTGACTAAAAACTCATAGCTTTTATTATCCGGAATAGTTACTACCACATCGTAAGTTTCGGATGGCGCGATGATCAGCCTATCAACTTCAACAGGTTCTACATCATTACCATCAGTTGCCACCACAGTGACTTTACCACCGGCATATTTGAGCCAGAAGTAGGTAGTAGCGCCGCCATTGGCGATACGCAGCCTTACTTTATCCCCGGCTCTATACTGGGGCTGTTCGTTTTGGTTTTTACCATTGATCAGGAACTTATCGTAGTAAACATCGCTGACATCCATCGCGTTCATCCGCTTCCACTCATTCGCTATTTTGGTTTTAAAATGGCCTGATTTGATCGCCTCCAAATAGCTTTGTGTGGTGCCTTTTTGTATGGCGAACCAGTCAGATGCCGCGTGTAAACTGCGATCAACCTCTTTGGGGTTCATGTTTGTCCATTCACTCAATACTATCGGCAATGTTGGGATGTTCCATTCCTTCCGCTTATTCATGATAAAAGCTCCGTACATTCCTATTTGTTCCTGCAAACCGGTGTGGCTATGATACCAATGGGTTCCATGCTGTTTGATTGGGAATTTATATAAATGGGTTTCACCCGGCATGATCGGCATCTGTGTTAAATTAGGTACGCCATCGTAACGGTTGGGTAAATAAAGTCCGTGCCAGTGCAGGGATGTTTCTTCCTTCAATTTATTATGCACGTAGATCTCGGCGGTATCGCCTTCGGTAAAAGTCAGGGTCGGCATGGGAATACTGCCGTTAACCGCGATAGCCCTTTTTGGTTTCCCGCCATAATTGACAACGGTATCTGCAATGTAAAGATCATAACGAACAGTGCGTGGCGGAACATTATTGATAAGTGTTGTAATCGGGCCTAACTTTGCTTTTGCACTTTTGATAGCATTGGTCGACTCCTTAACATTACTCATTTTCATTCCCTCCATTTTCATTCCATCCATATCGTTCTTGCTTGTAACGGTGTCTTTCATCGGAATTTTCATACCGGCTGCCTTTTTTGGGGCTACTTTAGGTTTTTCTTTAATCAATTTCATCCCGCACTTGGGGCAGTTACCAGGCTTGGGATCATGAATTTCCGGGTGCATGGGGCAAGTATAGGTGACCGGCTGTTGCTTTTGCATAGCCGCCATATTTTGCATATCGGTTTGGGCAAACGTGATTTGCTTTAGACAGATCATCATCGCTACGAATACTATTTTTCTCATATAAAATAAACCACGATTTATTACACTGCCTTAGTGTAATAAATCGTTAATATTTAAATTGTTAATTTATTTATTCAGGGTTTCGGTAACCTTCCCGCAGGTCAGCATCTGGCTGCCGTAATATGGGTTTTTGATACCGGCTTCAGCCGACAACCAGTAACTCTTTTTCATCGGGCAATATGCGTAATAAACCGGCTGCCCGGTCAATTTTACAGCTTTGGCCAGTTTGAAGAAGTTGACCGAAAAATTAGCAAAATGCTCCCTTTGATGAGCAATATCTCTGCTCTCTGAAATATGTCTCGCATCAAAAGCCAGCTTTTCCTGCAAATCCATAAACACAGTCATGTCGGAAGCTGGAAGCGATTTCATATCTACGCCTTTAACGGCTTTTAAAAATTCACCTGCATGGGTAGCAGCATCAGCACTGTTTGATTTGACCAAAGCGTCTTTGACGTCGTAATAAGAAGTAAGTAAGGGAGTTAGCGCAGTTGATTTAGTGTCTTGCGCAAAAAGCAATTGAGTAGAAACAGTTGCCATTACGGCAACTAATAAAAATATCTTTTTCATAATGATCTGATAATATGTTAAACAATAATTTTAGCCATGGCAAAGCCATACTCATTCATTGAATAATTTAAATCAAACCTGGAAACTTTGGATAATGATCCGGATATCGGGCGTAGGAGGCCGCTGTCGCTCATCAATTAAGGATCGATGAACTGTTTGCACAACGGGGATTGAAATGGATGTATAAAAATAGGGGGACTGAACAAGAACAGCATCTACCGAAACCGAAACTTTTACCGGTTGAGGCACCAATTTGGCCAAGGAAGCAAAATTATTAACCGCATCCTGGCAGCAAGGATCTACCTGAACGACAACAGTAAGTGACGGCTGGTCTTGTTGAATTAGTTTGGCTTGATGTTCTGCAACTTCCTCACAGCAGTCATCTTCTTTCTGAAGCGCACAACGCAATCCTACCGCGGAATTTAGCAGGAATGTGAATAAAAGTAATAGTGCTTTGATCTTCATCTTCAATTACAAACTTAGGGAATTTGCCTAAAAAGGTTTTACATAATTCCGTTTAAAATTTATAGCCATTATTTATTCATCCGGGCCAAAATTCTTTTCATTTGAGCAATTTCTTTCTCCTGAGCTGCAATTATCCCGTCGGCAAGTTTTCTTACTTCCGGATCTCTAATATTTGCGTTTTTACTGGTCATAATAGCAATGGAATGATGCGGTATCATCCCTTTCATATATTGCACATCACCAACAAAGCTCTGAGTTCGTACGCCAATGAGTGAAAAAACAAACACCGCCGTACTTGATAAAATGATGATCACATTTAGCTTACGATTTTTATACATCATCCGCATCATCGCCAACATCAATAAGGCCATGGCAGCAACCATCATTAACGTCATATAAAGCCGGGTCATACTTAGATAGATATGATCTGCCTGGTCAACATTCAAAAACATCACGCAATACATGATGATAAACGAACATAACAGCGTCAAAACAAATGTCTTGTAGTTTCCTTTTCCATGGTTAACGTTTTAGTTTTTAACTAAAGGGAAATACTTTTTGTTTGATTTTGCTTAAATTTTGTCTATGGGCTTCCGTTCACCCTGCTTTAAAGCTTTGAACTGGCTCGGCGTTATACCGGAGATCGCCTTGAATTGCGCGGATAAATGTGAACTGCTGCTGTAACCCATTTTCCAGGTGATCTCGTTTAAATTCAGTTCGCCGTATTCCAGCAATTCTTTTACTTTTTCGATCTTTTGCTGAATAATAAATTTTTCAATGGTGGTATCTTCCGCATCGGAGAACATACGGCTGAGGTAGGCATAATCCTTATTCAATCCCTCAGACAGGTATTGCGAAAAATTCAGGTGGGTATCTGAAAGGTCGGTATAATGTATCTTTTCAATGATCAGGGTCTTTATCCGTTCAACCATCTGGTCTTTTTCATTGTCAAGCAACTCAAAGCCCAATAATTTAAACTGCGAGGAGATCAGGCGCAGTTGTTCATTGTCGGGCTCGGGCTGAACATCAGCGCTGCCCAAATTGACCACACCAACGTTCAATCCCATGTTCTCCAACTGTTGCCTGACCACCATGATGCAGCGGTCACAAACCATATTTTTAATATGCAGGATCATATATTTATTTAACAAAAATACGGTTAAATTTCCTCAGCGTTATAACCGTTGATTTTTAGTGCGCTGATAACGTCATTGGCGGTTAATCCATTATCCGATTTGACTGTAAGTATCTTATCCGGGTTGGTGGTGTCTACTTCCCATTTGGCTATACCTTCCAGATTATCTAAAGCCGGGGTTACGGTTGCAATACAGCCACCGCATTTGATATTTGTTTTGAATTTTAAAGTTTCCATATTTATTGATTTTAATAATTAAAGATTAAGTTTTGTAAATTTCAGCCGCAGGCTATTACTGACCACCGATACAGAGCTTAAAGCCATTGCCGCACCGGCGATCATGGGGTTCAGCAAGAAACCATTGACGGGATATAATATACCGGCGGCAATAGGTATGCCGATCAGGTTATATATAAATGCCCAAAATAGGTTTTGCTTTATCGTGCGCACGGTTAGTTTGGAAAGCCTTAATGCCTTGGGTACCTGTTGAAGGTCTGACGAAACCAGGGTGATCTTGGCTACGTCCATTGCTATATCGGAACCTTTGCCCATCGCTATACTTACGTCAGCTTGTGCTAAGGCCTGGCTGTCATTGATGCCGTCACCGATCATAGCTACAATTTTACCTTCACTCTGTAGTTTTTTAATAAAGTCCGCTTTATCTGATGGCATAGTGTCGGCCTGAAAATGGTCAATCCCCGCTTCTTTGGCAATTGCCGCTGCGGTTTGCGCATTATCGCCGGTCAACATATAAACGGCAATCCCCTGTCTTTTTAACTGGCTTACGGCTACTGCTGAGCCTGTTTTGATTGGGTCGGCTATGGCTGTAATGGCTAATACTTGCGTTTGATCGGCAAAGTAAATCACCGTTTTTGCCTGGTTTAAATAGGTGCTGACAGGCGCCTTTAACTCTTCCGGTACGGATACGTTTCTTTCCCCGATCAGTTTATGGCTTCCAGCAAAGTAATGCCGGTCCTCAAAATTCGCTTCGACGCCCCGCCCGGTTAAACTATTAAAAGAATTTACTTTTACTGAAACGTTATTGCAGGGTTTAAGGTGGGCTACGATTGCCTCAGCCAAAGGATGTTCGGATTGCTGTTCCATCGCTAAAAATAATCCCTGTAATTGACCTTGATCATTTGGAAGGGACTTTGCCCAAAGCAGATCAGTAACTACGGGCTTCCCCTGGGTTATCGTGCCGGTTTTATCCAATACGACTGCGTTAACGCTATGTCCTAATTCCAATCCTTCTGCATCTTTAATTAAAATGCCGTTTTCGGCTCCTTTGCCAATACCCACCATAATGGCGGTTGGAGTAGCCAAACCCAAAGAACAGGGACAGGCAATCACCAGTACCGTAACCATCGCCAGTAAGCCTTGTGTTAAGGCATGTTGCCCGCCAAATACCAGCCAGGCACCCAAGCTTAATACAGCGATCAGCATGACGATAGGAACAAAAATGCCTGCGATCTTATCCACCAATTTTTGGACGGGTGCCTTAGAGCCTTGCGCATCCTGCACCAATTGAATGATCTGGGCCAGCAAGGTTTCGCCGCCAACTTTTTCTGCCGTAAACCGGAAACTTCCCTTTTGGTTTAAGGTACCGGTAAAAACAGAATCGCCTGCTTTTTTCTCTACAGCGACAGGCTCCCCTGTGATCATGCTTTCATCCACAAAAGAGTTACCTTCATCAACTATGCCGTCAACCGGGATCTTTTCACCTGGCCGAACCAACAGGCGGTCGCCGATCTGCACATCTGCAATAGCTGTTTCTTTTTCACCTTCTGCAGTGATGAGCAACACTGTTTTTGGTTGCAGGCCGATCAGTTTTCTAATGGCGGATGAGGTATTGGATTTAGCCTTTTCTTCTAATAATTTCCCCAGCATAATAAAAACGATCACGACCGAAGCCGCCTCGTAATAAACATGCGGGTGCAAGCCCCGGCGATGCCAGAACTCAGGGAACAAAGTATTGAATACGCTGAATACAAAGGCGATGCCGGTACTCATGGCGACCAGTGTATCCATATTCGCACGGCCATGCCTGGCCTGTTTCCAGGCGTTGATAAAAAAATTTTTGCCCGCTATAAAAAGTACCGGGCCGGTTAAAGCCATCATGATGTAATTGGCATAAGGCATGTCCATAAAGAACATCCCGATCAGTACCACTGGAATAGTTAAAATAATGGCCCAGGTCATATTTCGCTTCAACTGCCGGTAATGAGTTTGCTGCGCTTCCGCTTGTTTTTCTTTGCCGTTAACTGTATCGATGATGAGGTCATAGCCGATTGATTGAACGGATTGTTGTAAACCGGAAGCCTGAATAATTTCGGGATGAAAGGCAACTTTAACGGATTGCGTAGCATAGTTCACCTCGGCCTTTTCAACGCCATTTTGGGTGCCGATCATCGATTCTACACTGGATGCGCAGGCGGCGCAGGTCATACCGGTAACTGGGAACGTAAGAGTTTGTAATTGTATTGCTGCCATGTCTTTTGTTTAACAGCACAAATTTATACGGGGTTCAGGTTTTGAATTTTACAGGATTCTGCCTAAAATTTACAGAATACCGTATAATTCATTCCAACAAATCTTGAAATAATTTCCTATTATTGAATATTAGTTGATAGTATCACTTAATGTCTAAACACACGATTTCAACCTTTACGTTATGGACAATTATTTCCTTGTTAAAAAACCTTACGCCGTAAATGAGAAAAAACGCTCCGCGTTAATTGAGTTTGTTAATAAAGGACTGCGGTTCATGCAAACAGGCTACCAGGTAAAGCAGCTCGATACCAATATAGATATGAATACGCCCGAGCAGCGGATCAACTATTACCACTTGCTGGATTCGGTCATTTTTAACGGGGTTCCCGGTGACGTGGTAGAATTGGGGTGTTTCACCGGACAATGTGCGCTCATTTTTCAAAAGGTGATCGAGTTGAATGCCTCTGATAAGCAATTGCACCTTTACGATAGCTTTTTCGCCTCCTTCAAGGTCAAGGGAAGTGTTGAAGAAGAACTAAAGGCCAATTTTAACAAGGCGAAGCTAAAACAGCCGATTGTGCATAAGGGGGATTTTAAAACAACCCTGCCGGATGAATTGCCCGCTGAAATAGCGTTTGTACACATCGACTGCGGTTTCGGCGGTGATAAAATCGAGCACAAGGCTGTGATGCTGCATTGTTTTGAAAGCATATATCCCCGTATGCCGAAAAATTCGGTTTGTATCATGATGGATTATTTTGATGCTTCCACCGGAGTTGAAGGCCTCGATATTAACCCCGGTGTTAAAATGGCGTATGATGAATTTTTTGCGGATAAACCGGAAAAGATTGTTTGTCTTTGGGGTAACCAATATAACCATGCTTATTTTCGCAAGGTTTAGTTTTTACATTTTTCGGAACCTGATCAGGTTCTTCTGTTCCCATACGAAAAGATTGCCGGTCGCGCTCAACTGCACCGCTTTCACATAGCCGCCGGTCCCGACCATCCTTGGTGTTTTTTGAGGGAAAGCGATCACATTCAGCGTATCACCTGTTTGATAAGTAATCAGTGGATTTTGTCCGTTGCCGGCAATACTACAGGTCCTTCCCCTGGCCAGATAGGTTTCCGGCTTGCCGGGAGTTGCATAATAAATATTGCCTTTCCGTTGCCATACTGTCTGTACCGCGCTGGCCGGACTGATCCGCAGTCCCCCGCCATCCATCGGGCAGCCGTTCAGTTTCCAGGTATCCATGCCCATCTTTTCCGCTGCCCAGAAGGTTCGCCCCATGTCGGACGAACGGCTTACATACAGGTCGCGCGAACCGTTCAGCCAGTTGCGGAACATGATAGCAACCGAAGAACCCTGCACTGCTATGCTGGGTTTACAGCACTCACAAACGTGCTGGTCGGGTGATTGGTAGGCCATAGTATTTTTAATCCATTTGGTATTACTGCCTGATAAGGATGAAAAATAGATCTGGTTATGATTGCCGGTGCGGATGTCAAGCCATGCCGCATAAAAATGATCCTGATCGTCAGCGGCAATACTCATTAATCCCTCGGGAGCTGACCCACGCTGATCGTTGAGGATGCCCATGCTCTTCCAAATACCAGTAGCATGAGCAAGGCGATACCAGTGGATATTGCCGGATTTATCCATAGCGGTGATCACAGAAAAGTTTTTTGAACTTGCCAGTTGTGGGCCCCTGGCCATACCTAAGTGCATTTCGGGTAATTTGGCAACGAGTGCCGGGTTGCTGAACGATACGCCATGATCTGTTGAGGCAACACAAAATATCTGATCGGCAGATCCGAATATTACCCTAATTATCCCTTTGGTATCTATACTTACTTGTGGTTGCTGTCCCTCACCGATCAAATTCCGGTCGTCTGACAGTGAACTTAACGATAGTAACATTGTAAGTGATAGTACAAAAAAACCTATTCTTCTCATTTTACTAATATATAAATTTTGGAAAGTTACTATATCAGACCTTAACGATGTAGATCAAGGTTAAGTGCCGGGGACAGAAATGTTTCCGTGTTTTTAACACTAAAGAATAACGATAATGCTTAAAAAAGAACATAAAGAAGGAACGCCTGCAGGGTTGCAGGTTTTGTTAGCTCAGGAATTAGAGGCGAATGCGTTTTGCAAGCTTGTCTAAATCCTAAAAGCAAGGTTATTGATTGGATAGGTTCAGCTAAACGGGATGAGACCCGGAAAGTGAGACCCGATAAAGCGATGATCATGTTACTTAATAAACAGTAAACGCTTAAGACTTAATTTTAGTTTGCTTTTTCATTAAGAATAGCGCTATTCCTAAAAGCAGCATAGAGATCAGCCCGCCGTATAAAAAATCTTTACCGGCATAACGGCTGCCCAAAAATCCGGCTATCGGATAAGCGATGGCCCACCATAAATGAGAAAAAGCAAAATGCGAACCATAAACTTTGCCCTGTTCGCTTTCGGCAATGTTTTCACCGATCAACGTTTCCGAAGGCATTTCCGCCAGGCTTTGCCCCAAACCCGCAAAAAGCCACAATATCAACATCACGGGATATGCTACGAAATTCGTAATGGAAATAGTGACCGACAATACCAAAGCACCGGCTATCAGAGATAAACGCCGGGACTTCGTTTTATCCAGGCTACCCGCGACAAATGCCGCGATACTGGCACCGATACCAAATGCAGCCATCACCCAGCCATACTGCTTGTCGCCTAAATGCAAGCCACTTTTAATGTGACCGACGGAATTAACCAATATCTGCGCACCCGCTATGGCGGAGACAAATTCGATAAAGAGTGCGAACCGAATCAACGGACTTTTAAATAATAGTTTAACCCCTTTGACCGCGTCATGCCAGGCCGTAAAAGTTTTTTCATTTTTCTTTACAGCATGTTGTAATTTATTAGTGGGAAGCAGCAATATCAAAACAGCGGCCACCACAAAGGACGCCGCATCGATAAAAAAGATCTGCCTTGCGCCGAACCACACAGCCAGTATCCCGGCTAAACCCGGCCCTAAGACACCTAATATTTGAAAAGTTGCCGTAGACAAGCCTACCGCCTGCCTGTAGTGCGCATGGTCTACCACCTGTGGTATTACAGCGCGGTAAGTGGGCGTAAAAAAGGCATTAAATATATTGAGCAAAAAGACAAGCGCATAGATCTGCCATTCCTGGGTAACAAAAGGCAAACAGGCGACAATCGCCATTCGGATAAAATGGGTAGTATATAAAATGGTTTTACGGCTCACACGATCAGCCAGCACACCGGCAAAAGGAGAAAAGAGAATGAATGCGGTAACCCGAAGGGTCAAAGCCGTTGCTAAAATAATGGCCGAACGCTCCCGGCCAAACTGGTAGGATAACAAGGCCAGGCCAACCCAGGTAAAAGCGTCCCCCAGCAAGCTGATAGCTTCCGCGAAATATAATAAAGAGAAAAGACGGTTCTTTAAGACCTGAAAGGAATCTTTTAATGCGTTGAAGAATGATTCTGACGCTGCCTTTTTATTCATTATTCTAATAAGATATGCATCTGATCAGCCTAAGTAAATTCCGATCAGCTTCCTGCCAATGGGTAACCTTTAGCAACCCAATTGGTTTGCAGGTTGACAGGCAGGTTTAATAATTCAACATGTGTAAACCCCATTTTTTTCATTTCCAGGAAAGCGGGCCTGATGTTCGGACATTTGCTAAACGGGCAGCAACCGCAATAAACCACGATGACCGTGTTTTTAGGCAGCGCGGCAACGGTCTTTCTAAGCAACTTCATATTTTCATCTTTGCTAACCGCGCCGATGTGTTTGGCTCCTTTGATATCTTCGACCGCGCCGATATTTAATATCATTGGCCATTTAGCCGGGGGCTCCTTTAAGTTAGCGGCTAAAACGGCAGGCGCTATTAACTCACTGTCCTTCCAGGGATAATTATTTAGGATAGATGGCACTGCTACGGGGGATGTTTGCGCTGTAGTTTCGGAAGGCCAAAACCCGGCAATGAGCAGGCTGCAAATTGTAATCAGTATTTTATTTTTCATTTGATGATAATAATATAGACCTTTAAACTGTAAATATGTGGTTAATCCATGAAAGATAGTCAAAAAGCGCACTGGGATGATGTTTATACCAACAAAACTCCCGATCAGGTTAGCTGGACGCAAGCTGTCCCGCGAACATCCCTGGATTTCATTCACGGGTTTCAGTTATCTAAAAATGCCAGTATCATTGACATTGGTGGTGGGGACAGTAACCTGGTGGATTTTCTTTTACAGGAGGGCTTTGTTAATATCACCGTGCTGGACATATCCGCCGCCGCCATACAAAAAGCCAAAGCCAGGTTAGGTGCTAAAAGCGAACTGGTTAAATGGGTGGTATCTGACATTACCGAATTTAAAACGAATGAGCATTTTGACTTATGGCATGATCGGGCGACTTTTCATTTCCTGACCAGTAAAAGCCAGATCGCAGCTTACCTGCAAATCGCGGGCAGGGCGATCAATAATTATATGGTGGTTGGCACTTTTTCTGAAAACGGCCCGGATAAATGCAGCGGCCTGCCGATCAAACAATATACGGAAGTCCAATTGCAAAGCCAGTTAAAAAAAGATTTTGAAAAGATCCGGTGTATCAGTGAAGACCATATCACCCCCTTTCAAACCAGGCAAAACTTCCTGTTCTGTAGTTTTAAAAAGCAAAGTATCAATTAAACATCAAATCACCGTTATCAGCGCATCGTTGTCCGGCACCTTTAGCCAGCCGATAGGTGCTAAACTGTGTCCAAGGCTTTGTAGTTTTGCTTCAAAAGCCGCCGCACCTTCTTCGGCAACGGCTACCAGCA
The DNA here is from genome assembly GCF_030519355.1 of Mucilaginibacter sp. L3T2-6. Taxonomy (GTDB): domain Bacteria; phylum Bacteroidota; class Bacteroidia; order Sphingobacteriales; family Sphingobacteriaceae; genus Mucilaginibacter. Next base: position 26,743 of record NZ_JAUMKC010000014.1, read on the forward strand.
GGCCGCCACTTGTTTGCGGGTCGGCCAGTATATATTGCTGTTCTACGGTCAGCGGCCCTATCTTACGCCCATAACTGCTCCAATTACGGCCGGTACCACCTGGAAAGCATTTTTGTTCGAGGTAACCTGCTAAAGAAGGGATCACCGGCACTTTATCAAATTCGATCACTGCCGACAAGCCGCTGCCTTCACACATTTCAGAAAGGTGCCCCAGCAAACCAAAACCGGTTACATCCGTCATGGCCCTTACATCATCCATCTTCCCGAATACTTCGCCCAGCTTGTTTAATGTGGTCATACTCTTTAGTGCAATAGCTGCATCTTCCGGTAATAATACGCCTCTTTTTTGAGCCGTTGACAAAATGCCAACCCCTAAAGCTTTGGTAAGATATAATTTACAACCGGGGGTTGCCGTGGAGTTTTGTTTCAATTGCGGAATATTAACTACACCGTTTACTGACAGGCCGAATACCGGCTCAGGGCAATCAATGCTATGGCCACCTGCTAAGGTAATACCGGCTTCGGCGCAGACGGCCCGGGAACCTTCTAAAACTTTTTGAGCTACTTCAGGTGGAAGTTTATCAATCGGCCATCCTAAAATAGCAATCGCTAAAACCGGTTTACCGCCCATCGCATAAACATCGCTGATCGCATTAGCAGAAGCGATACGCCCGAAATCATACGCATCATCAACAATCGGCATAAAAAAGTCGGTAGTAGAGATCAAAGCGGTGCCGTTCCCAAGGTCTAACACTGCAGCATCGTCCCTTTTATCATTACCAACCAGCAAATTTGGATCGGCAACGGAGGCGATATTACTATGCAGTATTTTATCTAAAATGGCAGGGCTGATCTTACAGCCACAACCCGCGCCGTGGGAATATTGAGTAAGTTTTATTGATGTCGTATCCATTATTTAGCTGGCGCGTTGATTGTGAAATTTAATACATTATTAGCCTGTGTGGCTATATCTGTATCATCAAGCTCAAGTGATGATACTTTGGAAATATCCCTTTTGCTCAAACCGGTCCGGTAGGTTTTATCATAATAGACCAACACGATTTTTACGAAATCTTTTATACGCCCCTCCATGATAGCCTCTATAGCGTATTTGGTTTGCTCCGGGCCAAGCCGTTTTCGGATACGTTCCGTGGATTCCATCAGAAAATCCTTATCTAAAGACCCGTATTCAGCAGCCAGGGAATTAACACGTCGCTGTACATCCACTTTAATATCAATTATCGCTGCATCCCGCATCTGATGCCAGAACGGGTTGGGTATAGACCGTTTACCAATAGTAAGGCTTTCATCTTCCACCCATACCTTTTCCTTTTTATCAATGTCTTTTAATTTCCCGGCCAGGTTGTTTTCAAACTGCTCCTGAGTAGGCTGTATCAGCTTATTCATACTGCCATAAGATGAACCCTGGTGTTGTGCAAGGTCTTCCAGGTCAATTACCTGCTCCCCTGTAACGCTAAGTTGTTGCAATAATTTTGTTTTACCTGATCCGGTCATGCCTCCAAGTATCTGAATCTTGTAGGGCTGTTCAAATTGCTGATGCACCCAGCCCCTATATTTTTTGTAGCCACCCTGTATCAAAAATACTTCAAAGCCGTACAAATCGAGTGCCCATGCCATAGCCCCGCTGCGCATACCACCACGCCAGCAGTGAACACCTATTCTTTTGTCAGGTGCAATAATCAAAGCTTCCTTAATAAAGGAAGACCATTTAGAACCGGTTAAGTCAAAGCCCAACAGTATTGCTTCTTCACGGCCGACCTGTTTGTAAGTCGTGCCTACCCTGACCCGTTCTTCATTACTGAACAACGGCACGTTGAATGCGCCCGGCACATGGCCCTGTTCATACTCCGCCGGTGTACGAACATCGATCAAAGGAACGATGTCATGGAGATGCAGGAAATCATTGATTAAAATCGGCTTGGTCATTTAGGCAAAGATACATTACAATTCAAATAACGTTACTTGCTATCCTCAGATAGCAAGTAACGTTTATTTTTAAGACAGGACGGAGCTTAAAAAGTATCCTGGCATTTAAGCTAATAGACATAGCCAAGTGCGTTACGTTCTACGAAAATAAAATGTGCTTCAGGGCATGCCATCAGGACAATAGCTTTGCTAATATAGTTCGCGGAGAGGTTAAAATCCATCTTTGGGCATCCTGCGATAGATCGTGGCAGTTCAGGTCATGGTGGATATTCTTGCCGGCCATACCCGTATGGAATGGTTTCTTGCGAGGACAGCCTGGTGACGGATCGAAGTTTCTGATATGGAGGCTTTATCTGATATGGAGGCTTTATACTGTATGCAGACCACCGAAATTTTCCGGCACCTGACTCTATCGCTACCTCATTAAGTTCTATGAGATGATCCGGTGATCTATCTGCAGCAACTGCGTCCGTCCTGAACAGGCGGACATTTAACAGAACCATAACTGCAAAAAACACAACAATCGCCCGCTAAAGGCTTGAGCCTGGTTTTACAATTATCGCACTCATAAAAATATGTACAGGCATTTAACGGCATTTGTTCCTGCTTTTCAAACCCACACTGCGGGCAGGTAATCAAAGTGCTATTTAAGATACTATTAACCATTAAAATATTATTTAACCAGCTTAATTAAACTACGGGCTGACGTGGCATATAAATGATTATACATGCGCCGATCAGTGCGATGCCCGCGCCGATCATATCCCAGCGATCAGGTTTAAACCCATCCACTTTCCAGGCCCACAGGAGTGCAAGTACAATAAATACCCCGCCATATGTTGCATAAACACGGCCAAAATTGGCTGTTTGCCAGGTAGCTACAATGCCGTAAAAGGCTAAAATCACAGCACCTGCCAAGCCGTACCAATAGGGTTTGTCTTCCTTAAGCCATTGCCAGATAAGGTAACCGCCGCCGATCTCGAATATGCCGGCCAAAATAAATAGCAGTAAAGATTTAATGACGTTCATGGTAATGGCGATAAAAACCAAATATACTTATTCCCGCTGTGATGTTAAATGATGATCAGATGTGCTACGGATCATTTACGACCATTTTGATAAACCAGTAAGCGGAGGCCATTGAAAACCACCAACAACGTAGAGCCCTCGTGGCCTATTACCGCCGGGCCGATACCGGTTATGCCTAAAATAGTTACCGGTATTAATACAGCAACCATCCCCAGGCTTACAACCAGGTTTTGCTTGATGATCCTGCGGGATTGACGGCTTAAACCGATAGCAAACGGCAGGTTATCTAACCGGTCAGCCATTAACGCGATGTCAGCGGTTTCTAAAGCCACATCTGAACCTGCCGCACCCATAGCGATACCGACGGTGCTTTTAGCCATGGCGGGTGCGTCATTTACACCGTCACCGATCATAGCTACTTTCTTCTCCCTTTTGATCAGGTCCTGAATGGCCTTTACCTTTTGTTCCGGCAGTAAACCACCCATCGCATCGGTAATACCGATCTGTTTGGCCACGGCTTCGGCTACCTGCTGGTTGTCGCCCGTCAGCATGATCATGCGCTTTATGCCCAGATCTTTTAATTCCTTTAACGTCTTTTTAGCCTCCTTGCGGGGTACATCCATTAAGGCGATCAAACCGATGATTTCCCCTTCCTGTTCCACCAACATCGTTGTGTTGCCTTCCTTTTCCAGTTTTTCCACTTGTGTATGCACCTCATCAGCCAATTTTTTGAACAGGCTGCGGTTGCCGATAACGATCTTTTTGTTGCCTACTGTGGCTTTCACACCATGGCCGGTAACGGCCTGCAGGTTCTTGGCCGATGGAATATCCTTTTGCTTTAATCTTTCCAGGCCTCCTTTAACAATGGCTGCCGCTAAGGGGTGGTCACTTAATTTCTCAACGGCAATGGCGATCTCTAACACCTCATCTTCCGATAATTTAGCTAATGCCACTACACCTGTTAACTGGGGCTTGCCTTCTGTAAGTGTTCCGGTTTTATCGAACGCGATGGCAGTAATGCCACCCAGTTCTTCCAATGGACCGCCACCTTTGATCAATACGCCGCTTCTTGCGGCCCTGGCAATCGCGCTTAAAACAGCACTCGGGGTGGATATGGCCAATGCACAAGGACTTGCAGCGACCAGAACCGCCATAGCCCGGTAGAAACTTTTGCTGAAAGGTTCATCAATAACCAGGAATGCAAGTAGTAACAGCCCAACCAATGCCAACACCGCAGGTACATAATACTTCTGCAGCTTATCGGTAAATAATTGTGTAGGTGACTTCTGCGCTTCCGTGTCATTGACCAGCTTAACAAGTCGCGATAAAGTGGAATCAGCTGCCAGCTTGGTTACTTTTATCTCCAGTACCTGGCTGCCGTTGATCGTTCCGGCAAAGACTTTGTTCTCGGCTTTCAGCGTTTTATCATCATGATCCTTATCCGGGTCAACTACCGGGGATTTATCCACCGGCACACTTTCACCGGTGATGGGCGCCTGGTTCACACTACTTTCACCTTTGATGACCGCGCCGTCAGCAGAAATTTTGCTGTTGGGCTTAACGATGATGATATCGCCCAGCACCAGTTCTTCAATAGGTACCTCTGTTTCTTTGCCATCCCGGCGTACGATAGCTGTTTTGGGAGCCAGGTCGGCGAGCGCTGCAATGGACTTGGTCGCTTTACCCATCGCATAATGTTCGAGGGAGTGCCCGAAGCTGAACAGGAATAAAAGCAGCGCGCCCTCTGCCCACTGGCCCAGGCAGGCCGCGCCGACAGCCGCGACCAGCATTAAAAAGTCAATCTCGAATTTGCCCGTGCTGATAGCCTCGTAAGCTTCTTTCGTCGTGTAAAATCCACCAAAGAAATAGCCAATACCATAAAGTATGGTACTGGTAATCGGGGGAAGGGTGTGCACAAAAGACAATCCAAAACCCAGGGCAAGAAATAACCCGGACAACGCGGCAAAGATCAGTTCGGTGTTTTTGCCGAACATGCCCCCGTGGTCATGGTCGTGGCCCGCCTCTTTTTCATCATGCTGATGTGCCTTTTCTTCTTTTTCTTTACTCGTAGAGATATCAACGCGGGGTTGTCCTTTAGTATTCTTTTTTGGTGCTTCCTTTTTCATTGTATGATGGGCTAGTGGGATGTATATTTTCAAACAAATTTAAGCCGGTTAGGGCTGCAACTGTATTGCAATCTTTTTACCGGCAGTTATTTTTCAGTGATCATTTCATAATCAGTCTCGCAATATCGTTGTAGACCACAAATAGGGATAACAGGCCTAACAGGATAAATCCAGCCATCTGGCTATATTCGATTACAACCGCTTTCAGTGGTTTGCCGCGAAAGGCTTCAATTGCTAAAAGCAGGACTTGCCCGCCGTCTAAAACGGGTACCGGCATCAGGTTAATAAAAGCAAGCGCTGTTGATAAAACCGCGATCAACCCCCAAAATCTTTTCCAGTCCGTGGCTTCGCCAAAAAGAAGAGCGATACCTACCGGCCCGGTAAGCGCATCAGCCGCTTTCACCCTGCCTTGAATAATGTCTTTAACGCCACGCGCATTTTCAGAAAACACCGACCAGGTGCGGCCTGCGCCGAAGGATACAGATTGCGGTAAAGTGGCCTGAACTGGCTTTGTTTCGGGCGGATGTACCGCGTCCAACGAAAACCCGATATGTCCGTCCTTATCTCGATGCGCTTCTACCTGGCTGGTCTTGCCGTCATGGACAACCGTCAGCAATAAAGGTTTGTCTTTATTTTCCCGAAGCTTTACCATGAACTCTTCATAGTAGTTTACCGGCTTTCCGTTAACCGCGGTTATCTTATCGCTTTTACTGAATCCGGCGGCTTTAAGGTCGCTGTTGGAATAAACGGAGTCGATCTTAAATGGTGTTCCTATCTTAAAAAACTCAGTAGGCGCTTTATCAGCGAGCAACCTGATCGTAGCAGGTGAAACATTGAGATGCAAATGAATACGCTCTTTTCCTTTCGAGCGCACCACCGTGAGCAGGGTATTTCCCTTCAAAATCCGGGTACTCGTTAATTCATCCTGGTAATAAAGCGTATCTTCATTTACCTCTATAATCCTGTCACCGGGCAATAACCCGGCTTTTTTGCCAACGTCAGCAGGAATGATCCCAAAATCAGCTTTGATCTTCTGCATGTAACCACTTCCATATTTAACGGAAAGTGATGAAAAGATCAGTATAGCAACGGCCATGTTCATGATAACCCCTCCGGACATCACAACCAGGCGCTGCCAGACCGGTTTGGTATAAAAACCATCATGGTCATCACCCTTCGTATTTGCTCCTTCTGTATCTTCAAATACACCAGCCATTTTGATATACCCTCCCAAGGGAAGCCAGCCTATTCCATACAGGGTGCCTTTATAAGAAAATTTAAACAGGCTGAATCCCCAGGCATCGAAAAACAGGTAGAATTTCTCTACCCGTATCCCGAAAGCTTTAGCAGCCAGGAAATGCCCCAGTTCATGGACCACGACCAATAGCGACAGGCTTAATAAGAATTGTCCTGTAATGAGCAGAATGTGCATGTTAACAATTTAATTCATCAGTAATTTAACCTGTTCTATCAGGCATATGTCCTTTTGCATTCCGCGCAAACCCCTTTCACCAGCAGGCTGGTTTCCTCTCTTTCGTATCCTGCCGGAAGCCTTACCTCCGGAATCTGTGTTTTGGGTAAACAATGTGTTTCTTCGCAAACCGTGCAATAGAAATGTACGTGCAGGTCATGGTGCCCTTCTACCGTACAGGATGGCTGGCATAAGGCAAACTTGGTAGTACCCGTTCCGTCATCTATCCGGTGTACCAAACCATGTTCTTCAAAAGTTTTAATACTCCTGTACAAGGTTACCCGGTCTGTTTTATCCAGGTTTAGTTCAATATCCGTAAGACTGACCGCGTTTTCCTGTTTCACCAAAAAATCCAGCACAACAAGCCGCATAGCCGTCGGTTTGATCTGTTTTTCAATAAGCTGACTTTCCAGTTCTTTCATTACCTATTCCTCCTCCCCGGTATTCACCATTTTAGCCAGGACAAAGAATGTTTTTTTGATCACGATAGTAGAACCCGGTTTCAGGTTCTTTACCGGCGTTATCTCGGTAAACCCGATATCGGAAACTCCCTTAGCTACCGGTACACGCTCAAAAAGCGTTTCTTTGGCGTCCTGTTTCTTTACCATAAAAATATAATCCTGCCCGCCGTTGCTTACGATAGCTTCTGAGGGCACCGCCGGTAAAACAGCATTACCGATACTGATAATGGCCGTTACATTCATCCCTTCGATCAAACCTGTTTTATCGCCCATTACCACCGCATGAACAGGGATCGTTTTAGACTGGCTGGCAAAAGCCGTCCCGATAGAATAGATCTTTGCGTCGTACTCCTTACCCGCGCTGTTGGTGAGCGTAAAGTGGATGCGCTGCCCGGCCTTTACCTTCGGCAGATCTTTTTCAAATACAAAAAGATCGAGGTGCAGCTGCGAATTGTTTACGATCTGCGCAATGGGTGTGGACGCATCCACGTTTGAACCGATCTGTGCCGACACTTCGCTTACCGTACCGCTGATGGGGGCGACCACCGGGATACTGGTCACCAAACGGCCGCTGTTCGTAGCAGATTGCGAGATCCCCATAGCCGACAGCTGCAATTGCTGTGACCGCTTGGTAGATTTTAATGCCGCCAGTTCGGCTTCGGCTTTCTGTAAGTTCTTTAGCGGTGCGGCATTGCCCGCCACCAGTTCTTTCTGGCGCTCATATTCCTGCTGCGCCAGTGTTAATTGAGCCTGGGTGGTTTGCGAAGCTTGTTGTAACTGAGCGATATCAGGATTTAATATGGTGGCGATAACCTGCCCTTTATTTACATAGTTTCCGGGCTGTACCGTCAAGGTTTTGATAGTGCCGTTGGTAACTGAAGTTACCAAAGCCTTATTCTGATTAGGTACGGACAATAGCCCGTTAGCCTTAATGGCCGTAGCCAGGTTCTTCATTTCTATCTTACCCAGTTCAATGCCGGCCGTTTTAATTTGGGCAGTAGTAAGGCTCACTGTATTTGCCTGTGCTGGAGCAGCTTCTTTTTCAGTATCAGCTTCTTTAGGCTTTTCCTGCTGCGTACAGGACGCAACCATTCCTGCCATAAGCATCAGCAGCAGGTATATACGGGGTTTAAATATGAGTTTCATAGGATATATCTTATTTGCTGTTGGTATAATAATTCAGTTGAATAGCGCTCTGGTTATATTCATTGAGCACTTCGAGATAGTTGCGCTGGATATCGATAGCTTGGGTTAGGTATTGCGAAAGTTCCGCAAAGCCGATCTCGCCGGATCGGTAAGACAGGTTGGCCGCTTTAATAATCGCATCCGCCTGCTTCAAGCCCGTGGAGGTATAATAATCCAGCAGATCGCTGTTCTTTTGCAGCTGTTCGATTTCCTGGTGATAAGAAGTACTGAATGCCAGTTGCTGATCTGTCAATACGGTTTGCTGGTAACTTTTTTCCAGTTGCGCAGCCTTGATACCGTGGCGGTACTGCCCCCGTCCGAAAATAGGGATACCCACAGTTACCGAAAACCCGGAATAAGGCGGGCTGACACCGTACAAACGCTGCGAAAAGAACCGGCCCTCAAAAGATGGCATCTGGCTCTGCCCGGCTACTTTTAGCTCTGCCCCGGCAATATTTACCTGTTGTTGCTGGATTTTCAACAGGGGATGCGCTACGGTATCGGCCTGTGTACCCGCTAATATTACCTTATTCAACGGCAGGCTGTCCGGCAGCAAGGCTGAGGTGGTATTGAGCAATCGTTTTAAAGCTTCCTGCTGATTTTTGATATCCTTTTGGATCAGGCGCAATTGCACTTTGGTTTCTTTTGCTTTGGCCTGCGCGGCTATACTGTCCAAGCCCGCGTTCTCGCCGGTTTTCACCCTTAACACCGCAGCTTTTGCTAATGTTCCGTAAATACTGTCCAGCCTTTGCCACAAGCTTTGCTTGCTTTGATAGTACCATAAATTATAATAGGTCCCCGCAATATTCTTTTTCACTTCCATCACCTGCGCGTCGCGGGAATATTCTGCCGAGCGGGTTTGCTCCGCTAAAAGGTTTTTTCGGGCCTTATACAGTCCGGGCCAGTCGAGGCTTTGCGACAGCCCGATCTTCAGGATGCCTTTCTGATCCTGCGGGTTGATGTCTTCATTCTCTACAAATACGCCTGTTTTAGGGAGCGTAAATGACGTTTTACCCAGTTCCTTTCGTTGATCGATCTTCAAGGCCGACGACCGCAGTTGTAGATTGTTCTGTATAGCCATTTCATAAGCCCCGTTCAGTGTGATCCGTGTTGCCGGCTGTGTTGTCTGCGAAAAAGCGGGTAGCGTAACCCCCAAAACCAATAAGGCCAGCACAGTCTTTTTTACTTTCCCGGAGGAATGGTTGCCGGCTTTCGTAAAGATCAGGTAAAGTAAGGGGAGCACCACGAGAGTTAACAAAGTAGCCGTCAGTAAACCGCCGATCACCACGGTTGCCAAGGGTTTTTGAACCTCTGCACCCGCGCTGGTGGAAACCGCCATCGGCAGAAAGCCTAAAGAAGCTACCGTAGCGGTCATCAATACCGGGCGCAACCTGTCTTTCGTACCCTGATAGATCCTTTCCATGATATCTTCCACGCCATCTTTGGCTAACTGGTTAAACGTACCGATCAGTACAATGCCATTCAATACGGCAACGCCGAACAAGGCTATAAAACCCACACCTGCCGAAATACTGAACGGCATTCCCCTTAACAACAGTGCGAACACACCGCCGATAGCTGACATGGGTATCGCGGTAAAAATCAGTGTCGCTTGCTTTAAGGATTTGAAGGTAAAATACAGCAAAATGAATATCAGCAGCAACGCTGCCGGGACGGCGATCATCAGCCTGGCACTTGCCTGGCGCAAATTCTCGAATGTCCCCCCGTAGGTGTAGTAATATCCGGTGGGTAAAGGCACTTTAGTATTCAGTTTGGCCTGCACTTCTTTCACTACGCTTTCTACATCCCTGCCGGTCACATTAAAGCTCACTACGATCCGCCTGCGGGCATTCTCACGGCTGATCTGCGCAGGGCCGGTTTCATAGGCAACGGTTGCCACTTGCGATAAAGGAACCTGGTTTCCATCCGGTGTAGGAATAAATAATTCGCTTACATTCTCGATGGCGTTGCGGTGGGCGGAATCCAATCGCACCACGAGGTCAAACCGGCGTTCGTTCTCATAAATAGAACCCGTGGTGTTCCCCGCAAAAGCAGTACTGATCACCTGGTTCACATCTTCAATATTTAACCCGTAATTGGCCATCCGCGCGCGGTCATATTTGACCGTGATCTGCGGCAGGCCGCTTACCCTTTCCACCTGTGGCTGGGTTACGCCTTGTACCGGTTTTATAGCCTGCGCTACTTTAGCGGCCAATAAATTCAGGGTATCCAGGTTCTCTCCGAATATCTTTACCGCGACATCCTGTTTAACACCTGTCATCAATTCGTTAAAGCGCATCTGGATCGGCTGGCTGGGTTCTACGATCACGCCGGGGATATCTGCAAGGGTATTGCGCATATCGTCCGCCAGTTCATAAAAGCTTTTTCCATCCGGCCATTCCGATTTGTCTTTCAGGATCACCATCAGGTCAGATGCTTCGGGGGGCATCGGATCAGTAGCAACATCGGCACTACCGGTTTTACCCACCACCATTTTTACCTCCGGGTATTTGCGCAGCATCCGTTCGGCCTGCATAATGGTTTCGGTGGTTTGAGATAAGGAGGTTCCCTGCGGCAGCACAAATTCAATAGCGTAATCGCCTTCCTCCAGCTGGGGGATAAATTCGCCGCCCATCCGTGAAAAGATAAAAATACTAATAATCATCAGGACCACCGCGACTGCCACCACCTGGTATTTGAAACGGATAGCGGCTTTTAGGATCGGTTCGTACCTGCGCTGGAAAAAGCCGATCATCCGGTCAGAAAACGTCCTTTTAGGTTCAGCGTCTTTGGAAAGGAACAAGGCCGACATCATCGGGATGTAGGTTAGTGATAAGAGCAGCGCACCTAATATGGCGAAACCTACGGTTTGCGCCATTGGCCGGAACATCTTGCCCTCGATCCCGGTAAGGGTCAGGATGGGGATATATACCACCAAAATAATGATCTCACCAAATGCAGCGCTGTTTCGGATACGGGATGCGGACAGGAATACTTCCTCATCCATTTCCTGCTGGGTGAAGCGGCCCGAAGTTTTACGCAATGCCAGGTGGTGCATGGTCGCTTCTACAATAATAACAGCGCCATCTACAATGAGCCCGAAATCAATCGCGCCTAAGGACATCAGGTTGGCCGAGACACCAAAAAGGTTCATCAATGAAAGCGCGAACAGTAGCGATAACGGGATAGCGGAGGCAACAATTAAGCCGGCCCGCCAGTTACCTAAAAACAGCACCAATACGAAGATCACGATCAGTGCGCCCTCGGTCAGATTTCGCTCCACCGTACTGATCGCGCGGTTAATGAGATTAGTACGGTCAAGGAACGGCTCGATGATCACATCATTCGGCAAGGACTTTTGTACCAGTTTCATGCGCTCTTTTACTAAGCCGACCACTTCGGCGCTGTTAGCCCCTTTAGTCATCAGTACGATGCCGCCGACCACTTCCTTTTCGCCGTTATAGGTCATCGCCCCGTAGCGTGGCGGTGAACCCAGTTGTATTTTGGCGACATTCTTTACCAGTATCGGTACACCATTAGGTTGGCGTTTAATGATCGTGTTTTCAATATCAGGGATGCCCGACATCAAACCCACACCCCTGATAAAATAGGCATTTGGTTTTTTGTCTATGTAAGCCCCACCCGTATTCTGGTTGTTTTTCTCCAAAGCGGTAAATACCTCCGGGATGGTTACATCCATTGCCTTGAGCTTATCCGGGTCGAGGGCGACCTCGAATTGTTTGGCCACCCCGCCAAAGGCAGTAACTTCCGCAACGCCCGCAATACCGTACAGCTGGCGCACTACGATCCAGTCCTGCATCGTGCGCAGGTCCATCGCCGAATATTTCTTTTCGCTTCCTTTTTTGGGGTGTAATATATATTGGTAGATCTCTCCCAGGCCCGTGGTAACGGGTGCCATCTCCGGCCTGCCGGTACCTTTGGGGATCTGCTCCTGTACCTCGTTCAGCTTCTCGGCGATCAGCTGACGGGCGAAATAAACATCCACGGATTCTTTGAAAACGATGGTTATGACACTCAGCCCGAAACGGGACATAGAGCGCATTTCGGTAATATTGGGCAGATTGGACAGCGAACGTTCTACCGGGTAGGTAATAAACTGCTCCACTTCCTGCGCGGCCAGCGTGGGTGCTTTGGTGATCACCTGCACCTGGTTATTGGTAATATCGGGTAAAGCATCTACCGGGATCTGAGAAGTGCTCCATATACCCCAGGCAATTAACGCCAGGGTAAAAAAGCCGATCACCAGTTTATTACGGATGCTGAACCGTATAATGGCATCTAACATAAAATAATTGCTGAAATGAAATAGATAAGACACATTCACTCCGTTTAAAGGAAGAATGCACAGTTAAATAAATAGGGGAAGATTATACGGATTGTGGGGGCTGCCAGACGGAGAGAGGCTGGTCCTGTAAAGCGGAGATTTTGCTGTCAGGATATTGACTTTTAACGATTTTGAAAAATACGATGGTCAGGGGCTTTGATGTAAGCGTCCTTGCCGTAGAACAGCACGAACAGGTACAAAAAGGCGGGCACACTTCCTGGCCGCTATGCTCTTTTGCCGAATGACTGCTATGAAAGGAAGTGCTGAAAATAAAATTGGAGGCAATATCTTCCTTATCCTGACAGGGCATCAGGGAAAGTAGAGTCATATAAATACTGAAGACGATCGCCAGGTACTTCATTTTTACAAAGTTAGTGAATAAATCATCATTAGCAATTACCCGTTTAACAGCCATTTTTTTATGTAAGATAAGCGATAGGCGCTACCTGCGTTTCTCTTTCATCAATTGGGATCATCCGGGCAGCCCCCCTCTTGCTCATTTGGATTGGAAAGGGGCCGGGCTGAATCCGCTGTATCTTCTCCCGAAGGATGCCGCTGCCATCCCTGCTGCATTCCCCTTGCCCTCCCATCAGGCTCATCCATTTGCTTTGCTGCATTCCTTCGCCAGATTCCGGGCCGCGCTGCAAGAGCCTGCCTGCCGTATGCCCCATCCGCTTTGCCGAATAAGACCGTACGCTCCGCTTAACCTGGCTTATTCATCCCGCTCATCCGGCAGGCAGGCACTTGCTTTCCACTGGGCAATAAGTCTGACACATCGCCAATTGTGTAGGAGTTCGCTTTATAAACCAGGGAGTTTATACCAGCTATTTTTTGATTTAATTTTTACGCGAACGGGTAAAAAGCGCAGCTAAATTGTTGACCGTTTTCTTTTTTGGAAGAGGCCAAAAGCTTACGGCATAATGAATAAGCTCGTTCCTCCCTTATTCAGCCTCCGGCACTTATTCCGTTTCCTTTTGTCTTGCTGCGGTCAACATGTGCGGCTTTCTTTTTTCCCTTTTTCTTTTAAAAATAATAATCAGGACAGGCAAGGCGAAGAGAGATGCGGAACAGATTTATTCACTCAACAAAAAAGACATGGCAAACTGGTGCAGTAACACGGTAGAATTTATTGGCGAACACAGCCAATTTGAGTATTTGGAGGTCCTTTTTACAGCGATAGCTGCAAAAGAAAAGAAAGAAGGCAAAGGGCAATTACCCCTCTTTGTAAACGAACGGGATAGCGGATACCTTTTCGATACCCGATGGGAAGGCGGCATACTGTATTACGAAACGAAATGGTCGCCGAATTTTGAGGTGATGAAGCGCATCGCCGAACATTTTAGCATCGGGTTTATTCACCGCTACGCCGAACCCGGAAACATGGTCTATGGCGAAGGAACCTATAAGGATGGCGTATTTACGGATGTTTTTTTAACATCCGATGACTACGGCCTATGCGGGTATGACGAGAAGAGCGATACCTATTGCTTTGAAGGCAATACTTACGAAAGCAATGATGAAATATTAGAAATCCTTTTGGAAAGGAAGAAAGCGATTAAAGCATTGCAGGATGCAAACAACGGGTAAAGCTAAAATCACATCAAATAAAATAATATGACACGTTCTAACATACACATCACCCTAAGCAACGGCAGAAAACTCAAATGTGTTGCCGAAAGCAGCAGCGCACCGGAACAGGGCTACATCGTGGAAGATTTAATACTCCCCCTGTTGGCATTGGAAGACGGAACTGCCGAATTAAAACTGTTAACGGAACATTGCACAATGGGCGAACAGCGGATAAATGCCACCTACAGGTATGAGATCAACCTGCTGAAAAAAAGGGTTTCGTTCTTTGAAGAAGGGTACGACTTCGGCAAGGGCAAGTTTGAGCGGGGCGAGGACATAACGCAACGCTACAACGACTACCTCTAGATGATAAAGTCCTGAAAACAGGCACCTGAACATAATTTATAATCCATTAAAATCAATAACATGACGACTAACTTTTTTGAAATCATAGCAGGGCTGAACATTCCCGGCAACTGGAAAATAACCATTCAAACTGAAGATAATACAGCATTTACCGTATCAGCCTTGTTCACGGCATTGCAATGCGGGGATAACGCCGCTAAAGCTATACCGCCAATGTTGCTGAATGGTACAGCATCAGAACTTGATAATGGCTTTTTTGAAACTATAACCGTCCCCGTACAGCAAACCGCAGGTTTATACACCAATATGGAAAGCTACCTCAAAGGATTGGAAGCTGCTAAACTGGCATCTAAACAGGAACAGGACAACCGGGAAAAGGCAAGAAAACAAGCTGCTGCTAATAAGGATAACGGCGACATTGTCGTGCCCGATTCCAAAATCAGCAAGGAGGAAAAGAAAAAAGCTTATGATGATACCATGCAGGAGGTCTCAGAACTGATTAAAAAATTAAAGTTCAGCGATGCCCTGCACATCCTGCCGTCCATAGCCGATTACCCGCACAAGGAAGGCGAACTGAAAAAAAAGACCGACTACCTGAAAACGCAAATATCGCTTTACGAAAAAGCCCTTATCAATTTTAACGCCGAATAAAACCATACCGCTATGTTATTGACCAGCATATTACCAAGGGTGTTTTTACACAAAGAGAACGGACAGGAAGTCCGTTTGACCGACCCCAACAACAACTTTAGCCCGGAAGCCGTGCTGAACTTCTACTCGGGAACGTATCCCATCCTGACTACTGCCAAAATTAACGGTCCTGAAATCAAAAGGGATGAGATACAATACAGCTTCGTTTCTACCATTGGTACGAAAGGATAATTTATGAAGGATTTGATTAGCAATACGAACGGCAGGGTAACCCTGCCTAAAACTACCAAACAATGCAAACTCTATCAGCAGCTACAGTCATTCAGCAAGGAATTGGACAGGTTAC
Source organism: Mucilaginibacter sp. L3T2-6 (assembly GCF_030519355.1). Classification (GTDB taxonomy): domain Bacteria; phylum Bacteroidota; class Bacteroidia; order Sphingobacteriales; family Sphingobacteriaceae; genus Mucilaginibacter. The sequence continues at coordinate 42,239 of NZ_JAUMKC010000014.1, forward strand.
CCGATGCGCGGGAGGTCAGCCGGAACAACCCCCGGTCAGCCCCTGCGGATTTACTGCCGATGGTTTTCTAAGCCATCGCTTTTTACCGCTGTATGAACCCGCTACAGAACTGCCCGAAATAAAAGATTTGGAAACGGGAGTGTTTAACTCCCTTTCCATACTTGAAAAGCAATATGATATCAAAGTAATGGATGTCCGCGATAAGCCTTATCCTTATAATATCCTACTTGCTTACTGGAATGCGGAGCGACAGGTTTGTAAAGAAAAAAGCTACACCGAACTGTTTATCATCAGCGATGATACCGATCAGGTGAAACTGGCGACCAAAGAATACGTATCCACCGGCCACACGCTTTACTATATCCCTGTGCTGCCCCTTTACCGCTTATTGAAAAGCGGTAAAGATAAGCGGAGTGCTGAACTATTGTTATCGGTTTGCGCTTACCTCTATCATATGACGGGTGTCCCTTATTACAGGGATGAGGATAGTTACTTATTCTACCACTATGAAATGTTGGAAGACTGGATAGAGAACGACTTTGACCAAATGGATGAGCAGGATATTAATCTACACCGGTCAGCCCTGCATTCGGCGAAATACTATGGCGACATCATGCAACGCAAGCTATTCAATAAATACCATCTTGACCATTTTCAGGAAAGGGTACAGCAATTTCGTACGCATAACGATTTTTCAGAAGAATGCCTTAAACTGGCGAAAAGCGCTTTAGATATTTGGGCTTCTTTTCCCGATGCTCACCTATTCAAACACATCGGCAATAGCTTTCCTGAAAAGGAAGAAAGCAACGAAGAATACGATGATGAGTACGATGACGAAGAAAGCGACAGCACCATACGCTTATCCGAAATAGTCCACTTTATTGCGGAGAATGACGGGAGCCTATACGATAGCCTGGCCGAAATGGTCAATAGTGAATTCAATGAAAAGTGCCATACGCAAGAACCCGTATTGGTAAAGATTTATGACCAACAACTGGATGGAAATAATGACACCCTTGATTTTGAACGCCGTCTTTTTGCGCTCATTGATAACTTATGTATGCTTTTAAATGATTTGCCATGAAGAACCTCACCAATGCCTTTGGCTCGCTTTACCATCCGCAAAAAGCCTTGCTGATCTATCAACAGGAAAACAGCGATAAACAGGTGTATATAGAAAGTTATGATATTGACCCGCAGGGTCGCCCAATCAATGCGCACCCGCTTTCAGTTACTGAAGGAAGTGCTTTAGCTAAAGCTTTGCATAACAAAGAGTGCAAGAACACCGCCTTTCTAAAACCTGCGGGTTTGTTGCCGAAGAACCTGCTGTATCTGCACACCGAAAGAAACGGCTATGCAATTTGGCATACGCCCAAACAGAACAGGAAGCTGCTTTTTAAAGCGGGATTGGGTATTGATAGTGGTTACGCCAACATACCAGCCCTGATATGGAAAGCGACCAAAGACGGGCTTGCCATTTATGCGCTCACCCATGATAAAGCTATTGATTTAGATACCGAACTTTATCACGCCCCTTTCTTTAACACCTACAATGATGGAAAGGTATGCATGGGCAATGTCGCCATATCCATCAGCAAAAATTGTGGTTTGGAGGATTTTATAGCGCAATGGGAACAAGCCTTTTTTAACAGCTATTTCAGCCACATGATGCAAGGCCATAATCCGGTAAAAGGGAATATGGTGCAGCTGTGGCAAAGCCTTGTCGGCACTAAAAAGCAATTCCCTGTTAAAGCCTTAATAACCACTAAGAAAACAATTAAAAGCCTCATCCGATGAACACATTAACTGCCATTCACATTACCGACAATTACCTCATCAACCCGACCAACCCCATTACCGTCAACCTTATCGGTGCCGGGGGTACAGGGAGCAATATGGTGATGGCTTTAGCTAAGATGAACCACGCCCTGACCGCATTAGGGCATCCCGGCCTGCAGGTTTATCTTTATGATAATGACCGGGTGAGCGAAGCCAACCGGGGCAGGCAGTTATTTGCGGATAGCGAACTGGGTATGTTTAAATCCGCTGCGCTCATCGACCGCATTAACCGCTTTTTTGGAACGAACTGGAAAGCGGTAACGGAATTATTCAATCAAACAGGAATGAGTACTTTTCCTCATAATGGTAAAGCAAACCTGTATATCTCTTGCGTGGACAAAGTAGCTGCCCGTATGGATATAGCGGAGATATTGAAGGGGTTTTCCGCGAACTCCCGTTACGAGCGTAATAAACCACTTTACTGGATGGATTGTGGGAACAGTAAAGATACAGGGCAGGTGATTCTTTCTACAATTGAAGCGGTTAAACAACCGGAATCTGAACAATACAAAACCGTTGCCAAACTGCCGATGGTAACCGATGAATTTAGAGGGTTATTGGAAGCCTCCGAAATAGACGATGATACGCCCAGCTGTTCTTTAGCGGAAGCACTGACCAAACAGGATTTATTTATCAATTCTACCTTAGCCAACCTCGGCGCATCCCTTTTATGGTCGTTGTTTCGTGAAGGGATGCTGTTCAACAGGGGCTTTTTCCTTAACCTTAAAGAGTTCAGGACTCAACCGTTGAAAGTGGGGTGAGTTTGTAGAGGCGTACGTAAAATACCCAACAGCAATGCCTTTCAACCACCGAATTAAAAGTATTTAACAATCTATTTTAATAAATTTGTTTATGAATTCGACATTGATGCCAACCAAACCCGGTCAGATCTGCAAAATCGTTTCCGGCATTGCGGACATGGAACCTGAAGAGGTTTATATCCTAACGGAAGACCCGTCTAAGTTTGAGAACGACGATGATATACTGGTCGTAAACCTTAAAGACCTCCAGCGGAATATCAAAAATCCGGCGAACGCTGAAAGAATTCCCGTACGGAAGGAAGAACTGGTAGTTGTGGGTGATGACCTCACTTCTTATGTGCACTCATGGAACAATAAATAAGGGGTGATGGAAATCATCCATACGCATAAAAGCTACTGGAAAGCCAATGATTACCCTTATATCAGGGTTGTCGAAATTTCCGAAAGCGAACTCCAGGAACTGATCGCACAGTTAAGCAGAATTGATATTATCGAATGGCTCATGTGGAATGACAGGAACGGTATTTACAGCGATGAATCATCAATCAGGGAATTCGGGCAGGTGATGACCATTGAAGAGGGCACTGAAATTATGCTGCGTCAGGCAGAAGAGAACAGAGTTATTAAAAATTTAACAGTAATATGATACAGGAAATTCACAATCTGGAAGACGTCACGACATTTTTTCATGATCTGATTGAGGAGGGGGTAAATGCCCATCCCGATGAATTGTTTGAAAATTACGTGAGTATGGAGACCGGCGAGCCGGTATTTACAGCCGAACAAGCCGCACACCGGGATTTGCTGATGGAGACAAGTTTCAATTTATGTGAGAAAGCAGGTATTGATATTTATGATATGATGCAGGAGATCTTTTTAAAAGATACGGGACTGGATCAGTTTATACCGCTTCCTTCTGAACGGGAAACCGATATGTGAACCCTATATATTAATTGAAAGTTATATGAATGGCTGATAGACATTCACCGGAAACCCGAAGCTACAATATGTCCCGTATCCCGGGCAAAAACACCAAACCTGAATTGCTGGTCAGGAAATTCCTTTTCTCAAAAGGATTCAGATACAGGCTGCACAACAAAGGCCTGCCCGGCACTCCTGATATTATTCTTCCCAAATATAAAACCGTCGTATTTATTAACGGGTGCTTCTGGCATGGGCATGATAGTTGTAAATATTTTAGTGTCCCGAAAACCCGTACCGAGTGGTGGCTTAATAAGATCAACAAAAATAAATTCAACGATAATTTAGCGCATCAAAACCTGATTGAAGCAGGATGGAAAGTCATCTACATTTGGGGTTGTGAACTTAAAAAGACAACAATTGAACCTCGTTTGGCCCAATTATCTGTTCAGATTCTGAAAAATTTGAAGTCCTGATCTGTATTATTTGCGCAATGTTTTGATATTATTTTTTGTATGTTAGTAGATTTTTGATTACATTTTTCTACTTTGGTATAAAATTTTATATTACCTGAACTGTGCCAGAAAATACTATATTAAAAAATAATTATCATTCTATTACCGGGCTCAAAGCGGTTGATTTTTTTTGTTCAGGAGGAGGCATGAGCTACGGGTTGCAAAATTCCGGTATCGAAATTATCGCCGGAATTGATTTTGACAAAAATTGTGAGCAAACCTATAAAGCAAATATAAAAACTGCTGAATTTATTTTAGCTGATGTATTTGACCTTAAAGAGTCTGACTTGGAAACCAAATTGTCCTTGAAGAAGAACGATGACAATTTGGTACTGATCGGCTGTAGTCCATGTCAATTTTGGAGTATTATTAATACGGATAAGAAAAAATCAAAAGATACTAAAAACCTGCTGAAAGAATTTAGGAGGTTTGTTGAATACTTTACTCCAGGCTATGTGGTGGTTGAAAACGTACCAGGAGTACTCACCAAGAAAAGAGAAAGTGGTCTTTCAGGTTTAATTAATTGGCTGAAAAAAAATAAATATAAAGTACATTACGATGTACATGAAGTAAGTGAGTACGGCGTGCCCCAACATCGTAAGAGATTTACTTTAATAGCTAACCGGATAACAAAGAAAAAAATAGCTCCCATCAAAAGCGAGAAAAGGCTTACAGTAAGGGATGTTATAGGTCTTGCAAACGGCTTTCCCAACGTCAATCCTGGAAATAAAGATCAAAGCGATTTTATGCACACTGTTGCAGGACTGGAAGATATTAATAAAAAACGTCTGTTACTTACTGATAAGAACGGAGGCACCAGAATTGCCTATGCTGATATCGAAGAGCTTGCACCTAAATGTCACAAAAACGACTCTATTAATTTTAAAGATACGTATGGAAGAATGTGGTGGGATCGACCTTCTCCCACGATTACAACAAAGTTTTTCAGTATTTCAAATGGCAGATTTGCCCATCCCGAAGAAGACAGAGCTATTTCGCTACGTGAAGGCGCTGTTCTTCAGTCATTCCCAAAGAATTATATTTTCAAAACAACCAGTATTGCCAATACGGCAAGGATGATAGGGAATGCTGTACCACCAAAATATGCGGAATCAATAGGAAACGCTATAGTTCAAAACCATCGGAATGGCGCAGTTTAAAACCAGGGCCAGAGCATTAGACCTGCTGGGTAGACAACAGATTGCGGGGATACCGACCGCAATAAATGAGTTGATTAAAAATGCCCACGATGCTTACGCGGACAATTTTGATATCGATTTTTTCCGAAAGAACAGCCTTCTCCTTCTGCGTGACGACGGCTTAGGCATGACCAGAGATGAATTTGAAAACAGGTGGCTCACTATAGGTACAGAGAGTAAGTTTACTAAAGATATTAAATTATTACCTCCGGTAGATAAAAGTAAGCCTCGACGCCAAATCATGGGCGAAAAGGGAATCGGTCGCTTAGCTATTGCTTCAATCGGTAAGCAGGTGTTAATTCTCACAAAGGCGAAAGGCAGAGAAAAAGAATATCCGATAGTCGCGGTTTTAATCAACTGGGGAATATTTGAATTGCCTAATATAAATTTAGAAGATATTGCGATACCCATTAAGGAGTTCAGTCATTATCCCTCGGAAAAAGATATAGATACTTTAAAAAAAAAATTAATAGAGTCTGTCAAAACACTGAGGAAGGCAAAAAAAATATCCGAAGATGAGTTTATAAATATATGCGAAACGACTGAAAAGCTATCTTTTGATCCCCAATTTGTTACAGATTCACTGATCGGCAATTTTAAATTAGACAGTACGCACGGCGGGACGCATTTCTTTGTAACACCTGTTAACGATCTTTTAATTGATAACATCGAGGACGGAAAAAGCAATGAAGCTTCAAAAATTGAAAAATTATTGATTGGATTCCATAATACGATTACCCCCGGCCATCCCGATCCTGTTATCAATATAAATTTCCGTGACTATAAAGGTGAAGACGGAACTTATTCCGCATTAATTGAAGAGGAGGAGTTTTTCACACCGGAAGACTTTGAGCTGGCAGACCATCAGTTTGAAGGGACATTTGACGATTACGGTCAATTCAAAGGAAACGTAAGCGTTTTCCGAGAAAAAAATTACGAACATATAGTAACCTGGAATGGTAACAGTTTCAGGCCCACACAATGCGGAAGTTTCAAAATTCACTTCGCTTATTTACAGGGAGAAGCGAAAACTTCAATAGTAGATAAAGAAAATTGGACAAGGCTTTATCATAAAGGTGACAAATTCGGTGGTATTTACATATACAGAGATAACATTCGAATTTTGCCTTATGGTGATTCTGATTACGACTTTTTGGATATAGAAAAAAACAGAAGTAAAAGAGCGTCAACTTATTTCTTTTCATATCGGAGAATGTTTGGTGCCATAGAGCTGGAAAACGCAACGAATTATAATTTATCAGAAAAAGCTGGCAGAGAGGGATTTATAGAAAACAAAGCTTATAGGCAGCTCCAGGATATCCTGAAAAACTTCTTCACTCAACTTGCAGCCGATTTTTTTGATGATAAAGGTAAGACCATAAAATCTGAATTTTGGTACAACAGAAAAGAAGAACTTCAACGAAATCATAAAGCTTTAGAGAAGAGAGACCAGCTTTCAAGAGGAAAGAAAAACAGATTCTCAAACGACCTAAGTGTCTTTTTCTCCAAGTTAACAAATGGTGTTTTTTTATCGGATGTTAATATGATACTATTGGAGGCTTCGTCAAGTTTTAATGCGTTAATTTATGAGGATAATTTGGACAAAGCGGGCCAATTACTGGTCGAATATGAAAATGCTTACCGCCAAAAAATAACAAATTACAAGAAAGGGATCAGGGTATCATCACCAAGGGGTTTCGCTCCTACAAAAGATCAGAGAAAGGACTATGAACTATACCTCAAAGAGTTTGCAATTTTGGAACGCCTTGTTATCGATAACGCGCTTCAAAGGATAGATTCAAATATTAGTGAGGTTACAACCAAATTAAACATAGAGGTAGATAAAAGGAGGCGCTTAGAATTGGCAGTTGAGTCTATTTCACAATTAGCTAGGAAAGAAAACTCAGATAAAAGAAAGGAAACTCAGGAAGTCGTACGTGATGTTTCGTCACAGATTAAAGATTTGACATCTGACTTAATGATTGATTTGGATAATCAGATCCTTCAGGTAAAAGATAGCTTTAAAAACCTCAGTTTACGAGAAACGTCAGAGTACAATCTTGTAGAAGAAAGGAAAAGGATGGAGGATGAGATTGATCTTATTTCTAATAGAAACAAGACAATCATGGATAAGATAATCCGTCAGTTCACTTCCTTCTACATCAGCAAAGATGACGACGGCAATATCATTACCGACGACGATATTTCTAACGCATTATCCGAAGAGTTGGAAGAACTTAGAGACCGTGTGCAGGCTGATATTGAGCTTAGTCAACTTGGATTAGCGGTTGGCGTATTACATCACGAATTCAGCAGCACGATCAAGTCAATCAGAGGTAGTCTTAAAGACTTAAAAGCTTGGTCTGACGTAAATGAGCAATTAGACGGTGTTTACAATAATATTAAAATTAACTTCGAACATTTAGACGGATACCTCAACTTATTCACCCCTTTAAACAGGCGGATGAACCGGAAAAGAGAGGATATTTCGCTATTAGAAATTAAAACGTTCCTTATTGATTTATTCAAATCCAGATTTGAAAGACATTCAATACAATTGCTACATACCAACGGATTTAAAAAACATAAATTATTCGGATTCAAGTCCACTTTTTACCCGGTATTTGTCAATTTGATCGATAACGCAATCTATTGGCTTAATAAAAGCGATGTGGAAAATAAAATCATCCGACTTCATGCAGATGATGAAGGTGTTTATATTTCAAATAACGGTATTGACATTCCTATCCAAGATTCGGAAAGAATTTTTGAGTTGGGATTTTCAAGGAAAGAATTAGGCAGAGGTATGGGCTTGAATATAAGCAGGGAGGTGTTGCAAGCCGAAAATTATGAGATAAAGCTTGTTAAACCAAGGCCGGAAAGTTCTGTATCGTTTAAAATTTCCAAAATCACAGAAAATGAGTAGCCTATTTTTTAACAAGTCAAAAGCAGTAGCTGATGATTTTATGCAAAGTGTTGTTTTCCTAGATGACAGAGTATATCAAAGAAACGGCAACGAGCAGGATGCAATTCATGATTTGGACGCTTTTGAACTGACAAAAACATTTGCGGCTAAGAAAAAAATATGTGCCGTTTATGATCCACAATCTAAAAGTGATATTGAGAATTTTAAAACTATCGCCAGTAAAGCGGATGTAGTGGTTTTGGATTGGTTTATCGAAATTGAAGAAAATGATGCGGTTGTTGAAAATCTTGAAGAAGATGACGAAGCCGACGCGGAAGACCAGACAGTGCGCGGAACTTACACAAAAGAGATCATCGAGAATATTGTTAAAATCAACAATGACGGATTAAAAGTCGTTTTAGTCTATACCGGTGAAACGGATTTAGAAGGCATTGCCACCGAAATACATAACACTATTCCTGCAAGTACACTCGACACAGTCAATTGTCAGGTCGATTATAAAAAAATCAAAATTTTAGTAAGGGCTAAAAGCAATAATGAAGACGGCGAGGATAATAGATTTACCCATATACCGCACCTGAGAGATAAAGTCATTAAATATGAGGAGTTGCCGGAGTTTTTACTGTCTGAGTTTACAAAACTTACCGAAGGCTTACTGTCAAATTTCGCGTTAAAGTCATTATCCACGCTTAGAGCTAACACAAGCAAAATACTTGGCCTATATAATAAAAAATTAGATCACGCTTATTTAGAACATAAATCAGCAATTCCGAGTACTGAGGACGCTGAGCATCTGATTATTGAAATTTTCAAAGATTCCATAGGAGATTTGCTCCATTACAAACAGGTCCAAAACCAAATATCAAAAGGTATTGTAAAAAGTTGGATGAATGATAAAATTGATAAAGTGACATTATCATTCAAAAAGAAGGACGGCACGGAATATACACCTGAGGCGACTTTTACAAGAGACAAAGAATTATTATTAAGCTTACTTTACTCAGAGGAGCAGGACGTGCAAAAAAAATATATAGATATTTTCACTCCGTTAGCGTCAAAAGGCAAAGCAGAAGAGTTTGTAAAGCATTTGAAATTAAATAACATAGAGTTATTTATAAATCCATCTGATCTACCTAATAAGGCTGAACTAATCAGTGAGTTTGCAAAGTTAACTCACCACAAAAATGTTTTCCTTCCGGTAGGGTCCAAACCGATATTAACATTAGGTACCGTGTTAAAAAGTAAATTAACGGGGAATTACCTTATCTGTATTCAGCAAAAATGTGATAGTGTCAGAATTTTATCTGGGGAGCAAAGGAAATTTCTTTTTTTGCCTTTAGAAGCGGTAACTACTGGAAATTTTAACTTTATAACTCATGATAATGTTAAGTTGAAATTAGGTAAGAAATCCTATGGAATTAGAACTTTGAAATTTGCCGGGGCTAAAGACGGTGTTGTAAAAGCGGTCTTACTTAACGGTAAATTCATTTTTAAACAGATTTACGCCAATAAAACTGACGAAAAATTTGAATGGGTACTGGATTTGAAAGATCTTCACTCACAGCGTATAGTAGCTGATTACGCTGCAACGTTGTCAAGAGTAGGTTTGGATGAGTCCGAATGGCTTAGAAGGTCTTTAGGTTAAGCCCTCGACTTGAATTATTTATCAGATAATATTTAAAAGTATCATCCTTGTTTTGCTATAACAACAAAATAATTAGCGATAGATTAAATGGACTTTGTCGACTGCACAGATATTGAGGTTTACTAATTGTCGCAGATTACTTTAAATGGTTTAAATTAGAATTGTGACATTAAAAAATTAATAAGACTGAGCATCATTTATTGGCATCGTAATCTTAATAATGTATGCCTTTAACTAAGAATTTTGATAGTTCGTGTGAGCGCTTAAATGATCTTATTGATAAAGAGCGCAAAAAAGTACTGGCCGCTCTCAATCAGAGCAAATCGCCCTACAAGGACTTGATCAGCATTATCAGGCAATTTGACCTGTTTTACATTTCCGTTCAGTCGGGCGGTCAACCTGACAAAAAACAGGCAAACAAAATATTGGAGTTTTACCGATATGGATGGTCCGATTCCTTAGCTTATTATTTGCCCAAAGTAAGTTCCCTTGATTCTCCTCCTGTATTTCCATCCAACATACAAGCACAATCCTGGGCTGACAGCGTTCTTGGAGTTTCAGGAAAGATTGCAACTGCCGCCAGGCAATTAGATATTGCCAAAGCAGGACTGATTGATATCGAACAAACCGCTCAAAATACTTTCATTACAAAATTCAAGCACATAATTAAAGAAAAAGAACATTACGACAGGGAAAGTTTTGAATTCGTAAAAGGATTAGCGCTGACGATTCTCAAAGAACGACATGAAGCTCATCTGGCAAATTTTGAGGATATAAGAAAGTTACTTCCTGATATAATACAAAATCCTCTCGGGAAATTTATCGGGTATAAAGCCACGGAAGAAATTGATAACTATTACGCAGAGGCGGGTTATTTTCATGTTTTAAAAGAACAGGGCTATGAAGAATTTGGAGAAGAAGATATCTTCGGAGGAATTTCTTACAAACATTATTTAGATTGTGTACAGGATACTTCTTCAGGGACTTTGTTACATATTGATTGTTGTCATGAATTGTTGAACAAAAATCCATCGGTAAATCCTTACGACATATTCACGTACAATTGGTATTTAGATAAAAAAATTGAAGGATACGCTTCTCACTTTGGATTGCCGTTAGAAACAGCCAGTCAGATTCTGTCATGTTTTATTCTCACAGAAGAAAATTTGCCCTTTTACCAAAATTTGCGTGGTTCGCTCCCTCCTCCATTTATTCAAACGGGAAAGAATCAGTATGCAAGGAGTATTTACGGATCTCTACATGGTGCAATAGATTTTTTAAAAAGAGAACTGAAAAGAAGGTACGAAAAAGATTACTTTCTTGCTGTAAATAAAAGAGAAAAGAGATTCAGGGATAATCTATACGTTTTCTTCCCAGGTGAGCGGTTTATAAGAGTAGATAAAGAAATTATACTCAAATATGACGGTCTGCATACCGATATTGATGCTGTCGTATATGATAAAAAAACAAAGAGTTTAGGTTTATTTCAGTTGAAATGGCAGGATATGTTTTATACATCAACCACCGAAAGGTACAGTAGGATATCAAATTTATTCCCCAAAGCTACAGAGTGGATCGATAAGATGGAAAATTGGATTAATAATTTCACTCAGAAAGATGTGATTAAAAAACTAACGTTGGACAAAAATAGCGTAAATGAAATAGGTCAGGTTTTCATTTTTGTTATCGCCAGAAATCATGTTCATTTCACTGGCGTTGAACCCGACGGTAGAGCTGCATGGGCAACGATGAATCAAATACCGTTTAGTCTTTCTCGAATTAAAACTTCATTTGATGACCCCATCCGCGAATTGCATTTAAAATTAAAGATGGATTCGCCAGAAGAGCGCGTAAAAAGGGAAGGGTACCCAATGCTACAAAATTATAAGATTGAACTTGACTCTTTTTCAATTGAATAGCTTGGAGTCGCTAACGTGACTAACTCAATTTAATATTTAAAAATCCATCAATTCCTTCAACGAAATTTCCAGGCCTTTTGCGAATTCAACCATCGTTAGAATAGTCATATTGATTTCGCCCTTTTCATATTTCCTAATGTCTGCATGATCAATATCGCAGTTCTGAGCGAGTTTTCGGTAGGATAGATTCTTCTTTTTGCGTAGCTCAAGCAGGTGGGTACCAAATCTTAATAAAAATCTTTTTTGCTCTTCGCTTGCCATTCGGAGTTGTCCTGACAGCGAAAATTGGCTTTTTAGCGCTTAAAAGTGTGGGTATATATCCCTACATTTGGTCTTCTTTAACAGTAAGATGAATAGGAAACAGATTTATTATGGGATAGCATTATTGTTCCTATGGGCGTTAATTGCTTTAGCAATTCATTTCAAAATTATTAAATCTTAAAATCAAGTAACTCTTTTGCCTCTACATCTAGTCCTTTTGCAAGTTCAAAAATTGTAGATAGTTGCACATCCCATTTTGCGTTTTCGATTTTAGATATTTGGCTATAATCTAACTCACATTTAGTAGCCATATCTCTTAATGCTAAGCCGCGATCTTCCCTTAGCCTTTTAATGTGTAATCCAAATTTTTCTTTTAAATCGAATGAATCGTTTTTCAAATTGTTACCAGATTAGTACTATTTGAAGGTTATATATTTTTTCAATTAATTTGTGGCAGTATAATACCACAAATCAAAAGATTTATTATATTTGTTTTGCGATACTTCAATACAAAATATAGAAGCATTCGCTTTTGTCTCGGCTTAGAAACGTGAGAAATTTCAAACCAACGAGACGGTAAGTGATTTGCCCATGCCATAGGTGTGGGCTCGCTTATCGTTGGTGGGCTTCTCACGTGCCCTAAGTCGGTAAGTTGAGTCCACGCCTATGGTTTTTTAGGCTGGCTGGCTGACCTAATCATTCAATAAATGGAAGCGGCAACTATCAACAAAAATTTCACATCTGCTCTAACTTTAGAAGAAGCATTTGCTGCCTTTTTTAAAGCGCATTCTACTGAAGATACCCAAGTACTTTTCTGGAAGTTCTTTCAATGCTGGGTAACCAGAGACTGTAATATTAAAGCGGATCTCTCCGATGAAGAAGTCGCCCTGTTCTTCGATCAGTTAATGGACCTGGTGGCCGCGGCTTACATATTACACCAGGCGAACGGGGCTTTAGAAAACAAGCAGGAAGGAGAAGGTCATGAATAGCTATCCTGTCCAATCCTGGGCCCTGCTCATCTCTCCGGGTGAATAAGGCTTTACAGCCCGGTCGATCCAAGCGAATTAATTGTTTTCTGATTATTTAACAACAACTAAAATGAAGCTCAAAATATGCTTAATGGGATTGCTTTGCCTTTTTTTTCAGGTGAACGCCCAAACAAAACCAACAACAAAACATCTTGAAATCGGCGATAAAATGCCTGATGTTCAGATCACTAATATCATGAACAGCAAGTTTAAAACTGCAAAAATATCTGATTTCAAAGGAAAACTGATCATCCTTGACTTTTGGAATTCTTTCTGTGCCGGATGTATCGCCGGCTTTCCTAAACTAGATTCTCTTCAACGACAGTTTAAAGGTAAAATTCAGGTGCTGCTGGTAAACCCAGAAAGCGACCATGAAACAGAGCGCAGTATGAAAATAGTGATTGACCGCATGAATACCTGGTCCGACCTGCCTTTTAAATTACCGATAGTATTCCATGATAAAGCCATTTCTGAAAACTTTAGCTTTCATGGTGTGCCCTTCATGGTTTGGATCGGGCCTGACGGAACAATTGCAGCAATACCTGATAAAAGTGAGTTGACAAAAGAAAATATCGGGCAGGTTCTGACAGGTAAAAAAATAACACTTAAACGGAGCGTAGACAGGATTTTAAGTCCGGGAAAGGGGAACTTATGATACGCAAGTTTACTTTTTTATGTATTGCCCTGTCTTTTACATTTTTTATAAATGCCTTCGGCCAGGACGTGGTGAAGATTTACGGGGACGTAAAATCTAATACAAATGAGCCGATCACCGGTGTTGTTATAACACCTAAGCATGTAAGCTACCATGCCCTCACCGATACCAACGGAAGGTTTCAGGTAACGATTTTCGGTGTGGATACGGTTACGTTTACTCACGTCGGCTTTAAACCGGTAATTAAGATCATCGATGCCAAATTAGCCTCCCTGCTGCATATCACGATGGAGCCGTTGGTCAATGAATTGAAAGAAGTTGTGGTGAGCACAGGCTACCAGGATATTCCGAAAGAACGGGCAACCGGTTCGTTTTATAAATTAGATAACCATCTGCTCAATCAAAGAGTGGGTGCCGACATCCTCAGCCGCCTCGACGGGTTGACAAGCAGTTTGCAGATAGACCGACGCGATCCGAATCAGCAAACCATTCAGATACGCGGTTTAAGTACGCTCAACATTGAAGCTGCTTCGCCCCTGATCGTTCTCGATAACTTTCCGTATGCCGGAGATATCAATAACATCAATCCCAATGACATTGAAAGCATTACGGTTTTAAAGGATGCCGCAGCATCATCCATCTGGGGGGCCAGGGCCGGGAATGGCGTAATTGTGATCAATACCAAAAAGGCCAAGGCAAATCAACCGCTTCAGGTTTCCTTTAACAGCAATCTTACATTTAAAAAGAAGCCGAACCTCTTTTCAGCAAACCAGATACCGGTAAGCAGCTACATTGACCTGGAGAAAAACCTTTTTGCGCAGGGGTATTACGACAATCAATTCTCCGACTCCTCATTCCCCGCGGTTTCCCCGGTGGCCACATTGCTTAATCAGGTAAAAAGCGGTGAAATTTCTGAAGCGCAGGCGGAGCAGCAGATCAACCGGCTTCGGTCACAGGATGTCAGGAATGATTTTCAAAAATATCTTTATCGTAATTCCGTCAACCAGCAATATTATCTGAACCTGAGCGGTTCCGGATCAAATATCCGTTACCTGGTTTCAGCCGGTTATGATAAAGACAATAGTAACCTTCGCGGCAACGACAATAACCGCCTTACGCTTCGTTCTAATAACCAGATTGACCTCACGAAAAAATGGCTGCTTAATACGGACGTTATCATTACACGGACAAATTCAACCAATAACAGCCCCGGCGCTTATGGTTCTTACCGGTATAATAACAGCACAATTTCCCCATATGCCAGGCTGGTCAACAGCGACGGTTCACCTGCTGCTGTAGACTTGTATTATAGCAAGGCGTTTACGGATACGGCAGGCAATGGCAGGCTGCTCGACTGGAAATACAGGCCTTTGCAGGAACTAACCAATAATGACAACAGATCTGCAATGACCGACATTTTGCTGAATGTAGGCTCAACCTATAAGATTTTCAGCAGCCTCAAAGCGGATATTAAATACCAATACCAGCAATCCTGGTCAGCAAACAATAATTTTCAAAATATAAACAGCTATTCAACCAGGGACTATATCAACACATTTACCCAACTTACCGATAACAGCACGACCTATGCGGTGCCCAAAAACGGCATACTCAATACATTTGATCTGATCAGCAAGCAGCAGGCACTACGGGGGCAGTTAAGCTACGATCATATTTGGGGAGGCGACCATCAACTGTCCGCCATCGCAGGAGCTGAAGTAAGGGAGAGTAAAAGCAACTCGTCAACACAGATCGTTTATGGTTATGATCCGAACACCCTGACCACTACGGGTGTTGATTACGCCAATCAATATCCTACCTACGATGAAATTTTTGGTGACAGTTACATCAATAACGGTACAAAATATACCGCTTACTTAAACCGGTTCGTTTCTGTATTTGCAAATGCCACGTATACATTCAAAAATAAATACTCCCTGTCAGGATCGGCGCGAAGAGATGAATCGAATCTTTTCGGAGTACAGACCAATCAAAAAGGCGTCCCGCTCTGGTCTGTAGGTGCATTATGGAAAGTTGACCGGGAAAAGTTTTACAACGTATCGTGGCTGCCGCAATTAAGCCTACGGATCACCTACGGCGTGAGCGGAAACCTGTCACCGAATGAATCTGCTTTAACCCGGATTCAGTACCTGACAGCCGGCAGTTCACCGATCAGGCTTCCTTTTGTTAATGTTTCCGCTCCTCCCAATCCTCACCTGAGATGGGAGCAGGTTAAAACCTTTAATACAGGCCTGGACTTCAGTTTGTTTAACAACCGTATCAATGGCTCGGTCGAGTATTACACAAAAAACTCAACTGACCTCATCAACAGTGTGCTGCTTGATGCTACTGTCGGATTTGCCAGCGCGAATCAAAACTCCGCCAGTATCTTTTCGCGAGGTGCCGATGTAGTGCTAAATTCATTGAACCTCGACGGGCCTTTTAAATGGCGCTCTTCCTTACTTTTTAGTTATATTAACTTTAAAACCACTAAAAACCTGAACCCGCCGACTACCGCAGGTTTAGTAAGTGACGGGAATACCATCTTTCCGGTATTAAATGAAAATCCCTACCTCATCGTAAGTTATAAATGGGCCGGGCTTGACCCTCAAACCGGGGACCCGCAAGGCTACGTTAATGGTTTAGTCAGTAAAGATTATGCTGCCATTTCACAGAACCCATTTGACCAGCAGGTTAAAAGCGGATCAGCACTGCCAACGGTTTTCGGAACGCTGAGAAATACATTGGAATGGAAGAAGATCTCACTGGCTTTTAATCTGTCCTATCGCTTCAATTACTATTTCAGAAAGCCGACTACCAATTATTCGAGTTTGATCGGTTATGGTTCAGGGTTTTCTGACTACGACCAGCGCTGGCAAAAACCGGGCGATGAGAGCCGCACGAATGTGCCGTCCTTTATTTACCCCGGTGATGAGTTGCGGGATCAGTTTTACCACTTTGCATCCGTAAACGTGGAGAAAGCGGATAACATCAAACTCCAGGAAATTTATCTGAGTTACGATTTAACGCCAAACAATCGCTTATTCGGAATCAGATCGCTTCAATTCTACTTGTTTGCCAACCAGCTGAATCTGATCGTTTGGAAAGCAAATAAGGCCGGTATTGACCCGGATATCCTTTACAATTTCAAGCCGCCTGTTTCTTATTCAGCCGGAATAAAAGCAACCCTTTAAAACGTCAAAAAATGAAAATACATTTTTTTTATAAAATTTTTAAAGCACAGCGGTATCGAATGATACTGTTGTGCCTGATATCACTGGTCTATTTCAGTTCCTGTAAAAAATACCTCGACGCAAAACCTGACCAGTCAATTGCCACCCCATCGACTATCGAAGATCTGGAAGGAATTTTAAATGCTTACAGCACGATCAACGGCCGCTACCCATCCGCATCTGAAGTGGCAGCTGACGATTTTTATTTAACGACGGCAGACTTTAACAGCCTTATCGATCCGCAGCGCTTTTACTACAGCTGGCAGAAATCACCGAATTTCGTGGGCGATTATAAATCCCCTTATCTGGCTATCGAATATTGCAATATCATCCTGGATGAGTTGCCAAAAGTTTCCGGCGGAGATTTGCCAAAAAGGAATACAGTTGAGGGTAACGCCCTATTCGTTCGGGCTTCCTACCACTACGCTTTATCCCAGCTTTATGCCAAAGTTTACAATAAAGCTACGGCTGAGTCGGATCTGGGGATAGCGCTGAGACTGACAGCTGATGTTGCGGTTAAGCCTGTCCGTTCAACTATTTCAGCAACTTATACTTCTATCCTGAATGACCTTAAACAGGCAATTTCGCTATTGCCTTTAACACCCGATATGAAATACAGGGCCAGCAAACCTGCCGCATACGGTATGCTGGCAAGAGTGTACCTGTCCATGAGTGACTTTAAAAAAGCAGGCCTATACGCAGACTCAGCACTCGCCGCGTACAATAAGCTGATGGATTATAATACGGTGAATTCTGCATCGGCCATACCGTTTCAGCAATTTAATGATGAGGTGATTTATGATGCAAAAGCCGCAGGGCCGCAGGCACTTACACAGTCAAAGGCCCGTGTGGATACTTTGTTATATAAATCCTTCGGCACCAATGACCTGCGCAAAAGCGTTCTGTTCAAGGTTAATACGAATGGCAGCATCGCATTTAAAGGTAATTATACCGGTGTAGCAGGTTCAAGCTTGTTCACGGGGATTGCTACCAACGAGTTATATCTGATCAAAGCTGAAGCTGCTGTTCGAAACGGAGACAGCCGGACGGCACTGACAGCACTAAATACTTTACTGGTAACGAGATGGAAAACCGGAACTTTTGTGCCCTATGCCATC
Source organism: Mucilaginibacter sp. L3T2-6 (assembly GCF_030519355.1). Taxonomy (GTDB): domain Bacteria; phylum Bacteroidota; class Bacteroidia; order Sphingobacteriales; family Sphingobacteriaceae; genus Mucilaginibacter. The sequence continues at coordinate 60,259 of NZ_JAUMKC010000014.1, forward strand.
AGCGATCAGAAACAATTGCTCGGCGCTGTATTATTAGAAAGAAGAAAAGATCTGCTTTTTCGGTCGCTTCGGTGGACTGACCTGAGAAGATTGAACCTGGAACCGGATCAGGCGAAGACATTAATAAGAAATTTGGATGGTGCAACCTATAAGCTGGAACCTAACGGGCTTAGGTATGTTTTCCAGATAGATCAGGATGCTGTCAACATCAGCGGTTTGCAGCAAAATCCATAAAATAAAGCAGGGGGCAGTCGCCCCCTGCTTTATTTCGTCATTTTATGGCTCCATACTAATTGCACCGTCAGCAGGTGCGTGATTTTGCTGTGAAAGCCAAAGGTTTGACTTTTCAGCGTTGAATTCCGAAGTTGCCGGGTTCGAACCGATGTTCTTGGCCGTACTTAAGGTTACACCGCAAACGTTCACTACATCATTACATGGGTTACTTGCCTGCGCAACATAGTTACTGATATTCTGGATATCAGTTTGTGAGCGGGTCGCTCCCTGGTAGCGGAAAAATGTACTGGTAGCTTTCTTTGCTGTAAAAGCGCTTGTACCGAACGCCATAGCAATGGCGATAACAGGAATGATTATTTTTTTCATCTTGTGTACTGCTTTATTAGATCAAAAAGCAATCGAAAAACTTTGAGTTTATATTGTAGCAATTATTGCCTACTCTATTTCCAGGTTTTTGGCTCCCCCCTGTTGGCCTCTATAATCTCCCTTATAAAAGCGCAGTGTGCAATTGTTTTTTATGTGTTACGATACTCCTTTCTTTTAATAATGGTTATGATTGATACGCCGGTAAGGGTTAAGAAAAAAAGAATGAACCAAAAATGGAAAGTCCAACCCATCTGCCCGATCAATCCCCCGCAAGAGCAGGGAACGTGCCCGAAAAACTTTAAGATGATCAATAGTATATAAATGGTGAATGCGGTAAAAAGAATTGCGGATATATAAAGCCCCGTTAATTTTCCTTTTTCTGTAAGCAGCAACACCCCGGTCAGAATTTCCATCGGTGGCAAACCATATATCAATAGGTTTTGAAGCCCTTCCCCGAAAGGCTGCTTCTTCATAGCATCTTTGAAATGAGAAAAATCAACCAGCTTACTCACTGCGGCATATAACCAAAGGATAGAGATCATGATTACAATAATCTCTATGGTTTTTCTTAAAGCGATTTCTTTATTCTGAAGCATGGAATAAAGGTATATTGGGCATAATGACAGAAAATGTCACTGTGATTCTTTTATGAAATATTTTTTTTGAAGACGGTCGTACGAGATCGGATGACCCTGTTCGCGAAGATGTGCGATCATGCGTTTTACTGTGCGTACGCTGCAACCGAAACGGTCGGCCGTAACCTCAAGCGACCTGAACCTTTTTTTTTCGATCTGCTCTAAAATATATTGTAGCCGCTGCTCATAAGTGCGAAAATCCATTATCTCATTCTTGGGTTTAACAGAATGAAATTGACCTTTTTATGATACGGAAGCTATAAGCTGAACTTATAAATTATTCGTTTTGCAGCTTTTCAATGTCACTGTTATGGACATTAATATGTTCAGGAAGGTTCGCCTTTTTGTTTCTGATACCCGACATCCATAACTGCCTGATCTTTCTGATGGTGATCATGAAATGATGATAATTGATATAGGTGCCAAACCTGGGTTTCGGCAATAAAATAAACGGTGATATTTCAAGGATTTCCGCGATCTCGTAAATTCTCCTGACAGTCAGTTCCGTTTCATCTCGTTCCAGGTTGGAGTATGCTGCCTGTGATATATCCAGCATAAAGGCCATATATTGCTGACTATAATTCTTTATTAACCGCTGTATCCTAATTTTCTCTCCGATTGAATTCATATGCAGATTCGATGAACTTTCCTATAAGCTAAGGTAATAAAATACAAGTTAAGACTTTAGCTTAACATTCCCTTAATATACACTTTCGTGTAATTCATAATACTGTGAAGAAATATTTAATGATTTTGACATGAAAGATTTATCAGATGAAGTTGCCTCAGATCTTAAAGCCGGGGCCAGCCAATGTGCTTATAACATCGCTGTATCCGCATCCGTTGGCGGATTGTTTGGCGGAGTCGGTGCCGCTGTTGGAGCGGTAGCTGCAGCAACCGGCCCGTCCTGCCTCGGCTGGTGGTAATGAAGGTGCCGGGCCCTCCCGGCATCTTTCTATTTTATAAGCAATGCAGAGATAATCCCACCAAGCGCACCATAAAAATGTACTTCATTATTCACCAGCGGATTTTTTGACCTTAGTTGGTAGCCTATCAAAAACAGGATGTAGATCAGTGCCGTGTACAAATTAACAATTCCGCCAGCGACAGGCACGTAAAAAGCAATGTGGTAGGGCTGCAGGATCATAAAAGCCATCATACATCCTAAAATACTGCCCGAAGCACCTGCACTTGAGAAAGCAAAATCATTCCGGTACTTCAAGAAGGTCAACACATTCCCAAAAAGGCAGCTGGTTAGGTAAATGACCAGGAACCAGACACTTCCAAAACTTTTCACAGTCCTGAGATATTCTTCCAGTTGTGACCCCACTGCAAACAAGGCAAAAGCATTAATCAAAAGGTGCATCAGATCATTATGAATGGCATCTGAAGTGAAAAGCCTGTAATATTCTTTCTCTTTTTTGATAGAGACAGGGTGCATGATCCCCGATAAAAACAGCCGTTGCTTTTTAAGTGCAAGCAAACTACCGATAATAATTATCCCCAATAGTGACAGGCAAACAGGTGTCTCCTGCGGATTAAATCTGTTGGAAGCTGTCATAGCAATATATTTTGCAATTACTTTAACTAATAATTTACAATCCATTCTAATAGGTAGTAGCCCCGAGCCGACAGAAATTTACCAAAAAATCTATCGACATGAAAATTTGGAAAAACTACCTGCTTAATCTTGCTGTCCTCGGCCTGTTGTCCTGCGTTCTTGTTTTCCTAACCGACAAGTATATTTTAACAAGTGATTTTTTTACCCGTAACGGTCAGTATTTGTCAGGGATACCGGAACAGGAATCAAGAGTGTATGACATGATTCAGAAATGGATCTACCTCTCAGCAGTTACTTACCTGTTATCCAGAATCTTGATTGTTACACTTATCCTTTATACGGCACTTTACCTTTCCGAGGTTTCGGTTTCGTTTAAAAATGTGTTTGGTACAGTTATTCTCGCAGAATATATTTTCCTGATACCTGCCGTTATCAAATTTTCTCATTTCTACCTGGCCGGGTCAGCCTTTACGCTGCAAGACTGGCACCTTTATTACCCGTTGTCGACAATGCAGCTGGTGGGTTCTGCACCGGCGGATTGGCACTATAGTTTACAAACCCTGAACCTGTTTGAAGTGCTGTACTGGTTTCTGCTCGCAGCCGGAATTCGCCGGATTGCCGGCCTGAACTATGATGAAAGCCTGAAAGTAGTCGTTAAATCCTACCTGCCAGCATTGCTGATCTGGGTCTCCTTGTTTACGTTTTTGACAATAATTTATTTTCCCGCTACCTCCTGAATAGATAATCATTTAAAGGCAAAAAAATGAAGAACCTGGGTTTTTATCAAAGCACTTTTGTCCGGCAGACAAATGCGAATAATTGCGGTTTGGCCTGTATCTGTATGTTACTGCGATATTCCGGACGAGATAAACAGGCAGATGAACTGGCCCAACGGATGGACAGCTATGAATCCGAGCTGTCGCTGCTGGACCTGAAAAACACTGTTAAAGGTTTCGGTTGGAGTGCCCGGTGTGTCGAAATGGATTTGGATACGCTGAGAGACCTAAAACGTCCGTTCATTATGCATACCGTCAATGAAGACGGAAGATTTCACTTTCTGACATTATTTGTCGTAAAAAAAATGGCAGAAGAGTTTTTCTATGTAGTAGGCGACCCGTCCTACGGAATTAAAATAATGAATGAAACTGATTTGCGCCATGCCTGGGTTTCCTCATCAGGATTATATATTGAAAACGTGACTTTAAAAAAACGGGGAAGCGACCTGCTGCACTGGAAGAATGCGCTTGAATGGCGCTTAATTCCGAAACCGCTCTGGTACAGCGTTCCGTTCATTAACTTGATGAGTTTCCTTTTCGGAATCATGCTTTCTGCATTCTTGCAGCAACTGTTAACCAGCCAGGCAAACATCAGGAGCCTGAAGTTACGAATCGCTGTTTTAATATTGCTTTTGATCATTATGATATGCAAAAGTCTTTTTACCTATCTGAAGCAGCGGCTGATGATCAGCATCAATAAGATGGTGAGTGTATGGCTGGCAACCAGATTTGCGGACAACATCGCGACCGCTGTACCTGATAAATTACAGCATGAACCTGCTTTAAGAAAAAAACTTATCGATATCGCGAAATTCCAATTATCCGTAAATGCCCTGATCTCGGTCATTTTTTCAGATGGCCTGGTTTTACTTACACTGCTTGGTTCACTTTTAGCTCTTGATTTATATGCTGCCCTAATCAATCTTTGCTATATCGCTGTAACCCTATCATACGTTGTCATCAAGATGCCGGATCATTTTTTTTCATCGATGTACCTGAATGACCTTTATCATCAGTCAGAAAAGATCCTTATGAAAAGGAGTTTCTTACCCGGTACACACGAAACATCCAACGTTGAAGACAATTTCAAAGCCTTTTATCAGCATTATATTCAAAAGGCCGGAAACATGGCCACAACATTCAGCGCCTCTCTTTTTAGAAACGAAGCTTCCGGGGCGATTACTGTTATTCTAATGCTCGGTTTTGAAATGGCGATGGGCGTTGAATCTGCTGCCTTTCTTATCGCTGTTACGGTATTAAGCTATCTGATCACCATTTTCCTTCAGCGGGTCAACAGTGCTTTTCCCGTTGTCTATGAAGGTGTTCAGGCAGCAAGAGCCTTAAATCTTTAAGCAGTAAAAGTCACTGATCACCTGGCTTAAATAGCCGGGATGGATTCTTATTGTCAAATTTTTAATTCTAATAACATCTAACTACTACCTATGAAAACTGAATTTAAGAAAATCAAAACGGAACTGGAAGAAACGCTGCTTTCTGACCCTGATGTGGCCAGTTCGGCTGAAACAATCAAGCAAGCTGCCACGCTAATCGAAGATGCACTTTCTTCGATCAGGATTGACGTTGTTAAAAACGGCTTTGAAGATGAACCCGATGAAATAGCCTTTTTCAAATCATACAAGCCGGAATTGTTGTCTTTGAAAATAGAGCTGATATACCGGTATAACCTGAAACTCAATGAACCTGTCGGTACACGCGAAACGGTTATAAAATACTATGAAGCGGAAATTAAAAGCATTCAGAGTTTCTTCCGGATGAATTCCTTTCATTATCAGTACTTTAAAAACAATCTTACCCACATGGATGCGGTCTATTTCGTAAGAAACGCCGGGCCGCTCGCATTGCCGACAGATGATATCAACGACGTAGATCCGAAGTTCAGCACCCCGATGAGCCTGTTATTTGCAAAATTTAAAGGCTACGAATCCGTTCAGCAGTTCAGCCTGCAACAAATTTCATCTACAGGCAATTCCAGTAGCGGCTCAGAACCGAAAGAGGCAAAAGAAAACATGAGATGGACAGGCGATTCTATTAATATTGTTGAATTGGCCTACGGGGTTTGGCTGACGGGGCAGCTCAATAACGGTAATGCCAGCCTTAACCAGATCGTTAAATGGCTGGAGGTTAACCTACACGTAAATATTGGCGTTGTGCAGCGAAGGTTCATCGAAATTGAAAGACGGAAAAGGCTTAGCCCTACCAAATACATTGATCAGATGCGGGACACTATTCGCCAGAAAATCGATAGGGGCAATTCCTGATGCTAATGGATTTATTTTATTCGCGATTTACCGTATTAAACCCCGTAAACGGTATTTATTGGAAAACTTACCGTTTATGGGTTCGTGATTGTCTCATTTTACCGTCCAAATTTAAGCAAACGGTAATTATTCGCTTTTTTACCGTTTAAGAGCTATCTTTGAATATGCCGCCAACTTATAAAATAAACCCGGACAGGACAAAGCCATGGAATGATATTCCTGAATTACCCATAGCTGAAGAACTTTATAAAAACACGGCGGTGCTGGAACAACTTGTTACTGCGCGGGCTGCATTGGCAAGGTTGCAGGGAAGAAGTATAGCCATACCTAACCAGGGCCTGCTCATCAACACCATCAGTTTACAGGAAGCAAAAGCCTCCAGTGCTATTGAAAATATCTTTACCACGGATGATGAACTTTATAAAGCCTTCAGTGACCAGAAATATCAGTTAGCGCAAGGTCCATCAAAAGAAGTGTTAAGATACAGGGAGGCCTTATGGGCCGGATTTGATTATTTACAATCAGCGCCGGGATTTGACCAGAAGTACTTCATCGATATGTACCAGGAAATTAATCAGGCGAGCGATGGCATGAGGCCTGCTTTTTTACAAACCGTCATACTAAAAGGCGGCAGCAGCGTGAATGCGGGGCAGGTTGTTTACACTCCGCCAAGAGGAAACCAGGTACTGGAAAAGAAATTACAGAACCTGATCGACTTTATCAATAACGAAGTAGATTATCAAATCGACCCGCTGATTAAAATGGCTATTGGCCATTTCCAGTTTGAAGCCATCCACCCTTTCCGGGATGGGAACGGCAGGACAGGAAGGATATTTAACATCCATTATCTAACAAAATCAGGGCTTTTGGATTTTCCGATCCTGTTTTTAAGCCGTTATATCATCGATCACAAAGATGACTACTACAGCCTGCTCTCCGGAGTATCACAACGGGGCGACTGGCAAAGCTGGATCTTATATATGCTGAAAGCTGTTGAGAGCACTTCAAATATTACCTATTCAAAAATCAATCAAATATTAGCCGTAAAAGAAGCTATACTGGACGAGGTGGTTAAGCATAAAGACATCCGAAGGCCCGAGCAATTGATCCAGCTGATTTTTACCCAGCCTTTTACTAAAGTTAAGCACCTTGAAGATGCCGGGCTTTACGCTGAAAAAACGGCAAGGAATTATTTGAACAAATTAAGCGATATGGGTATCCTGGAACGCCGGACAATTGAAGGCGGACATTATTACCTGAACCTCGAACTCTACCGGATCTTATCCGAGTAAACTAGCAAAGGCTTCTTCCTTCCCGATCAAATTTAACGGCTATTTAAAGTAGCCGTACACGGCTGTATTGTGTTCGATTTATTTTCTAAGCACCATCATTTTTAAAATGTTTCTGCGAATTTATTTTTCGGTAGTACCGAAAAGCTTGTCAATTCTCCTTCCCCGATAGCTTCACCTTTGACCTCAGTGAAGCTGCAATAAGCTTTGATGCTTTTAAAAAAGCATTGTTCAGGACGTTTATAACGCCTTCACAATCAGCTTAACAATAAGTAATCAGCTTATCAAACACCCTCGCAAATGCGGTAACAATATTCTCCGCCAGCCTTGGGAAAGTTTCATTAAACAAACTAAAAACCGGGTACGTGAAACTTCAGGTTTCTGTCGCCTGAAAAAGGATTGCCTTCGGGCCGTCCATTGCTCTTTGACATACGGGGACAAAGCATTATTCCGCAACAACGGAAAATATTGCGAAGCTGAGATCATATCAATATAGCGAAAACGCATAGGCAGGCGAGAGCCCGGCATGTAGATGCCGACGTGAGTAGTCCCGAAATAATATAACCGGCAGAAGTGGATTATACGGGTTCGTTACCCGCTGCCGGTTCATTTGTCCGAGGTCTGCATTTTACTCAGCCAGGCAAAATCCAACAGTATTTTATTAAAATTAATCATCACCGTTATGTCTACACTTTTAAACGCCAGGGAACTGAAAGAGCAGGCTTCCATCGTAGACCTGCTTGCCCGTCTCGGGTACCAGCCGGTTAAAAAGTCCGGTAAAGAACACTTTTACCTGAGTATGCTCCGGGATTCAGATACCCAACCCTCCATGAGTGTCAATGACCAGTTAGGCGTCTGGTTCGATCATGGCAGCGGCAAAGGCGGCAATATCATCGACTTTGGTTTGGCCTATTGGCCGGGTTCGACTTTTAATGAAGTAGTCGGAAAAATACAAAGTGCCGCTGAACCCCATCTGTTACAAAGGACGCTGCGGCCCCGACGGCCTGTTAAGGTCAGGAATTACGCCATAGAAGAAATTAAAGACCTCGGTACACATCCCGCTATTACCAATTATCTGAAGAACCGGGGCGTATTCGATGTCGCCAAAACGCACCTGAGCGAGATCTATTATGTTGTTGAAGATGATAAGGGCCTCCGCAAACTATTCTTTGCAGCCGGTTGGAGAAATGAAACCGGCAGCTGGGAGGTGCGGAATAAATATTTCAAGGGTTGCCTTGGTAATAAAGCGATCACCTTTATACCGGGTGATTTGAAAAGGGCCGCTGTTTTTGAAGGCTTCCTGGATTGCCTGAGTTGGCTGAAGGAGAACGAAAATACAGGCGAAAGTTTAATTGTGCTCAACACGCTTACCTTGATCCATGAAGGTATCGCCAGGGCTAAACAATTCTCCTCCATCGATATTTATTTCGACCATGACCCCGCCGGTCACCATGCAACCAAAGACTTCCTTACAGCACTGCCCTATGCCACGGATAGGTCGGCTATTTACAAAGGGTACAATGATTATAATGATAAACTGGTAGCTCATATGAACAGGCCACCCTTAAATGATCCTTTTGAAAGAAAGCCAAAGGGTTTTTCCTATTAACTGGTTTTTCAACATTAAAGACTTTCCTCAAAGCGGTTTTTCCTATGCAAAAACCGCTTTGATTTTGTTAGGGCAAGATGTCTTTTTGTCTTACAAAAAGATCTTGCCCTCCGGGGATTGTCAAAAATTCGCAACTCATTTTTTCTGATGGATAACCTTAAAAATAAAGGCGGAAGGCCCCGTTTAGCATCGGGTAAACGCAGCGTAAAGATAGTAAGCCGTTTTACGGATAATGAATATAAACAGATCCTTGCGCTGGAACAGGAGCTTGGCATCAACCGGTCACAGATTATCAGAACCCGTGTGCTGCATAACGCGGAAATGATCGTCGTTAACTCAAAGGAACTTATCGGACATCTGGACAGCATCGGTGCAGAGATGGGCCGGGCCGGTAACAATATCAACCAACTCGCCCGGCACGCCAATGTGATTAAATTAAAAGGTGACCTGCCGCCTGCTATTGCGGAGAAATTCAATAGTCTGCTGGAAAGCTACGTTGGGATGCAGGGTGTTTTGGAAATGTCACTACGCAAGATCATTAGAATGATGGCTAAATGATATAAAGCTGCAAAGGTCTGCGGATACCCGATTATAGAGCTATCAAGTTATATCGTGATACGGTTACATAATTGCATCGGTATAAAGATATACGGAGATCAGGATATACCGCTATACAACTATATGGTTAGCCGGTTATAAGGCTATCGGGATACAGGGTTACACCGGCATAGCGGTCCGGCGGTATATCGTTACGCAGTTAGCATGCTTCATAGCTACAGCGCTGCACCGTAATAAGGATACAGTGATACACAGATATTATGCTCGTCAAAATATTTAAAGCCCAAAAAGCATTCAGCGGGGTTAAGTATAACACCGGCAAGATTGACCGTAACAAAGGGGAATTGATGAAAGTGGCCAATTTCGGGCCGCTGCAAACATTCGGGCATCTGAAACCCCAGGACTACATCAATTATCTCGGCGTACTCGCCGCGCTCAATAAAAATGTCAGACTGCCGCAGTTTCATGCGGTCATATCGGCAAAAGGAAAATCATATGATAAGATCACCTTAACCGCCATCGCTGAAGCCTGGCTGAAAGAAATGGGCTATGGCGATCAGCCTTATCTGGTCGTATTTCACAAGGATACCGCCAATAACCACGTACACATGGTATCTGCAAGGGTAGACCGCATGGGTAATAAGATCAATAGCGCTTACGAGTACCTGAGGGCACAGAAAAGCATCAATAAAGTGCTCGGCTACGATTTTGCCATGGAATATCGCTTCAGTACCAGGGCGCAGTTCATGATGGTGCTGGAAAGCAAAGGCTATCCGGGTACCGATCCTGATGAAGCAAAAATACAGGAAAAGATCAGCCGTTATGTTCCGGACAAAAAACGAACTGCCGCGTTATCGCAATTGTTCCGGCAATATAAAAACCAGCCCGGTTTTCGCGATCTCATGAAAGAGAAATACGGTATCGACCTGATTTTTCATCAGGCTCCGGGCAAGCAGCCCTATGGCTATTCGATCATTGACCACTACGAAAAGCAGGTATTCAAAGGCAGTGAAGTAATGGCGTTAAAGGAGCTGATCAGCTCTTTTGAAACTGACCCGGTGGAAATTGCTGTTGAAAACACATCCGATGAATATACCCCATCGGTTCAGATCAGGTCCATAGCTATAGCAGATGATGTGGATGACCAGCAGATTCATGGCATGAGACGCAGACGCCAGAAGAAGGCACGAACAAATACCCGTTAAGCAACCAATTCAATTTTATGATCATAATTATAGGAAACCAAAAAGGCGGTGCCGGGAAAAGCACGCTCACTTTGTTGCTGGCTAATTACCTGACCCAGGCAAAAAGCTGCCCCGTTACCGTAATCGACATGGATTACCAGCAATCCATCATTCAAAAATTTGACAAAGCAAAAATACTGGAGAATGAAGAGCCGTATGAAGTGATCCCGGCTAACCTGGAAAGTTACCCGGCACTCCGCAACCTGCTGGACAGAAACGCGAAAGATATCATCCTGATAGACCTCCCCGGTAAATTGGATGATGACGGCCTGATACCTGTGTTTACATCGGCGGACCTCGTCATATGTCCATTTGCTTATGATGAGTTTAGCTTTGAATCCACGGTGTTGTTTACCGTCGTCCTACGAAAGATCAACCCGAAAATGCCGATGGTTTTTGTGCCGAACCGTGTAAAAGCAAATGCACGCTATGAAATTATGCTGGAAGTTAATGAACAGCTTTCTAAGTTCGGAAAGATCACCGCAGTACTGCCCGACAGGGTAGATTTTCAACGGGTGAATACTTTCCTGACACCGCTTAATTTATCCCCTGTAATTATCCCCGTTTTTGAACAAATCTATGCTGATCATTTATATGGAAAACATGAAATCACTGGCCGATCAGATTCGGGAGCAACTGGTGAAACCAACCGGTAAAAAAGAAAAATCCGATAAGGACAGACCTGGCAAAAAGGCAAAACACAAGGAGATCGAATCGGCGATTTTAGCTGCCATTCTTAATTACGACAACACGGGTAATAAAAGCATGGTTCATGTACGCTTTGACGAAAAAACGGTGCGCACGATGAACCAGTTTAAAATGGCCACGAATGTTGATGTTACCAAACTGGTATCATTTGCCGTTCAGCATCTTTTTGACACCTGCCCTGAACTTAAATTAACCATTAAACAATTTATACAAAACACAGAATTATGAGCTGGATCAAATTCACCTTATGGCTGAGCGGCATTTACTTTACGTATTATGCCGCTCTTATTTTTTGGGATTTCTTTCGGGGCGGCAGGCCTCCCGCCACCGAAGGATCGCATGAACTCTCCTTCACTGAACATATTGAACCGGTGAGGGCCGCGCCGGAAGCTACGGCTGAAATTTACGGATCATCTGTAATTTCCTCCGGCGGGGTGAGCCTTAAACAGTTATTTAACCTGGCGCGGGAAGAAGCCATAGAGTTTACCCGTCCCGTAAGTTTCTGAACGATGAAAAAGCTATTGACTGTTTGCTGCTGCCTGCTGACATTGGGCGCAAGCGCGCAGCCTGGCATTTCTGAAATGCAGCAGGCACAGCAGCAGCTTTCTTCCGACTTTTTTTCCGCGTTTGATTTTTCTCTGGTTATTGCCGGTATTCTTGGAATTATCGGTGCCGGAAGAATTTATCATAACCTGCAGATGGGAAAAAAGGAATTTACAACAGAAGTCGCGGCATGGTTTTACGCGGCTATATTTATGGTACTTGCAGGTGCATTCCTCAGGGCGTTGTTCGGGATCTGAACGCCTTTTCAATTTAACAAACTGCCTCCCGGTAGTTTCTAAAAGATCTCTTTCTTACTATTATCCCTTTAATCTTACTCAACTCTTGTCGCATTTCATGCGGCCGGGTTATCCGCTGAGCGTATTTATTAAGGCGTTGTTCGTGATCTGAACGCCTGTTTTGCATACACGGCCGCTTCTCCGGCGGCTTTAAAAGATCTCCGTCAGTATTCTCATTTCCCAATTAATGTTTAACAAAACAAAACAACTATGGGCGTCAGCGATCCTGCTGGCCCTTTCTGTTCCGGCATTCGCGCAAAGCGGCGTCAATGGCCTGAACACGGCAACCTCCACATTGAAAACCTATGTAGCACCGGTAACCAACATCACCCTGGTGATCGGTGGCATAGTAGGTATTGTAGGCGCGATCCGAGTCTATTCCAAATGGAACAGCGGAGATCAGGACATCAACAAGGAATTGATGGGCTGGGGCGGTTCCTGCGTATTCCTCGTGGTATCCGCACTGGTGATCAAAGCCTTCTTCGGCTTGTAATATGGCCAGGAAATTCGCTGTTTATAAGGGGCTGCAGAAGCCCCTTATTTTCAAAGGCTTTAAAGGAAAGTTTATTTACTGGGGGCTGGGCTTCCTGCTTTCCGGCCTTGTTTTCGGCGCTTTAACCATGTCGCTGGTCAATATGTGGCTGGGCGCGATGGTGCTCATTGGCTGTATCGTCGGCGGCCTGCTCTTTACCGCAGCCAAACAAAAAGGCGGACTGCATACCAAAAGCCGCGATTCTCAAATCTTTATCCTTAATCATTATGGCCGCAAAAACACTATTTAATATCCCGTATGCCGGCGTGGATAAGAGCGGTGCGTATGACCTCCTCATCGGTATGAACGGCGAATGTTCCGTCATTATCAGGGTGATCAACCCGGTCATACGCTATGCCGCCTACCCCGCCGGGTTTGATGAATTTCACAGTTCGCTCATCAACGTCGTTAAAGTATTAGGAGATGGACACATCCTGCAGAAGCATGACATTATCAGTCGTTCCAAATGGCAAGGGAAACTCTCCGGTGAATATTTGCAGCAAAAATACAATGCGCACTTTGAAGGCAGGGAATGCCTGAAAACAGATACCTATCTCACCATTACCCGGCAGGTAAAAAAGGGGGCTTTCTATGTGTATGATGCCAAAGCATTGCGTGATTTCCGGCAGCTCATCAGCAAAGTGATTGATATTCTTCCTGGTCCTAATGTGCTCGACGAAAGCAGCATCAACCTCCTGATATTGCAAATGCTCAGCATGGATTTTAAAAGCAGGTATATTAGCCTGAACAACCTTTCCCCGTCTGACACCGAAATTAAAACAGGTAATAAATCTGTTCGCAGCATCAGCCTGGTCAATATAGACAGCATCGATCTGCCGCCGGAAGTAGGGACACATATTGAAATGAATGAAAAGGAGACCACACGAGGGTTTCCGGTGGATTTTCTTTCCTTCCTGTTCAGGGTTCCCGGCTGCGATGTGATCATCTTTAACCAGGTCATTGAAATTCCCAACCAGGCCATGACTTTGCGCAAACTGGAGCAGAAGAAAAAAAGGCATTCCGGTATTCCTGACCCTGCTAACCAGATCTGTGTGGAAGATATCGATCAGCTGCTGGTCGATGTTGCCAGGGAAAATCAATTACTGGTCAATTGTCACTTTAATATCCTGGTGGCTGCTCCGGAAAACAGCTTGGAAAAAGCGGCGAACTTTATTGAAAGCTCTCTTTTTCAATTGGGGATCATCCCAAGTAAGAATGCCTATAACCAGCTGGAACTTTTTAGGAGCGCCTTACCGGGAAATGCGGTGGAACTTAAACCTTACGATTGGTTCCTGACCACTTGTGATGCTGCTGCCTGTTTCTTTTTTAAAGAATCCCTGCCCGTTGATGAGCCTTCCGATTTTCTGATCAGGTTTACCGACCGCCAGGGCATCCCCATCGGGATGGATCCCGCCGATCTGCCGATGCGTACCGGACGTATCAATAACCGCAACAAGTTCGTACTCGGGCCAAGCGGTTCCGGTAAAAGCTTTTTTATGAATGCGCTGATTGAGCAGTATATGCTTTATAACATGGATATGGTCATTGTCGATACAGGCCATTCTTACTCGGGACTATGTGCCTATTACAAGGGAAAATATATTACGTATACCGATAAATCCCCCATCACCATGAATCCTTTCCGGATCAGTGAAGAGGAATATAATATCGAAAAAAAGGACTTTCTGTGTACCCTCATCGGCGTTGCCTGGAAAGGGGCAGAAGGTACTTTCAGCCCTGTCGAACGGGATGTGGTAGCCAATGTCATCTCTGCTTATTACAGCAGGTTCTTCGCGGATAAAGGCGAATTAAAATTTGACACTTTCTATGAATTCGCGCTGGTTAAAATACCCGAGATCAAAAGAGAGGAAAAGATCATGTTTGATTTTGATGAGTTCCGATATGTGCTGAAGAAGTTTTATAAAGGTGGCGAATTCGCACCTATCCTGAATAAGGAGGCCGACAAATCTTTATTTACCGAACGTTTCATTGTGTTTGAAATCGATTCGATCAAGGAGCATAAAATCCTCTTTCCCATCGTGACCCTGATCATCATGGATGTTTTCATTCAAAAGATGCGCTACCGTTCCGACCGCCGCAAAACACTGGTTGTAGAAGAAGCCTGGAAGGCCATCGCCAGTCCGCTCATGGCAGGATACCTGCTCTATTTGTATAAGACAGTCCGCAAGTTTTGGGGCGAGGCCATCGTAGTTACCCAGGAGCTCGGCGACATCATCGGTAATGCCGTAGTAAAAGACAGTATCATCAATAATTCCGATACCATCTGCCTCCTTGACCAGACCAAATTCAAGGATAACTACAATGAAATTGCCGCCTTGCTTTCAATCAGCGAAACAGAAAGGCGTAAAATTTTCACCATTAACCAACTGGATAACACCGAAGGCAGGGGCCGCTTTAAAGAAGTTTATATCCGGCGTGGTGCTGTGGGCGAGGTCTATGGTGTAGAGGTAGCCTTACAGCAATACCTTGCCTACACTACTGAAAAGCCTGAAAAGTCCGCGATAGAATCGTATACCGGGAAATACGGCTCTTATCCTGAAGGCCTCGATGCTTTTGTTGCCGATTTTATCAGCAGCAAACTTTCACTTTCTCAATTTATCAGTAAAGTCAATCAACATTAACACTTATGAAATCACTATTTATCCTTTTGTTCTGCTTCGTGGCCAGCGCAGGGTTATCACAGGAACTCGTCTTCGACGGTGGCACCTCCGCGGCTATTGCTGTAAATGCCGGGGTAATCAACGGGCAGCTGAATACCACTAATAATAAACTCGACCTCATTCAAAAAGGGCAGCTTGCCGTCAGCGGGCAGCTGGTCATTGTCAATAACCTCCAGAACAAAATTTACCAGGGGCTTAGCCAGGTTGCTTCGGTCATCAATAACCTGACAACGATCAAGGAGATCGCAGATTGCGGTTCAGATATTATCAAAGACGTGGGCTCTGCGGTAACCATTGCCAGATCTAATCCATTGCTGCTGCTTTTCGCGGAACAGGGCGCGCACGATTTTCAAACCAGGGCCATAGCACTCGCTGCCGATGTGGGTGCCTTCATTACCAAAGGCGGAAACGGCAACCTGATGGACAGTGGGGAAAGAGGGAAATTACTCAATCATATCGCAGATGAAATGCGCATTCTCCGCGGTATTGCTTACGGCATGGGCAGGGCCATGTACTGGGCGAAAATGAACGGCATATTTCATTCGCTGAATCCTTGGGCGGAATGGCAGAACCAGGATGTCCGTATTGCCAATGATGTGTTAACGAACGCCAAATACCTTAAACCATGAAAAAGAGCTTAATTTTAATAGGATGTTGCCTTGCTGCGGCCGGTGTTTCCGCACAGCAAAAAACGATTGATATTATCGGCATCCACCAGCTGGTGGATGAATCCATCTCTGAAAACAAACTACAGGTGAAAGCCCGGAACCAGCAGGCACTCGCCTCCGCCAATGAGCAGTCCAATTTGACGCTGTTGGCTAAACTAAAAGTGACCTACCGGCAGATACAGCAGCGGTACAATACCCTGGGAACAGCAATTAACCTGGCGGACATCGGCTTTACCGCATCGCCGATGGTATCCCGTATCATCAGCAACCAGGCACAAGTCATCCGGCTGGTACAGCAGAACCCGGCGTTATTAGCTATCGGCTACCAGGCAGAACTTCATTTTGCGGAAAAAGCGAAAAGCCTGTTAAGCTATGTTACCGGGTTGACACTGACCATCGGCGATATCAACCAGATGAAGGCATCTGACCGGAAAATGCTTTTTGACTATGTGATTACTGAACTGAGTAACCTGCAGGACCAGTCGGGTAATATGCTGAACATGATGCAATACTCCAGCCTTTCTGCTTTATTGAAAGCCGCTAACCCCTTTCAGAATTTTATAGATGCCGATCAATCCCTTGCCAGGGATGTTATTCAAAACGCTAAATATCTAAAATGAAAAAACTGATTATCCTGCTGCTGTTTGCTGCGAAGTTCGCCGCCGCCCAGCAATATGTGATTGACCCACAGCATCTGGCTTCCGCTATCGTAAACGGTGCCGCCCGCAGCGGTGCGGAAACCGCGCATGAACAGTATCTCACGAAGATCAATAATAATCTCAACGACCTGAATATTAACGCGGGCTCGGTAGTACTGGCGCAAACAATGATCTACCAGGGGCTATCAAATGTAAACTCCGCATTGAAAGATGGAATGGAAGTGAAATACATGGCCGTAGTGGTGGCCGATATGACCAGCTATATCAGCCAGGCATTGGCAATGGCCAAAAACGAACCATATCTTTTACTATTTGCGAACAATATCGCTGCCGAAATGCGGGTTAGGGCACTCGCGCTGGTTACTGATGTATCCGGTTTTGTGCTTAAAGAGGGCAATAATGTACTGGCTGACTATAATGCCCGCGACCAACTGCTGCACAAAGTCATGCAGGAACTTCAGATCCTTGACGGGTTGGCCTACGGCGCGTGGAAAGCGATGTACTGGGCAAAAGAGCGTGGGGTCATCGCTTCCCTCAATCCTTTTTCTGGTTTTATCAACCGGGACAAAATAGTTGTTTCTCAAATTATTCAAAACGCTAAATATCTCCGACAATGAAAATAAAACATCTGACCTTACTGGTTTGCTGCCTTACAGCAACCACCTCTTTTGCGCAAAGCGTAATCAACGATGAGGCGCTTCGTTACCAGCAGCAGCGCATGGTCTTCCAGCAATGGGATCAAAATAAGTTTAAGCCAACCTCCGGCTTTCTCGGCCTAAACCCCTATTACTGGCTGACATGGGGATGGTTTTATCCCAATTACCATAAAACCGACCTCCGGCCCCTGAGTGCCAACGGCCCCCAAACCCAGCGGTTGGCATTGGTGGGTGCCATGAACACGACCGACAATAATTATAAACTCCAGTCGGATACCGTCAGAAATACGGCACTCTCCCAAATTGCCGCACAATCCGGGTTAATTTCCGGAACAGACCCATTATGGCTCTTGTACTATAGTAACGAACTAAAGCCGGTACTCAATAACTCTATGCTTTCTATCCTCGCAGGGCTATCACCACAGGTGAGTGTAAAACTGGTTAATGAAGGATTGTACGCCTGGTATAAAAATGAGCTTGACCGGCTGAAAGAACGGGTGCAGGGGGCGCGTTCGGCTGATATGGACAGGGGATCGCGGATACTGGCTTACCACCGCTTATTAATGGAGTACCGGAAGCTGGCAGGCATATGGGCCATTCGAACTTCCTCGGCGCAAACTACCCTGGATATGACTACCCGGCAACAGGCTTTGAAAAATGGGCAGGGTATCGTTACCGAGTGGACACCGCATTCCGATATTGAAATCGCAAACAAAGTTTTACAGCACGTACAATGAAAAAAACGATCACTTTAATAGTACTGTTGTCGCTGGGCGTGACAGCAGTATTTGCGCAAACTGCCACTAATCCGGATAACGGCAAAACACTTCAGTTTTTGCAGGGCGACGGTGTTTATGAAACAGGTGTAATGACTTTCTTAAAAGGTTTGAAATTATCTATCTGGTCGCATTTCGATCTTTTCATTACCGATGCCAAAGCGCTGTCCGCCATATTTATGATCATCTTTTTCGCGATCAAATCTTACGAGATGATGGTAGGCGATAAAAAGATGGAGATCATGCCCCTGCTTCGTCCTTTCGGTCTGGCGATGGTTATTTTATGGTGGGGGATTTTTGTAAAGGTCATTGCCTTTCCGACAGACCTCGTTACGGTCCGGACAGAAGAGATGTTTAACAGCGAACAAAATATCGTTAATGATCTGCGGCTGAAAAGGTCTGAACTGGTGCTTGCGGTAGCTAACTCTCTGTACACGTTCCAGGCACAGACAGAAGTTGCCGAAAAAGAAAGTGACACCTGGTACGGGCAGGCCTGGGATGCCGTCAGCAGCACGGTTAAACAGGGAATAAGTACCGTAGTCTCCCCTTTACTGGAGCTCAAAAACCGTTTGACGGTAGGGTTGCAGTTGCTGCTTACCCAGCTGCTGGAGTTGATGGGGATATGGATTCTGCGACTTGCCGTTTATATCATATTCATGCTGCAAATCATTTATTCGAGTATCCTGATCATTCTCGGCCCCTTTGCCGTAGCGGTAAGTATCCTTCCCGCTTTCCGGGATAGTTTCAGCACCTGGATCGCACGCTTTGTGTCGGTGAACCTGTATTCAGGGATCGCCTACTTAATTATGTACCTCACGGGCCTGATGCAGGAATATGCACTCACCTCTGAGATCAGCAAGTACCAGGAATTAGTCGGACGGGACGGTTTAAGTGCGGATCTTGGCAAAATGGCGGTGTTCGCCGGTAACGGTATTCTTTCTTTCGGTACGGTCATCATCGTATTTATTATCGGAGCCATCTGTATGTTTACCGTTCCAAGTATCTCTACCTGGATCATCTCCACATCGGGGATCAGCTCTGCTGCTTCTACCTTCGGAAGAAGTGCCGGCACCGTAATGAGTGTTGCCAGAAAAGCCTCCGGCAGTTTCTTTTAATGCACTGTTTATTCATTCATCTCCATTAAGCCGCTATTTACCATAGGGGCTTTTTTATTTCCATTAACATGATCATAAAAAATATAGAAGCCAAGATCAGGCTCGCCACCATCGTATCTGTTGGCAGCCTCCTGACATCGCTGGTTATTGTTGGTATCAATTGCCTGTATGCCTACCGAATGGTATCCAACGCGCAGAAGAGTATTTACCTGCTGGATAACAATGTACCCATCCTGGCCCGGCAAACGGATATGCAACTCAACCGGCCCGCAGAATACCGTGCCCATGTCGACCTTTTCCATTCTCTTTTCTTTTCCCTTACACCGGATGATAATTATATGGAATACCAGATGAAAAAGGCCATGTACCTGATCGATGAAACGGGGATGCAACAATATAATGACCTGAAGGAAAAGGGGTTTTTCAATTCTATCCTGTCTTCAAGTTCCGTGCTCACGCTCGAAACAGATTCCATAGCCCTCGATATCCCAAAGAAGTACTTCAGGTATTACGGTAAGTTGAAGATCGACCGCCGGAGTTCGACGGTCGTGCGCTCGCTGATCACCGAAGGCTATCTTAAAGATATCCCGAGAAGCGATAATAATCCGCATGGCGTCCTGATCACCGCATGGAAAACACTGGAAAACAAAGACCTCGAAGATGTGGAGAAAAATACATTCTAACCGCGATCCCAGGGATACGCTGTTCAGTGAACTCAAAAAAGAGTTTCAGCCTTATGTTGTAAAAGGAGCCGCCCGCTTCCGGTCAGCCGCTGCTACCTACCCGCGTTTGTTTTTTGCTGGCATGATCGTCGCGCTACTCATTTCCCTTGCGCTTTCCTTTACGGTTTTCCGTCAACCCGATAAGGTGGTCACCTCTGTTCCAAAACTGCGTGCAAATCCGGCAGCAGACGGCTTTGATCAGATCATGCAGGCAACCGTAAAAATGCGGGAAACCATCAAGTTAAAGCACCTTGTCGATAGTTTAACTGCCAAAAAGCAATTATCAAATGCGGATACACTCCTGCTGGACAGCGCGCTCGACCGCCTGCAGCAGATCCGTCACACCCTTAAATAAATCATCATGAAAATCAATTTTAAACAGCCCAAATATGTGCTGCCGGCACTGGCTTTGCCATTTTTATGCCTTTTCTTTTATGCCTGGCATAGTGGCTTCTCCAAACCTAAGCCCGAAATAAAGCAGGAAGCCGGCTTAAACGGAAATGTTGGTAACGTATCTACAGATGTGCGGAAGAAAAACCTGGCCGGTAAACTGGATGCGTACCGTAACACCTACAAAGAGGCCAACGGTTATTCTGCCGTTAACGTCATTCCCAAAGAGGCATCCAGCAACGCATCGTTTCAAGATCGTTACAGCAGTAAAGAAAAACAAACCCTTGACTCTATCGACAGGGCGATGAAGGCAAAATACAACCTGCCACCAACCGGGAACCACGACCGGGCAATAGCCGCTGCCCTGCCTGCCCTGGTACACCAGCAGAAACAAAGAGCTGCACCTGCGCCGGTAGAGCCGAAAGAAAAAGATCCGATGGATGTTTTCAAACAGCAAATGGCCTACATGGACAGTATCAATAAACAAAATGATCCCGCCTATAAAGCCGAACAGCTTAAAAAACTGGCCAATGATAAAGCTGCCTTGCAGAAAGCCAGCGAGTTCAAGCTCAGGGTTGTTAAAGCAGATGAACCTTCTGGTGACTTCAACACCGTTAAGCCACCTGGTGAGGATAAATTCATTACTGCCGTAATAGATGAGAATGTGACAGGATACGCCGGTTCCCGGTTGCGGCTAAAGCTGCTGGAAGATATCAGGGCAGGTAACAACCTGATCAAAAAAGGCACCTATATTTTTGCCCAGATCAGCGGATTTTCAGAACAGCGCGTAACGCTCTCCATCAATTCCATTTTATCCGAGGGGAAAATACTTCCTGTCAAACTGGAGATCTACGACCTGGACGGTATGCCCGGATTGTATGTCCCTGCATCAGCGTTCCGGGATTTTACCAGAGATCTCGGCAGTAATGCGGTTCAGGGCGTGACCATCGATGGTAACTCCACCGGCAACCAGTTTATCATGAGTTCGGTTGATAAAATATTCCAATCTACTTCTTCCGCCATTGCCGGGCTCATCCGCAAAAACAAGGCAAAAATGAAATACAATTCTTTCATCTACCTGATTGACGGCGACGCATTGCTGAACACGCAGAAATCCTATTAAGGCAGTCGTTCACTCATTTTCTTAAAACCAATAATCATCATGAAAAAGCTTTTAATATACCTGGGGATGCTGATCTCCCCCGCAGTTTATGCGCAAAAAGATCTGCCTGTTGTGGCACTCCCTGCAAACCTGACCATTCATTTTGTGTCACCGGAGCCCATTCAGTATGTGGATATTTCCAGTAAGCAACTGATCGGCGACCTGCCCCTGAAAAACGTATTCCGCATTCGTTTAAAAGATTCATCATCAAAATTTGACGATGCCGTTCTGACCATCGCCGGTGAAAAATTTATTGCGCAATACCGCCTGGTACCCGGTAACGGGAATACCCCTACAGAAATAGCCATTACACCCGCCGAAACCCGCCCGCTGGATATTGCCGGCATCGGATTTTCAAACAATCAGCTGAAGGCAATGGCTTTGAACCTGATCGCCCGAAAGCCGGACAAACACATGGAAAAGGTAAAGGCGTTCGGGATAGAAGGAAAGTTAAACCATATCTATACGATGGGCAACTATATCTTTCTCGATATCAGTTATCGTAACAGGACCAATCTGAGATATGATATTTCAGATATGCGGTTTAAAATTGATGATAAAAAAGTCACCAAAGCGGCCAACGCCCAAACGGTCGAACTCAACCCCGAGTATATCCTGTTTGATATCCCTGCTTTTACCAAAACCTACCGGAACATCTTCGTATTCAAAAAGATGAGTTTCCCCGGCAATAAAGTACTGCTGGCTGAAATGAGCGAAAAACAACTATCGGGGCGCATACTGACCCTGAAGATCTCTTACCAGGACATCCTGGATGCGGATACCCTACCTAACTGATTTCTTATGACATACCTGATAGCCTATGACTACGTGAGGCTGATCCTGAAGGAAGAATTCCTCGCGGCCTATCTGCGCTTTATCAATCACGGCATACTGCACTACGAGCTGACCAATATCATAGAGGTATGTGCCCCCCTGCTGAAAGGGCTGGATGAGGACGACAGGTTCCTCAAATATGAGGTAATAGGAACGATAGCGAATTATTTAGAGGAGGTATGAAATGGCATTTAACAGCAGTAAAAAACTGGCCGATAATATCTCCGCCATCAGCATCGCCCTGAATTATATCGGGCAGCAATTGTCCGGGGACGAAATAAAAGTGTTAAAAAATTACGCGGGGTTTGGCGGCATTAAAGCGGTGCTCTTTCCGGCTGGCCGCGAAGACGACTGGCAGAAATTTGATATATCACAGGCCGACCTCAAACTCTGGCCGCAGGTGATGCAGCTCCATGAGCTGCTCCGGGAAAAGCTTTCGGAAAAGGACTATAAACGGGCCTTTGAGTCGCTGATCAATAGTGTCAATACCGCTTTTTACACGCCGGAATTTATCCCCGATACTGTTTATAAGGCATTGACAGAAAATAATGTTTTCCCGCGCAGGATTTATGAAACCAGTGCAGGGGCAGGTGTTTTTGTTACGGAAGCTGTCAGGACGTTTCCAAACCTGGAAGCGGTAAACGCGGTAGAAAAGGACATCCTCACCGGTAAGATATTAACCGTATTAAGCCAGGCCATCAGCAACAAGATAGCGGTGCAGGTAAAAGGGCTGGAAGAAACAGCCCCGAATGAAAAAGGACAATCCGACCTGGTGATCAGTAATATCCCCTTCGGTAATTTTTCCGCACATGACCCCGCGTTTAACACGAGCGGGATCTCCTCCCGCATCCATAATTATTTTTTTGCCAAAGGGCTGGACAAGCTGGCAGATGGCGGAATCTTGGCTTACCTCGTTACCGATGGTTTTTTAAACAGCCCCTCCAATGATACAGCCCGTAAATACCTGCTTACTTCGGCGGATCTGATCAGCGTATCGGTATTGCCCGCTAACCTGATGAAGGAAAATGCTAATGTGGAGGTCGGTACGCACCTGATCATTGTGCAGAAAAACGATGCTAAGCAAACATTAACCGAAGCGGAAAGCCAGCTGATCGATACGGTTGAGCAAACCGGCAGCAAAGGCAAGTATAACATCAATGCTTATTTATTAAAGCACCCCGAACTGGTATTGGGCGATGAGGTCATTGAAGATACCAATGCCTATGGGCAGGCTAATCTGACCATCTGGCACAACGGTGATATGGCTCATATTGCCAGGGAACTGAAATTACAGGTTCACCAGGGCTTCCAGGAAAACTTCGACCATGCCAAATGGCAGGCCATCAGTTTCAGCCGGCAGCAATCAGCCGGGCGTAAATTCACCTTTTTACCGGTACCTGAAGTAACGGAAAGTAACGCGGCCGGCCAGTTAGGTTTATTTGATGCTCCCCCGGTGGCCAATAATAACAAGGCGCAATCTTATCTGGATGATAATGACCGGTTCACGGTGGACGGCAGCACTGCCCGCCTGATCAGCACGATAAGCACAACGGCTAAACCGGCGCACGACAGCATCATCATGCTCACCGCGAGGGCTAAAGCCAGCAATCGTTACCTGTATAAATTATACAGTAACGTAGCGGAGATCTCGGTATCTGTCAAATGGCTGACCGGGCAGTCTCTGGGTAATGAGCTTGACGTACTATCCGGAAAGCTTAAATATTTCGCTTACGATTTCCGATATGAAGGCGATACCAGCCTGGAAGCTTCTTTTAAACTCACCCCGGATCGCCCCAAGGCCTTTACCGACCTGAAGCCCTTTTATGAAAAGGGGACTTTAGTGCTTTTTGAAGGCAGGGCAGGCCTGATCGCGGAACCCTATAATGGCGAAGCGGAATTTAAACCGTTGGATGTACAGGATAACCTGGCTTTTTACCGCGCCTATATTTTATTAAGGGATACTTACCTGCAACTTTCTGTACTGGAAGCAGAGCATCGGGTTCAGTACCCGGAATTGCGTAAAGCGCTCAACCAGCATTACGACACCTTTATCGAAAAGAATGGTGAGCTGAACAGGGCCTTTAACCGTTCCCGTATCCTGGCAGATGCCGCTTTTGGCTTTAAGGTGGCCGCCTCGCTGGAATTGAAGGAGAATGACAAATTCATACGTTCGGATATCTTTCATGGCCCGGTATTTCCACAAGAGGCTGCTTTTAAAACAAGCGACCCGACGGATGCCCTGGCCCGTTGCTTAAATGATCTGGGAAGGGTCGACCTGGATCTGATCACCGAAATAACAGGTTTATCCGAAGAGGATGCTATTTATCAGCTGGAGAAACAGATCCTGTTTAACCCTGAGCGTAACGTATGGGAAACCACCGATCATTATTTGTCCGGGAATGTGGTTGCCAAACTGCAGGTCGCGGAGCAGGCCGTAAAAGATGAGCCGGAGAATTTTCAGCTCCTGCGCAGCTTGACGGCTATCCGCAGGGTACAGCCGGACAAGATCCCGTTTGAATTGCTGGATTTTAATCTCGGTGAGCGCTGGCTCCCGGTCAGTTATTATGAGCGTTTCGCAACCGACCTGTTTAAGCTGGATACGGAGATCAACTATTTCCCCTCCATAGATACTTTTAAAGTAACCTACGGCAAAGGCAATACCACCACCGATGAGGAATTCGCGGTGGTTCCGAAACAAAGCGACAAGCTGACCGGCCGAACTTTACTGGAACACGCGCTGGAAAACACCTCACCGCATATTACTTACCCGGTCGAGATCGACGGCAAGGTCAAACGTTACCCCGATACGGAGGCCATACAGTCGGCACACCGGAAGATCGAAAGTATCCGTGACCGTTATACGGAATGGTTGCGGGAACTCCCTCCGGAAGATAAGCAGCGGATAGAGCAATTATATAATGACACTTTTAACTGCTACGTACTGCGCGAATACGACGGGAGCCACCTGAAGTTTCCGGGCCTCGACCTCAAAGGGCTGGATATACCGAATCTCTACAGTTCACAAAAGGATGCCGCCTGGCGCATCATCCAGAACCGGGGCGCGCTGGTTGACCATGAAGTAGGCCTGGGTAAAACATTGACCATGATCGTGGCCGCCATGGAAATGAAGCGGCTGGGTATCATTCACAAACCGATGATCCTCGCTTTAAAAGCAAACGTCAGCGCCATCAGGGATACGTTCCGTTTAGCTTATCCGAACGCGCGAATATTGGCACCGGGTGAAAATGATTACCTGCCCGCCCGCCGACAGCGGCTGTTCCATGAGATCAAAAATAATAACTGGGACTGCGTTATCCTCACGCATGACCAGTTTGGCATGATCCCGCAATCGCCCGAAATACAACGTGAGATATTTCAAACGGAACTGGACAATGTGACCCGTGACCTGCTTACGCTGGGTACATTAGGTGTGGCGATCAACAAGTCCATGCTCAAAGGCCTGGAGATCCGCAAGAATAACCTCAACGTGCAACTCAATGCGGTGCTTTACGCGATTGATAACCGCAAGGATACCGGTATAAATTTTCAGGAAATGGAAGTGGATCACCTGTTTATCGATGAGTCCCACAAATTCAAGAACCTCACTTTTACCACGAGGCATAACCGGGTGGCCGGGCTGGGCAATATGGCCGGTAGCCAGAAAGCCCTCAATATGCTTTTTGCCATCCGGACATTGCAGGAGAAGTTCAATGCAGACCTTTGTGTTACCTTTCTTTCCGGTACGCCGATCTCCAACAGCCTCACCGAAATGTACCTGATCTTTAAGTATCTCCGGCCTCATGAAATGGAACGGCAGCAGATCAGCAACTTTGATGCCTGGGCTGCGGTTTATGCCCGTAAAACGGTCGATTTTGAGTTCAGCGTCACCAACGAGATCCGGGCAAAGGAACGCTTCCGCTATTTTATCAAAGTGCCGGAACTGGCCCGCTTTTATAACGAAATAACCGATTATAAAACGGCTGTCCATATCAGCCTGGATAAACCGGTCATCGATGAAGTGCTGGTGAATATCCCGCCAACACCGGAACAGCAGGACTTTACCCGGAGACTGATGAAGTTTGCCAAAACCGGGGATGCCACCATCATCGGCAGGCAACCGCTTACCGCTACGGAAGACCTGGGGCGTATGCTGATCGCCACCAACTACGCTAAAAAAATGGCGGTGGATATGCGGTTGGTCAGCGATAGCCGCTATGGCGACCATCCGGGAAACAAGGTCAGTATCTGTGCCCGCAATGTGGCGATGGAATACCGCCAAAGCAACGAACACAAGGGTACGCAGATCATATTCAGCGATATCGGGACACCAAAGCCGGATAGCTTTAATATCTATGACGCGCTGAAGGATAAGCTGGTGAAGGACTTTGACATCCCCGCCGCTGAGATCACCTTTATTCATGACTGGACGGACAGGCAAAAGCCGGAACTGTTCCGAAAAATGAACGCAGGCTTGATCCGAGTACTGATCGGCAGTACCGAAAAAGCCGGTACCGGTCTTAACGTACAACAGCGCGTTGTCGCGATGCACCACCTGGATATCCCGTGGAAACCATCCGAACTGGAGCAGCGGGATGGCCGCGGCGCGAGGCAGGGGAACTGGCTGGCAAAAATGTTTTTTGGCAACAAAGTCCGGAATTACATCTATGCCGTAGAGCAGTCGCTGGACAACTATAAATTCAACCTCCTGAAGAACAAACAGACGTTTATCAGCCAGATGAAGAAAAGCGAGCTAAGTGTCCGCACACTGGATGAAGGTGCCATGGATGAACAAAGCGGCATGAATTTTTCTGAATACATCGCTATCCTTTCCGGTGACACTTCCCTGCTGGAAAAAACCAAAGTGGAAAAGAAGGTAGCTGAATTAGAAGGGAATAAATCCTCCCATTTTAAAGATGTGTCGCGGAGCCGCTACTTACTGGAAGACACAGAGCAAAAGAAAGCGCAAACAGCTTCCACATTGGAAAAGCTCGTAACCGATGAAGCGGCCTATCTTAAAGTACTGAAGCAGGATGCAAAAGGCAATAAGCTGAACCCCATAAAAATGCCGGATAAAACAGATGCCGACCCAGTAGCTATCGGCAAAAAGATCATTGACCTCTACAAAAATGGAAGCCTGGGAACGCCGAAGATCCGACTTATAAATTCGGTGAATTATATGGGTTCAGCCTGTATGTAAACCGGCAATTGGCCTGGGTCCAAACTGAACAGGGTAGCAAATACGAGTACGTCAGCAGCCTCTATGCAGAAAGTGATACCACCGGGATCAGGTATATGCGTAATAACGGCATTCCGAATACTGATAATCCAAAATCTGCTGCCAGGTACTTTTTGAACGCCATCGATAATGTGAGTTCCCTGGTGATCAAATACCGTGATAAGTTGACAGCATTGGAAAAGGAAATACCGGTTATCCGTGAACTGACGCAAAAACCTTTTGAGCAGGAAGCAAAGCTGGCCGCTTTAAAGGTCGAACTGGCAAATCTGGAACAGGAGATCAGCCGGAAGATTGCTGAAAAGCAGCAGGAAACGGAGTCGGAGGAGACGCTTGATCATTCGGAAAACCTGAGAGCGCTGCGCTTACAAACTTTTGAGCATCGGGATTACCCTGCTAACGGACCCGGGCGCTGACCTTGAGTGGTTCGTCCTTAAATCTTTCACCAACAAATCTTATGGAAGAACCGCGAAGCGCTCCTTCCATTGCATTACAAAAACCGATCAACTTATGGAAGAAACACGCGAACAGCAGAAGCTGCATGGCTTCCTGCAATGTGGTATTTATATTTCTATACTTTTAGAAGCTGCGATCTTCGTCTATCACAATGCCCCGTTCTGGGGCGTTTTTTTTAGCCCGCTGGACAAGCTCGCCCATATCGTTATTTACAGCAGGCTGATCTACAGCAAGCTGGCCACATTTACTTTAATATGCTTGGTGAGTGTGGGAACCCTGTCAAAAAAGGAAACGGATCTCGACCCGCAAAAACATATCGTTTATCCCTTAGTGCTTGGCTTGCTGTTGTTTTTCGGGAGTATCGCTTGCCAGGGCAGGGCATCACCCATTGCGTGCGCATACACGAAATGGTATGACCTGATCTACATGATCTGCTCTTTCATCGGGGCCATACTGGTCAGCCTTTCTATGGACAATATCTCTAAAATGATTAAGTCCGGGCTGGGTAAGGACAAGTGGAACACCGAAGCGGAAAGCTTTATGCAGCCGGTTAAAAAAGTGGAAACGCCCTATTCGGTAAACATCCCCATGCTCTTTTACCACCAACGCAAAGTACGTCAGGGATGGATCAATATCTGTAACGTATTCCGGGGTACCATTGTCATCGGAACCCCAGGTTCGGGTAAAAGCTTTTCCGTGGTTAACCCATTTATCCGGCAGCTGATCGCCAAAGAGTTCGCAGTTTGCCTGTATGATTTCAAGTTTCCCGACCTGGGGCAGATCGCTTACTACCACTATCTGAAAGCAAAGCAGGAAGGTAAAATGAAAGGCTATGCTTTTCATGTGCTCAATCTGAACGACCCCGAAAACAGCCGCCGCATCAATCCCTGGCGGGCAGATTATATCCGTTCACTGGCAGACGCGGCGGAAACCGCGGAAGGGCTGGTGGAAGCCCTCAAGAAAGGAGACCGCTCGGGCGGAAGCGATCAGTTCTTCACGCAGTCGGCCATCAACTTCCTGGCATCCTGCATTTACTTTCTCAGTAAATACGCCAACGGTAAATATTCCAGCCTGCCGCATGTTCTGGCCTTGCTTAACTGTACCTACGAGGAAATATTCAACGTACTGGTGTCCGAACCGGAACTGCGTTCGCTGCTCTCACCGTTCATGAGCGCCTACCATGCGAAAGCCTTTGACCAGCTCGAAGGACAGGTAGGAACACTGAAGATCTTTATCAGCCGCCTGTCTACCAAAGAAACGTTTTGGGTGTTTTCCGGCGATGATTTTAACCTGAAAATATCAGATAAAAATACCCCCGGCATACTCGTGCTGGCAAACGACCCCAATACGCAGAACATCAATTCGGCCTGCTATTCCATTGTGATTAACCGGCTGACGAAGCTGATCAACACCAAAGGCAACCTGCCTTCGGCACTCATCATTGATGAGGTACCAACTTTGTTTGTACATAAGGTGGAAAACCTGATCGCTACAGCCAGGAGCAATAAAGTGGCGGTATTGATGGGCTTACAGGAACTGCCGCAATTCAATCAGCAGTACGGAAAAGATACCGCCGCAACCATCACTTCTGTTATCGGGAACGTGCTGTCTGGCTCTGTGCGAAATAAAGAAACACTCGAATGGCTGGAACGCATACTGGGTAAGTCCAAGCAGATTGGAGAAGGGCTTTCCATTGACCGCAATAAAACCTCAACCTCCCTCAACGAAAAATTGGAAGTGCTGATACCGGCCGGGAAGATAGCCTCCCTCAACGCGGGCGAAATGGTGGGTGTTATCGCCGCAGATGCACAGGAGAAATTTACCGGGCAGTTTGAAACGTCTGCAATCAACTGCCGGATCAATCTGGATATGGCAGCCATCTCGGGAGAAGAAAAGAACTACCGCCCGCTACCCGCCTTCTACGATTTTAACGGGCAGCGGAACGAAAAACTAACACAGAACTTTAACAAGATCAGCCAGGAAGTACAGGACCTGGTACTTCAGTTCCGTTCGCTGCCTTCCAATTCACCAAAAGCAAAAACCAAATAAGATGAAAAATGAAAGTTTAAATGGCACCCTCGTCATGGTCAGTCCGGATCTGGAAAACGATCCGGCAAGAGGACAGGGAAAAATCGCGCTGGTTAACTACGAAAGCCTGCACGATAATGAAATTTATGTGGCCTTTGAAGGCGGCCGGGAAGCTATCTACCATCCTGATGCCCTGCTTCGCCTGAAAGGTAAAGAAGAGATACTTGCTGAACTGATGGATAATGGTTCGGAGATACGTGGTAACGATTATAAGGATCTGTGTAAGATCACGATGCTTCAGGACAGGGGAACGGCTAAAGCCGAATGGCAGGCACTGGAAATCGTACAGCAGAATCCACGCATAAAAAATGCGGCACTGGAACCGGCAAAGCCAGGTATAGCCATCGAACTTCAAAAATCTTATTCCAGATGAAAATGCTGGCCTGCTTCTGCCTTATCTGCCTTCCCCTTAAAAATTTATACATCACCTCGTCATTCGGCTATCGCAGGCACCCACTCACAGGCAACTACGCCTTTCATAACGGAATCGACTTCCGGGCAAGATCAGACACCGTTTACGCAATCATGGATGGCGTGGTCAGCAATACCGGCTATGATAGTTCACTTGGGGTGAGTGTCGCTTTAGACCATGGTGATGTGACTTCTGTCTATGGTCACCTAAGTCAGTTATTCGTAACGCAGGGTGAATCCATACAAGCCGGCCAGCCTATCGCCATTACCGGCGGAACAGGTAAGGTCACGGGTGAACACCTGCATTTCAGCATTCGCATTAAACAACAGTACATCGATCCGATGGACTTTTTCTATCAAAATTTAATTAACAGAAATCATGAGTAAAAACTTCAAACCACTCCACGAACAGATTGCAAACAAACTGATCGCGGAATTACAGGCAGAAACATCACCATTCCAGAAACCCTGGACGGATAGTGACGCCCCGGCCTTTACAATTCCTGTCAATCCAACTACCAACAAAAATTATCGTGGCATGAACTCCTTATGGCTTTCCATGCAGGGCCATACTGATCCCCGGTGGATGACCCTCAAACAAGCCGGTTATGCAGGTTACGAGGTGGAAAAAGGTGCTAAGGCCACCCTGATCAATTTTGTCAAAAGAACAAATATTGAGGCGATGAGGGATGTGGATGGTAACAAGATCCTGGATGAGCATGGCAAAACGCAAACCCGCACTACCGAATATGAAAAGCCTGTTATCACCAATGCCTGGGTGTTTAATGCAGAACAGATCAAGGGAATCCCGCCGCTGGCAGAATACCTCAAAGAAAAGCAGGGTGAGCAAACCTGGAGCCCTATTGAAAGGGCTGAACAATTGATCAGCGACAGTAAAGCGGTCATTATCCACGGGGGAAACGAAGCGTACTACAATAAAGCCAGTGACCAGATCCGCTTGCCGTTAAAAGAGCAGTTCGAGAATGAAACCAAATATTACGCTGTTGCCCTGCACGAGATCGGCCACTGGACAGGCCACCAAACCCGCCTGGACCGCCCGATGGAAGGCCGTTTTGGTTCTGAAGCTTATGCCCGTGAGGAACTGCGTGCGGAAATTGCCTCCCTGATGCTGGGAAGCGAACTGAAGATCGGCCATAATTTCGGGCAGCACGCGGCTTATGTAAATAACTGGATAAAGATTCTCAAAGATGAGCCTTTTGAGTTGTTCCGCGCTTCTGCAGATGCCCAGAAAATATTTGATTATGTGGTGGATATCGGGCAGAAAGTGGAGTTAAAGGAAGAAAAGTCAAAGGATCAGACCCTGAAAAAGGGCGATGAGATCGCCTACAACAATAACGTTTATAAAGTGCTGGATAAAAAAGGCAAAACCTTCACCGTAGAAGATATGGAAGGCGGCAAAACAAAGGTCAGCCCCAATGACGGCCTTTTTAAATCCTTAGTTAACGCTAAAAATAATCCTGCAGAGCAGCAGCTCATTGTACAGGAAGAGGAAGTTTCACATAGCATAGGAAGATAAGATGAACCTGATCAGCTTTAAAGAAAAGGATCTCCCGTTCCGGGAATTGGAGACCATCGGTCTGGCGGCAGGCGGCCAGCTTTTATTGAACGTCAATGACCTGAAAGCACTTCTTTCAGGTCGCAGGACTGGCCTGATGCACCTGGAAAACCTGGAAGCAGAAGGCATTCAGATCAAAGCCATGGATGCCAAAGTATCACTCCGGCAAAACGAACAGGGTAAAACGGATCTGTTGATCCATCCTATTTACAGGAAACCTGACACGCCGGATTTTTTGGATGACAACGAAGCCCGGCAACTGGAAAAAGGCGAAGTAGAGAACTTCCTGAAAACGACCACCGATAATAAGGGCAATAAAAAGGAGATCCTGGTAGAATACGATTCGGAAACCCGTGAGTTTATTGTTTCTGACACCGAAAAGATCATGGCACCCGATATGGTCAACAATGAATTTCTTACCCCGGCCCAGAAAGAAAAATACCGCAAAGGCAAAGAAGTAGAACTGGCCGACAGGACCAAGTTTAATTATTCCGGTACGGACCTGAATGGTATCCGGTCTAACAAGCTGGCCCTGATCGCTTCTATTGTCATTGACGGCGGGCTTTCTTATATGGTTTACAAAGGGCTGAATGCGCTCTTTGGTGAGAAACGGGACGAAAAGGAAGCCGGTACTTTAAGCCCCGGTTATTATACCACTATGGCTGATGTAGAAGATCAGCGGCCCGTGGCGACGAATGAGCACATCCGTTTTGACAGTAAAAGCCGTTTTTCACGGTAATGAATGCGATTTTAACTGAGCTTGGAGTTCCCGGAGAACTCCAGGCTTTTTTTCAGGTAACCGACCTCGTATTCAGCTATGGGCCGGATAGCGAATACTTCGATAAAGACTTCCACCGGATTCCTGCCACCTCAAATGTATGGATGGCCGGTAATGACCTCACCAGGGAGGTGGTCATTACTTACAGCGCGATGGAGGCCATCGCGTATTTAACCCTTAACAAACACCGCTATTCCCGGATGGATACCCTGGCGTTTGTTGCCGTCGGCAACCTGCCCCATGACGGTCAGTTACAATGGATGCGCTCCGCCTGGCTGAAAAAAAAATATACACTCGTATTTGGCAATGGCCTGTTAGGAAGGTTAGCCGATATTAAAGTAGCTGCCGGACTGGCTGATCGCCGGGTCCGGCTGTACTGGAACAGCCCCAATATTCGTATAGAAACCGAAAACAGCCATCATGAATTTGCGATGGATAACCTCTCACTGAATGTTTTTGAGAAAGCATTTGGCATCCGCTCCGGTATCCGCACCCATAAACCAATCCGGTTCGACACCTTTTTAGATCAATTGAAACACAATGGAAAACAATGAAATATTATTGAAACCGGCAATAAGCTTTGCCGTTCTGAAAATCCTGCCGCTCATCTTTTTGACCCTCCTTTTTTTACTGCTCGCCTGGTACCTGTCGCCTTTTTTTGTGTTTTTCAGTATCGGGACATTGGCTGCGGGATGGTATCGCTTGCTATATATCCGAAAAAGCATTTACCTCGTTACCCCGGAAGTCGTCAGGATCAGCCGGGGGATATTCTTTAAACGGACGGATATGCTGGAAATATACCGCGTTAAAGATTATGTTATAACGCAATCTTTTATCCTTCAGCTCTTGGGCTTGATGAACCTGACCTTAAAAAGTACTGATGCCGAAAATCCGGTGATCTGGATGGTTGGCATACCGGAATCTGACGTTATCGACACGATTCGGGACTATGTTCAGGAAGCACGAAAACACAACAGGATTTATGAAATTAATTGAATAAAAACTTTGATTTTACTAATCTAATTAGTATATTTAGGTATCAAACATCATGAAGACAATATTCTATTTTATCGCTTCCTGCTTCATCTCCACTTTCGCTTTTTGGGGCGCATTGGTAGCAAGAAACCCTTTCCCGCTTTATGGCGTAGGCTTCGGCATATGGGCGCTCTTCATATGGGGTTATAACCAGCGGTCAAAAAGAGAAGCGGATAAACGTTTCCACGAGCGAATGTTCCAGGACTATATGCGGTCTAAAAATCGTAATGCAAATCGCTGGTAAATGTTATTGATATAATCGTTTTTTAGTATGTTGCGCGCTACTAAAATCGTGGGCAACCCGCTCACAATTGTGATAAGGTTTAGGTTAAAATCCCCAGGCGGCGAGCGCTCTGGGGATTTTGTTATTATATCACATTTTAGTGATTTTTCTGATTGATTAAGTAACGATTCGGGGCATCGGCAATGCAAAAATACTACCGTTTAAAGCGGCTTTAATTTCTAATAAATCAAGTCTTTTTTACGTAAACATTGTGAAAAAAAAGAATAGAGAAAACAGGTTTCAGAAAAAGTTAAGCCATAAGGAATCCAATGGAGAGGCATCTGAATATGCGCAGGAATTTCTAAAAACGCCGGAAGACGGGCCGCTGGTTACTGATGATGCCTATGCAGAACTGGACGCATTAGAGTATTTTAATAAAAGAAGGCTTCAAAAATTCCGGCAACGCCTGCTCTCCTCAATGAGCTATTATCCTGATGATCTCAGGAAGATTGAAGCCGGCTTAAGTTCGTACGCCCATAGTGCCGTAATACACACAAGAGAACTTGCAGTACTGGTAAGGTCGCTATCGATGACTTTTGAAAATATCTTGCTGGAAAATTATGAAAGCTCGGACGATGCTATAAGGCAGGTGATAAAAGCGAGCTACTTTGATACTACTGACTGGACCAGTGAATTTGATTTAAAGCCGGAAGATCTGATCACGCCGGATGGATTAAGGCATTACCGTTCCAACGCCAATAAAATAACTATCTCTGCAATGAATCATTGGTTAAGTTATATGGTGAAAAAGGAAGGCGAAAATTCGCTTGCGCAGCATTACGATGAACTTTTCATACAGAAAGGCGTAAACCATGCCCGGTATTACCAGGAAGTTCAACTTAAAGCGGATATGTTAAGCGCCTATACCGGTTTGCATCACTTTCCTTTTTTTGAAAGTGATATATTATCGTCCTACTCAATATCTTTCGACGTGGCCGGCAAATTTATGGCAGGTACCATTAACAGCAAAGGGCAGCGCAGGTTGATGATTGATGGGCATCCCGAAATGATCGAAGGCAGGATTTTATCATCCTGGATGGTATCACCAAGTTTTATCGACGGGCAGTTTGAGATCCTTTGTTTACCAAATCAGTTTACACTATATGTTAATTGGAAGAACTATGATGAAATTGCAGCAGGATTTGGATTGTCCAGAACCTGATCAGGCTCCGGCCGCCAGGTAATACCGACGTATTTGGTTACTAAGCAGGATATGATTAAATTTGTTGTTATCCAATCGTTCAGCGTTTATACGCTATCCATCGCAAAATCGGTCACTTAAAAACCATTCAAAAAGATGGCAAAGCAAATTTTAGTTACAGGCAACCCCTTTATGGTCACTGCCTTTTACGGCTCTTTAGCAGAACACTTTATAGCCGGTGAAACGATCATCATCAGATCAGTTAACGGCTGGTGGTGTAAACGAAGTATCAGGCAGGTATTTGCCCGTGAATACGGTCAGTGCCTTGTTGATCTGTAGGTAAGTTCAGGTAATTGCGTTAAAGGCTCGGGAACGGGCCTTTAACTTTATCCCATATTGCGATATAATAATGATTAAAGTAGATTTTGAATTTGAAGCTGAAACAAATACGAACTATCCGATAATTTACTCTAAAGAAGCGTACAGTAAAGCTTATGAGGAAGCTGTAAAGTTCAAGACAAGCTTTTATGACGCGGCTTATTCCGACGCTGCAAAGGCACATCTGAGTTGGTACGTTGCATACATTGACGGGATCTTAAAAGGTAAGATATATAAAGATGAGCAGCTTGTGCCTCAGCTTTTTATCGTGGGAGCCATTCGTAAAGAACAAATTAGGGAATTTTTAAATTGTCATCTTTTTGCCGCTAAAGATTATTGCAATCACCTGATCGAAAACATAAAGCCTGCAACAGTTCGAAGATATGATCATACCCTCCGCAGCCTTGATGTGGACCTTGAACAGCTTCTTGTTCACTATGAAGTGCAGATCCGCAAATCCGTTGACCGAGTTGCGCCGACGAGCTGGCGTAAACCGGTGCTGAGTCCGAACGATATATTTTCAGCAGCTAAGGAATTATTTTATATTGAAGACCGTGATACAATCGAAGATCTTTACCTGAGAGACCTGAAACCGATGGTGATGTTCCAAATCAGGCAGATGGTAGAAATATTCGGAAGACAGATCATTGGTTATACCGATATAGTGGATAAAAAAGATATACCGGTAAAGAAATTCACCCAGGTAGCCTGGGAATTTATTGCAGAAGAATGCAAAAAAAAATCATCATCCCGGATCGTATTGCCATTTCCCGTGATCTTTATGAAAACATTGAACAGCTGGTCGAATAACTTTGTTCATACAAGTTATATCCATAGTGCTTACATTCAATATTATGCATTGCACATTCTTACACTGCTTTTAAAGGGTTCGGGCAGTTCATTCCGTATTTACAATGGAAACATGCAGCGAAAGGGACATGCTGATATAATGATAAGCAATTATGAAGAGTTGAAAAAAGATTTTGAAATTTATATTAATAGAAGGCAGCCTGGCTTAAAAGTTAATTGGCTTCCAATTACACAAATACAAGCTTACATTATTTCCTTGGGCTCAACAGTGCCGCAGTCATTATCATTCTGGGATAAAATCAGATTGTTTTTCCGGCGTGTTTTCGGGAATATTCTCGGGTTGTTCAACCGCTGATTAATAGGCGAACCCCGAGGGTTAATTATCTTTCTCGTTGAATTGATTTTACTGGTTTGAAACCGCTGATAAACAATACTCTTATCTTAATTTCCCGCAGGGTTGAGAAAGATTATTATTGTTCTGTAGTACCGAAACACTTGTCAATTTGATCTAAAAAAACACGGCATTATTGCAGCCTTACAGGCTTGATAATGAAACCGATCCTACCTCATAAAAGAAATATCACTCCCGAACAGGCAGTAAAAGTGCTTGCCAAAAATGGAATAGTTGCTGACGAAAAAGAAGCGAAGATTATTTTGGATTTCTTATATATTTTGGCTAAATTGACTGTTAATCAATACTTTAACGACACATAACGCGGTCGTATTGTAATGCTCTCTTTATCAAATTCTTACTATTATGACTTCTGCTTATTTATACGTCCGTGTAAGTACGGATGAGCAAAAAAGAAAAGGCTACTCCCTGCCTGAACAGGAAGACCGTTTACTACGCCACTGTGAATTTAACAACATCGAGGTAAAAGGTATTTTCCGGGAAGACTACTCTGCCAAAAACTTCAAAAGGCCGGAATGGAACAAATTGTTGACCGTCGTTAAAAACCGTAAAAAGAAAGACCGGGAAAATATCCTTTTCATTAAATGGGACAGGTTTAGCAGGAACATTGAATTTGCCTACCAGATGATCGGTATTTTAAGGGCGATCAATGTGCAGGCGATGGCCATCGACCAGCCGATTGATTTTAGCATTCCTGAGAGCACGGTAATGCTTGCGGTTTATTTATCTATCCCTGAAGCTGAAAATGGAAGACGAGCGTTAAACACCTCCGGTGGTATGCGCAGGGCCAGGAAAGAAGGCCGCTGGATGGGCGCGGCACCTAAAGGCTACCAAAACCTGGTGTATCCCGATGGAAGGAAGTATATCGCCCCAAAACATCCTGAAGCAGCTTTAATGAAATGGGTATTTGAGGAATTGTCTAAAGGTATTCTTGTTGCCGAACAGGTCCGCAAAATTGCTTGTCAGAGAGGCCTCAAATGTGAACGCAATAATTTCTGGAAACTCATCCGCAATCCGATGTATGCGGGTATCATCGTAGTTCCCCCATTTGAAAACGAGGAAATGCAGTTTGTAAAATCTCAGCATGAGGCCCTGATATCGCAAACACTTTTTTATGAAGTTCAAAACATTTTAAATGGCAATAAGCGCCCTATAGCTACCAAAGTTGTATCAAAGGATATGCTACCGCTACGTGGCTTTTTAGAGTGCCCGGATTGTAACCGGATGCTAACAGGCAGCGCATCAAAAGGAAGGCACGAACGCTATTATTATTACCATTGCACCGGCACTACCTGTAAATGCAGGTTCAAGGCAGAAACAGTCAATCAATACTTTGAGGATGAACTGATCAAGTTCAATTTAGCACCGGGTGTTGGCGAACTGTTTAAAATGGTGGTTATGGACGAATGCAGATCAACCAGCAGGGATGATTTAGATGAAAAGAAAGTTATCTCAAATAGGATTGAAGAGCAGGAATTAATCTTATCTAAGGCCAGGAAAAGGCTATTAAAAGAAGAGATTGATGCCGATGATTTTAAAGCGATAAAAGCCGAATGTAATGAAGAATTAAGGCTATTAGAAAGTAAACTGGCGGACCTTCCGGCTAAATCAAATGAGTTAAAGTCTATTGAGATGCTTTTAGACGTAGTAATAGCCCGATATTCAAATATCCTGCAACACTATAAAAATCAGCCAGTTGAGGAAAAGAGGAAAATTATTGGTTCGATGTACCCCAAAAATCTATGTTTTGACGGAACCCAACATCGAACCGCTTATTTGAGTGAACCACTTTCTCTTATCTTGCTGATAAACAGCAATTTACAAGGCAAAAAAAGAGGGGAAAAGTTGTCTTTTTACAACCTTTCCCCTCAAGTAGCCCGTAGGGGAATCGAACCCCTGTTTCAAGAATGAAAATCTTGCGTCCTAACCCCTAGACGAACGGGCCATTTTTGGCTTTTCCCGCTGCTTTGAATCGTTATGACCCTTTGTTTTGGGATTGCAAAGATAAGCGTAAAATGGATAATTAAAAATATTTTTAAAAAAAAGTAGGGAAAGTTTAAAGATCAGTAAACATCGGAACGGCCTGACAATAATCGAAGAATTTTACGGCCAGATGAACGGCCTATGCATCAGCATTTTACACCCTAACCATTACACCTTTCAGCCTTTACTGTCTTTCCGGACTTTACTGACTTTCCGACTAAAACCTTTATCTTTATACTACATATCTAACCAACCTATATGAAAGCAGTATGGAACAACCAGGTGATTGCCGAGAGCAATGACACCATTGTAGTTGAAAACAATCATTATTTCCCTAAAGAAAGCGTTAAGGCCGAGTACCTGGAGCCGTCGCCGGCACATACTACCTGCCCATGGAAGGGAGTAGCATCTTATTATACCCTTAAGGTAGACGGCCAGGAAAACCGCGACGCGGCCTGGTATTACCCCGACCCCAAGCCCGCCGCCGCAAACATTACCAACTACGTAGCGTTCTGGAAGGGTGTTAAGGTAACCGAATAAACCATGAAGCAATACGATGCAATAATAATTGGTGCGGGGCAGGCCGGCGGTCCGCTGGCAAAAAAACTGGCTGAAGCGGGCAAAAAGACTGCGATAATTGAAAAACGCTGGGTGGGCGGCACGTGCGTAAACGATGGCTGCACGCCTACCAAAACCATGATAGCTTCAGCAAAGATGGCTTACTTAGCCGCCAATAGTTCGCCGCTCGGCATTAAAATTAAAAACTACTCGGTAGACCTGGCAAAGATTAAAAAACGCAAGGACGATATAGTGCACAAATCGCGCAGCGGCAACCAGAAAGGGATAGAAAAAACGCAGAACCTTGACCTGCTTTTTGGCGAAGCCCGCTTTACCGGCGAAAAAACTGTTGAAGTAAAACTAAACAGCGGCCGAACCAAAGAGCTGAAAGCCGACCTGATTTTCATTAATACGGGCGCCAAGCCACTGATCCCTGAAATTGAAGGGATCGAAGAAACAGGTTATCTTGATTCTACTTCGATTATGGACCTTACCTCCGTACCGGGCCATTTGCTGGTTATAGGCGGCAACTATATCGGGCTGGAGTTTGGACAGATGTTCCGGAGGTTCGGCAGCAAGGTAACAGTTATTGAAAAATCCGGCAGGATTGTATCGCGCGAGGATGAAGACATTTCGGAAGAACTGACAAAAATCCTTCAGGCTGAGGACATTGATATCCGTGTAAATTCTACGGTTACTAAATTTAAAAGGAAACAAGGCGGCAAAATCATTGCAACCGTAAACACAAATGGTGCGGAAGAAAAAATCAAATGCTCGCATGTGCTGATAGCCTCGGGCCGCGTACCGCAGTCGAAGGCGCTTCAACTGGATGTCACAGGCGTGAAGGCTGATGACAGAGGTTACATAACGGTTAACGACCAACTGGAAACCAATGTAAAAGGCATTTACGCTTTGGGTGATGTAAAGCCGGGACCGGCATTTACGCACATTAGCTATAACGATTATACCATCGTATACCGTAATCTAATTGAAAAACAAAACCTTTCAATAAAAGACAGGCCTGTACCCTACTGTATGTTCACCGACCCGCAGCTTGGCCATGTCGGCATCAGCGAAACCGAAGCAAAAAAACAGGGGATAAAATATAAAGTAGCCAAATTGCCTATGGCCCACGTAGCGCGCGCCATCGAAACCGGCGATACCCGCGGCTTTATGAAGGCCATTGTTGACCCTGATACTAAAAAGATACTTGGCGCAACGGTGCTCGGTCCGGAAGGAGGAGAAATTATGACTGTTCTGCAGATTGCCATGGAGGGCGGCATTACTTACGATAGGATTCGCTACTGTGTTTTCGCGCATCCGTTGTATGCAGAATCCTTAAACAACCTTTTCCTGGGGATGGAGGATTAAAGCCCGATGATAAAGGCAGAACACCTCAGCAAAGATTTCGGCAAAGTAAAAGCTGTCGACAGTATTTCGTTTGAAGTGGAAAAACACGAAAATCTTATCCTGCTGGGTACCAGCGGCTGCGGAAAAACCACCACGCTGAAGATGATCAACCGGCTGATCGAGCCGACGTCCGGCAGTATATTCATCAATGGTAAAAACATAATGGACCAGCCGCCCGAACTGTTACGGCGGGGGATAGGCTATGTTTTGCAAAACAACGGGCTGTTTCCGCACTATACCGTTGCCGAAAATATTGCCGTGGTTCCGCAGTTATTGGGCTGGGATAAAAAGCGGGCCGACAAACGCATTTCCGAACTGCTGGAAAAACTTCACCTCACTAAAGATTACTTAAAAGCCTATCCCCGCGAACTAAGCGGCGGGCAGCAGCAGCGCGTTGGACTTGCACGGGCGTTAGTCGCCGATCCGGAAGTTTTGCTGATGGATGAACCTTTCGGCGCACTGGATAACGTTACCCGGTCAAAAATACATGCCGAATTCAAGGCATTGGATGAGCTGAAGCGCAAAACCATCATTATGGTTACCCACGATGTGCAGGAAGCCTTTGAACTGGGCGACCGCATCTGCCTGATGGATAAAGGGAAAATTGTACAGGATGGTACGCCTGCCGATTTGCTATTTAAACCGAAGAATGATTTTGTACGAAATTTTTTAAAGGAGCAAAAACTGCATCTTGAGTTCAAGACAATCTCGCTGGATGACATTTGGGAGTGGCTGCCATCGAAGCAAAAGCATACCACCGCAAAGCCACTCTCAGCTGCTACTGACTTTTGGACAGCGTTGGAACATTTTAACTTCGACCATGCCGACGCTATCACGATAAAAAATAAAGAAACCGGCGATGTGAAATTGGCAAGTTTTGAGGAACTGATGTCGGCATTTTATCAATTTAAAAAACAAACACCCCATGAATGAGCATCAGCAAAATTTGTGGGAATTTATGCAGCAGCAGAGCGATAAGCTGCTTACGCAAACACTACAGCATATTGGGCTTACATTTATTTCACTGCTGATTGCCGTATTGATTGGCTTGCCGCTGGGTATTTTTATTGCACGCAAAAAACGATTCTCCGGGCCGGTACTTGGTGTGGCCGGCATTTTACAGACGGTGCCAAGCATTGCCCTGCTGGGCTTTATGATACCCCTGCTGGGCATTGGCGCCAAACCTGCTATTGTTGCCCTGCTGCTGTATGCGCTGCTGCCTATTTTGCGTAACACATTCACCGGTATTACCGGTGTAGATGCAGCCGTTAAGGAAGCTGCCGTTGCGATGGGCATGAGCAAAAGGCAGGTATTATTTAAGGTGGAGCTGCCGCTGGCCATGCCGGTTATATTTGCCGGCATCCGCACTGCTACGGTAATAACTGTGGGCGTAGCTACTTTGGCATCATACATTGCAGCCGGTGGTTTAGGTGAGTTTATTTTCGGGGGAATCTCCTTAAATAATACCAACATGATTCTGGCCGGAGCGATACCGGCCGCGCTGCTCGCCATTATGTTTGATTTTTTGCTGGCGCGATTGCAAAAGCTCAACATTAAAAAGCTCAAAACTGCTACTGCCACTCTCCCCTTGCTGCTGGTTTTGCTATCTTCCTTTTACCTGCTCCCATCGGCCTATGGCAGTAAGCTAAAAGCCGGCTTCACCCCAGAGTTTATGGGACGCCGGGACGGAAACCTGGGCCTGATAAGCACCTATGGTCTTAAGATACAAACATTGGTGATCAACGACGCAGTGATGTACAAAGCCTGTTACGAAAAGCAATTGGATGTCATCAGCGGGTATTCTACAGACGGACGATTAAAGGCTTACGACCTGGTAGTTTTGGATGACGATAAATTTATTTTCCCTCCCTACTATGCAGCTCCGATTGTGCGGAACGACGCGCTGAAAAAATTTCCGGAGCTGGAAACGACGCTTAATTTACTGTCCGGTAAAATTAATGACAGCGTAATGACCGCGCTTAACTACAGGACAGACTATCTTCACCAAAGCCCCGAAAGGGTAGCTAAAGATTTTTTGGTCGCCAACAAATTATATAAGCCGGCTGGTGGCGGAAATGCGGGAGTTGTGCGCATCGGTTCGAAGATTTTTGGAGAACAGTATATCCTGGCAAGCATGTACAGCATGCTGATAAAAGGATATACTGATTATGATGTATCCACAAAAACCGGGCTGGGCGGTACAAAGATATGTTTTGATGCGTTGACGAATAATCAAATTGATTTTTACCCGGAGTACACCGGTACCGGTTTGCTGGCTATTTTGCAGCCATCAACCAAAATCATCGATTCGCTGACACATAGCAAGGATAAAACTTACGGGTATGTGCAGGAACAATTTGAAAAAAAGTATCAAATAAAATGGTTAAAGCCCATTGGCTTTAATAATGCCTATGCCCTGATGATGCGCAAGAAACAGGCGAAAACATTAAAAATTAAAACAATTTCGAATCTCAAACGATATTTAGAGACCAATAAACGATGAATTTAGCTGATTGCTACTTACAAGTACGTAACCGAACGGAATTGATATGTAGTCCGCTTCAAACGGAGGACTATGTAGTGCAGCCCGTGGTTGATGTTAGTCCGCCTAAGTGGCACATCGGCCACGTTACCTGGTTTTTTGAGACATTTATACTTGAACCTTACGCCAAAGGCTATACAGCATACAACCCGGATTATAACTACGTATTTAACAGCTATTATGAAACGGTAGGCAACCGTGTTATCCGCACTGACCGTGGCAATTTAAGCAGACCTACCGTAGCCGAGATTTATGCTTACCGAAAATATGTGGATGAAGCCATGGCCCGGTTTTTAAGTACTGAACCATCCGCTGATATTAAAGAATTATTGGTTCTGGGTTTTAACCACGAAGAGCAACACCAGGAACTGTTATATACTGACATTAAATACATCCTGGGGCATAACCCTTTGTTTCCCGCCTATGATAAAGATTACGCACCGGCGAAAACAAAACCTGTTGCAAATGGTCAATTTATTAAACTCCAGGAAGGCATTTACGAAATAGGCTTTAACGGCGAAGGCTTTTGTTTTGATAATGAGCTTAACCGGCACAAGGTTTATTTAAACGAATTTGAAATAAGCCCTAACCTGGTAACCAACGGCGAATATTTGGAATTTATGAATGTAGGTGGTTACCGTGATTTTCGCCACTGGCACGCCGAGGGCTGGGATTGGGTAAGGAACAACAAGATTGAAGCGCCGCTTTACTGGCATAATATAGACGGGCAGTGGCATTATTATACTTACCGGGGGCTGGAACCGGTAAATAAAGAGGAGCCGCTTTGCCATATTAGTTACTTTGAAGCTTATGCATTTGCAGCCTGGAAAGGCTTAAGGCTGCCCACTGAATTTGAATGGGAAGCAGCATCCGCAAAATTTGCATGGGGCCAAAGATGGGAATGGACCGAAAGCTCATACCTGCCTTACCCTGGCTTTACCAAAGCGCCGGGCGCAATAGGAGAATATAACGGCAAATTTATGGTGAACCAGAAAGTGCTGCGCGGCGCATCGGAAGTAACGCCGCCCGGACATAGCCGTAATACCTACCGGAACTTTTTTCAAACCAATTTACGATGGCAATTTACCGGCATAAGGCTGGCTAAGTAATATGTAACCGAAACCTAATGAAGAATACCGACACCACTATAGCGAAAGAAG
This sequence comes from Mucilaginibacter sp. L3T2-6, assembly GCF_030519355.1. Classification (GTDB taxonomy): domain Bacteria; phylum Bacteroidota; class Bacteroidia; order Sphingobacteriales; family Sphingobacteriaceae; genus Mucilaginibacter. Next base: position 104,806 of record NZ_JAUMKC010000014.1, read on the forward strand.
AAATGCAGGGACAATCAAACTGCAGAACGGGAAAATTTTACGAGGACGTGATTTGCGGATTGAGTTCATCCCCAAAATTCTTAAGTTCGATGTATTTTTATGATGCCGTGGGCGACAAACTTTTCCAGGACCTGATGGCTTGTGATGAATATTACCCAACCAATTGCGAACTGGAAATATTTTCTGAAAAAACAGCAGAAATATGCGAAGCCATTATGGGCGATGGGGATGCGTTCGATCTGATTGAGCTCGGTGCGGGGGATGCTTCCAAATCAACCTACCTGCTAAAATATCTTTTGGAGAAGGGGGCCGATTTCAGTTATCTGCCTATCGATATTTCGTCGAATACTATATCCTACCTCAACATTACCTTGCCTGTTACCTTGCCGAACCTGCAAATGACCGGCCTGAACGGCGAATATTTCGACATGCTGAAAAAAGCTTCGGTTATTTCAAATAAACGTAAAGTAGTAATGTTTTTAGGCTCGAACATCGGCAATATGCCGTTGGACGTTGCAACCCAGTTTTGCGCCGATGTGCGCAGCCACTTATCGGCGGGCGATATGATGCTGATCGGCGTAGACCTAAAGAAAAACCCGGCTACTGTTCTGGCGGCCTATAACGATAAGGAGGGGATTACCAAACGTTTTAACCTTAACATGCTTGAACGTATTAACCGCGAGCTGGGCGGGGATTTTGATGTCAGCCAGTTTGAGCACTATCCAACGTATGATCCTGAAACCGGGGCCTGCAAAAGCTACCTCATCAGCCTGCGCGATCAAACTGTAAGTATACAAGGCAAAAGCATCTTTTTTGCGAAGGATGAATATATATTTATGGAGATATCCCAAAAGTTTACGGTGGCTGAAATTGATAATATGGCGCTTACCGCATCCTTTAAACCTGCTGTTCATTTCTTCGACAGCAAACATTGGTTTACTGATGCTATTTGGGTTGCAGCGTAAATAATTCAATCGGGTTCATCAAACCAAGCAAGTGCGCTTCTTTTGTTATTTTCTTAAAATTGACCGTAGATAGGCGTCGAAAAATATCATTATTATAATAAAAGCACAGTAAGCGGCTCATATTACGAATGAATGCCCTTATCAACTAAACAAATAATAAAAATTATTTTTTTAAACACATTGTATGCCCGGGGGTTCTATATTTAACCAATTCTTTGCTTAAATTGAGCCAATAAAATACCTCCTATGAGAGTTTTTCACCTGAGTGCCGAGTGTTATCCGGTTGCCAAAGTAGGCGGCCTGGCCGATGTTGTGGGCGCTTTGCCCAAATACCAGAATCAGCTGGGCTGGCAGGCTGCAGTGGTGATGCCTTATTATGAACGTAAATTTGTACAGGAAAACGAATTCGATATCGTTTTTGCAGCATCGACCCTGCTTGGCACACGCCGTTTATTTTTCGAAATATTAAAGGAGAAAACGGATAAGCTTGGGTTTGAGCTTTTCCTGATAAGAATACCCGGACTAATTGACCGTACTGAAGTTTACCAATACCCCGATGAAACCGAGCAGTTTGTAGCTTTTCAAATTGCTTTCTTAGACTGGATAAGCTACTCACAACAGTCGCCGGATGTTATCCACTGTCATGATCATCACACGGGACTGGTTCCGTTTTTATTGCAGTGCTCAAGGCTTTACACCAGGCTGGCTAACACCCCAACCGTTTTTACGATACACAACGGACAGTATCATGGTGCGTTCGGATGGGACAAGTTATCTTATCTTCCGGAAATTGACCTGTCGAAAACGGGCCTGCTGGACTGGGCTGGAGCCATAAATCCGCTGGCTACGGCCGTAAAATGCTGCTGGCGCTATACAACTGTATCGCCTACCTACCTGCACGAACTTTCAATCAGCTCTAACGGGCTCGAATTTTTGTTTCACATGGAAAGCAGCAAAGGCGTTGGCATCCTTAACGGCATTGATACGGCTGTTTGGAACCCCAAAACAGACCCTATGCTACCTGCAAAATTTGATGTAAAAACATTTGTAAAAGGAAAGCAGGCAAATAAACAGTTGTTATGCGAACGATTTAACCTATCCCCTGAGGCGCCACTTATAGTATTTATAGGCCGTTTGGTGGGGGAAAAAGGCGCCGACCTGATAGCTACCGCCATGGAAGAAAGCTTTAACGAGCATCCCGGTCAGTTTAACTTTTTAGCTTTGGGTGCAGGGGAAAAAGAAAACGAAACCGAGCTAATTGAATTGCGTGATTTTTATCCGGAACAGTGCGCTGTGTTTATCGGCTATGACGAACCGCTGGCGCATCTTATCTATGCGGGCGCCGATTTTCTTCTGATGCCCTCGCGTGTGGAGCCCTGCGGGCTTAATCAACTGTACTCATTACGTTATGGTACCGTTCCGATAGTAAGAAATACCGGTGGCTTGCACGATTCTGTGATCGATTTTGGTGACGAAGGCGGTTATGGTATTCGTTTCAATCATGCGTCAGTGGAGGATATCTGCACTTCGGTAACCCGCGCCATTGCGTTATATAACAACACCAAACATCTGAATACCTTGCGTAAGCTGATGATGGGCCTCGATTTTTCGTGGGACCGATCGGCCAATCGATATATAACCCTTTATGAAAGCTTAAATCCAACCATATGACCTCGAAAGTAATTTGCATCGTTCTTGGCGGAGGACAGGGCAGCCGTTTGGCTCCCTTAACCACAACACGCTCAAAACCCGCTGTACCAATTGCCGGTAAATACCGCCTTGTGGATATACCTATATCAAACTGTTTGCATTCGGGCATCCACAGGATGTACGTGCTGACGCAGTTTAACTCAGCATCGCTTAACAAGCACATTAAAAACACTTACCACTTCAGCAACTTCAGCGAAGCCTTTGTGGATATTCTGGCCGCTGAACAAACCCCAACCAACGTAGGCTGGTACCAGGGCACAGCCGATGCGGTAAGGCAATGTTTGCACCACCTGGCAGTGCACGATTTTGAATATGTGCTGATACTATCAGGCGACCAGCTCTACCAGATGGATTTTAACGACATGGTTGAGAAGCACATCGCTGCCAACGCTGAAATATCCATTGCCACTATCCCGGTTCATGCCAACGACGTTCCCGGGTTTGGAATCCTGAAAACCGATCACAACAGCATGATCACTGCTTTTATAGAAAAGCCAAAATCGAATTTTGAGAGCTGGGCCTCGGATGTTAGTCCGGAGATGGAAGCTGAAGGCCGGGTTTACCTGGCTTCCATGGGTATTTATATTTTTAATAAAAAGCTGCTTTATGAACTGCTGGAAGGTAATGACCGTACAGACTTTGGTAAAGAAATCATCCCGCAATCCATCGCTGATCACAGGGTGTTAAGCTATCAGTATGAGGGTTACTGGACAGATATCGGTACTATTCCATCATTTTTTGAGGCAAATATCGGCCTGACAGATGATATACCTAAATTTAATCTGTTTGATAAGCACCCGATATTTACCCGGGCACGCATGCTTCCGCCGTCCAAAATGTCGGGAACGCATGTAGACAAGGTTATCATAGCAGACGGATGCATCATCAATGCGAAACAGTTAACGCGGGCGCTGATCGGTATCCGTACGCGTATAGGTTTTGAAACAGTTATTGAAAACTGTTATGTAATGGGTAATGATAATTATCAAACCCTGGAGCAAATAAACGAGGCGCACGCAAACCAAACGCCGATTATGGGCATTGGCGACCGCTGCCATATCCGTAATGCTATTATCGATAAAAACGCATGCATTGGCGACGATGTAAAAATAAACGTGGGAGACCCGCTGCCGAATGGCGACTTTCAGTCTTACACAGTGCAGGATGGCATCGTAATCATTAAGAAACGCGCAGTTATTCCTAACGGAACTGTGATTTAAAAGAAGCCGGGAAAGGAGTTCTGTACAAAACATGAAGCCCCGTTCGGTCGCCGAACGGGGCTTCATGTTTTGGTTTGGTTATAATTCTATACTTTCTCCAAGTCCGGGCAATTTGATATTTATGCCGGCCTTTATAAACTTTTCTTCAGCATCCTGCTTATCGATTTTAATAACAGGGAATGTATCATAATGCATGCCGATAACATTTTTACAATTGATAAAACCACATGCCTTTATCGCATCATCAACTCCCATGGTATAGTTATCGCCTATAGGCAGGTAGGCCCAGTCGAGATTTTCGCCGGCCAGTAATTTCATATCATAGGTAAGGGCGGTATCACCGGCAAAGTAAATCACCTTGCCATCTGCCCATATCACAAAGCCGGCAGGGTTGCCGCCTGCAGAGCCGTCGGGCATGGTACTTGAGTGCACTGCATTTACCATTTTTACGCGGCCAAAATCAAAATTGAAACCACCGCCAATGTTCATGCCATGAGCATCATCAACACCGTGTTTGCCCAGCCATCCGGCAATTTCGGCAATACAAATAACTTTTGCGCCGCTGCTTTTTTGTATGGCAAGTAAATCGGCAACATGATCGCCGTGCCCGTGCGAAACAAGTATATAATCCGGTTTCAGGCTATGAATATCGATGTGCCCGGCAGCAGGGTTTGGCGTAATAAATGGGTCGAATAAAAGTTTCTTTCCGCCGGCCTCCAGCATAAAGGTCGACTGTCCGTAATAGGTAGTTTTCATGGTGAATATTTTGTTTTTGGGTAGATTAAAAATGCCGAATAATTTAAATAACGAAATCAGAACAGCCCGCCAAACATATCTTTGGTCATCGCAGCCATTTCGCTTTGGCTTACGTTATCAGCCTGTTCCATCGCTTTATTTATGGCGATAACCAACAGTTCTTCCAGCTCTTCCTTATCGGCTGCTTTCAAAAATTCTTCATCGATAGTTACTGATTGCACCACCTTGCTGGCATTAGCCTTTACGGTAATTTTGCCACCTTCAGCACTGCCGGTAACGGTTATAGCATCCAGCCTTTGCTTTATCTCGCCCGCTTTCTGCTGGGCCTGCATTAGTTTATCGAACATAATGTTTGATTGTAAATATTGTATTGTTGTAAATATTGTATTGGGTAAGCAAAGGTATCAAAGTTGAATTGATATAAGCAACATTATAACCGCTGCAGCATCCGCAACTACCTCAACTTATTCCAACCATCACAACCTCTACAACTAATTATCAGTCATCACTTGTTTCGCCGCTGCCGTTGTAGGCGCTTTTGCGTACAATTGGCATACCTACGGCTTTAAATAACTCGTCCAGGTGTAACAGGCTGCCATTAGAAAGGTTTGTGAGCAGTACCATTGTAATGTCATTCTTTAAATCGCGCAGGTAAATATGCCTGAAACCGTGCCACCAGCCTGTATGATACACTACCTGCTGATCAGGCGCCTCGAAAATTCGCCAGCCGTAGCCATAGCTAAAATGGCCATGCACCATCGGGTTGCGTATCTGGTATGCCGAATCCATGGTTGATTGCTTTAGCAACCTGCCCGCACGCAAGGCCCTGTCATAAAGCCAAAGATCGCCTACGGTGCTGTAAACGCCTTTATCGCCCACCGGCCCGTCGAGGAAGTTTTGCACAACTGAATAACGCCATTGACCGCGATCGTGACCAACAACATCCACAGGAATTTTATCATAAACAGCTTTTGAATAACAGGCCGTATGCTCCATGCCGCAGGGCTTAAAGATGTGTGTCTTTACAAAGTCTGCATATGATTGACCGGTAATTTTTTCAATGATCGACCCCAGCACCATGAAGTTGGAATTGTTATATAAAAATCTTGCATTGGGCTTATTGAATGGACGCGGTTTATATTGGGCGATAAGCGCCATCTCCTCGGCATTGGTAAGGCCTTTACGCTGGTTACGGTGTTCAGCACGGTATAGGTCGTCGGTAAAATATACATAGTTCATCATCCCTGAGCGATGGGTGAGCAGTAAGCGGATAGTAACACCATCGTACGGAAAATCGGGGAAATATTTCTTTACATCGTCGTCCAGTTTTAATTTACCCTGTTCCCAAAGCATCATTATAGCCGTTGAGGTAATGGTTTTGGTAACCGATGCCAGCTCGAACTGCGAATTCAACTTAAGACTGTCGCGATGCAGGTAATCAGCCCAGCCGATGGCATTTTCATAGATAATCTTACCATGCTTGGCCACCAGCACGTTGCCGTTAAAGCCACGCGTTTTGTGCAGCATCTGCATTACGGCGTCTATTTTTTTATCGGCGTCTTTAGGATTATAGGCCAGCAACGCTTTTGTGTCGAATGGCGCAGAAGGGCCGGGCAGGGGTTTTTCTTTTTTTTCGCTTTGTTTTGAAGAGCAGGAGGCTAAAACTATCAGGAAAGATGTAATTATTATTAAGGGCTTGTACACTAATCTCATAAACTAATTTCTCAAGAACGTAAACGTAGCAAAAGTCAGAAATTATACAGGACTTGTAAAGTAAATGTTTTAAATATTTTTCTTTTAGTTAACACTCTTTATAATTTTAAACATGAATTGTATCAAACAGCTGTTTACCGCACTTTTTGTACTGGCAATGTGTTGCAGGCTATCTGCCCAAAACAACGATGATGCGCGTGCATTGATTAAGGAAGGCCTGCAATTGAATAACGAAAAAAAGTATGCTCAAGCCATTGAAAAATATCGCCTGGCCTTAAAATCAGATACCGGCAATCTGTTTGCCGGTTACCAGTTGGCCAATTCATTATTTTTAAGTGATAAAGGGGCGGAAGGCATCCCCTATCTTAAAAAAATTACGCAAACTGATAACAAACTCAAGGGCGCAGCCTATGATTTATTGGGTTTGATCTATTTTAAAAACAAACAATATAGCGAAGCTGAAGCGGCCGCTATCGCAGCTATCAAAATCGATCCGAAACATGCCGGCACACAACGCATGTATGCACTGGTAAGTTTTCATCAAAATAAACGGGCGCAGGCCTTTTTAGGATTCTGCAGCTTTATATTGCTGGAGCCTAATAACGCCCGCAGCGCCGAAGCTTATGGCAACATGCTACACATTATACAGGGCGGGAACCTGAAGCCCGGGCCTGGCGAAATACAGTCGCATGCTATGGAATCCGATGTAAACGCACTTAACCAGGCCATTACTCAGGCGGTTGCGGATTTTAGTAAAAGAAGATATTCCTCAGCAGGCGACCTGCTTACAGCAGAAATGACTGCCATTTTCACCAACATCGGCAAACTGGCAGAAAAACAGACCGGCAATGATTTTTTCAGAAATTATCTCGCGGCGTATTTCTATAAGCTGGCACAATCGCCAAATATGCCGGCGTTTGCCCGCCTGGTTAGCAGCAGCACACCCGAAAGCGGCAAATGGATAAAAGAGCATCCGCAGCAAATGGCTGATTTGGATAATTGGGTAAAAGACACAGGAAGAACTTTTTGATTCAGGATACAGATAACAGATTAATGTAAATTAATATACGTCGCCAATGAATCTTTAGGCTGATGGATAACAATGCCTACGCCTTTTCCTGTTAACGAATCAACTTCAAAGGCTATACCCTTGCCTTTTGCCTCATAAACTTTTACCTTTTTCCCTTTAGCTTTGTAGGTGCTTACAGGGCTAAGCTGGTAATGCTTTTGATATTCCGCGAGATTTAAACCGGTGTTCAATCCGTCGGCAGTTTTAAAATCGGGAGACGTTGTCAAAATTTTACGGATACGGGCAATTTTTTCGTCTGTTGAACCAAAATTATGATGAGCAAATACACTGGTTTTATAGCTGCTGCTGTCGTGGTTGGCATACCATGTCATGAGGGCGCTCCCCATTGCCGCATCGCTGAAATCGGGCTTGCCTAATATTGCGGAAAGGCTGTCGGCATTGCCGCCAATCGTAATTTTACCTATACTTTTTCCGGGTATTATCAGCTTATCAGGCACGACGGTTTTGCTGGTATCATCGATAGCTTTTACAGCTGTTAAATCCTGTTTATCTTTCTTCTCGTGACCGGAATGCTGTCCGCAACTGCTTATGCTGAACATTGCAATTATAAAAGCAAATGGTATGATGATACTTTTCATGGCGGTATATTCTTTCCTGATAACGCAAAGCCCCCCAAAATGTTCGGCTTCTATAAATATTGCGACATGCTAAATTTAACGGTGTATATTAAAAATACATCAGCAAGAAACGGGTTTCCCTGCCCATGCAAAGCCGGTAGTTTTGATGTATTAATTAAATCAAAAAGCTATGCATATTATAAGCGAACCTTCAATTTTATATTTCGGCACCCCGGTGGTGCTTATCGGCACAAAAAACGAAAACGGAACAGATAACCTTGCGCCAATGTCCTCCATATTCTGGCTGGGCTGGCGGTGTGTGATCGGGCTGGCAGCCGCCTCAAAGACCACCCAAAATTTAATGCGGAACAGGCAATGTGTTTTAAACCTGCCGTCGGTAAATGAAGTGGCGGCAGTGAACCGCCTTGCCAAAACTACCGGCTCAAACCCGGTGCCCGAAGGAAAATTGCTGAAGGGTTACCGTTATGAACCAGACAAATTTAAAATAGCCGGGTTAACCAAAACGGATGCAGAAACCGTAGACGCCCCACGCGCCGCCGAATGCCCGGTACATATGGAAGCCGTTGTTGAAGCTGTACACGGCCTGGCTGAAGGTGATGCTGACATGCGCGGCAAAATAGTGACCTTTGAGCTGCGCATTCAACGTATCCATGCAGAAGAATCGATATTAATGGATGGCCATGCCAACCGCATCGACCCGGATAAATGGAAGCCGCTGATCATGAGTTTCCAGGAATTTTATACCCTGGGCGATAAAGTACATTCATCCACCCTGGGCGAAATTCCTGAACGCTTGTATAACACGCTGGATAGGGAGCGGGCGATAAAGGCTTATGAAGTTGAGGAAACGATGTGATTTATTTGGAAATAAAGCCTGGCCTTTCACCGGCTCCCCTTCTGAATTACATATTGAAATGAAATGATAACTTATTGCATTTTCGGTTGTATATTATTGGCATGATTACAAAGGGGCAGCAGGTTATACAAGACTGGTATCAAAAGAAGAACTGGGAACAGTTTCCGTTTCAAAAAGAGATGGAAGCTACCTACCTGGCAGGCTTCTCAGGTTTGCTGAATGCACCCACCGGCAGCGGTAAAACCTTCGCGCTGTTTTTACCTTTTCTGGCTGATTTCATCAACAAGCACCCGGATACTTACAATACCAAAGCCGAAAATGGTTTGCTGATGCTTTGGATAACACCGCTCCGTGCACTTACCAATGATATCCGAAAAGCTATGCAGGAGGTTTGTGATGAGCTCGGTTTTCCCTGGAGGATCATGACGCGCACAGGTGATACTCCGGCAGCAGAAAAGCAGTCGCTTAAGCGCAAGTTACCTGAAGTGCTGCTCACCACCCCCGAAAGCCTTCACCTGATGCTGGCCCAAAAGGAATATCCTAAAATATTTAAGGGCCTGCAGGTTGTAGTAATTGATGAGTGGCATGAATTGCTCGGTACAAAAAGAGGGGTGCAGGTAGAGTTAGGTCTTTCCAAGTTAAAAGCCCTGGGAATAGTTGGCAGTGGGCAGGCAGCAGTTGGCAGTATTGAAAACTCTGCAGTTGACGGTTTGCAGCCGACAAAAAGAAAAAGCAGCAAGATTAAACCTCCGGACAAGGACTGCCAACTGCCAACCGTCAACTGCCAGCTCAAAATCTGGGGCATCAGCGCAACCATTGGCAACCTGGAAGAAGCAGCGCAGGTGCTGCTGGGCAACAACTTTCCACCGGAACGCATTAAAATGGTGCGGGCCAACCTGGATAAAAAGTTGCTGATCAAATCTATTATCCCGGAAAATGTTGAGAATTATTCCTGGTCAGGGCACATTGGTTTAAAGCTGCTGCCGCAGGTAATGGAATTGGTTGCGCAAAGTAAAACCACACTGATCTTTACCAATACGCGGTCGCAATCTGAAATTTGGTATCACGCCATCCTGGACAACTACCCCGAATATGCAGGCATCATGGCGATGCACCATGGCTCGCTGGATAACGAGCTGCGCAACTGGGTAGAACAGGCGCTGCACGCCGAGGCGCTTAAGGTGGTAGTCTGCACTTCGAGTCTTGATTTGGGGGTCGACTTCCGGCCGGTTGATACGGTAGTGCAGGTTGGCAGTCCGAAGGGAGTCGCGCGGTTTATGCAGCGGGCCGGAAGGAGCGGTCATGCTCCCGGCGAAGTATCGAAAGCCTACTTTGTGCCGACCCACTCACTTGAATTACTGGAGGGCGCAGCACTTAAGCAAGCCATAAAGGAAGGCATTTTCGAAAGCCGCGACCCTATGCTGCTTACTATGGATGTACTGATACAATACATGGTAACGCTCGCCGTTTCCGACGGCTTCAGGGCCGATGAATTATTTGAGGAAGTAAAGGGGACATTTGCCTTTGCAGATATTACCCGGAAAGAATTTAACCAGTTGCTGGACTTTATCACTACCGGCGGTAAAACCCTTGCTGAGTACGACGAGTTTTTGAAGGTTGAAATAGAAAACGGACTATTTAAAGTAAACAGCCGCCGGGTAGCTATGCGGCACCGGCTAAGCATCGGCACAATCACCAGCGAGGTGAGCATCCGTGTAAGATGGCTAAGCGGCGGCAGCCTTGGTACGCTGGAAGAATCGTTTATATCGAAACTAAAACCCGGCGATAATTTTTGGTTTGCCGGACAAAGCCTGGAGTTCGTTCGGATAAAAGAAATGTCGGCCTACGTTAAAAAATCAACCAGAAAAAAAGGGCTGATACCGAGCTGGGCCGGCGGCAGGATGCCGCTTTCGTCGCAGCTGTCGGCCATGTTCAGGGTAAAGCTTGATGAGGTGGCGCATGGCATTGCTGCTGACGAAGAAGTACTGGCTTTAAGGCCCCTGTTTGATTTGCAGGCACAGTTATCGCACCTGCCGCAAAGTCATGAATTTTTGATAGAGTCGTTTAAATCGCGCGAAGGCCACCACCTGCTTTTTTACCCTTTTGAAGGAAGACTGGTACACGAGGGAATGGCTTCGCTCTTCGCCTATCGCATCAGCAAAATTAAACCCGCCAGCTTCTCCATCGCCATGAACGACTATGGTTTTGAGCTGTTGACCGATGAAGATGTGCCCATCGAAGAAGTGCTGGAAGATATGTCGTTCTTCTCCATCGATAACCTGATAGACGATATACAAGCAAGCCTGAATGCCAACGAAATGGCCCGCCGCCGTTTCAGGGACATCGCTCACATTGGCGGACTGGTGTTCACCGGCTATCCCGGTCAACAGGTAAAAAACAAGCACCTGCAGGCATCCGCTTCGCTGTTGTTCGAGGTGTTCAGCGAGTACGAACCGGATAACCTGCTGGTACGCCAGGCTTATAACGAGGCGCTGGCTTTTCAACTGGAAGAATTCAGGATGCGTATGGCATTACAGCGTATAGTTACCCAAAATATCATACTCAAGATCATCAGTCGCCCAACGCCTTTTGCCTTCCCGATAATGGTTGACAGCCTTGGCCGCGAACGCCTCACCACTGAAACACTTGAAGAACGCATCGCCAAAATGGCCCGGCAATACGGCGCTGATGAGGTTTGGGAAGAAGCGGAAAAATCTGAAAGCCGTAAACAGAGAAAACCCGGGATTACACGAAAAAAGGGATTTTGAAGGAGCTTTGGTTTAATGCCCGCTTAAAAACAGCTCTTCTCATGAAAAATAAAAACCGGGTATAGTGAATACAAGAACCACCGGTTGATAAAAAATCCTGCAATTCTCATTCACATTTTAAAATACGCCAGTTCCTCGCCGTTTCGGATATAATTCGGCATCCTTTTCATTCCGGCTTTCTCCAGTACGCGCTGACTGGCTATGTTTTCCAGCTCGGTTACAGCTACAAAAACTGTTTCTGGCCGGATGCTGAGTGCGCGGGTTAAAAGTGCACCGGCCATTTCAGAAGCTATACCCTTACCCCAATAGTTGTGATGCAGGGAGTATCCCAGCTCGATATCGTCACGGCCCTCTTCAAAAATCCGCAACAGGCACATGCCTATAAAATCATTATCGCCGGCAGCGAACATACCCCAGCGGCCTGTTATACTTCCCGGGGCCGGTTCAGCCAGGCTATCCCTGAATATTTTGATATGCTCCTCGCGGCTGCGGACCGGCAGGTACCGCGTTACACGTTCATCATCAAACAGGCTAAGGTACATTTCCTCTTCTTCTGGCTTAAATTGTCTGATGATAAACCGGGTAGTCTGTAGTAAGATATTCATGTCAGGCGCTAAATTTAAAGAAATTGAGGCAGTTGTCATTAGCCGCTCAAAAACTTCTTCACCGATGCACATCTATTTTTCGATTACATAGACAAAGAGAGAGCAGCGTCAGCTTTTAGCTTTATGCCTTAGCAATCTCTGTACTGCATTGATTCCTTTCAGGCCTTTCCCGGTAGAAAAAGTTACCTTATCATTCTCCTTGGCGTCGAACGTAAGACTGTTTACGTGGAAGAAAATATTTTCGCGTGTGTTGTCATCCCGGATAAAGCCATAACCTTTGGCGGTATTGAAAAAGCTTATTGGACCGCGGTCCAGCTGATCATCAGGGTTGTGTATTCGCTTCGGAACCGCAACCTGTATCTGGTCCGCCTGTACCGGCTTTTGTTTTAATCTAATTGACGGGGTGCCAATGATATTGCCATTTTCATCAATATAAGCCATCATATCTTCCAGGCCTTTGCCTTTGCTGGAGCTTGCTTTATGGGCTTCGGATTTTTCTTGTTTTTCCTGCTTTTCTTAAGCTTCTCTTTCTCTTTTTTTATTGAATGTTTCGCTGGATTTTCCCGTTGTTAAATTTAAATGATTATTAAATAGTATAAAATAAAAACACCCGCCGTTTGGGCGGGTGCTTTTGTAAATTTTATAGCGATAATTAAATTACTTTAACATTTACTGCGTTAAGGCCTTTTTTACCGCTTTCCACATCAAAACTAACATTGTCGTTTTCGCGGATTTGGTCAATCAGGCCGGTTGAATGTACAAAAACATCTGTGTCTGTACCATTTTGTGAAATAAATCCAAACCCTTTGAGGTTATTGAAAAATTTCACTGTTCCTTCTTTTTGCATTGCTTATTTTTCTAATGAGTTGCAAGGTAATTAATAATATTGGCATATTTTTACTTTTGGTAAAAAATATTTAAAATAAGTTTAAATAGTCAAATGCACAATAAAATATTTTTCATCTTAATGTAATTTTTGGGGACTTTTTTACTACATTGCATAAATATCTTCATAATTCAACACTTAGACATTGCCATAACTGATTCCGGTAATCTTTAAGATTCATATAACCAGAATCAGCTTGACAATTAATGAATAATCTTCATTGCGCCATTACAGGCTGCGCTGATGTGCAACATGCAAATCAGGCACTTTTTTTATCACGTCTTAGAACGGGCGATGGAACACAGCTTTAAAAATAACCAATGAATAATAAACGGTATTTGAAAGCCCGTCCTGAAAAAAAATTCCGCAACTAATTTTTCCACCCACTTTAATATTACTATGGCTTTTTTAGATCACGTTCTTCAGCCGCCATCATACGGCTGGAAAACCGCGCAGGGAGAATTGGTGCGCCCCGTTAAACTCGCTATCCTCAGAGAGTTTTTCAACAGAATGAACATATTTAACGACCGAAGGAACTGGTTGCCGTTCTTCAGCTGGTTCAAAGTGCTTTGCCTCGTTCCGTTTTTTGTACTTTTTTTAGCTGAATACTTAAGCCTATGGACGGCCGGAGCGGCTTTTATATATGGCATGATCATAATGGGGACACACGGGACAGTGTGGCACCACCGGTATTGTACCCATGGCGCTTTCCGTTTTCGCAACCGTTTCTGGCAGTTTTTTACCAGGCAGCTTACACTTAACATCATACCTGAGGAGATTTATGTAATCTCCCACCATGTACACCACGCTAAATCTGACCAGCCGGGCGACCCTTATAACGCCCAGGCCGGTTTTTTGTATTGCTTCCTGGCGGACGTAAACCATCAGCCAATTGCCAAAGATTTGAATGAAGCAGACTACTGCCGCGTGAGACAGTTAATGGCGCACACCGGCGTAAAAGGGAATAGTTACCGGCAGTACCAATACTGGGGCTCGTATGCCCAACCCGGCCTTGCGGTGCTCACCTGGCTGCTTAACTGGTCGTTTTGGTACCTGGCCTTTTATTTTATGGGCGGAAATGCACTGGCATGTTCGCTGTTTGCTGCTGCGGGCATCTGGGCCATTGGGGTACGTACCTTTAATTATGACGGCCATGGACATGGGAAAGAAAAGCACCGGGACGGTATCGACTATAACCGGGCGGATAAATCTATTAACCAATTGTGGCCCGGCTATGTAGCCGGCGAATGGCATAATAATCATCACCTATATCCAAAAAGCGCCCGCAGTGGCTTCAAGTCTTACCAGCTGGATACAGCCTGGCTATATATCAAGCTGCTGCACCGGTTTGGCGCAGTACGCAGCTACCGGGACGACAAACCTGCTTTCGTAGCAAAATATGTACAGCGAAAATAAGATACCTCAGGATCAATTCAGCTTTTACAAATTATAAGGGGCATTCGCTGAAACAGTACCCGGTTTTCAAAATACTTTCTGGCAGCATAAAAATAGCGATGGGCTTTAAACCCATCGCTATTTTTATAATGTAGAAACACTAACTACAAATCTGCTTTCACGCCATATTTATCAGCAAATTTTCTATAAAGCTGCTTATGCAGATTGTCAAGATTGATATCTCGTCCCTGTATAAATGCACGGTCGACATCGATGGTGATCATATCCAGCGCATCGCCTTTTGATACGAAAAGGTTGGCATCCTTACCTACTTCGAGCGTGCCTGTAGTTTTATCTATACCCAGGATTTTGGCATTGTTAATGGTAATCATGGAGATGGCCTGTTCTTTAGTTAAGCCATAACCCACAGCCTCGCCGGCCTCGAAAGGCAGGTTGCGCTGACGCCAGAAACCGATGCCGGTTAAGCCATACATTACGCCTGCATCCTGCAGCATTTTTGGCAGCTTGTAAGGCAGGTACACATCGTCTTCTTCTTTATCAGGCAGGCGCTGTGTTTCCTTTAATATCACCGGCACATTGTTTTCTTTCAGTGTTTCTGCAACCAGGTACGACTCATTGCCGCCCACAATCACTACCTGTACCCCGTATTTTTTACCAAATGCAACGGCCTGCACAATCTCTTTTGCGCCCTCGGCATTTACAAACAGTTTTTTTGTACCATTAAATAACCCTTTCATCGCTTCCAGGCGGATGTTCTTTACCTCGGGCTTGTCAATATTGGCATAAGCTTTTGCTTCACTGAACAGGTTTTCGATAGCAGCAATAGCTTTCTGCGCTCTTTCCGCCGGTGTTTCCTGCGGAACACCAGGTGTTGGCGCAGCCCTGCGGCGGCCTTGTGCCCTTGCAACCGGCCAGTTCAGATGAATGCCGATATCGGTTTTATAAGCGGCGTCCTGCCAGTTCCAGGCATCCAGCTGTACTACCGATGACATGCCCGGCATAGTACCGCCACCGGTCGGCGTGGGCTGTGCCAGCAAAATCCCGTTTGAACGCACGGTTGGTATTACTTTAGAATCTGTATTGTAGGCGATAATGGAACGGACATTAGGGTTCAGATCGCCTGTTTCGCTATCGTCAACTGTTCCGCGTGCGCCTTCCTCAATTTCAACAAGGCCCAATGTTGTGATTGGGCAGATAAAACCCGGGTAAAGCTGTTTACCGGTGGCGTCAATTACATCAGCGCCCGTAATGCCGGGTGCAGCCCCTTCGCCTATAGCGGTAATTTTGCCTTTATCGAAAGCGATATAGCCGTTATTGATAACCTGGCCATTGCCCACATGTATGGTAGCGCCTTTGATGATGACAGGTTTTGCCTGTGCACGGGCCGGCGAAATGTTGGCCTGCCCATAAGTGAGGACCGCGCTGAGCATTAATCCTCCGAAAAATAAAAATATCTTGTTCATATCAGTTTCTGTTAAGGATTATTTGCCATTTGAATTAATCTGTCCGACACCGTCAATATCACCCGATACAAACTCATCGTCTTCATCGGTCTCATTGTTCCTTGGGCGGCGACCGGTTGGCCTTTGCGTTGCTGCGCCCTTGTTTTTGGCGGCGATCATTTTCTGGATGATCCTTGCTTCATCGGCTTTCATCGCTTTCTGGTTAGCTGCATCCTTATCTATATCCCAGTACGGAATACCATCCACGTAAGTCTTCTCGGCAACAGCGTAGACAGAAAGCGGGTCGGCTGACCATAATACCAGGTCGGCATCTTTGCCAACTTTAATACTGCCAATCCTTTTATCAACGTGCAGCATGGTAGCAGGGTTAATGGTAACCAGTTTCAGGGCCTCTTCTTCGCTCATGTGCCCATAGGTAACCGCTTTACCGGCTTCCTGGTTCAGGCGGCGGGCCATTTCCTCGTCGTCTGAGTTAAAGGCTGTTACCACGCCCATGTCATGCATCAGCTTACCATTGTAAGGAATGGCTTCAGCAACCTCGTTTTTATAAGCCCACCAATCGCTGAAGGTTGAACCGGCAATGCCGTGCGCTTTCATTTTGTCCGCCATTTTGTAGCCTTCCAATATGTGGGTAAAGGTATTTATCTTAAAGCCCATCGAGTCGGCAACATGCATCAGCATATTAATTTCAGACTGTACGTAGGAGTGGCAGGTAATAAAGCGTTTGCCGTCCATGATCTCTACGATAGCATCCAGTTCCAGGTCGCGGCGCGTGTTGCTGTTTTTTGCTAAACGGGCGGCTTTGTATTCTTTGGCACGGGTAAATTCATCGATGTAAACCTCCTCGACACCCATGCGTGTTTGCGGGAAGCGGGGTGCCCCGGTTGAAAAACCATTGTTGCTGCCCTTAACGTTTTCGCCTAACGCGAATTTGATAAAGCCGTCAGCGCCTTCAAACTTCATTTCATCAGGCAATACGCCCCACCGGTGTTTGATCAACTGCGTCTGGCCGCCGATCGGGTTGGCAGAGCCATGCAGAATATGCGAAGTAGTAACCCCGCCTGCCAGCTGGCGATAAAGGTTGATATCCTCGGCATTCAGCACGTCGGCAATTCTTACCTCGGCGCTCACAGCCTGCGTGCCTTCATTAATGCTGCCACTGGCTGCAATATGCGAGTGCTCGTCCACAATGCCGGGTGAGAGGTGTTTGCCTGTCGCGTCAATTACTGTCGCATTCCCCGCCGCCAGATTTTTGCCGATGGCTTTTATCTTGCCGTTCTCTATCAGTACGTCGGTGTTTTGCAGGATACCTTCTTTTTCACTGGTCCAAACGGTTGCATTTTTAAACAGGGTCGTTTCAGCCTTCGGATGTTCGGTAAGGCCATAGGCGGTGAAAGGATAAACCACCGGGCCAACAGCTATCGGCTGTTTTGGCGGCTCGGGGCGTGTGCGTTCAGGGGCTGCAGGACCGCTGTAAGTTGCCGTCCACTTCATTTCAGACCCATCAGGCAGAATACCGCTGCCTGTAAAAGTAAGCGGCGATGTTTTGGTGATGTAACCATTCAGCCTTACGTTTCCGCTTGGTTTGCTTTTTAAATCGAAGTAGATGCTCACCAAATCGCCGGTGCGGGTAAGGTTGCCCTTGGTGCGGGTGCTGTCGGTACCTGTGCGTTCCAGGCTCACATCGTATGTGCCCGGCGAGCCGCCTATTTTTAAGGTTACGCCCGGCAGTGCATCGCTCGAAACGGTATAATTGCCACGCAGGTCGGTTACATCCATTTTGCTAACCACATACTGGCGGCCTTCTATCCAATTTTCATAAATAATATTGTCCTTCTTAAAAAGGTCGTCAGAGGTGATGATAAAATTCGCCAGTTTACCTTTTGCGAGGGAGCCCACTTTGTCGGATACGCCAAGCATTTCTGCCGGGATAGTGGTTAGGGAGCTCAGGGCCTGCTTTTCACTTAAGCCATTATCCATAGCGGTGCGCAGGTTGGTCCAAAAATCGCGGGCATTGGTTAAGCCGTCGGATGTGATGGCGAATTTAATGCCTGCTTTTTCCATTACCGCCGGGTTGGTTGGCGCCAGTTCCCAGTCCTTTAACTGGGTATAGCTTACGTTGCGGGCGTCCAGGGGATCTTCCACATCAAAAGCCTCCGGAAATTTCAGCGGGATAATAAAGCTGCCGCCGGTTGCTTTCATCGCGTCAATGCGGCGGTATTCCTGCCCGTCGGTTTTAAAAATATATTGCTTGCCGAACTCTTTACCTATTTTATTGGCGCGAAGCACAGCCTGCGGGTCGCCGACCTCAAAAACCTGCGGGAGATTCTGGATGCGGTTGAACTCATCCAGCGAAATGTTGTATTCTTCTTTCTGATTTTTATACCATTGGGCGTCATAATAAGTCTGGCGCAGCAAAGCGATAGCGCCCATCAGCGATGACGGATAATTGGTTGTCGCGGTGCCTTTGCTGAAAGAATAATTGGCGGCGGCTTCGTCTTTCAGCATCAGGAAGTTTTCGCGCTCATCACCAAGGGTAACTACTGCCGACGTGCCGCGGGCTATGCCATCATCAATTACACTGTGGACGGTACCGAAGCCATTCTTTTTAAAGTCCTCTGCCTTTTTCTCATCGGCACGAAAGATGGCTTTGGCGTTCATCTCCGGGCGGATAGCTTCGTTCCATCCGTAAGCGCCTGGTTTGGTCGACACGCGAACCGCAGGGCGGCCAAAACCAAAGCCCTGCCCGAACGCCTGCCTTGGCGCTTCGGGAATACCATAAGTAGTATAGGCATCAATCAGGCTGGGGTAAATGTACTTACCTTTCAGGTCGATAGTTACATACCCTTTGGGGATTTTAACACCGGCGCCAACGGCTTCGATCACACGGTCTTTCACCAGGAGGGTGCCGTTGGTGATGGTTTGATCGGGGTTAACTACAATGTTTGCATTGGTGAATGCATACTGGCCGGGCCGGATGTCATAAGGGCCGTTTACCGGGAATGTCTCCTGTGCCCGGCAAAGCAGCGCAAAGAATAAGGCGCAGCAAAAAAGTAAAAGTTTTTTCATATAAATAAGTGGGTCAGTTTGTTGGGAATAAATATATTAAACATTAGCGGATACGCTGAGGGGCGCGCCGGGATTGTCGTGGATTTGTTACAATGTTTGAGTCCGTAAGTCAGAAAAGTCGAAAAGGGCATTATCCTGATTCTGTAGATGGGCCAAATCCGTTTAGCCCGTAACTAAAACCGGCCTGAAAACGGGCATAATGCGTTTTGCCTGTAACAAAAAGGACTCCGATAACAGGCTAAAGCTTTTTTGCCCATCTACAAAAACAGCCCGGAAACGGGCTAAAACGGTTTTGCCCGTTCGGTTCAAAAACCGCCTTTAAACGCTACCCGCTAAATAAAACCATAAATTTCGATCAGGTCTTGAGCGATTTTAACTTGCAAAAACCGAAAAAAATTTTTTGTAAAATCTGCGCGAGGCCTTTTCTGCGTGAAAAATTTCAAAGAATAAGGATTGGCTTACCACAAAGATACAGATAAGGTTGGCAAAAGCGCTGACAGTGTTTTGTCAGCAGCGTAATAATGTTAAAGATTATCAAAGGGATTAATTTAGCCAAAACATTATTTTTGCACCCAAATTTTTTAAAGTGGGAAAAGATAAATTACGCCGTTTTGCCGAGGTAGCAACTTTTGCTAACGTGGTACAGTTGGATGCAGGCAAACCGTTTAAGGGGCAATGGAGCAAAAGCTTTTTTAAAAATGATAATCCATTGGTGCTGGAACTGGCCTGCGGCAAAGGCGAATACACCGTTAACCTGGCCACCATGTTTCCCGATAAAAATTTCATTGGTATCGACTATAAAGGTAACCGCATCTGGCGCGGGGCTAAAACGGCTTTGGAAACCGGCGTGAACAACGTTGGCTTTCTGCGGATCCAGATAGAAACGTTGCTGGATTATTTCGCACCCGGAGAAGTAGATGAGATCTGGATAACCTTTCCCGACCCGCAACCCCAGTTAAGCCGCGAGAAAAAGCGCTTAACATCCGGACGTTTTTTGGAAATGTACAGGTCAGTTTTAAAACCGGGAGGCTTTGTCAACCTGAAGACCGACAACGACGGCCTGCATGCCTATACCGCCGAAAAAATTGCCGAAACAGGCTTAAACCTGCACGTAAAAACGGAAGACCTTTATCGGTCAGAACATGCGGATGAAGTACTGTCGATAAAAACCTACTACGAGAAGAAATATCTGAAGGATAATAAGAATATTAATTATCTTAAGTTTTCATTTTAAAGATTTAACTTTCCAATTTTCGTCATTGCGGCGAGGAACGACGAAGCAACCCCGTCGGTATACATGGTCGCCATGCAAAATTGGTTAACATTGCGACGAGGTTGCTTCGTTCCTCGCAATGACAAGGTTGTTATTATATAGTCTATGCCAGAACCCAACTTTTTCGAAAGCGTTTACGAAGTAGCGCGCCTGATCCCAAAAGGCAGGGTAACCAGCTATGGCGCTATTGCAGCGCACCTGGGCACAAAAGGATCATCACGTATGGTAGGTTGGGCCATGCAAGCCGCAGGCGGCGCGCATCCGCCGGTTCCGGCACATCGTGTGGTAAACCGGGAAGGCGTATTAACTGCTAAATTTCATTTCGGTGGTAACCTGATGCAAACGCTGTTAGAAAATGAAGGCGTAAAAGTAGAAAACGACCAGGTGCAGGATTTTAAAAATGTGTTTTGGGACCCGATGACAGAGTTGGCGCTCTGATATCCTGACAGTAATTTTTCGTTTCTCCATAAAAAACACGAATCATATTATCTTCAATTCGTGTCTTTAAATCAGGAAATAATTTCTTTACAGCTTGGTCATGCTATGCGCACTGGTACCCTTATAATCGGTTACCAGCCAGGTAAGCAGGATGCAGTTACCGAATATTACGTAAAATAATTTGCCGTCAGCATTGTTGTCGAACAGGGTGTAAGCCAATATAATTGATGTAACGCCGATCATGAACTCAAACACTTCATGTACTTCTATCGGGATAATCTTAAAGCTTGTTACAAAAGCCAGCGCGGAATAGGCCACACCAAGTGCATAGGTCAGCAATCCCAGCGTTCCGGGAAAACCGAAAATCACAGGCGAGGCCAGCAGGAAAACGCATACCAGGATATCAATTATCTCGTGAACTTTTTTCGACATGAATTTCATAACAATCTTTGGCTTTAAAAGGCTAATTTATTTTTAATAGTCACCTATTGATTAATCATTTGTAATAGTTCTGTGCGGTTGCCGAACGGGTCGATAAACGAAAATCTTAACCGGCCGGGAATCTCACATTCTTCTATCACTTTTACGTTGTTAGCCTCCAAATGTTTCGCAGCCTCTTCAAGATTTTTAACCTCCCAGGCCATATGCCGCATCGATTGCGGCTTGGGTGGTTCGATGCCAATGTGAAGCTCGATATTTGATACCTGGAACCAATAGCCGGGGGCGCCAAAAACATCAGGGCGGCAGATCTCAGGAAGGCCGATTACATCAGCATAAAAGCGCCGGGCCTCTTCCAGGCGTTCCGGCGGGACGCAGATATTCACATGGTCTGCACGGAGAAATTCAATCATTTGAATGCGGATTTCGGAAGTTTAATTGCGGATTTTTTTAACGTCTGTCCAGTCAATTAAAAAGTTAAATTGAAATGAACTTTCAGTGTGCCTAAATTAATGATATTTGCCTTTAATTCAGAAACCGGAGAGCTGAATTCCGAATTAAAAAATCAATCATTCACTAATTATCCACCCATGGGAAAACTTATAGACGATTTTGAAAGCTACCGAACCAGGATGAACGCCCGGATAATGGAGTCGTCCAACACCAACATTAAACGTTTTTTTGCTTTAGACACCACCACTTATGCCGATGGTGCGCTCGACGTAAAGACCAAGGAGATGCTTGGGCTGGTTGCCTCGATGGTGCTGCGCTGCGACGATTGTATAAAATATCATCTCGGCAAATGCCATGAAGCCGGTGTAAATCATGAAGAAATGAACGAGGTGTTTATGATCGCCAACCTGGTTGGCGGCTCAATTGTGATTCCGCATTACAGAAGAGCGGTGGAGTATTGGGATGAGCTGAACTCAAGTCTTGAGTCCTGAGTCAAAAAAAGATTTTAATTCAGAAAAATATATATTACCAACGATAATACATCGGATTAAACCAGCTAAGCGAAGAGGTGACGCGTTTACTGATTATATGATGAACAATCCAGATAAATTCAAATAAAATGACTCAAAACTCAAAACTCAAGACTAAGGACTTGATTCGCTGCCACTGGCCGGGAAACGACGAACTCTACATCAAATATCATGACGAAGAATGGGGTAAGGAAGTTCATGATGATAAAATACTGTTTGAGTTTTTAATACTTGAATCGGCCCAGGCTGGTTTGAGCTGGATAACCATATTGCGCCGCCGTGAAAATTACCGGAAGGCATTTGCTGATTTTGATGTAAACAAGGTTGCAGCGTTTACTGATGCGGATGTTGAGCGCCTGATGCAGGACGAAGGCATCATCCGCAATCGTCTGAAAGTACTGGCCGCAATAAATAATGCAAAGCTGTTTATACAGGTACAGAAGGAGTTCGGCTCTTTTGATAAATACCTGTATGGCTTTATGCCCGATGGTAAACCTATTAATAATACCACCGGCTCGACCCCTGCCAGCACGCCGATTTCTGACGCCATCAGCAAGGATATGAAAAAGCGCGGCTTCAAATTTTTTGGCACAACAATATGCTATGCCCACATGCAGGCCACCGGTATGGTGAATGACCATATACCCACCTGTTCATTTAAGTGATTAAAGCGATTTTAAAAAAAAGGTTACACCGGTTACCCAAATAACCAATCCTGATACGGTCGGCCAAATCTATTTTCAATCGGTGAAATCACTTAAAGATTGTATTTTTGAAAACATCGTTTATGAAATCGCCTTTCGACGAAATGTAATCTGTGCAATCGGTGAAATCATTCCCAAATCGGTGTAATCAAAAATAATTATGAAGAAGTTATTCCTTTTAGATGGCATGGCCCTTATTTACCGGGCGCATTTTGCACTAAGCAAAACACCACGCTTTACCTCAGGCGGGTTGAACACCTCGGCGGTAATGGGCTTTACCAATACCCTGCTGGAGGTTTTGCGCAAGGAAAAACCTACCCACATGGCCGTGGTTTTTGATACCGACGCGCCAACAGAACGTCATACCGACTTTGCTGATTATAAAGGTCACAGGGAAGCCATGCCGGAGGATTTGAGCAAAGCCTTACCCTACATTCAAAAAGTTATACTTGGCTTTAATATACCCGTTATTACCTCTGACGGTTATGAAGCTGATGACATCATCGGCACCCTCGCCAAAAAAGCAGAAGCGCAGGGCTACCAGGTTTATTGCATGACCCCTGATAAGGATTTCGCGCAGCTGGTGTCTGATAATATCTTCATCTACAAGCCTGCCCGCATGGGCAACGAGATGGAGATACTGGGTGTAAAAGAAGTACTGGCGAAGTGGGAGATTGAGCGCGTGGAACAAGTGATAGATATTCTTGGTCTTTGGGGCGATGCGGTGGATAACATCCCTGGCATCCCCGGCATCGGCGAGAAAACCGCTAAGGCGCTGATAAAACAATATGGCTCAATGGAGGAGATCATCGCTCACAGCCATGAACTGAAAGGGAAGCAGCGTGAGAATGTGGAGCAATTTGCTGAGCAGGGTTTATTATCAAAAAAACTGGCCACGATTAACCTGGGTGTACCGGTTGAACTGGACGAAGCGGGCCTGGAAATATGTGCGCCAAGCAAAGATTTATTGGAGCCATTGTTTGCCGAACTGGAATTCCGCACCCTGGGCCGCCGCGTTTTCGGCGACGATTTCAGCATTACTGAAACCAAAGCTGTATCGGTACAAACCGATCTCTTTGGCAGTCCGGTTGCAGAGGGCCGCACCTCTATGACGGTTGATGTGCAGGATATTTATGAACCGCCTGCACCAGCGGATATAAAAAACATTAATACCGTTCCGCATGAATACCATCTGGCGGATACCTTTGAAAAACGAGCTGAACTGATCGGTCTGCTCAGGACGCAAAAAACGTTTTGTTTCGATACAGAAACTACCGGCACAGACGCAAACCATTGCGAGCTGGTAGGTTTGTCGTTTGCCATAAAACCGGGCGAAGGATGGTATGTACCTGTCCCTCCGGATCAAAATGAAGCTACAGCCATTGCGCAGGAATTTAAGCCGGTACTGGAAGATGCTTCCATCGGTAAAACCGGACAGAACCTTAAATTCGATATCCTGATGCTGAAATGGTATGGCGTGGAAGTAAAAGGCGACCTGTTTGATACCATGATGGCACACTACATTATCGACCCGGATACCCGCCATAACATGGACATACTGTCGGAAAATTACCTGGGGTATAAACCGGTAAGCATTACGGAGCTAATTGGCGCCAAAGGCAAAGGCCAGGGCAATATGCGCGATGTGGAGATAGAAAAAATAAAAGAATATGCAGCGGAAGATGCGGATATCACCCTTCAGCTCCGCACTGTTTTCGAGCCGAAACTTAAGAACGCCGAGGCTGAAAAACTGATACATGAAGTAGAGCACCCGTTGATTTATGTTTTAGCCGACATGGAATATGCCGGGGTACGTATTGACGATAATACGCTGAAAGATTTTTCGAAAGAACTGGAGGGCGATATCGCCAGGCTTGAAAAAACGGTTTACGAAAAGGCCGGCGTGCGTTTTAATATTGCCTCCCCCAAGCAACTAGGCGAAGTGCTGTTCGAAAAGCTGATGCTCGATCCCAAAGCCAAGAAAACCAAGACCGGGCAGTATCAAACCGGCGAAGATGTGCTGCTTTCGCTTGCCTCCAAAAGCGATATTGTGCGTGACATTCTGGATTACCGCCAGTTGCAAAAACTAAAATCAACTTATGTAGACGCACTGCCTACGATGGTTAACCCTAAAACAGGCCGCGTGCACACCTCATATAACCAGGCGGTAGCTGCCACAGGCCGCTTAAGCTC
Organism: Mucilaginibacter sp. L3T2-6; assembly: GCF_030519355.1. Lineage (GTDB taxonomy): Bacteria > Bacteroidota > Bacteroidia > Sphingobacteriales > Sphingobacteriaceae > Mucilaginibacter. Next base: position 129,930 of record NZ_JAUMKC010000014.1, read on the forward strand.
AACCAACCCTAACTTACAAAATATCCCTATCCGCACAGAGCGCGGCCGGGAGGTAAGAAAGGCATTTATCCCGCGGGATGAAAACCATACTATTGTGTCTGCGGATTACTCGCAGATAGAGCTGCGCATCATTGCCGAGATCAGCAAGGATAAAAACATGATGGATGCCTTTGTGAATAACCTCGACATCCATACCGCCACTGCCGCAAACGTGTACGGGGTTGCCCTTGACCAGGTAACCGGCGACCAGCGCCGCAATGCCAAGGCTGTAAATTTTGGTATCATCTACGGTCAGTCGGCGTTTGGTTTATCGCAAAGCCTGGGCATTCCGCGCAAAGAGGCTGCTGAAATTATAGAAAACTATTTCCTGCAGTTCCCGGGCATTAAAAATTATATGGCAGATACCATGAACTTTGCGAGGGAGAACGGTTATGTATGTACCCTGATGGGCCGTCGCCGCTACCTGCGCGATATCAACTCTGCTAATGCAACCGTGCGTGGCTTTGCCGAGCGAAACGCTATTAACGCCCCGATACAGGGCTCGGCGGCCGACATGATTAAGATCGCGATGATTAATATCCACCGCGAATTTTGCGCTAAAAATCTCGGCTCACGCATGACCATGCAGGTGCATGACGAATTGGTTTTCGATGTGCCTTTTAACGAACTGGATATCGTAAAACCCATCATCATGGATAACATGAAGAATGCCATTAAAACTACTGTACCGATAATGGTGGAGATTGGAACGGGCATGAATTGGTTAGAAGCGCATTGATTGATAGTAAGGGACTGAATGAGTTCGGTCAGGTTGATTAAGTTAAATTGTGTACAACAATTTCCAAATTGAATAAGTTATATTTGTGATAGAGGTTAAAAATTATGAACACCGGACATAAATATACAAAGCATATACCGGAGGTGCCGGAAACAGCGCTTGATATTTACCGCATGTTGCCGGAGGGAACACGTTGTGAAGTGATTTTTAACGAATTAATTATGTCGCCATCTCCTTCATCACAACACCAGTTTTTACTTTCCGACCTTCACGGACTTTTATATGATTTTCTGAAAGGAAAAAATATAGCGAAAGCCGTTTTATCGCCGTTCGATGTATATTTTGAAAATTACGTTTCGGCGGTGCAGCCGGATCTTATTGTTTTGTTAAACGAGACTCTGAACAAAGTAGAAAAAGATGGCCTTTATGGAGCTCCGGATATTGCGATTGAAATTCTTTCGCAAAATAAGAGCCACGATACCAAACGCAAACGCGCGCTATATGAAAAGGCTGGTGTTAAAGAATATTTTATGATCGACCCGGAAAATAAAAATGTAACCTTGCTTACGCTAAATGCTTCGGGATTCTATGAGCAGACTTATGAGGAAACCGGCGTGCTTAAATCCCGCGTAATAGACTGCAATATTACCTTTTAAGGGTTAAAATTCAGCCTAACGAAGCTTTTGAAACTTCGTTAGGCCCGGGTAACTATATCCGGAAACTATTATCCCCTGCTTTTAATAAATAAGTTTTACCCTTCCAAACAAATGTTCCGCTTGTTTTAGCAGGAAGCATAATACTTATATTCCACTTGCTGCCATTCGTTTTGTAAGCAACCGATAATTTGCCATTCGGATGCGGGATCTCGCCGCTGGCTGTTTTTATATCTCCCAGATGCGGCTCAATTTTTACTTTGGCAAAGCCCGGCGCACGACTGTCGATACCCAGCACCGTTCTGAAAAATTCAATGTTCGGGCTGGCCCCCCACGCATGGCAATCAGAGCGGCTGTTGGGCAGATCGGATATTTCGGCCCAGGTAGTAAGGCCCATTTTGATGTTGTTGCGCCAAACATCCAGCCACTTCATATAATCATTACCCAGACCGCCTCGTACCAGCGCCAGGTGCATATAATATTTAAAGTAGATGGTACATTGAGTTAGCGTAGTGTCGCTTAAAATTTTGCGGCACAGGGCCGGCGCGCCGGCCTCGGTCATCACACCGGTTAAAATAGCCATCGAATTGGCATGCTGCGAAAACTTGTCCTTGTCTTCAGTGTCACCGTATAAGCCTCTTGCTGCGTCCCAGTATCTTGCCTGGATAGTCTTTTTTAATTGTGCGGCCTTTGCTTTATATAAAGCCGCGTAGGACGGCATTCCCAATTTTGCTTCCATTTCGGCCGCCTGCTGATAGGCCATCAGCAGTTGCATATCCAGTATGGATGAACCGCCTTTGCTCCCCTTCGGCGGCATGCCATAATCCCAGCCGCCGGACCAGTCGACAAATGTCCAGTATGGCGTATTTTTCAATGAACCATCTGCCTGCTGGTATCTGCTGAAGAAATCGAGCACGGTGCGTTCGCCGGCCAGCTTTTCTTTTACAAAATTGCTGTCGGGGCGGTACATCCAAAAATCATGCAATACACCAATGTACCACAGGGAAAATGTCGAAATGATCTGCGGACTGTATGACGGGTGCCGGCTCAGGGTCAACCCTTCGGCAATCCGCGAATGATCCATCAGGTTGATGGCATTACGGGCCAGCCTGTCGTCGCCGCTGTTGTAGTACGATATCATCATTTGTATGCGTCCATCACCAATATATTGTAATTGTTCGTAATACGGGCAATCCATATAGGTCTCAATGGCATCCATGCGCGCAGTACGCCAGCCAATATCAAGTATCTGCTGCATTTCGGGATTGTCGGTAGTTAATTTTGCATTCAGCCGGAATGGATAGCCGGTTGACGTGCCGTAAATGTCGTCAATAACCAGCGGTTCATCTTTGGTGTGCACAATCAGGCGGATATAGCGATATGTGCGCCAATACAGAGAGTTGAATACCTGTCCGTCGCTTCCATCGCTTATCAGGCTGTCCTTGCGGCCGGCAAAATCCTTGCCATCCACATCGTTCCTGTTGCCCTTGCGCGAACCGTATTTTTTCAGGTTATCAAAAAGCGCCTCGTTATAACAAAGCGATATGCCCGCATCTTTTCCCTTACTGAAGTTAAGCGTAACATACGCATTGGTGAGGTAAGTTTGGTCGAGCAGCAAAGTGGCAGGGGTATTGGCAGGTATGGTCAACTGAGTTTTTGTCGCGGGGAATGAAGCCGGAACGGTAACCCCGTCAGCTTTTCGCAATGAGGGTATCCGTTGATAAACCCTGTCCATCTGTGGTATTACTGAGGGCACCAGCATCCAGCCGAAGGCATCGGCCATACCCTTGGGCTTGCCATGCTCCATTTGCCCCGCGGTTGGCCAGTTGCTGTCGTCCAGATCCGGCGACATGGCATTCTTTACCGTCTTGCTTTCATCGATCAGCTCTCCGGGTCCTGCCACATAATATGCGCCATAACCAATACTGCCGCTAATGGGCTGATAGGCTTTATCGCGGATGCACTTCCAGCTATTGTTGGTATTTAATATCTCTTCGGCAGCAGTTTTACCTTGCAAAATAAATGCGGTGCGCAACGATATTTGCGCCTCGGGCCGGTATTCAGCCTCGTTCCACACAATGGCCGACACGGTATTTTTTCCTTGTTTAAGGTACGGTGCAAGGTCCGCCTTTTCATAGTTCCAGTAATAAGTATCGCCGCGGGCAGGCCCTAATGAAACCAGCGTACCATTAACATATAATTTGTAGCGGTTATCCGCCGAGACGTTTACGATGAAAGACGCCGGTTTGCCAGCCAGGTTGATACTTTTCCTGAAATAAAAAATGCCATAATCCCGGCCGGTTTCATTTTTAGCGGCTATCCAGTAAGCGTTCCAGGGTTTGGTAAGGATAGTTTCATCCGCAGCATTAACCTGCGCATTACAGGGACGGACCAGCAACAGACTGCCGGCAACAAATAAAGTTGCTAAAATTGATCTCATGGCTTTGGTTTATATTCCTAAAGTAATCAGGTTTAAATATATAAATCATCCTTTACTGTCTTGGTGTTTTGTTATGTTTATTAACGCAGGGTGTTACCCTGGATGAAACGGGCCAGTAGGCTCCAAAAGTTTTTTTCTAACCAAAAAGTCTATCTTTATTTCACCAACCTGACACTAATGGATGTTTTAAATGCGATATTACTGATAGTAATACTGATTGTAATTGTAAGTCACCGTTCCGCCCTCAGGGAAAAACTTGAAGTGCTGGAATACAAACTTATTGAAATACAGAACCTTTTAGCCAAAACGCAGCACGAGAATAAAATGGCTGAGAAAAAGCAGCCTGAGCAGCCTACGGTTGCTGTGAGGCAGCCCGAGCCGGTAAAGCCTCCCGAGCCGCCGAAACCCGTACCAGTAGCGCTGCCAACACCTCCGGTAGAAATAAAACCCCAGCCTGTTGTCGAAAGGCAGCCGGAAGTAATTTCGGATAGCCTGTCGTCTATTCGTAAGCGAGTGCTTGTTCCTCCTCCTGCACCGCAGATAGTTAAAAAGGCACCCTCTTTTTTTGAGCGCTACCCCGACCTTGAAAAATTTATCGGCGAAAACCTGGTCAACAAAATTGGTATCGCTATACTGGTGCTGGCCATTGGCTTTTTTGTAAAGTACGCTATCGATAACAATTGGATAGGTTCGGTAGGCCGCGTGGGCATTGGCATTGTATGCGGTGGTATATTAATCGGTTTTGCACACCGTTTGCGAAATAGCTACAGGGCATTTAGCTCGGTGCTGGTTGGCGGCGGTTTGGCGGTGTTTTATTTTACCATCACCCTTGCCTTCCAGGACTTCCACCTGTTTACACAGATTGTTGCCCTGGCTATCCTTATCGTTATCACCGTTTTTGCGGTAGTTCTTGCCTTGCTTTATGACAAGCAGGAACTGGCCATAATAGCTTTGGTAGGCGGTTTTGGGAGTCCATTTATGGTGAGTAATGGCAGCAACAATTATAACGGCCTGTTTATATATCTGCTGGTGCTGAATGCCGGCTTGCTGATAATTGCCTTATATAAAGCATGGCGCATTCTTAATATTACATCGTTCGGGTTATCTGTATTGGTATTTGCAACGGTATTGTACGCGCTCAATACTAGCACCTATGTTATAGGCTTAAGATTTGCCACCATCTTTTACCTGCTGTTTTTTGTTATCAATATTATTAACAACATTCGCGAAAATAAGCGCTTCCTTGCTGCTGATTTTACTATCTTGCTGGTTAATACGGCGCTTTACTTTGCAACCGGACTGTACCTGCTTACCGAAATGGGCCTGCCGCAATACCGCGGTCTGTTCAGTGCGAGTTTGGCAGTGATTAACCTCGTGCTGTCGTACGTGTTATTCCGTAACCGTAAAGTAGACCCGAACGTTCTTTACCTGCTGATTGGCATAACACTCACCTTTATCTCGCTTACGGCGCCAATACAGCTGCACGGTAATTATATTACGCTGTTCTGGGCTTCGGAGACGGTACTTCTTTACTGGTTGTATCAAAAATCGGGTATTAAACTGATGAAGCTTACCTCGGTTGTTTTATGGTTTGCCATGCTGGTTAGCCTTGTGATGGATTTATTCCAAATCTATTCGGATACAAGCATTCCGCTTACTATCATCGCTAACAAGGGCTTTATCACTACTATTATTGCCGCCGTAAGCTCGTACCTGATGTATATTTTGGTGATGCGGGATAATGATGCCGGCATATATGGAATTATTATCAGCAGCCGGGTTTATCGCATAACCGCATTAGTACTATTGTTCATCAGCGGCTTGCTTGAACTTAATCATCAGGTATCACATTATTACCCGTCTGCCAGCCTTAATATGGTGTACTTATCGCTGTATGTTTCGGTATTTGTGTGTTTGTTAAATGCCATATCTGCCAGGTTAAACAATATCAAATACAATGGCTCCGCCGGGATTATCCTCACGGCCATCACTATTGCTATTTACCTCTGCTGCAACGGCATATGGTTCGACGTGCTGAGGCAAATGCTTGTCGCCAATACACCTAACGTATCTCACTTTATCGTGCACTGGCTAAGCGCGGTAGTTATCGGTATGCTGATATATAATTTTATCAGCGCATGCCAGGAAAAGCTGGAAGAAAGCGCAAAGCCCCTTATTTCGTGTGTAATAGCTGTGGGCATAATGATATTCCTGAGTATTGAGTTTTGCTTACTGAGCGAGCTGTTGTTTTATTCAAAATCAAACAATATCGAAAAAATACAAACCGTCTACATAAAAACTGCACTGCCGGTTTTGTGGGGACTGCTGTCGTTTGCATTTATGTGGGTAGGTATGCGTTTAAAATATAAAACCCTGCGTATTATTTCGCTCACGCTTTTTTCAGTTACGCTGCTCAAGCTATTTTTGTTCGATATTGTAGATATACCGATTGCGGGGAAAATTGCAGCCTTTTTCTGTCTGGGCGTGCTGCTGCTGATAATTTCGTTTATGTATCAAAAAGTCAAAAAAATATTAGTTGAGGATGAAACAGCATCTAAGAAAGATGAATAAGCGAGGATTGTTATTTGCGGTATGTTTTATGGCGATGTTATGCGCATCGGCACAAAAAACTTTCAAATACCAGGCTAAGCTGGATAGTGTTAAGTCTACCGGTTTTTATAAGATAAAGTTATCGCCGGCCTTCTTAGCAAAAAGTGACGCCGGCTTTACTGACATCCGTATCATCGATAACAAAGGGAACTTTGTGCCTTATATGACCTCAGACAATTTGCCGCGTATAGACAGCGAAGTGTTTGTTACTTTTCCTGAATTGAAGCAGAAACCCGATACCGGTATTTCTTACACTTTAGAGAACGTTACCGAGCAACCCATTAACAAGCTGTGGCTCAAGCTCAGGAACACCGCAGTAAAACGTACCGTAAACCTGTATGGCAGCGACGACCAGGAGCAATGGTTCGCTGTTGATGAAGATATTCCGCTACAGTCATCAACACAGGATAATGGTGGCAGCTATACGCAGTACCTGGCATTCCCGGCAAGCAACTATAAATATTTTAAGGTGCTGATTAATGATAAGCATAAAGCCCCCCTTAGCTTTTTGATGGCCGGGGTATATGCTAAACGTTCGGTTGTAAACAGCTATAGCGACATACCGATTCTAAAATTAGATAAGGCGGATAGCGGCAAAACGACTCATATTATTATAAGCCTTGCCGATAATTACCTGGTAAATACAATAATGCTCGATATCGACAACCCTAAATTTTATAAACGCAATGTTACCGTTTATGCCTGGAACAAAATGGGGCGGGAACAGGTGACGGCTACAGATGTAATGTCGGGAAAAAACGGGACGATATTTATGGATGCCAAGACCAATAAATTAGAGCTTGAAATAGATAACGGCGATAACCCACCCCTGCATGTGGCCGGTATCAAGCTATCGCAGGCAGATAATCCTATTGCTGCCTACCTGCAGGCAGGAAAATCGTACAAATTGCTTACCGGCGATGCATCAGCCGCCACCCCGGTTTACGACCTGAAGTTTTTCACCGACAGCATCCACGCACAGTTGCCGGAGATATCAGGCGGCAAGGTTGAACAAAATGAACTGTTGGCTAAACCTGGGATTAAGGCAAACGCACATGACTACACTGTTATAATCTGGATGGTGATAATAGGCGCATTACTGCTGCTTACGTTACTCACGGTGAAAATGACTAAAGAGGTAAATAAAAGGAATAGCGGGGTGTGATACCGGGTTTCAGAAATCGGAAACCTGTCCACATTGCGCAGGCGATACCCTTCGCTGACGGATTGTGCCCTGTCGGTGCGAGAATATCCTCTTTATATATGGGCGATTTACAGAAGACCTGAAGGGGGCACCACCATCAGCGATGGACATCGCCCGTCGTGAAGCTAAATGTTTCGAACATACAAGGTTTCTGACCATCGTTATAAAAAAGGGCGCATAAGTTTAGAAGCGATTTATTTATCGCCTAGCAATTTCCCATCTTTCGCAAACTTTTTAACTTAATTTCGCAACATAATTGGATTAAATGCAGTCTTAATGAAAATTTTCTTTTATATCCTGATAGGCGTCGCCGCAATCATATTGCTAACCATAACAGTTTTTAACTACGACCCGAAAACGGAAACCTGGACCAGCATGCTATTCGGGGCGGCTGTAGGTTACGGACTGTACAAAATACCGTCGGTTATAAGGAATATCAAGCAAAAAAGAGCTAAATAATAAGCATGTTCTCCAATCCAAGGCAGCCGATTATTTTATTTGTATTAAGTTTCGCCGGCATGATGCTCGGGCTTATGCTTAAGGTATTGCACTGGCCCGGCGGTCAATTAGTTACCGGCAGCATGATCATGGTTCAGATTATCGCTATCGTCTGGCTGATAATTGTAGTGGCGAAAACTAAAGACTGAGGTAATGATAACAGTCATATATCCGCATTCGCTGCTTCTGTTTCTTCTAAATAGCGGCACTTAAAGCCTTTCAGCTTTCCCCCTTTTATCTCTCCCCCGTTTTAATCCACAAATCCTAAATATGCGCGCTCATTTGCCAGCACACTGTCAAAACCCCAAAAGCATGACATAAGGAAAACAATGGCCTAAGGCGTATGTTGTTACTTTGACATCGATATTTGTGCGCAATTATTCATACTATATATCAGATAAATATTGATATTTACAGCGCAAAAATCATTATTCAATTATTCGTACACTTTCTGCCGACCAATTTAATGAAATCAACCCCGCAGCAACTGAAAGTACTCTCCATTGATATCGGAGGCTCACACATTAAAGCAACGATTTTAAACGAGCAGGGCGAATTGCAACGGAAGTATGAAAAAGTACCTACGCCTGTTCCTGCCAGTCCTGAAAATGTGATCAGCTCCATCAAAACGCTGGTAAAGGATTTTCCCGAATTCAACAGGATTTCAGTAGGCTTTCCGGGCTACGTGAAAAACGGTGTAATTAAAACCGCCCCTAATTTAAGCAATGAGCTTTGGAAAGATTTTGACCTGGCTAACAAGCTGAAGGAGGAATTAGGTAACGATTGCCGAGTGGTTAATGATGCGGACATGCAGGGGCTGGGCGTGGTTGATGGTAAGGGACTTGAGTTAGTAATTACACTGGGCACCGGCTTCGGTACGGCATTGCTGCTTGACGGCAACCTGCTGCCTCATCTTGAATTTGCCCACCAGCCGGTTGGCAAAACAAAATCATACGATAAATATATCGGCGATATTGCCCGCGAAAAGGAAGGCGATAAAAAATGGAACAAGCGCATGCAAAAGGTATTTGCTACCCTTAAGACTGTTTTTAACTACGACTTTTTGTATATCGGCGGCGGCAACTCAGATAAGCTTAATTTCAAGCTTGATGAAAACATGAAGATCGTATCGAACGCTGATGGCATAAAAGGCGGTGCGCGGCTTTGGAAACAGGACAGCGCACCGGCAACAATTGAAACTGTAAAAATTAAAAAGAAATAAACTACACTACTATGAGCGCAAATAATCAGGATATAGAAACCCTTGGAATAAATACCGCGAGAATATTAGCTGCCGATGCAGTTCAGAAGGCAAATTCAGGCCACCCTGGTACACCAATGGCACTGGCGCCAATGGCGCATGTGCTTTGGACAAAGGCAATGACTTACAACGCTAAAAATCCTGAATGGGCCAACCGCGACCGGTTTATTTTGTCGGCCGGCCACGCTTGTATGTTGCAATATGCTTACCTGTACCTCACCGGTTACGATCTGACACTGGACGATATTAAAAACTTCCGCCAGATGAACAGCAAAACTGCCGGGCACCCGGAGTATGGCCTATGCCCTGGTGTCGAAGTTACCACCGGCCCGCTGGGACAGGGTTTTGCTAACGCGATCGGTTTTGCAATCGGCCAGAAACATTTGGCTGCACGCTACAACAAGCCTGGCTTCAATCTTTTTGATTATAAGATATATGTAATCTGCAGCGATGGCGATATGATGGAGGGCGTAACCTCCGAAGCCGCGTCAATTGCAGGCCATTTAGAATTGGGTAACCTCATCTTTTTATATGACAATAACCATATTTCGATAGAGGGTAGTACCGATATTGCTTTTAATGAAGATGTAAGCGCACGCTTCAGGGCTTATGGCTGGCATGTACAGGACCTACCGGACGTGAATGATATACATGCACTGGAATTGGCGCTGGTGAATGCAAAAGCTGAGACTCAAAAGCCGTCATTGATCAACGTTCGCTCGCTGATTGCCTATGGCAGCCCTAATAAGTCAGGCACCGCGGGCTCACACGGTTCCCCCCTTGGTCCTGATGAGGTAAAGCTGGTAAAAGAGTTCTTCGGGTTTGATCCTGATAAATCGTTCGTAGTGCCTGACGAAGTGCTGGACTTTTATCATAAATCCGGTGAAAAAGGCGCCGCCAAAGAAGAAAAATGGAATAAATTGTTTGCAGACTATAAGGCCAAATACCCTGAGCTGGCCGCTGAGTATGAGCTGCTAAGCAACGGCGGCTTGCCCGAAGGCTGGAAAGACGCTCTGCCTGTATTTAAGGCATCTGACCCAAAGGTGGCAACGCGTGTGGCGTCGGGCAAGGCCCTGAATGCCATTGCTGCCAAACTGCCAAGCCTGATCGGCGGCGCGGCAGACCTGGCCCCATCTACCGAAACCAATTTAAAAGAATTTGATTCGTTTACTTCAGAGAACAGGGCCGGCCGCAATTTCCATTTCGGTATCCGCGAGCATGCCATGGGTTCAGCACTTAACGGTATGGCCTTAACCAAAGGCGTTATTCCTTTTGGCGCGACCTTCCTGATGTTCTCCGAATACCAGCGCCCGCCTATCCGTTTGGCGGCCATCATGAAAATAAAACCGATTTTTGTTTATACCCACGACAGTATCGGCCTCGGCGAAGACGGCACAACGCACCAGCCCATCGAGCAACTGGCCTCGTTACGGTCGATACCTAACCTGCTTGTGATTCGTCCGGCTGATGCAAACGAATCGGTACACGCATGGCGCGTGGCCATTGAACATAAAGGCGGTCCGGTTGCATTAATATTTACCCGCCAGGGACTGCCTATCATCGATCAGGATAAGTATGCAAAGGCTGAAAATGTTGAAAAAGGCGCTTACATCCTTTCGGAAGGCAGCAAGGGACCTGATCTGATCCTTATGGCAACCGGTTCGGAAGTCTCATTAATTATGCAGGCGCAGGAAAAGCTGGAGGCCGAAGGCATATCAACCCGCGTGGTAAGTATGCCAAGCTGGGAGCTGTTTGAAAAACAGGATGCAGCCTACAAAGAAAAGGTACTGCCGAAGGCAAACAAGAAGCGTTTGGCTGTAGAAATGGCATCGCCAATGGGCTGGCATAAATATACAACAGACGAAGGGGACATGCTGGGCATGACCACATTTGGCGAATCGGCCCCGGCAGAAGACCTGTATAAGCATTTTGGCTTTACGGTTGATAATGTAGTAGCAAAGGCGAAAGCGCTGTTAAAATAGCAGTTGGTGACCGGAGATTAGAGCTCAGGCATTCCCTGGTCTCTAATTAACTAATATCGCTGATCAACTAATCTCTAATCACCTTACATGAACTGGAACAGTAACCTCATCAACAACCTGCACTGGTCTGATACCATCATTAATAAAGAAGGTAAGGAAAAGGTTGCGGCCAAAATTGCCGAAAAGGTGAAGGATGGCGATGTGTTGGGAGTAGGCTCCGGCTCAACGGTTTTTATGGCTCTGTTTGCCATTGCCAGGCGTGTAAAAGAGGAAGGCTTGAACGTAAAAGCTATCCCTACTTCGGTGGAGATCAGCATGGCATTGACCAACCTTGGCATACCCATGACGAGCCTTTACGAGCACCGGCCGGACTGGCTGTTCGATGGAGCTGATGAGGTTGATCCAAACCGCAGTTTGATTAAAGGCCGCGGCGGCGCCATGTTTAAAGAGAAACTGCTTATCAGCAGCAGCCCGGTAAATTTTATTATAGTCGACGACTCTAAGCTGGTGGATAAGCTGGGCAGCAAGTTCCCGGTACCGATCGAAGTATTTCCGCAGGCATTATTGCATGCCGAAAAGGAATTGCAAAAGCTTGGGGTGAGGGAACTGATACTGAGGCCTGCAAAAGGCAAAGATGGCCCGGTAATCACGGAAGCGGGCAATGTGATATTAGATGCCTGGTTCGACGATATCCCGGCAGATACGGAATTGCGAATAAAATCGATAACCGGGGTAATTGAAAGCGGCTTGTTTATCAACTACAACGTGGAAATAATGGTGGCGTAGATGATGGGCGTTGGCCATCTCTGACAGATGTAACCCTGGGGGGTATTAAAACCAGGTTCTGCCTGGTGTTTCTTTCCCTGTAAGGGATACATCCGTCAGCGCAGAGCAACGCCCCCTGTGTCACCAGGACAGGTTTTGAACATGCAGGCTTTAAATAATTGCTACGATAAATTCTGTATAAAATACTACTATACCCTGACAGTAACTGGTATGCTTATTGACCATTACTACCGGGTTCATGAATAAATGACTCACTAAAATACAATACTAATGGAAACAAATAAAGTAAAGCAAATACACAGCTTCGGCCAAAGCATCTGGCTTGATTTTATCGATCGCGCATTTATTGCCGATGGGAGACTGAAAAGCCTGATTGATGACGATGGCGTTCGTGGAGTAACTTCTAACCCTGCTATCTTTGAAAAGGCCATCAGCAGCAGCGACCAGTATGACGAAGACATCGCTACGCTTTCAAAAGACGCTAAAACCACCGAAGACATATTTTTTGGTTTAGCAGTTAAGGATATACAGAATGCCTGCGACCTTTTTGACGGTGTTTATAACGACGGGGTAGTCGGCGCCGATGGCTATGTGAGTTTAGAAGTTTCGCCGTTTTTGGCGCTTGATGCCGAAGGTACTGCCAGACAGGCAGAGGAACTCTGGAAAAAAGTCGATCGTAAAAACGTAATGATAAAAATCCCTGGTACCAAACCGGGCTTGCAGGCAATCCGCGAGTCTATCGCAAAAGGTATCAATATCAATGTTACTTTGCTGTTTGGTTTGCCGCGCTACGAGGAAGTAACTGAAGCCTATATATCAGGGCTCGAAGATCATTTAGCGGCAGGTCATAAAATTGGTCATATATCATCTGTAGCCAGCTTCTTCCTGAGCCGCATAGATGTATTGGTGGACCCGATGCTAGACGAAAAAGGCCTTGGCGATCTGAAAGGCGAAGTTGCTATCGCATCAGCTAAAAAAGCATACGAAATTTATAAGCGCGTTTTCAGCGGCCCCCGCTGGGAAAAACTGGCTGCACAGGGCGCAAAACCGCAGCGTTTGCTATGGGCCAGCACCAGCAGTAAAAACCCGGACTTTAAAGACACAAAATATGTTGAGGCACTGATCGGGCCCGACACCGTTGACACTGTTCCGCTGGAAACCATCGAGGCGTTCCGCGACCATGGTATTGCAGCAAATACACTGGAACAAGGCCTTGATAAAGCAACTGAAACCCTTGACAGGCTTAAAGCTGCGGGCATCGATATCGACAAATTAACACAGCAGCTTGAAGATGAAGGTATTGAGAAGTTCAACAAGCCTTTTGAAAAGTTGCTGAAAGCTATCGAAGACCAGAAAAACAAAGCTTAAGCCCGTGGAAACATTGTCAGTTAAGTTCCTGTTCTTTGATATTGGGGGCGTGTTACTTACCAATGGCTGGGGGCATCAGTCGCGCGAGGAAGCAGCCAGGAGGTTTGGCCTTGATTATGCCGAAGTAAAGGAACTGCATACTTTCATCTTTAACGTTTACGAGGCGCACGGCGTGGACCTGGATGAGTACCTTGATACTGTAGTTTTTAACCATCCGCGCGATTTTACCCGCGAGGATTTTAAAAACTTTATGTACGAGCAGTCGCAGGAATTGCCGCACATGCTCGCCTGGCTGAAAGAATGGAGAAAAGATAGCGGGTTCAGGATTATCGCCATTAATAACGAAGGAAAGGAACTGAACGACTACCGCGTAAAAAAATTCAAGCTGCATGATGTGTTTGACGCATTTGTGTCATCGTGCGAGGTGGGCATCCGAAAACCTGACCCGGCGATATTTAAACTGGCTATGGGCATCGCAATGGCACAACCGCAGGAGTGTGTTTATTTTGATGACCGTAAAATGTTTGCCCTTGCAGCAGGTAAACTGGGCATGAGGGCTTATCAGCATACCAGCTTTGAATCGACAAAAAAAATATTGGAAGACCTAAAAAAAGAAAATCAACCCAAATTAAAATGAGCGCAACACCAAATAAATATGCTTTTGGCATGATAGGCCTGGGCACAATGGGCCGCAGCCTTTTGCTGAACATGGCCGACCATGGATATGCCGTTGCCGGGCATGATAAGGACGCCGGCAAAGTGGCATCGCTGAATGAAGAAGGGAAAGATAAAGACGTTAAAGGCTTTACCGATGTAAAGGAATTTATACAAAGTCTTACCACCCCGCGTGCCATTATGATGCTGGTTCCGGCGGGAAAGATTGTGGACGCCGTGATTGAGGAACTAACCCCGCTGCTTGATAAAGGCGATATACTGATTGACGGTGGTAACTCGCATTTTACCGATACCAATCGCCGTGTGGAAGAACTGGAGGCTAAGGGCCTGCATTTCTTTGGCATGGGTGTATCAGGCGGTGAAGAAGGTGCGCGCCGCGGCCCGAGCATGATGCCGGGCGGCGACAAGGATGCCTATAATGTAATGAAGCCGATTTTTGAAGCTATTGCGGCTAAGGTAGACGGTGCACCATGTGTTACTTATATCGGTCCGGGAGCATCGGGTCACTTTGTGAAGATGGTGCATAATGGTATAGAGTACGGGATAATGCAGTTAATAGCCGAAACCTACGAGATACTTAAAAAGGGCCTTAAGCTGCAGAATGCTGAAATCGGTGAAATATTCGCAAAATGGAATGACGGGCGTTTAAAGTCATTCCTGCTGGATATCACCAAAGATATTTTTAAATACAAGGCACCCGGCTCAGACCATCTTCTATTGGATGACATTAAAGATGAAGCCCGTGCCAAGGGTACTGGTAAATGGACCTCGCAGATTGCGATGGACTTACAGGCGCCGATCCCAACCATTGACACCGCTGTTTCCATGCGCGATTTATCGAAATATAAATCACTGCGTGTAAAAGCATCTGAAATTTATAGTAAAGAGGATATTAGCCTGAATGTTAATAAAGATGAATTTTTGACCGCCCTGGAGCAGGCATTCTATTTCAATATGATCATCAGCTATGCGCAGGGCATGCACATGCTGCTGCTGGCCTCGGCTGAATATAAGTACGACCTGCACCTGGATGATATTGCCAAAATATGGCGCGGCGGGTGTATTATCCGTTCTGAGTTCCTGAATGACATTTACAATGCATACCATAAAAATCCGGCACTTGAACATTTGCTGCTTGATGAAGGTGTATCAGCACTGGTTAGTGACGCTGTAAAAGGCTCGCGCAAGGTATTAGGCGCCACCATCCCGGCAGGTATTGCGACACCGGCGTATGCTTCATCGCTGAGCTATTTCGACACCTTCCGCAGCGCAAGGATGCCGTCGAACCTGACACAGGCGCAGCGTGACTACTTTGGGGCACATACTTACGAGCTGATTGGCAAAGAGGGCGTGTTCCATACGCAGTGGACAAAAAATGAAGAATAATTAGTATAGATATTCATGCTTATAACCTTAATAAAATGAGCACAAAATCAGAACCCACCATATTCATCATTTTTGGTGGTACCGGCGACTTGAACTCCCGGAAAATTGCCCCGGCACTTTACAACCTGTTTTTAGACGGCTGGCTGCCAAAGCAGTTCTCAATTATCGGCACAGGCCGCACCAAGCTTGACGACGAACAGTTCAGGAATAACCTGCACAGCGATATCAACCAGTTTTCGCGCAGCGGCAAGGCCGACGAGAAAAAATGGGCCGAGTTTGCAGCCAATATCCATTACCAGGTATCGGACGCTACCGATGCAGAAACCTACAAAGAATTTGGCAAGCGTATCGATAAGCACAACGCGGAGTGGAAAACTAAAGCCAACGTGATTTTTTACCTGGCTGTAGCGCCAAATTTCTTCCCGATCATCGCCTCAAATATTTCGAAAGCCAAACTGGCGGAAGATAAAGACCGGGTGCGCATTATTATCGAAAAGCCATTTGGACACGACCTGGAAACAGCAAAAGAACTGAACCAGCTACTTGCCGGAATATTCGACGAATGCCAGATTTACCGTATTGACCATTACCTGGGTAAGGAAACGGTGCAGAACATTATGGCCTTCCGCTTCGCCAACTCCATCATGGAGCCGCTTTGGAACCGTAATTACATCGAACATGTACAAATATCTGTTACTGAACAATTAGGAGTGGAGGAGCGCGGCGATTACTATGACGGATCGGGGGCTATGCGAGATATGATACAGAACCACCTGCTGCAGTTGCTTTGCCACATAGCCATGGAGCCGCCTGTTAGCTTTAATGCCGACGAAGTACGCGACCGTAAAGTTGACGTATTACGGGCAATGAGGAAGTTTACACCGGAAGATGTGCGCAACTCGGCCGTAAGAGGCCAATACGGCAGCGGCTGGATGAAGGGCAAGGAAGTGCCTGGCTACCGCGATGAGCCAAAAGTAAGCCCTGAATCAAACACAGAAACATTTGCAGCCATTAAATTTTTTGTAGATAACTGGCGCTGGCAGGGCGTTCCGTTTTATGTACGTACCGGCAAACGGATGCATCAGTCGTCATCAGTAATAACCATCCAGTTTAAGGATGTGCCTCACCTGATATTCCCTACCGAAGCCGCCGAAAGCTGGCAGCAAAACAGGCTGATTATCAGCATACAGCCAGAAATGAGTATTCGCTTACAGGTACAGGCTAAACGTCCGGGCATCGATATGGTGTTAAATGCCGTCGATATGGTATTCGACTATAAAGGCACTTATGCCACACCGGCGCCAGAAGCTTATGAAACACTGATACTGGATACGATGCTGGGCGACCAAACCCTGTTTATGCGTGGCGATCAGGTTGAAGCGGCATGGGAACTGGTGATGCCGATACTGAACACCTGGCAAAATAAAAAGAGTCTGAATTTCCCGAATTATTCCGCCGACTCATGGGGACCAGAATCCGCCGAGGCTTTGATCGCCCGCGATGGATTTAACTGGTTTACCCTTCCGGTGAATGGGAAGAAATGAGTTAGTTGATTGGAGGTTAGTTATTTAGAGATTAGTCGAAAATCCGGCTAAGGGCTGATATAACTAACCTCTCATCACTGATTAACTAATCTCTAATTAACTAATCAACTAATAGCTAACACATGCTCAACGTTTTTGAAACACCTGATCAAGTATTGCAGGCGCTTGCCGAATACTTTGTAATTATAGGCAACGAAGCCATTGCCAAGAACAAAAAGTTCTCAGTGGCTTTATCTGGCGGCAGTTCGCCAAAGAAATTATATGAACTGCTGGCGACAGAATTTCACGATAAGCTGGACTGGGAAAAGGTTTATTTCTTTTTTGGCGATGAGCGCTATGTTCCGCAGGACCATAAGGACAGCAATTACCTGATGGCCCGGAATGCGCTTTTTGCACCGTTGCTGATTGAGCCAGGCCATATTTTTGCGGTAGACACCAGCCTTGAGCCAAAGGAAGCCGCCAAAAAGTACCAGGAAGAAATTGAAGACTTTTTTGACGAAGACGAGCAAAGCTTTGATTTAATTTTACTCGGCCTGGGCGATAACTCCCATACAGCATCACTGTTCCCTCATACGCCCGTATTGCACGACAGGCTGCCGGGTGTAAGCGATGTATGGCTGGAGGATCAGCAGGTTTATCGTATCACCATGAATGCCCCGCTGATAAACGAAGCGCAAAATATCGCGTTCCTGGTTTACGGAGAAGGTAAAGCCGAAGCCGTTCATCATATATTGGAAGACGACGAAGATATTGAAGAATATCCTGCACAGTTAATCGAGCCAATTGTTGGCAATATTCAATGGTTTTTAGACGAGGCGGCAGCAGCAAAAGTAAGGCACAGCTGAAGCTGAGTTTCCTGTTTTTTTGGTAATGATGCCAAAAATAGTTGGTGGTAATAGGAAAAAAAAGTGCTAAATAGCGTATGCAGATATAAGGGGAATCG
>NZ_JAUMKC010000015.1 GCF_030519355.1 Mucilaginibacter sp. L3T2-6
AGAGTTCTTCATCCTTTGACTGTTTAAAGTTAAGACTTTTCGTCCTTTACACAGTCCGGTTTTTAGGAGGGGTTACAAATCGGCTTTGGCAGCCGGGGTAATTTCCATAACTAAACTAAAAATGTCAAAAATTAATACCGAGTGGATTCCACAGCCTGCGTTAATTAAACGCCTGCATAGCGGAATCCACGTTAAACAGTTAAATATACCGGGCAGTGCGGTTTGCTATTTCGAAGCCAGCAGCTCCACAGGTTCTATCACCGGGCCGGAGGCTAAAAGCCCGGGAGCATGAGCCAGCAAAGCCTCCGCTATAGGTCCTTTTAAATGCTGGCTGCGGCCTTCCTCGGTGTCAAAGGTGTCAAAAATCCCAAAAGTGTTTGGCCCGGCCTGATATGCGAACCAATTAATTGTAAATAGCTCCTGCAGCGCGAGCGGCAGCGCGCTTTTTAAAAATTCCGCCAGTTCTTCCTGTTTACCGGGTTTCGCTTCCAGGCGAACCAATAATCCAAATTTAACCATAATAAAGTGTTTTAGTTATTAGTCGGTCTAAGGCCCGTAAACTTACATCGGCTTTTTTTTCTTGTAAGGATTTATGCGGGGTAAAGACAAAGTTTTTTAAATCACAGGTATTACCGGCCCTAAAGGATTCATCTTTTAAGGAATCCAATTGGGAATATCCATAAAAATAAATGCGGCATAAATCAGTACTTCCTAATTTTAAAGCCGTTTAAAAAATAAATTACAACTGAAATATAATGATAAAAGGACTTTATGAAACCCACCTGTTTGTGGCCGATATTGATGTTTCGATTGCATTTTACAAGAATATGCCTGGCCTCGAGTTCTGCTATTACGAAAAAGAACGAAAGATAGCTTTCTTTTGGATAGGCAAACCGAAACAAGCTATGCTTGGCTTATGGGAAAAACCAAAAGAAAAAATAGATAAAAGGCACTTTGCATTCCGGTGTGATGCGGATGATATTTTATACAGTTCTGTGGATTTTTTAAAATCAAGGGGCATTAAACCTTATAATTTTCTGAACGACGGCAGTGAAACTCCAATGGTATTTGCATGGATGCCCGCCCTCGCTATTTATTTTGAAGATCCCGATGGGCATGAACTCGAGTTTATTGCTATTCTGGATGGCCCGTCGAGGCCTGAATTAGGGGTAATTTCTTATGACGACTGGAAAAAAATAGCGTAATAGGGTGAAAAAAGAGATTGTCTTACCTCGGGATATGAAGAATATCAAATTAAAATAAAATTATTGTAAGGATAACTAGCCATGACGACCAATTCAGTAAAATCCATTATTGAAATTAAAAATTATGACTGAGTTATCAAGAATTCCTGAGCAGAAAAAGTATGCCCTTTGGGGTCCTTTTTTCCTGCGGCTGATTATCGGTTACGGTTTTATGGCCCATGGTTTTGCAAAACTAAGCCGCGGGCCAGCCGGATTTGAAAAGCTGCTGACGCAATTAGACATTCCCTTGGCTCATTTCAGTTCCTGGCTGGTACCGCTAATCGAATTTTTTGGCGGACTAGCTGTATTGCTGGGTATATTTGTAGATATAACTGCTATTCCGCTTATAGCTACAATGCTTGTCGCCATGGTAAGTGTTCATTTAAAATATGGTTTCAGTTCGGTTAATACAATCGGCCTCACGCCGTCCGGCCCTCGTTTTGGGCCACCCGGATATGAAATTGATCTTTTATATATTGCGGGCCTTATTTCCCTGATGCTAACGGGGCCGGGGGCTTTTTCTTTACATCAGTTATTCAAAAAAAAGTAAGTAGTTGTACTAACTACCATAAAACCAATCATAAACTATATGCCTAAATACCATTCCATTGTTAAACACACCCTCATTATCCTGTTTATCACTATAGCAGCCAGCCAGTTGGCTGCACAGGTACCAAAAGTAGCTTACGGTACTATTCAACAGATCGAAAAGTTCCAGTCAAAATACGTTGACCCGCGAAATGTCGACGTTTGGTTGCCACCAGGCTATTCGGACGAAAAAAAATACGCAGTGTTGTATATGCACGACGGCCTGTCCCTCTTCGACAGCACCATCACGTGGAACAAACAGGAATGGGGTGTGGATGAAACCATGGGCAAATTACTGGCTGAAAAACGCATTGAAGATTGCATCGTAATAGGCATATGGAACAACGGCGCGAAAAGGCATCCGGAGTATTTTCCGCAAAAGCCTTTTTACAGCCTTACGCCCGAAGAACAGCAAAAAATACTAGCCATAGGCCGTGACAGAGGGACGCCTTTGCTCGGCGATGGCCCGCTGTCTGACAATTACCTGAAATTTATGGTAACAGAACTTAAGCCTTATATCGACAGCCATTTCAGCACCCTGCGCGACCGTTCTCATACGTTTGTCGCAGGATCGAGTATGGGAGGATTAATCTCGATGTACGCAATTTGCGAATATCCGGATGTGTTTGGGGGTGCGGCTTGTCTTTCTACCCACTGGCCGGGTACCTTTTCTGTAGACGACAAGCCGGTGTCCGATGCCTTTCTTGCTTATCTGAAAGCACATGTTCCATCTCACAAGAACCACAAAATATATTTCGACCATGGCACGGCTACCCTCGACGCTGAATATAAACCCTATCAATTGCAAGCCGATGCTATTATGAAGGCCGCCGGATACACCGGACGCAACTGGATCTCTCGTGAATATCAGGGAGCCGACCATTCGGAAAACTCCTGGCGCAAACGCCTTGATGTGCCATTAATATTTTTGTTAGGTAAATAATTACCGCTGATAACAGAAGGGTATTGAGCATATACTCTTCTATTCATCAATCCATTACAAAAAATTTTAATGAACTAAGGGTGCGGGTTACCGGGGAGTATTAAGCATGATATGCATTAGCAGGTCAGTTTGCGGATCGCCGGCTACCTGGTAATTGTGGGTAGCAAATTGTGTAAAGCCGTTACGTTCGTAAAATCTTATTGCCTTATGGTTATGCTCCCAAACAGCCAGCCACAACCGCGGGAACCCTTTGGATTTGGCCCTGTAAATGGCATATGTTAGTAAAGTTTTGCCTATGTGATGATGATGATATCCGGATAGGACGTAAATCCGCTCCAGTTCGGCAGCGGGATTATCCTGCAAGACTGCCCTGGCATCAGGATAATTGATTTTGATGTAACCGGCCGTAACACCATTAACCCTGGCAAAATAAAACGCAGTATTTACTTCAGTAAGTTCCTTTTCCAAACGATCGGCAGAAAAAGCCTCATTTGCATAGGCATAATATGCGTCGGGATCATTAAAAGCCTCAAAGAAAGTCTCGAAATAAGTTTGATTGCTGATTTGTACCAATTCATTCAAATCAGCTACCGTTACACGGTTGAGGCGTAAGTGCGAACGACATATTTCCAATAGATCTTCCATCTTCTGCATTTAAATACCACGGATAATCCTACCCTTAATCCGTTTTTTTATTTCATCTTTAAATGCGTCGTCAAGTCTTGGCTCTACCCGGGCGGCCTTAAATATTTTGCTCATTAGGCCGTTCATCAAAATACTTTGCTGCTCATACACCCGGCAGATGTAACAACCTGCCAAATGCAATTCCAGCTCCATCCTTTCGCGCGGAGTGAGTTCAACCTCGTGCTTCCTTTCAATAAGAAGTGTCGCTTTTCTGCAGTTGTAGAGAATTTTCTCCCTGCGTGTTTTTAATTGCTTGCTCATTCAGATCCAGTTTTTTTGTAAACATGAACGCAGGTTAACCTTTGCCCGGTGAATAATTACCCAATAATTTGATGCGCTTAAGCGGAGCGCTTTGCAAATATCTTCGGTTTTTTCATCGTCCATATGCTTCAGCCTGAAAACCGACATCCATAAAGAGGGCAACTTTTGCAGGCATTTTTGCAGTATGTCCATAAATTCCTTATCCTCAAGCGGATCGGTTCCTTTACAAACAAAGGGCTCAGGCCAATGCTCTTTTTTCCAGTTATTCAGTTCGGGGTCAAAAAAATCTTCGTCGTCGGCTGGCATGCCATACCCTTCTTTTGTTGTAAAAGCCCGGGCTTTTTTCCGGTAAACGTCTATCACTTTGTATTTTATAATTGCGGTAAGCCACGTTCGTTCCGAACTTTCACCCCTGAATGCTCCGGGTTTTTCCAGGGCCGCCAGGAAGGTCTCCTGCACCAGGTCACGGGCCAGTTCTTCATCGTTTATCCTCGAGTAGGCATAGCTGAAAAGAAAGTCGGAGTGCAGATCAACCCACTTCTCGGGGTCTGACTGATGTTTACCGGGGTTAACTGCTGTATCAACAATAGGTTCACTGTGCATAGGTCATTTTTATCTTAAATGAATATTTTGACCTTCGGTCGTAAACCGCACAGTTTACTTACAAAAATTAGCCTTTGGTTACTCTTTATGACAAGCCGTTAACAAATAGGTTATTTAGCGGCAAAATGATCATATCTCAGTTTTACCGTCCAGGCGCTTTTTCAGCATGGCCATATCCGTTAACTGCACACCATCTTCAAATATCGGCGCAGTGTAATAATCTATGAAAAAATCCTTTTTGACATCAAACAGCACAAAACCCGCCCGCCGGTAAAAATTCAGCTGCTTTTCAGCAATGGTTGGAGTGCCTACAATTATTTCTTTAAAGCCCTTTGCCTGTGCTTCTATGCCGGCATGATTCAACATGAATTTGCCTATCCCCTGGTTTTGGTAGTCGGGGTCGACTGCGATTGCTTTGATTTCCGCCATATATTCATCGACCGGAAAAAGCACATAAACGCCAACCAACTTACCGTCAGTTTCAGCCACATATATTTCTGATTGATGTATATACCGGTTGATGGCCTGCATTTCTTCGTCGGCCAGCAACAGCAGGCCGAAAGGCGCCGGCTCATTTGTTCTTAGCCGGCGCATAACCGGATAATTATTAAAGTTCACTTCAAGGATTATTTAATATTGGCCGCAGCAGCACCCAGGTCTTTGGCATCTGTAAACCCTTCCAGCCGTTTAATCAGTTCGCCATCCGAATTGATAAAAAGCAGAGTGGGGTAAGCTGTTACCTGGTAATGATCAGCAAACGCTACGCCGCCGTTTTTTTCAACGTCTACCGCCACATTAATATAGCGGGCATTAAACCTGGCTGCAATAGTGCGGTCGGTAAACGTTTTTTGCCGCATTTCCTGGCATGGCGCACACCAGGTAGTAAAAGCATCAACAAAAATTGGTTTATGCGTTTTTTTTGAAAGCGCCAAAACGCTTTTCCAGTCTTTGTCAATAAACCGTATATGTGGCAGCGGCTTCTCCCTACCCTGTGCTGCAGCGTGGCTAATCCATAGCACGACGGCCAGCAACATCAATTTAATTGCCTTCATTAGTCTTGCCTGCGTTGTCGTCTTTAATAGCTTTGGCAACAGATTGGAGCAGCTTTGGACTAATACGCTGTTTGAAATCAGGGTTAATGTATTCGTACCGGATAGTTCCTTTCTGGTCAAGTATAAATACAGATGGCACCGGCAGTAACCTGTCGGTATTTTTGCCTCCTGAACTTGCAACAAGCAACTGGTCGTAATCTTTTGGCGCTTTAAAAGCCAGGCCAAATTGTTTGGTAATATTCAAATCAGCATCAGATAGCAGGGTGTATGACAATTGATGTTTTCCGATGCTTTTGTTCAGGTTTTCGGGGCTGTCGGTACTGATCGCAATAATCTGGTACCCCAGTTTAACCAGGTCTTGCTGAATTCCCTGCAGGCCTGCCAGTTCTTTATTGCAAAAAGGGCACCAGCCGCCGCGGTAAAAAACAAGGATGGTTGGCTTTTGAGCCACATGGTCGTTCAGGTCGAACAGTTTGCCATCTGCTGCCGGAATTTTTACCGCAGGGATTTGCTCGCCTGTTAGTAATGGGCTAACATCTGCAGGCTGTGCAGCCCAATGCTGCATAACGGTAGTGTCGTTTAATAAAGCCGGTTTAGCTGCAGCATTACTCTGCGCAGCAGAAAAAATCGCCGCGCTTACTATCGATAAGCCGGTAAATATTTTTGTGATGTAAGATTTCATTTTAAACTGAGATGCTTTGGTTTAGCGGGCGGATGGGCATCCGCCCGCTATGGGTTTTACATTTTCGAAGTGTCTTTTTTCATTTTCGACATTTTGCCCATTTTCTTGTCGCCTTTTTTGTGGTCCATTTTTGACATCTTCGACATTTTTGACATCTTCGAAGTGTCTTTGTCCATTTTGGCCATTTTTTGCTGCGCATTTGTGCTTACAGCTAAAAAGAGAACCGCAGCCGCGGCCATACAAATTGTTTTTAAACCTGTTGTTTTCATGTTTTGGTTGTTATAATTTATCCCTTAGTAGGGGCAAGCTCTTATTCCTTACAAATTATTATTTCAAGGTTATTTTTATGATCGCGGTGATATCGGGCAGGGTAGTAAAGGCATTCGGATTCGGAACCGCAGCTATCGGCTTACTCTCTTTTAACGGGGTGCCCGCAAGGTTAAACTGGGTAACCCCTGCTCCCGGGAACTGGTTAATTGCCGTACCGTCATCAAACAATTTAACGCCTGCTGAAATATCGCCCTTTTGGGTGGCATCCACGCCGTTGTCAGCAAGCGCAAAGAACCAATCGTTCGAGAAGCCGTACATAGTAGCAACAGCGATACGGTCGCCCTGGCTAACTGTTAATTGCTGTGAAACGATCCCTCCTTTTTGATTGCCGATCTGCGGCAGCAGCACCCTGGTAGTTGGGGCAGGTAACACATACACAGCCTTGATGCCTGGCTTGCCTTTTAAATAAGCAGCCAATGTATCGGCATTGCCTTTTTGGGCAAGCGGCGTAAGCCCTTTTCCGGCGTCAAGCTGTCCATTTTTGAAAATAGGATTGTCAATGCCATTATATACCACCACCAGTACAGGCGACAGCGGGGTAAAAATACCTGTGATGGATTTTACGTAGTTGCTGAGCATCGTGTTGTCGCCGACCTCGGCAATATTGGTTAAACCATTGGCCGTAGGTTGCCCCGTTTTATATAGCGGATTATCAGCAAGCAGGCTGCCCCCGACAATGTAGGATACGCTCCATACCCCGGGGCTCAGCGGCGTTTCGTTAGCAGTGCCGCCCGAAATATTTTTTAGTGTAAGCGTAAAGGTAGAATTGCCATTATAGGCCAAAGTGGCCTTAACCAGTTGGGAAGCGGGCAGGTAAGTATTGCCCTGGGCATCTGTTCCGTTCACTTCACTGATGTTCTTGGTTTCCGCCGTTCCGGGATGGGTAACGGTTGCGCCCGTTTCTGGTTTACGCGGGTACCATTGTCCCATAACTTAATTTGTGCCGAAACATCCCCCTCGACAGGGTTGCCGTTATTATCGTAAACTTGAATGCCTGGATTGTCCGGCGCGAAGAAGAGATCGTTAGAGGCGCCATACATGGTAGCGAATGATAAGGCCTCCCCTTTAGCTGCTGAAAAGGTAATGGTGGTTGATTCGCCCGGCCTGATTAAAGCCGGCGTACCCGTGCCCTGAAAGGTGCCCGACTCTACCAGTGGCTGTGATTTAAGTACATTTTCAACCGTGATGGTAGTTTGCTGGCTTACCACGCCATCTTTTTTACATGCCGCCAATACAAACGGCAATAACGCCGCAAGCGAAATTGGCTTCCAATTTTTAAGTTGTTTCATCGTGTATGATTTTTTAGCTTTTAGTCGCCAGCAGCAAAACCGGCTTACACTACTAACTAATAAAAAATCAACCATGACAATAGGGTGACAAAAGCCTCCGAGTCTAAAAATAAATTTAATTTACTGGAGCAGAAGCTCCATTTGATTAACACACGATAAATAAAAAAGGGCAATAATGCTAATTGCCCCTGTGTTAATTAAACTGGCTAATGCGAAAAGGAAATTTTACCAAAAATACGGCCTGGGGTGTGTTCAGAGAATGGACTATGATGTTTTCCTTCGATTTGTTGCCTTAAGTTTCTTATTGCCGCGGTACTATGTCCCTGTGCATCACAGTTTCCGAATATAAAATCCATGGTCAGTTGCCAGAAAAAGTTTACCGTTAAGCTCGGCTATGCCGTTCAAAAGGATTTTAGATAAAAAATCGTTTTTTATTGCCCAGGACGAACCAACGGGTGCTGCCTTGTCTCTTTGCTGGGTCCAGCCGCCGTTTACGGTATTTATCAGTACATAATAGTTTAATGAGCCGGTGTATAACTTTTCATTACTAATAACCATGGAGATGCTGCTCAGTAAGTCCAGGGCATCATATATCCAGTCCATGCCCAAGTTCTCACTGCGAAGGATTTTTCCTTCCGTACCTATTCCGATTATAGCGCCGTTGTCAACGACCATATCCAGTATGTAAGTGCCATGTTTCGGTAATGAAGATTCAATCCATTGCCTGGCATCGAAACTATAGCGATAAAAAGTACTGTTGACACCTGCCGCCGCCACCAGTGTATTGTCTATCCTAGTTATTTTAAAAACATGGTACGATGTAAACGGCCGCGGCAAATTATAACTAAACGATTCCCATTTGTTTGAAGACTGGTTTAAAACAAATACACCATCCCCATCGCTGGCTGCGTATAATTTATTATTCAGTTCGGCAAATGATGAAACACTGTTTTCGAACAAGCTTGCGTTGCTATTTTCCCAATTCACACCACCGTCGTTACTACTGAATATGCCGTTGCCACCAGCGCTACCTATATAAATGCAATTATTAAAAACTTTAATAGCGGTAATATCTGCCGCTCCGGGGGCTGCCACCTTTACAGATTTCCAGGTCGCACCTTCATCTTTGCTGATATATAATGTATTTCCGCTTCCAGCATAAATGGTATTATTTACTACCTCGACTGCACTTACATTCCAATTTGCGGTATTCAAATGGGTCCATTTATCTGTCGGAACAGGCACAGATACACGAGGTTGCGGATTTTCATTTTTATTCTTGTGACATGAAGATAGACCATAAAACACAAATGCGGCCAGCAAGCAAATACATATCGTTTCTGATAATTTTGTTCTCATAAAGCGTAAAATACTTTTTACTGCATCACGATGAGAACAAAGCTCTGGTTGCCCGGAATAGTAAACTTACACTACGATGACGTGGCAAGGTTATCTCGGTCTGCTTCCAAGGGACAATATGACACCGGGTACTGGAATAATTCAAACAAAGAATAACTCAGCCCTGTTTTTCCGGGATTTTGAAGCCAAGATAGGTTCCCGCGGTTATGCCCTGCAATGTCAGCAAAGTTGCCGGGAAATCAGGCATGGTAAGCGTTGCCCAGGCAGTGTACAGAAAAACGAAGCCCAACACTGCTGTAAAAGTTACCATCTGCAGCCGGTGAAAGCTAACGCCATTTTCGTCGGTTAATATGTCGTTAAAAAAGCTATCCTTACCTGCCTTCAAACCATCTATCAGGTGGTTGATGTCGGAGGTAAGCTGGCCATCCAGGAAATCGTTATATAGGATCTTTTCCTGTACGCCAGCTGCCGGTAACGAAGCTGACAACAAGGCGGTAGCCTGCCGCAGTTCTGACTGCTGTGCCTGCAGGGCCTGGATTTTTTTTATGGTTCCCTCTGATTTATTGTTAGTGATACTTACCGCACCAAGCCCGGTGGCTGCGCCTATGCCAATAAGAGCCAGCGTACCGGTGGTGATCAGGTCGTAATTGTCGGTTATCAGCCAGATAAAAATAAAGGAGGCCAGCACAATGGAAAACCAAAACGCCATCTGTACCTTGCCAAGACTGTAAGGCGCGTTACCGGCGCTCAATCCCGGGATGCCCAGGGGCGTGAGGTCAGCGGGCGCATCGCGGAGCATCGGCGTCTTTTTTGCATACCTGAACAGTATCCAAAAATAGAAGGCCAGCACTACCATGCATCCCCAAAACCATCCCTGATCAATGCGAATAAACTGAAAGGCATTCACTTTGGTAGGCTGTGCACTTTGCCCCGTAACACCGATGCTGATGCTTAAAGGCAAACGGTGAAACTGGCTGCCAAACTCCGGGTAACCAAGCAGCATATTCCATGTTTTGTTATTATCCTGGTTGCGCTGGAGCAGAAATTTAAGATCAGCGCCGTCGCCGTGGATATACCAGCCAAGGGGCACAGTTCCTTCTACCTCGATGTCGTTAATGAAAAGCCGTACTTTTTTAATATCAGTTTGCGGGTTCAGCAGGCCGGTTATGTGAGCCACTTTTACACAAAGTATGTCGCTTATTGCCGCAGACTTTACCTTCGGGTAACCATCCAGGTAGGCGTCAACTACGGTATCGGGTTTTGCGCCCGGAATTTGGGCCATTAAATTTAAACTGAATAACGCTGCAACAAGGCTAAGGATAAACTTTTTCATGATAAGGTTTATTGAGTACATGCCGCCTGTCTAATTGCGGCATTTAAATATAGGGAATCATTTTAAAAAACAAGCAGGTAATAAACAGTGAAATTGTATTTAAACTTTATCACAGTTCTTATAGCGGTGAGTTAAAACATGTCCTCCTGACGCAAGGCGGTGCACTAAGCTGATATATATAACAAATAATCCTGAAGCTGAATCCATAATCAAAGCCCTGCAAGGCCGCCAATCTATCAGCGACTGGCATCCGCCCGTCGTAATGAAGATTGCATTTATCTCTGCCAAACAATGCGTCGGACGTCTTATTTCCCACTCTTGATTCGCTTTTAACCACAATTAATTTATATTTTACGGCCGTACAACATAACTACTATGGCATCAGGTTTTTTTGCGGTTCTGGACGATATAGGCGCTTTGATGGACGACGTGGCGGTGACCGCAAAAGTTGCGTCAGGCAAAACCGCAGGCATATTAGGCGACGATTTGGCCGTGAACGCCGAAAAAGCTACCGGTTTCCTGTCGTCGCGCGAATTGCCTGTGTTATGGGCTATTACCAAAGGCTCGCTGTTAAATAAATTGATCATCGTCCCCATTGCTTTGATTCTAAATGCGTTTTTTCCGGCAGCCATTAAAATTGTTTTAACCCTGGGCGGATTTTACCTTGCGTATGAAGGCGTGGAAAAAATAACGGAATATTTTTTTCATCATCACAAAACAGGCCATAAGGCTGCTGAGGAAGTAGAGCAAAGCCCCGCTGCCGCGGAAAAGAAAAAAGTAAAAGCGGCGATACTTACCGATTTTATCCTTTCTATCGAGATAGTGATTATTGCACTGGGAACCGTGCTGGATAAGAGTTTGCCAATCCAAATCATAACCGTCGCAATTGTCGCCTTCCTGGCTACTATTGGCGTTTATGGCGTAGTAGCTCTCATCGTCAGGATGGACGATGCCGGCTACGCATTAATTAAGCGCGCTAACAACAAAGGCTTTTTTTCATCCCTGGGCGCACTGCTGGTTAAATCGCTGCCCGTGGTGATAAAGGTTTTGGGCGTTGCCGGTACCATTGCGCTGATCCTGGTTTCCGGCGGCATCTTTATACACAATATTGAATATTTACATCATATATTTCCGGCATTGCCATCAGTTTTGAAAGATGCAGCAGCTGGGTTGATTGCGGGTTTGGTTTCAGTTGGGGCGGTAAATGGCGTTAAGAAAATGTTTTGGAAGAAGAAGTCGCAGCAAAAGAAATGAACCAGGCTACAGGTTTTAAATTTTGTATTTTTGAATATGAACACCACCAGCCAGCACGACGAAAAAATAGCAAAAATGACCTTTGCCTCGGTCTATCCGCATTACGTTGCGAAAGTTGAAAAAAAAGGCAGGACCAAGTCCGAATTACATCAGGTGATCACCTGGCTTACCGGCTTTGACAATGAAAAGCTGCAAGAACTGATCGACCAAAAAGCAACTTTTGAAACATTTTTCGGGCAGGCCACCATCAATCCCAACGTACACCTGATAACGGGCCTGATCTGCGGCTACCGCGTGGAAGAGATTGAAAACCCGCTTACGCAACAGGTGCGGTATTTGGATAAGCTGGTGGATGAGCTTGCGAAAGGGAAAAAGATGGAAAAAGTGTTGAGGGGATGATATGATAAATTAAAGTATAGGATTCATAGCAGCCGTTAACCGGACGATTATTGAACCAGAAATCCGGAGACCTCAGAGCCTCCGGATTTCGTATTTAATGATTCACTATTGTGGTTACTTCCAATCAACCCATGCGCTCTGTGCGGCCCAATTACTTGTGCCAAATGCGCCCCGATACATTATTTTTGTAAAAAAGCCGTTTGAAAAATCTGCGCCTGTAAAGTCCGCTCCGGATGCAGCAGGCGACCCATCGGCGAGGGTTAGATCCGGGGCGTCGGCGGCGTACATTGTTTTTAGCTTAAAGTCAGCATCTGTATTTAGTACCGTATTCTTATTGGTGGAATTGGTTTGAAAAATCGTCATCTCCGGGTCGGGCACTGCGATTACTGCGCCCTGGTCCCATGCAAATGTGCGGGCTGCCGTATCAGACTGAACCAGATTGCTTCTAAACTCGGCATCGTCATCAGCAAGTATCACGGGCCTCGTCCTCGGGCATGTCATAAAAGCACCTTCGGAATATTCTGCTATTATTGAATTTCGGATGGCCAGCCGGGTTCCTTTACGCATATATACCCCCATATTAATATTCGTTTTTGTTGCATCAATACCCTGCGGACCAATAATAGTCATGTTAGAAACAACCGGACGTGTTAACGGTGTATTGGATGTCGGGACTTCATCGTTGTAGCTTTCAAAGCCGTTAGCACGAACTGCTTGCGACGAAGCATGGGTGCGATAGCCTAACAGGAACTGGAGATATCCCTGGTAGCCAAGGTCGAAGTCGAAATCATCATCGCCGCAGTTATAGCTTAATAAGTGCGTGGCGTTAACAGTGCCGCCAACGAATTGAAAGCTGTCGTCATTGGAGTACTTCACCATAACATTGTCAATTTTGGTCCCTGAACCGACGCTAGCCATAACCAATCCACTAACTTTATCCACTTTCCACTCATCCTCGGCCGGTGGGTTGATACCGCCCGTATATTCCAATCTGAGATAAGTAATCGTCCCCGAATTGTCAGCTGGATCACTTCCGCCATACTTTGTGTCGTCAGAAGCGGTCAGGCCCATGGCATTACCCGTGCCGGTATTGGTGGGCGCTTTACCTAATAGTACAATGGCGCCCCAATCGCCGGGAGCGGGTGATGCAGACGCCGAAGTAAATACCACGGGTTTAGCTGCTGTGCCATTAATAAATAATTTGGCTCCCCGGGTAATTACCAGCACGGACTTTTCCGCGGGAGCATCATTTTTCTGTACGAATACAGTTACGCCGGCCGGTATGGTAAGCTTTGCATTACCTTTTACAAATACCTGCCCTTTAAGAAAATAGTTTTTGTTGCCATCCAATGTACGGTCGGCGGTGATCGCTCCCTGCAATGTATCGACCTTCCGTTGATCATTACCGTTATTTCCGGAAATATTATCCTTTTTACAGGCGGCAAAAAAGGTCAAAGCCATTAAATAGAGTAAATAGGTTTTTTTCATAAATATCTGAATTTGAAGAATAACCGGCAGAAGTATAAAAAGTTCTTAAAAGTTAAAAAAATATACGATAAGTTTATTAAACAAATCCGGCAATCCTGCGTTAACTCCGCGCCTGATCTGCAACTACAGGCTTTGCGGCTACAAAGATTTCTTTTGCCAGCGGGTATTTATGAGTGATATCGGCCATGGTGCGGCCTGGAAGCAGTGCTTCAGAAAGCAAACCACGGAAGAATTGACGCGGCATTTGTGCTTACGGCTGTGCGGCACGCGGTCGAACTACAACCTGTGCAAAAACGCTTTAGAATCAAATCAATGCGGCACGAGTTAAAAATACATCCCGTTGGTTATCAAGGAATAACGCTTTTAGCAATTTAGTTTTTAGCCAAAGGGTATCCCTTGGCAATCCAATTGGTATGCAGGTTAGTAGGGAGATTCAGAACCCGTATTTGTGTGAAACCACTTTTTTTCAACTCAAGGTATGCAGGTTGTATATTGGGACATTTGGTGAAGGGGCAGCAGCCGCAATAAATTACTATTGGCTTTTCTTTTGACAGGCCTTCAAGGGTTTTTTTCAGCTTTATCATATTTTCCGTTTCATTAACAGCACCAATATGAATAGCGCCGGGCAGATCTTCAACCGCACCGATATTAAGAATTGTAATTTTAGCGGTTCCGGATTTTATAGCAGCGGCAAGATTTGCAGGCTCCATCAACTCTGCTTCCTTCCATGGATATTTCAATCCGGACACTGCTGTAGCAAGAGGTGTTACCTGCGCTATGCCTTTATCTATTCCTGCAGCTACAAAGAAAACCAATAAGCTTATCGTCAAAAATCTGTTTTTCATTTCCTGGCTAAATAAAGTGTGCTAATATAAGTATTGTTTAGTAACAGTATAACCAGATAGCTAAAGCCGCCGGGAAAGATGCTAAAGCCTTCACCGGTCTGAAATTTGAAGTGATACATTGTATCGTTCATCTGATGACTATTTTACGGATAAGTGTGTTGTCATCGGTAACGTAAATATTACCAATTATGTCTACAGCTACGTCACGCGGGCCTGCAAAGGTAGCAGTGTTGCCAGGGCCGTCGTTCGATCCAAATTCGCCACTGCCTGCTATTGTAGTGACTAAGCCTTGCTGGGTAACCTTGCGTATCTTATAATTGCTGCGATCTGCCACGTATATATTACCAAAGAAATCTAAGCCTAAACCCGTAGGATGGTTAAATGAAGCTGCAGCCCCCCGGCCATCGGCTGCACCCTGGGCGCCGCTTCCTGCGAGCGTGCTGACTATTCCTCCCCGGTTAATCTTGCGGATCAGGTTATTATATGTATCTGCCACATATACATTCCCAATAGCATCTACTGCTACATCGTATGGCGAGCTAAAAGTGGCTTCAGCGGCTTTACCATCGGCCGAACCGCCTGCGCCACTTCCTGCCACCGTTGTTACTATACCATCGGGGCTTATTTTACGAATCCGGTTATTATCCAGATCTGCAACGTACAGATTGCCGAAGGCATCCAGGGCCACCCCTCTTGGCTTATAAAACTTAGCGCTAGCTGCTGGTCCATCGGCAAACCCCTGAACACCGCTACCTGCAAAAGTTGTTACCTCGCCGGCCGGGCTCACCTTTCGGATCCTGCTATATTGACTGTCGGCTATATATAATGTCCCGGAATCATCTATTGCTATGCCGGCCGGGTACCAAAAGAAAACGCCCCTGCCGTCCATGTTTATCGGCCCGTTGTTAACGATGGTTGTGACTTCAGCCTTTGGACTTATCTTACGGATATTGCCGGTCCAGTCGTCAGTTACATATAAGTTGCCGGCGGCATCTGCCGTTATTCCCTCCGGGCTGTAAAACCTGGCTGAGGTACCGGTTCCGTCGGTTGTTCCCACAGTAGCACCGCCGGCAAACGTGCTTACCGTTACAGTTGTGGGTTTGTGGAAGTCCTTCATACAGGAGGTGCTGCTTAAAAGCAAAGCGACTCCCAAAATAAAAGTTGATTGAGTTTTCATGGCGGAGTGATTTAATAATGAGATAAACCAGTTGAGTACAAACTTAACTTAGTACCTCTCCGGCCTCAAATGACGGTCGTTACTAAATTGCATGATTTTGATTATTGCATGTTACTCATCTCCAAACAATTCCCTTTCCTGCCACTTTACTATTAATGCAGCAAAAACATTTAAAAAAAGCCGCAACCAAAAACATCCGATCGGCAAAACGCGCACTGTTGTCCTTCATTAAAAAGGGTGACCAGGAAAAGCTGCACCGGTTTCGTACCTCGGTAAAAAAGTTGCGTGCATTGGCGCAAATGGCCGGACAGGCATCAAGGGGTGCCCGGTTACTGCGTAGCTTAAAGCCCATTCGCAAGATATATAAGCCGGGCGGCAAAATAAGAGATTGCTATCAACACCTGGAACTCGGCAAACAGGAACAAGCCGGCCCGGGCTACCTTGCAGACCAGGAAAATCAGATGGAAAAAGCCATTGTACTTTTTTGTCGCGATAAGAAAAAACATTTAAAACGTATCCGCCGGTCCAAAAAGTCGTTGCTGAAAAAACTAAGACCGGTAAAAGACATTAAATTAACTTTGTTTTATGAACAAGAGCTGCGCGCGGTGGCAGAAGTGTTTAACAATAACCCGAACGACGAAGAGCTGCATACCGGGCGCAAACGGATAAAAGTACTGTTATATAACCTGCCATTGGTAAGGCATATATTAAACATGCCGGTAAGCGAGGACTATTTAGACGAAGTGCAAACCGCCATTGGCAACTGGCACGACCTGCTGCTGGCCGGAGAAATTTTTCCGGTATTGCAGAAAAAAGCCCAAACGCTGCGGGATCAGTTGCGGTACCAGACAAATGATTTTTATGACCGGGCTACGGGGCCGGTTGCAGCAGCGCATCAGCAAGCCGATTAAAACTTCTAAAAATAGTCTGCAATAACAAAACACCAATTTCAATTTAATTTATTGATTATCAATTATTTAATTAATACCTCATGAAATTTCTAAAGGTTTACAGGTGCAACCATATCTGCAACCATTAAAACACTGATTTTCAGTAACATATCTCCAAAAGTTATCAAAAAACTGTAAACCATCTGTCAACCTTTATAAGGTACCTGCTGTACTCATTCACCACTTCATAATCCCAACAAAAAGCCCTTACTTTACCGCAAGAAACAAAACATGCTAAAAAATATACTTTCCGCTACATTGATACTTTGTGCCGGCCTTGCCTGTGCACAAAAACCCTCAAATACTGTCGACAGCTATTATCCGCTTTTAAGAAAAACGTTTAACGAGAATAATGCTTTTAAAACCGTTGCTTTTGTGGAGCAGCGCTGGCGTGTGCCGGGCAATGCTGGTTTTAACCAAAGCATATATGAGGTAGAAAAAATTTTGCAGGCGGCGGGGTTTAAAAAAGAGGTAAAGGGCGAAGCGGACGGCCCCCTAACCTACCGGCTGGAAACGCGCGAACTGCGCCAGCCGGCATGGGATCCGATAAACGCCGAAGTGACGATAGAGGGCGAGTCACAACCTTTATTGAAATTTGCAACCAACCGCAATATGCTGGCTATGAACTCCGGCAGCACACCTGCGGGCGGTGTTACCGCTGAAGTTGTATATGTTGACAGGAGCGAGCTTAAAAACCTATCTCCCGAAAAGGTAAAAGGCAAGATTGTGTTCGCTGAAACATCAACCGGCCAGGTTTATTCGGCAGCAGTAAAGAATGGCGCTTTGGGTGCATTTGGTTATAATATGCCGGCTTACACGCAGCCGGAAAAAAATGTAAATTCCATACAATTCGGCGGAATTAGGAACGACGATACGCTGAGTCATAATTTCGGTATACTGCTATCGTACCAGGCAAAGGAACGGCTGAAAGCCGCCCTTGCAAAGGGGCCGGTTAAGGTGCATGTGATAACCGAATCGAAAATGTACGCCTCAAAGGAACTAACGCTGGTTGCCAACGCCCGCGGCGCAGCAAAACCCGGCGAGCGCTTTGTATTCAGCGCACACGTACAGGAGCCCGGGGCAAATGATAATGCCAGCGGCGTGGGCACGCTGGCTGAAATGGCACGCGTAACCGCAGAGCTGATCAACCAGAAAAAATTTACACCGGAGCGCACCATCACCTTTCTGTGGGGTGTAGAAATCAGTTCGACGGCAAGATATATCAAGGAAAACGCTGAACGCGCCAAGGGCATATTATGGGGCATGAGCCTGGACATGGTAGGCGAAGACACAAAAAAAACAGGTGGTACCTTCCTGATCGAAAAAATGCCCGATCCGTCCGCCATCTGGACACGCGGCGAGGACAAGCATACTGAATGGGGCGGCCGTGCTCTATCAGAAAAAGATATGTTCCCGCATTATTTTAATGACCTGGTGCTGGACCGTTGCAAACAACAGGGAAAAGAAAATGGCTGGGTTGTAAAAAGCAATCCTTTTGAGGGCGGTAGCGACCATACGCCATTCCTGCAAGCGAAAATACCCGGACTGCTAATGTGGCATTTTACCGATGTATTTTACCATACCGACGCCGACCGGCTGGATAAGGTGTCTCCCTGGGAAATGAAAAACTGCGGCGTAAGCGCTTTGGCTACAGCTTATACCCTAACCGCCGCTAACGAAGCCACCACCCTGGCGCTGGTTACTGAACTGCAAAAAGATGCTACTGACCGGCTGCAAGCTGAATATCAATTGGGACTGCAAGCTATAAAGGGCGGCTCTCCGGCGGCTGACGAAAGGCATAAAATTGACGTTTGGGCGAAATGGTATGTGGATGCGATTGATAAGATGACGGATATCAATGTGAATGGCGAAACAACCCAAATACGCGGCAAAATAGCAGCGGCTCAAAAAACGGTGAGCGAATTGAATAAGAAATTAGACGAGGGACTGAAATAAGCCTGATCAGAATCGCAAAAGCCGTTTTTGGGGAAAAGAAACGGCTTTTATGCTGATTCGCGCACCTGCATACTTAATTTCCAGCTTCCCAAATCATGCGTATCGCTAATTTGCCGCCTCTTTATTATACCTGCTCCGATATTCCAGCGGCGACATCCCGGTAATTTTACGGAAAACTTCACGGAAGGCTTTCTGGTCGGAGTATCCAACTTCATACATTACCTCGTTAATGGTTTTCCGGCTCACCTCCAGTTCTTTTTTGGCCAGCTCTACCTTTACCCGCTGCGCATATTCCAGGGGCGTATTTCCGGTGGCCTTGATAAATCTTCTGTCGAAATTACGCCTGCCAATGGCAAATTTTGAGGAAAGTTGCTCAACCGAGATCCTTTCGCTCAGCGAGCTTTCTATATATTTCTGCGCGTCCTCCACCATTTTATCGCCATGAAGTTTCTGCCCCGTAAAAATGGAAAAGGCAGACTGGCTGTTCCGGTCCATTTCAATTTGCAGGTTTTTGGAACAGAAGATGGCTGTTTCGCGATCATAATACTTCTCTACCAGGTAGATCATCAAATTGAGGAAGGAAAACCCCCCTCCATTTGTACAGATACCATTTTCGTCGGTTATCAGCTTATCGGTCATCAGGTTTACTTTTGGAAACTGCCGTCTGAAATCATCTGCATGCGCCCAGTGAGTGGAACAGCTCTTTCCATCGAGCAGCCCGGATGCGGCCAGCATAAATGCGCCGGAGCAAATGCTCACAACCACAGCACCTTGTTTGTATTGCATTGTTACCCATTCAATTAAGGCATTATCTTCCGGCGATGCCTGGCTAAAGTCTGTATCCATGGATGGCACGATAACAAGGTCTGTTTTGGATATTTCCGAGATATTACGTTGCGGACGTACAGTGAACATGCCGCCGTAAATATCTTCAGCCCCCAGGGTTCCGGCCAGTTCTATTGAGAACAGATCTGTTTCGCCGTTTTTCCGGCGATAGGCATTGGCGGTAATGAACGTCTCAAAAGCTGCGGTTATGCAGGCCAGGGTGCTGTAGCCGCTGCGCTTTGCCGGGTAAACGATGGTTGCATGTTTCATATCTATTGTTTGCACAAAGGTAAGCTTAAAGCTTTGTCTAAATCAACCCGCAAAAATGTCTATTTAGCACCCCATATTATACGAAACCTGCCGTTAACACTGGCATGCGCTGTCATCTTCCAGGGTTATAAAGCTGATTCTTGAAGATGATTATCCCGTATTTTGCAGCCTTCCATTTCCCGTCGAGGTTAGGGGGCACAGCGCCGGGGCTTTGCGCAAAGTTGCCGGCAATGATATCAGTATCCCCATCCCCGTCAATATCAGCTTTTTCCAGGGTGAGCGTTTTTAGGGGGACATCGCTTTTTAGCGTGTAAGGCTTAAAACTAAACTTAGTTTCATCCTTATTCTCAAGATAGATAAACGATTCATCAACCAGCCTGGTAAAATCAGGAAAAAATGAGCTGACGGCAAAATCAATATCACCATCCTTGTCAAAGTCTTCGGCTACCACCCTTGTAGCGCCATATATGGGGTAAAAGAATTTTTCTTTGAATGTCCCCGCACCCTGGTTGATGTTTATCCGTATGCCGTGATAGGCTTTCAATATGTTCGAATAATCGGCATTGTCGCCATGCACGGTTATAATGTCCATTAGTCCATCGTGGTTATAGTCCACCAGCGCCATATCTGTAGTGCCATAATTGGGCGGAAAGCGCAGCACCCTTTTTGCCTTGAAGTCCAGGTCACCGTTCTGATAAAAGATGTAAACACTCTCGTCGCCCTGCGAAAACATGGCTAATATGTCTTTTTTACCATCACCATCCATGTCTCTGATAAAGCATTTAATCGCTCCGGGAAGCTTCAATAAAACCTGCTCGGTGTACTTGCCTGATTTGTTTTTCTTATACAGCGACAATGTCCCTATTTTATTGCCGAAGTTGCACATTACTATTTCCGGAGTGTTATCATTGTTCAAATCTTCTATTTCGGCATGTACAGGGCGGTGCAATGGGGTAAGCAATGGCGAAACGATGGTATCGTTATACCTGGCATAATCACCGATGCTTAGTTCTGTAGGATAAAGCTTCCCAATTTCGGTAAAATAAGTACTGCAGTGATAAAAATTAAAATCGACAACGGGACTGTTGGCTTTGATGGTTTTGGTTACGCCTGTATTATATTTCCAGGTAAATACCTGGTTAAAAAAATTGCCTATCCATAAGGTATTAGTTTCGTAATTATATTTCAGGCCGGTAATTAACGAAGGGCCTTCAGCTTCAACCTGTATATCCTCCCTTACGAATTGGGTTAACGGACTGTCGCGCTTTAGCCGCGTACTGTCCAGGCAAACACTGTCAGGTGCATTGGCCAGGATGTACTGCACCAGTTTTTTCCATTTATCCTCCTCCAGTACCGGGCCGTCAAAAATGATATTATTTTTTTTTACTATGTCTTTTTCCTCCTGCGAAAGGCCACTGAATGGGTCATAGTTAGGATAAATAATCCCCATCCTGGCGGCCATAATGGGTAATACATGGTTTTTCCAGATGCTTTTTGTAAGGCTGGCCGGCTCCGGCAGCATATGGCAACTGGAGCAGTAAGCTGTAAATAACTTCTTTCCCTCATCATCCTGTTTCCCGCTTTTCTGTATAAATGAATTCAGGCTGATAAATGTTATCAATATAAAAAGGCTGCTCAGCAGAAACGGTCTCACACCACTAAACGAGTTATTCCTGATCCTCATATTTCTACTGAATGTACACAACAGACTTTACAATTTGTTGATTTTATTTTTTAATTGTAACTTTTACACTAAATTTAAATAAAAGAACTTAGTTTGCAATATTATTTTTCTTATGCGGATGAACATAAGTTTATTAATGATATTAAAAAATATTTGATTTAACGGCAAAGTTCTTACATTGCATATAATTCTACTAATAACTGACACGTATTGAAAATTGAAACAGCAACAATTCCCAGCCTGTGGAATCGGGTTTGTTCAGATAGCGATATTAAAGCTTTTGAACAGCTGTTTTATGTTATGAATACAAGGCTGATTAAATTCAGCGTATTTTATATCAGGCAAAAAGAAGCCGCGGAAGAAATCGTGGCCGATGTTCTTGTAAAGTGCTGGGAGAACAGGCAGAACCTTTTGGAAATAGCCAACCCCGAAACCTACCTTTTTGTTGCAGTAAAAAATCAGTCTTTCAATTACCTTAAAAAATATTCAAATATCCACCTGGTACAAGTGGAAGAATCTGATGAAGTTGAATTTATCAATACGTTCAATCCTGAAAAGGAACTTGAACGAAAAGAATTAAACTTTTTGCTGGATAAGGCAATCGACTCGTTACCTCAGCAGGCCTGCATCGTCTTTAAATTAATAAAAGAAGACGGGATGAAATATAAAGAGGTAGCTGAAATCCTGAACATCTCTCCACGCACCGTTCAGACACAGTTATTCAGGGCCATTAAAAAATTAAGCATTATTTTGTCTGCCCATCAAACGTCTTCGAAGCAGCCAATCAGGGAGCCTTCCCCTTTCGAATTATAAATTTCTGCGACTTTCAAAAAAAATTTAAAAAGCTTGTAGGCATTTTTAAAAAAACTATTGTCCTCACTATATCCGCAAGGATTATTGGAATTGAATGGTAACAGACAGATTTATTGAACTGCTTGCACAAAAGCTATCCGGCGAGATAGATATGGAAGAACAGGAAGAGCTTAACCGGCTGCTAAATGATGCGGAATGCCGCAGTCAATATAATTTGTTGAAAGACTATTGGGTGCCCGACCAGGTACAACATTCCAACGCTAAACTGCTGTTTGATAAAGTAAAAAGTAAGATAAATTATTCTGAAGACGAGGAGAAAAATCCTGGCGAAAAGAAACACAGGGGGATCAGAAGGCTCATTTTTATTTGTGCAATCGCTGCTGTAATACTGGCATTTCTGTTTGTTGCTGTATTTTTTTACACTTCGCGGTATAGTTTTAAACCAATAAAAAATACGGTGTTAGAACTTACAACAACCCCAAGCCGTGAAAAGTCCAAAATTTATTTGACAGATGGAACTGTAGTCACACTTAATTCAGAAACAACTCTAAAATATCCGCCGGCGTTTTCGGGGCAAACCCGGGAAGTATATTTAAGCGGCGAAGCGTTCTTTGAAGTAGCAAAAGACCATGAGCATCCGTTTATAGTACATGCAGGCAAAATGAGTATTAAAGTGCTGGGCACCGCTTTTAATGTTAAATCGTACCAAAATGACATTACCAGCGAAACAACGTTAATAAGGGGCGCAATTGAGGTGACGCTTTCAGACAGGCCTTCAGATAAGATTATACTTAAGCCAAACGACAAATTTGTTTTAAAAACCAATACCCGGAGACAGCAGGGAACTAAGCGACAGACAATTGAAGCGCATGACAATTTAAAACAGAGTTACAAATTATCCAACGCCACCTATTTTAAATCAAACGATACCACTGTGGTGGAAACTTCATGGATCAATAACAAACTCGTGTTTAAGGATGAAGACTTTGCCGAGCTGGCCAATAAAATGGAACGCTGGTATGGCGTGAAAATAAAGTTTAAAACCGAGACTGTAAAAGACTATCGCTTTACCGGGATTTTTGAAAGGGAAAGTCTTGACCAGGCCCTTTC
This sequence comes from Mucilaginibacter sp. L3T2-6, assembly GCF_030519355.1. Classification (GTDB taxonomy): domain Bacteria; phylum Bacteroidota; class Bacteroidia; order Sphingobacteriales; family Sphingobacteriaceae; genus Mucilaginibacter. Next base: position 23,140 of record NZ_JAUMKC010000015.1, read on the forward strand.
GGCCTTACAAATGATAGAACCTTTTTCCTACAAGGAGAAAAATCGTAATGTAAATATTTATTAACCAACTAACTTAATTAACTCAAAAAAATGAATCAGCCTATGAAACAATGAAATTACTCAACCAAACAAAAACGGGAATCACCAACAGGCAATCCCCGTTAAAAAGACGATGACCAGTAAACAATTGTGATAGTCTCTCGAACAGACTGTCACGTTTAATCAACCACCTTTAATTAAGTAAAAATATGAAATATTTTAGACACCCTTTGGGTGTAAGAGATAAATATTGGCTATTAAAGTCTATGTTAATCATGAAATTAACGCTATTTTTTATAGTATTATTCAGCCTGCAATCGATAGCTTCGGGCTATTCGCAGCAAAAAGTCACGATAACCACCAAATCTGCTGATTTCAAAAAAATCGTTGCGGCAATCCAGCGGCAAACTGATTACCGTTTTGTTTTCAGTGAACGAAAAATCCCATTAACAAACAAGATTGATCTTAACGTTAAGGACGAAGAAGTTACTTCGGTACTTAAAAAGGTTTTGGCTAATTCAGGATATTCCTTTACAGTGCTTGCAAACAACCTGATTGTAATTACCACCGGAAATGAAACTGTAACCAACGTAACCGTTACCGGTAAGGTTTTGGATGAGACCGGCCTGCCGGCCCCCGGTGTTTCAATCCGTCTTAAAGGAACTACTGTAGGCACTGTAACAGATGCCGAGGGAAATTTCTCTATCAGCGTTCCGGACAATGCTACACTTGTAGTTTCTTTCTTAGGATACGAAACGCAGGAAATTGCACTCGCCGGCAGAACTACTTTGACCATTAAACTTACCGTATCGGCCAAAAGCTTAAATGAAGTAGTTGTTACCGCTTTAGGCATCAAAAAAGATGAAAAAAAATTAGGCTATGCCATTACAACTGTTAACGGAAGCGCTATAGATAAAGCTAAAGAACCCAACGTAGCATACTCATTAGAAGGCCGCGTGGCCGGCTTAAGTATTAGCGGTACCAATGGCGGTGCAGGCTCGTCCGCGCGTATATTGCTTCGCGGAGTAACCAGTACCAGTAAAACCCAGGGTCCGTTATTTGTGATCAACGGCGTGCCCATGGACAACACCCAAAGAGGACAGTCGGGCGAGTGGGGCGGTGCTGATTATGGCGATGGTATTGCCAACATCAACCCTGATGATATAGAAAGTATCACCGTTTTAAAAGGCCAGTCTGCATCCGCACTTTACGGTACACGTGCTACAGGCGGTGTTATTTTAATCACTACCAAATCGGGGAAAAAGAATTCTGGATTCGGTGTGGAATTTAACTCTAACTTCCAGGCAGACAAGGTTGTAAATAATACCGACTTCCAAACAGAATACGGCCAGGGCGAAAACGGAAAAAAACCGGTAAATGCTGCTGATGCATTAAGTTCAGGCAGCCTTGCATGGGGTGCCAAACTGGATGGCTCACAAGTACCTCAATTTGACGGCAAAAGCTATGCCTACTCAAAGACCAGCGACGATTGGACGCATTTTTACAAAACCGGTCACACCTTTACCAACACTGTTGCTTTAACCGGCGGTAATGAAACAGGCGCTTTCCGCTTATCATTATCCGATCTGAATAACCATGCCATTACGCCAAACAGCGGTCTCGACAGGAAAACGTTCAACTTTAACGGTTCCCAAACTGTGATTAAAAATCTTGACGTAAACCTGGTTGCCAATTACATTTTGGATAACGAGAAAAACCGTTCAGGCTTAAGTGACGGCCCGGGCAACCCGAATAACGTGCAGTTTTTAGCACCAAATGAGGCGCAGAGCATTTTAGCCCCAGGCACAAAAGCTGATGGAACAGAGCAATCGTTCACTAACGACGTTTATGTAACCAATCCTTATTTTGCTGCTTATAATTTTATAAGCAACACCACTAGAGAGCGTTTAATATCTTCAATTTCGGCTAAATATGCTATTACGCCATGGGCTTATGTTCAGGGCCGCTTAGGTTATGATAAAATTAACGACACCCGTTTTGGTGTTACGCCTACCGGTACAGCCTATAATTCGGGAAACAATGGCAGTGTGAACACTCAAACTACTCAACTAAGGGAGTTTAATGCCGACGTTTTGTTGGGCGCCAAGCATGATTTAGTTAAGGACTTGTTAAATCTGGATTTGTCGTTAGGTGGTAACATCCGCAAAAATCAATACAGCGGAACCTACATTAATGCCAATAACCTGATCATTCCTTACTTCTATGACCTGTCGAACGGACAAACCAGAACCAGCGGCAATGTGGACAACACTTACAGGCTACAGGTGAATTCAGCTTATTATACCGCTGATTTTGGTATAAAGAACTTCCTGGTGCTGAGTACCAACGGTCGTTATGACTATTACAGCAGTATTTCTAAGGCTGTAGGGCCAGGTATCTTTACGCCTTCGGTATCAGCCAGCTTTATTTTTTCTGAATTTACACATATCAGCGCCCTCGACTTCGGAAAACTGCGTATTTCCTACGCACAGACCAGCGGCGGTGCAGATCCTTACAGTAACCAGATTTACTATAGCGTAGCCAACGCAATAAACGGCGTTAGCGCAGGTAGTTTTAGCAACCAATTACCAAACGTTCTGTTAAAACCTTATACCTTAAGTGAGTTTGAAATTGGTACGGAACTTAAATTCTTTAAGGATCGCCTCGGCCTGGATGTGGCTTATTTCGATAAGAAAACCAAAAACGAAATCGTTAACAGCAGTATAGATATCTCAAGCGGTTATACCAACGCATACGTGGCCACCGCATCTATGCAGAATAAAGGTATTGAGGTTGAAATCCATGGCTCGCCGGTTGTTGGTGCCTTTACCTGGACCCCATCTTTTAACTTTACCTACGTTAAGAACAAGGTATTGTCAACAGATGCCAACGGAAACAATATCGGCTTAGGTACTTATCGTCCGCTAAATGCTACCACCGCCTTTGTTAAAGGCATGCCAGGCCCGCAGATCATGGCTAACGACTACAAACGCGATGCCAGTGGAAATATCATATTCGATGCAACCGGTAATGCAGAAACTACCGGACGTATAGCAATGGGCAGTGTAACCCCTAAAATATACGGTGGTTTGAACAACGATTTCAGCTACAAGCATTTCAACCTTTCATTCCTGGTTGATTACCGCTTCGGGAATAAAGTGTTATCAGCAACCAACTATTACAGCATCTTCCGCGGTGAGAACAAGATGACGCTTCCCGGCCGCGAAACCGGTGTTGTTGGTGTTGGTGTAACTGAGTCGGGCGCGCAAAATACCACTAATGTACCTGCAGAAACTTACTACCAGACTTTAGCCCGCAACGTGTCGGCATTGAACGTTTTGGATGGCAGCTTTATTAAACTGCGCCAGGTAACACTTGGTTATACAATCCCAAGTGAGGCTATCGCACACACACCATTCAATTCTATAACCTTGTCGGCTGTAGCAAGAAACCTTTGGACAATTATGAAGCATACTGACAATATTGACCCTGAATCGAACTTTGCACCAGGCATCAATTATGCAGGTATTGAAGGCACAAGCGTGCCAGCTGTGAGAACGTATGGCTTTAATCTAAACTTCAAATTTAAAAAATAACAAAGATGAAAAAACGACTTATATATAGTTGCCTGGTTGCAGGCGCTACTCTTATAGCGGGTTGTACTAAAGACTTTGAAAAAATAAATACGGATCCTACTAAAGTAAGCGCAAATTTATTTAACGCCAATTATTTGATGGCGCAGGCGCAGATAAAGTTCTCGAACACAGGATACGATCAGTTGCTGTTTCAAAGCATGTGGGTGCAATCATTGGCTTCTACGTATGATTACTATGGCAATGGCGATAAGTATGTTTACGCAGGCAGCGGCAGGGATTATTTTTCACGCACCTGGAATACCAGCTATGGCTCATCAACGCTTATTGATGAGATGAAAAACCTGATAAAAGGGAATCCGGCCTATACCAACCTGGATAATTGCGGTACCATTTTAAGAATGATGATACTGGAGCGCATTACAGATGCCTACGGCGATGTTCCCTTTTCGCAGGAAGGGCAAGCAAAAACAGGCATAACAACGCCCGTTTTTGACAGCCAGCAGAGCATCTACACTTCAATGTTGTCTCAACTTGAAACTGCCACCGCAGCCCTTGACCCGGCAAAAGACAAACCATCATCTGACCTGTTTTACGGCGGCGATATAACCAAATGGAAAAAGCTGGGTTATTCGCTGATGCTAAGGGCCGCTATGCGCCTTACAAAAGTTGACCCCGCTACTGCACAGAAGTATGCCGAGAAAGCATATACCGGCGGTACCATGACATCAATTGATGACAACGCAAAAGTAAAGGCCGATAATGCAAACGGTAATGGTAATAGCGATGCTGCAGCATTATTGGTTCCCGATGACTTTAGAGAAGTAAGATGGTCAAATACCCTGATGAGCTTTATGCAGTCAAGTAACGATCCGCGCATCAGCGCTATCGGCGAAATATCAACCGGTACCGGAAAAAAAGCCAATGAAAACGAGGCGCCTGGTATCAATACAGCAGCGCTTCAAATTGGTATGCCTAACGGTTATGACCAAAAAGGCGGTGCAACCGATATTTCAAAAGCTCCGGGCTATCCCGGTGCAACCCCGGCAGACCCTGCCGTTGCAGGCGACGCCGCAGCGCCCGATGGCAAATATTCGCGCCCGCAGTTTGCTGTTTATGACGACCGTAACCGCTATAACTTCATCCTTACCTATGGCGAAACTGAGCTTTTGTTAGCCGAGGCCGCTACAAGGGGTTGGGCAACTGGTGATGCAGCTACGCATTATGCCAATGCGCTTACTGCTGATATGCAAACTTTGGCGCAATTCGGTACAACTTCAGTTCCATCCGCAAGCATAACCGCTTATGTGGCTGCGCATCCTTTAGTGCCGGCTACTGCACTGGAACAAATAAACATGGAATACTTTGTTGAAACATCTACGACATTTAACTTCAACGAAGCATGGTCGAACTGGAGAAGGTCAGGATATCCTGCAATTACTCCTGTTTCTTATCCAAATCAGTTTGCTACCAGCATACCAAGAAGGATTCCGTACCCGGTTACCTTACCTGCAACAAACGGCGTAAATTATGCCGCCGCTGTTCAAAAGCTGGGAGGAGACACCTTCACAGCGCGGGTTTATTGGGATAAATAAATTTGCTGAATAATTCAACAGATGGGGAGAAGCTAATTTCTCCCTGTCTGTTTTATAAACCTTTTGTTTTAACTTATATTAACCTGCTGCGACCTGTGTACCATCAATAGTCGCTGCATTTAAGCCCTGACTAATTGAAACGAATTTTTATTATTGGCCAAATACTTACAGGAGTTTTTTGCTGTACCTATTTTACGGCGAATGCTCAGCAACCTCTGTTTAAGCTGCTAAATGCCAGGGAAACCAATATAAAGTTCAGTAATGACATTAACGAGACTGAAGCGCTTAACGTGCTCTCATACGAATACTTTTACAATGGCGGCGGCGTGGCCGCAGGCGACATTAACAACGATGGTCTGCCCGATCTGTTCTTCACTGCTAATATGCAGCCCAACAAGCTGTACCTGAACCTTGGGCACATGAAGTTCAAGGACATCACCAGAGATGCAAGCCCTGACCTGCAGGGCCGTCCGGGTTCATGGAAAACCGGGGTCACCATGGCTGATGTAAATGGGGATGGTTTACTGGATATTTATATATGCTACTCCGGGAAAACCGGCGATGACAGGCGCAGAAACCAGTTATTTATAAACCTGGGGAATAATAAATTTAAAGACGAAGCCAAAGAATACGGCCTTGACGACCCCGGATACAGTACACAGGCTGTTTTTTTTGATTATGATAATGATGGAGACCTGGATATGTTCCTGTTGAACCATAACATAAAAAAACTGGATAATATGGAGCTGGCCCGTTACAAAAATCAAACAGATGATCTGGCCAGTAATAAATTATTCAGAAATGATAACGGGCACTTTACCGATGTGTCAAAAACAGCCGGAATAGTTCAAAATCCCCTTACGTTCGGTCTGGGCGTAGCCATTGCCGATATTAATAAAGACGGCTGGCAGGATATTTATGTAACCAATGATTATAATGAGCCTGATTATATTTACATCAACAACCACGACGGCACCTTTGCCGAAAAATCAAAGGCCATGCTCAGGCATATGTCGCACTTCTCGATGGGGGTGGATATTGCCGATTTTAATAATGACGGCTTGCCGGATATACTGACACTCGATATGCTGCCGGAAGATAACCACCGGCAAAAATCGCTTCAACTGGAAGAAAACTATGAGTCTTTTGCGCTGATGGAAACGCAGGGCCTCTATAAACAATATATGCGGAACATGCTCCAGCTAAACAATGGGGACAATACCTTCAGCGAGATAGCACAGCTGGCGGGCATTTCGAACACCGACTGGAGCTGGAGCCCGCTGATAGCCGATTTTGACAACGACGGCTATAAAGACATATTTATCAGCAACGGCTATTTAAGAGACTACACCAATAAGGATTTTTTACGCTACTGGGGCGATTATAAAATCAAAAAAGCGATGGCTGCTGAACCTTTCAGGCTGATGGACCTGATTATGGCCATGCCTTCGACAAAGCTGCCGAATTATGTATTTAAAAACAACCGCGACCTTACTTTTAGCAACAAACAAGTTGACTGGGGACTTAACGAAGCAACCGTTTCGAGCGGGGCGGCATACGTCGACCTGGATAATGATGGCGACCTGGACCTGGTGGTGAATAACATCAATCAGCAGGCTTCGGTTTATCAAAATACGAGCCGCGAGAGCGGTAACACTTCTTACCTGGCCATTAAGCTAAAAGGAATCGCTAAGAACACTGACGCCATCGGAGCAAAAGTATATGTGTACTCGCCGGGAAATTTGCAATACCAGGAAGTTAACCGTAACCGGGGCTACCTGTCGGCTGTATCCACCACGTTGAATTTTGGATTGGGTAAGCAAACATCGGTCGATTCGGTCCGCATTATTTGGCCGGATCAGTCTGTGCAGATGCTAACAAATGTTAAAGCTGATCAACTGCTTGTTATTGCTGAACAGCCCGATAAAAGACATGAAGATAGCTCGGTTGCCCCCAAGAAAACTATTTTTAAGCCCGCCAGCCCGATAATTGATTTTAAACCCGAAGAAATCACCATAAATGATTTTAAGCGCCAATTGCTGATGCTTTTTATGTATTCCAAAACGGCGCCGGTTATTGCCAAAGCTGACGTAAATAGCGATGGTTTGGAGGATTTGTATATTAGCGGCGATAAAGATAGTCCAGGTAAAATCTATTTACAGGAGGCGGGCGGAAAGTACCGCGCCGTGAAGTTGCTAAGAGGCGGGGCGGAAAACATCGGTACGATCGCTGCCGCAACATTCTTTGACGCCAATGGCGATGGCAGGCCCGATCTGTATCTTGCAAAAGGAGGTTATTCGTTATATGAGCCTAATACTGCTGACTTGCAGGACGAACTATATTTGAATGAAGGTGATAACCGCTTTGTATTATCGCTAAACACCTTGCCTGTACTTAATGCCAACAGCAAATCGTGTGTGCAGGCATGTGATTTCGACGGTGACGGCGACCTTGACCTGTTTGTTGGAGGAAGAGTGATTCCCGGCCAATACCCGGTTGCACCGCAGAGTTACCTGTTGGTAAACGACGGAAAAGGCAAGTTTAAAGCGGCTGACTTTTCATTCGCTAAAATCGGAATGGTAACCGATGCACAATGGATAGACCTGAATAGTGATGGCCGCAAAGACCTGGTTTTATGCGGGGAATTTATGCCGATAACCGTGCTGATAAACACTCCTGAAGGCTTTAAGGACAAAACATCGGATTACTTTAATACCCCACAAAGCGGGTTTTGGTTTAAACTGGCCTTTGCAGATGTAAATGGAGACGGTAAGCCGGATTTAATAGCCGGTAATCTGGGGACCAACTCGCAGATACATGCAACGGCTGCCGAACCTGCCGAAATGTATTATGCGGATTTTGATAACAATGGCTCGATAGACCCGTTCTTTAGTTTTTATATACAGGGCAAAAGCTATCCATTTGTAAGCCGCGATGAATTGAACGATCAAATTTATCCCATGCGGAGGCGTTTTAGCTCGTATAAGATGTATGCCGATGCAACCATCAACGAAATATTTGATGCCGGTGAACTTGCTAAAGCCAAAAAGCTCAGCATCAACAACGTCAAAACGACACTTTTCATTAATAACAACGGCAAATTTACCGCTGCGCCACTACCCGTTGAAGCCCAGTTTGCACCGATTACCCAAATACTTACCGGCGATTTTAATCACGATGGGTTCGCTGATGTATTGTTGCTGGGCAACCACTCAGATAACCGACTTAAAGTAGGCAGCATAGACGCCAATTATGGCTGCCTGCTAACAGGAAATGGAAAGGGAACGTTTACCTATATCACCCAGCCAGAATCAGGCCTTTCAGTTACGGATGATGTAAAATCGGCCATTGAAACAACTATAGATAAAGTTCCGTACCTGGTTATCGGCACTGCCGGCGAACCTCTGAAATTTTACAAAGAACAATGAAGTTTTATACTCTTTTTACAGCGCTTTTTTTTACATCAGCCGCCTTTTGTTTTGCCCAAAACAAACAGGCAGAGCTCCCGGATTATCTACAACCCGATCACGCTGTAAATGCGGTAACCATGGTAATGGTGCATGATGTAACCAACCCGCCGGTCGCCGCACGCTATTATGCTTACTGCATGTTAGGCGCCTATAACCTGGCAGCGGCGAATAACAAGAGCATCCCGCCCCTTGAATCGTTCGTAAAGGATTATAAACACAACGCCGGGCTGGATACTCTGCACATCAAATATGATCCGAAGATTGCCGCATATTACAGCATTCTTGAAATTGGTAAATCACTCCTCCCTTCAGGGTTCATGCTGAAAGATGACGAGGAAAATTTTATCCGGACAGTGCAAAAAACTGGCGTAAAGCAAACCGTGATAAATAATTCGGTAAAGGCTGCTCAAATCGCAGCGGCAGCAGCTGTAGACTTTTCCAGGACCGACCACTACAGTAAATTAAGTGCATTGAAAAGATATACCCCTATTCAGGACGAGAGTAAATGGTACCCAACACCGCCGGGATATTTTGAGGCTGTTGAACCCAATTGGAAAACTATCCGCACTATGGTTATCGACTCAGCCAACCAATACAAACCCGATCCGCTCATACCCTTCAGTAAAGATACCGCTTCGGCATTTTACAGGCAGGTAAAGGCAGTTTATGATGTATCGAAACACTTAACCACTGAACAAATTAACCAGGCGATGTTTTGGGACTGTAATCCTTTTGCTATTACAACATCTGGCCACATGATGATAGGCTATAAAAAGATTAGTCCGGGCGGGCATTGGATGCATATTGCCGGACTGGTGACCAGGAAAGCCAAACTAAACTTTGACAATTCGGTTGTGGTGCTTACGCTTGAGGGTATTACCCTGATGGATGCTTTTATAAGCTGCTGGGAAGAAAAATACGACAGCAACCGCATCCGCCCTGAAACCTATATTAACCGGTACATGGATGTTAAATGGCAACCCATATTACAAACACCGCCTTTCCCGGAATACACCAGTGGCCATGCTGTTATTTCAAATGCAGCGGCAGAAGTGCTAACCTATTTACTGGGTGATAATTTTGAATACACCGATAATACCGAAATTCCTTTCGGAAGCAGCGAGCGCTCGTTTACCTCGTTCAGGCAAGCCGCCGCAGAAGCCTCGATGTCAAGATTTTATGGAGGCATCCATTATCCCGAAAGCATTGATAAAGGCAACACACAGGGTAAACTGATTGCCGCCGGCATTATTGCCAAGCTAAAAAAAGCGGGTATTAACAGGCTGGTTAAATAGTCTGGCTTCCTTATGCCGTAAAATATCTGCATAAAGCTTTTTGCATTTATAGAGATTTGATAACTTTATCTTGAAACAGTGAATATTGCCTGTTGAAGTAATGACCGCCTTTAGATTCATTCCGGTAACCCCGCACCTTTTATTAAGCCCGTATATTGCCAAAATGTATGTGTTTGAAAGCAGCGGCCGCTTGCCCGAATTGGATAAAAAACTGATTGTACCGAATGCAAATTTCAAGCTAACGCTCACCTACCGCAATGGTATAGCGGCCGGGATTGGGACCAACACCTTCGTGCAGGATGAAAATAAACTAAGTTTAGCTGGTATCATTGATACCCCGGTAAGCCTCGATCCGTGTGATGATATCCAAACCGGCACTATCATTATAGAATTTAACCCGGTTGGCGCTTATCGTTTGTTTCGCTTATCATACGCCGATATTAAAAATCAAATCGTGGAACTGGGCGATTTGCTAGGCAACTATACCAAAGAGCTTGAATCGCGGCTTGCTGAAATTAACTCTGTAACGCTGAAATTGCAGCTATTGCAAAATTTCCTCATCAAACGGCTGGAAAAAACTACTGCCGACCCGATCTACGACTACTGTATCGACCGTATAACCGCCGCCGATGGCATAATTAGCGTGGCAAAGCTGGAAAAAGAAACGGGTTACAGCTCACGCTGGCTGCATACAAAATTCTCGGAACACCTGGGTACCGGGCCCAAAAACCTTTCGGAAATAATCCGTTTCAAACAAGTTTACCGGGCGTATTCAGCCGGCAGCGACATGAAAGGCTTGAAAACATACATGTATCGTTACTATCACGATCAATCGCATTTCATCAGGGCGTTTAAGCGATTTACCGGTTACACACCAACTGACCTCCAGAACAGCATGAACGAGCTTGCCACACGGCATTATACAAGTTAACTTCCGATTTGTACAATACTTCGGTTTTTTTGCGCCCCATTTTTGTCTGAAAAAATGAATAATTATTAATCAGCAAACGCAATGAAAAAGAATGATTTTAACTGCAGCATTACCGTAAAAATGAGCGCCGCCGAAGCACTTGAAAAAATAAGTAATGTGCCTGAATGGTGGGGAGTAGCATTTACCGGGAGCGCCGCAAAACAAAATGACGTGTTTACGGTGAAAATGGGCGGCGACGCCTTCTTCAATTTCAAGGTAACCGATTTAATACCAGGCAAAAAAGCAGTTTGGTTAGTTACGGATTGTTACATGCCCTGGTATACTGCTAAAACAGAATGGACCGGTACAAAGCTGATATTCGATCTCCCAGAAGACGACGGCCTTACCAAACTGAATTTTATCCACGAAGGCCTCACGCCTGATAGTGAATGTTATAAAGACTGCGAACCGGGATGGTCGCATTGGATAAAGACAAGCCTCTTCTCGTACCTTACCACCGGGAAAGGGCAATTGAAAACAAAGAAAAAGGTAAGCTACAGCACTAGTATTACAGTGCCGTTTAGTCCGGCAACTGTGTTTGAACATATCAACGATGTGGCCAGGTGGTGGCCCGAGGATTTTGAAGGCAAAAGCACAAGTCTTAATGACGAGTTTGTGCTAAAAACCGGCGATGTCCATTATAGCAGGCAGCGGATTATTGAATTTGTACCAGGCAAAAAAGTGGTGTGGCTCACTACCGATAGTAAACGCACTACCGACAATTATGAATGGACCGGCACCAAAATGATCTTTGAGTTATCCGATACTGCCGATTCAACAACGGTTAATTTTACTTACGATGGGCCTGTTTTTGAAAACGAATATAACAGGCTCGTCCAGGAATGCGATGGGGTTATTAAAACAAACCTATACAACTTTATAACCGGTAAGAACAAGTAGTACAAAGGAACAATATAGCCCCCTTTAACAAAGTCTCCGTCAACCCGGGCAGGCGTGAAGACCACGCTTGCCCGCTACTACAGTTATACGGCACCCGTCAAAATTTTTCCGGCTGATTTGGAAATTGTTAACAGCTTATCGTAATTACTTGATACTATCAATTCATAATCAATAATTTCAGCGAAACTCAGGGTATTCATGAGAAAAAATGAACAGTATGAACGAAATAGATTTGAGATCTCAGGTCTTATTGCTTCCGCAGTTCCTCCGCCAAACCAATTAAGATTCCCTCAACGCCGCGTATGTAGCAAAGCTTATAAGCATTCTCATACTTAACCACCTCTCCCACCAGCTCAGCGCCATGTTTGGCGAGCCGGGACACCAGTTCATCGATGTCTTCAACGGTGAACATGGCACGAAGGTAGCCGAGGGAATTTACCGGGGCGGTGCGGTGGTCGGCAATTACCGCGGGCGTTATAAACCGCGAAAGCTCGAGACGGCTGTGACCATCGGGAGTAATCATCATGGCAATTTCCACATGCTGTGCGCCCAGCCCGGTAACGCGGCCGGCCCACTCCCCTTCTATCGTAGCCCGGCCTTCCAGCTTCAGGCCTATCTCGCGGAAGAAGGCAATTGCATTGTCGAGGGACTCCACCACGATGCCCATATTGTCCATTCTCAATAATTTGTTTTCTGCCATAGTTTTAATTGCTTATCGTTAATAACGTTTAATTGCATAAATGTTCTGAACAAAGTATGCCAGGTTTAAAATATTAAATTGTACAAAACAGAATAAAGCTGCAAAACCCTATAAAAAAAGCGAACAATCAAACATTGTCCGCTTTTTGCTTTAATTACTTAAAAAAATTTCAATCATCATCATCCTTATATTGAGGATCAATCTGCAAACCCAGCGCCTTTAAACCCTTGCCATGTGCCCCGAAGTATTTTTTTGGAAACGGCTTGTCACCATGAATGGTTGACCACAGGTATTCACTGAATAACAAGGCATCTTTATCGTTGAGGTCGGGTTTGGAGAAGTCCATTTTCTCTGTTAAAGGAGCCAGTCTTTTAGTGGTTTTGCTGCCTATCTTTTGCTTGGGCGGGTTCATTTCGTTAATAGCAACAGCCGGCGTCAAGGTAGTATAAGGCGTGTAATCCGGGCTTTCCTGGAAGCAGTCATTCATTAAAGGGGCCATGGCCACCATTTGATTCATCGGCTGTGTACCAAATATCTGGCAAATGGTATGCAATACAGATGCCTGGTTATAAAATTTGCTGACGATACTTTTCCGCTTTGCATACGGGCTGGCCACAAAGCAAACCGACCTGTGACCGTCAACATGGTCTGTGCCGCTTTGCGGGTCATCCTCATTCACAAATATGGCCATGTCTTTCCAGAACGGACTTTTGGAAAGCGCCTCTACTACCCGGCCGGTCGCCAAATCATTATCAGCCACATAAGCTCGCGGCGTAGGTGATTTTTCGTCGTACCCGCTGGTATGGTCATTAGGTAAGTAAATAATGGTAAAATCAGGGAAGCTGCCTTTGGCCTCATATTCATGCAGCGCCTTGATAAATACATCGGCCCTTATTTGTTCCGGAATGGTCAGGTTCCAGCCGGGGTATCGCAAGTCGCTGTATTTTTCGAGGCTTTTTGACTGGTAGGCGCATTTGTACCAAACGGAATCGCCTTTATCCTTCCAGTTATCATACAAATTTGTCCAGCTTTTGCCTTTTGTTACCTCTGCCAGGTCGAACTCGCCAAAATTTCTGAAAGATATGCCTTTGCGCAACAGGTGGGTCCAGATAAAACCGCAACCGGCATAGCATAAAGGATCGGTGCCGAAATCATAGGCGCAACGCCCGCCCGAAAAGTCTTTCTCGTGGTAAGGTGTAGAAATGCCCTGGGTTGCCCATTGATGGCCGTCGCTGGAGTTAATGCCGTTGCAATAATAATTGTCAAGTAAGATAAATTGGCCGGCGAGACTGTGGGCATTGGGGGTTATGTGTTTGGCGTATTCAACCAGGGTGGAGTCGCAATTGCCCTTCCCGAAATCGCCTAATTCCTGGTCGAATTTTTTATTTTCCCTTATGATATAAACCACATGTTTTATAGAGGAAGGCTCGCCTACATTGGCCGGCACCGGCTGAGGCCTGGCCTTTAAATTTGCCTCAGCCTGCGCGCGCATCATTTCTATAAAATGAAAGCCTTTTTTTGCCGTAGTAGTATAGGCATCCAGTTGCGCCTTACTGGCCGGCAGGGCCACCTTTTGTAAAGCGCCCTGCTTCAATGGGGTAACGTTGCCGATAAACAGGTTATGCGCAGTAACGCACACAGCACCCGGAAAACCGCCGCCGGCAATAAACCCGTAAGGACCTTTTTGCGGATGCTTGGGGTCGATAAGCGCGATTGCATTATTACCCGCATTGGCGGCATACAATACTTTGCCGTCGGGGCTAAAGGCTAACGCCGTAGTAAGGCTTCCATAAGGCAGGGATGGATCAGGCTTCGTATCTATAGTATGTACCACTGCCAGTTTTTTTGTGTCCACCACGCTGATGCCATCGCCGCTTTCATCAGTTACATAGAGCAGGCTGCCATCGGGCGATAAAGCCATCGATTCCGGGTATATGCGGGTGGCGATCTGCTTGACCGCTTTCCTCGATTGAATATCGATTACGGTAACAGAGCCGCGCAGGGCGATAGAGTTGTCGTCTACCGCAACCTTTGTCCCCGCTGATACCTCCGTCCGGTCTCCTTTTCGGGCTTGCGGGCCGCCGAAATTGCTTACAAATGCAAGCCTTTTGTCTTTACTGATAACAATGGCATACGGGCAAACGCCCACCGGTACTTTGGCCAGCACCTTACCTGCAGCAATATCCACCACCGCTACCTGGTTGGGTATAGCCAGCGCCACATAAGCAATATGCTTATCCACTAAGCCTATACCCAAAGGGGTGGCCGTTTTTTTATTAACAGAAAGATCAATCTTTTCGGTAAGCTTAAACTCGCCCGATTGAGTGATATTGCCTATATACAGGTTCTTCTGTGCGCCGGTAAAATAAACGGTAGAGTCGTTGCCGTCAACTGCGAGGCCATACATGGAACCCGCTTCATCTTTTTCGTATTCGAACCGGTTGGCCACCGTAAAGTCGTCCGCATTAATAACGGCCAAGCCCCCATTGTTTTTTGAAAGGAGGAATTTGTCGTGCCTGGCCAGTTCTATGTTCATTACGCGGGTGCCTTGGGCCAGGTCGAGGGTTTGGCCGGCAGGGTTGAACGCCTGGCTGTTTACAAACATTTTATCACCTGCCGAGGCTTGGTTCCAAGAAGTATCAACCGGGGATTTAACATCCTTTCTTTTTTCAGGCGATTTTGATGTTTGAGCCTGTATGCTTTGGCTGCATATAGTAAAAACAGACAGACATACGCCAGTAATTAAAATGGAGTGAGAAATTTTCATGCTCATAAACTGATGCTACCTAAATTAGGTATTGTTCAGCAATAATAAACATTGTTTATTGTGATTAAATTTTGCTGAGGTTAAAAAAGTGTGAAGAAATGGGCATCGCCGGTTCATTAAACCGGCAGCGAAATAACAAACTCCGCACCTTCACCCTCCTTCGTTGTAAACTCTATATTGCCCCCGTGCCCGTTCACCACGATATCATAGCTTAAAGACAGGCCCAAACCCGTGCCTTCGCCAGTAGGTTTGGCAGTAAAAAAAGGCTGCATCACCTTGTCTCGTATAGCATCCGGGATTCCATCCCCGTTATCTTTTACCGAGATCATCACGAAGCCACTTTGCAGTGTTGTCCGAAGTTCTATCGTCGGTATATAATCGGCTCCGGTTGTTTTTGCCTTTTGCTGAATGGCAAAAAAGGCGTTGTTGAGCACATTCAGCAGCACCCGGCCAATATTCTGCGGAATAACGTTTGCTTTAGGAAGCTCCGCCGCGAAATCTGTTACCAGCACAGGATCAAAATTTTTATCCTTTTCCCGCAGGCTGTGATAAGCCAGGCGCAGGTATTCATCGGCTAAAGCATTCAGGTCTGTGGGCTCCTTCTGACCAGAAGCCATGCGACTGTGCTGGAGCATGCTTTTTACAATAGCATCAGCACGCTTTCCGTGGTGATTGATCTTCTGTTCATTTCCTATCAAGTCGTTTATCAGCTCGGCCTCCAACTGCTCATCCCTTTTATCCTTCGGCTTTGTACTTTCTGCTTTTAACTCCTCCAGCATTTCCTGGTTCACATCCGAAAAGTTGTTAACGAAATTCAACGGGTTTTGTATCTCGTGTGCGATACCCGCGGTCAACTCACCCAGTGAAGCCATTTTTGCCGACTGAATAAGCTGGGATTGCGCTGCCTTCAATTCCGTAAGTGATTGATTTAATTCAACTGTACGCTCGGTTACTTTTTGTTCAAGGATTTCATTTTGGCGGGCAAGCAGGTCCTGTTTTTCTTGTTCCTGCTTAAGGCTCCTGGCTGATAAGCGCTCCACCTCCGTGAGTTTTTGGCGAAGTGAAATAAGGTTACGTGAAAACTCTCCGGCGAGCAGTATAGCAAGCATAATTGCCGGCGTTAAAAAGGCCAGGGCTACTTCAAAACTTTCCATTAAAAAGGATTGATGAATACCCAAACCGTTTGTAGTGAAAAGAATAAAAAATATTAAAGCAACGCAAATGCCCGCCAGGAACAATCGAGCCCCGTCTTTTTTTTGCCTTACCGCTTTTACGGATAAGCCGATGATGATGAGATAATTTATAACATTGTAAATGGCAAGTACGACTTCATCCCTAGCGTTATCGCCAATAAATTGGACAATAATAACCGGCAGGCAAAGCGCTGCCATTGCATAAAGCAACCAATTGTACCGGAAGCCAAAAAAAAGATACGTCATTGCCAGCAAAAAGACAAGTTCAGCAGGCGCCGAAAGATTAAACGCCCACTGAATCACAGTTATCCAATTGGCGGTTGGCAAAATTGGGACCAAAAGACCATCCATAAGGGTAAATAGCTGTAAAAAAGCGAAAACCGATAAGTACAGATTAATTTTTCGTTCGCGGTTGAAAAAGTAAATGGCCAATTGCAATATGCCCAATAACATAAAGCAACCCGAAACCCACGACCGGGTAGTGTAAAAATCAACCACCAGGAAAAACCTCTCCCATGCGCTGTCCACTTCTTCAAAAGAAGCAGCTATTACAGGATCTCCGTACCCGATGATGAAGTTCGATTTGTTGAACGAATAGCGGATCGCCAGGTACTGCAATGGAGCATTACTGAGCCGGACAGTCAGCGGTTCATCCCTGGAGCGCCGGGTTTGCTCCACGGTGTAGTCTGCGCTCACCCTCCCCATAGTACGTATAAGTGTTCCATTAAAATAAATTTCTGCGGCACCATGTTGATTTACAATCAATGCGACAGTCTTGCCCCGAAGTGTGGGCGACACCTGTATTTTTAGCCGGAACCATCCAATTTGTTCATTGTTGACTTGCGGCAAAAAATGGCGCAGTTGTGTAGGATCCAAGCGTTGCCAACCTTTATCGTTAAAAGCGGTGTCAACCCAGGCGGCGTTATCGCCCATATGAAATCTCCATTGGTTGGTGGCCCGGGCAGGCAGGCGATCAAGTTTAAACCCAGTATCAGGGGGCAATTGACCGAACACAGTTGAAAAATGGAAGAGAATTATTACAAGCAATAATTTATTCATCATAAAAATATTGCGATGTTAAGTATGGAATATTTGCCGTTCGATTTTGCTTCGGGAATACCACACAAGGGAGATGACAGGATTAAATAGGGGTGGCTTTTTCATTAGGAATACCGGCTTAAAAATTACGCTGAATATACTGATTAATTAAGTTTTATAGATAAAAAATGAAATAAACTAAATGCTATCTCCAGTGCGGCAGAAACGCTTTATTGGGCAGATAAAAAAGTTCACCTCGCCGGTTCAAGCGAGACGTCATAGCCGTTAAATTAAAGATATTTATGCTTATAGCGCTCTCTAAATCGCCCCCGGGCAGGGAAGACTTTATCTGCACTCTCTCGCAATTTTTAAAGTCCTCCCAACGAAGATGATTTAAGCAGGGGGTGACCCGCTGCCGAGGGTGATTTTGCCTTAAGTTAGCGTGAATTAGATGTAAGCAAATGGATGCATATTTTCGGCCTTCTTCCTGCAAAGTTCCGGTCGCCTAACCCTGCCCCTCTCCAATTACGCGCCGTAGCTTTAGCGGTGGCACAAGGAGAAGGCTCTAAACGCTTGCTCAGCTCAGGTCATCTCCAAACAGCCTTTTGTCGCTTCTCTTTTCCCGTGTTGATGGTGACTGAAAGCCGGATGAGGCAAGAGGATTATTTCGAGAGGGCTTTTCCGTCTAGGTAAGGCTAGCATAAGGTTTAAGGTTTCTGCCCTTATATCGAACTCACGTAAGCTAATAATACACATATTTATCGAAAACGCTAAAAAGACCTGACTATACCTATCCGGACCCTGTAACCGGCATCGTTCTGGTTGCCATTCAGATGTTGAAGCAGCGGCGGTGAAAAAGTAACAGGTATCCCCCACTTTTTATAGAAAAGATTAGCGCCCAGATTGATAAAACCCAGATAATATCCTGAATTCTTGTCAGAGACACCATCTTCAGTTATTTTATCAAGCAATTCACCATAATAACCACCGAATACATTTAACCCAAAGTTATTTTTAGCTGCAAGCTTTGGATCAGATGTACAAAAAGAAGTCTCTCCGCCAGCAATACGGTACGATAAGGTAACATTTTGAACAAATACGCTGCTGTAATAATTACCGCCGAAACCTTTGGTAGTATGTTTATAAAACAAGTTGCCCTGCAGAGAAAATTTAGCCCACCGGTGAGCGGCAAGCAAGCCTGCCGCAGGATCGTATGAACCGGAACCAACAACAACCGTTGTGTTGTCAAAGTTTGAGCTTTTTTGTACACCGGTGGGTAGCTTAATACCTGCCTGTAGCGCAAAACGGGTATTGCCATAAGTCGCTACCTCAAAAGTGCCGAGAAGCATAGCGTCACCAAGTCCGCTGTCGTTACCATAGTTTGTATGCAGAAAAGTATAGGGCAGCAGGGCTGAAAGAGTGACCTTGTCGCTCAGCCCGTACCTCGCGCCAAGCGAAGTAATGGTCATGTTTTTCAGCGGCGCTTCTTCATCGCCGAGGGGCGTAACGCCGGCCCCGGCCCTGATAGTCCGAAAGTCAGCGTAAGTTTCTATCACAAATTGTTTTTTCGGCAGCGTGAAGATGCCATTATTAAAGTCGCCGCTGGCAGAGGCTGCTCCGGCGCAACAAGCACATTGACTGTAAGCAAGGTTTGAAAAGAGGAATATCAGGCCCAAAGTAAAGGCAATAAGTTTTGTAGTCATTTTTATAAAATTTTAGGTATGCTGCTTGCAACGCATTTTAAAGGACAATTAAGTAAACAGGCCAAAGCGGCGGGGATAAACGCGGGTCAGCCCACAACGAGGTAGAAGCGCCCCTGGCACAGAAAGCAGCTTGCATATTATTTCAGCATTTTATTGTCAGTTCATTTCAATCACAGATCCTTCTTTTTGAAGGCCTTTAAAGCCAGCAACAACGGCGCTCCTATCCATATAATTTGCAGGATCAGTGAGAAGATGATGCCTGACCCGCTGCCAAAAAACTGCTGGTATAATGCGCCGGTATAGCCCATTAAGGCGGAAATATCAAGCTGCAGCAAAATGAGTATCCGTGCCAGGTCTATCGGGTTCAGGGCAGTAAGTGCTATCATAGCTTTTTCCAGCGGGTAGTCGGCGAAGCTGTAGAGGAATAATAATACCAGTCCGTCAAACAGTATTGCAAAATAAAACCACAGCATCAGCGCAAGCCCTATCCCCCGGGCCTTATCGCGTGTGCGGGTAGAGGTAAAAAATGCAAGTGATACGAAACTCAATGTGAGCAGGCACCCCGATACCATTAGTGTGATACCTGTGGCTGAAAACGCGAATATACTAACCGGAATACATACGCCTGCTACAAATGCAAACAGCACCGAACTGCCAATACCAATAAATTTGCCCATCAGGATATTTTTACGGCTGATAGGCTGTGATACTAATAGTTCGGTAAATTCTGCCGCATTGAAATAGTAAGTAGTCGAATACACAACACTCACAAGCGGAACTATGATCATGATGACGGTGGTGATGCTCACCAATCCCTTGGTTACATCGCCGTCTGCCATAAATATGGTAAGGCTGATGGCCAGCAGCAGCACAGTATAAGCAATAAGCACTTTGCTCCTTACTATATCCAAAATGATATATTTAGCTATCTTAAACATCTGATTATACAATTATTTTGGTGAGTGCCCGGCCCAGTTTTTGTTCGCCTGTCTCGTCTTTTAGCTGGTGCAGCGACTTGTAGAATTTAATCTGTCCCTCAATTAGATACATAATGTTGTCCGAGATTTCATCGGCTTCGCTCAGGATATGAGAGGTGATAAGTATCAGCTTGCCCCTGTGTTTTTCGTGCATAATTTTTTCTTTCAGTGCTTCTGCAGCAAAAGGGTCCAGGCCTGCGCTCGGCTCGTCAAGGATCAGCACATCCGGGTTGAACATAAACGCTAATGCAGCACTTACCTTTTGAAGCGTTCCGCCAGAAAGGGTGCGCATGGTTTTATTATACATGCTCTCCAGTTTGTACTCTTTCAGCAGGTCAGTGTCCAGTGCCGTGTCCTCCTGCCTTATATCCATTACCATCCTGAAAAGCTGACCGATCTTCATATTATCGGGATACCTGCCTATCTGTGGCATGTAGCCTATGTGGCGTTTGTAGTTATATGTACCTGTTACAGGGGCGCCTTTAAACAAAATATCGCCTTCGTCCGGTATCACCATGCCCAGTACCGACTTTATAAGCGTGGTTTTTCCAGACGCATTCGGTCCCAGTATCGAAACAACCCTGCCCTCTTCAAAGCTGCAACTGATATTTTTTAGTACAGACAGCCGCCCGAATGATTTTTTTAGCCCTTTTATGCCTATTATCTCTTCCATGGTTTCATCATAGGTTTTTCATCTTTCACTGTTTCAGGAGTTACCGAGGGCACAGCGCGCTCCACCTTATCCATCAGGTTTACAATAAAGCTGCGCATAAGCATCACACTTTGCGGGTTTTGCTCAATAACCTGGGCGTAAAGGCTTATGGGCCTGTATGGTACATCGCCAATGCCATTTTTGTCCAGGTCATACCCTTCATATTTATCCCAGTAATTATTACTGAAATAATTTTCCTTTAGCGAGCCATTGGTAGTCGCGTCAAAAGAGTTCCCTTCAAAATTGTTGTTCGTAAAATAATTGTTATAGCAGCTTGCCAGTACCCTTACGGCCCAGCCGTTCGAACGGAAGTTGTTTTTAGTCACCCTTATCCTTTCGGTATTTTCCATATAAATGCCCGTAGTATTCCGTATAAATTGATTCCCCTCTATTTGTGCGTCGCTTATCTCTTTAAGCAGTAGTCCGTAAATGGAACCGCCCCAGTTTTGCGTGAACGTATTGTTCAGCATCTTTATCCGCCGGGTATACATCACCGCTACACCCGACCCATTGTTGCGAAAAGTATTGTGCAGGTAAGTGTCATCGTCAGAAAACATAAAATGCAGGCCGTACCGGATATTCTTTTCGCTCACATTGTTTTCGATGGTGCTGTTTTTGGCAAACTCAAAGTATATCCCGTCCCGGTGATGCGTAACGTAATTACCGCTGATAAGCACATATTTACATTTCCAAAGGTGGATACCGTTGCCGGAGTTTTCGGCGTTATTGGAGCCGGACAAATGATTATTGATTACGCTGATATTGTTACTGTCAGAAAGGTATATTCCAAAGAAATTATTAAGCAGCGTATTATTGCTTACCGTTACGTTTTGAACTTTGCTGAGCCTGACACCCGCAAAATCTCGCATCGACCCGGTTCTTGAGTTTTGAATTATAAATCCATCAAACTTTACATTATTGCTCGTTATGGTAACTACCTCTTCGCGGTGATGAGCATCCAGTACAGGCTTGCCCTCACCCAGTATGGTCAATTCTTTATTAACTATGGTGTTAATGGATGTGTATAGCCCCGGTTGTACAATAATGGTATCACCATTCTTCGCCAGGTCAATTGCCTTTTTTAGTGTTTGGATCTGGGTATGCGGAGAAACAATTATAGTGCGGCCAAATACGGCAGCCGGCAGCATCAGCAGCAAACAAAGCTTAAGCAGATAATTCCTCATGATAATTTTACGGTCTGGACTTAAGTAGTTCATTCCAGTTATAAATTGTACCCGCTGCGCCATTTTGAAAACGTTTCGCCAGGTTTTCCGAGCCGAAAGCAGCAAGATTTCCACCCATAGGCGAAGAAACAGTTGGAGCCTCGAGGAATGCAGATTTTCGGGCATCGTTAAATGATCCGGGAGCCTGGTAGTAGCTAACAAACAACAACGCCTGCTTATCGGTTGCCAGTCCGGGGTTTTCTTTCAGGTAACCTGCCATACATTCGGCGGAATCAAACTTGTATACCTTCCCTTTAGCAGTTACAATTTCGGCAGCAAACCTTTTGTCCATAATTGTCATTTTACAATGCCAGCAGGCGTCCTTACCATATTGAATAGCTTCCGGACCACGGGAGCAGGCGCTAAACAGCAAGCCGGCGATCGTCAGGAGTATGCAGATTTTTTTCATTGTTGATTTTCGATTTTTTTCTTTTGATAAGCGGCAGTGCGGCTAATACTCCGCCTATACCCACTATAATGCCGCCAGTGTCGGGGAGTGAGCCTGCTGTAAAATTGAGCAGCTGCTTATAGCCAAACAACGGCGGCTGATAATACATTCCTTCAACCTTTATAGCCGCATGCGGGTTAAGGTGGTGGCCATAATTATATTCCCAGATATAAAAATCGGTGAAGCCGGCTATGCCAAACAGGCACAGACTCAGGAACCATGTGATGGCCAGTTTGCGGCTGTTAATAACGGCAGCCACAGCGCCAAGTAAAAGTACCATGCCAAAAGCGTAAGGCAGTATCTTAAACTCTCTAAAGTCCGCTATAGAGATATGTTTCATTCCGATATAATGGTTTAAACCATTTATCTGGTCGATATTTCCGGACAAGCCATTGAGCCATATTTTCAATTCAAGTCCTTCAGGATACTGAGGAGCATCCAGCAGGATGTGCCATAGCGGAAGCACATATGCGCCCAGCATCAACACGATGCTTGTCCCGATCAGTATCCGCAATACAGGTTTCATAATTTTACAATTTTATCACCCGCACGTCTCACGTGGGTCGTAGCGGGTGATACATTTATATAGTTATTGGGTTACAGGGTTTACACCGATGGAAAACTTAAGCGGCGTATCGGCGCCGGCGGGAGATACCCTGAAGTATCCTTGCATCTCCTGGTGCAGCGCCGAACAAAAATCGGTGCAATAGAATGGGAATATACCGGAGCGGTCCGGGGTCCACTTCAGCGAGGAGGTTTCGCCCGGCATAATCAGCAATTCAGCATTATTAGCGCCCTTTATTGCAAAACCATGAGGCACGTCCCAGTCCTGTTCAAGGTTAGTTACATGCACATACACCTCGTCACCCATTTTTATCCCTTCAATATTGTCAGGAGCCAGGTGAGAGCGGATAGCCGTCATATAAACATCCACCCGGTTGCCGGTACGAACAACCTTTGAATCTTTTTCAGCCCTGGTTACATAAGCATTTTTATTATCCTCTATTTTGAAAAACTTAACCTGGTTTTTCAATATTTTGTCTGCAGGTATCATCTGACCATAATGAGGCTCGCCGATTGTCGGAAAATCCAGCAGAAGCTTCATTTTTTCGCCCGAAATATCTATCAGCTGACAGGCCTGCGGAAGTTCGGGACCTGTAGGGAGATACCTGTCCTTAGTTATTTTGTTTAACGATAAAAGGTACTTGCCGTAAGGCTTTTTAGAATCACCGCCAACGATGGACAGGTGCCCCGGTGAATAGTAAGATGGTATCCTGTCTATAATTTGCAGATTGTCTATTTTCCATTTTACTACCTCCGACGAAACAAACATGGTGGTATAAGCGTAGCCTTTACCATCAAATTCGGTATGCAGTGGCCCCAAACCAGGCTGTTTAACCTCGCCATGCAGCACAGATTCATATTTTAATACCGGCAACGTGCCGTCAATCATTCCATCGTAATCCTTTTTATCGATGGCAGTCAGCATTTTTTTATAAGAAAATACGGGTATTACCGCGGCGAGTTTTCCGCTGGCAGCAATATACTCACCATCAGGCGCTACATCTACCCCGTGCGGCGATTTTGGGCATGGCATGTAATATACCAGTCCGGGATATTTTGTCACATCCAGCGTTAGTGTCCCGCTTTCAATTTGGGAAGAGGCGGTATGGGTCTTTTCGTTGTATACATTATGCGCATATTTAACCGGTGTTTTAACCCCTTTGCCCTGCCTGATCAGTTCCTCGGCTTTCTTCCAGTTAATTGCCATAATAAAGTCCTTATCGCGCTGGCTTGCATTAACCTCCAGCAAGGTATTTGCCTCCTCCGTGTTATAGCAGGTAAAAAATAGCCAATCATGCGATACCCCCTTGCCTGCATGGGCAAGGTCGTAATTAAAGGGAGGAACAATCAGCTGGAACGACAGGTTCATGGAACCCGTTCCTTTATCAACTTTAACAAATGATACTGCGCCCTTAAAGGTTTTCTTATAACTATTTATAGGCACATCACCTTTTTCAAAATCCAGCGGTTCGCTAAACCGGGTGTTACCTACTACATACTCTGTGTTTTCGGTACAAAACGGCGAGGCGTGGTTGCCCCCTATGTTTGGCAGCTCAATAATTTCGTCGGTTTTGAAAGTAGCAAGGTTAATCCGCGCTATGCGTGGGGTATTATTACCGTTGATAAACAGCCAGCGGCCGTCATCTTCTCCATTGGTTTTAGATAGTTCCGGGTGGTGCGAATCGTCCCACGGTACAAAACCATGAGAAGTATTCAGCATGGGTTTGGTTTCTTCCGAGTAACCGTAGCCGTTTTCCGGATTTTGGGAAAACACAGGAATCACCTTCAGCAAACGCCCCGACGGGATACCATAGGCAGCTACCTGTCCGCTAAATCCTCCGGATAAAAAGGCGTAAACCTCATCATATTTGCCTGGCGCTACATACACCTTTTGGGCCGCGTCCGCATCTAATTTTGAACCCACTTTCCCGGGTTTACAGGAATAAATTGCCAGCGACGAAAGCAGGATAATGGCCAGCGGCAAAAGTTTTATAATTGAAATTTTCATGACATGAAATTTAGAGTTGTGCTTATTTTTTATCGTTTTGCCTGAAGTATTCAAGTATCTGGCGTGTCTCGTCATCAGTTACGTTCTGAAAAGTCATTTGGGTGAGATACTGGGCCAGCAATGCTTTACCTACCGGATCTTTCTGTTCCATTTCAACCGGGTTGGTAATCTGGTTCATTATCCATTCCGGGGTGCGCCTTTCGGTAACGCCTTTCAGGCCCGGGCCTACTACCCGGTCGGTAGTTACCTTATGGCAAGCGGAGCATTTAGCAGTGAATACTGCTTTACCTTTTTCCGCCATGCCGGCATCTATAGCGCCCAACTGCACCGACGTAAATTTGCCGACGCCTTTACTATCGCTTTTCGCAGCAGGATCTGCACTAACCGCGCTCGCCGCCGCTGTTGATGAAGTATCTGATGAAGACGACTCGCTACCCGAGCCGCCGCAAGCGGATAAAAAAGCGACTAATGATATTGTTATTACAGAAATTAATTGTTTGAGTTTCGTTGTCTTCATGATCATTGATTTTTTTGTAAAACTATTGGTATACACACGGGCCCGGGGTGACGTGACTTATTTTAAAATATGATACAAGTCATATTTTAAATGATTTTTATATAATTTTATCTTAAATAATATTACTTAAATCATACTATTAAGAACTTTGACCTGTGGTAATCTTAAAGAAATCTTAACTTTTCGAGGTTCAGCAATAAGGCCGGATATCAGCCTGCTGCCGAACCTGTTTAGTTAAGAGTGGTAATTGGCGTCGTATCGCTTCACCCCTGTTCTTTTTCAATTTGTATCGCTTTTGGAAACAGGATGTTATTTTCCAGGTGAACATGACGGTACAGGTCGTTCTCATATTCTTCCAGCTTTTTGAATAATACCGTGTACGACCGGCAGGCATCAACTGGCAACAAATAGTCAAACGTTAGCCGGCGGATCTCTGCAAAATCTTCGCCCGCCTGTTCATGTTCCGATTCCATTACGTGAATGGGGGCAGAAACCAACCCTAAATCGTCAGACGGTATTTTGGCGCCTATTTTTTTATAGTACGCCAACTCCTTAATGCGCGGGAAGAGTATTCTTTCTTCTTTCGCCATGTGCAGTGTAAGATCGTGCGCAACCTGTTCAAAAACTTCAGCCACCTCAATTAGTTCCGGGTGGGCTGCGCCATGTACGCGGGCAACTTTTTGCGCTATCTCCTGCACAAACGGTGTATTGTCTTTTACGTACTGATGATGTGTATTAACAATATAATCGCTCAAAAAGCCGATATCCCATTTTTGAAAATCGTGCTCACTGTCCGGCGCCTGCTGCTCAACAGACAGTAATTCTTTTTCAAGCATCGGCCGATCGATGCCTTTCTTTTCACACACCTCGCTTACCGTTTTTTTTCCGCCGCAGCAAAAATCAATACCGAATTTTTTGAATACTGCAGCCTTGCGAAAATCCGCTGCCACTATCTCGCCTATTGTCTCAGAATTTTCATTGTCAGCTCGTTTCCCAATACGCACCTGCCATATTTCCGGGCCTTCTTCTACATATTCCCATTTAAAAATCTGTCCGCGTTCGGCTGAAAGCTGGTAGTACAGCAATTTCGGATCATGGTCGTTGTGGATAATGAACGATTCTCCGGGCAGCAATAAATCAAAATTTTGAAAGATAGTCCGGTGCTTTAACGGCGGCTCTATCACCGTTACATCAAGTATTGTTTCTGTTTCCATTTTTTAAAGTGTTTTAATAAAAGACAAAAATGTCCTTTATTATTCCATAAAAAATGACCTGCATCACTTTCCCTATAAATTTTACCTATAAGCCGGCCAGGCAAAGCTGAATGGAAAATACCATGTTGAATATGAAACAATTAAGGGAAAATCATCATTGACGATCTCCGCCTTACTACTCCCGGAAATTATGGAATCAGGTACTGAATTGCAGGTAAAGCATAGTGACCGCGGCGGCGGCCATAAGCAAAAAAGTTAACCAACCCAGGATATTGGACCATCTCCCGTTGATCTCATTACCCATCACAGCCGGGTTATTGCTAATGTGCAGGACGACCAAAACGATAACCGGCGCAGTGAGGCCATAAAGCATGGCGGCATACAGCAGGCCCTGTACCGGATTAACGCCAATAAGATTCAGTAATACACCGATAACCAAGGATATGATAATGACACCATAAAAAGGCCTTGCCTGGTAAAATTTCTTATCAAGGCCCTGCTTCCAGTTAAAGGTTTCTGCAAACATATAGGACAGTGAGCCGCTGAGAACAGGAATAGCCAGGAAGCCGGTGCCGATAATTCCCATCGCAAACAGCCAGTAAGCCATATCTCCCGCTATCGGCCGGAGTGCGGTAGCAGCCTGTTCCACAGTTTCAATCTGGTGCACGCCATGCGGATAAAGCACGCTGCCGCAGGTGAGAATGATAAAAAACATGACCACGTTTGAAAAAAGCATGCCGGTATCAACATCTCCACGCATTTTAGTAATCATCCGCTTGTCTACCATCAGGGCCCGCCCCTTCTTCTTAACATCTTCGGCCTCCATAGTAGCCTGCCAGAAGAACAGATAGGGCGAGATGGTTGTGCCCAGGATAGCAACCAGCGCATTGATATAATCCTTACTCCAGGTAATATGAGGAATGATGGTGGACTTAAATACATCCGCCCAGTTAACATCAGTAAAAAAGGGGACGGCCAGGTACACCAGGAGTGTTATACAAAACCACTTAAGGATGCCGGCTACCTTTTTATAAGGAAAAACAATAATTGCCGCCAGTATTAATACGGTAAATAAGATACTGAACGCGAAGGCAGGAACAACAGGTACAATGAGATGGGCAGCGGCGCCCATGCCGGCAATATCAGCGCCAATGTTAAGGATAATGGCAGGGAAAGAAAATGCGATCATCAGCCAGAGTACCCATTTAGGATAGTGGAACCGAAGGGTTGAAGTCAGGCCTTTACTGGTGACCAGTCCAATTCGCGCACACATTTCCTGGATAGCAGCCATTAGCGGAAATGTTACCAATGCCGTCCATAAGGCGGCAAAGCCGAACTGGGCGCCTACCTGCGAATAAGTCGCAATACCGGAGGGATCATCATCGCTGGACCCGGTGACGAGCCCAGGACCCAGTATTTTCAATCCAGCTGTAAGTTTGCGTAAATATTTATGGCGTTTTCTCATTTTAGTTTAGTGCCCTTAAAGATAGGCGACGGGCAGCGTTCAATCAAGCGCGACCTGTTTCTTAAGCGCGGCTGTCTGTCTTACAAAGACAATAAGTAGTAAATTATTGCTGCTCGGCTCAATTACGTTCCCGGTCATTTATCCGCCTGATCCACTTAAATGCCTCCAGCCATATTGCAGAAAGAAAACCGATACCGGCGCTTAGGCCAAGTTGCCGGTGTAAAATTGGTGCAAATTCAAAAAAAGCAGCTACAGGCTTTATATATAACATTATTGCTGCTAAAGACAAGGTCAGCAAGATTACTAACACCATTAGCCGGTTTCCGTATCCTATTGTAGTATATACCGAATAATAAAATGACCGGTTTACCAATGTCAGCCAGATATTTGCCGAGAGCAGGCAGCTGAAAACCATGGTGCGGGTAAGCTGCTCGTTAAAACCGTGATAAACAGCATAATTGTACACAAACAATGTACCGGCAGTAATTATTAATCCCTGGACAATACTTATTATCAATTCCTTCCCGCGAAAAAAGGTTACGCTATACGGCCGTGGCGGCCGATTCATTGTGTGACGTTCCATAGGCTCATTTTCATAAATGATAGAGCACGTAGGGCCCATAACCAGTTCTAAAAAGATAATGTGCACCGGCGAAAAGATATTCGGATAAACCCATCCCAGCGCCAGCGGTATAAAAACTGTCAGGATGATGGGTATATGAATGGAAATAATGTATTGTATTGCTTTTTTAAGGTTCGTGTAAATCCGCCTTCCCATCGCTATCGCATCCACCATTTTTGACAGGTCATCGTCCAGCAGTATTAGCGAAGCGGCTTCTTTGGCAATTTCCGTTCCCTTTTTGCCCATCGCAATCCCAATGTGGGCTGCTTTTAAGGCCGGGCCGTCATTCACCCCGTCTCCGGTCATGGCCACAATCTCTTTGTTGGCCTTCAGCGCATCTATTACCCTTAATTTGGCATCGGGAAACATCCTCGTAAAAATATTAACCTTCCTCACTTCTTGCTGTAGTTCTTTTTCAGACAATTGCATCAGCGCATCACCGCTCAGGGAGCGCTCCGGTCCGCGAAAATCAATTTGCCTTGCTATAGCTCCTGTGGTTTCAGTGTAGTCGCCGGTTATGATTATTACTTTTATACCAGCCCGGTAAAAGCCCTGCAATACCGCAGTGATGTTCTTTTTTGGCGGATCATAAAATGCTACCAGGCCTTTAAATTCGAACTTAAACTCCTGTTGTGTATCCGGAAAGTCGTCACCTGTAAAATTTGCTTTACCCACACCCAGCACCCGGTAACCTTCAGCCGCCATTGCCTTAATTGCCAGAGCAATGTGTTCTATTTCGGTTTCACTTAAATTACTAACGGCTATCAGCGCTTCGGGCGCTCCCTTTGCGGCGATGATGCGCCGTCCCGATCCGTTTTCAAACAAATGGGTCATCATTGGCGGTTTGCCGCTCAAGGGGTACTCGTGGATCATCTTATAGTCCGGGCGCTCGTCTTTAATACCTGAATTTGAATAAGCGGTATGCAGGGCAACTTCCATAGGGTCGAAAGGTATCGGCTCACTGGCCCACATTGCCAGCTCTAATAGCTCCTGTTGCGGACCGGTTGAACTACCTGCTATAGCATCAGCTACAATATCTTCTTCCGGCGTATATACTTTGGCCAGGGCCATCTTATTTTCTGTTAACGTACCTGTTTTGTCGGTGCAGATTACTGACGCACTGCCAAGAGTTTCCACCGTTTTCATCTGCTTAACCACGACACCCATTTTCATCATGCGCCAGGCGCCCAGCGCCATAAAAGCCGTAAATGCTACCGGTATCTCTTCCGGTAATATACTCATAGCCAGCGTCAGCGCTTTAATGAGGCTATCCAAAATATCCGGCGACCGGAAATAATTAATAACCCATACACCCACAAACACTATCCCCCCGGCAGCCACCATCTTCTTAACGAAATTATTGATCTGCAATTCCAGTGGCGTTTTTTCATTGTCAATTGTTTCCAGGCTCTTGCCAATCTTGCCCAGCCGGGTTTGGCCCCCTATAGCGGTAATGGTTGCAATAGCCAGGCCGCTTGCTACTGTAGTACCACAAAAAATTAAATTATCCGCCGAAGCTCTGTCTTTATATACTGTCAACGACTCTCCCGTAAGGACGCTTTCGTTCACAGAAAAATCGTTGGAATGCACAATAAAGCCATCGGCTGTTATGGAAGTCCCTTCTTCAACCATCAGGCTGTCACCTACTACCAGTTCTCCGCTTCTTATTTCTATGACGGTGCCATTCCGGATCACCTTACATTTGGGCTGCGAAAAGTCCTTTAATTTTTCAAGCGCAATGCGGCTGCGCGAATCCTGGTATAAGGAAATGCCTGCCACCAATACTATAGCCGAGGCCAAAAAAATACCATCGCCGGTTTTGCCGCTAATAAAATAAATGCACGAAGTAACCAGCAACAAGATAACCATCGGCTCCTTCGCAATTCTCTTCAGCGCATCAATAAATTCATTTGTTTTTTTAAACGACAGATCGTTTACCCCGAACCTCGCCCTCGATTTAATTACTTCATTATCACTTAATCCCTGTATACCGTAGTTATTTCCCGTCATCGGCTATAAAGCTAAATTAAAAAAAACGGAACCGGGTCTTCCGGTTCCGTAATGCCGCATGCACCAGCCCAAAACCGTGCCGGCGTCATTTACCGAAACAGGAATAAATTCCATCCATCGGTTGTTCCAAATTTAGATGACAGAATAGTGACCAGCCGCGAGATTAGTCAGTATTTTTAATGATTTTCATCACATTAACTGAATAGAACATTCCTGGTCAGGGAATTTCAAACTCTTGCGCATAGCAGTAATTTTTACCGTCGTACTCCCATTCAAGCGTTGCGGTCCACCGGCCGCTGCAAAGATCATTAAGCGGGATGCCTATTTCCTGGCCATCCTCCTCCTTTACCTGAATAACACGGGTTGCGTGCGGGTCAACCCGGTTGAAGAGTCTGACTTTCCCATTCACAGGGTGACTGAAATTAAACTGCAACGGCTCCATAGCTTTCGATTTAAATGCAAATTTCCGGTTTATTCCGCAGTAAAAGAATGACGGGCATCAATTAAAATACTGATAAATAATAAATTACCAAACAATAAATATTGACTGCCGTCATAGCAGCGAATATAACCGATAACCATTTTTGTGCATCAATACCATTCTCGTGACGAGCAGCCTGACCTGAAAAATAATACCTGGTGCATTCGGGATATGGCTAAATAAATGAAGCCATTGAAATGGTTACGCGAGCATATTTAATCAACATGGATAATCCCGAACTTCTTACAGCTGTGTTTGAGCATGCGATTGATGGCATCGTCGTAATCGATGAAAAAGGTAAAATCCGGATGGCTAATCCTGCCGTTTGCGACCTTTTTGGATACAGTCAAGACGAGTTGGCCGGCCAAAGCATCAACCTGCTCATGGATCCGGCAGACGCCCGGCACCATGATAATTATCTTGATGATTACCGGCAGACCAGGGTGCCTGTGATCATCGGCAAAGGCAGGGATCTGAAAGGCAGAAAAAAGGATGGTTCAATATTTCCCTTCCGTTTGGCGGTTAGTGAATTCACCAATAAATGTCAAACTTATTATGCCGGCATAGTGCATGACTTAAGCAAACAGAAACAAGCAGAACTATCCCTCGACCATGAACAAAACCTTAACCAGGTAAAGACAAGACTCTTATCAATGGCGTCGCACGAGCTTCGTTCGCCGCTCAGCCGCGTGCAATTATCTGCCTCGCTTATTGAACGCTATTATGAACGGCTTGATAAGGATAAGATAATCGGTCATTTAAGAAAAATAAAAATAGCCGTCGACGACATGACCGCTTCATTGAACGACTTCCTTTCTATCGAAAGAATAGAAGCCGGTAATATAAAAGCTGATAACAAGGTGTTTGACCTGGCGTTATTTGCATCAGACCTAACTGAAGAGATGCAACAACAAGCAAGAGCCGGCATTCAAATTAAATACACCAGTACTGCTGATAATACCACGGTTTGTCTTGATCAAACGCTTCTGCGGCACTGCCTGGTTAACCTGCTCTCTAATGCAATTAAATATTCAAAGGAAACCGGCGCCATTGAATTCACTACAGACATCTCCGCAACAAACTGCATAATTACAGTAAAAGATGAAGGCATTGGCATACCCGAGCAGGATCAGCAATATATCTTCGAACCGTTTTTCAGGGCTGCCAACGCGATTGATATACAAGGCACCGGTCTCGGCCTCAATATTGTTAAAAACTACGTACAGCTTATGGGCGGAGAAATTACTTTCAAAAGCCGGGAACAGATAGGGACATCATTTACCCTCAGCTTCAGGCAATAAAGGGACTGTAAACAAGAGCTCCTTTTCATACTGTTTTACTATCCTCGCGGTTAGTTTCAATTCATCTTTAATTTTTACGCGTAGCGCTTCCTGTGCGCAGGGCTCGCCATGTACAAGAAAAACACTGGGCTTACCACTTTTAAACTGCTTAAGCCAGCTTAACAGTTCAGTTTGATCAGCGTGTGCAGACAAACCCTCAATTTCCCTTATTTGTGCCTTTACCGGGTAATATTGCCCGTGTATCTTTACTTCATGCGCCTGGTTAAGAAGTGCCCTGCCACGGGTACCCTCAGCCTGGAATCCTATTAGCAATATGGTGTTACGCGCATCACCTAAATAATGCTTCAGATATTCAAGCACCCGGCCGCCGGTTAACATACCGCTGGCAGCCATAATAATCTTGCTCCCACGCCGGCGGATGATCTTTTCGGTGTCCTGATACTCCTGGTTAATGGTTACGCCATTAAACATCCGGGCGCATTCCTTTTTATCAATAGCAAACCACTCTGGGTAATGCTGCAGTACTTTGCCTGCCGAAGCCGCCATGGGGCTGTCCAGGTATTCCGGTACCGGTGCAGGAATTTGGCGCTGTTGTTTCAGGCGATAAATCAGATGCATTACTTCCTGCGCACGGCCCACAGCAAAACACGGGATCAATATGTTACCCTTGTTAAATACTGTATCGTTAATTACCAAAGCCAGTTCCTGGGCTGTGTCGGTCTGTGCATGCAGGCGGTCGCCATAGGTCGACTCCATGATCACAAAATCGGCACGTGATAATGGTTCCGGTGCGGGCAGCAACTCGGAAATTTTGCGCCCGATATCGCCGGAAAATATAAGCGTCTTTCCGTAACAATTTATCCTGACAGAGCAAGCGCCCGGGATGTGTCCGGCAGGATGCAAACTGAAACTAAGCCAGTCATTTAAAGGTAGCTCGGTATCAATTTCGCAAACTTCAAAAAAAGGGAGCGCGGCCTCTGCATCCTTTACAGTGTACAGTGGCTTGGCAGGGTGGTGCTTAGAATAACCGTGCCTGTTGGCTTTCTCGGCGTCTTCTTCCTGCAGCTTAGCGCAGTCCCGCAAAATAAGCTCAGCCAGGTCTCGCGTCGGACGGCTCATATAAATTTTCTTCCGGTAACCGTTCTTTACCAGTAAAGGAATGTAACCACAGTGGTCCAGGTGCGCATGTGTAAGGATCAGTGCGTCTATATCAGTTGGATTAACCGGCAGGGGTTCCCAGTTTTTTTCCCTTAACGCCTTTATACCCTGAAAGAGGCCGCAATCAATCATGACGTTCATTCCAGGCGTCAGCAGCAAATGCTTTGAGCCTGTTACGGTTCCGGCCGCTCCAAGCGACTGAAGGTAAACTGCAGCCTGTTCAACGGCAGGATTCCCCGATATGGGTGTCCACTCGCTAGCGTGTTTTTTCATGTTCATTTTTTTATGATCTAAAGTAACGCCGGATTAAAACAACAGAACTGACTAATATCACGGTGTGGCTTGATTACAGTCATAGCCAGGATTTTGCTCTCCAACGAAATTTGAATTATTAATTCATCAAAAAATAAATTTATGACAACCTTAGTAAAATCAACCCGCTTTCCGTCATTACGGACAATGATGGAAGACTTTTGGAACACTGACCGCTTTTTTGAAAAAGCATTCGGCGATGGGGACTTCCTGCCTGCAGTCAATATCCGTGACGCCAAAAACAGCTACAAGGTAGACGTTGCCGCTCCCGGCTTTAAAAAAGACGATTTCAAGATCGCCACTGAAAACGGCGTACTGACCATTAGCGCAGAAACACACAAGGATGAAAAAGAGGAGACAGAAAATTATACCCGAAGGGAGTTTTCTTCATCTTCTTTTACCCGCACATTCACCCTGCCTGAGAATGTTGACGAAGATCATATCAGCGCAAATTATAATAATGGCCTGCTGGAGATCGAACTAAAAAAAACCGGCAAAACAGTTGCCGCAAAAAAAGAAATAAAAGTTGCCTAAAGGTTACTGCCCGCGGGCCAGGCCCGCGGGTTTCTTTAAAAAACCATAGCATGGGAAACTATATAAAAAAATTTAGTGAAACCACTATCGCTGATATATCTGAAGTAGGTGGAAAAAATGCGTCTTTGGGAGAAATGTATACCCAACTGGGTGAAAAAGGTGTGCTTGTTCCAAATGGTTTCGCTGTTACCGTATCAGCCTTTCAGCATTTTATCAACCATAACCAACTCAACGAAAAGCTCTGCAAACTAATGGCCGGGCTGGATAAAGTAAATTTCTCGAATTTGTCAGGTACCGGGTCCAAAGCGAGAAAGCTGGTTTTGGACGGTATTATGCCGAATGACCTGAAAATGGCTATCATAGACGCTTACGATTATCTTTTCGAGCAAACTGAACCAGCTGTAGCCGTACGCAGCAGCGCAACTGCAGAAGACCTGCCAGGGGCCAGTTTTGCCGGCCAGCATGAGTCTTACCTGAATATTAAAGGGCATGTAGCGCTGGTTGATGCCGTTAAGCGGTGCTTTGCCTCACTTTATACCGACAGGGCCATTAAGTACCGGGAGGACAAGGGTTTTGATCATAATAAGGTCTTTCTATCCGTCGGCGTTCAGCAAATGGTACACGCTGATACCGCTTGCTCGGGAGTCGGTTTTACGCTGGAACCGGAATCTGGCTTCCGGGATGTTGTTCATCTCGCAGGTGTTTGGGGGCTCGGTGAAAATATTGTGCAGGGTACAGTTACCCCGGATGAATTCCTGATTTTTAAGCCATCGCTAAAAAATGGCTTAAAATCCATCATTCAAAAAAACAAGGGCGCCAAAAGCCAAACGATGGTTTACGCCAGTGAGGGCACAATGAATAAAGACACGCCCTGGGAGATGCGAGAGAAATTTATATTAAATGACCAGGAAATTGAACAATTAGCACGCTGGGCCCTGATTATTGAAGACCATTATGAGCAGCCGATGGACTTTGAATGGGCAAAAGACGGGAATGACCATCGGCTTTATATTATCCAGGCACGGCCCGAGACGGTACACAGCCAGGAAAAAAAGCTACAGGTTAAAAGCTATACGATTATTGAAAAAGGTGAAGAAATTGTTCGCGGCGAAGCAATAGGTACCATGATTACTACAGGTACAGCGCGGTTGCTATCCTCACCGGGCGAGGCAGCGCGCCTGTTACCGGGCGATATTTTGGTGACCGATAAAACCAGTCCTGACTGGGACCCCATATTAAAAAAAGTGGCTGGCATTGTAACTAACAAAGGCGGAAGGACAAGCCACGCTGCAATTATAGCACGCGAACTGGGCGTGGTGGCCCTTGTAGGAACGGAACACGGTTCTGTAAATATCAAAGATGGCGAAACCATTACCATTAGCTGCGCTGAGGGCAAAACAGGTTACGCCTATCGCGGGAAATTGAACTGGAGGGAGACCATTACCGATGCAGGTGCAATAAAACTTCCGGGCACGGTTAAAGCCCAGTTAATCATCGGCGAACCGGAGAAAGCTTTCCAGCTCTCCTTTTTCCCAAACGATGGCGTAGGCCTGATGCGGCTTGAATTTATTATCAACAACTATGTACAGGTGCATCCAATGGCGCTTGTAAAATTCAGCCAGGTTACTAACGAGGCAGACAGCGTTAAAATAACCAACCTCACCCACACCTACCCTAACAAACAACAATATTTTGTAGATAAACTGGCTGAAGGAGTGGCCACTATCGCCGCAGCTTTTTATCCTAAAGAAGTGATTGTGCGCATGAGCGACTTTAAGACCAATGAGTATGCCGGCCTGATTGGGGGTACCTATTTTGAGCCCGCCGAAGAAAACCCAATGATTGGTTTCAGGGGTGCCTGCAGGTATTATAGTGAAAGTTACCGTGATGGTTTCCGGCTGGAGTGCGAAGCAATGAAAATTGTGCGGAATGAAATGGGCTTAACCAATGTAAAGCTGATGATCCCATTTTGCCGTACAGTAGAAGAAGGCAAAAAGGTAGTAGAACTGATGGCCTCTTATGGATTAAAACGCGGTGAAAACGGCCTGAAAATATTCGTAATGGCGGAGATTCCGAGTAATGTATTGCTGGCTGAAGAATTCGCTGAAGTGTTCGACGGCTTTTCCATTGGCTCCAACGACCTCACCCAACTCACGCTGGGCATAGATCGGGACTCGGCGCTGATTGCCGACTTGTTTGATGAGCAAAATGCTGCCAGTAAACAATTAATCGTTACCATGATAAAAAAAGCCAATAAGTTGGGCAAAAAAGTGGGTTTGTGTGGCCAGGCCGCCAGCGATTCCGAAACATTTATCCGCTTATTGGTTGAAACCGGTATCGATAGCATATCCTTTAACCCGGATGCTCTCGTCAGAGGTATCGAAAATATCAATACAGCGCTAAAAAGCGTCGGCAAAAGAAGCGAACCGGTGCTGCAAAAGACCGGCATTGAAACATGAAAACACCGGCAAACTATGAGCAGGAAAACGGTGCATTTTTAAAAAAAATTGCCGGTATCCTTCGGCATTGGTGGTTAATGCTGGTAACTGGGCTGCTGCTGCTCGGCATAGGCACATGGGTGTTATATCATCCTTTTCAATCGTACCTCAACTTAAGCTGGTTCTTTGCCATCGGAATGGTTATTACCGGCTTGCTTGATATCATTTTTGCCTTGAAGAACCGGCAAAGCAGGCGATGGATGTGGTGGCTGCTTGCAGGAATAGCCGACATAGTAGTTGGTATTTATCTATTTAACAACACCTTAATTACAATTGTTTTTTTACCCCTGGTAATCGGATTATGGACATTCTACAAAGGCTTTATGGCCATTGGCGACGCTTTTCACATCCGTACCTACAAATTCGGCAACTGGCGGCGGCTGTTATTTACCGCTGCAGTGGCACTCATGATGGCGCTGTTGTTAATGGCATGCCCGGTGATAGGTATCGAAAATATCTTTCTATTCAGCGGCCTGGCTTTTATTGCCGCCGGCATTTTCCGTATCTATCTGTCATTAAAATTATTAGCGATAGAACAGAAAATAAGGCAGACTGAAGCCTAACCATCGGTAGTGCATTACCGGAATTTTTTTTGATTCGTATCTATCTTAAAATGACGGTGGTCATTTTCTGCCTTTAGTTATATCAACAAACCTCATGCCTCAAGTCATAAATTGACAGTCAATCTCCCGCTATTTTTACAGTAAAATCATTTTTTTTATTGATTTAAACCAGTTACCGATATGGCGTTTACAACCAATATAAAAACCTTTTTTGGGGAAACAGGAAATATCGCCGGGTTCACCGGTCGCTTTTTTTCCACGGGGCTCAAACCCCGTTTCGAGTTTCGCGAGCTATTAAACCAATGCTACATTATCGGGTACAAATCGTTGCCGCTTATCGGGCTTACAGGGTTTATTATGGGTCTTGTTCTGACTATGCAGCTCCGCCCGTCACTGGTGGATTATGGCGTCGAGTCGCAACTGCCTGTTATGGTTGGTATTGCCATTGTGCGGGAGATAGGCCCGGTAATTACGGCTTTGATATTTGCAGGTAAGATAGCCAGCAGCATTGGCGCTGAGCTCGGCTCTATGAAAGTGACTGAGCAAATTGACGCCATGGAAGTTAGCGGCACTAATCCTTTTAAATACCTGGTAGCCACCCGTGTAATGGCTACAACACTAATGCTTCCGGTACTGACGGTAATGGGCGATGCTATTTCACTTTTTGGCGCCTATATTGGTGTCAACATCCGTTCGGTAACCAGCTTTCATCTTTTCTTTACTCAGGTTTTTCACAGCCTGGAATTTAGTGACGCACTGCCTGCGTTCGTCAAAACCTTTTTCTTCGGTTTCGCTGTTGGCATGATCGGCTCTTACAAGGGATATACATCCAGCAAAGGCACGCGTGGTGTGGGCAGCGCGGCTAACTCCGCAGTCGTACTATCGTCAGTTGTAATCTTTATTATAGATCTGCTGGCAGTCCAACTGACTGACCTGCTGGGATTAAATTAAAGCCAATGGAAACTGCAAGTAATCCTTTATCTGATATCAGCCCGGAGCACAAGCCCGGCACAGCCGCAATCATCATAGAAAACTTATGCAAACGCTTCGGCGACCATATTGTCCTGCAGGATTTTGGTCTTACGGTTCAAAGAGAGCAGAATGTGGTAGTGCTTGGCAAATCAGG
Organism: Mucilaginibacter sp. L3T2-6; assembly: GCF_030519355.1. Taxonomy (GTDB): domain Bacteria; phylum Bacteroidota; class Bacteroidia; order Sphingobacteriales; family Sphingobacteriaceae; genus Mucilaginibacter. The sequence continues at coordinate 62,136 of NZ_JAUMKC010000015.1, forward strand.
TTCGGGTAAATCGGTGCTCATTAAATGCATTATCGGCCTCCTTAGACCCGATAGCGGTACTATCCGCGTATTTGGCGAAGATGTTACCAAACTGGATCATGACGCACTCGACAAAATCAGGGTAAAAATTGGCTTCCTCTTCCAGGGCAATGCTTTATATGATTCTATGACCGTCCGGGAAAACCTTGAATTTCCTTTGCGCCGGCACTGGTTCGATCATTCGCAGAAAGAAGTTGATGCCCTGGTTATTGAAGCACTGGAGAACGTTGGATTAGCACATACGGTTGACTTGATGCCCGAAGAACTTTCCGGCGGTATGCTCAAGCGGGTTGCACTGGCCAGGACAATGATACTTAAACCGGAAGTAATATTATATGATGAGCCTACGACAGGCCTTGATCCGGTTACTGCCCGTGAAATTGATAACCTGATAGTGAAGCTTCAACGAAAATATCATACGTCATCTATCATCATAACACACGATATGAATTGTGTTAGAAACACCGCCGACAGAGTCGCCCTCCTCCTTGACGGCCATTGTTACGCCCAGGGCACATATGCAGATTTTGAACGATCGGCAGACAAGAAAATTAAACAATTTTTTGAATAGCCATGGCAAACCAGGGAGAAAATCATATTAAGCTAGGTGTATTTGTACTGACAGGACTGTCTGTATTGATACTTTCTTTTTATCTGATCGGAAAAAATCACAACCTGTTTGGCAGTAATTTCCGGATCAGGGCACGCTTCTCGAACCTGAACGGGCTCACCGAGGGTAATAATGTGCAGTTTTCGGGTATACAGGCCGGCACCGTGAAGACAATTAATATGATCAACGACACAACGATAGAGGTGACTATGCTAATAGACAATAAGATAAAATCCTTTATCCGTCGGAATGCCATTGCGTCTATTGGGACAGAGGGCCTGATGGGTAATAAGATTGTAAATATCCTTCCGGGTAAAGTTGCCGGTCCGCCGGTTTCCGAAGGCGATCTGCTCGCCGCAGAAAGAATGGTGAGCACTGATGAGATGCTGCAAACTTTATCCAAAACAAACAGTAACATCGCGCAGATATCTGAAGCAATTAAGGCAACGGTGCTTAAAATAAACACCAGCAGCCTGATGGATCTTGCTAACGACAAGAGAATAGGCCCCAGCGTGAGGTCTTCATTACTGCGTGTTGAAAAAGCCGCCGGGAACGCTGCCCAGGTTACAGCAGGCCTGAATGAATTGATTAGAGGGATTAAAAATGGCAGGGGTGCCGCAGGGGTGTTGATTTCTGATACAGCGTTGGCAGGAAATCTGCAAATGGCTATATTAAAGATCAGGAAGGCAAGTGATAACGCAGACAGGTTAACACAGCAATTGAATAGCCTTACCCAAACTATTGATCAGCGTTTAAATCAGGGCGATGGGTCTCTGAACGTTCTTTTGAAGGATTCCGTTTTTGCTCAAAATCTTAAGCAAACTATGGAGAACCTTAAAAAAGGCACAGACGGATTTAACCAGAACATGGAAGCGCTTAAGCACAATTTTCTTTTCAGGGGATTTTTTAAAAAACAGGAAAGAGAAAAAGCTAAGCAAAAATAGAAAGCGGCTGTTATCAGGATTTTTAATGATCTGGGTCATTCTTTAAACAACAGGCGTGGGTCATTTTTGTCAGGGGTTAAATCAAAAAATTTATGAAGCTATTATCACAAAAGGTAGCCCTTGTGACCGGGGCCGGATCGGGAATTGGGAAAGCAATTGCTGAACTATTCGCAGTGCAGGGGGCGACAGTAGTACTGACTGATATTCATCAATCAAATATTGAAGCGGTGGCCGCAGAGATTACCGCGAAAGGGAATACGGCTGTATGCGTGGCCGCAGACGTTACAGTTAAGGCCGACGTACAGCTGGTGGTGAAATATGTAAAAGAGACTTATAAGGCACTTGACATCCTTGTGAATAATGCCGGAGTAATGGACAACTTTGCGCCGGTGGCAGATGTGACAGATGAATTGTGGGATAAAGTAATTGGCACCAACCTTTACGGGCCCTTCCTTACCTGCCGGGAGGCTATTCCGGTATTTTTGGAACAGGGCAGTGGGGTGATCATCAATATCGCTTCAATTGGCGGGCTGTTTGGCGGCCGCGCCGGGGCACCTTATACGGCTTCCAAACATGGTCTTATTGGCCTCACTAAAAATATCGGGTATCAGTATGCTGAAAAGAATATCCGGTGCAATGCTATTGCCCCGGGCGGCGTAAACACCAATATTACTTTCGGAATGGAGCCGCAGCCATTTGGTTTTGAAAGAATGAATGCCGGCGCCGGAAATGCCCCTGCACCGGCCAACCCCGAAGCAATTGCAGAAGCTGCATTGTTCCTGGCTTCAGAAAAGGCAGGCTTTATAAATGGCGCTGTACTAACCGCCGACGGCGGATGGACCGCCTATTGATATTATATGGGAAAGGCAATATATATTGCATGCACCGGGCCGCACAGCGGAAAGTCTGTTGTATCCGTCGGGCTGATGAATATGCTTTTGGGCAAGGCGCAGAACATAGCCTACTATAAGCCTATCACAAACTCAGAAAATGACAATCATATTCAAACCATCTTAAGCTATTTTACGCTGCCGCTAAAGTACCCTGATTTGAATGTGTGTACGTGGGATAAAGCCATCGCCCAATGGGAAAGTAATACCCGGGAAGCTTTGCTTGACCTTGTAATTCAGAAGTTCAGACGGCTTAGCGACAAGCATGACTTTACCATTGTTGAAGGCAGTGACTACCTGGGTGAAGGAGCACCGTTTGAATTTGAATTGAACGTACAAATTGCCAAAAATCTGCAGGCGCCAGTTATTCTTGTAAGTTCCGCCGAAAGAAAAACCGCTGCGCAGGTAAGCGCTTCACTTCTGGCTTCCCTGCATAATTTTGACGCACACAAAGTTCACGTATTGGCGGTGATTATCAACAAAACACCTCCGGGCCAGCGCGATGCCATAGAAAATATACTTAAGGCAAAGTTGCCGGCCAATCTATTAATCAGCATAATAGAAGAAGATATTAACCTGAGCAGCCCCACCCTTGCGGAAGTGCTTGAAGACACTGGCGGCGAACTGCTTTTCGGTAAAGAAGAACTGGCAAACCACGCCGATTACTTCCTGATCGGCGCTATGCAGGTACCTGACTTTTTGAATTATTTGCAAAAAAACGCGCTCGTTATCACCCCCGGTGACCGTGGGGATATTATCTTGTCGGTTCTGCAGGCGAATTTATCTGCAAGTTACCCAAAGGTTGCCGGGATTATTCTTACTGCCGGTCAGTCTCCTCAACCATCGGTTTTGAAACTGATCAGCGGGTTAAAAACCGTGGCGCCTATTATATCCGTCGGTACAGAAACATTCCCAACGTGCACTAAAATAGCGGCTATCCGCTCAAAAATCACACCTGGTGACACCCAAAAGATCCAGCTTGCCATACACACTTTTAACCAGGCTGTAGACGTAGCTGAACTGGAAAGAAGCATAAATACCGGCAAGGCCACGGGAATAACGCCCAGGATGTTCCAATATCAATTAACCACATGGGCGGCCAGGGAAAAAAAACGTATCGTTTTGCCTGAAGGCACGGACGAAAGGATATTGCGCGCGGCTGCTAAGCTGGTTGCCGCAAACCTGGTAGAAGTTACACTTTTCGGCCTCGAAACTGACATTCGCGCCAGGGCCAAACAACTGGATATTGAACTGGATATAGATAAGATTCACATCATTGACCCGGCAAGTGACCCGAACTTCAATGATTTTGCCGACACACTTTATAAATTGCGCAAACACAAGGGATTGACGCCGGAGGCTGCTCGCGATTTGATGATGGATTCATCATACTTTGCAACCATGATGGTTTACAAAGGACTCGCGGATGGCATGGTGTCCGGAGCAGTGAATACCACCCAGCATACTATTAAGCCAGCATTGCAGTTTATCAAAACTGCGCCGGGCGTATCTCTCGTTTCTTCGGTATTTTTGATGTGCCTGCCCGATAGGGTTTGTGTTTTCGGCGATTGCGCTGTTAATCCCAATCCAACTGCAGAAGAGCTGGCGGAAATTGCAATCGCCTCGGCCAGTACCGCTGTACGATTTGGTGTCGACGCAAAAATAGCCATGCTATCTTATTCCTCGGGAACATCAGGTACGGGCAAGGATGTAGAAAAAGTAAAACTGGCCACTGAAATAGTACGAAAAAATCGCCCTGACCTGCAAATAGAAGGCCCCATTCAATACGATGCTGCTATTGACCCGGCTATCGCTAAACTTAAGATGCCGGGCTCCGGCGTGGCAGGGCAGGCTAACGTACTAATTTTCCCCGAGCTGGATTCGGGTAATAACATTTATAAGGCTGTACAGCGTGAAACCGGCGCCGTCGCAATCGGCCCTATTTTACAGGGCCTTAAAAAGCCGGTGAACGATCTAAGCCGGGGCTGCACCGTGGATGACGTGTTCAATACAGTTATTATTACCGCTATTCAAAGCCAGGACCTTTCCACATAAACAGAAAAATGCCTGCTAATATGGAAAGGTGATTAATACCTGGAGGGGGTGTTACATCCATTCAGCCGCAAAGCGGTTAAATTCATGACGCAGCTCATTGAAAATTTTCTCTTCGCCGATGTAGCGCTCGTGAATACGCTTGTGTTCCTCAGCAATAGAATCAGAAACCAAATCCTCCGTCTTTAACAGTTCAGCCTCTATCGCCTGGTCATTAACATGAATGTCATGTTTCAATTCATCCAGGCAATTCCTATGTATCAGGAATTGATTTTGAAAGTGGTCAACCTTTTCCTGTACTTCACGCGCCGTGTTGTCACCGGCTATCTCCTGCAGCCTGTCCTGCAGAATATCAAGTTCCTGCTTGTAAAAAGCAATGCCTCTTAACCCGTCGTTATTCAGGTTCTTGATGTGTTTAATATTGGTATAAGTTTTCATAAGACAAGGTTAATACATGCCTTGCATCCCCGGAATGATTGGAAGCAGCCAGGAAGATGACGCTGGTCACGCCTGCTATAGCCAAAGTGCAAAGGTACTGTCGCCACATCAAGCCGGCGAGTGACCAAAGTCATTACTTACTCACCTGGCCTCGCGCAACTTTGTATAACAAATTCAGCATCATGAAAAAAATTGTATCAGCTGTTACAATGATACTTTTGGCCGTTACGGCATGGGCAAGTCAGGATCTGACCACCGAAATCAGACGCCAGTTAAGCACAAATGAAAACCGCAACATTTTATATTATCCGGTAAGTGTAAAACAATTTTATAACCATACCGGTTTTCAGCCGGCCTGGATCAAGCCACAGAGTGGTTCCGGACCGGCGTGGCAGGGAATGCTGTTGCTGGATTGTGTGATGCAATATGGTCTTGCGCATGACGATTACCATCCAAAAGAACTCTTATATAATCGGTTGCATGCTATTTTAGATACACCGGAAAAGGTAAGTCTAAAGGATCAGGCAAGTTTTGAAATTATATTGACCGATGCCATTGTTACCCTGATGAATCATTTGCATTACGGAAAATTAAACCCGGAATTTCCGGCAAACAGAATTGACACCATAAACACAGGCTTTCGTGCAGAAACCGCTTTACAGCAGGCGCTGCAGCAGAAGCAAGGATATGATTTTCTGGCTGCCGTAGACGATGTGCAGCCAAAGTCAAAACTTTATCGCGATATGCAACGCCAGATGCGCTTGCTTACCGGGTTATATACCGGTGACTGTTATGACGTTCCGGAAGGGAGTCCGCGTGTGATGGCCATTAATATGGAACGGCTTAGATGGGCAGATATAAGCGACAGCAGCGGCTTTATACACGTCAATATCCCGTCTTACACTTTAGAGCTTGTACTGCCCGATAGCGTGTATCAATTCAAGGTAGCTGTTGGTAAGCCTGACAATCCTACTCCAGTAATTAACAGCGCAGTAACTTATATTACAACCGCACCTGACGTGGTTATGCTGAAGAGCGTATTTCTGAATACAATATTACCCAATGTAATTAAAAACCCCGATTATCTGATACAGAACCACCTTTCCATCTACAATAAAAAAGGAGAGTTTATTGTAGTAGATAGCTCAACGCTTGCAGACATAGAAAAACATCCCGGCAACTACTTTGCGCGCCATACTTCCGGAAGTGGCCGGGCCCTGGGGAACCTTGTGTTTCATTTTGCAAATAAATTCGACGTCGACCTGCATGATATGCCCAGGAAAGAGTTTTTTACCCATGATGACAGGGCACTAAGCAGCGGTTGCATCTGGTTGGATGCCGCTGAAAAACTGGCCGCCTTGTTGCTGCAAAACGACGGAAGGGTAAATGAATTACCCAAGTTGCACAATGCAGTGACGCATTATCAGCGCGAAACATTCATCTTGCATAAACAGATTCCGATAAATATAACCTACCTCACCTGTGAGCTGAAGGCCGGCGAGCTGATCATCTATAAAGATATATATAACCTTGACAAAGGTGTAGAAGCTGCTTTGTATAATAAACCGGGGCTGGTGTCGCGCTAAGTATGACATGACTTTGAACTGCTTTACAGGGTACACGGCGGGTTTATAGCTGACGCTTATTTCGGGGTATCATGAACAGAAAAATCGCAATTGTTGGTAACTGTAGTTCATTAGCAGCATTCTTTGCGGCTGTGGGTTATGGTATTGTCCAGGTATTACAGGTAGCCGGCATTTTGGTTTATCCTTTGGATGCGCAACTTATTTATGGTTTTTCCCTCGCCATTGCCCCGCTTTTTTTATTAGCCATACTGGCATTGCATTATTCCGTACATGAGTCTCGCCGTTTTTTTAGCCATGCAGCGTTGTTATTCGCCTTGCTTTATACTGTATATGTGGTGCTGATGTATGGCGTTCAACTGGCAACGGTAATACCTGCTTCGCTAAAAGGTGCGCGGGAAACACTGCTTACTGTAACCCCGCACTCATTGTTCTGGACGGTGGACGCGCTGGGTTATATCTGTATGGGAATTTCCACTTTATTAGCATACTTTGCATTGCCCGGATCAGGGCATACGCTTTGGCTCCGCCGGTTCCTGCTCGCGAATGGTCTGGCCGTGCCGCTTATCTGCTTCGCTTACTTTTACCCGCAGTTTTCTGTATGGGTGCTGCTGGCAGGCGCACCATGGCTCATTACTGCGACCGGTTCGCTTTTGCAGCTTGCGTTATATTTTAAAAGTAAACGGGATTAAGGGTGCTCGAAACGCCCGGTTTTGGTAACCAGTACTACCTGGTAAAGTATAAGTTCCAGTTTAGTCCCGATATCCTCCTCTTTTTCTGACAAGCCGTGAGAGGCGTGGTCTGCAGGCCGGTCTGCCAGGGGCATAATGCGGTGTGTCAGTGCCTGCATGGCTCGTTCCTTTTCATCCATGTCGGTTATTTCTTCAAACCGTCCCCAGGCGATCACACTCTGCCAGTTAAAAACAGTTTTGATCTCGTCTACCTGGAAACAAACCTTCGGGTTTTTACGCATCATGTCTATCTTTTTGCCCGGCGTACTGTGGCTAACTATTCGTTTACCGTCATAAACATAATTTACCGGAACAATATAAGGCGTTCCGCGGTCTGTGCAGGCTATCCTGCCGGTAACCTGTCTTTTAAGCAATTGTTCTATCTGCTCCTGGCTCAGCTCACCCAACATATTGTACCTCCTCGTGTTTGCCCTCATTCATCAGTTCGCGGGCCCTGGCCAGCAATTGGTACAGGTTTTCACGCCCCATCTTATCAAATCCTTCTTTCATTGCCTTTTTCCTTTCAGGATCTTTTTCGCGCCATGCCCCGATTTTTAATAATAACCGGTCTATCCATGACAGGTGGGGCGGACTACACCTCCCCGGCACAAAAAATATACCGGCATACTTGCTCAATACATGGCCAAAATTATTATTAATAACCTGTTGTTGCAGAACCGGGTCGTCACACGCCGAGCCGCAAACGATGAAAAGTAAAACTTTCTTTTCACCTAATAAACCTGCATTTTCCTCAAGCCACTTTGCGATGAGCAATTTTCCGACATATAGAGGAGTACCGACGATAATGAGGTCATTACCGGCCACCATTAGCGGTGTAACGCTTTCTCTATTCACAAATGGCAGGTCAAGCGCCTCCGCTACCCATTGGGCATACTGGCTGGTCGCTCCGTATTTGCTTTGGTAAATAACTATCCCTTTCATAAGTTATTAATTAATGATCCGTTACAAGTTTACGGCTGCTAAGCGGCTGGTGGTATGATTACTGTCACCAAAAGCTGTGACTTTACTCAATCTTACCCGGACCCAGATCACCTAACCAGATGACGGGCATCCTTCATTCAATAAGCCCGCCTGCCTACCTTCGGATAAAACAATCAGATCACCAAAAAGAACAGCTATGAAAACTCACCAACGATCGGGAATTGCAGAGAAAATTTCCGGAGCAACCCGTGGCGGAATTATTAAGCCCCTCAAAGACAAACTACATGTTAAAACATTACAGGGTGACAGGCAAGCGCCGCCCCCCGCTACCCAAAATTTAACTCACCACAAGGCGAACAAGACTCTCAAATACCCGCCAAACAAGCTATTATGATTCGAAAAATTTTATTGAGTTGCGGTGTACTTTCCTCAGTACTTTATGTACTGTTAAATATTACCGTACCGTTGTACTGGCCGGCTTATAGCCCCGTTAAACAGACTGTAAGTGAACTCTCTGCCATAGGCGCGCCTACCCGATGGCTATGGAACTGGCTTTGTGCTCCTTATACTTTTCTCGTGATAGCTTTTGCATGGGGCGTGTGGTTGTCGGCCGGTAAAAACCGGCTTTTACGCGTTGCATCATTGTTGTTATTGGCATACGGTGCACTCGGTTTGATTTGGCCTTTTGCACCCATGCATCAGCGCCATGTGCTGGCTGCAGGAGGCGCCACCCTATCTGATGCCATACACATTACGCTGGGCGCGGTAACCGAGGTTCTGTTTCTTTCGGCACTGGGCCTTGCGGCAGCAGCTTTAGGCAAATATTTTTGCTGGTACTCCATCGTCACATTTACCATACTGCTGTTATTTGGCACGCTTACTTTCATTGACGCCCCGCTCATAGCCGAAGATTTACCAACACCACTTATTGGTGTATGGGAGCGGATTAACATTGGTGTTTTCCTGATCTGGATTGTTGCATTGGCCGTAAAGCTGTTACGGACAAGGATTATTATGAAGAGTAACTGATAAATCCAGCGTGATGAAAGGTAAAGAAATACGCGAATACTTAAAAAAAGAGTGGAGCCTGATGCGGTCTCATCTTGACGGCTTTTTGAATACCAGGGATCAGGAAGAGTTGCACAAATTCCGCGTAGAGATTAAAAAAATAAAAGCCCTGTTGACTTTATCGGAAAACGTTTCCCGCACCAGTTTTACCAATGCGTTTAAACCAATAAACGCACTATTTAAAAAAGCCGGAAAAGTGCGAAGTGACTATATAAAAAATACACTGACCAAAAAGGACCAGCATGACGACAAGGAGATAAGAAGTTTTTGCCGCTTGTCAGTAAAACGCGAAAAACACATCCGGTGTGCCTATCGTGAGCTACACAGTAATATCAGGCGTTTCAGTAATAAAAAAATACGGCGTTTTTACAAGGAAGAGATGCTTTCCGTAGCCAAAAAACTGGCAGACAGGCCATCGGCAGAGCAACTCCATGAATGCCGTAAGCGGATCAAAGTACTTTTGTACAATTATGCCTTAATTCATAACGCGCTCCTGTTCAACCTTAACACAGCGTACATCGACAGCCTGCAGGAAGCGATCGGTACCTGGCACGACCAATACCTTGCCGGAAAGATTACCGGGGATATGCCTTTGTCCATGAATTCGTTGGCGGGTAACTTTTACGAACGTGCAATTCAGCACGTTGACCAGCATCAGGTTCCCATCTGACGGCTGTCATCATCCAGGTATATTTTTATAGGCAAATTAGTAATATCATTTACCACAAAAACCATGAAATCGACACGCTTTACCCAACCAGGCAGGCAGCAACCAAAATGGTCCGAAAGACAAACTTATCTGGCCGCCATCATTGCCATTATTTTAGTCATTTTAGTGACCATTTATTTGTTCTTATTTCCATTATGGCGGTCCTGACCGACGACAACAACAAAATATGGCTTAGGCCACAGATCGTTAAACGGCGGACATAACTGATCAGCCGGATGAATAATATTACCGCGACAATTTAGTAAGTTAAACCTGTTGATTTTAACAGCTTTTCGGGCGTACCGGAAAAGATCAGGGGCGACGAATAGGCGCCAACGGTGTGATAGGCAATTTCTTCAAGATATTTTCAACCACTTCCGGAATATCATTTATTGCTCTTTCCGGGTCATCAACATCGCCTACGCCGTATCCTCTCCAGATCACCTGGTGGTTCCTGCGCTCAATAAGGTCGATAATCAATGTTCCTTCTTTGTAAGTAGCCTCCACAATATCTGTACCCACGTATACCGGGAATGGCCTGGCAATACTATAATAAAAATAACGTCCATACCGGTTGCGGGCTACCCCCACATAGGCAACGCCGGGCCTGTAAACATAGGTAGGATAATTGTAGGTCCTAGTCCGGTCTTTCACCTGGATGGTGTAGCGTACCAAAAGATCAGGTTCTCCGGTCTGCAGCGACAATCCGCGCTTCTCCAGTCCTGCAGTAACTTCATCTTTTATCTTCTCGTCGGCTATGTCGTTATAGTTACGTGAGCTGTCAGGCACAGGTAACCAGGCAAAAGTGCGGTATTTATTAAAGCTCGCCTTATCACTTTGTATAGCGTAATACTGATAGCTGCCACAGCCCCAAAGGCAGGCGATCAGCAATCCCGCATAAAACATATATAATTTTTTCATGGTTGATGGTTTAATGATATTTTAGACTTATCCATTTATACACTCTAAGTCAGTCAGCTGGAGCATATTCCGTTTACCGGTGCGATATAAATACCGGTAGGTTATTGATTTTAAGGACCAGTCCGGCAGTGCTGGGTTTAAACAGCCGTGAAAGCCAGTTACGCCCATACGCGCCCATTACCAGGCAGGCGTTATGCTCACGCAGCGTAAAATCAAATAATTCGTCCCTTGGTTTTCCCCGCAAATCCTTAAAATCAATGCGGCTATAATGCTCTTTAAGATATTCATAAAGCTTTTCCTTTTGTGTCTCGCTGAATACTGCGTCTTCGTCCGCCTGCAATACAATCATTTCAGTGGCATTCAGTTCGGGGAATAAATAGGTAAATTGTTTTATGGCAAACAAAGACGAAGCGCTTCCATCGCTGGCAAACAAGATTTTGGCGACAGGTTCGGCCCGCTGAGATGTAATCATAACCGGGCATTCTGACTTTATCAGCAGATCTTCCACCATGTCCGCGGGAATTTCAAGCGGCGACGCACCGAACAACATCGGTCCGGTAATAATTACGTCAGCATAACGGCTTTCTGTTAACAGTTCTTCTATCGGAACGCCCTGGTCACGGTGTACGCGGCATGCAATCCCCTGTTTTTCGGTGGCGGCTTTAAATGTCCTGATATTTTCAAGGCTCGCCTTTTCCTTGAATTTTATTTCCGGCTCACCGCCTTGTTTGTCTGTACCTGTAAATGCACTGCTATAAACGAAATCTTCGGCCTGAGTATCTTCAGCAGACAAATTTTCAAGAAAAATTCCGGTAATTCCGGACCTGGTAAGTCTTGCAAGGTAGTAACCGAACAATACACTTTGCTGATCCAGTTTTTCTGCATCGAGTGCGATCATTAACTTTCTCATATCAGTATTGAAAAAGGAAGCTTCCGTAAAAGACTTCACGTAAGCTTCCGGTCATTGTGAAAGATATGGCGGGTGAGAATTATATAAATTCTCCTTTTTCATTCAATCTTACCCTCATCCTCTTATCTCCGTTCTCCAGCAGTATCTTAAATGTCTTTTCGGCGTTATCTTTACCATCGTAATAATATACCTGGTAGGTATTCTGGGTCATTTGCCAGTTCGGGAACCGCTGAACTAAAGCAGTCCTTACGGCCTGGGGCAACTTGATGTTTTTGAATTTTTCTGCGGTGCGGAGTAACTTACCGTCTTTATCATAAGCGGCCAGTATTTTGCCGTCGGGTATATAAAAGGTTATATAATAGCCGTCGTAGTCGTCATCGTAAAATTCAGACTTTTTAACGTCGTAAGCAGCTGTTTTATACTGCAGCAGCTTTACCGGCTGGGCAGTTTCCTTATTATCCGTCGCATTCAGGTATTTATAGTTAGATGCCAGAATTTTCACTTCAGAAAGTATGATCTGCGCTGATGAACGCACTGCAAAGCCGGCTACTAACACTACCAGCATTGCCAATAATTTTAACTTTTTCATTGTCGTAAGTATTAGGATGATCAATAAACCAATTCCGGTTCCTCAACTGTCAGTTTGTTTTCTACATTATAGACCCCGGGTGCAGCCCAGGCTACGTCTTCTGCGTCTTCGCTCTCAATAAGCGATCGTACCTTGCCGGTTAAAATAACCTTGCTACCCACGGTACTAACGTTTACTTTGCTGGCATCAACAGTGGCATTTCTGCGAAAAGCCGCCGAGATTTTTTGCTCCAGCTCAAATGCGCTCAACCTGGGCTTGACTGTGATCAGGTTGATCACCGAACGCACGCCGGAGAGGTTTTGGATTGCTGTGCGGGCGTTAACACGCTGATATTCCCACTCCAGTTCACCTTCCAGGGTTACATTACCGTCTTCAACCTTTATTTTGATCTTTTCGTCAGGAACGGCCGAGTGCCATTTTAAGGCATTTAGTACCGCTTCGGCTATTTCGGCATCTGTTCTCCAGTAAGCAGGCGATACGCCGATCTGAATATCTTCTGCAATTGCCCTTACGCCCGCTACTTTTTTGGCCGCCCTTTCGGCGCTCAGTTTCTTCGAAAAGGAATCAACAATTCCCGACAAGGTCACAATGCCATTCTTAACCGCAACCCCAATTTCGGATGAATTTAAAAATGGCTGCCATTTCAATTCATCCATTACGTTTTTTTGGATTTCAATGTCTGTTTTCATGATATTTTTGATGTAAATAACTACTACAAATCACCGTAGTAAAGCCCGGGTGCGCCATGATAGTGGTCATCTGCTTTATTGACGCTCATCACCATCATTTATAAGCGCGATATAGCCTCTAACTTGACTCAGGAGACGCGTCGCTTGCTTCAAAAGGGTTTTTAATTGTGCCGTAATACTGACGAGGCAGCAAAATGCTTAAGGTCAATCCCGGCGATGCCGGCTGTCATTATTTTAACCTGCACCGCAGGGTAATTTTGATTCTGCCGGAAGGATGGCGAAAGACAGGCGGGAAATTAATTGAATTGCCGGACAGTATTTATTAAAAGACTATAGATGAAAAAAATACTTGTTTTAACGGACTTTACGCCTAATGCAGCCCATGCGGCCGAGGCGGCGTTACGGCTTTCAGCCGCCCTGGGACTCCGCATACTTTTATATCATACACTGCAATCTGTTCCATTAATTCCCGGTGACAGCGATGACCCTTATGTGGCTGAAACCGCTGGCGTACTTTTTGAAAACAGCCGGGAGCATTTACAGCAGGAGGCCGAGCGGCTGGAAAAATTGGCAGGGAACAGTTCTTATGCTGTTCCGGACATCGAAAACACAAACGGGGATGGTAGCATAAGTGACGTGATCGAAAAGCTCAGTGCTGATCCCGAAATCGAAATGATTATAATGGGCGGTCGTTCCGGCGGCGCTATGGAACACTTGCTGACCGGTAGCGATACTGCCGCCGTTATCCGGAAGGCCGTTAAACCCGTGTTGATTATTCCTGCCGCGGTGAACTGGGATATTCCAAAGAAATTTGTTTTCGCCTCTGATTTCGGCGAGGCTGATATAGCGGCGGTGAAGTTCCTGCTTGGATTGTCCAATCTCCCCGGCTTTCAGCTGGACGTGATGCATGTTATAAAACAGGGCGAGGTTGTCACCGACGTTAGCAGCGAGGTGGCCTTCCGGAAGTACCTGGCGCAGAACCAGGTAAATTACATCCAGGTATTCGGCGATGTTCAGCAGGCGCTGCAGCAATATTGCAGGGAAAACAATTCCGACGTATTGGCGATAACACACGGTCATCATTCTTTCATTTCAAGAATTTTCGGGCATAGCGAATCCGAGGCGATAATAGCAGGCAAGCAATTGGCAGTGCTGATTTTTCCTCCCGGCTTTAAACCATAAACAATGTTATCTCATTAAAAATACAGGTTATGTTTTACTTTTATCGCGGTTACCACTTCTGGGGTATGCACCTTATCTGGTGGATATTATGGATTATAGTATTGATTTGGATTTTCGTCACACCTTATGACGTTCCCGGCCAGCGCAAACGGAGAGACTCACCATTGGATATTCTGAAGAAACGCTTCGCCTCCGGCGAAATAACAAAAGAGGAGTATCACGAAAGGAAAAAAATTCTTGAAAACGAATAACCGGCCAGGTTTCGCGCAGCTACATACTGCTACCGGTTTACAAAGACATAATTTAACATACAAAATGAAAAAGCTATTAAAAACAAGAACTGAGCAGGGTAAGATCAACCCGTATCCTTTCTTCGTCCTCGTGGCATTAATTTTGGCCATTATTTTTATCGTCTTTCATTTTGTCTTCAGGAATCAGGTTTTTTGAATACATCGCGAATATGTGCCTGTTATCAGGTTAAGTAAAAGAACCGTTGTCCGTTCGTTGCGTATAAACGGCTTGGTTTGTCATCGCGGAGTGGCATTTGTTTGCGTTCCATTTTTTGCGGAACGCGCGGAACAGAGCGGAACATGCTAATTATCAATACATTAAAATTGCATCCATTAACAAGCGCCTGTTAATCAACAAGTTGCTCATGGGTTTACACTTAGGGTTTACACGCGCTGTTTGCGCTTAAGCATCCAGAATAAACCTTTCACATCGGCTTCCCAGGTTGGCAGTAAAAGTGTAAGGGCGATTTCTTCCGCCAGATCGGCGATAGTGAGTGCCGCAGCAAAATAAAATACACTTTCCATGGGTCCTGGAGAGAAGTAAAACAACAGCAGGAAACCGGCCTGGAAAACAGCCGCTATTTTAGCCGTATAGGTATGAAAACTTGTTAGTTTGCGGTACCGGATGAGTGCGAGACTATTTTGCGTTATGTATAAAAAGACAATTACAGCAACAAGAACCCATTCGGTACGTAAAAAGTCAGGTCTGTAAAGCACTATCCCCAAAATTGCTACGGCAATGGTCAAATCGTCGGCAACAGAATCCAATCGTGCACCCAGTACGCTTGTTACTTTGAATTTGCGTGCCAAAAATCCATCAATAGCATCTGTAAGAAAGCTAAAGGCAAGCAACCATTTAAAAAGGCCGGGTTGTTCATCAATCAGCAGCCAAAGCAATAGCGGGGCTGCCGCCAGCCTGTAATAGGTGAGTATATTCACCAGCCGGTAAACTTTCGTATTCATGATTTTAATAGCTTTAAGTAAATGAAAGCAAAGGGCGCCGACCCGAACCAGCTATCGAAACGGTCGAGCATGCCGCCATGGCCGGGCAGAATCGTTCCGGAATCTTTTACGCCTGTACTTCTTTTTAATAATGATTTAACCAGGTCGCCATAGGTTCCGGTTACAACTATAATAAGGGTCAATCCCTCCCATTCCATAAGGTTTAAAACCGGGAAACACAAGGAGAGTATGTACGCCATGCCTAAACTTGCTGCCGCGCCGGCAAAACTCCCTTCCCAGGTTTTGCCTGGAGATATTTTCAGAAATAGCTTATGCTTGCCAAACCGGCTGCCAAACAGGTAAGCGGTAGTATCGTTTGTCCACAAAAGCAGAAACACCGCGAAGGGGACTTCAAAACGATAGCTACCTGCGGGGGGCCACAAAAAAGGCAGGGCCACAAAAAAACAGGCCGGCAGCGATATACAGATAAGCCCCAAAAACGTGATAGCCAGGTCCGGAAAAGGCTTTTTTGCGGGGCCATAAAGGACGGCTATAAAAATGCCGTACATTGCCGGTATAAGCAGCAGCAACAATCTCCAGCTCCGGGGGCTGGCCGATACGATCATGCAGCAAATAATAAGCGCCGAAGACAAAATGGCCCCGGCCCTTTTCGAGGGCCTGTTACCAGGGACTTCCAACAAACGGTAAAACTCCATCAGGCTAAGCATATTAATCAATAATATCAGCCCGGTAAAACTGTATGGGCCAACCCAAATGGCAGTCACAATCAGGATCACCAATCCTGCACCGGTGAGTGTGCGTGTGGCAAAATTATTCATGACGGCGGGGGATTTCGGGGAAGATCAGCAAAGGTGTTTTGGCCCGCTGAATGGCTTCCTTCAATGGGTTTTCATTAAATAAGTGGTACCAGAAAGCATGTTTCTGGTAGCGCAGTGCGATAACATCCGCGTGTTTCTCTTCGCCGATTTTTTCGAGCGCGTCAATCACGTTGTGCTCACGTGCTGTCAGCCAGCCGATGCCCGGATAGCGCTCGGTAATTTTACCGGTAAACGCCGAAACCCGTGTTTCTTCAGCAAAATCGGGAATAATAACCGGCCGCGAAATATGGCTCAAACTAACCTTTGCTTTCAGGCGGGCAGCAATACTTACCAGGTCATCAATCACCCGGTCATCAGTTGCTGCCAGGTCGGTACCAAACACAATATGCCGGATCTCCTGCCGTGTCCATTCCGCCGGAATAACCAAAACCGGGCAGCTAACCTGCTGAAGAACGGCTTTTACGTCACCGGCGAACAGCAGGTCACCATACGAGTTAGGGGACACGCCCATAATAATCAGCGTACTTTTTTTTCGCCGGGCCAATACTGCAACCCGTTCTGCCAGCTGGCCTTCAAGCGCCATGGGCCGTATTACCGGCATATAACCATTGAGCTTAAGACCGGCCAGCCGTTTTTGCAACCGCCGGGTCTCGTTGTTTAAACGACTGGTGCTGACACGCCTTTTGTCTGCTGCGCTGCTTTGCGGCATTACTGCAGACCCTACCGGCGGTATATAGGGCGTTATAGGGTAAACATTTATCAACAATATTTCGGCGCCCAGTTTCGCCACAACAGGCAGTGCGTTTTCTGCCGCACGCATTGCACCAGCAGAAAAATCGGTCAGTATCAATACATTTTTCATAAAAAACCGGGACTTAATTGCATACTAAGCTCGGTTGGCGACGCCTTTTTTAAAATGATTATCATCACCTAATCAGGTGTTCCGGAACAGTAGCGCAGGGTCACCTTATCGTTATTTTTATTGTATGGATACGATAACACATCTGGCCCTTGGCGCCTGTATGGGCGAGGCATTTGCCGGTGAAAAATTAGGCAGGCGGGCCTTGTTATGGGGTGCTTTAGCGCATGGCCTTCCTGATATTGATTTTGTGTCCTCCCTGTGGCTTCCTGCGCCGGCTGCTTTACTGGCGCACCGCGGTATTACACATTCCTTTATATTCTGCGCTGCAGCCGCCCCCGCTATGGCTATTTCAGTCAGGCGCCTGCAAACCCAACGCGCAATCCGTTGGGTTAAATGGGCGCTGTTCTTCGGTTTGATGATTTTACTGCACGATGGGTTAGACGCCCTTAATAATTATGGCGTAGGCTGGTTTGAACCTTTCAGCCAGGCACGGATCTCTTTTAACACCATCTATGTGGCCGATCCGTTCTTTACCATCTGGCCATTAGGCGCATGCATTGCTCTGCTTTGCTTCGGAAAAAACCGGACGCGAAAAAAAGCATGGCTCTATGCGGGTTTGGGTATCAGTTGCTTATACCTGATTTATTGTGGTGCTAACAAGGTAATGACAGAACGCGCCGTAAGGAAACTGCTGGATAAGCAAAACATAGTGCACACCCGCTACTTTACCACACCGGCGCCATTACAAACCTGGCTATGGTATATAGTAGCCGGTAATGACAGTGGTTATTTCGTTGGCTACCGCTCCGTGTTTGACCGTAAGCAACAGCTCGGTCTCCGTTATTTCCCCCGAAATACATTTTTACTCGGAAAGGAACCGTACAGCAACGATTTAAAAAACCTGCTCCGGTTTTCGCAGCAATTTTATACTGTCGAGTTGCGGAAAGACACTTTGGTATTTAACGACCTGCGCTTTGGCCAGGTTATTGGCTGGCAAAATCCGGACGCCGGTTTTGTATTTCATTATTTTTTGGAATACCCGCAACAAAACAAGCTGGTGGTTCAGCGGGGCAGGTTTACGGGCTGGAGCTGGCAAACCACCAGGTCGCTTTTCCAGCGAATCAGGGGAAACTGAAAGTTCAGATAAAGCCGGACATGAAAAACAACAATCCATATATATTAAACCTGCGCCATTTGAGCATTGCCCCCTGTTATTGTGCCAGATACCCCCCGTCAACATTATAGTACGAACCGGTAACAAACGACGCCTTTTCGGAGTTCAGCCAAAGAGACAGTTCAGCCACTTCTTCAGGCTCGCCTAACCGCCCCATGGGATGTAAGGCTTTTACCTGGTTCAGGGTAGCATCATCCAATATGTTTAATAACGGGGTTTTGATATAGCCGGGGCCGATTGCATTTATGCGTATTCCGCTACCGGCGTACTCAAGTGCAGCAGCCTCGGTTAAACCGATCACTCCATGCTTGGCTGCAACATACGCCGGCGACCCCTTAGTACCCACTTTGCCCAGTATCGAGGCCATGTTAACTATGCTGCCGCCGCCGGAAGCGATCATTGCGGGAATTTGGTAGTGCATACCATAAAATACTCCGGACAAATTCACCCTGATCACCCTGTCCCAGCCGTCGATCGGATAGTCGGCGAGCGGGCTTAGAGGCCCGGCGATCCCGGCGTTGTTTACGGCGATGTGCAGACCGCCAAATTGCCGGACCGTTTGCTCAACCAATTTTCTGTTTTCATCGGCAACTGAAGTATCCGCTTTTATAAAAATGGCTTCGCCGCCCTTACTTTTAATCAAAGTAAGCGTCTCTTGTCCGCCTTTTTCATCAATGTCAGACACCACTGTTTTTGCGCCCTCCAAAGCGTACAAAACTGCAATAGCCCTCCCAATGCCCGAACCTGCTCCCGTAATAAGGGCAACTTTATTTTCCAAATCTTTCATATTATTTTCCGGAATATTTATCACTTAATGTTTAACAATCCATCTCACAAAGATATTAGTGCCCGGGCCGCTCATTATGTTCGCAATCACCCCGGGATATGACCTTAACCACTTTTTTTACCGATCAGGAAAGCGTAAAGCGGGGTATAAAAAGTACCGGCGGGGAAAAATCATTTAGAGCTACCCGCAATTTAACGCGCCTTTATCTATTATAATTCCTAAGAAATAAATACTTATTTTATTAGTTTCTAATAAATAAGTATATTTATTAATTAACTCATGTAAGGTCCTTCCCTATGACTAACGACCATCTGTCTTACATCCGGTATTATGAAGATCTGCCGGTAGCGGTATATGTCTGCGACCGGGACGACGCCTTAGTGGGATATAATACAGCAGCCGCTTCATTACTTGGTATTAAGCCCCTTCAGGGAAGTAGGGATTGGTATCCGTCCCTGCAAAAATTCGACGAGGAGGGCCGCAGTGTCGACGCTCAATATAAGCCTGTAACAATAGCAATTAAGGCCAGCCCGGGCAGCCACCAGCAGGAACTCCGGTTCCGGTTGTCCGATGGTACAGACCGGTACATTTTGGTTTCGTCTGTTGCCATACGGGATGAGCATGGGAATTACGATGGCGCCATACATACGCTGACCGATCTGACAGCATTGCGCCATTTTGAAAGCCAGCAGTTCCTGCTGGCGTCCATCGTTAATTCGTCGGCAGATGCAATTATCACCAAAGATATGGACGACCACATTATCAGTTGGAACAAAGGAGCAGAGGAGCTGTTCGGCTACACAGCCGGCGAGGCTATAGGGCAACACATAAGCCTGATCATCCCTGCCGACAGGCTGACTGAAGAAAAAAGAATTATAAAGGCAATAAGCAAAGGTAAGAAGATACAACGCTTTGAGACTAAGCGCAAAACTAAAAGCGGACACCTGGTGCCGATATCGGTTACCGCATCACCTGTACTAAATGCCCAGGGAAAAATTGTTGGCGCTGCAAAAATCCTGAGGGATATCAGCCAGCAAAAACATACGGAAGAGCAACTTAAAAATTACACAACTCACCTAGAAGATACAGTAAAAAAGCGCACAAAAGAGCTTGATCAGGCCCTGAATAAAGAAAGGGAACTCGGCCAGCTGAAGAGCCGTTTTGTATCGATGGCTTCTCATGAGTTCCGTACGCCGCTCAGTTCTATCAAGCTTTCGGCGTCGCTTATCGAAAAATACGCCCAACCTTACTCTAATCAGCAGATATCCAAACATATCGCCAAAATCAAGAACTCCGTCGACGATCTTTCTGCTATCCTCGGCGACTTTCTCTCGCTTGAAAAGCTGGAGTCCGGCAAAGTCACAACCTCGCTCGCCAAATTTGAAATTACTGACTTTTGCCAGGAGATAACAGCAGAAATGCAGTTACTGGCCAGGCAGGGACAAAAATTAGTTTATCACCACCAGGGGCCCGCTGCTTTAGTAGTATTAGATCAGCAACTGCTAAAGAATTGCATGCATAACCTGCTATCCAATGCTATTAAGTACTCCGGGGAAGGAACGCAGATCAGTCTTAGCACCGAGCTTAAGAATGGACAACTTTCGCTGTCAGTATCAGATCAGGGTATTGGTATCCCCGAAGCCGACCAGCGGCATCTATTCAGCCCCTTTTTTCGGGCCGGAAATACCGGAACGATCCAGGGCACAGGACTCGGGTTAAATATTGTCGCCCGGTATATGGGATTGATGCACGGTACAATAGATTTTAAAAGTGAACCTGGCCGGGGGACAACCTTTACAATGCACTTTGCCCAACCGGAAAAGACAAACAAACAATAAAACTATTAGGAATATTAAATATTTATGCTCAAATTTAATTTATTGTTTGTAACCGAAACCACAGATGAGAACAGTCCTGCTGATAGAAGACAACGACGATATACGTGAAAACACTTCTGAGTTGCTGGAACTGGAAGGTTATCATGTTCTGCCTGCAACCAATGGCCAGACCGGGCTGCAGTTTGCGCGGGAACATCTGCCTGACGTAGTGTTATGCGACATTATGATGCCGGTAGCCGATGGCTATGAGGTATTCAAACAGTTAAAGGCCGAACAGGCAACGTCGGCAATCCCTTTTATTTTCCTCACGGCGAATGCAGAAAACAAAGATATGGAAACAGGGATGCGGCTGGGTGCAAATGGCTATATCCGCAAGCCCTTTAGTGCTGAGGAACTCCTGGAAACACTCGCCCGCTGCCTGGGTGAATAACCGGTAACACATATACCCGCTAGTCCAACAATGCTAGCCAGCTTAATTTTTCATCCGCTCCAGCCGTTTAGCATCAATTACAGATATTATACTTCCTGTTTTGTCTATCAGGCCTTCGCTTTTAAAATCCGATAGGGTGCGGCTCACTGTTTCGGTAGCCATTCCTGCCAACGCTGCCAGGTCTTCGCGGGAAATTTTAATATTATTGTTTGCCGGGCCGCCCTGACGATAAAGCCGCAAAAGCGCGTCGGAAAGTTTTTTGCGAACGGATGAATAAGCCAACTGCAGCAGTTGTTCTTCATTTTCGCGAATTTGGCCGGCCAGCAGCTTAATAAATTGGCGGGAAACGTCGGGGTAAAGGGTCAATAATTCCTCCAGCTGATCTTTCGGGATCAGGCAAAGCTGACTGTCTTCCAATGCTGTTGCTGTATCGCTGTAGGTCTCATCCGCCAGCATGGCCTGTATACCCAGGTAGCGGTCGCTGCCATGCAAACCCGTTATGAGCTCGCGGCCATCTTCGGCCAGCTTACTGGTTTTTACCTGTCCGCTCAAAACAATATAAAGACCGTTGCCCTTATCGCCCTCGTAATAGATTACCTGGTTTTTTTTAAAATAACGGCTTTTACGGTCCTGTATAACCTTTTTCAGTTCCGCCAGGCCGTTGTTCCTGGCGATCAGGTGGCCCAGGTCATCAAGGCTTTTACTGTAAAATTCTTTTTGCCGCTCTTTCTTTTTCATGCGGCTTTCAATGGCATTCAATAATTCTACATCGTCAAATGGTTTTGTCAGATAATCATCCGCTCCCATGTCCATCGCCTTGCGCAGGTCTACCCTATCAGCTTTCGCGGTTAGGAAAATAAACGGAATCTGGGCAGTCTCCGGTGTTTTTCCCAGCATGTGCAAAACGCCGTAGCCATCCAGCTCGGGCATCATAATGTCACAAAGTATAATATCAGGCATATATGTCCGGGCCATTTCTACCCCTTCTTTCCCATTACCTGCCTCATAAACTGTATGACCGGCCAGTTCCAATATTTCAGCGACACTTTCCCGGATATCGGCGGTGTCTTCAATGATCAAAATTTTTATGCCCATCGGAGGTTTCTAATAACGCGTGACTAATTACGCACCTGAACCAAAATTATGAGAGTTTATACCGGAAAAAATGACCGCGGACACATAAGCTGATGACCATCCTCATATAAGCGTCATGCACGATCTGTAAATTTTATGACAAAAATCTCGCTGGGGCCTGTCAGCAATCATTTGTTAGCCGTCTATCCCCTGCTAATTTGCAGGCATTAAAATAATTATGGACTATAAAAAATTTGCGGCGAAAATTTCCGGACAGACCGGGGAGTGGATACCCGGCATGCCGTATCGGTTCCTTTTGGTTTTTTGTGCCGGGGCAATAGGTTCTGTCTTGCTGCTGGCGGCGTTCGCAGTAACTTCGTACCTCTTTTCAAGCTGGCCGGACGCCGGAATCATGCAATTTTTCGGGGGGATGGCTGTCATCCTGGTAGTGATAATAGTCTCTCTGCTTACTTACAACATTGTGAGCGAACATAACGGGAGGTTACATGCAGAACAGGAACATGAATTGGATGTGTTAAAAAGTAACTTTATAACGTTGGCTTCACACGAATTCCGCACCCCACTAAGCTCCATCCTGCTTTCTGCTACGCTTATAGAAAAATATGCCCGCAAGCAGGACACAGAAAATGCGGCCAAACATGCGGTGAAGATTAAGCAGGTTGTTCACCGGCTGGAAGGTATACTGGAGGACTTCTTGTCGCTTGAACAGTTAGACGCAGGACAGGTTATTTCAAACGCAACCAATTTCAATCTTGATGCGCTGTGCCAGTTTTCAATAGCCGAGGCGCGCTTATCGGGTGCACCGGGACAAAATTTTCGCTACGAAGCCGCCGGGAATGCCGCTTTGGTACGCCTTGATGAAGTATTGCTTCAAAAAACACTAAGCAACTTACTGTCAAACGCTGTAAAATATGCAGGGGATGAGGCCGATATCTGCTTGTCAACAAATGTTACCGATACGCAAGTCATCATCAGGGTAAAAGATAATGGCGTGGGTATCGCTACAAAAGACCATAAACAGTTATTCACAATTTTTTTCCGGGCTAATGATTCCGGCAATGTTCCGGGTACAGGGCTGGGATTGTACCTGGTAAAGCGCTATGTACAGCTTATGGGCGGTACCCTGCATTTTTACAGCGAACCAATGCTGGAGACCTGCTTCGAAATGGTGTTCCCTATACATACCGCGCCGGAGACTTCAAGAAAGATTTTAGCTGTCGGCTAAGTTAGATCGATATAATATCCGGCAATTATATCAGGCAGGCTGATGAACGTCATCCTGCAGGCTGATACGGGTCATTCTCCCTGACCAGCGGATGCGGGAACTTTGATCTATCATGAAAACAATACTTATTTTAACCGATTTTTCAGAAAATTCAGCCTGCGCTGCCGAAGCAGCACTATTGCTCAGCACGAAATTACACGCCAATTTGTTGCTTTTTAATACTTATATAGATTATGCAGCATTGCCGTATGAGGCCGGGGGCGGCTGGGACATTCACGGGTACTCGCGCAGGGAACACAGAAGCCTGAAGCAACTGGATTCCCAGTTGGATGGACTTGAATCCCTCGCCGCGCAAATGTCCCCCGCTGAATGGAAACCATCAATATTCGTACGCTCAGCCAATTCGGACCTTGGAATGGAAGTAGCAGATATAGTAGAGGATAACGACATTGAGTTGGTGGTAATGGGTGCAAGGGCGCATAAACCTGATGATCCGTTGCCCGGATCTGACACGGGGGCAGTAATAAAAAAAGCCCACCGGCCGGTGCTTGTGGTTCCGGCAAAAACAAACCTGCTGCAAACCCGTAAGATCATATTCGCGACTGACTTTGATAATGCCGGTATCAGCGCCATTCATTACCTGATGAAACTTGGCAGGCTGTTTAACTATCAGATTGAGGTTGTTCATGTAAATCCTCCCGGCCAACACAACGATAATGCGAAAGCGACGGGTTTTAAAGACCAGCTAAGCGCACTTAACTACCAGGGATTAAGTTACCACGAAATAAACGGAAACGACCTGGTGGGCCGCTTGAACCGGGAGTTAAGCGAAAGCGGACCCGCCATTTTAGCCATGGTACACCATCAGCTGCCCTTCTTTACCCGGTTATTTACACACAGTAAAACCAAATCGGCCTTGGACCGTCAGCATGTTCCGATGCTGATCTTTCCCGGCGGCAAATAGGCGACTGGTGTACAAACATTCCAAACACTACTGACGGCGCATCAAATTGATGAGCATGAAAAGACTGATTATAGTACCTACCGACTTTTCGCCGGCTGCTGAAAAAGCAGCGGCCTATGCAGCTATGCTGGCGGAACAGCTAAGCGCAGGTATACGGCTTTGCCATGCGGCACGGTCACCCGCATCCGAAACCATCGCTAATACACAGCTGGAAGCACTCGCCGGAAAGTTTAAAAGAGATATTAACAAGCTCGGCAATATTTTAACACCAGGGCCACAGGTAACGCTATTACATGGCGGACCAGGCCTGGCGGGGAATTTGGGTGCATGTTTATCTGCGGATATGATAGTGATAGGGACGTCCGGAACTGGCCGGCAACATACGGGCTGGACCGGCAGTGGTGGCAAAAACATACTTCAGAGCGCAACGTCGCCTGTATTGCTAATACCACCGTCAGCCACAATCCGGCCACCTGTAAAAATCGCCTTTGCTACAACGATGGGAAAAGAAGACTATCCTATTTTAAATATGCTGGAGGCCCTTGCCCGCGATTTAAAGACAGATATAACGATAGTTCACGTAGATACAGGCAGTTATGACCATGAGACTCGTAAAAACCTATGGTTGAGCTTTACCGGAAAAATCAGAAATGATAAAGAAACCGCCCCCCATTTTACTTACATCAATATTCCTGTTAATTCGCTTGCTGCCGAACTAAATGATATTGCTGCATCCGGGTCGGCAGACTTACTCGTTTTGAGCCGCGATATATATGATCAGCTGGCCGCAATGTCTACGTCGGGACATGCAGCTGCACTCGAAATGGCTGCCAACCTGCACATTCCTTTATTGGTCGCCGCTCCGTCTGCATAACGGCTTAATCCTTCCGGTATGTTCGCATCAGCGGCCAATTGTTCTGATTACTGCGGCGGGCAGCCGCCTGGTTGATGTCCACGGGGGATAATGTCACCATAAATTGAAGTTCGCTTTGCCCGCGTTCTATCGTCAGCAGCACCCTGTCGCCGGGCGCGTGTAAGGCCAATATTTCCCTTAGCTGGGCGGAATTTGTGAGCAGTTGCTGATCAGCTTTCACAAGGATATCGTTTCTGCGCAAACCAGATGCCGCTGCAACTCCGTTTCTTTTCAGGCTGTCAATCAGTAACCCGCCTGTACTTGTAATGCCAATACGCGCTGCCTTTCCGGCATCCATGTCGCTGAAACTCATTTCTGCATCTGCATGCTGTACCCGGCCATACTTTGCCAGCTCCTGCCATGCTTTTTTGACGATTCCCGCCGGAACAGCGAAGGCATAGCCTGCAAAAGTACCTGTTGGAGAAAGGATGGCTGAATTGAGGCCGATGAGCTTTCCGCTGCGGTCTACCAGGGCGCTGCCGCTCATCCCCTCGTTGGTAGCAGCGTCAGTTTGCAGATAGGAGTCTACCAGCGAAGCATTTACAGGATCATCAATACTTCTGAAACGGGCGCTTAATATCCCGGCGGTAACTGTTGAGGTCAGTTCAAGCGGGTTTCCTACCGCCAGTACCCTGTCGCCCACCCTAACCGCACCCGGATCGCCGAACTCCAGGAAGGGAAGGCTCATGGCCCGGATTTTCAGCAACGCCAGGTCTGCCACATCATCAGTACCCACCAGCATCGCCTTAAAGGCCCGGCGGTCGGGTAAAATAACGACAAGGCTGTCGCCCCCGGACAATACATGTGCATTGGTCATTATCTCGCCATCCGCGCTTACCAGTACACCCGATGCGCTGCCGGCAGGTAACCCCGCGCCGGGATGCGTGTTTTTTTTACCAAGCCGTGTCTCCAGCTCCGGATGTACATTAAGCAAGCTGTCGGATATAAAAGACTGCACCTGCACAACAGCCGGCAGCGCTTTAGCAGCCGCATTGCTCAAACCTGCAGGCGGCGCAGTAACCTGGGCAGAGAGCATGAAAGGGAATAAGCCGGCTATAAATAAAATATTTTTTTTCATCACTGTTTTTTTAAATACGTCTCTGCGTCGTAATATGCAGGTAACTGTTGTGCGTTATCGTTTTTCAGGATCTGTCGAAGGCCGCAAGGGCAACCGGCAAGCAACCGGCTACTCCATTTAGCCCGCATACAGTAACGGTAATCAATATGGTATCTTTAATCTCATCCCGTGTAGCACCCAATGTCTTGGCCATTGCCACATGGTAAAACACCGCAGCCGGATCGTTCAGGGCCGACTTAATGCCGATATAAACAAGTTGCTTGCTTTTGGCATCAAGCCCGGTTGTGTCTTTCAGTGCGTCTACCAAATGGTTAAAGGCTTTCGCTACCCCCGGAGCTTCTTTTTCAAATATTTGCAGAGGGTTCTGTTGCTGGTTCATACAATTCCTGTTTTACGGTTGTCAATTGAACTTTTCCGGCCTCCAGTGCGGGTCGTTTGCCAAGGATGTCTTCCAGCTGGTCTTTTTCTATTACCTCCTGTTTCAACAGGCATTCAGCCAGCTTTTCCAATGCACCCCGGTTTTCCGCCAGCAGCGCTTTTGCTGCCGAATAAGCGTCTGCCACCAGCGCGCGAATCTGCTTATCGATAAGTTCGCCCGTTGCATCGCTGTAGGGCTTCTGAATAGCGGTTTCACGCTGCCCGGTTGAATCATAATAACTCACGGGGCCAATCTTTTTATCGAATCCATAGTAAACAACCATGGTGTAGGCTTCCTGCGTTACTTTTTCCAGATCATCAAGGGCGCCGGAAGACACCTCACCGAAAACCAGTTCTTCGGCAGCCCGGCCGGCAAGCGTAGCGCATAGGTGATCGCGGAATGCACTTTCATTGCGTAATTGCTTTTCTTCAGGCAGATACCACGCTGCGCCTAACGATTTTCCGCGCGGTACGATAGATACTTTAACCAACGCATCTACCCCCGGCAGCAGCCAGCTTACTACGGCGTGGCCGGCCTCGTGATAGGCTATAACACGCTTTTCTTCCGCCGAAATGATCTTGCTTTTCTTTTCCAGCCCGGCTACAACCCGGTCAATGGCTTCTGAAAAGTCGCTTTTTACTATTGCCGTTGCCTTTCTGCGGGCGGCAATTAATGCAGCTTCG
Source organism: Mucilaginibacter sp. L3T2-6 (assembly GCF_030519355.1). GTDB lineage: Bacteria > Bacteroidota > Bacteroidia > Sphingobacteriales > Sphingobacteriaceae > Mucilaginibacter. The sequence continues at coordinate 89,971 of NZ_JAUMKC010000015.1, forward strand.
TTGCAGATATTAGCGATATCAGCCCCAGAAAAGCCAGGGGTTTCGGCCGCTAATAAGGCTACATCGATAGTCTTATCCAGTTTAAGGCCCTGCATATGAACACTAAAAATAGCTGCCCGCTCCGACCTGTTAGGCAATTCAAGGTAAATATGCCGGTCAAACCGCCCCGGACGTACCAGGGCTGTATCCAGCATATCGGCCCGGTTGGTAGCGGCCAATACTATTACGCCGGTATTGGTACCAAAGCCGTCCATCTCGGTCAATAATTGATTTAAAGTGCTTTCCCGTTCATCATTCCCGCTGTTTAAGAAAGCGCCGCGGCCCCGGGTCCGCCCGATTGCGTCTATCTCATCAATAAATATGATACAGGGCACCTTTTCTTTGGCCTGCTGGAACAGGTCGCGTACACGGGAGGCGCCAACCCCTACAAACATTTCAACAAAGGCCGAACCTGAAATAGAGAAAAAAGGTACCTGCGCTTCCCCGGCAACGGCTTTTGCCAGTAAAGTTTTCCCGGTACCGGGCGGGCCGATCAAAATCACGCCTTTTGGTATTTTAGCTCCCAGCCTGGTGAATGTATCCGGTTTTTTCAGAAAATCAACAATTTCCAGCACCTCCGCCTTCGCTTCTTCCAAACCTGCCACGTCGGCAAAGGTTACCGTGCTGTGTTCCTTCTCGATTAGTGTAGCGTTAGACCGCCCAAAACTGAAGACAGATTTACCGCCTTCACCCGGGAACCTCCGGAGAAGGAAGCCCATAACGAAATATATAATGGCAAAAGTAAGTATCCAACCTAAAATGCCCCGCCACCAGCTCGATTCTTCAGTATAGCTTACCGGAACTCTGTCGTTCATGGGTATGTTTTTCTCGGCTTCGTCAAGGTTCCGTTCAAAACCTTCTATTGACCCAATGGTAAACATATATTGTGGCCCTCCATCAGCCCGGCTGAATGCGGGCTTAAAGGCGGTGTCGGTCGCAAACGACTTTTTGATGTAAACTTCAACCCTCTCTTTATTTATCACCTGCAGTTTTGCAGCCGCTTTCCGGCTTAATATTTTTACCGCAAATTGCTGCCAGGTAATCTCGGTAACACCGCCGGAACCGGTTAGCAGTGGCGAAAGGACAAGGTACAGCAGCATGCCGCCATATATCCACAGCCAGGCCCACCGAAAAGTCCGCTTACCGCTTTTACCTTTCGGAGCCGGGTTTTGTTCTTTTTTCATAACATTAAATCTCCGAAGGGCGGCGTAATTATAAAATGACGCAGGTCAAAGGCATGACTGACCGCCATCATAGGCCCGCCGGCATGGCATGCGTTAATTTGTTCCGTTAAAACAACCAGCCATGTACAAAGGCAACAAAAGGGGCAAAGCTGAGCCGGAAACACCTGCCGGAACAGAAACGCCCCCGGCAATTTTACCTCCTGCCGAAGCAGGTAAACCGGCCATACCGGAAGATCAGCCAACCCAACCGGAAGAGGTGCCTCACCGCGTATCACCTTATGACTTCCCGCCACCGGGCGAAGGATTCTTCCCTGAAATATTTTCTGATTAATCATCTTTTTATGTTAGGAGAATTAAATGATAACCTGATCGAGGAATTGCTCAAAAGTCAGCTGCTTGGCCGCATCGGCTGCCATGCTGATGGAACTACCTATATCGTACCAGTGCACTATTTATATGAGCCGCCTTATGTTTATGCACATTCGGCACACGGAATGAAAATAGACCTGATGAGGAAAAATCCGGAGGTATGTTTTGAAGTTGACCAGGTTGAAAATTTTTTTAACTGGCGAAGCGCGGTCTGCTGGGGCACATTCGAGGAAATTACCGGAGTTAAGGAGTCGCAAAAAGCCATGGAGAAAATCATCGGCAAGATTGAACCTTATTTGTCAATAACTGCTGATGCGCACCCCTCGCACGGCATTGCCGATATGGCCAGCGAGATTGGAACTGACAAGGAACTGGTGCTTTACCGGATTAAACTACACAAAAGGACCGGCAGATTTGAGAAAAGGGACCTACCGGCAGCCCAAAACTCAACGACTATGAAATTAAAGCCATGAAAGATGTACGAACTGGTGATGAGTTTAAAAAAGATCTGCAGGAATTGTACATACTAACAAGGCATTGGTCGGCCGATCTGGGTTTTCTGGAAGAAGAATTACATTTTTTTAAAAACATTCTTCATAAGTATAATTCCAGCTTAGTTAACCGGCAACTGCCACAAGACATTGTTTTCGAACAGAAGGTTTTTGAGTTGGAGGACGACCTGGCAAGCATTCGTGCCAGAATACCAGCTTTTCTAAGCCTGCTGGCTCCTTTTGTTGAAAACCTGGAAAAGCCCATAGACGTGGCTTTTCCGGAAAAGTATAATATATTGCGTACCGAATTGCATTCGCTTTTTACCGCGGTCAGGATGACCAAAAAAGAAATTTTTGCTCACATTGAAGCCTTCATTTTCCGGGAAAAACAAAAAACGGATGAGTAACCACCCGCCCCTTCATTAAACTGATAATTCTTTTAATTAAGACCCCGGTTAGGCTACTGCACTTCAATACCGGCAGGAATAATCATCACAGGAAATTCTTGTTTTTCGAGCAAAGACTTAGCCTGGGTACTGTTGAAGAGCCTGCTTAACAGGCTATGTTTATCATGCACCAGCACCAGCAGGTCCGCACCATGCTGTTCGCAGAACTGGTTTAAACGATTAGCCAGGTCTTTCCCTGTAATATGCTGATAGGTAATATCAGGATAGTTAAATTTAGCAACGTGCTTTTCAAACACTATGCGTTGTCCTTCGTCAGCACCTTCCTTACCCCAAAGTTTTACGTTTACAATCTCGATCTTAAAATTAAATAGGCGCCCTAACCTGGTGAGATAATGTACGGCATTGATGTCAGGGCTATCCAAATCTGTTGCAATGGTTACCTTTTTTATTTGTTTAAGCGGATGTTTTTCAGGTATAACTAAAACGGGCCTGTTAGTATGGTTTATAACCGATAAAGTATCGCTGCCCATCAGAATATGATCCCAGGTGCTGCCGGTACGGGCGCCCATCACGATCATTTCAACAGATTCCTTACTGATTAAATCTTTAACCTGCGAACCTAAATCGCCCATGCCTTGCCTGCAATCGATACTTGCATGATGATCGCCTGCCGGCAGGCTTTCAACCAGCGGTTCAAGCTGTTCCTTCAAAAAATTCAGTTTTTCCTTCCCTTCATCGGCCCATATTAATTCTTCTACCGACCATGGGCTGCCGCCGTACTCCGGCAATACAGGCTGACTGATAAAAGTGTTGAACAAAATAAGATTAGCCCTTAATTTGCCGCTAAGCATGATCGCGGCTTCTGCCGCCAAACGAGACTGATCGCTAAGATCAGTAAGTGCAATAATTTTTTTCATAATTTTTATTTAACCGGTTTAAATACCAACAATGGCACGGTTAATTGCCGGGCGGCTTTTTGTGTAAAACTGCCTTTGAACAATTGTTCAAAAAAGCCGTGCTCCCGGTGTACCATCGCGAGCATGTCTATCTTGATATCGCGAACCAACCAGCCTAAACCATCTTCTACATCTTTGCTGCTTACCACGGCAAAGCTTATTTTAGCGTAATCTAAATCTTTAATCAGCTTATCAGCCAATTGCTTGCCTTTTAACATATAGCCGGGAGTGTCTGAGCGCTGATCGACATGCGCCAGGATTAATTCAGCCTTTAAGGCCTTTGCGAGCTCTGCCAATTCTTCAATTATTTTCACATCTTTCTCGGGCTCAGTAAAATCGCAGGCAAAGGCGATCTTATCAATCTTGCCGGCAACGGTTCCGGCAGGAACGAGCAATAAGGGCCGAACCGAATCCTCTATCATCTTACGGCTATGATTGCCCATTATTAATGTATCCAGTTTATCATTCCCGTGTATTCCTATTACAATCAGGTCTGCCTTATTAACTGCTGCCGCCTCGTTCAGTACATCGGTTACTAATCCCGCATCCTGAATGCAACTAACTTCCGGCTGATAAGCATCCGGCTCGCCTTTTGCAATCAGGCCTTGCGTAAGCTTAGCCAGCTCTTCATTGGCATCAGCCGAAAAATCATCGTAAACGTCAGCAGGCCATACTGCTATCCCGGTTTGTGGTATCTCGGCGGTAAGATTCATTACGTAACACAATAATACCTTTGCTTTGAGTTGCTGCGCCAGGTGATATCCATACGTTGCCGCGTGGTGCGCATTGACGGAAAAATCTGTAGCGATCAGGATCGTATTCATCGTAGTAATTTTGGTTAAAGTTCGTTAGCAGACAAACAGTCAGCCATGCCTGCGGTCAGCCGCTTGTGTGATTTTCATCATTTTATGAGCTTATCACCGCAGCAAATTGTAATTATTGTTGGCTGATTAAGTTTGCCGCAGCTATCGGTGATGCGCGATGAATACCGGGGTGTTCAGCACGCCGATCAGTTTGTCGGCCATGCTGGATTTAAACATACGGGAAACTGCGCCCCTGTTATATGCACCCATAACTACTAAAGTATTGGGCGATGTTTTTTGAAGGTGCATTATCAGCGCCTGCTCTGTCTCGCCCGTCAACGTGGTATAAATAGCTTCAGGATAATGGCAACGGATAAATTCTTTAATAAGCACATCGTCGGGCAAACTGCCCGGCGATGCAGGCCCGGCCGCATATACAATTTCTGTGGGAAGATTGCGCAAAAAAGGCATCAGGTAATTAAACATCTTAACAGCAAAAACCGAGGACGGGTGGCCATCATACAACACTACAACGCGTTCAATGGCATGATATGCTTGCGGCACCACAAGCACGGGGCATGAGGCATCGGCAAGTAATTCTCTGACAAATGGCGTTGGGGTATGCGTCTGGTAGCGGCTCATTGCCTCCGCGGCGCCGATGATCACCAGGTCGCTGTAAATGCTTTCCTTCAGCAGATCGTCAATAGCAAACTGATCATCCAGGTGCACTGTATTGCTAATTCCTGCTGTTTTGCAACTCTTTTTAAACAGTTTAACTGCTTGTTCGCGGGTTGCTTCATCCTTTTCCAACAGGCGATTTAACTTGGTTTTAGATATCCCCTGCGACCCAATCATATCATAAAGGTTGAAACTGTGGTAAAGAATATCTGTCAGGAAAACACCGGATAGTAACGCGTGACTTTGAGCGGACAAATTAGTGGCGTACTCAAGCGTAGCTTCGGAGAATTTTAAGCCATCGAAGGCCGCACTTATTTTTTTCATAATGCCGGAATTATCAAACAAAGATAGACCGGGACCTCACCCTGCTACATGACTATAGTCACACCGGTTAATGACGGGCATCATAAGCTATCAGGTCAGTTAAAGTTAGCATTATACCTTAGTGAGACCCTTACATAGGGATATTTTGCCATAACATCATTAAAATTTTTGTAAAAGCCGTGCAGGTAAAAATAACCGGGCTCGGCACACACCGAAAGATGATCTGCAAAGTGGTATCCAAACTCGCTGGTTACCGCCTGCAGGGCATAGTGCGACTCATTACCGTTAATGGTTTTTAACAGGCCACCCCGGTAGTTTAACCGGTAAAACAATTTATCAAAAAGGGTGATATTGACATTTACATATATACCGCCCCCGGCTGTGTAATCATAATTGCGGCCTTTGAAGAGATATTGATCAGGCACCGCAGCCAACAGCACCGGCCCAAACCCGGCTGAAGATACGATGCGGCTCTTGCCAATCAGGCTGAACTCTGAAAATAAATTGAATTTTACACTTTGCGCACTGTAAAAGAAAGCTTCATTATGGATATAATCGTAATTTGCGGACAATGTTGCCAAATGCCGCGATGTGCCGGAATGCTGTATCTGCCAGCCTGCCAGTGAACCATAAACGCTTATCATATTTATTTTTGAGCTGTCGTCGCTCCCGAACTCTGCGTTAACCGATATGTTACTGAAAGGTGTCCCGTAGTTTTCAAAGGGCGTGCCGTAAAGCAGTCTTATATGTCCGTACGCGGCGATCCTTCCATGATGATCAACATTAAATCTCCGCGCCCCTATATCAAATTCGGCGCTTACATAGGTTGAATCCCGCTCGCGTGAATTACGGTCAACTTTACCCCACTTACCGTCCAAAATCCTGTTAAGTCCATTCATCGGGTTAATAATTAACGAAAGCACTTCGCTAAACTGTCGTTTAAATCCGCGGGTGTGGTTGTTCACAATCTGATTAGACAGGCGGTAGGTCATTTCCCCCAGTACGATCCCTCCAAAAGTGGTGTTGATAAAGTCGTTAGGCGAGGGATATTGCTTTTCGGCAACTGTTTCCCAAATATAGCTCCCGGCCAATGTGGCGGGCGCCGATTGCCAAAAAGAATATCCGTTGGCACGAAAGGCGCTAAAATAAAGGCTGCCGTGGTAAGGGTGCGCAAATTGATTAGTACCGAAAGGATCATCATCCCACGACCAGTTGGAAGGCTTGAGGTTATGACCAACGGTACTGAAAGATATCTGCGCGAAATCAACATTCCGGATGTAGCGGTCTACTGCGAATGGAACTAATTCTGCCAATCCCCATTGAAATGCCGCACGCTTAAAGCGGTGGCGGCTTGTTGTATCCGGCGCTGACAATAACGGCGAAGCTCTTGATGCGGTGTCGGCAGGAGGGCTCGACTGGGCTAAGCTGTAATGGCCAAAAGCAATCAGAGCCAGCAATAGGTAAAGGCGCCTCATAGCGATAATCATGTCAATAAAAATTGCAAAGCGCGGGCCTGCAGTGGCCCGCGCTTTGGGAAAGGATTACCTTTCAAAAAACCAATTCCGGTTCCTCCACGATCAGCTTGCTTTCAACACTTAGAACACCCGGAGCGGCCCATACCGCGTCTTCAGCTTCCTGCTTTTCGGCGAATGAACGCACTTTTCCGCTGAGGATGGCTTTACTGCCGGTAACACTCACTGTAACTTTGTCCGCGTCGATAGTAGCGCTCCGGTGAAATGCAGCACGGATCTTTTTTTCCAGGTCGTCGGCGCTTAATTTAGGTTTAACGGTGATAAGATTAATAACAGAACGGACACCTGTAAGATACTGTACGGCGTTTTTAGCAGACGTGCGCTGAAAGTCCCACTCCACTTCACCCTCAAGCCTTACTACGCCATCTTCTACTTTTATTTTGATACTATCATCTGGTATCGCGGTATGCCATTTCAGGGCGTTTACTACCGCTGCTGCAATCTCCGCGTCTGTTTTTCGATAAGTTGGTGATATACCTACCTGGATGTCTTCGGCTACCGCTTTTACGCCAGCCACTTTCTTTGCGGCATTTTCAGCACTCAGTTTTTTGCCGTAATTATCCACCTGGCCCGACAGCGTCACTATGCCATTCTTTACCGCGACGCCTATTTCGGATGATTGCAGAAAAGGTTGCCATCTCAGTTCATCCATAACATCCTTCTGAATTTCAACATCTGTTTTCATGATCTTATAATTTAATTGGTAAATAACAATTTGCCAGCAAAATAACAGCTATTCAAACAGGGTATGCATGACGGCGGTCATTGCTGACGCTGATAGTAATCATGAAGTACAACGCCGTTAATTTTTACGTAACGGGCCGTCTTTAACAATGGATGCAACTGTTCCACAATGCCCCAGCCTCTGTGAGAAAATCATTGCCGTTATGACAATTATCAGCTATGGCTATGATTTCAGTCATTTGAAATGGCCACCGGAACAATGAAATTTGAAAAGTTTATTGAAATAGTTCTTAAGACCGGATAACTATATACACTGCCAGGTTACACAAGCATTCATGTTGTAAAACCTGCAGACCGGCCGGCAAACATATTTAATAATAAAAGCCACAATCGTTATGTATAAAGGAAATCTGATGAGCTCCATTCCTGGCAGGAACCATCCTTTAAGTGTTTTAAGCAAACGCAAACCTTCCGGGCAGGCCTTTATCATGTCGAATTATTTGCCCGTGGATTTTGGTTCGCGGCGGCGCCACAGGGTATTAAAGAAAGAGGAAGAGGCAAACAGATTTAAGAACCGGCAGCTTTTTACGCCCCCGCATGAATTTAAGTCTCCGCTTGAGGCAATAATGCACTCGGCAGAATTTATAGAACGAAATCTTGGCTCACCAGACCAAAAAACCGTAAGGCGGCAACTCCAAAATATCAAGACAGCTGCTTCCTTCATGACGATGCTTTTTAATGATTATTTATCAGCAGGGCAAAGCGAATCTGGTACTGTGCATCCAAACTTCAGCAAGATGAATTTAAAGGCCCATGTTGAAGAAGTCATATCCGAAATGAAATCGCAAGCGAAAGACTGGCAAGACATCAGATATACACATAAGGGAGAGCAGACACTCGTTTTGGCGGATAAAAATCTTTTACACCACTGCCTCACCAACTTGATAAGTAATGCCATAAAATATTCAGATGCTGTAAATCATATTGATGTTATCACCCAAGTGGAGGGCAATTCGTTTTCTATCATTATAAAAGATTCGGGCATTGGGATACCAGCCGAAGAAACAACCAACATTTTTAAACCCTTTTTCAGGGCTTCGAACGCTGATTGTGCAGACGGAAGCGGTTTAGGCCTGAGCGTTGTTAAAACATATACAGAACTAATGGGCGGAAAAATATCATTTAAAACCGAACTGGGTAAAGGCACTACTTTCGAATTGAAATTTGACAGTACCGCAGTAGTCCGTAATAAAAAGCGCCGTAATCATATGGCTTAATTGCCACTCGTGCCGAACAGCGTTTTCTCCAATCCTTCGTCCAGTCCGTAAATGTCCGGATAGGTTATATATTTTCCGTCAACAACCTCACAGGTAAGATAAGTAATCATGATAGGAACCGGCTGCTTTAACCTGATGTCCTGCCGGATATATTTGGCCATACCGTTGTGCAAAACCTGCATTTTGTCAGCCGATCCGTCGTTTATCAGTAACAAACGACCTAATTTTTCAGCCTGTTCTACCCGGACGCACCCATGACTAAAATGACGTTCCGTGCGGGCAAAAAGCTTTTGTTCGGGCGTATCATGCAGATACACGTCGTAAATATTTGGAAAACGAAAAACCAGTAGGCCCAGAGAGTTATCACATCCCGGAGACTGCCGCGTATAATACATTTCCGGATGGCTTTTCACTTTGAGCAGGTTAGCTCTCGTTGGTTCTATATACCGGCCATTATTGTCATAGATTCCATAATGGTTATTTTCGAGGAACGCCGGGTATCGCAGCATCTTTGGCAATAGCTCCCTGCGAAATATTTTGGCCGGTACCCTCCATTCCGGGGCTGTTGTAAAATAATTGACGGCGCTCTGCAGCGTTGGCGTGGGGTTACCCGGCTTGCCCACTATTACCTTGAACTTATAAACCGTGTCTTTAATCCAAAGTTTGAGTGTATACGAAGGGATATTGATGTGAATATAAGCGCCTGCTTCTGCACCAGCCCATCGGAGCCTTTCCATGTTAATCATAATCTTTCTGATCTCGTCTGGCAGAGGTTCGCAGCAACCATCCTGGTATTGTTTTTCAAGCAGTTCCAGTTGACGCTGCAGGGCTAAATAAGCCTCAGACGAGGGCCGCGAACCCAGGACAACTGCTGTAATATCTTTCTGTAAAAGTGCAGTTTGTAAAATCTGCCCGGCCTGAAATTTGCCGGTAGAATCCCTGTCAATCCTGCCGGAAGGGTGGTCTGAATTCATTTTACCAAAATGAAGATTATTTATCAATGTAAGCATGGCGTCTGTAAGCAGTATTTCATACCGTGCCCGGCGCAATGCGACTGCTTTTCCGGCTGTATCGGCGATGCCCGGCGGCCGGCCATCGGGCAACTCGTCAAGGTGATAATCAGTACACGAAAGGCCGTATTGGGACACACAGTTAATAATCTTTAAGGCCTGTAATGTCTTGATGTCCCCTCCTGCCGGGTTAAGCCAGGCGGGTCGAAAACCACGGACAGTGTAAAACCGTATGGCAGATTTTGGAAAATATAATTGTGAATACAAGCCTTTCCCGGCCAGTAGCCGCCGGATTTCTGAGGTTAATAAGGTATCAGCTTGATCAGCTCCTGTAATAGGCGTCACTGTGTTATTTGCCAGGCCCGTTTGGCTATTCATCATAAGCAATAGGGCCGGTATAAATAGAAAAAATTGTTTAACGGGTGTAATCATACCTGTTAGCTTACCACGTAAAATATCGGCAAAAGCTGTGCTGAATAATAACACAAGGCTCTAAAACCAGCGACGACACATAGCCCATAATCAAAATAATTTATCCACAAAGACGACAGAGGTTATATCACTTCAATTCACAACAGGGCGGGCCAAATGGTTCATCTGCAATACCAGCGCAAAAACATCCTGTTTCACTCCACGGAAACGGTTTGTCAGATCCGTCATGAAATACTCGAGCCTTACCTGTGTAGCAGCCAATGACTCTGCATCTTCAGGAATAATGTCTTCGGCCATCAACTCCAGTTGAGTGATCTGACCGCTCAGCAGATCGCCTTTCATGAGTTGCTGCAGTTGCTTAAGCTCTTTGTTAGCGGCTATCAGCAGTTTCAGGTAAGCCTTATCATGCAGATGTATCAGCATGTTGCGTTCCAGCAGGAGGTGAAGAAATTGCGCTTCTATTCTAAAAAACTCCATATCGGCCAGCCATCGTTTAGCTATAACGTAATATTGAAGTGACCTTGAAGACATTGACAGTGTGCTTTCCATATAAAATTTATTTTAAAGTATTGCTAAAATCCAAACATTATACCCTGTGGGAAATGACGTTGGTCATGCAAAGAAGTAAATCTTATCACTTAGCTCACTTAATTACGGCGTTGATTAGCAGAATTTAGTGCCGGTATTGGTAAAAAAACCGTGTCACTTTAACAGTCTCCCGATATCCCACTGCCGGTATCTGCTATTTAGTGTTTAAACAAATAAAAAATCGTTCAAACTTTTTTCAGGGATATTCATTGTGAGAATATGAAATACGACATCTACCCTGGAAAACCATACCCGCTGGGCGCCACCTGGGACGGCGAAGGCGTAAATTTTGCACTTTTTGCAGATTCTTGCGAAGGCGTTGAATTGTGCCTTTTTGATGAGGACGACCATACGAAAGAAATCGCCCGCATTAAATTGCCTGAACGCACACACCAAATCTGGCATTGCTATTTGCCTGGCTGCGGGCCCGGCCAGCTGTACGGCTACCGCGTTCACGGACCGTACGATCCGGAAAATGGCCACCGCTTTAACCCAAATAAGCTGCTGATGGATCCATATGCCAAAGCCATCGCAGGCTCTGTGCACTGGAATGATGCATTATTCGGATATGAAATAGGCCACCCCGATGGGGATTTAAGCTTCAGCGAGCTTGATAGCGCCCCATTTGTACCTAAGTCTGTTGTTGTTGATGCTGCATTCGACTGGGGAGACGATCAGCCTCTGCGTATACCTTATCATCAGTCTATCATTTATGAAGCACATGTGCGGGGCTTTACCAAACTCCATCCCGGCATCCCGGAAGATATCCGTGGCAGCTATGCGGCGCTTGGGCATCCGGTTACCGTCGAATATCTTAAATCACTGGGCATTACTGCAATTGAATTAATGCCGGTTCATCAGTATGTTAATGACAGGGGATTGGTAGATAAGGGACTGTGCAATTACTGGGGGTACAACACAATCGCCTTTTTTGCGCCCGATGTACGTTACTCAAGTTCGGGTGTATGCGGGCAACAGGTTACTGAATTTAAACAAATGGTACGCGAGCTGCATAAAGCAGGGATTGAAGTAATACTCGACGTTGTATATAACCATACAGCTGAAGGAAATGAGATGGGGCCAACTATATCATTTAAAGGAATTGACAACGCCGCTTACTATCGCCTGGTAGATGATAACAAACGCTATTATATGGACTACACAGGCACTGGCAACACGCTTAACGCCATGCTGCCCAATGTATTGCGCTATATTATGGACAGTTTGCGGTATTGGATACTTGAAATGCATGTAGATGGTTTCCGGTTCGATCTGGCTGCGACGCTTGCGCGTGAGCTGCACGAGGTAAACCGTTTGAGCGCCTTCTTCGATATCATTCACCAGGACCCGGTGATCTCGCAGGTGAAACTGATTGCCGAGCCATGGGACGTGGGTGAAGGAGGTTACCAGGTAGGGAAATTCCCGCCGGGATGGGCCGAATGGAATGGAAAATACCGGGATAGCGTTCGCGATTACTGGAAAGGAGCCGACAGCATGTTAGGCGAGTTTGCGCAGCGGTTTACCGGCAGCCCTGACTTGTACCAGGATGATTACCGCAGGCCTACGGCCAGCATAAATTTTATTACCGCGCACGACGGGTTTACCCTGAATGATCTGGTTAGCTATAACGAGAAGCATAACGAAGCAAATGGCGAAGACAATAACGATGGTGAAAGTAATAACCGATCGTGGAATTGTGGCGCCGAAGGCCCCACCGATGATCCTGAAATAAACGCCTTGCGAAGCCTGCAGAAGCGCAACTTTTTAACTACGCTCTTTCTTTCACAAGGCGTGCCGATGCTGGTAGCCGGGGATGAGTTTGGCCGTACACAAGGAGGAAACAATAACGCTTATTGCCAGGATAATGAAATATCGTGGTTGTATTGGGATAAGCAAGATGAGGATCTGCTGGGGTTTGCAAAAAAGCTTATTGCGCTACGGAAAAAGCACCCAGCATTTCGCAGGCGCAAATGGTTCCAGGGGTTGCCTATAAAGGGTAAAGGACTGGAAGATATTGGCTGGTTTTTGCCCGATGGTTCAGAGATGTCAGACGAGAACTGGAACCACGATTTTGCCCGTTCGCTGGGCATCTTTTTGAATGGTAAGGGACTGCACCACGTTGGGCCGAAAGGAGAAAAAATTGTCGATGATGATTTTTATGTGATTTTTAATGCACATCACGAAGCGCTTGACTATATGTTGCCGCAAAAGCTAGCCCACAAAAAATGGGTTAAGATATTGGATACCAGCGATGAAGAACTGAAAAAGCAAAGTGTGCACAATGATGAGATAGTGACCGTGCAGGGGCGGTCGGTGGTATTACTGCAACATACCGACGATGCAAAATAAGCTTACACCCGGAATTGTATTTGAAGATGGACTGGCAAAGATTGCAGTATGGGCGCCCTTTTGTAAAAAGGCTGAAATGATTGTGAACGACCGGACGTTAGCCCTCCAAAAGCAGGAGTTTGGCTATTGGATGCTTGAAAGCAACGAGATTAAACCGGGTGACCGGTACCAATTTGACATTGATGGTAAACACCTGCCGGACCCGGCTTCACGGGCGCAGCCTGACGGTGTGCACGGGACATCGATGGCCGTCGATCTGACCAACTTCGAGTGGACAGACGATCACTGGCGAAACCCATCCATGGAAAACTACCTGATCTATGAGCTGCATACGGGCACGTTTACTCCGGATGGCACGTTCGAAGGTATTATTCCGAAACTGGATCATTTGCTCGGTATCGGTATAACGGCGATTGAAATTATGCCGGTCGCCCAGTTTCCCGGCCAACGCAATTGGGGCTACGACGGGGTTTTTCCGTATGCCGTGCAAAACAGTTATGGCGGGGCCGCAGGGTTAATGAAATTGGTAGACGCTTGTCATAATAAAGGGCTGGCGGTTATACTCGACGTAGTTTATAATCACCTTGGTCCGGAAGGCAATTACTTTAGTGCATTTGGCCCGTATTTTACCGGCAAATATCATACGCCATGGGGCGATGCGATAAATTTTGACGATGCCTGGTGCGACGAGGTACGACGATTTTTTATCCAGAATGCACTGCAATGGTTTCGTGATTTCCACATTGATGCCCTGCGCCTGGATGCGGTACATGCGATAAAAGACTTTAGTCCGAAACATATTTTACGGGAGATAAAAGAGAATGCAGATGAACTGATGCATCAAACCGGAAGAACGCACCATCTTATCATCGAGTTCGATTTAAATGACAAGCGGTTTATTAACCCTATAGAAAAAGATGGTTACGGAATGGATGCGCAGTGGATAGACGAGTTTCACCATGCCCTGCGCGTTACGGCCGGTGGCGGCAGAGAGGGATATTATACTGATTTTAATGGTATTAACCACCTCGCAAAGGCCTATAACGATGCTTACGTGTACGATGGCATTTATTCGCCTCACCGGCTGAAGGTTTTCGGAACCAAAACTGATAACCCCGGAAAGCAGTTCATCGTATTTTCGCAAAACCACGATCAGGTAGGAAACCGGATGCTGGGCGAGCGGAGCAGCCAGCTGTTTAGCTTTGAGATGCAAAAATTGATGGCCGGCGCAGTGATGGTAGCGCCATTTGTCCCTATGCTTTTTATGGGCGAGGAATGGGCCGAAAGTAACCCATTCCTTTATTTCGTAAGCCACACTGATCAGGAATTGATTAACGCGGTACGCAAGGGACGGAAAGAGGAATTTGCCGCCTTTCATGCTGAGGGCGAAGCCCTAGATCCGCAGGCTGTGGAAAGTTTTAATAAGTCAAAATTACAGTGGCATTTGCCTGATAGGGGTCTGCATGCCATAATGCTCAACTACTACAAGGCGTTGATTGGGCTAAGAAAAGCGCTGCCTGCACTTGCAATTCCCGATCGCCAAAATCTGAAAACAACTGTAGATGAAAAGGCGAACACTTTGTTGCTGGAGCGCTGGACAAACGGGCAGCACGTTGGCTGCCTGATGAATTTCTCGGACCAGCCCCGGTTTGTCAATATTGAAGACGAAAACACTCTACTGAACTCTGCGAACAGCCAATGGGGAGGCCCTGGCGCCGACAAGGGAACTATTCAACCACAGTCAATTATTATTTACAGATATGTATAACCCGGTATCTACCTATCGCATACAATTTCATAAGGGCTTTACATTTGATGATTTTGAGCCGCTCATCCCCTATTTTGAAAAGCTGGGCATCGGCGCCATTTATGCTTCACCGGTTTTTACATCAGTACCGGGCAGCACTCATGGTTATGACGGCATTGATCCTTTGTCCATTAATCCGGAGATCGGTACGTTGCCGCAGCTTAAGCGTATCTGCAAAAAGCTAAAAGCAAAAAAAATTGGCTGGATACAGGATATTGTTCCAAACCACATGGCCTATCAACCTGATAACGAACGGCTGATGGACTTGCTGGAGAATGGACCCAATTCGCGTTATAAGGCTTATTTTGACACCGGCTTAAGCGGCAGTTCGTTATTTGGCAGCGAACCGCTCATGGTACCTTTTCTCGGTGATGAGCTGGACACTGTGCTTGAACGCGGCGAACTTTCTATTGAGCAAACCGGGGAAAAATATGTATTCAATTATGGCGGCAACCGCTGGCCTTTGCGGCCCGGCAGTTATCCGGATGGCGAGCGCCTGGATGTTATCAATAAAAATATTGCCGTCCTGAAAGATATCACGCAAAAGCAATATTACCGCTTGTGCAACTGGAAAGAAACCAACAACCGCATCAACTTCCGCCGCTTTTTTACGGTGAACAGCCTTATTTGCCTTAATATGCAGAACGATGCGGTTTTCAACGATTTCCATCAGTTAATAGCACAGTTGGTTAAGGAAGATGTTTTCCAGGGATTGCGCATTGACCATGTGGATGGTTTGTATGATCCATCAAGTTATCTTTCGCGTTTGCGGAATCTTGTTGGCGACGACATTTATATTATTGCAGAAAAGATTCTGGAACCCGGTGAGCAGTTGCCGCAGTGGCCGATACAAGGAAGCACAGGATATGATTTTCTGTCGACAGTAAACAATCTGCTAACTAATCGCGCAGCAAAAAAGCAGTTCACAGATTATTATGAAAAAATAGCCGGAAATAAAGTTCCGGTCAATGAGCAGATCCGGCAAAAAAAAGCCTGTATTTTATATCAGCAAATGGCCGGGGAACTTGACAATCTGGTCCAGTATTTTACAGACGAGCATTCCATATCAGCGGGGACATTTAAGCGAGCCATCGCTGAATTTTTGATCCGTTGTCCGGTATATCGCTATTACGGAAACCGGACACCTTTTAAGCCTGATGAAAAAAAAGCCATCAGTTCGGTATTAAATAGTATCGCGGCCGACGAACCCCACTTAAAGTCTGCTGCAAGCCTGTTAAAGAAAAGCTGGCTGTCTGGGGATGCAAAGGGACTGCAATTTTATCAGCGGTGTATGCAGTTTACGGGGCCATTAATGGCAAAGGGAGTTGAAGATACGCTGATGTACACGTACAACCGCTTTATTGCTCATAACGAAGTGGGCGACGGTCCGGCCTCCTTTGGGATACCGGTTGATGAATTTCACCGGCAGATGGAACTGCGCCAGCTCAACTGGCCGCTGGCGATGAACGGAACTGCTACCCATGATACCAAACGCGGCGAAGACGCACGGGCACGTTTAAACGTGCTAACCGATGTAGCTGACTTATGGCTTAAAAAAGTAAATGAGTGGCGAAAGCTTAATCGTAAGCTTATTGTCAACCACGCCCCTGATGCCAATGACGAGTATTTTATATATCAAACACTTATAGGAACTTATCCTATGCCGGGGGAGCCGGCAGATGAATACCTAGACCGGTTGGAACAATACCTGGAAAAAACGATTCGCGAAGCCAAAGTACACTCAGATTGGACCGATCCTAACGAAGAATATGAAGGTGCAGTCAAACAATTCGCCGGCCGGTTGCTCGACCCTAAAGGCAGTTTTTGGCAAAGCTTTGCTCCATTTCATGAGCAGATTTGTAAATATGGTATTGTCAATTCGCTGACGCAGGTATTATTGAAGCTCACCGCCCCGGGCGTGCCTGACATTTACCAGGGCTGTGAGCGATGGGATTTAAGCATGGTAGACCCTGACAACCGGCGACCGGTTGATTACCTGTTAAGGAAGAAATTTTTTCAAACTCAAGGTAATCCCGATGATCTTTGGGCTGAGTTATTCTCAGGCAGTATCAAGCAGTGGCTGGTGAACACGTTACTGAAAGAGCGCAGAATAAACAGCAAAGTATTTGCTGAAGGGCAATACATTGCACTGCAAACCACGGGTGCGTATAACAACCACATTATAGCCTATGCCCGACGGTTAGAGAACACCTGGTACACTACCATAGCCCCGCTGGGATTGGCCGGTATAGACAACCTGGAAAGTACTTTCAACTGGAATGACACCGCTGTTAGTTTGCCTGAAAACCTGGTGGGAAGCTATGAAAATATACTGACCGGAAAGAAAGGTACATTACCCCGCAATTTAAAGGTGGCCGAATTATTTGGCACATTACCGCTTGCACTGCTAAAGATAAAAGCGCCTGTACATCAACGATCTGCCGGAATTCTAATGCATATCACTTCGCTGCCGTCCGCCTTTGGCATTGGCGATTTCGGCCCGCAGGCACGTTTTTTTGCCGATAAGCTCAAAGACGCTGGGCAAAGATACTGGCAGTTGCTTCCACTCACTCCCGTCAGTGCCGAAAGCCACTACTCACCATATAGCGGATGGTCTGCTATGGGCGGGAACATACTTTTGATAAGTCCGGAAATGTTGATTGACGAGGGCCTGTTAACCCATGAGGATTTGAAACCATATCGGCAGCATACTGCTGATTGTGTAAACTTTGAGATTGCCCAAAAAATAAAAACAGAACTTTTGATGGTTGCATATCAGCGTTTTAAAGACAATACCTTCGCTGAATTGCGATATGCATTTGATAAGTTTTGCGGGGACGAAAAGAAATGGCTGGATGATTTCGGTATGTACGCTGCTATAAAAGGTCACTATGCTAATAAGCCCTGGTATCAGTGGCCCGGCAAGTATAAATTTCGAGATAAAAAAACGTTAGCGGCCTTTGCTAACAGCTATGCGGAACGGATTCAAGAGAGAAAATGGCAGCAATTTATTTTTAGCCGGCAGTGGAAGCAACTAAAAACATACTGCAATGGCCGGAATATTCTTTTATTTGGCGACTTACCTTTTTATGTAGGCTACGATTCTGTCGATGTGTGGGCTAACCCGGATATTTTTAGTTTGCAAAAAAATGGCGATATGCACTATGTTGCGGGCGTACCGCCTGACTACTTTAACGCCAATGGCCAGCTTTGGGGAACGCCTGTGTTTAGGTGGGACAAGCTGAAAGCGCAAAACTATAGTTGGTGGGCAGAACGTATGCGGCAGAACGTCGCTATGTTTGATTTGGTGAGGCTGGATCATTTCCGTGCCCTTTCGGCATACTGGTCGGTTCCGGCAGCAGAGGAAACAGCAATAAATGGAAAATGGGAACCGGGCCCTGGCGTTGACCTGTTTAATGTACTCAAACGCGAGCTTGGCAAATTGCCTTTTGTGGCAGAAGACCTGGGTGATATAGATGATGCGGTATATGCATTACGTGATGCTTTTGGATTACCCGGAATGAAAGTACTGCAATTTGCATTTGGCGGCTCAATGGCTGCTTCGCCGCATATCCCTCATAATTATACACCGAACCATATCGTCTATACTGGCACTCACGACAACAATACCACCACTGGCTGGTATCAGCATGAATGCGATAAAACAGCCCGTAAAAACATTGTTAAATATATAGGTGGTAAAGTTAACGCAGGCGGTATCGCTAAAACATTTATTAAAATGGCGCTGTCTTCTGTCGCCAAAGTTGCAATCATCCCCATACAGGATGTTTATGCATTTGGAGGTAAAGCCCGTATGAATACACCGGCGATTGCTGGGGGAAACTGGCAATGGAGACTTACGCCTGCACAATTACAGAAGTTTCCAACGAAGCAATTATTAAAATGGACAAGGCGTTTTAATCGTGTCATTTGATTGTCAATCTATTTAAGTTTTTTAATTAGAAATAAAATTTCCTTCAAACAACTCAAACACTAACCACGACTAAAGTGTTATGCCCTTAAAACCTTTCCTATTTTATTTCAACATGACGGATATTCTTTTAATAAATGATGGCTCGCCGCAGAGTTTTCACGCTGCTGAATATGCACTTGCGCTTGCTAAAAGTGTCAAGCGCAATCTTTTACTGGCCAACATTGTGCCTACTCACCAGCCGGTAAAAATTACCATTGGCGCCGGAGCGGGATTTATCGAGGCGGAGGAACAAAGCCTTGCAGACAAATTACATATCATAAATGATTCATATGATGGTTTTCACCCGGCTATAAAGAATTGCAACCTGTCTCATTTGAATGAAAAGGAAGTTGTCTCTTTCATTAATCAGCAGCAGTTGTTCCTGATCATATTAGCTTCAGGGCAGCAGGCAAAAGGCTTTAATCTCCAATCTGTATTTAGCCGGGTGTATTGCCCGTTATTGTTGTTACCGTCTGATATAGCCACTAAACCCATTGAGCGTATTATGTACCTTACTGATCTTCGTTTTTGCCAGGTTCCGGTATTGAACTACCTGGGTAAACTTGGGTACGGCAACAGCATAAACATTGCCCACATTTGCGCCCAGGGCCTGCCTGAACTGGACGGCCAATATGCAGAAGATATTTTTAGCAAATCCGTTAGTCCGAATGTAAAAGGCTCGACGCTATATTTCAGCCATATCCGGGAAAAAGACATTAATAAGGCTGTAGATACTATGATACACGGCATGCATGCCGACTTACTGGTTTGCCAGAACCGGTGGTTCCACTTTAAACAACTATTTGGCGAAAGCATCCCGGTAAAGGTTCCGGACCATATTTCGGTGCCTGTATTGATATTCCCGTCCTAACTGCACATTGTTCTATACCTCGATGAGCTCCATTTATAGCGATGGGGCTTTTTTTGTGACATATTTTAATAACGGAGGCTGAAGCCAAATACTTGAATTAGATTGGGTAAATACCTGATTTATTAGCCTGCTTCGCTTGGTGCTATATTGTAATGCATTGTCTAACTAACAAACCGATCAATAGGTGCGCTTCACCTTTCAACACGGGAGATAAGGACGGTGACATTCTCGTACGTAATGGATAGCACCGTTCTTATTTTTGAAAGCCCGATCGCTGTAAAAAATATATATCTAAGGCTTTGTTGATGATAATAGTACAGCCGCATTTCCCTGTTCATTGTATTGTTTGCGGTGTTGGCCCGCAGCCATTTCTTTAACTTCAACAAGGTGACGTACAAGCGGGTTGTATGTAAATATGGCCACCCCATCATCAAGATCAGCTCTATACATCAAGGACAAATTCACCGCGGCTGAATCCCAAACATAAATATTTGAATATTCAACGGGTTTAGAGGTGAATACTCCATATATCGATAAAAATTTATTAAGAACGACATACGCATCTGCTTTGCGAAAAAAAAGATAAATATTTACAATCTTACTATTATAAGTCCGTATACCTATCATATCCAGACTAACGTTTTTATCAATTCTTAAAGCGGCACTATCGCTAATCGCAAACTTTAGGCAACTATCCGCATCAAACCTGTCATCTCCATCCAAATAACTTATTTGAGAATAGTTTAAGTTTTTGATATCCGCACCTAAATATATACCGTTAATACCGTTGGTAGCATTAAGAAACCCTAACGTTCCAATTTTTGCTTTTTGAGCCGAGGACAAGCCGTGGGCATTGAAAAATATAATAAGGAAAACTGCTACATACTTGCTAATGATTAACCGGTGAAAGAGCGCGTTCATGACGTTTTTTTAATAAGGTTGTACATAATTACGACCAATCGCTTGGTATGTATAAAATATCAATAAAGTAAAATTGTTTTATATTAAATAATAAAATATTTTATATAAGAAATTAATTTGATAATAAAGAATTCATACATAACATGAGTGACAAGTTTCGTAACACGACACCGTTTATTCAGTCGAACTTTTGATGCCCTTTTGAACCATATTTACGCAACCAAATGAAAAGTTTTTTCGTAAAATGCATGTAAAGATTATTTCGTCATTACTCCATCAGGTATAATTAAAAACATTTTTTTCTGTATATTTGAGAGTGTAATTAATTGGTAACGTCTTTTAATTAAATTATTTACGGCAAACAACAGTAGCATTCCTATGGGGAATGCAAGTACTAGCATGGATTCAATCGGAAAAAGAATTAAAGCACTGCGCCAGCAAAAAGATTGGCTTCAGAGTGATGTTGCAAAAAAATTGAACATTTCTGTACCCGCATTTTCCAAAATTGAGTCGGATATTACAGATATAAATATTTCGAGGTTAAGAGAAATAGCAAATATTTTTGGCGTCGGGATGACTGATTTATTATCCGACAATTCCAGCCCCGCGAAGGAGTACGTAGATGAGTTAAAGAAAACGAAGGAAATTGTGGAGGCCCAGGATGCAAAGATTAATAAACTACAGGAATATATTATCCGGCTTTATGAAGAACTGCATACGCTTAAACAAGGCGTAACAAATGGTTAGATAGTAACTATTTTGGGTGTGCCGTCTGCTGTTACAGCATTGTTAACGTCTGACAGCTGTTCTTGTTTTTTGGGCTTGCGAAAGGTAAACAGCCACCACATTCCGTATTTCATGCAAAAGTTATAGAAGACCATCGGGATAAATATGCCGGCCGACCAAATAACTCCAATTAAAACCGGCACGTAGGTGATATTTAATATGTTTAAAAGAAAGATCCTGGCAATCGTCATCACAATAATTTGAAGACAATAAATATACAATGAGTGAAAGCCAATAACGCGCAGAAAACGCAGCGCGTTGTATTTCTGCAGAAGGAATGAAAAATTCATTGATATAGTGCACCCTACAAGAGCTTCCAGCAAAAAGAAAAATGGCATCTTATGTTCCACATAATTTATGCCTTCGGCGCCTCCATGCAAATTGTAAAACGTAAACCGGTATTGCAGTAGCAAAAACACGGCTAACAACGGAAAAAATATTTTGAACGATGCAAAACGATTAAAATTCTTTTCGCTTAACACGACGTTAGTAATGACATCTCCGATTGCGAAAAATAAATAATATTCAAAAATATCCGTTAAAGAGCCGGCATAAAGGTTGTTGATGTGAATATAGGATGATATAACATAAAGCAAGCCGCCCAACGCAAGCTGTTGTCCTGGTTTCATTTTTAAATAGGCCTTACATACAGCGTAAATAATACCAATAAAAAACAGGGCGTTTAGATACCAGAAATGCCCCGTCTTTCGGGCATCAATAAGCAGGTTAACATAGTTTAAGGGGCTAACAGTATTATTTGTAAACCGGCCGGCCAGCAACTGGAATGAAACCTCGATAAATCCCCATATTAATAATGGGTATAATATCGTGTCTGCACGGTACGATGCATAACCAATCAGTCCCTTTCGTTTTAAGCTGCCCGAGATAAAAATTCCGGATATTATAAAAAATAACGGCATCCTGAAACCATACAAAAACACGCTGATGTAATTGACCAAGGGGTAAGAATTTAAGGCAAGCCCGTGATTTTGCATTACCAGAAGACAATGACCAAAACCCACTAGTAATATGCTGATACCTTTGTCAGTATCAATCCATACCCGGCGTTTCTCCTTTAATATGGCTTTGGTATTAAAAATTGTCATAGCTGTGCGTAATACGTCGCGGAAAAAATTTGCTCTATCTCAGTTGCACTTTAAAACCCCGGGTAGATTAATTTGTTTTTAAATTAAACCATTTTCTAAATAGAGAAACGACTAAGCACAAAAGGGAAGCCTTCCGGCCTCCCTTTTTAAAACCCCTATCTGGTGACAGATTATTTTTTTGTGATTAAAACAGCAGGTAAAATCGAGCTATCTATATTAGCATTCCAGTTATTTGTACTCCACCCCGCAGGTGCAAGTAAACCATCTGCAAGCCACACGCCGTTGGCAATGCCGGAAGAATTATAGAATTTCACCCTGTTGCCAGCCACCTGGGCGCCTGATATTAATATACCGCTGAAGGACGCTACATATAAGCCAACGTTTGTAAATGACTGCGAGACGCTATATATCAGGTTGTTTGTTATGGAATTGTGGCTACCTCCGGAAATAGCAATGCCGTACTGCCCGGCGTTAACAAGTGTATTACCGTCGGCTATCTGGTAGGCGCCACCACTATCACCAAGCATAATGCCACCACCGCTATTGCTAGGCCCGCCGCCACGTATCTGATTACCCCTTATTGAGATGGGACAAGCGGAGGTACCATAAGACTGGTACAAACTTATCGCGTCTTCAGGGTTGCTCTGACCTAATATATTTTCGCATTGGTTGCTGTTTATTTGATTATTAGCGCCCTTTACATTATTGAATTGCACGAATTGACCGCGGGGAAACGGACCCTTCATATTTAAAAACTGATTGCCGTTCACTATGATGCCGCCTTTTGCAGCATGATCTACATAAATACCGGTGCTAACATTGGTCAGGTAATTTCCATTTATCGTGATATTATAACAATTGTAGAGATAGATGCCAACATTGGTGGAGTTATATAGTTTACAATTCGTGATATGTACATCATGGCAATTAGTCAACGTAATTGCCGCTTTAGTACCACCCGCTATTGCTTTACCGCTTATTGTTATGTTGCTAGCATTGCTAAGCGAAATGACCGGCGACGATACATAAGTTTGGGCCACTGTGCTGCTGGTTGCCAACGAGGCCGACATGTTTGGTGTGTTTTCGGTAACAGAAATAGCAGCAGGTGAACTTTGTGGAATCACCGCGTCCTCTTTTTTACAAGAGAACATAAAAATTGTAACAAAAATGATTACAAAGGGCACAAAGCGGTGCCAGCATGGATTTTTTGGGTTCATGTTTAAATCAATTAGTTTAACGAATATATTGAACCTTCTACGTTTTCGCCATGCCAAAAGTTAATAAAATTTCAAATTTTTTAACTTTTTTCATTTTAATGTTATAAATACTTGATTATCAAAGAAATAAATTTTCCTTAAACTCATAAAAACTTCGTCACAAAAAAAATACAATGTCTTAATTATCATACAAAAAAGATAAATTACAGGACATTGCAATTTTCTTGCCAGTTATTTCTGGTAATTTTTAAGAAAAAATTTTAATTATTTATTTTACTTTGGAAAATACATCCGGACCTATAGGGGCACCCCAGATATTAGTTTCCCAGCCAGAGGGCATGGATGTGTTTGGCCCAATCCAGGAGTGATTGGGTTTTTGTTGATTATTAAAATAATTAACCTTATTATGTTCTACAGTACTATTTGTGCACTTTGCGCCGTTGTAACCGGCTACATATATACCAACATTGGTAAATCGCTGCGGCCGGCCGAATATATAATTCCCCACGACTGCGTTTCTATCGCCGCCGGAAATAGCGATCCCGTACTGCCCCGGGTCGACAAGAATATTTTTTAATGCAATTTGATAAGAACCTCCGCTGTCGCCCAGCATTATTCCACCACCGCTCTTGCTTGGTCCGCCGCCTCTTATGCGATTACCTTCTACCATAATAGCACTTTCGGCGGTACCATTACTTTTATAAAGACTAATAGCATCCTCGGGGTTACTTTTTCCTGCTATATTTTCACATTTATTGAAGCAAATTTCATTGCCGGCTCCGTTTACTTTGTCAAACTGGACGCATTGCCCCCGCGGATAAGGGCCTTGCATGTTAAGGAAGGAATTATTGTTAACTACGATTCTTCCACGCCGTATATCCACAGCATACACTCCTGTGCTTACATTAGCAAAATAATTGAATCGGATATCAATATTATAACAGCCATATAAACTAATACCAGTTTCCGAAGAAGAAGTGAGTTTGTTATGTAAAATCTTAATATTGTAACAATTATACAATACAATACATGAAACCCGTCCGCCGGCAATGTTTTGATTAGCTATAGTGAGATCGTGTGCCCCATAAAGGCGAATTACTTTCGATTTGTGGCGGGGATTATGATGAGTAGCGGCGTAGGTTGGCCGGTCGGATATAAGAGGCACCCTACCTTTTTTTTCGAAATCTATTTGCTTGCAGAATCTATTTGCGTCAGGTAAAAAAAAGAAGACACTCCCCGCAATAATTAAAATAAGGACGAGCAAACACGATATTTTTCCTTTTTTTAGCCGGACTAACTTTTGCATTGAACCGGATATAACAAATTACTTCTCAGCTGCATTAAATGACCTCAATATATTAGATAATCGATATTACACTTACTATCAAAACTTTCCAGTTTTGGGGACGCATACCGGGGTAAGCACACTGCCCCTTTTGAAAGCAATGTAAATATTATCTTCCTGAAGGAAATAATTTTTTATAACACATCTTCTGTTATTAACTCATACTAACTCCGCACTTGTATTTTTATGCGCATCTTATAAGTATCCTCAGGACAATTTATCTTAACTTTCCTCTTTTAAGGCAAGTGCTTAATATTAAGTTAATTTATATTACCTTAGTTTCTCTTGAAAATAAAAAAAATAATTTTAGAGAAATAAAACAATTTTAAATTACATTTGTATCGATAAATTTTTGATAAACTTAAATGTAATTTATGAGAAGAAAATGCGTGTTTCTATTTGTTGCGGTTTTAGCCACCTATTCCTGCTCCAAAAACCAGATTGAACCTAAATCTAATCCTCAATCCAATTCGCTTAAGTCCATCCAGTTTCCCTCAATGACCCAGTCTTTTAATGCAACGTCTTACACGCAATCGAAGGTGATTAATCTAGACGGTGTGCATGACATTACCATCAGTGGTAAAGCAATAACAGGCGGGTCAGTTCCGGCTATCACCTTGAGCAATTGCTACAACGTACACATTACTCAAAACTCTTTAACCAATTCTACCGAGGTAGGTATTCATCTGTATCATTGCTACAACATTACAGTAGACTATAATTATATCGCTAATGTATCAACCGGCGTATATGTGGATCACCCGACAGGGGGAGGAACCGTTGTAGACAATAACCAAATGTTGAACATGCAGGGCCCTTTTCCCCGCGGGCAATTTGTACAATTTAATAACGTAAAAGGCGCGGGTAATGAAATTAAATACAATAAACTCCAAAACATATTGGGGCAAAGCTCCAGCCAGGAAGCAATAAATCTGTATATGTCAAACGGCACGCCGTCTAGCCCTATCCAGGTTGTTGGTAACTGGATTAAGGGTGGCGGCCCCAATTCGGCCAGTGGCGGTATCCAGTTAGGCGACACCGGAGGTTCATATCAGGTTGCATCGGGCAATATTATGGTTGATCCCGGACAAATGGGGCTATCAATTTCCGGTGGCGATCATATTTCTTTTATAAACAACACAGTTTACGCCAAAGCGCAATACTTTACCAACGTAGGTGTTGTAGTTTGGGGACAAGCCGGGTCGAAAGTTACAAATGCAACCGTCAGCGGAAACAAAATAAATTTTAAAAATTCTGCGAATTCCCAAAATGACAATTGGATAGCTTCAGGAAATCCAACACCTGCCGGATGGGGGAACAATTCGTGGGGGGCAAACATTAGCTCTGCCATATTGCCCTCTAACCTGATATCGTCATCCGCAGCTACATCGCCCTTGCAAGCCAGCAGCAGCGGGACAGTATCAAACACACAACAAGCGTCCACAGGCACAACTTCGGCGCCAATCGTGATGACCGGCAAAAACAATGTTACCATAAAAGGATTGACCATCAGCGGAGGCAGTTCTCCTTGTATCAAATTAGCAAATTGCACCAATGTTTACATAACACTTTGTAACCTTAAAAATTCAACCAACGTAGGCATCGAGCTGGATAACTGCACTAATGTAACGATCGAAAAAAACAATATTTTCAACGTTGCTGCCGGAATAGTAGCCAAAAATTGTCCATCTGGCGGTATCAGTATTTATTCTAACCAAATGCTGAACATGCAGGGTTCAGTTTCCGGCGGGGCGTTTGTTCAATTTGTAAAAGTAAATGGCAGTAACAATAATATCAGTTACAATAAACTTCAGAATATTCTAGGCAGCAGTGATTCGCAAAACGAAATTGACTTGGTTAGCAGTAACGGTACATCTGCTAATCCAATAACTATAGATGGAAACTGGATAAGAGGAGGCGGACCAAACAGTTCTGGCGGTGGTATTTGCCTGGGAAATAACGGCGGATCATACCAACTGGCCACCAATAATGTGCTTGCCGACCCGGGGCAATTTGGCCTGGCAATAATTGGCGGCAACCATATGTCGCTTACCAATAACACCGTTTATGGAAAACAGCAGTCGTTCACTAATGTGGGCATCTTTGTCTGGGGTCAAAACGGTGCTGCCGTTTCAAGCAGCGTAATAAGCGGTAACAAAGTTAATTTTACCAACAAGAGTAACAATAAAAACCCTAACTGGCTGGCAGATGGTCAATCCATACCATCTGGCTGGAGTACTAATGATTGGGAATCCAACATTGATGAGTCGGTATTGCCAACAAGTATCGTATCTATTTGATTCCTTTCTGCATCCGCAGGTAAACGTATAAATAAGCAGATAATCAGGAAGCCGGGCGCATGCCCGGCTTCTTTTTCATAAACATTAACCTGAAAACCTCCACCTCACATATAAATTACCCTTTTGGTGTAAAAACTATATTTGCAATCAGCCCTAGCTAACGTGTCGTATTATGCAAAGCGTGCTTATACTACCGGGTAATTATACATATGAAAGGCTATATATAATGAGTACACCATCTTGAAAGCAACGGCACTCAACAGCCATTCTTCACGCCGCCTTTTATCCTTAACCCGAAGATGGCCTCTTCCCTTCTAAACTTTCGTCGAATAATTAAATTTCATGAAATTGAAATAATATATTTAAATTTAAATTAATTTTAAAATTATTCATTTTCATTAGTATTAAATAATGGTCACCATTTCCGGTTTTTTGAACATTTATACTTTAGTCTCCGTATAACATAGACCCAATTTATATGAGCAAAATTTTAATGTTGAAAATTATTTTTAAAGTGCTGGTAGCCGCCATGCTGATCATCGCTTTCATAATTGTTTTTCTGCGGTATCCGGTCATCACGTTGTCGGTTTTAGCCGTATCCTGGTTTATTTTAATGCTTCACCTTGATCCGCCTGCCCATTGGGATCAATAGCCTTTATTGGCCAACAGCCACGCTTTCCATTGAAATTCATTTCCTTATAAGCTTTTTTTTCAATACCTGACCACTACAAGGTAACGGACGCATAACCGCTGTGCATCGACGTCTTATCTTCGCATCGTTATATTCCCTTCATAACATTCCGGTGTTGAAAAGCCCCCCCTTCCTTATATAATTCCGGCTGCTTCTGCTCATCAAAACCACTTCGGATCACTCTCGAATTTTGTGGAACGTCTTTTGTAGACCTGCGTTCTGTAATTGATTTTTTATAAATAAATTAATATTAAAGAATATAAATTTCTATTTAATAAATTAAATTTATTTTAATACAAGATAAGACTGCAAAAAGTGTAATCAGGAGGTTACCATAAGATAAAATAGAAATTAATTACACTGAAATTAAACAACGTAATCTACCATAGCTACCATGTATTATCAACCAAACTCCTTTATGGGTTATAACTTATTTAGCGGCAACTTAAATGGCATACCAGAGTCCGGTAAAACAGTTATTAATACCATTAACCAGTACTCTTTCTGTGTCGCAGAACGCGATGACACTTTCAAGAAAGCGCTTAAAAGCTCTGATATCCTTTTACCTGATGGCATCGGGATCGTAGCAGCGGTGAAAAGTATTACTGGCTACAATTTGAAAAAAATATCAGGTACAGAGCTTCATGAGAATCTTTTGAAACGGATGAACGCCCAAAACGGAAGATGTTTCTATCTGGGGTCAAACGAAAATACTTTGAGCAAAATAAAAAACAGGCTTACCGCCGAATACCCCAATATCATCTTTGAAACGTTTTCTCCAAGTTATAAAGCTGAATTCAGTGATGAAGAAAACAGCGAAATGATTTCGGCAATAAACTCATTTAAACCAGACGTATTGTTTGTGGGTATGACTGCTCCCAAACAAGAAAAATGGATAATGGCGCATAAAAACGAAATAGATGCAAAAATTATTTGCGCTATCGGTGCAGTGTTCGATTTTTTCGCTGGAACGATTAAAAGGCCGTCTCAGTTCTGGATTAATCTTGGGCTTGAATGGTTTATCCGCTTATGTAAAGAACCCAGGCGAATGTGGGTAAGATATGTTTATTACGGGCCTATTTTCGTATGGGCATTAGTGAAAGAAAAACTTACAGCTGACTTAAATGATTTGCCGCTGGCATATAGCGAAGAGACGAAATAAGCTGCCGGGAATCGTCTAATATTAAAAATTATGGTAAATATTTAGTTCAAAAAGTCTTAGACTATACTGTCATGAATCCGAAAAATAAAAGTTTGCAAAAATCCTTTTTAGCACTTGCAGACCTTGTCGCATTAAATATCATAAATCTCGCTCTGCTATTTCACTTAAACAAGCAAACTACAGATTTTTACCTATTTACAATATTTTGTATCTCGTCCAACCTGGTATGGATGGTCTGTTCTTATTCATCTTCAATGTATCAGAACAATAAGCTATCAAACTTTCGGCGACTGGCCACAAAAACTATGGGCGCCTTTATTTTTTACAACTGCTTTCTCATCATCTTTGCTTATTTCGCGCTGCATAAATTCACAAATACTTACATCATTTTCGATCAACTTGGCCTTGCCTCATTTCTGTTCATAAGTCGCTTATCATATATCTTGTTTATGAACTATCTTTTAAACACCAGTGAATACAAGAAGAAGATAGCATTTATAGGCTCCAATAAAAATGTAACGAGACTTATTGAGTATTTCAGAGAAAATCACGGTTCAACCGTTATTGCCGGCATTTTCGGTGAAACCTGCGGTCAAAATCAAAGCATACCGCTACTGGGTACGATCAATGATTGTGTAAAGTATGCAATTGATAACAAAATCAACGAAATTTATTCCACGTTATCGCCAACGGCACATCCTGCGCTCTACCAACTTGCCGAAACCGCTGAAAGGTCTTTTATACGGTTCAAATTTGTACCCGATTTGACTGAATTTGCCGGACATGCCGGCCGGGTCGAATTTATCGAGGACACCCCCGTAATATCTTTGAGAAATGAGCCATTAGCTGATGTGTCCGGTCAAATCGCAAAACGATTATTCGACATAATATTTTCCAGCCTGGTGACCATATTTATACTTTCCTGGCTTCTCCCGATTCTTGCGATATTGATCAAGCTCGACTCAAAAGGACCGGTGTTTTTTACGCAGCTTCGATCCGGAAAAAACAATATTCCCTTTAAAGTACTGAAATTAAGGACGCTGAAAGTAAATTCAGATGCAGATAGCCTACAGGTTACCCGCGGCGACAAAAGAATCACAAAGCTTGGCGCTTTCCTGCGGAAAACAAACCTTGATGAGTTGCCCCAATTTCTGAATGTATTGGCTGGCGATATGTCGGTAGTTGGTTCTCGCCCGCACATGTTAAAACACACACTGGAATATTCACAACTCTTTGATAACTACATGCTCCGTCATTACACAAAACCAGGAATTACCGGCTGGGCGCAGGTAAATGGGTACAGGGGCGAGATTAAAGAGGCAGAGCAACTAAAAAAACGTGTTGAATATGATTTGTGGTACGCCGAGAATTGGAATTTATGGCTTGACATTAAAATCATCTACCTCACGGCATTTAAAACGCTGGTTGGCGACGAGAATGCATTTTAATAGCAGACTGTAACTCTATCCAACACCTTACGTCACGAATAATTCCGGCTGACTTTCATAATATTATTTAGTCGCCGTTAAAACAATTACTTAATTATTCAGGTATATGTCTTATCTGTAAACAAATTTATTTCATCGAAAAAAAAATTACATCAATTAAAAATGAGCAAAGTAGCATTAATCACAGGTATTACCGGGCAGGACGGCGCCTATTTGGCTGAATACCTACTGCAAAAAGGGTACATAGTACACGGCGTAAAAAGACGAAGTTCCCTATTTAATACCGACAGGATTGACCACTTATACGAAGACCCGCATGAGTTGAACCGGAATTTCATTTTGCATTTTGGGGACTTATCCGATTCCACCAATCTTATAAGAATAGTACAACAAGTGCAGCCTGATGAAATATATAATTTGGGGGCAATGTCTCATGTTAAAGTGAGTTTCGATACCCCCGAATACACAGCGAACGTAGATGGTGTGGGTACGCTGCGTATTCTCGAAGCGGTGAGGATTCTGGGCTTGGCCAAAAAAACAAAAATATACCAGGCATCTACTTCTGAACTTTACGGCCTGGTGCAAGCTGTTCCACAAAGCGAAACAACACCATTTTATCCCCGATCGCCATATGCGGTAGCAAAACTTTATGGTTATTGGATCACTGTAAATTACAGGGAAGCCTATGGTCTGTTTGCATGTAACGGTATTTTGTTTAACCACGAAAGCCCGCTACGCGGAGAAACATTCGTCACCCGAAAAATCACGCGGGGCGCAGCCAAAATAGCAATGGGCTTACAAGATAAGCTTTACCTGGGCAACCTGGATGCCAAACGCGACTGGGGCCATGCTAAAGACTACGTGGAAGCTATGCATTTAATATTGCAGCAGGATAAGCCGGAGGATTTTGTTATTGCAACAGGTATTACAACTACCGTAAGGGAATTTGTAAAGTTGGCGTTTGAGGTACTGGGAATCGCTATTGAATTCAAAGGTGAAGGATTAGCCGAAAAGGGATATATAAGTTATTGCAGCAATCCTGATTATTTGCTGCCTGAAGGCACAGAGGTAGTTTGTGTAGACAGTAAGTATTTCCGCCCGACAGAGGTTGACCTTTTGATAGGCGATCCTACAAAATGTCAGCAAAAATTAGGCTGGAAACCCAAGTATGATTTGAAAGGCTTAGTAAATGAAATGGTGAATGCGGATGTTGAGCTGTTTGAAAGAGAAAAATTGTTAAAAGATTCGGGCTTTCTTATTAAAAATCAATACGAGTAGTTAAAAACAGACCCTCAAAAACATCCTTCTGCAATTAGTACATTATTATTTACACGCATGTTAACCGCTACCTTAAACACTACTACTACTGATGATGAACTCGCAAATTACTTCAACAACACGATTGTTCCGTATGCAAAAGAAAAAACAATTTTTGCGCCATTTGAAGAACAGGTAGTTATTTCGCCGGATGCAATTGCTTTGCAGAAAGGCGAGCGGATATTAACCTATGAGGAACTAAACCAGGCATCAAACCGTTTGGCGCATTTTCTTATGGCGAAAGGATTAACTCCGGGTACAAATGCAGGTTTGCTTGTGTCAAGAGATTTCGATATGGTAATCGGAATGCTTGGCATTTTAAAAGCCGGCGGCGCGTACGTACCTATCGATCCGGACTATCCTTTGGACAGGCAGGAATATATCCTCAGCCAGTCAGAATTGACGCTGGTGGTAGCAGACGATAGTTACCCGTTACAAAATGTAATTAACCCTGAAAGGTTCCTGCAGATTGAAGACAGCAAAAAAATAGTCTTCAAAAATACCAATCCAGATCTTGCTATCGATAGCTCGAACCTGGCTTACACTATTTATACTTCAGGTTCTACAGGCCGGCCTAAAGGGGTAATGATTGAGCATCATTCTGCTATAAATTTAATTTCCTGGGTTAACGATCGTTTCGGCATTGGCCCCAAAGACAGTCTGTTGTTTATCACTTCCATGTGTTTTGACCTGTCGGTATATGATATATTCGGCATGCTGGCGGCAGGAGGTAAAGTGGTTATAGCGGAAAATGCCGAGATACAAGATGTAAGGCTACTACAGGATATGCTTATCCGGTACAATATCACATTTTGGGATTCTGTACCTACAACATTAGATTATTTGGTCAGAAATCTGGAGCAAGATAGAAAAGGGTACCGGTACAGCGGGTTGAAAACGATTTTTATGAGTGGCGACTGGATACCAGTAAGTCTGCCCTCGCGCATCAAAAAGTTTTTTCCGGGGGCTAAAGTTGTTAGTCTTGGCGGCGCAACGGAGGCAACTATCTGGTCAAATTATTTTGTGGTAGAACAGACTAAACCTGAGTGGAAAAGCATACCGTACGGCCGCCCTATAAACAATAATTTCTTTTATATACTGGATGACCATTTGATGCCAGTTCCGATGGGAGAAACAGGCCACTTGTATATTGGGGGCGTTGGCGTTGCGCGGGGTTATGCAAATGATCCGGAGAAAACTAAGGCTTCATTTGTACCTGATCCATTTAACAAAGACTCCGGAGGTATGATGTATCGTACCGGTGATTTGGGCCGGATGATGCCGGATTATAACATGGAATTTCTTGGACGGAAGGACAACCAGGTTAAAATAAACGGATTCAGAGTTGAACTGGGCGAAATTGAAAGCGTTTTGAATAGCTGCGAGGCCGTTTACAATGCGGTTGTACTAGCCAAAGAAGGGAGTGATGGCAGTAAAAGGCTGATAGCTTATATTGTGTCTAACGGAAGATTTGATAAGGATGCGATCGAGGATTTTCTAAAGACGAAGTTGCCCGAATATATGATACCCGGCATGTGGGTGCCGCTGGAAAGTTTGCCTTTAAATTCAAATGGCAAAATAGACAGAAATGCACTGCCCGAGCACGAGGAAGTACAACACTCGAGAAAAATTATTATAGAGCCTGTTACGGAAACGGAAAAAATGCTGACAGCCATTTGGAAAGATTGCATAGGTATCAGCGAATGCAGTATAGATGATAATTTTTTCGCGTTAGGGGGACACTCGCTGATGGCGGTTCAAATCCTGTCAAAAATTGAGAAAAGAATAGGGAAAAAGCTGCAATTGGCCGTTCTTTTTAAGCACCCGGATATACGCTCGTTAGCTGCTTTTATAGAAATTGAAAAAAAGGATGTTAACTATAAATCCCTGGTCGCCATTAAGCCATCGGGAAGTAAAACGCCATTGTACATCATTCATGGGGAAGGTTTAAACGTGCTTAATTTTAGCACACTGGCTGAATATATGGACGAGGAACGGCCAATATTTGGACTGCAGGCCCGGGCGTTAAACGGCGAAGACGCCCCTGAGGAATCGATACAACAAATTGCAGCATACTACATGGGCGAAATTTTACAACATAATCCCGTTGGTCCTTATTTAATCGCGGGCTATTCATTTGGGGGCTATGTAGCTGTTGAGATTGAAAAGCAGATGAAGGCCATGGGCAAAACCATTCAAATGCTAATGATGTTTGACACTGATGCTGAAAAAACAGAATATAAAGATTGGTATTATATCTTCTCAAAAAAGGTAAAAAGGAATTTCCCGATTTTTTTAGCTTTCCTTAAGTCAATTTTAAAGCATCCCGTTCTCACTTTGAAAAGGCAGTTTACAAGCCATCCGGCTAGCTTTCTATCAAATTACCTGTATAGAAAAGATTCAAAAAGCTTTTTTCAGTTGATAAAAAAAATAAAAGAAAAGCATTTGATTGCGTTCCGCAATTATAAAATGGAGCCTTTCAACAATAAAGTTTTTTTGTTTAAAGCAAAAGTATGCGTTCACTATGTTGATGATGCTGCTTTTCTGGGCTGGAAAAATTATGCTAAAAATGGCGTTGAACTTTTTGAAGTGCCGGGCGACCACCTTTCAATGCTGTTAACACCGCATGTAGAGCAATTTGCCGGTATACTTGAAAAAACATTAGACAAGTATGATGGTTCGGGTCAGGAAATAAAAATATTTAACAATGGTCATATTAACGCGTAATTGATATGGGAATAACTATACCGGTAACAACTATAAATGATAACGATACCATGATTGTACCGATTACAGCGGAAAACGTTGAAGACTGTGTTTCAGCTTTCATAAAGGCCTATAATTGCCCGCCTTGGAACTATCACTGGACTTTCGAAAAAGCCATAGAGTACTTGCAGGAATATATGAATTGTAAGCAATTTTTTGGCTTTGCTTTATATGATGGGGCTGCGGTGGCAGCTGCCATATTTGCACATAGTAAAACCTGGTGGACTAATAAACAGTTTATGATCGACGAGTTTTTTGTTTCGCGTGAAAAACAAAAGATGGGGTATGGCAGGCAAATGCTGGCACACTTTAATCAATATGCGTTGGCCAATCAGATCACATCACTTGTTCTGATGACCAACAAATATATGCCAGCACTGAATTTTTACGAGAAGTCGGGATTCACAACTGCTGAACAGTATGTCTTTATGTTTAAACAGCTTCCGGACGAATAATCCGGAATACCGATACGTATAGTATTGAATACGGTATGACATCAAAAATGCAAACATCTTTTAGCATAAGCAGGTAAATATTATAATACCTGGCTGCTATGTTGTTATTAAGTTATATCAATACCGTTAAGCTAGTGGGTGGCACATCCTTTGTTTGTCAAGTAAACTAATATGTAATGAAAATAAATCCCTGACTGATAAGAAATAAAACACTGTTATACGTCAAAAGCAAAGTCAGACAAGTATATAATCCTATGAAAAAGATTTTTCCGCTACTTACCCTAATTGTTTTAGCATCATTTATTTCATCTTGTGGCCTTTATAAAGACAAAGGATATAAACAAGTTTCTTATTACCAGGATATTAACCGGGGCGTAACTACCGAACCCATTGCAAATTATCAGCCTCTAAAAATTCAGCCCGGTGACTTACTCGGAATCAACGTCAACAGCTTGAACCCCGAGTCTTCGTCTGTATTCAACACCAGTATAAATCGCGTAAATGGAAACAGCCTTGATGCCAGCGCTACAAACCCGATATATGGGTTTAGAGTTGACCGGGCGGGTCAGGTACAGTTACCCTTAGTAGGCACGCTGCATGTTGGCGGCTCAACCACAGATGACGTAGCTAAAGAACTAACGGCAAAACTGCAAGACTATCTTAAAAGCCCGATAGTAAATGTACGGGTACTCAATTTTAAAATATCCGTTTTAGGAGATGTATTGAAGCCTGACAGTTACACCATACAAAACGAACACATTAATATAAACGAGGCCTTAAGTTTGGCGGGCGATCTGACAATCACCGCTAAACGTACAAATGTATTGTTGGTTCGGGAGGAGAATGGACAGCGCAAATATGTTACAATCGACCTTACGAAAAAAGATGTTTTCAACTCACCTTATTATTACCTGCATAATAACGATGTTATTTATGTAGACGCTGACAAGACGAAGTATGATACTGTTGCCAGAAGTTACAAAACTAACACCTTCGTTATTTCATCGGCCGTAGCGGTACTGGCCATATTAGCATCTGCCTTCTTTGTTTACCATAAATAGTTTCCGATCTTTTAATTCTTCCAACTCACAAATCATGAACAATAAGCAGTCTGGAAATATTGGTGTAGCAAAACCGGCGGCCAACGACGAGCCGATAAATATACGGGCGCTTTTAATAAAATATGCCAGCTACTGGCCGTTCTTTCTTGTGTCATTAGCGATAGCCTTTGCAATTGCCATTTTTTATACAAAATATTTCGCTCCGCCTTCTGAAGTTTTAGCAACGCTGATGATTGAAGACCATGGCACACAGCCAAATGAACAAAAGTCTTCACTAGTTGATTTTCAGGCGCTTGAACAGGTTAACGCTCCAAAAGTAGTTGAAAACGAAATTGAAGTATTACGATCTAATCAATTGATAAAAGATGTTGTGAACTATTTTCAACTTTGGGCTGACTACAAGTTGAAAGGCGGCATAATAAAAGATCAGGATCTGTACAGCAAAAGCCCTGTAAGGATTAATTTGATTGAGGTCAGCACTCCAATTGCTTCGCAAAAAATTAACCTTCGGATAGCAGATACCGGATCTTATGTACTGTTAGAAGCTAAAGGCAAAACCATAAAGCGCCGCTTCGGCGATACTATAGATAATATGGGGTGCCGTTGGACGATTTCTGCAAATGCTGATCTGGCGCATTACATTGGTGATGAAATCGAAATAGACGTTACAGATCCGGAAGCGACAGTATTGGGTTACCAAAATCGCCTGAAAATTGAACCCCAGGAAAAACCAGCCACCGTTATCAATATTTCGTTAAGCGACCCTAATATCAAAAAGTCCCAGGACTTTATTAATTATCTTATATTTTTTTATAAGAAGGCGGATCTTGCCGAGAAAGGTAAAATCACTAAAAGCACACTGGATTTTATTGACAACAGGCTGGCTTCGCTATCCGGACAACTTAATCATGCTGAAAGTAATATTGAAGGATTTCGAAGCGCAAATGGCCTTACGGATATTAACGCCCAATCACAAATGTATCTTCAGGGCATGCAGACAAATGGCGAAAAACTTAACGAAATCAACACGCAGTTAAGCGTAATTAACAAGCTTGAAAATTATTTGAATGAACCGGGCAACAATAGTACTATCCCATCTACTGTAGGAATAACAGATCAACATTTGTCGGAGTTGGTTCAAAAGCTATCGGACGTAGAATTGGAAAGAAACAGGCTACTGGCTACACTTCCTGAAAAGAATCCAGCCTTCGACCCTATAAACAGGCAAATTGGACTCTTAAAACAGGAGATTAAAGACGGCATTTCAGGAATTAAATCTTCACTAAGTACTATGCAAAAGTCGGTTGAATCGTACAAGTCATCTATTCAGTCGGCGATAAAAAGCGTGCCTTTGCAAGAACATCAATTAACGGGCATGAGCCGTCAGCAATCTACCAAGTCGTCCTTATATGACTATTTACTGCAGCAGCGTGAAGCTATTTCTCTGTCCTACGCATCGTCGGCTTCGGCAGTGCGGTTAGTTGATGCCGCCCATATCTTGCCAATGAAAGCGTCGAAAAAGCTTATACCGTTTGGCGCCGCCTTGTTGCTGGGATTAATTTTTCCGGCGGGATTTATTTACGGCCGGGATTTGATAAAAAACAGCGTTACTACCCGCAAAAGTATAGAACTGAATACAGGGCTGCCTGTAATTGCTGAAATTAGCTATATAAAGTTGCCGTCGGAGATTGCGTTTGCAAACCGGGATAACCCAGAAAGCTTTCCGTTGATTGAACAGTTTAGACACCTGCGCACTCAGGTAAATTTGGCAAAAAATTCTCCGGACAACCAGGGGTTCGCTATTTTGCTGACATCGAGTGTGGCAAATGAGGGTAAAAGCATGATTAGCACCAACCTTGCCGTGGCACTGGCCAGTACCGGAAAGAAAACGCTGCTGGTTGAGATGGATATTTATAAACCTGCCGTCTCTAAAGTATTCGGACTTCCGGCTTCGTCAGGAATAACAGATTATCTGAATGGCCAAAACCGATTAGCCGGTGTGGTGCAGGAGACGGCCCTTTATCCTAACTTGAATATTATCGGTAGCGGTGCATTTGTTGATAATTTTTCTGAATTGTTAGACCAGGACAGATTTGGGAATATGGTCAGTGAACTTAAAACAAAGTACGACTATATTTTATTTGATACCCCCCCAGTCCACGCAATTAACGACGCATTTATTATTGCAAATCATTGCGACCTTACCTTATATGTTACCCGGTTTAACCATACATCAAATTCGCTTTTACCTTTTATACACAAGCTCAATGCAGATGAAAGCCTGCCCAACATGAAAATTGTTTTCAACGGCCTGGCAGACGGCCGCGATGGCGAGGGCTTCAAATACGAGAACTATTATAAACGCCCAACAAGTTAGGATGTATTATTTTATAACTTTCCTTTTCGTGTTGCTTGCCGGAAAAGCCACCTTTTTTGATGATGTTAATATTTGCTGGTTTTTTGTGAGTGCTATTATATTATGGGTGGGTCTTGAGAAAAGGCGCATTTATAAAAGCGATGCACTGCTCTTCGGTAAGTTTGCCGTGATATATATCGCTTTTTGTACTTTTCGATCGCTGTTCTTAACACAGTTACCTCTGCATTTTTGGCTTAATGATGTCATTTTCTTATTTAAATTTCTGCTGCCCAGCTTTTTATTTTGTGCTGTTTTAAAAGAAAAGGCTGTTCCCTATGTCACGAAAGTAATGATCGACCTGGCAATATTATCGTTGCCATTTTATTGTCTGCAGCTTATATCGGGAGATATGGTTTACTCCATAGGCAAGGCAATGAACTTACCCTACCCACACTTTGACGGGTATGTAAATATGCTGGTGTTTACTTATGTTAAAGTGCATACCATACGTAATTCCGGGTTTTCTTGGGAACCTGGAGCATTTGGCTTTTTCTTGAACATATCTCTGATGCTGCATTGGCTTACCAATAGCTTTAAATATGATACAAGGGCAAAGCTGGTAACAATTGCCATTATTACCACACTGTCAACAACTACTTATATAGCATTTGCTATAATGATTTTGATGTATTGCCGGGCCAGGGGTGTCAAATTTTCTACGCTGCTGGTTTTTATCGCACCATTTTTATGCATTGCAGCTATTTCTCTCCCCTTCCTGTTTGACAAGATAATAGATACCTATCATAAGGATATGCTAGATATCAAAAACATTAAAACCCTTAGTGTAACTTATATAGAAATGGGCCGGGTAATGCCCCTCAACAGGTTTGGCAGTATGCTTTTTCTGATCGACTCATTCGGCTACAAATTAATTTTTGGTATTTCAAATTCTTATAAAGACACCGTTTCTTTATTACATAACATCAGCATATCTAACGGAATTTTCGCTTTTTGCGCGCAGTTTGGCCTGTTAGGCCTGGGATTTCTTTTTTACCGGAGCTATAAGTTCTTTCGGAATTACATTAATCCAGAGCTAGCAATATATTGCTTACTTGTAATAGGGGTGCTCGGTTTCGGTGAGTGTATTTATTTATCGTCCCTTTTGCTTTCTTTCCTTTTCTTGTATCATTATGCGCGACCGGATTACGGTTCAGAGATAACTTCAGCAAACAATAATTTCCATTATACAACTACAGAAAGGCCAGCTTACAACTTATAATTTTTCAATTAATATATTTATGAAAGTTTTATGGTTCTCATTATCTCCGGGTTTGGCCGACGCCTATCTGAACAATAATTATGAGGGGATCGGCTGGGTTAAAAGCCTTGAGCGCAATATTCAGGACAAAGTAGAGCTTTCAGTCGCTTTTTACCACCATGCTGATATCGCCCCGTTTACCTATGGAGCAACGCACTACTATCCTGTAAAACAATACCGCCGGGGTAAGCTAACTAAGATATTCAGACGGTTAATCAATGGTATTGAACCAGATAGCGATATAAAAGCATTTTTGAAAATTATTAATGATGTCAAACCAGACCTCATTCATATACATGGCACAGAAGGACCTTTCGGCCTGATTCAAAAATATGTGGACATACCCACGGTAATATCTATACAGGGGACAATAACAGTTTACAGGTATAAATTTTTTTCAAAAATAACTTATACCGACGTACTCAGATACTCTTATTTAAAAAGTTTCCTGCTATCACGATCGTTCCTGAATGTTTATAAAGTATTTGCTAAAGTGGCTAAAAGGGAGCAAGAAATATATTCATATTCTAAAAATTTCATCGGGCGCACCGCTTGGGATCGCAGGGTTACCAAAATTTTAGCGCCGGAGGCTAAATATTATCATAACGACGAAATACTGAGAGATGCATTTTACAAAAATGAATGTGAATACCGTAAAACACATCGCCTTATTATATTTACTACAACCTGGTTAAATATTTACAAGGGTTTTGAAACCGTATTGGATTGCGCTAATTTATTGGACGCCAATAATCTGGATTACGAATGGCAGATTGCGGGCCTTACCCCAAACGACGAAGTAGTAAGAATTGCTGCTAAAAACACTAAACGGCCAATCTCAAAAAATATCAAGTTTATGGGCATGCTCAACCAGGAATCACTGGCACAGGCAATGTTAAAGGCCGGCATTTATGTTATGGCATCGCATATAGAAAATAGTCCGAATAGCTTATGCGAGGCGCAGATGCTTGGATTACCATGCATAGCGACGAATGCAGGCGGCACAAGCAGTTTACTCGAAGATGGCAAAGAGGGAATATTAATACAAGACGGTGATCCCTTTGCTATGGCCGGCGCCATATTAGAGATGAATGAAAATTATGACCAGGCGATTACGTATGGTAAGAACGCCAGGAGGAAAGCCTGGCTTAGGCACGATCAGGAAAAAATAACTGACGACTTATTAAAAATATATAACGCAGTGCTTAAGGAACAGTTAAATTAACTAAAAATCTTGCTATAAAATACTAATAATTAAATGATTAATACAAACAAAATATAATACAGTTATTTAAAACAACTAATAAGTTGGAGGGTTAACAAGATAATATTTTATGAATAAATGATACATCAGCCGAAACAAATAAAAATAGCCGTT
Source organism: Mucilaginibacter sp. L3T2-6 (assembly GCF_030519355.1). Lineage (GTDB taxonomy): Bacteria > Bacteroidota > Bacteroidia > Sphingobacteriales > Sphingobacteriaceae > Mucilaginibacter. Next base: position 131,372 of record NZ_JAUMKC010000015.1, read on the forward strand.
CTCGGCTGCTCATACAACCGCAAACAAAAAACTGCGCGCTTTTTAACAAGCCTTGTTAAACAGGAAGTGCCTGCAAATTGCCAGATGGATATTTTCTTGCTTGATGACAATTCTCCCGATGGCACCGGTAATTATGTAGAAGCGGAGTTCCCAACAGTAAATCTCATTCGTGGATCAGGATCGCTGTTTTGGGCTGGAGGTATGCGAACATTATGGGAACATGTTTTGGGCTGTGGGACTTATGATTTTTTCCTGCTTTGCAATGATGATGTTGTGCTTTTTGACGGAGCTGTGAGCCGCCTGCTGCAGGCGCATAATTGCTCAGATCATCCAGGCAATATTATTTTGGGCACAGTGCAGGACAGCGAGGGTAGCTCCATAACGTATGGTGGTCAGAAAATTGTGAATAAGATAACCGGAGATACAGTTAACATTGCTCCCGACAGGACTAAACTCGTGCCCTGCGAAATAGGCAACGCGAATATTATGCTGGTGGATAAAACGACTGTTGATACAATAGGGATATTATCGAGCTCGTACACGCATGGCATAGCCGACTACGATTATACTTTAACAGCGCTGCGTAATGGCATGAAAGTATGGGTTGCTCCGGGATACTACGGCATCTGCGATAATGACCACATAATTACTTGGCTTCCGCAACGAACCCCGCTGAAAAAAAGAATAGAATATTTATACAGCCCCAAAGGGCTGGCTTATAACGAGCATATGGTTTACGTTAAAAGGCATTTTCCGTTATCGGTACCCATAACCCACGTTAAACTGTGGGTAAAAACCTTGTTTCCTATTATGTACGATGTATTCAAAAAAGAAAAAAAGGTTAAATTAACTCCTTAATGTCAATAAGGTAATTTCTTTTTCAAATTATAATTAAAACCGTCCCAATGCGCCCTTAAAAGCAGTGGTACTGTTTTTAAAAACTCGCGGAAAGATAATTTACTATAATTATAATAAAATTGATTGAGTAAGCTGCCTGTTTCGGTTCTGTTATAGTGTTTACGCCCCAGGTAAGCCCTGTTTCTAAAAAAGCAGTAAGCTTTCCAGTTTGCGGGACCGTCATACACATATTGATTTCGGTGCATAGTTGAATATAAACGATCCTTAGGATGGTAAAACACCGCTTTTGTTGTCGTTGCTATAATACCCTGGTGTCTTGTTCTTTCAAAATAGTCAACCTCATCTCCCCATATGAATAATGCCGGATTAGGATAGCCGGTTTTTTTAATAATGTCTCTTGAAAACATAACGCCATTAAAGAAAGGCGCCCAGTTATCTATATACTCCACACTCCAGTCAATTTTTCCAGAACCGCTGGTTATTTGCCCGCATTCAAAGGCCAGGTTTGATGGATCGTCACGGTCTAACACGATACATCCCCACACATCAACCTCCATTCTTTTTTCTGCAGCGTTTAAAAGATTCTCCAGACAGGTTACAGCCGGGTAACCATCGTCGTCCATAACCCAAATCCAGTCATAATCGGCATCGTACGCCTCCTTGATTCCTCGGTTAAACCCACCGGCGCCACCTAAATTTTGCTGATTAAAAACTGTTAAACCATCCTGCAATGCCAGCCACTCACCGGTTCCATCCGTACTGCCATTGTTAACCACAATAATCGTCTCAGGCTTGCGCGATTGGTTTTTCAAAGCTTCTATTGTTTCTTTTAACAAGTTCAACCTGTTATATGTAACTATTAAGGCAGCTACGCGCTTTTCCATTTTTGATCTATCTTAAAAATTGAAATTTATTTATTGTTAACTCCGTAATTTTTAACCTGTGTAAGCGCCTCGCCTATCACGTGGTGCATATCCATATACCTATAGGTTGCTAACCGGCCGAGGAAAGTGTAATTTGTAAGTTTCTTTACATCTTCTTCATAAAGCGCCAATTTTTGCATGTCTTCGGTAAGCCGCTTCGGGTAATACGGTACATCCTCTTCTCCGGTTTCTTTGCTGTATTCTTTAAAGAAGACTGTTTTTTCATGTTGTTCCCAGGGTGTAAAGTGCTTGTGTTCATGCACCCTGGTAAAAGGAACCTGGGGATCGGAGTAGTTGATCACTGCGTTTCCCTGGTAATCACCATCAGCTTCTCCGCGTTCAAAATAAACTGTCCGATAACTTAACCGGCCGTACTTGTAATCAAAAAAAGCATCTATAGGGCCTGTATAAAATATGTGATCATATATGCTTGTCTCAAAATCCTGATCAAATTTCTTGTTCAACTGAATTTCAATATTAGGCCGATCCATCATTCTTTCAAAAATTGCCGTATATCCGTCTCTGGGTATCCCCTGATAGGTTGATGCGTAATAATTGTCACTATAATTAAACCGGACGGGCAATCGTTTTAAAATTGATGCAGGTAACTCACTTGGTTCACAACCCCACTGTTTTTTTGTATATCCGTAAAAGAAGGCCCTGTATAGATCGTCTCCCAAAAATTTTAATGCCTGCTCCTCGAAATTCTTAGGTTCAGCTATGCTTTTGTCGCCCAGGGTACCGATAAATTCTTTAGCCTCATTAGGGTTTAGTGTTTTTCCAAAAAACTGATTGATGGTATGCAGATTTATAGGAAGTGAGTAGATGTTGCCATTATACTCCGCCTTCACCCTGTTAACATATGGCATCATTTCGCAGAATTGCTGAATATAATCCCATACCTCTTTGTTATCTGTGTTAAATATGTGAGGGCCATATTTATGTACCATAACGCCTGTATTCCCATCGCGTTCGGTATAGCAATTGCCGCCAATATGCGACCTCTCGTCAATTACAAGAATTTCACATGGCGTCTTGCTGAGTTGTTCGGCTACTACGGCCCCTGAAAAGCCTGCTCCTATTATCAAGAATTTTTTCATTCTAACCTTATATGTGTGTTAATTTTTACTAAACCCGGGAAGCACAGACTGGACTTGTAACATGATTCTTTTGGGGTGAAAGCCCTCCGGATCAAGTAAATTGATGCCGTCTTTTAACAGTATAAAAGCCATAGCTGCGATAATAAAGCTTTCGGTAATCACCAAACTAAATGCCGAGCCCAAACCGCCGGCCCATGGTACCAATAAAAAGTTTGACGCAACACTTACTACGGCGCCACATGCCGTAATACGAAGAAAAGCTTTATCCATTTTAAGATTCATCATCACCAAAATGCCATACACATTACTAATTACTATTATAAGGGGAGTAATGGAGAGGGTAATAAATATGGGTATGCTGGATGAGAATTTTGCTCCGTAAAAAATACCGAGCACCCATGGTCCGAAAATGACCATACCAAAGAAACAAACTAACCCTATTATTGTAACAATTGGCAATACCTTGCGGGCCGCAGCAATGCCTTCTTCTTTACCCCTGCCAAATGCTGCGCCCACATACGGAAAAAACGAATTTGATAAAGGAAGTGTAATAACAGCCTGCGCTATCTGGATAAACCTTATAGCCGCAGTGTAGTAACCTACTTGCATATCGCCTGCTAAGCTACCAAGCAGTACTGTATTGGTGGTAGTATATAAGTTTATAACTATTGAAGAGAAAAATACAATCCGCTCATTCTTTAAAACCGCAAGTATTTGCTTTAGTGATATTCTGATAATCCTGATGCCATACTTGTGCATAGCATAATGGAACGAATAATAACCTATAATTATTTGAGTGACACCCGCTATAAGCGGTTGATAGAGATAGTCGGATTTGTGCCTTATTACCAATAAAACCACTACTGTGAATACTAATTTTATGATAACATCAAACACAGCTATCCGGTGCAGGTCTTGCATACCCTGGTATAGCCAGTTAGGCGTAATTACCCACGAGACAAGCACAATGTAGCTGTATATCATTAATTTCCATTCGTCTCTAAACAACGGAAAAATGGCAAAACAACATAAAAACGCTACTAACGTAAGTAAGAATAATAAAATTTTACTCCATAAAACTATACTGAAAAGTTCTTCGATATGTGACTTGTCATCCCTGTTTTGTGCTACCGCGCGGGTTGCAGTAAGGTCAAAGCCATAATTTACTACCAGTATAAAGTAACTTATTATGGCACTTGCATAATTAATTACACCATATTTATCCGGACCAATAATCCTTACAATAATAGGTATGCTAATCATTGGTAATACATAATTAGCTACCTGTACTGAAAATAAGCTGGAAATATTGTTTAAGAGGATCTTTTTGTCCTTATCAATCATTTTTTTGTATAAGCTTCATCAACTCAACTAACATTCAATCACATTGTTTTAGATCATTTAAACAGATGCGTAAAATTTAGATTCTATAAGCCTGCTGATGATATTTTGTGAACATTGCAAACATTTAAATAGTCCCTTGGTTTGCTTAAAACCGATAATAACATGAAAGTTTTAATTATTCACAACGACCTTCGGGTATACTGGCGGCGGCGACTGTTTTTTTTGAGGGATTTTCTTAAATGCAATAACATCGAACTCAACGCAGTGGAATTGTTTGGAAAAGGTTCGCCTTACAATTTCGAATCTTTTAACAAAACCGAATCATGGTGGGATTGCCTATTTCCTAATCAAAGCAACTTCGATCTTACAAAGCATCAAATAAAAGATAAAGTATTTAATAAACTTGACGAAATCCGTCCCGACGTGGTAATTGGCGGCTCAATAGTTTTCTATTCAGGCGCCTTAGGCCTTCAATGGGCGAAAAGGAATAAAAAGAAATTCATCATGTTTGATGATGCAAAGCCCTCATGGGTAAAAAGAAACTTTATTGTTCAGGCTGTAAAAGATCTGATTACCAATCAGATCGACGCTCTTTGGCTCCCGTCTGACGAATATGACCAGGAGTATACACGTTTATACAGCAAAAGCAAAATAAAATACCTTTATGGTTACGATTGCATAGATAATAACCTGTTTAAGGTTGAGGGAGAGAAGCGTGTGGATAATAAAAAAATAATCACCGTGTCGCGGCTGGTTGAAAAAAAGAACGTAAAAAGTTTACTGGATGTATGGAAATATGTGGAGAATAATGACGACAGTTATTCACTCATAGTAGTAGGCGACGGTCCCTTGTTTGGCGAATTGCAGGATCATAAAAAAAACCTGGGGTTAAAACGTGTCAGTTTCCTGGGGGTTACCGCAAATGACCAGCTCCCCGGCATATTACATGAAGCGGATGCATTTGTATCGCCGAGCTTATATGAAAGCTGGGGACTTGTTGTTAATGAGGCCATGGCTGCTGGTTTACCTGTATTATTAAGTACTAAAATTAATGCCGCATTTACACTTGTAAAGGAGGGAGAAAACGGTTACATGTTCGATCCTGGTGAACAAGAGATATTTCAGGAAAAGTTACTTAAATTTATTAAGTTGCCAGTATCTGTTAAAAAAGAAATGTCTTTAAAATCGCTTGAATTAATCAGCAGGATGGATTTTAACTATATGGGCGATGAATTGCTTCAAACCTTGAGTTTCTTACAAACGAGGCCATTTAAAAAACCATCATTGTTTGCGCGGCTTGTGCTTAACCGATGGTATGGAAGATACAATACCAAAGAGTGGGATAAGGTATAACCGCCTATCGCGTTAACCAGTCATTTTCACTGTATATATCTATTTATGCTTTCCATAGATATTATTATTGTAACCGGCGCCTTGCCTGATGCATTTGAAATCAACGATTCAATCTTTATATTCTGAGAAAACACCATGAATCTTATTCGTTTATTCGGCGAAACTAACCTGAAAACCGGGGATATGGATATGCAACTGCGTAGGTGTTCCCGGATGTCAGTAGCATAACCTGATTCCCCCGGTTACCTCTGCCTCACCGCTGCTTTCTTCGGCACACGTCCGGTAAGTCGGGCCTCTATTTTATGATATCAAGCTATTTATACAGTTGAGCTAGCCAGGTTACTAACGTTTGCCTGCTATGGCTTCACACCTCGGCGAGTGACTAGTTTAGATTCAAATTTGGGAACTGCGGGACATTATGTTTCCTGGGGTACCAAAGATAACGTTGTCGGGTATCAGATTGAAGCAATAGCTAATTGGTAAATGGCAAGATCAGCATCTGGAATGCTTCTGACAGAGCGGCGCTGTCTCTTCGCGGGAAATCGTAAAAATGCCAAAACATAAAAATGACCAGAATTGGAAAATAGTTGTCCGTTAAAATATGCACATTTATGGAATGACCATATCTGAAGTTTGAGCCTGAACCTTTATTTTTCTAAAATACATCTATCATTCTCCTTTTAAAAAAATAGGCAAATAATTTTCTAATTAGAATGCGTAAATATTTCCTCATAGTAAAATTCAATAATTATCTCGACTTTCTATTTTATGTTTATTTTTTTATCAGACTTACTGAAAACGATCGTAATGGCGCGTATGCAAACACGTTATGATTGGTTACAAATCCACAATCAAGTAATAATCCATTTATAAGGTCTCAATTAACCCCACCAAACTTCACAAAAAATCAGATCATAATAATAATCTGATCATGCAAATACCATAAGCGTATTTGTTATGAAAATTGTGATCCTTTAATATATAACAACACAACTCGTTATCCTTTTAAGTTATTCGGCATAAAACTTGGTAAATGCTATCGCGTAACGCTTCTATGAGAAAACTGGTAATAGTCCGAATGAAACATCGGCTATTGCCGCATTATCAGATGAGGTCAGAGCAAATTTGCTACACTGAATTCAGGCTGTCAGTTAACTGGTTTGAGATATATTATTAGACACAAATGAAGTTTGAAACATCTTTATGCTTTGATGAACAAAAATTAATTTTACAGCCTGCATTCGAAAACGTTGCGTTTCAGCCATTCTATCACCTCATAGATGAATGCGCAAAAGCATTTCCTGACCATACGGCTGTAAAGTTTAATGAAAGTTATTGGTCTTACCATAGATTAGCGGCTAATTCAAACCAATTTGCGAGATTCCTGGCAAATCTTGGTATTAAGAAAGGCGATGTTATAGCCATAGCATTGGATCGCTGTCCTGAAATGATTGTCTCCTTGCTTGCTATTCTAAAATCAGGTGCTACTTATGTTCCGCTTGATCCCTCATATCCTAAAGATCGTTTAGAATATATGATCGAGGATTCTTCAGCAAATGTGCTTATCACTTCAAAAAAATATCAAACATATTTTAATTCTGAAGCTAAGGAATTATTTATTGAAGACGCCTGGGAGCAATTTGAGCATTTTGGTAGTGACGGGTTAAATACACTGATTGCTGGCGACGATACCGCTTATATACTTTATACTTCCGGATCTACCGGCAAGCCAAAGGGTGTTATCGTTACCCATGAAAGTCTTTCTAATTTTTTGCTCAGCATGCAAAAGGCTCCCGGTATTGGCCCACATGACCGTCTGTTAGCCATATCAACAATTTCTTTTGACATTGCCGGACTTGAATTATTCCTGCCGCTAACCGGCGGTGCAGAGATTGTTTTAGCAAGCAGCGAAACTGCAAAGGACGGCTGGTTATTGCTGGAGCTTATGAAACAGGAAAAAATAACCATTATGCAGGCAACACCATATACATGGCGGATGCTTATCGCAGCTGGATGGAACGATTTTTTGCCGGTTAGAATAATAACGGGTGGAGAGGCCCTGTCCAAGGAACTCGCGGAAAAACTTTTACCGCTATGCAGCGAGCTATGGAATCAATATGGACCTACAGAGACAACGGTATATTCTACACAAAAACTTATAACAAGCAAAGAAGAAATCACCATTGGTAAACCCATAGATAATACCCGGGTGTATATTCTGGACGAGGCATTAAACATGCAGCCGGAAGGTATAATTGGCGAAATATTTATTGGCGGTAAAGGCGTTGCAAAAGGTTACCTGAATCGACCGGATCTTACCTCCGAGCGGTTCCTGGACGACCCATTTTCTGTTGATCCGGGAGCGAGAATGTATCGGACAGGCGATTTGGGTCGGTTTAATGCAAACGCCGAAATTGAATGCCTTGGCAGATCGGATCAGCAGGTAAAAATAAGAGGTTTTCGCATTGAACTGGGCGAAATTGAATATGTGTTATTAAAAAATAATGGCGTGAAAGAGGCCGTGGCAGTAACGACTACCACAACCAGCGACCCTTCGATTATTGCTTACGTTGTTCCCGCTGACGGCTGCGATAAAGTCTTGCTTAAGGACGAATTAAGACAGATGTTGTCCGCCGCCCTGCCCGACTACATGGTACCTAACGACATTATTTATATTTCATCGATACCGGTTACGCCAAACGGTAAAATTGACAGGAAAGCTTTGCCGGATCCTGCTAACGAAAACCCGGAACTTAGAAAAACGTATGTCGGGCCTGTGTCTGAAACTGAAAAACAGTTGACTGAAATATGGCAGGAGGTCATGAGAATAAAGAAGATTAGCACAAACAGCGATTTCTTCGCCTTGGGGGGACGTTCACTCCTTGCTGTGCAGATAATGGCTCGCGTCGCCAAAATTACCGGAAAGCGCCTGCCAATTTCAACCTTGTTAAATAACCCAACTATAGCTAAACTGGCCGCTTATCTCAACTCCTATGAAGTTACCAACGGCTGGAATTCACTGGTTGCACTAAAACCAGAAGGAACTAAACCTCCTGTTTATATCATACACGGAGAAGGGTTGAATGTATTGTATTTTAATGACCTCGCCGTAAATATGGATAAGGATCAGCCTGTTTACGGACTTCAGGCGCTTGGCCTTGGAGGCGAAGATCCTCCGGAAGTTATGGAAGAAATAGCAGGAAATTATGTTCGCGAAATCCTGGAACAAAACCCCGAAGGACCATATTACCTGGCAGGATATTCTTTCGGCGGGTACGTAGCGATAGAGATGCGGAAGCAGCTTAAGGCGTTGGGTAAAGACGTAAAAGTTATAATATTTGACAGTGATGCAGAAAAATCTGAATTCAAAAGTCTTAGCTATCTCATACCCAGAAAAATAAAAAGAAACATCTTACGCATTATTTCCTTTACCAGACTCACAATAAAAAACCCGGGGGGAACTCTACGACATTTGATCAAAAACATACGTTCGAAACGTGGGCTAAAACAAGACTCCAAAGAATTTTATCGCCAAATAAAGCAAATACAAACTAAACTTCGCGTTGCACTCAGAAATTATTCAATTGAGCCTTTTGACGACAAAGTTTATCTGTATAAAGCAAAAATCTGTACACACTATGTAGATGACGCCGAGTTTTATGGGTGGACAAAATACGCTAAAAAGGGGGTGGAAATTTGTGAGGTGTCCGGCGATCATCTATCAATGCTTTTGCCCCCCAACGTAGAACAGTTTGCGGTTAAGCTGCAACAAGGAATGAATAAATTAATGATTAAATAATTACAAAAAGTTACACGATGAGTTGCCCCGAATATACTAATTGTTATTGCTTCAACGCGTATTGCAAAGCGTCTATTTTTAATGCCTTAACATTCTCGGGTATTAAAACGCCTGTTGCAAAGCTTTTGGCTGAAGAAACGTTGTGCCCGGTTTGCGGCGAGCCATACGTTTCCAAATATGTTCTGGAACTTAAAATTTTCGTTCACGAAACCCTTCACACTACAATTGCGGAAACTACGGTCTAACGAATTTGGTTAACAAAAGCGCCCGACATTATAAATAATGCAAACCGGCTACCAGCCGGGATAAATTCAATTAATAATATCTACCAAAATGAAAACTTCTCCTCAAACCCTTTTTCTGCTATGCAGTCTCTCCCTTGGATGTTTCCTGGGTTGCAAAAAAGTTGACCCGGTTACACCCGGAACGCAAAAACCATCGTCATCCAACGTAAATCCTAAAATTGCAGCGACCGTTTGTGATTATGACTTTAACGATACAACGCTAACCGCTAATGGATGGACAAAAGTATTCGACGATGAATTTACCGGAGATCTGTCCAACTGGTACGCATACACTGGTCCGGTAAGAAACGAGTTGCAATATTATAAACCCGACAACGCTCAGATAGCTAATGGTGTGTTACAACTTTCTGTTAAACAGGAATCGGTAACCAGTCCTTCAGCGGAAGATAGTACAGTGCAAAAAACTTATAATTTCACTTCGGGCTCTATCGTGAGTAACTCAACCTTCACTGCAAATTCAGCCACGCCAAAAGTGCGGATAATTGCCCGGGTAAAGGTAGCATCAGGATACGGGCTTGTGTCTCTTTTTGAAAGTTACGGAGTTGATTGGCCAACCAATGGCCAAATTAATTTTTTCCAGGTTGAAGGAAATGATACAAAGGAATATTTTACCAACTACTTTTACGGTCAGCGTGCTGGCGAAAATCTCGTAAAAAATGGTTTTTTCAGTAATCCTGCCGACGAGGATTTATCAACATGCTGGCATGTTTTTGAGACTGAATGGACAAAAAGCTCGTTAAATTACTATCTTGACGGCAAATTAGTAGAAACTAAGACAGCAGACGACCTTGTTCCGTTTCTTTTCGGCAAAGCGGAAAATATCGCATTGAGCGTTCCGATAGGCGGTCTTTATTACGAAAACCTGGTGCCAGCAAACGTACAAACAGGAGTCATGTACGTAGATTATGTAAAAGTTTTTACTTCACACTAATAAAGAAAGTACGGCTTCGTACCGGCTATTCGCACGCAAGTATCCAGGATATCCTGGATACTTTTCAATTAAAAATTAAAGTAACTTTTAAGGCATAATCCAGCATAGACGAAAATGCGGTTTCTCACCAGCTTTGGCGAGCTCTTTATCCAGCTGCGGTATCTTCTCCGCCTGGTTTATGAAATTAATTCCGCTACATAAATCAGTAGGCATGTAGGTAGTGTTTAAGTGTACTCCATTCCAGTACGGTTTTAGCCGTCTCAAAATGATAAGCAATCAAACGGCTCAGCAGGTTGGGTTCCTCAGCATCATTGCCTAAATAAGCATCTTTCACCGTATTTGCGGTAATATATTTCCCCTTGAGCTGCAACTGCTGGTAGTGATGGGCTAAGGCTACCCGTATCTGTCCAAGTGCAAGTTAAGCAACGCCACCTCATCCTTATTTCCTTTGCCATATCCACACCGGTTGTCCCATAATTTGGGGTCGATCCATTGCTTTAATGCAAAATGAATGATCTCCCCGTTCACTGTGATTCGCGCGTAAACGGGCGCTTTCCCATTCCTGAGCTTATCCTGACGGATAATGAATTATACTCCAAATGTGTTCGCGGGCCGCATTTCTTTCTCTTTAGTTTTCATTTTTTTGATGCTTTTTGACATGAATTGATAAAATACCTCTCGTTTTAGGTATTGAAAACGGCCAAAAACCGCATCAAAACAGCGCAAAAAATATCAATTTTTATACCTGGTAAATAATTGAATTGTAACCCTCCCTTAATTAGGACTGGTGTTTTATAGACTTATTAATTCAAAAATATAATTATTGTTGTTGTAACT
>NZ_JAUMKC010000016.1 GCF_030519355.1 Mucilaginibacter sp. L3T2-6
ATGGATTTTTCTTTAACTTTTAAAACAGCCGATAAGTAATCTTCAACAATTATTTGCGAAAGTCTTAGAATACGGGCGGAGCCGCTGAAAGCGAACAATTCCCCGCCCGCTTGTATAGCCTTGACTTTTTATCCCGGCGGCGGGCTATCTTCGCGGTACAGGTGAATGAGGAATGGCTACCGCTCATACTTTGGGTTTATGGCCAGCCGTTTTTTTTTAAAAATGAATGTCATTTGCATTGAAGAAAATGCGTTTTACGAACTGATCGAAACGGTTGTCAAACGATTACAGGAGAAAAAAGTCCAGGATAATGTGTGGATTTCCAGTGAGGAAGTCATGAAGTTACTCCACATCAAAAGCCGGAGCACTTTACAAAAATTACGGGACACCGGCGAGATAAGGTATAGTCAATATGGCCGGAAAGTCATACTTTACGAGAAGGCCTCGGCTTTGGAATTTTTAGAAAAGTATGCCTGTGAAACATTTTAATTTGCGGTAATAAGTCTAAATTATAGACATCGTAATCCTGTAAATCAAATCCATTTATCTGTAAAATTAAAAAACGACAGGCCGGGTAATTTTGTAATGTAAATCAATAATCATGATCAGCATTATTCTAAAAATATTATCCGGCCTTTTCTTTATGATTTGGGATATCTATTGGGGCCTGGCCTTTGGTTTTATCCTTTCATCGTTAGTTAGGGCATTTGCCTCAACAGAAAAAATTTCATCCAAACTGGGGAAGGACACGGTGGCTTCAACGGCATTGTCTACGTTTTTCGGTGCCGTTTCCTCATCGTGTTCTTACGCGGCTGCATCAATGGCCAGAACACTGCTGATCAAAGGTGCTACCTGGTCTAATGCGGTATCATTCATGGTGGCCAGTACTAACCTAGTGTTTGAAATATTTATTGTGATCGTTTCACTGCTGGGCTGGTCATTTTTTGGCGGAGAGGTCATCGGCGGCTTGTTCTTTATCATTGTATCAGCCATACTCATTAACCGGTTTTTCCCGCCAAAAGTAAAAGACGAAGCGAAAGAGAATATACGGCATAATGAACACAGCGGTCATGATCACAGTCACGAACATCAGCCTGCTGCAACAAAATCTTGTTGCCACAGCATGCCCCAAAAAGAAGTTGCTAAGCCCGGCATATTAGAACGGCTCAAAACTGCCAGCGGTCATTTTTATATGGACGTAACGATGGTGGGGAAAGACATTGCTATAGGCCTTGTAATCGCTTCAATACTGATGGTGCTCGTGCCTGATAGTTTCTGGCAGGGCTTGTTTTTAACAGGCCATACCTCAATGCCGCACTTCCTGGTTTTAAGTTGGAATGCGATTGTGGGCATATTCATTGCTGTTATTGCCTTTGTTTGTTCGGTAGGCAATATCGTTATGGCGGCGGTGCTTTGGCAGGGCGGCATCTCGTTCGGCGGGGTGATTGCTTTTATCTTGTCAGACCTGGTAACCGTACCTATGCTCTTGGTTTTCAAAAGCTATTACGGCGGTAAAACAATGTGGTATTTATTAGTCTTCTTGGTGATCAGCATCTTCCTGACCTCGCTGTTTCTTGACTATTCTTTCGCGGCACTGCACTGGCTGCCAAAATCAAACAGCAGTGGTATGCAAATGGGTGCGCAACATTTTGTGTGGAATTACAATACCTGGCTTAACCTGATCTTTATCCCGGTTTCGCTTTGGTACTTCTTCCTGGGCCGGAAAAGCATGAAAATGTAATAGCTTTGTGCTATTATGCTGCTTCGTATAAAAAACATGGTTTGCGACCGTTGCCAAATGATTGTCCGTCAGCAATTGGAAAGTCTCGGCTTTCATGTAAATGAGGTTATACTGGGCCAGGCCGACATTACGCCTGAACCGGACGAGGAACAATTACAGTTGATTTCCTCGGCCTTGAAAGTGCCGGGATTTGAACTGATAAATACAGAAACGGAAAAAACCGTTGAGGCAATCAAAAATGCGATCATTGAGCTAGTACACCATTCCGACCTTTCTGAATTTAATACGTCCGTCTCAGATTATATCTCCAAAAGAGCAGGTAAAGATTATTCCTACCTGAGCAGGCTGTTTTCAAATGCGCAGGACACGACCATCGAACGGTTTATTATCGAACAGAAGATCGAAAAAATAAAAGAGCTGCTTGCTTATGGCGAACTCAACCTGAATGAGATCGCTTATCAGATGGGCTACAGTAGCAGTGCACATTTGTCGACGCAGTTCAAAAGTGTTACCGGTTTAACACCGAGTGAATTCAAAAACTCTGGTAAAATGAAAAGGAAGCCAATAGATAAGATCTGATACAATAGGATATAAATATTTGACAAAATGATGTAAGGATTGCTGAATAGAACCGTCTAACTTAGCACAATAATAATCGAGCAATAAGCGTATTCAATAAAACATGAAATATTTAGCTGCTTTCCTGGTAATGATCTTTATGCTATCCGCTTCGGTTCCCGGAATTGCGAGCGTGCGCAAAGATTGCCAATCAAGTACCAAAAGCTGTTTGCATAGCAATTGCTGCAAGGAAACTAAGCATGGGGCAAAAAGCGACTGCCCGAAAACCGGGTGCATCTGCGTTCTGTCTTGTTGCAACTGGGGACTTGTTAAATCAACGGTGATTTCTATCACGACTGATTTAAACGGTCAGTCTCATACCCCTTTCGTTATAGGAGACTTATCGGATTATAACAATAATAATTGGAACCCGCCGAAAGCATAATCCTTTAGCTTTCGGATCAATGCCAGCCACTGGCATCAATGTTTCAATTTATTATTAATTCTTAAAATTTAAAATCATGAAAAAGTTTCTTTTCATCACCATGGTGATGTTATTATCTGCTGTATCTATTACTTATGCTAATACCCCTTGCTGTAACAGTAAAATGAATCACTGTACAACCTGCGCAAAGAGTTGCGGGCCAAACTGTGAGGATTATTGCAGCAAGACCTGCAAGGCAGACGGTACTTGTAAGAAGGTCTGTAAATTGTAATTAACAGTAAGCCGCCTCTTAACCGGGGCGGCTTACAACTATATCATTCCTCAAGACGTATACTTTTATATATTTGCATTAATGAAACGCACCGCGCTCATCTTATTAACGGCAATCTACTTGATATCCCTCATGGGTATGAGTGTGAACCGTTCGTATTGCTGCGGTAAGCTGATAACTGTGAGTTCCAGTTTTGGCGCGGGTGATAACTCAAATAGCATATCCGGGAATAAGAATAAATGCTGCGGTCACGAGAAGCAAAGCTTCAAAGTCAAAGACAGCCATTTTAGCGCCGCCTCTTTTTCTCTGAATCATCCCTCGCCCGCTATTATTCCATCGTTTATCAGCGTTGTTGACGAACCTGTTGTCAGCATATTACACACTAAAATAGTTTACAAGGGGAATGCTCCACCCGGGCATTCGGATATACCTGTCTATACCCTTAACTGTACTTACCGGATCTGATCGTTATTTCTCTTAGCTGTACATTCTGTACGGGCTAACCTGTTATTCTCAATTCATCATCTTAATTTATAATTCACGCATCGGGCTTGCTCTATGCCATTTATCCATTCTTAATTTTTTTAAAAACATGAAAAAGTTCCTGCTTATGGCTGTTGCCATCATTTTTTCCGCCGCGACCGTTTTTGCAACTACTCCACACAACGGTACCATGACCGCCGACACCGCTAAAAAAGCTAAGGCCACTAAAGTGATCTACACCTGTCCTATGCACACGGATGTAGTGGCTTACAAACCTGGTAAATGCCCCAAACCCGGCTGCGGAATGACGCTGGTGAAAAAGAGCGATCTGAAAAAGAAATCAATGAAAATGTAATTCATTTAAGCCCGGTGAAATATCCGGGCTTAACAAAATCATTAAGATGATCAATCAACTTATTACCCTGTCCTTAAAGAACAGGTATATCGTTCTGCTGATCGCGCTTGGCTTATTTGCCTGGGGTGCTTATGCGGTCAATCAAAATCCGATTGATGCCATACCCGACCTATCGGATAACCAGGTGATCGTGTTTACCGAGTGGCAGGGTCGCAGCCCGCAGATCATGGAAGACCAAGTGACATACCCGCTGGTGAGCAACCTGCAGGGCATTCCCAAAGTGAAGGCTATCCGCGCTACATCCATGTTCGGGATGAGCTTTGTTTATATCGTATTTGATGACAAAGCCGATGTCTATTGGGCGCGCAGCCGGGTACTGGAACGACTAAACTACGCACAGCGCTTATTGCCGCAAGGTATTACTCCGACACTCGGGTCAGATGGCACTGGCGTCGGGCATATTCTTTGGTACACGCTTGACGCTAAAGGCATGGATTTAGGCGAACAACGTGCTTTGCAGGATTGGTATGTGAAGCTTGGTTTGCAGACAGTTCCCGGCGTTAGCGAGGTTGCCTCCTTTGGTGGCTTTGAAAAACAATACCAGGTCAATATCGACCCGAACAAGCTGAACTATTATAATATCCCGCTTTCAGAGGTGCTCAAGGCTATCAAAAGCAATAACAACGATGTCGGCGGACGCAAGTTTGAAATGAACGGTACGGGCTACATCGTACGCGGTCTTGGTTATATCAAAACGATACAGGATGTAGAGAACATACCCGTTGGCGTAATCAAAACTATACCGGTGGCTATCAAAGATATCGCAACGGTGCAAATGGGTGGTGATGAGCGCCTGGGCATTTTCGACCGTAATGGCAACGGCGAAGCTGTCGGCGGCATCGTGGTGATGCGTTATGGTGAGAATGCAGACCAGGTGATCAAATCGGTAAAAGCTAAAATGGCCGACATACAGAAAGGCCTGCCGTCAGGTGTTAGCTTCAATATTGCTTATGACCGCAGCGAACTGATCGAGAATGCTATCGGTTCAGTAAAACATACGCTGATCGAGGAAATGATCGTAGTGTCGATTATCGTCATTCTCTTCCTGTTTAGTTGGCGAAGTGCTCTGAGCATTATTATCCAGATACCCATTACCATTGCAGCCAGCTTTATCCTGCTCAATGCCTTTGGCATCAGTTCCAATATTATGTCCTTGACCGGTATTGCTTTAGCTATTGGTGTCATCGTGGATAACGGCATCGTGATGGTTGAAAACGCGCATCGTAACCTATCAATCGCACAACAAAAAGAAAAGTTATGACCACTATAGAAAGAATTAAAATCATCGAAAACTCCTGTAAACAGGTTGGCCGTGGCGTGTTTTTCTCTACCGTCATTATTGTAGCTTCATTCCTGCCGGTGTTCCTTTTATCGGGACAGGAAGGCAAACTGTTTGGCCCGCTGGCGTGGACGAAAACCTTTATACTCGGTATCGATGCTATACTGGCCGTTACGCTAGCCCCGGTACTCATCTCCTTTTTTCTGAAAGGAAAGCTGCGAACCGACGATCATAACCCCTTGAATCGGGGACTGGAAAGAATTTACCGGCCTGTGCTGGATTGGTGCATCAAATGGCGCAAGACCACTTTGACCATTAACATCATCGCCCTAATCGTTAGCATACCACTCCTTCTTTCATTAGGGAGCGAGTTTATGCCGCCGCTGGACGAAGGAACCATCCTGTTCATGCCGGTCACCCAACCGGATGTTTCAAACGCCGAAGCCAAACAGCTTTTACAAGTACAGGATAAGATCATTAAAAGTGTACCGGAAGTGGCTAACGTGCTGGGCAAAGCCGGCCGGGCCAATACCGCGACAGATAACTCACCAATCAGTATGACGGAAACGATCATTCTGTTAAAGCCGAAAGATCAATGGCGGCCGGGCATTAAAAAGGAAGATATTATCAATGAACTCAACGCCAAGCTGCAAATTCCCGGTGTGGTGAATGGCTGGACACAGCCCATTATAAACCGAATCAATATGCTCTCCACCGGTATCCGAACGGACGTGGGTCTGAAAATATATGGACAGAACCTGGATACAATCAACGCGCTGGCAACGCAAATGAAACAAGCGCTGCAAGGTGTAAACGGCGTCAAAGACCTGTATGTTGATCCGATAACAGGTGGCAAATACCTGGACATCCAGGTTAATAAAGAGGCCATCGGCCGTTACGGCTTAAGCATCGATGATGTTAACGAGGTAGTGGAAAGTGCATTAGGCGGCATGAACCTAACCACGACAGTAGAAGGTAGGCAGCGCTTCAGCGTCAATACCCGGCTTGCGCAGGATTACCGCAATAATCTTGAAGCAATCAAACGCACACTGGTACAAACAGAAAATTACGGGCCTATTCCATTATCATCTGTCGCGGACATCAAGATCAGCGACGGCCCGGCGATGATCCAGTCGGAAAACGCCTTGCTGCGGGGCACAGTATTATTCAATGTACGTGACCGCGACCTCGGTAGTACCGTTAAAGAAGCGCAAAACAAGCTCAACAACCTGGTCAAGGTTCTGCCAAAAGGCTATTATATCGAATGGAGCGGGCAATATGAAAACCTGATCCGAGCAGAGCGGACGCTAAAACTTATTCTGCCCATTGTATTGGTCATTATTTTCGCCTGTCTGTATTTTGCCTTTCATTCTATCAGGGAAGCATTCTTTAGCTTGATCAGTATTCCTTTCGCGCTTATCGGCGGTGCTTATATGGTGTATTTCTTTGGTGTGCATTTATCTGTTGCCGTGGCAGTCGGATTTATTGCGCTGTTCGGTATCGCCGTAGAAACGGGTATCGTGATGGTTATTTACCTGAACGATGCAATGCAGCAGCTGGTGGCCCTGCAAGGAAACTCACGGGAGACTATCACCAGGGAAGACTTACGGGAATATGTGATGAATGGCGCAGTAAAACGCCTGCGGCCAAAGCTGATGACCGTTTGCGTGGCCTTATTCGGCCTGGTGCCGGTATTATGGGCAACCGGAACAGGCAGCGATGTGATGCGACCAATTGTGTTGCCGATGATCGGCGGCGTATTGACATCATCCACACATATTTTACTGGTTACGCCATTGATCTTTTTGATGGTAAAAGAATATGAACTCAGAAAGCATGGCAAGCTGGACATATTGGAGGTAAAGGAATCATGAAAACGAAACTAAAAATCATACTCACCATGCTCATTTGCAGTGCGGGTGTCGTCAAAGCGCAGACATTGCCTTTGGACAGTGTGCTAGCAAAAGTAGCTGCAAACCCCTCGCTGCAAGCTTACGACGCAAAAGCTAAGGCACAGAATGCCTATGCAGATGGTGCGAAAAATCTCGATGCGCCAAAGCTAAGCGCGGGACAATACCAGGTGCCTTACCAGCTGAGTCCGAATGGCGGTTCGTTCATGATACAGGGAGAGCAAATGTTTACCAACCCGGCAAAGCTGCGCGCAAAAGAAGATTATTTGAAAGGCCAATCCAAAGTTACCTCAGCTGATAAGGACTATTTGAAAAACCAACTATTCGCGCAGGCCAAGCAATATTATTATGAACGCGTGGTACTGGAAAAAAAACTTGCCCTATTGCAGCAAACGCAAAGCTTGCTGGAATATATGCTGAAAGACGCCAATATCAGGTTAACATATAACAAGGAGAAGCTGCCTAATATCTATAAGGCTAAGGCTGAATTATATGAACTTGACAATACACGTGAGGAACTGCGCGATGGCATCAGCCAACGGAATATCCTGCTTAACACGCTGATGAACCGGGATAAAACTGCACCGTTCGCAGTGGATACCACTATTACGCTCAAAGATTATGAAGCGGCAATTACTGACACGACAGCTTTAGCAAATAGCCGTAGTGACATTAAGGGCATTAACCGAAATATCGACTTGCAGCAACTGAACGCTCAAATGGAATACAGCAAACGTAAGCCCGATTTTGGCATACAAGCGGCGCACATGTTTAGTTATGGAGGTTATCCTAATCAGTATATATTAATGGCTTCTATAACAATACCAATTGCGCCGTGGTCGTCAAAAGAATACAAGGCTAATTTGAAAGGCGTCAGGTTTGAAACAGAAGAATTGCAGCAGAAAAAATTGGATATCCTCAACCAAACCGCAGGACAGTTAGCTGGCCTTAAAGCCGGCATGGGCAGTAAGAAAAAGCAGCTTGATAATTATCAGCAAAATATTATCCCTGCCTTGCAAAACGGCTATAAAACGGCTTTGCAGGCTTATGACCAAAACACCGGCGATCTGCCATCGGTGCTTAACGGAATCAAGGATCTGCAAATGGCAAGAATGACTGCCCTTGACCGCTTACAGGAACTATTAACCTTACAGGTAGCTTATGAAAAAGAGATTGAAAAATATTAGCCTGATCGTAGCCATCTTATCCGGTGCGACGTTGATTTCTGCGTGTTCAAATGAGCAAAAGAAACCCGCCGCATCGCAAGTGAAAGCGGCAGTGAAATACACCTGTCCGATGCATCCGCAGGTATTGGAAGACCACCCCGGAACTTGCCCGATTTGTGGCATGACGCTGGTGAAAAAAGCGGGCCAGGCCAGTAAAGACGCAGGTATCAGTTTGAATACCGTTTTGAAACCGGTTAACAATTCGGTTGTGTCGTCGGTCGCGGCGATAACACCGGAGCAAAAAGCTATTCCGACAACCGTTTCAGCAAATGGTTACCTCGATTTTGATACCCGAACATTTAATAATATCGCCTCGCGCTTTTCAGGCCGTATCGAAAAACTGTATATTAAATATGCGTTCCAGGAAATTCATCGCGGCCAGCGCATCTTTGATATTTACAGCCCTGAACTGCTCACAGCACAACAGGACCTGATCTTTCTCAGCAAAAATTCATCGCAGGAAGCTGGAATAATGCAAGCGGCCAAGCAGAAATTGTTATTGCTGGGGATGACCGACGCCCAAGTTGAACAAGTTGTCAAATCCGAGAAAGCGTTCTACAGCTTGCCGGTATATAGTCCTTATGACGGTCATGTTCACGATATGCCGCATAGCCAAATGTCAGGCACTTCGGATAACCAAATGCCGCTTGACCTAACCGGAAACCTTCCGTTGTCAATCAAGGAAGGCATGTATGTCGAAAAAGGGCAAACACTATTCAATGTCGTCGACCCGCACATGCTTTGGGCGATTATTAAGGTTTATGCTTCATCTATTGCTGCTATAAAACTGCATCAGGCGGTTACGCTATCACTTGCCGACAACACGGATAAAACACTGAGCGGCCAGGTAGATTTTATCGAGCCAACATTGCAGGTCGGCGATAAAACGACAAGTATCCGAGTGTATCTGCATAATATGAACCATGAGCTAAAAGTGGGCAGCCTGGTAAAAGCTCAAATAGAGACCGGAAATGAGCGTGGCTTATGGATACCGCGAACTGCGCTGGTTGATTTGGGGCGAACAAAAATAGTCTGGCTAAAAACCGGGGCAGCATATAGCGTACACCAGGTCGAGACCGGTATCAATGAGGGGAACGAAATTCAGATCACAAAAGGAATAACTGTCGCGGATAGTATTGCGGTAAACGCGCAGTATTTGTCGGACAGTGAAAGCTTCATAAAAACGCAAAGCAATGAATAAGATAAAAATAGCAATAGGGTTCTTAGCTTTATTAGGACTTGCCGCATGCAAACCCAAACCGCAGCAACAGGCAGTCGCAAAGGTGCAGGCAAAGGCTTATTATACCTGCTCCATGCACCCGCAGGTACATGAGGATCACCCCGGCAATTGCCCCATTTGCAGCATGAAACTGATCAAGGTGGAGATTACGGGAACTGATGCGATGAATAGTAATAAAATCGTGTTGACAGCTACGCAGATCCGTTTGGCGGGTATTCAAACTGATACCGTTTGCGATGAAAACACCGGGGTTGAAAAAACACTGACCGGAACGGTAACAACAGACGAAAGCAAGACAGACGAATTGAGCGCGAGGGTTGCAGGGCGCATACAGCAGTTATTTGTTAGAACAGTTGGTGAAAAAGTAAGTATAGGTCAGCCAGTTTACACTATTTACAGTGAAGACTTACAGGAGGCAGAAAAAGAATATTTGCTCGCTCGGCAGCAGCAAAAAATACTGCACAACCCGGATGTTGATTATGGGCAACTCACTAGCAGTGCCGAAAACAAATTACTGCTATGGGGATTATCACCCGAACAGATCAGGAATCTAGCGCAATCTGGTAAGGTATCGGCTACAGTTACTGTATTGAGCAAAATCGCGGGTACTGTTAGCGATATAGCAATTCATGAGGGCGACTATGTTACTGAAGGAATTACTGTTCTCAAAACACAAGCCTTAAATACGCTTTGGATAGAGGCACAATTATATGCATCCGAGGCGGGAAATTATCACGTGAACGACAAAGTAAATGTTTCCTTACCCGACCTGAGCGGACAGATTGTTGCAGGCAAAGTTGAATTTATCAATCCGGAATTATCAGGCCAATCCAAAGTAGATTTGGTAAGAATCCGTATTTCCAACCCGCAGGGATTAATTCGCCCCGGTATGCACGCTTATATCTCTATCGGCTCGGAAGGCAAGCGTAGTTTGGCTGTACCAGCATCAGCCGTTTTGGTTGATGGCAAGGGAAGTTTGGTGTGGGTTAAAAATGCCGATGGCAGCTTTTCGCCAAAAATGGTGTCAATCGGTTCAGGCAATCAAAACTATGTGCCGGTAATTTCAGGGCTAAATAAGGGTGACGTGGTGGTTACAAGTGGTGCCTATTTAATGAACAGTGAAGCGATATTTAAGAATGGGAGCGACAACATGGCCGGAATGAAAATGTGATTTATGAACTGGCTACTTAACTGTTTTATAAATCAGTAAAGCCGCTTGTTGATGACCGTCTGCCCTGGCAGCGATAAGTAATATTCCCAATTCCGGAACCAGTAAGGAAGTACGGGCGCCGTCGCGGGTTTTGATATGTGCAACCTGTTTATAGGAAGTATCGCTTATTTGTTTAAAAATATCAACTGCTCCGCCACCACCACTGATATAAACACATTTGTTTTTCGCATCCCAATAAAGGTCATCCACATCGCCCACCATCGGGGCGTTGAAAATTTCCTTACCTGTATCGCTATCATAAATGATCAGTTTTGCAGGTACACGGTAGCCGATTATAATATGATGCTGCGTTTCGTCATAGGCCATTGGAAAGTTAGCGCGTGGCAACAGCTTTGACCATTTGGCTGTAGGCTTTAAGGTTTTTAAGTCACAAACCCCCACTATGCCCGAACCTGGCAGATTGACCCAAAGCTTGCCTGCTTTTGCATCCAATTGAAAGGATTCGGGGTGTGCAGGTAATTTAATATCCCCGATTAACTTATGGCTGGCTCCGTCGATAATGCCGATTCCACCCGTCCCGTAACCAACGTAAATTTTATCGGGATCCGCGTCATAGCGTACATCATCCGCGTCATCATTAAATTTGATGCTACCTGTTTTTGTAAATGTTTTAGCGTTATAAAAATAACATTCGCCGGTACCGCCGTTGGCCACAAACAATTCGTCATGTTTGGTAATATAAGCTACGCCTTGCGGCTCATCCAACCCGGAAATGCTCCCGGTCACTTTACCACTTTTCATATCAACAATCTCTAACGTATTATTACCTAAAGCGGCGATATATGCGATCTGATCTTTGATATTAATATCAATATGATCAATTCTTCCCTTGACATTTGGCAAGACAATCTCCTTTTCCAGCGTAAGATATTGTTTTCCACTTTCTTGAGCCTTACAACTACTAAAGCAACCCAGCACGATAAATAGAGGTATTAAACGATAGCAGTCCATATTGATGATTTAAATAACCGAATCTAGGATTTGTTTCTGTTATATTTCTGAATTTTCAATAAGCACCAGTACTGTTAACTTTACCATCTATGAAATGGATCACCCGCGAACATCCAAAAATTGACCGTATTGCCTGCCCCTGGCTAATTAAGCGATTCATTGATCCTAACGCTGAAATTATCTATGTACCCTTTGCTGAAGTTCTTACCAAAGCTAAGGAATTAGATGCCACGCCGTTCGATTTGCCGGGTGTGGAATACACCCATTACGAAGACCAATGCAGTTTTGATTATTTCATCAAAAAGCACCAACTGAAAGATGAGGCACTTTACCGTATTGCCGCCATCGTTCGGGGGGCTGATACCGACCGCCACGATTTTGCACCGCAGGCTGCTGGCCTGGAAGCGATATTTTCGGGATTGGCCTATAATATTAAAGACGACCATGAATTATTGGAATTGGGGATGACCGTCTATGATGGATTATATAGCTGGGCCAAACACCTGCACCAATTGAAGCATACCCAGGGTGGTCCCGTTGAGCAAATGCTACTGGAGGTTTACCATAAATATCTCAAAGACAATTCCAGGAAAGCTCCGGCCTGGACAAAAGAACTCAAGGAAATGATACAGGATCAGCTCGACACCAATATGAGTTTAAGCTTACAACAGCTTTCTCATGACCTGGAGATCAACCCTTCCTATTTGTCACGAGAGTTTTCGAAATACTTTGATAACCTATCATTTGGTGATTACATCCGGAAACTCCGCATTGAAAAGGCGACGAACCTGTTAGAAAAGACAAACTATTCATTGACGGAGATCGCTTACCTGACCGGATTTTCCGACCAGAGCCATTTTAACCGGATATTCAAAAAGCAGATGGGAATGACCGCCTCAGAATATCGGAAAACCCTGCAAAAAAAGTAAAATCTGTACCATTAGTAATAGCTGTTCTATTTTGCGCCACAACAAAAAGATAGTATTGCATAATATATACTATCAACTATGGAAACAAAGAAATTCTCCCGCAGGCAGGTCCTTCAGGCTACAGCCATTTTAGGAACAGCTTTATTATTACCGCTTCAGCACAGCGAGGCTAAAGTTTTACCTTCAGGTAATACTCCCGGTCTTACACCCGAAGAGATCGCGGCCATCGAAACCGCCATCGGTAAAAAGGGAAGCTATAAAGAAGCGGAATCGCTTCATACTACGGCCTTGCCCCGCAATGATTTAAAGATGACGCTCAAAGGCGCACCGATCCCAATCCCCTTTGGATTTGGCGGCTGGGTATCCTTCAAAAAATCGATCGACGGAAAAACAGCTATGGTGATGGGCGATACCGTTCTACTCCAGGAGGAAGTTAACCCGATGATATCGGCAGCGCAGGCGAACGGATTGGAAATAAGCGCGATACATAACCACTTTTTCTACGAGGAACCAAGGATATTCTATATGCATATTCAAGGGATGGGTAGTATTGCCGAACTTGCAAAAAAGTACGCGGATACCATTCGTGATAGTAAAATATTTCCAGCAAATCAACCTGCTCCGTCTGCACCATCAAGTATTACAGGAAAGGAAAATTTCGACATCCCTGCACTTGATGCGATTGTTAAATATACCGGCACCGTAAACGGCCCTACCTATAAATACACTATTGGCCGTGCCGATTTGAAAGTAATGATGATGGGCGTGGAAATGACGACCAATATAGGCCTGAATACCTGGGCTTCGTTTGCCGGCAAACATGATGACGCCCAGATCGCAGGCGATATAGCGATGCTACCCGACGAAGTAAACAGCGTCATTAAAACGCTCCGCCTGCATAACCTTGAAGTAGTCGCCGTCCATAGCCACATGCTGAATGATGATCCGCATATCATATTCCTGCATTACTATGGCCGGGGCAAAGCTGCGGATTTAGCGCAGGGCTTCCGTGCAGCTTTGGACGTGCTGGGTAAACCGATGGGTGGAATGAAAATGTAAAACTGGTTTTAATTTTTAGCTTATGAAATGGATCACCCGTGAACGGCCAAAAATAGACCGTATTGCCTGCCCCTGGCTCATCAAAAACTTTGTTGACAGCGAGGCGGAATTCATTTATGTGCCAAAAGAAGAAGTTTTTGAAAAGGCTGAAATGCTTAATGCGATCCCATACGATATACCCGGTACGGAATATTCGCATGAAGGGGAACGATGCACGTTTGATTATATCGTGAAAAAACACGAATTGACCGATCCGGCGATTTTGCAGATCGCTGAAATTGTACGTGGTGCTGATACCGCACGCTTTGACCTGGCACCGCAAGCAGCCGGTCTTTGGGCCATTTCTGCTGGATTGTCGTATAATTTTCGCAATGACCATGAGCAACTTGATTTTGGCATGCAGATTTACAATGCCTTATATAGTTGGGCGAAATATGTACAGGAGGAAAAACATACATGGCAGAACAACTGATCAAAAGTAAACCAGTGTACTCGCTTTGGGATATTACTAAATATTACCTGAAGCTGGGCACCTGGGGCTTTGGCGGCCCGGTAGCTTTAGTAGGTTATATGCACCGCGACCTGGTAGAAGATAAAAGCTGGTTGACCGAGGAAGAATATAAAGAGGGGTTGGCCTTAGCACAACTGGCACCAGGGCCGTTAGCGGCGCAATTGGGTATTTATATCGGCTTTGTACATTATGGCCTGATCGGTGCGACTTTAACGGGATTGGCTTTTGTATTGCCCTCGTTTATTATGGTTGTCTTAATAGGGATGGCTTACCGGCTCTACGGAGGGTTGCCGTGGATGCAAGCCGTATTTTATGGCGTTGGTGCTGCGGTCATCGGTATCATCGCCATGAGCGCATATAAGCTTACAATCAAGACGATTAGCAAATTTGAAATAGTTGCCATGAAAGGTAAATGGCTTCTGTGGCTATTTTACATTATCGGAATCCTTATTACCGTTATTACTCAAAAAGAAGAGATCATTTTGTTTTTGGCTTGCGGCATCCTGTATATGCTAATCAAAGCCCCGCCGCGCTGGATCAGGAAACCGACCGCTGTACCTGTCGGAATTTTGTTTTCCGTTAGTTTCTGGAAATATGACAGTAAGCTCCTACCTGAGATCGGCTGGTTCTTTTTAAAAGCAGGCGCATTTGTGTTTGGGAGCGGGCTAGCTATCGTTCCTTTCCTCCATGGTGGAGTGGTTAAGGAGTTTGGCTGGTTAAATGAAAAACAGTTTTTGGATGCTGTGGCAGTGGCAATGATAACACCGGGGCCGGTAGTGATCACGGTTGGTTTTATCGGCTATATAGTCGCCGGATTTCCTGGAGCCTGTGTAGCAGCCTTAGCGACTTTTTTACCGTGCTACCTTTTCACGATAGCCTTAGCGCCGTCGTTTAAAAAGATTGCTAAAAACGCAGGTATCAAAGCTTTCGTTGACGGGATTACCGCCTCTGTTATTGGGGCCTTAGTCGGCTCGGTGATTATCATCGGGTTGCGGTCAATTATTGATATTCCGACTACATTAATCGCAATTACTGCGGTATTAGCATTGATCTACAACAATAAAATAAAAGAACCAGCTATCATTGGGACTGCTGCGGTTATCGGCGCTGCGCTTAAATTATTGTAATTCTGTAAAAGCAGTTTGCAGATCGTATTTTAGGAAAATGCTGTTTTATGCCGCATTTCCTCTAAACAATATTTTTACTTATCGGCTTATTCCTGGGCCGCGGTCATAGCCCTGGTCTAAATCTTCTCCGGGGCCTCTGTCTTTTTTTTGTATCCGGTTTTGCTGTTGCTGCTGTTTCTCAGCGAGGAGTTGAGCCCGAGCCGAAATATTTTGTACCAGCTTATTTGCCCAATCCGGTATTTGTTCGGCCTGCTCTTTAATCTGCCCATTTTCAATTTTTAAATAGGGATGGAATTTTAAAGCTTGTTGATTGTCCGATGCAAAGCTTCTGACCAATAGCACCTCATCAAAATCCCGGAAATGATTTTGCAGGTTTTTGAGCCCCTCATTGTAATTGGCGGTAATGTTATCTAAAGTGACATCATGTCCACCCATTGCCACCCTTACTTTTACCCGTTCAACAGATGCCTCCAGGCTGTCCAGGCCAAAATAAACAAGCCGTGCTTCATATCCTTTGTTCTTAAATTGATTAACGGTGTTCATGACCTCTGCAGACCTGAAATTGGTTTCAAAAGCACAATCCATACGCCTTGTCTGCACCTGATCTTTCCAATCGGAAAAAATATGTCCGTTTACGGCTTCATACAGGTTTCCACTGTCAAGACCGGGGAATTTCTGTCTTAACAGGGCCAATTCTTTATCGCCGTCAAATACCGGGGTGCCCGGAGGCAGCATAGCGGCGGACAGCGTGCTCTTGCCGGCGCCATTAGGCCCCGCAAAAACATACAGTTTTGGCTGCTCCATTAGAAATTCCTATTGAGAATTTGGCTTTGCCCTGTGGTACTATCTGTCCTGACCAATTCCCTGTGGTCGGCATATTGGCGGACAAACATATTTTTAGATTTGGCATCCCCGGTGTACTGATAAACATTGTATTGACCGGCATTCAAATGCTGGGCTTCGACCTTTTCAATTTCCGGGCGCAGTCTGTCTTCAAGCTCTTTTAGAGAACATTCAAAGATCGGTTTATAAGTTAACTGCTCCATTAGCCGGTGTAATTCGGAATGCTTATCAATCGAGGGTGCTACCTTAGACCAGTGTTTTAACGGAATAAGAACACCGACGGGTTCCTGCCTGGCATTGACAAAAATACTTAGGGTGTCCTGCCCGGCAAATTCATTCAAATTTAACGATTTGTTCATGGCAATACAAATTATTGTTTAACAATCGGATAGCTATGGGCGGCTGATTTTCGCCCCATACCACCCTTTCTGTGCACGGGTTTTTCGGTAGCCGGGTGCTCATCAGGTAACGGGGCAACCGGTTGGATATTTCTGGTGTTGAGCATATCACTGAGCGTATGCACTTCCCAGCCAAATCCAATCGTCAAACCGCAGAAAATGGACCCGACAACTACCAAAAGAAAGTAAATAATGAACATCCATTTGGATTTTGCGTTGAAATGATGGTGGTGTTCGACCGGGATCACCTTGGGCACTGCATCTATCCGTTTATCCAGTATTGCGCAACGCGCCTCGAAATTTTTTTTGTAGTTGTCATTTAAACCTTTTAATTCATTCCTGATGGCTGCCAGTTCCGCGCTATGGTCAGGCGCATAAACCTTTGGATAGGAATCTGCTTTAGTTTCCAGCTTAGCAATCCTCTCGGCTTGTTCCTGGCTGTGCTTGACCAGTTGATCGGTAATCTCTTCCTGGCTGTTTAGCCGTTCTTTGAGTTGATTTTCCATACGATTTGTGTTGTATCATTTCCTAAATAATAACCTTTATAAATGCATCGAACTTTCATGATCTTGCGAATAACCCCGCCCCTTTTTCTTTTTTCGGCGGAACTGGCTGTCATCCATTGCCGGCTGATTGCCGAAATGAGACTCCTCCAACAGGGTGCCCAGCAATGATGGCCTGCTGCCCTTGATGCCAGGCGTCGATACGTGCTGCTGGCTGTTTTCACGCATGCGTTCGCGTAGCTGGTCGGCCAAAGATTGCCGTGGCCGTTGTTCCTGCGCTACACGCTGGCTGATGAATGCAGACAACCGACCATAACTGAGGCTGCGGTCGATTTCCGATCCTTTGAATTTATACTGCCCTTTAGTGAAACTGATGCCCTGAACCTCCTGCGTACCGCTTTTATACTTATACTGCATACCAATGCCTTGTTTCTTCAATTGTTGTTGCAGTTCATCCATGCTACGCACTTTTTGGCTAACGGTTTTAATGGTATCAAAAAGTTCGTATTTCACTTTATCCGGTCCTTTGAGCTGTTGACGGTTAACATGCTCCTTACCCTGGCTTAGGTGCAACCCCTGTTTCAGCGTCAGCGATTTACTGATCTTGACATTTTGCCAGCGTTGCATGCTGTCTGATATGGTTTTTCCGGCATAATCGACCCGGTTATACACGATATGCAGGTGTGGATGTTTAGTGTCGTTATGTTTGACGATCAGCATTTGGGTATCACCAATTTTCATCCTTTGTAAATACTCCTGCGCAATCGTCAGCATGCGTTCATTGGTCAGTTTGGGGGCGTCCTCGGGGCTAAAATTCAGCGCAATATGACCTACTGCTTGCCCCAGCCCCGGGTTGAGTTTCCGCTGCATATTAAAATCAGCAATGGTCTGCCTGATGTCCTCTGCACGTACTCCCTCGGCGTGTAATACCTCTGCTTTATTTTTGAGCATACAATACTCCACGCAGCCCTTAAAGCTCTTTCCCGATTTCACGATCTTGCCCATCATGGTTATTCAAGTATTTTAAAGTATCATCAATTTCGACCAGCAGGCTATCGCATTTACGGGCGATAAACAACAGCTTGCCGCTGTTTGCCTGTTTGGCCAGCTGATTCAGGTTGTTTGCCATCCCGGTCAGCACACGTAATACCTGCATTTGTTCGGGTGTCCAGCGCGATGATATTTTTGCAGCCTTGGCTGCCTGCCTGATCCAGGTGCTGGCGCGCATGCCGGCTTCCCTGGCTTTTGCCCGGATCAAAAACAGCTCCGCAGCATTGATCCTGATCCTTAATACCTGATCACGTCTGACCTTTCCTTTTGGCCTGCCGCCCTTACTTTTTGGGCGAACTGACGCGGATTTCTGTGCTGTTTTTTGCGGTACTGTTGTCATATTGGTTTTACTACACGACGCATAAATTCTTAATAAATCCTTGATTCTCTTTTTGCGACCATCGGGAGCAAAAAGCAAGTTTGCCTGCCTGCCGAAGGCATGGCGGGAGTTTTTGTGGTAACAAAAACACAAACTTGCTTCTTACTACGACGCAACTATCCCGATAGACTGCTAAATGTAAAATGCACTGCTATTAAAGCCCTGCTGTCACTTCAGGCCAGTAGATCAGACTGCCATTTTTCGGGTGGTAAGACGGCTGGTAGCGGATATAGCCAAAGCGATCCAGCTCTTTTATGCACTTATGGTAGGTGGCAATCGAAGCAATTTTGCTTAGGTTCATCAGTTCACGCCGGTTCACTGCGAACGGGCTGTTAAATTCACTGCGATGCCAGCAGATAAATAAAGCTGTAAACAGGCTGACGTGCGTAGCCAGCATCCTGCCATCGGTTGCCATGCGCCTGATCCATTTGCTGTAATCGGCCGTTTCTTTTTGATTCGCTGCCTGTATCATTTACGGCCCCCTTCCAGTACTTTATGGATATCCTCTAATTTATAGTACATCATCCCACCTATCTTGGTATAGCGCAGTGTGCCGTTGATCCGCAGGTTTTGCAATGTACCTGGAGAGATATTCAGCAGCTTCCTGACCTCAACGCTTTTCAGCCATTGTTTGCTTTGTGCCTGACCGGGCTGCAACAGGGCTTTCATTTCTGTTAATAACTCATTTTTGAATGTCGCCAGATCCTGCCTGGTAATTAATTCTACTTGCATCTTCTTTCCTTTCTGTTAATTATTAAAATTTTGTTGCATAATTTTGAGCACTTCGCTCTTTTTGAAATAGACCCTTTTGTGCAGGCGAAGAAAAGGCAGCCCTTTCTTCATCCAGTCGGTAAGGGTAACCAGTGACACGCCCAGTTCTGCGGCCAGTTCCTGTTTGGACAGCAGCCGCTCCTCGGCTGGCTGGCTGCCTGCTGTTCTAAAATGTTCCTGTAGTTCTGCCCTGACCGCTTCCCTGATGCACTGACTGAGGGCTTCATTATTGATGATCTGCATAGCATTTGTTTTGGGGCAAATGTGTGCTATACAGTTAAGTTTTCGTTACCATGCGGTTCCGCATGGTAAATTGAAGGGGTTTAAGTTAAGCCGATTTCGTTTGGCAATATGCTCAATATCAGCTTGATGGTATTAATGACAATAGCAGGCTGAAAAAAAATTGTGCGGCTGCTTTAACTGCGCTTTTTGATAGACTTAATCTCGAAAAGTTGTTGATCTGCGGCGATAGTAGCCGAACGGTTACTTGGTTTGCTTCTGTCTTTTGGGAAATAACGTCGGACCCGGTCAAAGTCGATCTCCTCGTGACCCTCCCGGAAATACTTGCAGATCAGTTTGACATAGACGATGGGAAATTCTGCAAATAACAACTCCTTACCTTCCGGCAGCTTAAGGTCCAGCATTTTGATGCCCAAATCAAGAAAAGCGAGCAGCCTGCCTTTGGGTATATTGATATACTGTTTGGTGTCGAGGCTTGTTGCTTTTTTCAATTCGGATTTCAGCGCTGCGATCTGTTGTTTAAGGGTATGGATTTCCGATTCCTGCTGCGCGATCACAGCGTCATTTGATTTGTGGAAATGCCATTGGTCAAGCGGAATCAGTATTTCGGTAAATTTTCTAAGCCGCTGGATTTCGCGCTCATTCCGGATATGGTTTTTATCATACACATCCTTACCGGTCAGCACTTTTAATTGTCTTTCGACCATATCCCATAAATATTTAAAAAAGGATTCTTCGTTACCGTCCGGATGGTTGGCTAAATAATAAGCCAAGTGGTGCCGGTAAAATTCGCCCAGCCGGTCATCACCAATGGCAAAAACGCGCTTAAAAAAGTGCTTTAGAAAATGGGCGCGGTTCCAGGAAAGCGGGTTGCCAATATCAAGTGTATCGCTTGCAAAATCAAAACGGTCACGGTGTTTGAAATAGGTATTACTCATAGGTTGTTTTAGTCATAGATGAACAAAGCTACTATTCGGTTCGTAGTTTGTCAAAAACAGGTTCGGGAACAATTTGGGTAAATTAAATTGTGATAATTTGTATGAATTCGTATCTTTGATGTAAGTCCTTTGCAGTCATTTAGTTGCAAAAAATTGGTGAGCATCTGGTGAGCACCAAGACAAAAACTTTGTTTTTAGCGAAATTAGGGCATAGTTCATGTCCCGTCCATTCCGCTAAGAAGCCTTAAAAGCTTCGTAAAAGCGCTTAGATTACTGGTCTAAGCGCTTTTTTTATGCTCAAAAAAACGCAAAACACCGCAGCATTTATGACCCAGCCAGCGACCTATTCGGTGACTGGTCCGGAACACCTAATTTAGTCATCAAATTGATAGTTAACTATTTGTAAATCAATTATTTGACCCCATAAAATCGAGCCTCAAAACAGCTCGTTTTATATCAAGTTTTAGGATTTGCAAACCGTCTGGATAAGGCCTGATATCGGATGAGTTTAAATCACCTCGGTCCCGTTTGGTCCGAGGGTTCGGGTCCCGGTAAAAATGATGCAAATCTTAATTTTGGTGACTATTGCGGTGACCTATTTTATCCACTTGAAAAAGGTCACCGAGTATGGGGTTAATTGATTGATTTTAAAGCGCTTGAATAAGTGAGAATTGGTCGCGAAAAGCGAGTTTTCGTGACCTGATTAATTATCAGGTATTTAAAATTTTATTCAAATGAAAAATGCACAGAAGTTTTCAGTCCTGATCTGGGCTGACAAAAGAAAAACGGATTCACAGGGAATGGTTCCGCTTTATGCAAGGATCACCTATCTGAGCAAACGTTGTGAGATTTCCCTAGGGCGAAAAGTTGATCCAAAAAAGTGGGACGCAGAAACAGGGTATTTAAGAGGCAACGGCTCGGAGGCTAGGGATGTCAACACTCAAATCATAGAAGCGACCAATGAGATCCGCCGGGCCTTTGACGATCTGAAACGTACGGAAGATTTTATTACGGCTGAAAAAATCAAACAGAAATACACCGGTGAAGGAAACATTCATCGCATGTTATTGGAGGTATTTGACGAGCACAATAATCAACTCGAAAAACTGCTGGATAAAGATTTTGTAAGGGCTACGCTTACCAAGTATAAAACCGTTCGTAAAAAGACAGCCGAATATATTCAGTTCCGGTATAAGAAACCTGATGTTTATCTGGAGTCTATCGATTACTCTTTCGTAACCGGTTTAGAGATGTACCTGAAAACTGAGGATAAGATCGAGCATAACACCGCCATGCGGTATATCAAAAACCTCAAAAAGATCATCAACCTGGCGGTCAATAATCAATGGATGAGCCATAACCCATTCAACCTTTTTAAATGCACTTATAATAAGGTCAACCGCGTGGAACTGGAATGGGAAGAGATCAATCTGCTGGCCGAGTATCATTTTAAAGTGAAACGATTGGCTGAAGTGCGCGATACCTTTTTGTTTTGCTGCTACACCGGTTATGCTTTTGTTGACGTGGATAAACTAACCCCTCAACATGTGGTTACTGGTACCGATGGGGTAACCTGGATCAAGACCACCCGAACCAAAACTGCTATCGAGGCCAACGTTCCGTTAATTCCACAAGCCATAGAAATTATTGAGCGCTATGCAGAGCATGACGCCCGCATAATCGAGAACAGGTTGTTGCCGGTAAAGAGCAATCAAAAGATGAATGCCTATTTAAAGGAGATCGGCGATCTGGCCGGTATCGAAAAGGTGTTAACCACCCACATCGCGCGGCACACTTTCGCGACTACAGTTACCCTTGAAAATGATGTGCCCTTAGAAACGGTAAGTAAGATGCTTGGCCATACCAAGTTAACGACTACGCAAATCTACGCGAAAATGAAAGATAAAAAGGTTAACCGGGATATGCAGGCGTTAAAGACCCGATTGAAAATTATGGGAGAAAGCAATCTAAATGAAATTGTTGAGGAGGAGATGGTATGAATTTAGAAAAATCAATTATTACAGATATTCAATCGATTATCAGTAAGGCGAGAGAATCAGCAATACGTGCAGTAGACCATGAACGCGTTGTAATGTATTGGCAGATCGGCAAAAGAATTTTTGAAGAAGATCAAGCCGGTGAAGAGCGGGCCAAATACGGTTCTCAATTATTGAAGTTTTTATCTGACGAGCTTCAGCCAAAATATGGAACTGGGTTTTCGCGGCGGAATTTAGAATGGTTCAGGCAATTTTACAGAACATTTCCAATTGCGTCCGCACTGCGGACGCAATTGAGTTGGACACATTACAAGCTGCTTTTAAGTTTAAGTAGTCAAGAGAAATTAGGTTTTTATTTAGAAGAAGCCGTCAAAAATAATTGGACGGCAAGGCAACTGGAGCGCCAAATAGGCAGTCAGCTTTATGAACGAATGTTATTAAGTACTGATAAAGAAAAGGTTTTGTCGGTTGCGAAAAATGAACAGCAGCCTGACAAACCACAGGATATCATTAGAGATCCAATGATACTGGAATTTTTAGGATTAAAACCAGAGGCTGCCTATTATGAAAAGGATCTTGAAAATGCATTGATTACCCATTTGCAGGAATTTATGCTGGAATTGGGTAACGGGTTTTCATTTGTAGCCCGTCAAAAGCGTATCCATCTTGATGGTGATGACTTTTTTGTTGACCTAATATTTTATAACAGGCTATTACAATGCTTTGTCATCATAGAACTGAAAACGCATAAGATCACGCACCAGGATATTGGTCAATTGCAGATGTATGTAAACTATTATGACCGCGTTGAAAAGCTCGAGTATGAAACATCAACGGTGGGTATATTATTATGCCTGGAGAAAAATGATACTGTCGTAAAATTCACTTTGCCCGAGAACAGTAACATATTTGCCTCAAAATACCAGCTTTATCTGCCATCAGCCGAACAGCTGGCCAGTGAAATAGAGAAAGAGATCAGCAAGCAAAAGGCATTGGGACAGGAAGATCCTTCAGTTGACACTCATTAGAATTGCTTTTCCAATTTGATTTCAAACGGATTGTGAATGCACTTCATTCACAATCCGTTTATTTTTTAGTAAAATTACGCCTATTGGATGACCCTGTCGTCCAAAACGCAGCGTCATGACCATTCAAACGATACCTTTCAGCAATCTGATATCGATCGATAGAACTTCCGCCATACCCTTATTCAGACAACTAGCGAACGCCTTATTGACGTTAATCAGAAATGGCAAAATTAAGCCGGGACATCGATTACCTTCAAGCCGTGAGATGGCTGCGATGATCAAGCTTAACAGAACGACGGTGATCGCAGCCTATGATGAATTGAGATCGCAGGGATGGCTGGAAGTTTTCGGAAAAAAAGGAATATTTATTTCCAGTCAATTGCCGGTGATCAATCCAAAATCTTTTAAACCTGAAAAGCGGTTCACTCCGAAGGGTCTAAGTCAATCAGATTTTTATCGCCAGATCAATTTCGATCGCCCCCCTTACCGGGAGATAAAGCCATTTCATTTGCTCATCAACGATGGTTACCCGGATTCAAGGATCACACCAATTGACTCCTTGTTCAATCGTTATAAAGCATTATTGAGCAAAGCCGATCTTCACAGCCCGTTAATGACTGGTAATGTGGCCGGAAGTTTGTCGTTAAGAAGGGAACTTGCTGATTTTTTATCAAAAACGAGAGCCTTAAATATTGAAACTGATAACGTACTGGTCTCACATGGCGCACAATTAGCAATTTATATAGCTGCAAGCATGGTACTGAAAGCTGGAAGTACGGTGATCGTCGCCGATATGAATTATATACTAGCGGATAAGCTGTTTGAACAATTAGGTGCAAGACTGGTGAAAGTCAAAGTTGATGAGAACGGCATAGATGTAGACGCGATCGAAGAAATTTGTAGCAGGTGCCTCCCAGACCTTTTATATATCATTCCGCACCATCATCACCCGACAACCGTAACCCTCAGCGCCGAACGGAGAATGAAACTAGTGGATATTATCCGCAGATATCAACTGCCGGTGATAGAAGATGATTACGACTATGATTTTCATTATAACAATAGTCCTATATTGCCGCTGGCCAGCGCAGATCATAACGGCTATGTGCTGTATGTTGGTTCTATCTCTAAAACTTTAGCTCCCACTATACGATTGGGCTATCTGGTAGGCGACGCAGATTTTATTCGACAGGCATCAAGGCTTAAACAACTAATGGAAATACGCGGAGACGTTTTGTTTGAAGAGTCTGTGGCATATTTATTTACTACGGGCGAATTCCAACGTCATTTACGAAGGTCGGTTAAATTATACCGGCAGCGTCGCGATCGGTTTTGCGAACTTTTAAAGACCTCGTTAGGCGATCTTATCCAATTTACCATACCGCAAGGAGGCATGGCTGTTTGGATCGTTTTTCCCCAAGATTACTCTATAAGCGAGCTTTCGAAGCGGCTTTATGCCAAAGGAGTTTATCTGAACGATGGCAGCCTTTATCGCTACTCAGATACCATAAACGGTATCAGGGTTGGTTTTGCTTCACTTAACGATGCCGAAATGGAAAAATTTGCCACAGCGCTTGCTCAAGTCAAATAACCAAAGGCATTACCTCAATGGAGCTACTCTCGGCTCAATATAGGTTAGGGTTCAGTTTGCTCTAAGCCAATCGTCAAATGTGATCAAACCGGCACGGAATTCGCCTAGTGGCACCAAAAGGTCTTTGGAAATGTCAAAAAACATGTATTTGTTATCATTGTTCGAGATAAGCACTTTGCTATCGCCTTTATGGTTGAGATATCTTTGAACGAAGTCGGTCATTGGAGCACGTTCCGGTCCGGCGATCTCGATCGTTCCGTTTTTGGGTTCCTCCAGCGCCAGCTTAACAACAAGCTCGACCACATCTATAGCAGCGATGGGCTGGTAATCAACTGTTGAAATGTTAACTTCTGTCTCTTTGCCCTGTACTGCAATTAGCGTTGTGATATGTTCATGAAATTGCGTGGAGCGAATGATGGTATAAGGAATGCCGGAATTTTTGATGTTATCTTCCTGTTCTTTTTTTGCTTGAAGGTACCCGATATACGCAACCCGGTCTGTTCCAACGATCGATAGTACGAGGTGATGTTTAACGCTCGCTTCCTTTTCGTACATGACAAGATTTTTACCCGCAGCACGAAAGAAGTTTAAGGCCGTTTCATCATCTGGTGAGGGGGAATTGGACAGGTCTATAACGATATTTGTTCCAACCAGTGCTTCTGCCAGGCCTTCGCCTGTGACAATGTTTATCCCCTTTGAAGGTGAACCAATGATTACTTGATGTCCTGCATCAGCCAATTTTCTGCTGACGTCTTTACCGATTAGTCCGGTCCCTCCAACTACTAAAATTTCCATAAGTTTATTGTTAGATTATTCATTACACCATTTAGTCTCTTTATAGAAACAAAATAAGGTGATTTTCAAATGTAGATGACCATCCAAACTTTATAAATGAGACCATCCACGAATAAACGCGGTCCTTTGATTTTTGATGCCTACTGTATGTCATTGACATCGCACTTCACGTAACTGTTAAAATTTTCCATCCGACTCGGATAGAGTCGGAGGTTTTAACTTTCAATATCTGCCAAATTTGTAACAAATTATTTCAAATGATATGCATTATGGCAGCAGAAATCATAACCAAAGAAGATTTGCAGGAGTTTGGCCAGCAACTATTGAATCAGATCAAAGGACTCTTAGGACAGGCAGTTGAAGAACCCAAAAAGTGGCTGAAAAGTTACCAGGTGAAAAATCTGCTTAAGATATCTGATAACACGCTTCAGACATTAAGAGATAATGGTACGATTCCCTTTACCAAGATCGGGGGAATTTTATATTACAGTGTTGACGATATTAACCGGGTATTGACCGGAGAAGTAAAAAGCAAAAGGATAAGGATCAGGGCTGAACGCGCAATCTGAACAGCGAAAGCTGACCCAACTGTTCAAATGGTGATCGGCTTTCTAAAACCTCATGGTCTTGTCGATTTCCGGCTGATTTTCACGGATGCTGGCTGTCAGTGGGCCAGGTGGCGGATGATTGATTTGGTTTAGCCCGAATGAAACGATCATTTTATCCCATTGAAGTTTTTGGCGGCCTACTCCTTTCATCCGTTCAGGCATTCAACGCATTGCCGTGCAATTTCAAGCTCTTCATTCGTCGGGGCGATCAATATTCGTACAGGCGATCCTTCGGTGCTAATGTCGCGAATTCCATGTTGTGTCCTATCGTTTTTTTCAGCGTCCAGGCGAATGCCCAGAAATTCCATCTCACTACAAATCATTTCGCGGATCAACTTGTCATTTTCTCCAACACCGGCGGTAAACACCAATGCATCCAGCCCGTTCAGGGCTGCTATGTAAGAACCAATATACTTTTTAATGCGATAGGCATAAAGCTCATAAGCTAACTTTGCGTCTGCATTGCCTTTGTTAATTTCCTTAGTAATATCGCGCATGTCACTGTAACCGGTCAGACCCAGCATTCCACTTTGTTTGTTAAGCAGAACACTTACAGTCGCCGGGTCGTAGCCCATCTCTTCAATCAGATAAAAAACTACGGTTGGATCAATGGTACCCGATCGGGTACCCATAATGAGGCCTTCCAGCGGTCCGAAACCCATACTGGTATCTACTGCCCTGCCATCCTTTATGGCACTGATGCTGCACCCATTTCCCAGGTGAATCGTTATCAAACGGGCATCCTTTTTGGCCAGGAATTTACAGGCTTCTTCCCCGACGTATTTGTGGCTCGTCCCATGAAACCCGTAAACGCGGATATGCTGTTGCGTGTAATAGGATTTCGGAATAGCATAACGAAAAGCTCTTTCAGGTAAAGATTGGAAAAACGCCGTATCAAATACGCCAATATGCGTGGCCTTCCTGAAGACTTTTTCCGCCACAACGATCCCGTTATAGGCTGGCGGGTTATGCAATGGGGCCAATTGAAAAGTGAGCAACAATTTCTCTTTCACCGCGGGAGTGATCACCGTAGTGCTGACAAAATATTCTCCTCCGTGCACAATGCGATGGCCGACAATGCTCACTTCGGACGTATTCTGCAATACGGGGTTCTCGCCTGTGGTTAACAGCCGGTTCACTTCCTGGATGGCTGAATTGTGATCAGGCATATTACAGGTGTGAGAAACAACCGCTTCTATATCATTCAAGAAGGTTTTGTGCGTGACGACCGCATTTGCCAGGCCAATCCGGTCGGCCAGGCCGACGCAGACCGGTTTGGGTGACGGCCAGTTAAAAAGCTGGTATTTAAGCGAACTGCTGCCCGCATTGATGACAAAGATATACATAGTTTCAACTAGACGATTTCCTGACATTGGATAGCAGTTATAATAACAGTATTAAAAACGTCATCAACCGTACATCCGCGGCTAAGATCGTTCACAGGTTTGTTAAGCCCCTGTAGCATGGGGCCGATAGCCAAAGCGCCTGTTTCGCGTTGTACAGCCTTGTAAGTATTATTACCCGTGTTCAAATCGGGAAATATGAGAACGCTGGCTCGGCCGGCAACTTCCGAGCCTGGCATTTTACTGCTTCCAACTGCGGCATCTACTGCCGCATCGTATTGAATAGGCCCCTCCACCATTAAGTCGGGCCGGCGGACCTTTACAATTTCTGTAGCCTTTCTAACTTTTTCAACCTCCTCACCCTCGCCTGAAGCGCCGGATGAATAGGAAAGCATGGCCACCCTGGGTTCAATACCAAATTTCATGCTGCTTTCGGCGGATGAAATTGCAATTTCTGCCAATTGCTCTGCCGTCGGGTTTGGATTTACAGCACAATCGCCAAAAACCGAAACCCTGTCGGGCAGGCACATAAAGAAGACGGAGGAGACGACTGAAATGCCCGGCCGCGTCCGGATAAATTGCAAGGCGGGCCGGATGGTATGCTGCGTAGTGTGCACAGCGCCTGATACCATACCGTCGGCATAGCCTTTATAAACCATCATGGTCCCGAAATAAGAAACGTCAGTCATTAAGTCCCTTGCCATTTCCATGTTAACATTTTTGTTTTTCCGGAGTTGATAAAGTGTTTCTACGTATTCGTGATAATGGCTGTCGGTCGCCGGGTTAACGACTTTGATATCAGCCAAATCGAGGTCGATGTCATGCCGTTGTATCACCGCGTTGATTTCTTCGGGGACACCCAGCAGGGTGAGTTCAACAATATCCTGCTTAATAAGCCTGGCAGCAGCTTTAAGAATCCGCTCATCGGTACCTTCAGGGAGAACAATATGTTTTTTATCGGCTTTCGCGCGGCTGGTAATCTGATACTGAAACATCCTCGGCGTTAAACCTGACGACGGGATAAACGTGATGATCCGTTTGTCCAGTTCAGAAAGATCAACGTGGGTATTAAAAGTCTCGATGGCCAACTCTATCTTCTTTAAGTCCATTGCTGTTATTCTTGACCGAATTGATCCGACTATATTACTGGTTTCGAACGTTCCGGTCGAAACGGCAATTATGGGGACGACGGTTTGTAAGCCTTCGATTAACCTCGTGATCGGCTCCTCGGGCTCATACCCGGCAGTTAAAATAATGCCGGCAACCTTCGGATAACTCGAGGATAAATTCGCCTGTAGCGCGCTGATCACTATATCTCCCCGGTCACCTGGGGTTACGATCAGGACATTTTCTTTAAGGTAGTTTAAAAAATTTGGCACCTGCATCGCGCCGGTGACAAAATGATCGACTCGGTTAGTGAGCTGTTCTGACCCGAATAATAGTCTGCCATCCAACTTTTCATGGACCTCTCTCATAGATGGATTTCGCAAGGCTTTATCTGCTGGTATGACCGCCAGCAGCGTTTCTGTTGGTAACTGCCTTTCCAGAAGCGCCCGCACATCGCTTAAGCTGGCTTGTTGCACTTTATTGACAACCACTGCCAAAACGCTGATCTCTCTTGCTTCAAATTTGTTTAGCGTAGTGAGCACGGTGTTAACGATCTGGGCAGTGGAACGCCCTTCTCCTGATATTACCGCTATTGCGGGCGCACGCAGGTTTTTCGCAATCTGCGCATTCAGTTCGAACTCAAATGCTCCGCCTTCCCCGCGATAATCCGTTCCCTCAACGACGATGAAGTCATATTGAGCTTCAAGATTTTTGTACTTTCTGATAATGATATCGATCATCTCACCTTCACCTTCAGATTCCATGTGGCGCGTGGCTTCCTGCCAGGTCAGTGCATAAGATTCCTCGTAAGAGATCGGCAGATCAAAATGGCTAATAATAGTATTGATATGTTCATCCTTCTGCTGGCTGTTCCGTTTGCTGATCACCGGTTTAAAGAAGCCAACTTTCCGGGCCTTGCCTAATATCATATTAATAAGTCCTAAAGAAATGACCGACTTGCCAGTATTTCCTTCAGTCCCTGTAATAAAAACGCTTTTAATCATGTTTTTTAAGTTGAAATCCTTATTCTTTGTCAAGTTTGCCAGTGAAGTCGTTCACATTTTATTGAATGGCAATATAGCTGGAAGAGTAGTTGATCCGGCCGACCAATCAGCCGTCCGTCCGGTTATCTTATTAGCGAACGGCGTTGTTGATTAAGTGGCATTTCTCCAGCAACTATCATACTGCATCCGCACGGCACTTTGCATCAGCAACAGATAGAAGGAGGCGACAGTTTCGCGTCATGTCCTTGTCTGAGCTATTATGAATGTAAAGATAGGCATTTGTCCAGCGGCGCTACAAAGGAATGGGAAGATAATTCAGCAAACCAGCCGCCTAAGCCTGATTTTTAGAATGGTGACGGAAAAAACAGAGACCTTTTCCGTTTGGAGCAATTTATCCGGCGAGACGACTATCTACACTGCGCGATAATAACAAGCCGTTTTAAAAGCTAATCTTTGCCCTCAGAAACCCCCTGTGGCGCATGCCCCTGAAGTTACTGTTCACCTCGGCAAAAAAGGATTGCCATACCAGATCGACATCCAGGTTGGTGATCAGGTTATACTGAATAAATGGAAAAAAAATAAAGAGGTTGGTGCCGGGTGCAAACAGGAATGTCGTATTTGCTGACAGCCGTGGCGAAAACTGTTTGCTTGTTGTAAGAATAAGGTTCCATTTCGTCGGCATCAGGTTTTTAGGCGAAATATTCAGATCAACGGCGTTTGCCTGGCTAATAGGCTTAGACAGTCCGTAGTTGTTATATAGAATCCCCAAATCAACATACCATTCCCCGGCGAATTTATAATCGCCTTCCAGCGTCAGGTTGAAATGCCCTGTTGAATCTTTTCCAGCAATAAAGTACTGCAACTCGCCTTTGAACCCTGCATCGCCAATATATCCCGTCCAGCCTGCACCTAAAGTAGGCTTATTATAATAAATGCCGGAAATGAACTGAAAATCGTAATTCCATTTGTTGAACGATAATTTTATAGCCCCGATATTTCCGTCCCGGAGCCGGGTACGGGCATAAGCTGCCTCAAGATTTACAGCGCCACCTGGGATATATTTAATTTTAGCGCCGTCAACACCCGGTCGCTCTTCATAATCAAAGTCGAGAAAATTGTAGCTATTGAATATATCGTTCGGGTTCCAGGTAGCCGCCATTCCCCAATTGATCCGTTGCCGGCCGAATCTCAAATCCAGTTGATCTGTCCGGTAATCCACATACAGCCGCTCGGCATTGCTGATAAAAACCACCTCCCGGGTGTTTATCCATACCGGCTGCATGTTCAAATATTCGTTTTCCGCGCGGAGGGCAACGGAACCGGCAGGCATATCTGGCGCCTTGCTGTAAAACAGCCGTGAACGGACTTCTGCCGCAGCGGTTATTTTACCGGTGGGTTTCCATTTTACATTAACCCGGTTGTGCACCAGGTTGGCCCATCCTGCATTGCTAAAGCTGCTGTCGAGGCTGAGCATCTGCATATCCTTGATATAA
This sequence comes from Mucilaginibacter sp. L3T2-6, assembly GCF_030519355.1. Taxonomy (GTDB): domain Bacteria; phylum Bacteroidota; class Bacteroidia; order Sphingobacteriales; family Sphingobacteriaceae; genus Mucilaginibacter. The sequence continues at coordinate 31,465 of NZ_JAUMKC010000016.1, forward strand.
CCGCTAATCACGAATTTGCGGGTTGCTGCAGTGTCCTGGGCCAATACAGTGCAAGCATTAACCAGTATTAAAAGCAGGATCAGCAACTTTTTCATGGGAGTAATTATTGAGTATGCGCAGTGGAAACAGCAGCGGTATCGCTTACAATGCGGCCGTCGACAAGCCTGATTACCCGCCTGGCCCGGTCAATCACGCGCTGATCGTGGGTAGAAAAAAGAAACGTCATACCTTCTTCCCGATTCAGTTTAAGCATAATATCCAGCAGGTTCGATGCGGATTGTGAATCCAGATTGGCAGTGGGTTCATCGGCCAATACGAATTTGGGCTTGCTTGCCAGTGCACGGGCAACAGCAACACGCTGTTGCTGCCCGCCTGATAACTGTGCGGGCCGGCTGTCGAGCTTATTTTCCATTTGTATTTGCCCGAACAATTGTTTTACGCGGCGGTCTCTTACTGACGACCCTTTCCCCTGCAGCAACATAATAAATTCAACATTTTCCCGGGCTGTAAGTACAGGGATCAGGTTGAATGACTGGAATACGAATCCGATGTTCTGCAACCGGAAGTCGATCAGCCGTCCTGAAGACAACCGGGTGATATCAACACCATTGATATAGATTTGGCCGCTATCCGGTTTATCGAGACCGCCGATTAAGTTGAGCAAAGTAGTTTTGCCCGAACCGGATGGCCCTACCAATGCGGTAAATTCTCCCTTAAGCAGATGAAGATGCACGTTGTTGACTGCATGCACAGGAACCGTGTCTGCGTTATAAACCTTGCTGATGTTATGCGCATCGATCACCGTTTCTTTTTTATCCGGTATTTTTTCAAGTGCTGCCATATCCATAATTACTAACTACTTATCGCATTAATGCTGCCGCCGGCCGTAGCCTTAAAGCTTTAATCGCCGGGAATAAGCTGGAAATAATCGCCGTGCCGATGACGATCAACAAGATACCCGGCAGCTTATCACCAGGAAACTCAGGATAGACCATTGTTCCGAAACCGAAGCTGCTCATCATTTCTTTGCCCATGCCGGCGATGTTAAGCCCTGATTTATTGAAATAACCTACCACAATCCAACCTGCAAGGATACCAGCAGGCGCGCCGGCGACCGTAATAAAAATAGTTTCGGTAAGTATCAGGAAAAACACACGTATACGCGTGGTACCGAGTGCCACCATCATCCCTATTTCCCGCGTGCGTTCAAGTATCGCCATCAGCATAGTATTAACAATGCCAAAAGCCAAAGCAAACATGATAATAACCATAATAATGTAAGAATACTGATTGGTTGTTTTGATCAGCAGATCTGTTTCGGGGGATATTTCGCGCCAGTTCTCGATTTGATAGCCGGGAAATCTGCGCTGCAACAATGTCTGTACGGAAACGACTTCTTCATCATTTTTAAGCAGAACTGCTATTTCATGAAATGCTCCCGGTATATTTAACAGGTTATCCAGGTCGGCGATCCTTACATACACATTTCTTTCGTCAAGCGGCGTATTGTTGCTTTGATAAATCGCAGCGACGCGGAATGCGCCGGATACCAGATTTCCGGTACTGTCTGTAAATGTCAGGACCAGTTTGGACCCGGTTTTCAACTTCATTTTCAGGGCTAGCTTTTTACCGATCATCACCTGGTTCCGGCGATTGGCATCAAAGGGCTGCCCGTCTGTGATTTTTGCCTTTAACTGCGATGTCCGATACTCCAGTTCGGGGATAATGCCATTGATCCGCACACCAGCGCTACCGCTTGCAGTGGCCAACATGCCGTTGGTGACACTCCGCGGAGATGCTGCTTTCACCTGCGGTAATTTATTAATCGTGTTGAACAGCATTTGACCGTCTGACAGTATGAATTTCGGCTCCTCGTCTTTCTTAAAACCAGGCTCGTGGATTTGCAGGTGGCCTTGTTCTGCATCGATCACATCACGCACACGGCTTTTCATCATTCCTTTATATAAACCCAGCACCGCAATTCCCGCAAAAAGGCCAAGTGCTATCGACAACACAATAACGAGGCTTCGCAGTTTATTGCGCCAGATATTCCGCCATGCCATCAAAAGTATCATCATTTATCGTTTCATTGCTGTTACCGGGTCAAGCCGGATGATTTTGTAAATCGGGTATAGCGACAAAACCAACCCGACTGCAAGGACAATTAATCCCTGGGTAATAAAATTCGAAGGATTGGCAGAGGTTGGGAATACGGCCTCAAAGCCGAATTTTTCATAGGCCTTTGCTGTTTCACCGCCCATTCGCAGGGGAAACTTATGAAGATAATACACCAGCGGTATGCTTACTACAATACCCAGGATGCATCCTGTGCATACCGTAAACATGGATTCAAGCATCAGTAAACCGGCCAGTCTTCTCTTTTTCATGCCGATAGCAAGCAACATACCCATCTCGTATTTACGCTCCACCATTACCATTAACAGGGTACCAAATATGCCGAAGCAGATCAGCAGGTATAAAATGCCCTGAATATATTTCATGCTGTTGGTGTCTGTGCGGATATGTTGCATTACTTCCGGCATGATCTCTTCCCAGGTCATCACCTCATAACCCGGACCTAAAGATGAACTGATGGCAGAGGCCGTTCCCTGAAGCCGAGTGAGGTCATGTAAAGAAAGTACATAGCTGGTGGCCATGCCGCCGGCGCCATACAAATCAGCCGCCGCAGATATCGGCATAAACAGTGTGCGGTCATTCAATTCCGGAGATCCGAATTTGATAATGCCTTTTACGGGGTACTTTCCGGCAGCCATTGCCCCGTGATATCCCTGGCCGATCAGGACAACCGTATCATTCACTTTAAGCTTGAGCTTACCGGCAAAGCCCTGCGCGATCAGCACCATCCTGTCCGTATCGACCAGGTATCTCCCGTCAACTATTTTCTGCCTTATCGATGTAATGTCGTTTTCCCTATCAGGATCAATGCCCACCACGAGCGCTCCTTTTGTTATATCGCCGGAAGACGCGAGTGCAAATGATTCCAGCCGCGGGGTCAGGGCAGAAACATTTTTATTCCGTATGATCTGATGCTGCAAAGAGGCCGTGGCCGGGAAACTATTATCTAATACCTGTTCATCCCAATACCCCTTTTGATGCACCTGCACATAGCCGGTATAAAAGCTGACTACATTTTTTACAAGGTTATCGAAAACACCTTCCTGAAGACTACTTGCCAATACGGACAGGATCACTGCAAAGAAGATGGCAGCGATGGTGATCATGCTTCTGCTCCGGTTGCGCCAGATGTTCTTCCAGGATAATTTGATTAACCACATATCATTAGAGCGTCTGTGTTTTTTCAACGGTGAAGAACCGGTCATCAATCGGTTGGTTGTAGCGGACGGCCTTATATATCATCTCGGTTTTATGGCCTTTTTTATCCGTCGGGATCATCTCAAAACGCGTTGGGATCAGCCGGTCATCCATTACTTTGATGTCATAGCTGTTCATGGTATTTATCAATTTACCATCCTCGTCATAAAAGCGGCAGTTCAGTTCCAGAAAGTCCTTTTTATCAATGCAGGTGATCACCTTGCTCCATACAACGGCCGCATCGGGTTTAGGTATCATCGTGATGATGAAGCAGGGCCGGTTTTGTATGACCGTATCCCCTGTAATGGTATGGTTATAATCTTCAACAACCGACGACTCTTTGACCAGGTCGTCATTGGTAAAATCCGTTCCCATCCAGTTTTGCCCCATCATCGAAGGCGGGAGTTTAACGGTTCGTTCCAGCGAAGGCACCCAGGTCCATACTTCTTTCTTTCTTTTCAGAAAAACTACGCCTTTGTCCTTTGCAGGCGCGGTGATCAGGATCATTGCAAGGCTATTTCCTTTCATCCATGTTTTGCAGTTCATTTCACGGGTCCAGGCAGGGCGTATCGTCCTTATCACCATTTCTGCCTGCATGGTACTTCCGCGCATTTTTTGATCTGCCTTCCAGACAACCTCAGTGGCTTGCTGCGCGGTTGCTGTCAGGGAAAAAAAAGCCATAAAAACTAAGCATGCGGATGTTTTCATGATCTGCTATTTAAATCCAAGTTACCGGTTGGCAAATGATGGCAACCTGATTGTCGTCAGGAAAAACAGTGAACCTGGTCAATTTTGGCGGACAGTTCTTTTCAACCACAACATATGGCAAATCAGTCAGCCTTATTTTTCAGCATCATAAGTAAAGCATAGGCCCCTTTGGTCACAAAAACAGCATTGGCATTCGCCATATCTACCTGAACGAAACCACCTTTTGATTCCCCGCAGTTTACACCGACCATCTGATAAGTTTTATCGCCGGTGACTTTAAAGACGTAAGATTTACCCTCAAACTGAACAATCGCATCTGCGGGCAGGGTGCTGGCCTTCCTGTTTTTCACCTCCACCTCCGCGTTCATGTAGGCGCCGGGCACCAGGGCCTTGTCATAAGTTTCAAAATGACAATGCACATCTGCTGCGCGGTCTGCTGAAAGGTCGTGCCCTATAAGCAGTACCCTGCAATTATATTTCTTATCCGGGTTGCTGTTGGTATAGGCCATCACGCTTTGGCCCAGGTATAACTGGCCCAGGTCTTTTTCAAATACTTTCAGGGCAAGATGGATGTCAGAAGGATTAACCAACTCAAAAAGGACCTCGGTCGGCGATACATATTTACCAATATTGACATTGACCTTCGATACAAAGCCATCAATTGGCGAATGCACATTGACACTTTTTTCGATATGGGTCTCGCTGATGCGTGCGGGATCGATACCGGCAAGCCGCAGTTTCTCTGTCAGAGAGGTTACCAGGATACGGTCAGCACGATAATCGGCCTCTGCCTGCTGGGTCACTTTATCGCTGGCAGCCCTGCTCGCGTTAAGGTCTTTCTGACGCTGGTAGTCTTTTTCCAGAACGGCGAGCTTAGCTTTTGCGGTAAGATAGTCCTGTTGCAATTGTATATACTGCTGGTCTTCAATTATGGCAATAACTTCACCTTTTCTCACGCGCATGCCCGGCAGCAAGTGGGTTGACTTCAGGTAACCGCCCAACGGCAAACTTATCGAAACCATATTCTGCGGCGGTACGTCCACCTTGCCGGTCAATCTAAGCGTGCCGGAAATTTCTCTTTCAACGATAGTTCCGGTAATAATGCCTGCGTTGCGGAATTGCGCATCGCTTAGTTTTACCGAATTTTCATTAGCCGCCACCGGTTTCTGACTGTCTGCTATAGTATTGTTTTTACCACGGCAGGCACCGAATAATACCGCCACAGTTATGATATATGTGCTTGTTTTCATTTTTGTCAAACTTATCTGTTGGTTAAATAGTTGAGCTGAATCACCGTTTCATTCAGGGTTCTGACCGCGTCCATGTATGCATTGCGTATGGTAATCGCCTGGCTGATTACCTGTACCCATTCCAGGTAATTAATGGTACCGGCAGCCAGCTGCTTGTTGGCGGTCTGGCTGATTAAGTCAGCGTTTTTCAGATAGCGCCCCTCAAAAGCCGCTACAGTATTTAAGGCAGTATGATACCGTTGCAGCGCCATAGCATATTCCGTTCTGAGGTTTTGTACACCTGCCTCATAAGTGTCTGCTGCTAATTGGCGGTTCACGCGCGCCCCTTTAATGCGGGACTGCTGACCGCCCGGAAAAACCGGGATTCCAATACCTACCAGCACGGAACTAAAACGGTGCCCGCCGTTATAATACCGGTCATCAGCCCCAAGCCCTTTGATGCTGCTGTTGGCATAGCCCAGTGAAAGCTCAGGCAAAAGCCTGCTTTTCTCCAGTTTCCATGCGAGGGAAGCGGTTTCCCGCTGCTGGGCAAGCATCATAAGCGCGGGGTGCTGAACCAAAAGCGATGTGTCGGTCGCTGCAGCATCAGGTGGTTCGATTTTCATACTACTTTGACCGGGATGAAAGCGAGTTTCCGTATTGAGCAATAATTGAAATTGCATTTGCAATACAGCTGCGTCCTGTCTCAGCTCACTCTGCTGTATTTCGATCTGCGCCAGCAAAGCTTCGGCACTGCTTTTTTCCAGCAGGTTACTTTCACCTTTTTCCAGGCGCAACTTCGCCCGGCTATAAAAAGCCGCATACAGACTATCCGTATAATCCAGCAGGCGCTGCTTTTGATTCAGGTAAAGCATTGCTGCATAGACCTGCCCAACCTGTTTTTTTAGTTCAGCTTCTTTGACGGCAATATTCCATACACTGGTTTTCCATTCCTGGCGAAGCAAGTCCTTTTGCCGGGCATATACTGTTGGAAAACTGAAGGATTGATTGAGGGAAAAACGGGTATCGATGTAGATGCTATTGATCTGCCCGATGTCGGCCGTCACACTGGTTTGCGGAAGGCCACGGCCACTGCCTATAAGAATTTGCTGATAGGCCGCTTTTAACCGCTCATTTTTTACCTGCCGGTTGTTCTTTATTGCGGTGTCGATTGCAGCCTTCAGGCTGATCGGAGTTTGTGCGGAGACCGGGGTACTGTTACCTGTAAAAATGGATAGAAATATCAAGCCGGTTGCAGCCCCGGCTTTACGTATCCTGAACTTTAAGCCTTGCTCGAAAATGATGTACAGAACCGGCAGTACGAAAAGCGTTAGAAATGTCGCGATAAGCAAGCCGCCGATGACGACGGTAGCCAAAGGCCGCTGCACTTCAGCGCCGGCGCCATTACTTATTGCCATAGGTAAAAAGCCCAGCGAGGCCACAAAGGCAGTCATCAGCACGGGGCGCAGGCGTACTTTTGTACCCATCAATACCACGCGTTTCAAATTCGTTATGCCGTTTTGTTTAAGCTGGTTAAATTCAGCTATCAGCACAATGCCGTTCAATACGGCGACGCCGAATAGGGCAATAAACCCTACGCCCGCGCTGATACTGAAAGGCATCCCGCGCAGGGCCAGAAACAATATACCGCCGATGGCGGAGAGCGGAATGGCAGAATAGATCAGTAAGCCTTGCTTAACTGAATTAAAAGCGAAGTACAGCAGCAGGAATATCAGCAGCAGAGAGACCGGCACGGCAATCATCAGCCGCTGCTTTGCTGCGTTGAGGTTCTCAAATGCCCCGCCATACGTGACGTAATAACCGGCCGGTAACTTAAGCTCACGCCCTGCCTTGACCTGCAGTTCCTGAACGATGCTTTGCACATCACGTCCGCGAACATTGAAGCCAACAACGATGCGGCGTTTTGCGTCTTCCCGCTGTATCTGGTTGGGACCGTCCTTAATACTGACATCAGCCAGTTGGTAAAGCGGCACTTGCATACCATTAGGTGCAGCTACCAGCAGGCTCTGAATATCTTTCAGATCTTTCTTTTGTTCCCCGCTGAGGCGTACCACCACGTCAAAGCGCTTTTCACCCTCGAACATCATGCCAGCACTTTGACCAGCCAGGGCGGTATTTACTGTCCGGTTGATATCGTCAATATTTAAGCCGTATTGCGCAATAGCGTCCCGGTTATAGCTAATCAAAATCTGCGGCACGCCGCCAACGGCCTCTACGTATAGGTTTTTAGCGCCGTCAACGGTGCTGATAATTTTGCCTAACCGGGCAGCATACCGGGCCAGTGTATCCATGTCTTCGCCAAATATCTTACAAACCACGTCCTGCCGGGCGCCGGTCATCAGCTCATTGAAACGCATTTGTACCGGATACTGAAAGCCAGCCGTAACGCCCGGAACTGCCTGCAGCGCACCGCCCATTTTTTGTGCCAGTTCATTAAATGTTTTGGCAGTTGTCCATTCGGCCTTAGGCTTCAAAATCACCATCATATCACTGGCGTCCATCGGCATCGGGTCTGTCGGAACTTCACCGCTGCCAATTTTGGTGACCACCTTTTCCACTTCCGGAAACTGTGTTTTCAGGATATGGGCAGCTTGCTGGGTATTGGCAATAGTCGTGTTTAAGCTGCTGCCGGTTAACACCCGCGTATCTACTGCAAAGTCGCCTTCTTCCAGAGCCGGGATAAACTCCCCGCCAAGCTTAGTTAACACAAAAACAGCAACAATGAACAGCCCCGCCACTGTAACTACTACGGTTTTGGGGAAGGCAAGCACTTTTTGCAGAGCGTGCTGGTAGGCCTGTTCTATTTTTGCCATCAGCCGGTCTGAAAAATTAGGAGCATGCTTCACCTTTTTACTGAGGAAAACCGAGCTCATCATCGGTATATAGGTAAGGGACAGTAAAAAAGCGCCTAGCAACGCAAAGGCCACCGTCTGGGCCATTGGTTTGAACATTTTGCCCTCAATGCCCTGCAAGGTGAAAATGGGTAAATAAACCACCAGGATGATGATCTGGCCGAAAACTGCGCTGTTCATCATTTTGCTGGCGGATTCTTTTACTTCCTCGTCCATCTGCCGCTGTTCCAGCCGGTTGATCTTCGCAAAGTGTTTGCTATGGCTTAACTTGTGCATCACCGCTTCAACAATAATCACCGCCCCGTCAACAATCAGGCCGAAGTCAAGTGCGCCAAGGCTCATCAAATTGCCGCTCACGCCAAACAGGTTCATCATGATCACGGCGAACAGCATCGCCAGCGGAATAACCGAAGCCACTAACAGGCCCGCCCTTACATTGCCCAAAAACACGACCAAAACAAAAATGACGATGAGCGCGCCTTCCAACAGGTTTTGCTCAACAGTTCCGATCGCATTATTTACCATTTTGGTACGGTCAAGAAAAGGCTCGATAATCACGCCGTCGGGAAGCATTTTCTCTATTTCTGCGACACGTTTTTTTACATTTTTGATAACGGCGCTGCTGTTGGCCCCTTTCAACATCATCACCACGGCGCCTGCAACTTCGCCCTGATCGTTATAACACATCGCTCCATAACGTGTTGCATAGCCGGTTCTGACGTCTGCCACGTCGCGTATGAATAAGGGCTGCCCGTTATCAAGCGATTTAATAACCGTATTCCTAATATCCTCTGTGCTGCTAAACAAACCCTGGGTCCGGATATAAAGCACAGCCGGCCCTTTTTCAATATAGCCTCCTCCTGTATTTTTATTATTCCGTTCAACGGCATTGAAAATGTCGGCTATCGTCACCCCATGTGCCTGAAGGCGGTTAAGATTTACTTCGATGCTGTATTGTTTTAGCTTACCGCCAAAGCTGCTCACTTCTGCCACACCCTTTACGCTCAACAACTGGCGGCGCACAATCCAGTCCTGTATCGTACGAAGTTCCATTGCGTCATACCTGCTTTCATAGCCGGGTTCAGGTCTGACCACATATTGATAGATTTCTCCGAGGCCAGTGCTTACGGGGCCTAATTCAGGGTTGCCCACGCCGGCAGGTATTTCGGTCTTTACTTGTTGAAGACGCTCTGCCACCTGCTGACGCGCCCAGTAAATATCTGTTTGGTCATCAAAAACAATGGTGACCAGGGACAAGCCGAAACGCGAAAAGCTGCGGATCTCTTTCATGCCGGGGATATTGGCATTTGCCTGTTCTATCGGATAAGTGACCAGCCGTTCAATATCAGTTGCGCCGAACGATGGCGCTGTTGTGATCACCTGCACCTGGTTGTTGGTGATGTCAGGCACGGCGTCGATAGGCAGCCGCGTAAGCTGAAAGGCGCCGTACCCGATAAGCGCTATGAGAAATAAGCCTATAATTAACTTGTTTCTCACAGAAAATTCGATAATTCTGTTAAGCATAATAAAAAGATTAAATGATACTGCCCATGCAGGACACAGGAAATCAGAACAGGTTGATTTTCCTGTTCTGTCAGTTTAAATGGATTGCTTAACAAAATTGCGGCGGTTGCCAGATGCCGGAAAAATAACCGCCGGGAATGAAACGGTCTCTATAAAATGTTATACCATGCGGGACTAATTCTAATGGCTTGGTTGAAATTGTTACGCCTGCCGGTAATACGAAAACGACCGACTGGTTTACCGGGCATTTATCGGTGCTCTTAAACGGCAGCTTCATATCCTCCTCGTAGTCCTTGTCTTTCGGGCTGCCATGAACATAATGAATATCCAGAAATGCCGCGAACGAAAGGTGGCGATCCAGCTTGTGATGCTCAGCAAAATGTTCAAAAATATAAGGCAACTTCAACAACTGATATGCGTCTGTTGCTGAAAGCAGAAAAACTGCCAGGAACCCTATGGCAATAAACTTTTTCACTAACGATCAAATTATTTAATACCGCCCTTTCATCAGCCAAAATTATTTAATTCACGGCCTGAGAATAGTGACAAATATCACCCGGCATCCTGATTTTAATCTGAATTTTGACCGCCGAGTGAGTCTTAGCCAGGCGATAGTCGCCGGAAATTTAGTTTTCGTAGCCGGGCAGATTCCCATAGACACATCTGATGGCAAATTAGTGCCCCGGGGGAATAAGGGCAAACCCAACAAGTTATGAAATACATCGGGGCTATATTTACTGAGGCAGGACTGGATTTCAACCATGTTGTAAAAGCCAGCCTTTTCCTCACGGATTTGCAGGTATTTGCCGAGGTGAACGAAGTGTATAGCAACTATGGCACCCTGCCCCGGACTTTACAAATAGCCATAAAAGGCTGTTTCCCCGTACATAGGGAATAAGCAGCCCTTATCTGCGGCTGAATACGGATTTTGAATTTATAAATTCTATCAATGCCGTACGGTAAGATGCGCCGATTGGAAGATCCTGTTTTCGGACAAGCCTATGGTATTGCCTTCAATACTCCTGATCTCTGTCAAGTTGATAATAAAAGATTTATGGGTTCTCATGAATACCGTTCCCGGGAGCGCGGCCTCGATCTCTGTCATGGTCAAGTAAGCGACCTGCTTACCGCCGCCCCCCCCTTTTTACTGGCCTACCATAAATACTGCGTTGCTAAACAACAATTTACCGTTTTCCCAGAAGCTGCGGAATAGCGGGTCGTCGGCAAAATAAATTACGCTTCCCCGTCCCATTGGCTGTTCGCCTATAAGCATACCATCCTTGATCTTTTCTTTGCTTTTCTGACCAACAAAGCCCGACACCAGGCCGTTCTTTTTTACAGTTCCGACGTTCCACCCGCCGTCGCCGAAATAATCATAAATATCATCGCTTAGCTTTATGGTGTAATAATAAGAAGGTAAGCCGAACCCAAGCGGATGAGTGTTGTCGAGGTTTACTTTATAGATGGCACCCGGCACACTCGAGCGGATCGCATCCCGGTCGCGGTCGCTGTAGGTCACCATGTTGGGCATTTTATCTTTACCCTCGCTTTTGTCGTCTTTCTTATCTTCCTTATGTTTAACCATGAAGCCTTTTTTATCAACCAACTGCCCAATAGCATTTTGCAGGGCGATCAGCCTGCCGCCATCGTGCACCCAATTCTCCAGTTTTTCAGAAGGAAAATTATCATAATCGCCGTCAGGAAAAATAGCGACATCAAAATCACTTAACCTGGCACGATTCAAATCGCGGTAACGTATCTGCGTTACCGGATAGGCTATCTGCTGCTCAAAATAATGCCATATTTCGCCCATGGCTTCAGCGTTTATGTCATCGCCGGTGACCAGCATCACCCGTGGCTGCTTTATATAACGCACCGCATCTGAACCAAGGTCATAACCTTTATCAACAAAACCGGATGTTAAAGGCGTCAGATCCTGGTTTAACGAGGCCGCAATACGGGCTACGCTTTCATCGAAACCGGCTTTGTCATTCCCTGCGCGCGTTATCAGTAGCGATCCTGCATTAAAGTGCTTTCCGGCTGCGTCGAATGGTTTTTCTGAATAACGAACTTTAATACCGTTTTTTAACAATGCGGCCAGAAAGCGCACATCGTTAACCGATTGCCATGATGAAACATAGGCATAGGCATGCACGTTAACCAATACCGATGGCCGCGCTGCGCTGAAGGTAGCCGTAGTTGGCTTTAACGATTCCTTCACTCCGTAAGCTTTTAATCCATAAACATACGGCAGAGACCAGGCTGTAATATCATAAGTGTTTGAATCGGTTACAAAGGTTTTTGGCTCAAGCAGCACGTCCAGCAATACCGATTTGGGCTGATAAGCATTTATCACCAGGTCGTTGGGGCTGATTTCATATTGTTCGTTTTTGCCGGTTATGTAATCATATCCGTTTATGGTATTTTTTAAGCCGAAGCCATATTGAATGCCGTTACGGTCAAGCAAAGTGGTCAACGCATTTACTTTGTCTACGTTGTCATTTTTTATCACATAAGTTTTATACTCGCCCGGAGGGTTGGAGCGGCTATTATCAAAAAACCTTTTAAACTCGGTTAACAGTTTTTGCGCATAAGCCGAAGTGATTTCGAGTGTGCTTAAACTTGTTGAGTGATGGTGTGCCACACGCTGTACCAGAGTTACGGTGTCGCCCGAGCGGCTAACTACTGCCAGGCCCGCACTTATGCCCCCCTGCTCGTAAGTCATCCCAATTGAACCGTTATATATCGGATAAGTATCGCCGTATGAAGGGTACAACAAATCAAACTCCTGCTTGGTAAAATACAGCCACCCATTCTGGTCGAAATATTTGGCATTGTTTTTCCCGATGGTTGTCTGCATTTCACGCTGCCATGGGGTAATAACCTTGTGGAACGGCTCGGCGGCGGGAGCAAAATAATACGGTGCATTATAACCTTGTTCGTGATAATCCACATGTACCTGTGGCAGCCACTGGTTATAAAGAGCGAGGCGAGCCTGCGTTTCCTTCTGTGTTTGCCATGCCCAATCCCGGTTAAGGTCAAAATAGTAATGGTTCACCCTGCCGCCCGGCCATGGCTCTGCATGCTCGCGTGAATATGGATTAGCATCTGGTCTTTCGCCTTTAACAGAATTATAGAAATTTACATACCGGTCACGGCCGTCCGGATTAATACAGGGGTCGATAACTGCTACCATATTTTTCAGCCATCCCTGGGTACGGGCGTTGGATGCATCTGCCAGGTCGTACAATGTCAACATCGCAGCCTCAGACGACGCCGGCTCATTACCATGAACATTATAGCTCAGCCAGCAAATAACCGGTGTTTTGGTTGTGGCAGCCGAAGATGAAGCAGAACCCGTTTTAACTGCACTGTTGCTGGCACCCGTAACCGCCACCGACTCCAGGCCCGCCAATCGCAAGTTATTAGTCCGGATCTCTTCCAGGCGGCCAATATTTTCATCAGAAGCGATAAACATTGCTATCAATGGCCTGCCCTCGCTGGTAGTACCATATTGCTGCAGCTTTACGTTTTTAGAGTGAGCCGCCACATACTTAAAATATTCGATAATTTTATAATGGGGAGTAAATTGTTCACCAAGTTTGTAGCCTAAAAATTGTTCTGGCGACTGTATGTTTTGAGCGGAAGCAAAATAGCAGACACCGGTAAAAAGGAGTGACAGGAGTAGCTTTCTTATCATAGATAATCAGTTAAGTTAAAGGCTAATTTATAAAATTATTTTAAAGAGCGCCATTTCTCGCAGCATCAGCAGGAATATATTACCAGTAGCTCTTTATTTTCAGATCCTGTCCAAAAACGGTTGCCAATAATTATTACAGGACATTAGCCCCCCTCTAAATCTCCCCCGGATGGGGGGACTTTAGCTTAAGGATATTTTAAGCCCTCCCTTCCTGGGAGGGTTTGGGTGGGGCTAAAACCGGTATATTTATATTTTTAGACAGCTTCTCAGATTTTAAAATGCCAAAATTTTTAGCATATTTGCATGTCACACAGCCCGGTTAGCATATAATGACCCCATCACAAGCCCTTCAAAAATATTTTGGTTACAGCGCGTTCCGCCATCAGCAGGAAGCTATCATAAACAATATCCTGGACAAAAGGGATGTACTCACGCTGATGCCTACCGGCGGCGGAAAATCCTTATGCTATCAATTACCTGCTGTATTGCTTGATGGACTGACCCTGGTGATCTCGCCGCTTATAGCTTTGATGAAGGACCAGGTTGATGCGCTGAATGTGAATGGCATACCGGCTGCTTTTTTAAACTCGAGCCAGTCGCCTAATGAACAAACCGAAATCGGCATAAAACTCAAAAATAATCATATAAAACTGCTGTACCTGGCACCAGAGCGTTTATTTGGAAAAGATGCAAGGCTGATGGATTTTCTGAAAAAGCTGCCTGTCTCACTCATAGCCATAGATGAAGCACATTGTATATCGCATTGGGGGCACGATTTCCGGCCGGAATACCTGGCGCTTTCGGGGCTAAAAGAAGAATTTCCAAAAGTGCCGGTAATAGCATTAACCGCAACAGCGGATAAACTCACCAAAAAAGATATACTCGAAAAGCTGAACCTAAAAAACCCGGAAGTTTTTGTTTCTTCATTCAACCGGGAGAATATTACCTATAAAGTAGCGGCCAAACGCAATAGCTTTAACCAGCTGCTGGCCTTTCTGGAGGGCCACAAGGATGATTCTGGCATAGTATATTGCCTGTCTCGTAAATCGACAGAAAAGCTGGCGGAAGATTTAAAAACAGCAGGCTACCGGGCCGAAGCTTATCACGCGGGGTTGGACTATACCGTTAAAGCCCGTACGCAAGAAGCCTTTCTGCGGGATGAAGTTCGGATAATAGTAGCAACGATAGCCTTTGGAATGGGCATTAATAAATCGAACGTGCGGTACGTAGTGCACATGGACCTGCCAAAAAATATTGAAGGTTACTACCAGGAAACAGGCCGTGCGGGGCGCGATGGCTTGCCCTCAGATGCGCTGTTACTTTTCGCCCCGGGAGATGGCATGAAGCTAAAGCAATTTGCAATGGTTGAAGACAACCCGGAGCAAAGCCGTATTATGCTGAAAAAGCTGGATGATATGGTAAAATATTGCCAGCTCCACTCTTGCCGACGCCAATACTTATTGAATTATTTTGATGAGGCTTTTCCTCCAAACTGCGGGGCTTGTGATGTTTGCTTAACAGAGTTTAAAACCTTCGATGCCACACTCATCGCACAAAAAGCACTTTCTGCGGTGGCAAGGCTCAGGGAGCGTTTTGGCAGTGCATATATAATCGACTTTCTGCGCGGCTCAAAAAGCGAAAAGATTTGGCAAGAACATAAGCAGCTTAAAACCTACGGCATAGGGAACGATATCAGCAAACCTGAATGGCAACGCTACTTGAGTGAACTCATGCGCCAGGGTTATTTGGAGGCCACCAATGATATGTACCCGGTATTAAAACTTACAACTAAAAGCGAGGCGGTACTTAAGGGGATGCAAAAAGTTGAATTGCCGGAGATTGAAAAAGTGGAGGAACAACAACGGCATCAAGTATTACCGTTCGAAGCGCCGCTGCTAAACGATCTCAGGAGCCTGCGCAGTAATATCGCTCATCATGAAAACGTTCCGCCTTATATTATTCTTTCAGACCTGGGCTTGCAGGAAATGGCAACTTACCTGCCGCTAAGTTTGGACGAACTGCGGCTCATCTCTGGCTTCGGCGACGTGAAGCTTGCCCGTTATGGCCGCGAGTTTTTGGAGCCTGTAAAAACATACGCCAGTAAAAACGGGCTGGCGTCAAGGATGCAACAAAAATCATCCAAACGGGAACGCAAAACAAACGGAGAGCGATCGTCGGTTCCCAGGTCATCTGACACAGCCAGGGAAAGTTTTACGATGTATCGTTCGGGTAAGTCGGTGGCAGAAATTGCCGAATCACGCGGATTGGCCGCCGCCACTATAGAGGGCCATTTAAGCTTTTACATCTACAAAGGAGAAATGGAGGTAACAGAATTAGTTACGCCGGACAAAATACAACCCATAAAAGACGCCGTGGAAAGCTATGGCGCAGAAAAACTATCGCCTTTAAAAGAGGTTTTAGGCAATGACTTTAGCTATGGCGAAATTAAAGCCGTAGTGGCCTGGGTGCGGAAGAACGGTGAATTATAAGACAATTATAAAATCGGCCCGGGCGGCATAAAATAAAGTGTGTCTGCACCTATAAAGCGTATGAATACATCGCAGCTTATCATTTTAAATTACGAGGAAATAAGGCGACGCAGCATTATTCTCTGGAATAGCATACCCGAAAAACTTTATGATTGGCGGCCGGATAACGAGGCAATGAGTTTAATTGAACTGGTACGCCATGTGCTGGAAAGCGAATACATCTATCAAAAAATAATCATAGCCCGTGGCGATAAAGGCGACCTAAGCACGCCATGGGAAAACCGTCCATATACAACAATAGCCGGCGAGCTAATTTTTGCCGCCCCTTACCGGGAAGATTATTTTAAAATGATAAGATCATTTTCTGAAAAAGGCCTCGAGGAGATAGAGATTATCAGACCAGCACTTGGCCAGCAAAGAAAATTAGGGGATTACCTGATGAGGATCGCATATCATGAAGCCATTCACGCCGGTAATATAATGAGTTGCCTAAGAACAGTCGGGATAACGCGCCCCAATATATGGGATTAGTTGGCGCAGTCTAAAGTCCAGAGTCATGAGTCTTAAGTCTGTAGCCGGCTTTGGACTCATTACCCCAGGCTAATGATTTATTCGCTACTCCTGGCCTGCCCGGCCTTTCAACGTTTCAAGATTCTGACTCAACGCCTCTTTAAGATCCATATCATTCTGGAAACCGAAAAGGGCGCTTTGTAATTTCATCCTGTCGTTATGGTCAAGCGCAGGCAGCGCTGCTATAATATCGTCTATTGTTAATTCGATGTGATTTGACATACCCGAAAATACGTGCTAATTTTAATACTAAGTGTTAAAAGTTGTTAACGGCTGTGCAAAAGTTAGCTCAAATTTAAAACTTCCGAAATCTTGGGGACTTTTTAAATTTGATGAGATGCTCAAAACAAAATCAACTTATTTCGTCCTGATAATTGCAACCATTGCTTTAGGCCTTTTATCGAGACATGTTAACGGTATTCCGCTTTTTATCGGCGATATTTTATGGGGATTGATGGTTTATTTTATCGTGCGTTTCCTGTTAATTGGTAAAAAAATTAAATGGGCTGTTGCTGTAAGCTTAATATTCAGCTATAGCATTGAGGCCAGTCAGCTTTACCAGGCTCACTGGATAAATAACATCAGGCACACCATCATAGGCGGCCTGATTTTAGGCTATAGCTTTTTATGGAGCGATATGCTTTGTTACACTGCCGGAATTGGGGTAGGAGCGCTAATCGATATAAAACTAGTGGCTAACCAAAATAACATTAGTAGGTAATAATAGCCATTCGTGATGGCTTATTCCCGTTCAGAATATACTTGTCTGCCTGCCTTTCCGTGGCACAAAAAGTGAGTAATCAAATTCAGGCATTTCCCGGCCGGCCATAAACCGGGTATAGGCCATCTTAAACATCTGGTGGATAGATTCTGCAACTTTTCCTTCGCCACTCATTCGTCTTCCAAATTCGCTGTCGTTAAGGTTGCCGGCATGGCAAGACTTTATCATATTCAGCACCTTTTCAGCGCGGTCGGGGAATGCTTTATAAATCCAGTCAGTAAATATTTCACCTATGCTGCCGTTTAAGCGCACTATCGTGAAGCCTGCGGCCAACGCACCGCGGTCTGCTGCGGCTTTTATTATCGCAGGCACTTCGTTGCTATTCAATCCGGGTATTATCGGCGCTGCCATTACCCGGCAAGGGATGCCTTTTTCGGTCAACTTTTGAATTACTGCCAGGCGGCCGGTAGCCGTCACCGTCCGGGGTTCAAGTTTTTGCCGGGTTTGCTCGTTTAATGATGTAATAGACACATTCACATGCACAAGGTTCATTGCGGCCATCTCGGTTAAAATATCTATATCACGCAATATCATATTGTTTTTGGTGATTATACTTACAGGGTTTCTGTATTTAAGGAAGACCTCGAGTAGCGAGCGCGTTATCTTTAGTCTGCGTTCTATTGGCTGATAACAATCCGTATTGCCCGACAGCAGGATACACACGGGCCGGTAATTCTTTTTATTGAAGTAGTCCTCTAAAAGTTGCGGCGCATTGCGCTTCACGATTATTTTGCGCTCAAAATCCAGCCCTGCGCTAAAACCAAAATACTCATGAGTGTTACGGGCATAGCAATATATACAGCCATGCTCACATCCCTGATAGGGGTTAATGGAATACATGTGGCTTAGGTCAGGACTGTTGGACTCGCTGACGATCTTTTTTGGATTCTCTTCAAAAAGCTGAGTGGCGGTATTTTCAAGCAGGGGTTCATCAAGCCCCTCAATATGCTCCAGTACGTATTTATTTTTTAAATACTTGTTATGAGTATTTACCTGCGCTCCCCGCCCTTTAAAAAACTCCGGATTCTCCTCATGTGACATGAGAACAAATTTACTAAAAATATTAGTAAATTATACCTCTATCAGTTTATGTTTTATTGCATATAATACCAGGCCGATACGGCTTTTTACTCCCAGCTTTTCAAATAACTGGTCGCGGTAGCCGTCAACTGTACGTATGCTGATGCACATTTGGGTGGCTATTTCTTTATACGTTAACTCTGAAGCCGCCAGCTTGATAAATTCCAGTTCACGGATTTGCAATGTAACCTGGTCATTCTGTTCATTAAAGGTATTTATCAACAGCCGGGTAACAAATTCAGGGTAATAAACCTCGCCAACCGACACTTTTTGCAAAGCGCGCTCAAATTCGTGTGGTTCTGAGTCTTTTAGAAGATAACCCTTTGTACCCAGCTTGAGCATCGTGAGCACTTTTTCGGGGTCTTCCAGCATCGACAATACGATAATCCGGATTTCGGGATAATTTTCCTTTAGCCACAAGGCTGTAGCTGCCCCGTCCATCACCGGCATGTGGATATCCAGGAGCACAATGTCGGGCTTAAGTTTTGAAGAAATCCGGCGAATCATTTCTTCGCCGTTGCCAGCCTCAAAAAGTATCTTAAACCCTTTAAAGTTATTGATTAATGACGCGATCCCGCTCCTGAAAAGCTTATGGTCATCAACTAATGCTATCTGCACATTTTCCATTAATGTAATGCGATTTTTTGTTGTAACAAGTTTAGGTGAACATTTACAGTGCATCCTTTGCCAGGCGAACTATCTATTTTTGAGACTGCACCTATCACCGCTGCCCTATTTTCAATATTCATCAAACCAGAACCCTGGCTATGGTCCAATGAGTTAGCTGAAAACCCAACGCCATCGTCACTGATGGTTAAATTAAATACTCCGGACTTATAATCCAAACCAATTTTAAGATGTGCCGCGCCAGAATGCTTCATTGTATTATTAACAACCTCCTGAAAAATGCGGAACAATACCAGCTCACGTTGTTCCCCGAGAGGATAAATATCGCCGTTCACAGTAAATACTGCTTTTATAAGGCCGCTTTTATTGAGTTTATCTACCTCCTTTTCAACGGTCTTTACGAGTCCCTGCTTGGTGATATACTCAAAGCTTAAACTTTTTGACAGGTCCCTGAGGTCGGTAATTACCTGGGCGATCAGATCGCGGTTCTCGTTTAATTTAGTCTGCTGCGGCTCGGTCACGTTGTTAATCATAGCCAGGTTAAGTTTCACGAAGGATAATACCTGGTTTATGTTATCGTGCAACTCCCGGCTTACATGGGCAAAGGTCTGCTCCTGTATCTCCAAACGCGCTTTTAAAAACTCCTGCTTAAAATTAGCTTCCAGGCCTTCACGTTCCGCTTTGTTTTGAACCTGGCGTTTTTGATAGAGTACAATAAAATAGATAATAAAGCCGGCCAGGAAAACAAAAAAAACGGTTGTAGCGACAAACACCACGTATAATTCACTGCTGTTTGGAGCCGCGCTAACCATTATTCAGCACGCTAATTTTTGTTTTTCTATTATCTATAAGCAATGATATGCCGATTACAATATAGAATATAAAATTAACAAAGACTGAAAAATAAACCAAAGGAACAGCGTCCAGCTTGTTTTCTATAAAATAGCTCAGCAATGCAAAGTTTAAAAACATGGTTGTGGCGTAAAAAAGCATATTGAGATTGAACCAAAACAAGCTTTGTTTAAATAAACTTTGTTCTGCAGGCGATAGCAGCATCTGCCGGAACAATAACAGCGCATAAATAACATATACGATGTGCGACGCTTCCAGTATAAGTGATGGAAATTGCGTTAGTTTTTCAAAGAAAATAATGTTAGCGATCTCCAGCAACACCATCCCTCCGATTACATAAATTATCGACCTTTTTATTGCCGCCGAGTTGATGAGATAATAATAAGTGAGTGAAAATAAAGCAAACTCTATTACGGCCCAAACGTGTGCCTGCGGCATACTATTATGAGAGATTTTGCCGTAAATTTTCTTTGTGCCCTCGCTTATTAACGTACACAGTATTGTTATTGTCAATAACCTGAAAGCTTTATTAAGCTGCCTGTATCGTGCAAGCCCGGAGATGATTACAAAAAGTAACACCACCAGGTAAATCAAAAATATCTCATCAAAACTCATAATTGCTTATTTAACAAAGGTCAGTACAAAATGGCGGACACGGAGTAAGCTGATCCCATGTTTCGTATCGGCCCACATAAGGTGCGGCGCCGGGTACTTCAGGATAGTCCGGGTTGATTTCTGCCCCGGTAAGTATAAGGGTAAATTTGTTGTCGGCCGATGTGGGGAAATCAGGATGCTTGGCGAAGAATACGCTTACACCAACGTTATTTTTATCGCTCAAAATAGCGTCGAGGCTTCGGCGGCTAATAAAAAAACCATTTAAAAATTGACCGTCGGGTGTTAGGAGCGCCGGACCGTTGGTGTCTGAGTTTCGGGCCTGGTAGGCCGCAATTAAATCTTTCGCAGTGTCTTTGTCAATTACAGATGCCATATCAATTTGTCTATTAGGGTTAGATAATGCTGGCTAAATATAGCGTTTAACCACATAAATGACATCGTTAAATAACCGTTTTTTCGTCGTTTTTTAACGTTAAAAATACCGTTATTTAACGGGTTGACAATGTGACCAAATATTGCGATATAGCCGACCTCCGGATGAGCACAGTAGTTAAACAAAAGCCCGCTGCAGCCGTTAACAAACTGATGCGTAAATTTTTACAAAAACTTTTAACACGGCCGGCTATACAGCTGGCTAACCGCATATCCTCGCAGCCCGATAAAGGCCGGGTTGAAAAGGCCTTAGCCAAGCTTTACCGGCAGATTGCAGCAGGTGACACCAGGCGGGGGAAATTATTAAATTTCGATTCTGCAAGAGATAAATTTATAATTCTGTCTGATCAGCACAAAGGCGCGCGGGACGGGGCTGACGTATTCGCCAATTGTGCCAAAAACTATGTGGCTGCATTGAACTATTACAATGAAAAGGATTTTTTTTATATAAATCTTGGCGACAGTGAAGAACTTTGGGAGAATCTTTTCGCAACCGTAAAACGACATAACAAGTTAACTTTTGAAGCCGAAAAAAGATTCCTGGGGCGAAATGCTTTTATTAAAATATTCGGCAATCACGATTTGTACTGGGATAATGATCCGCTGGCACAAGTCAATCTGGCGAGCATTTATGGCAACCCTGTGGATATTCATGAAGGGGTTATCCTTAGAACCAGCATCAAAGATCGTCCGCTCGAAATTTATATGACACATGGTCACCAGGGAGATTTGCAAAGCGACGGCAATTGGTTTAGTAAATGGTTTGTATCTGACATTTGGGGGCCGTTCCAGGCGTATCTTAGAATAAATCCGAACACGCCTGCTAATAATGACCAGCTAAAAACCGACCATAATCGAATTATGTATGAATGGAGCTCGAAAAGGGAAAACCTGCTGCTGATAACCGGCCATACGCATCAACCGGTATTTAGATCGATGACGCAGCTGGAGATACTTTTCGATAAATTGCATATCGCCAAAAAAGAAAACAACACCAGCGAAGCAGAGAAAGTGCAAAGTAAAATAGATAGTCTGCACCTGAAAACCAGTCGCCCGCCTGATTTTAATGGTTACCTGGATACTTATTTCAATACCGGCTGCTGTTGTTTTGACGATGGTGACATCACAGGGATTGAAATTGCTAATGAATGCATCCGGTTAATTAAATGGCAATATGCGCCAGGCAGGGAAAGCGACAGGGTGGTATTGGAGGAATGCAGGCTGAATGAGTTAAAACTGCAATAACCCTGATTATTCCTCCAGCAAAAACACAAAAAGCTCCTTAGGCCCGTGCGCGCCTAAAACCAGCGTCTTCTCGATATCTGCAGTGCGGCTGGGCCCGGTAACATTGCTTATCATGGACGGTATGTTACCCTCATATTTATTTTTTATCAGTTTAAGGCCATCCTTAATGTCGACAACTAATTGCGAAGTATACGCCAGCACAATGTGAACCGGCGGGTAAATGCTCAGCCTGCGGCCCGCCATATTTCCATTTGAAAGCAGGATGCTCCCATTCCGCGCTATCAAAGCTTCACAAAGCGTAAATCCGACTTCGGCTTCTTCAAAATCTTTATCAGTTGAATAGTAGGGATATTCAAAACGGTCGAGTATGGCCTGTAGGTCAGGTTCCCAGCAGTAAATTTTATGCCATTTACGCGCTTCGGCCAGTTCGAGCAAGTTTTCTATAAATTGCACCTCGTCCTCACAAAAAAGGAACTGCCCGGATATGGCGGTAAACTGCTCGGCAAACATAACTTCCGGCAACTCTTCAGGCTGGGGATAGTGTGGCAGATCTTCAACGTTCGGATAAGGGTTATCCCTTTTCTCCAAAAGAGCCTTCCGGATCTTCTTTAATAGTTTTTCTTTTGGTGTAGTTATATCCCTCATAGTTAGTCCTTAGTCGAAAGTCTGGAGTCAAATTAAAAGGTCTTAAGCCTTAAGTCCAAAAAAACTTTCGACTCAAGACTTAAGACCTCTGGCTTAAGACTATTATTAACTGTTTATATCCTTCTCTTCAGGATTGCGGTTAAATGTTCCAGAATGATCCGCAACACCCTCTGGTATCAGCGCAGATGCAGCAGGGCCCTGGTCGCCTTCAGGACCGTTCACAAATTCATCATAAGTGGTGCGATTGTCGAACGGTCTTTTGCCTAATATTTCCTCCAGATCACTCTGGAAAAGTATTTCTTTTTCCAACAGCTTGTTAGCCAGCTTCTCGAGACCCTCGCGCTTATCTATCAGCAGCTTTTTAGTCATCTCGTAAACAACAGCTATCTGGTTGCGAACCTCTTCATCAATCATTTCTGATGTTTTTTCCGAATATGGCTTGTTGAACTGGTATTCCCCCTGCGTATCGTTAAATGATACATTACCAACCTTTTCGTTCATACCATAGATTGTCACCATGGCGTACGCAAGTTTGGTGATCCGTTCCAGGT
The DNA here is from genome assembly GCF_030519355.1 of Mucilaginibacter sp. L3T2-6. Classification (GTDB taxonomy): domain Bacteria; phylum Bacteroidota; class Bacteroidia; order Sphingobacteriales; family Sphingobacteriaceae; genus Mucilaginibacter. Next base: position 54,719 of record NZ_JAUMKC010000016.1, read on the forward strand.
CATTTTGTGCGCCGGTCGATATTTTTCCGAAGGTTATATCTTCGGCCACCCGGCCTCCAAGCGTCATACACATACCGTCAATCAATTGCTCAGTGGTGTACAGAAACTGTTCTTTAGGCAGATACTGAGCGTAACCCAGGGCAGCAACACCACGCGGAACGATAGAAACCTTAACCAGCGGGTCGGCGTGTTCCAGGAACCAGCCTGCAATAGCATGGCCGGCTTCATGGTAAGCTACAATGCGTTTTTCCTCAGGAGAAATGATCTTGTTCTTTTTCTCCAAACCACCTATTACGCGGTCGATAGCATCCTGAAAGTCCTGCATATCAACAGCCTCTTTATTCTTGCGGGCAGCTATAAGTGCAGCTTCATTACATACGTTGGCAATTTCAGCACCGGCGAATCCCGGAGTTTGAGCTGATAATTTCTTTGCGTCTACACCCTCAGCAAGTTTAACCGGCTTCAGGTGTACTTTAAATATTTGCTCACGGCCAATCAAATCCGGTTTGTCTATAGACACCTGGCGGTCAAAACGGCCCGGGCGCAATAAAGCAGAATCTAACACATCAGGGCGGTTGGTAGCAGCCAGGATAATGATGCCTGAATCGGTGCCGAAACCATCCATCTCAACCAGTAACTGGTTCAGCGTGTTTTCTCGCTCGTCATTACCGCCAACAATGTTATTTTTACCGCGGGCGCGGCCAATAGCATCGATTTCATCAATGAAGATGATACACGGCGCTTTGTCTTTAGCCTGGCGGAATAAATCGCGCACACGCGAAGCACCCACACCTACAAACATCTCCACAAAGTCGGAACCCGACAGCGAGAAGAAAGGCACCTGCGCCTCGCCGGCAACAGCTTTTGCAAGCAACGTTTTACCGGTACCCGGCGCGCCTATCAACAAGGCGCCTTTTGGTATTTTTCCGCCCAGGTTGGTATATTTTTTGGGATTTTTAAGGAAATCGACAATTTCCATTACTTCCTGTTTAGCTTCTTCAAGGCCGGCAACGTCATTAAATGTAACCGAAACCTGTGCTTCTTTATCAAAAAGTGTAGCTTTTGATTTGCCGATATTGAATATCTGGCCGCCGGGGCCGCCGCCTGCTCCACCGCTCATGCGGCGCATAATAAACAGCCAAACAGCAACCAGCAATACAGCCATTATAATGCACTGTACAAACCAGTTTGAAAGCAGGCTTTCATGGCCCGGTTCAATGCTCACATCTACTTTCTGGGCATCGGTAAAGCCGGCTTCTTTCTCAGCATTATTTATCGATGTTTTTATACCTTCAAAGGTTGCATCGGTAAATGTGTATTGCGGCGAGTCATTAGCGCCGCCAAAGCCAATTTTGTTTTGCTCTCTTTTAGCGTCGCGATACTGCTGCTTTGTTGATAAGCTTTCAGGCTTAATATAAACTTCGGCCACTACGAGGTCGCCGCTACGGTAACAAACCACTTTCGATACATCATGCTGCTTCAGCATCTCTTCCGAAAACCTCTGGAAGGTAATGTTGTTGGTAGTGGTAGTGTTTAAAAGACTGGCAACAACCAGCAGCACAACAACTATTATGGCATAAAACCACATAAAGCTGGGCCTGGGTGATTTTGGCGTTATCTTTTTGTTCGGTATCTTCCTTATCGGTTTTGGATTTTCCAATTTCTTATCTTTCATTAATTTACAAACTCAAACTTACAATCTTTATTTTAAAATTCACGGTATGACGATGACGCGCAATAAACCCTGATTGTTGCGAATACTTACGCGCTTTTATACATTTTAACTTCAGCATCGCCCCACAAATCTTCCATTCCATAAAACTCACGTTTATCCGTGCGAAAAACGTGCACAACCACATCTACATAATCCAGCAGTATCCATTCAGCATGCTCAAGGCCCTCTTTGCGGTAGGGTTCCTGTTGCGTGGTTTTATAAATTTCTTCTTCTACACTATTGGCTATGGCTTTTACCTGGGTAGCCGACTCAGCATGTGTTATCACAAAATAATCGGCAACAGAACTAAATATATTACGAAGGTCTAACCTGATAATATCGTTTCCTTTTTTTTCCTGGATGCCATGAATGGCTAACTCCGAAATATAGGCCGCTTCACTTAACGCTTTGTTTTTTCCCATCAAAAAGAATTAGTTTTGAACGATTCGGTATTTAATAATATTATACTTTGCAAAATAACATATTTTCAGGATTATTTGTTGGTCAAAATTTATTGACAATTCAACAAGTAGACTCAACCAACAATTATCTTAAACAGTTAGTGTCAAATTCCAAGCCATTGATTGAAGGAACGGTCATTATGGCAGTCGATCAATACGCAGGCCGCGGTCAGCATCAAAACGGCTGGTTTGCCGAACCTGGTAAAAATTTAACCTTTAGTATTTTATTAAAGCCATCTTTTTTACCGGTTTCACAGCAATTTGACCTTGTGAGGGCCATTAGCCTGGGCGTTTTTGACGCCTTGCATCCATTGCTTGGCGACGGCCTAACCATAAAATGGCCCAACGATATCTATTACGGCAACCGTAAACTTGGTGGTATGCTGATTGAAAATATGATACAGGGCTTACAAATAAAAAATTCCATTGCGGGAATTGGCATAAACATTAACCAGGAAGGCTTCCCCGAAAACCTGCCAGGCGCCATATCTGTAAAGCAAATCTTACAGCAGGATTATGATTTAAAGTATTTATTATCCGAAATTTGCCGCCATGTGGAAGCGTACTATTTAAGTTTGAAAGCTGATAAAATTTCGCTTGTAAGGAATAAATATTTGTCGCGACTATACCGGTTAAACGAAGAGGGGGAATTTAAGTCAAAAGAAGGAAGATTTTCCGGAATGATACACCGGGTTACCGATTCGGGTTTATTGGTGGTGAAAAACAATAAGGGTGAAGATTTAGAGTTTAGCCTGAAGGAAATCGAGTTTTTGCATTAGCATATTGGAGTAATTTATGGTATGCAATTGTAATAAATGCCTTCGCCGGAGAATATGAATTTTTCTATCCCGATTGCCGACTAAAAAAATTTAACACGAAAATTAATATAAACTATAAAAATGAAAAAAGTACTGTTAGCTGCTGTTGCCCTGGTGTTAAGCTTTGGCGCTAAAGCACAAATTGAGTCGCATGTAAAATGGTCTTATGCTGCGAAAAGGCTGAGCCCCACCGAAGCCGTTGTTTTTCTGAAAGCAACTATTGATGATGGCTGGCATGTTTACGGCCTAAACGTTCCTGATGGCGGCCCGATAAAAACATCGTTCACTTTTGCTAAATCAAAAGATTATAGCCCGGTTGGCGTACCTACACAGCCAACCCCTATAAAAAAATATGAGTCGACGTTTAAAATGGACGTAACCTATTTTGAGAAGTCGGTAATATTTCAGCAGAAAATAAAGCTTAAATCAGCAGGCGCAACTACTGTAAAAGGTCAGTTGGAATACATGACCTGTAACGACCATAAATGCCTCCCTCCCGAAGATATTGATTTCACCATACCGGTAGGTAAATAATTTAAGGCAGCAATGAAGTTATTTAAAGGCCGTGGCGCCATAAAAACCGGACTGTTCCTGCTGGTCGCCTTTGTTGTGTTCTTCGCACTCGGTGTAAAACCAGTTAAAGCTTTTCAGAATAAAAAGTCCGATACCGCCGTATCCACATCTGATGTGCAATTTACGGATATACCGACAGCGGCAGACAGCGCAAAGGAGTTTCAGAAAAAACAAGCTGAACTAAAAAAGAAACAGGCTACGATAACAACAGCCCAACCCGCCGCAGAGAAATCTCAGACACTATGGGAGATATTTATTGCCGGCTTCGTGGGCGGTTTACTGGCCATTACTATGCCATGTATCTACCCTTTGCTGCCGTTAACGGTAAGCTTTTTTACCAAAAAAACCGGTTCGAGAGCCAGGGGTATCCTGCATTCTCTTTTATATGGGCTGTCAATCATCGTAATTTATGTGTCGCTGGGTCTGATCATAACCTTAATTTTCGGCCCCGATGCGTTAAATGCCCTGGCAACCAACGGAATATTTAACATATTTTTCTTCCTGTTGCTGATCGTATTCGGCATCTCTTTTTTGGGCGCGTTCGAAATCAATCTTCCAAGCTCCCTAGCTAATAAACTGGATCAGAACTCAGAAAAAGGCGGCATTATCGGGATATTTTTTATGGCTGCTACACTGGTAGTTGTGTCGTTCTCATGTACCGGTCCGCTGGTTGGCAGCCTGCTGGCCGCTGCCGCCACGAAAGGCGACCGCCTTGCACCGGCTATGGGTATGTTTGGCTTTTCGCTGGCGCTTGCTTTGCCATTTACGCTGTTTGCTTTGTTCCCGTCAGCTTTAAAAAGCCTGCCTAAATCAGGCGGATGGCTTAACAGCATTAAAGTTGTACTGGGCTTTTTGGAACTCGGTTTTTCACTTAAGTTTCTATCCAACGTCGACCTGGCATACCATTGGAACTGGTTCGACAGGGAGATATTTTTGTCTTTGTGGATAGCACTGGCACTATTGATGGGCTTGTACCTGATAGGCAAGATCAAGTTTTCGCATGACGACGACTTGCCGCACCTTTCTGTACCACGCACCTTTATAGCGATAATTGTATTTGCCTTTACTTTTTACATGATACCCGGTTTGTGGGGCGCCCCACTCAAAGCTTTAAGCGGCTTTTTGCCCCCACCTGCAACACAGGATTTCGATCTTTCGAGAATAAGCGCCGGTACTGCTGCCGAGCCTGTTCAAAACGTATCCATCAAAGAAAAGAAATACGAAAAAGTATTTGAACGCGGGAAGCATGCAGGCCTGAATGAATGGTATGACTATGATCAGGCATTGCAGGTTTCTAAGGAGCTTAAAAAGCCAATTTTAATTGACTTTACCGGTTGGAATTGCGCAAATTGCCGTAAGATGGAAAACGATGTGTGGCCAGACCCGCGCGTGCGAAAACATATGCAAAACGACTTTGTGCTGCTTGAACTATATGTGGATGAAAAAGTAGCGCAGCTTCCCCCAAATGAGGTGTATACATCGACTTATAGTGGAAAGAAAATTACTACCGTTGGCGGTAAAAACAGCGACTACGAAACGGTTAAGTTCAATACTAACTCACAGCCATATTATGTTATCACTGATAGCGAGGGCAATGTGTTGGTACCGCCGCAAGGCGCAAATTTTAACGTAGATAATTACGTTAAATATTTAGAAAGCGGTTTGGCCGCCTATAAGAGCAAACAATAGCACAGTCTTGCATTTTTGTCATTGAGCAAGGTACAAGCGATCCTGTCGTTTTGTAATCCGCCAGATATACCGACGAGGTTGCCTTGCTTGTATCTTGCTCGCCAATGACAAAGTTTGTTATACGGGGTATATCCTCTTTTACAAAAACCCTCCCCTATCATCAAAAAATAGTGTAAATTCGCGGCGGCTTTAAAAACGTATCATTAATCCACTGTTTTTGCGTTATTAAAGCATTGTTTTTCGGACTCTTTACACAGCGAACAGCGCCAAATACGAAATGACGCAAATTAAAAACATAGGGCTTTTTACTTCAGGCGGCGACTCGCCGGGCATGAATGCCGCCATCAGGGCGGTTGTGCGTTCGGCTATTTATTATGGCATAAATGTAACCGGTATCCGCCGCGGTTACGAGGGTATGATAAAAGGGGATCTGTTCCCAATGGACCGCAAGTCGGTAGCTAACATACTGCAGCGCGGCGGTACCATGCTGAAAACAGCCCGCAGCGACTACTTCCGAACACCTGAAGGACGTAATGAAGCCCATGAAAATTTAAAAAAACACAACATAGATGCGCTTGTAGCCATAGGCGGCGACGGTACCTTTCGCGGTGCGCGCGTGTTTGGTGAAGAATTTGACTTTCCGGTGATCGGCTTGCCCGGTACAATCGATAACGACCTTTGCGGCACTGACTTTACCATAGGGTACGATACTGCTATAAATACGGTGATCGACGCTGTTGATAAGATCCGCGACACGGCCGAATCGCACGACAGGCTGTTTATTGTGGAGGTGATGGGCCGCGACTCGGGCTTGATCGCTTTGCGTACCGGCATTGCAGCCGGCGCAGAAACCATCCTGATCCCGGAAACAAAAACCGACCTACAGTCTGTTTATGACAAACTGGAAAGCGGCCGTAAAGATAAATCCTCAAAAATTATCATGCTCGCCGAAAACGGCGAAGCAGGGGATGCCTTCGAAATCGGCCGCCAGATAAAAGAGCGTTTTCCGAATTACGATACCCGCGTGTCTGTACTGGGCCACATACAGCGCGGCGGCAGGCCATCGTGCATGGACCGCGTACTGGCAAGCCGCCTGGGGGTTGCCGCGGTAGAAGCTTTAATGGCCGGCCGTCGTAACGAGATGGTTGGCTTGATACATAACGATATTGTGTATACGCCATTCGAGCACGCCACCAAGCACATTGCCGAAATCAATCCTGACTTTTTAAAGATCGTTGAGATTTTGGCGATATAACCGGTTCCGGGAAATGATCAGGCTAAACCGGTGCATTTTTTAATCAGCGGTTGTTTCACGGCGATTGATATTTCTCCCACGAATTGCCGCCTTGCCCCATAAATGTTTTATCGACGATAAGACGGATAACCTCGTCAATTTCATTGCCCACCGTTAGCAGATGTTCTATAATTTCCCTGTTGTCGGGATTAAAAAAGTTCACCCTGTCCATAATAGCAATGAGGCCCAATAAACTGGCTACCGGGCGTCGCAGCTCGTGGGAAGTTAATGAGGCAATGTGACGCAGGCGATCGTTCTGCTCAATAATGGCTTTTTCGGTCTTGAGCCTTTCTGTAATGTTACGTGCAAAGCAGCCCACGCCAATTATTTCATTTTTAGACGTACAGATGGGGTTAAAACTCACTTCAAACGATAGCGTTTCACCAGTATCCGGGGCTACGCTTTCACTAACAATAGAATATGCTTCGCCGGCGAGCGCACGGGCGTAATAACCCTTCCAGGCATTAACCGAATCCTCATTATATCCCGAATGCAGGTAGGAATAATCACCGGGCCGGGGCGCAACACCGGTTAAATGTGCAACCCGGCTGCGGTAAGCCTGGTTCATGTAAACATACCTGGTTTCTTTATCAACCGACCAGATCTGGTCTTCGGTGTTATTAATCAGGGCTTCAAGGCTGTTTTTCGTGCCGATCAATTCCTGCTCCCGTAATAGCGCTTCTTCCTGGTAACGCAATTTATCAGTTACGTCAGCAGCAACCACAATGCGGCAATTCGTATCTTTATATTGTATATCGTGACTGGTAATTTCAACGTAAACAGCGTGGCCCGCTTTCGTTCTATGCTTCCACATGCCTGAGCGGACGATACCTTTGGTTGCAGCTTGGTTTACGCTATTTTCATCAAGGTGATTTTCAAGCTCTTTTACATCTTCCTTACTCCTTAAATCGCGAATGGTAAGCGATAAAAACTCTTCTTCATTATAACCGTAGCTGCGGATTGCTGCATTATTTACTTTTAAAATGCGCAGGGAGGCTATATCATAAACCCACATCGGGCTGGGGTGATCATCAAAAAAGAACCCAAGTCCGTTAAGAGGTAAATCCTGCATATATTAAATTAAGTCCCTTGGGCATATTGTAAAAATAACAATTATTTTTGCGATAGTACTGATTACAGTTGGTTTTTGAAAGAGGTTTTTGGTTTTTTGTGATCAAATGTTGAAGGCCTTGCATCAAAAATAGTTCAAAGCTTAGTAAGGCCGCCGAATAATAAACAACCATTTGAGGCGCCTTACTACTGATAAACTAATCTTAATGAGATTTTTAAATAATAAATAAAAATCCCTACCTTTGCCTCCCCGCAGAAAGAACTCCGGGGATAATGTTGAATACATAAAATTAAACAATGGCAACTAAAATCAGATTGCAAAGACACGGTAAAAAAGGCAAGCCCTTTTATTACATCGTGGTAGCCGATGCGCGCGCGCCGCGTGATGGCCGTTTTATTGAGCGTTTAGGCTCATACAACCCTAACACCAACCCTGCAACTATCGACATCAACTTCGATAAAACGCTTGATTGGGTGAACAATGGCGCACAGCCAACCGATACCTGCCGTGCAATCCTTTCTTATAAAGGTGTATTGTACAAAAAACACTTGCAGGGCGGCCTTAAAAAAGGTGCATTGACTGAAGAGCAGGTTGAATCGAAATTCCAGGCATGGCTTGACGCTAAAGAAGGAAAAATCACCGGAAAGAAAACAGGCCTGGTGAACGCAAAAGAAGAAGCTAAAAAAGCTGCCTTAGCTGCTGAAGCTAAGAAGAAGGAAGCTAAAGCCGCTGCAATTGCTGCTAAAAACGCTCCGGAACCAGAAGCTGCTGCCGAAGAAGAAGTATCTGCTGAAACTGAAGCACCTGCAGAAGAAACACCAGCTGCTGAATAATTTCTATAGCAAACTAATTATAATGGCGAAGCGACCTAGGGTTCTTCGCCATTGTTGTTTTAATATATCAAAGTTATAACCATCACGATGGGTTTAAAGCCCTTAGCTATGGTTGAAATGCCTTCATCATGACAACAGATGATTGTTTCCGCATAGGCAGTACCGTAAAAACCAAGGGGCTGAAAGGTGAGCTGCATGCTTATATAGATTTTGACGACATCGGGAAGATAAAATTCAACTCGGTTTTCCTGGAAATCAACGGCAAGTTGGTGCCTTATTTTATCAGTTCGATGAAATACCTGCAAAAAAACGCGGCCTACCTGGTTTTAGAGGATGTGGATACTATTGAAAAAGCTGCGCCGCTTGCAAAAAAAGATATTTATCTGCCCAATAAGCTGAAGCCTAAAAAGAAAAAAGAAGAATTTACCCTATTCGATTTGGCAGGCTTTACCGCCATAGACGACCACGAAGGTGAATTGGGCAAAATAACGGACGTGCAGGAATATCCCCAGCAAATACTGGCCACCGTTAACTATCAAAACTGCGAAGTACTATTCCCTTTGAATGCGGAAGTAATAAAGGGCATTGATGCAGTAAAAGAAATTCTATACGTTGATTTGCCCGAAGGATTATTGGATATTTATTTGGGGTAATCAGATCTGTTTTATCATATTTAAGAATGCAACTTCATAAAAGTATAAAAGCTTGTTCGCTATTCGATGGGGGTATGCAACGCATTACAAGTACAAATACCTTGGTCTTGTATGATATTGATTATCAATTACTCTCCATTTTTCCGGCTGCGAAAAGCGTAAGCCTGGCCCCCTCCATAAATCACTGTAAGTCAGCTTTTTTTAAAAATGGTAAAACTGCAAAAAGCTGATTATTAACATTTTATACAGCGTTCGGGGTGTTCGGTGTTGAGAAAAACGGAACACCTTTCGACGAAGGGTGATTATTAGAAAGATAAGCTTCAGCCCATCGGTAATTCATTAAGCAGTTAGATTTCCACTTTTTACAAAATTTACTTGATTGAATGTAAAGTTTATTTTACATTTGGTAAATTAACCTTTACAAAATGAAATCGGGCTTCCTTTTTCCTTATTGGTTTCGATTTTTGGGCTGGGGATGTGTTATTGCGCATGTGCCACTGTCAGTTATAGGCCGCAGCCAGGGCATGACCAATGCGCTGGACCAACCAACCGCAGCGCAAAATCTTTTCAATTCTGAGCATTTATTTTTTATCGCCACTGCGCTCTTAATGACGCTCGGGCTTTTCTTTGTAGCATTTGCGAGAGAAAAAATCGAAGATGAGCAAATATGGCAGCTGCGGCTCAACTCGTTACGCTGGGCTATTTATATCAATTATAGTATCCTGCTTGTCAGCCTGGTTGCTATCGGTGATACAGTGCACATCCTGGAACTGAATTTATGGGTACCCTTATTATTTTTTATTATACGTTTCAGGTGGCTTATCTATCGGCTTAACCGCCCGGCAAACGAAACGGCTGGGTTATGAAGAACACGATACGAATTGAGCGGGCCATAAAAAACATTACGCAGGCCGAACTTGCAGCAGCCGTTAACGTGTCCCGCCAAACAATTAATACTATCGAGAGTAATAAATATGTGCCCTCGACTATCCTGGCATTAAAAATAGCGCGGGTATTTGGCAAACCGCTTGAAGAAATATTCATACTGGAAGATGGGGATTAAAAAAATCAGGAAATAATACAAGCGAAAAGTATATGAAAACTAAAACGACATTTGCGCCGGAGCTGATCATCCCGAATGGAATAACCGATATCAGCTTTTATAGCAAAGCCTTTAATGCGGTTGAATTGTGGCGGCTGAACAATGATGACGGCTCGGTACATGTAGCCGGTTTTACCATTGATGACGCACTCTTTCACATTCATGAGCAAACTGCACATAATGGCGGGTTCAGCCCGGATAAGTACAACGGCACAACTGTTGCTATCGGTTTAATGGTAGATGATGTACATGCGGCGGTCGCCCAGGCCGAAGCCGCCGGCGGTCAGATCACCTCGCCGGTAACAGACTATGATTACGGTTATCGGCAGGGCAGTATTACCGATCCGTTTGGGCATCATTGGACTATTGAGAAGATCATCGATCCTGATATTTTAACAAGCGGCAATTATGGAAAATAACGTAAACGGAAATTTTGAAACAGCCATACGGCCAACGCTGTCGGTAAGCAACGGTATTGCCGCGGTGGAATTTTATAAAAAGGCTTTTAATGCAGCAGAGCTAATGCGTGTGAGCACCCCGGATGGTGCTATTGTCGCAGAGCTTTCCATAGAAGGGGCGCGTTTTTTTGTGGCTGACGGCGCTGCAGATAATGAGCATACACCCGTAGGCGGAGCCATTCCTATACGAATGGGGCTGATCGTTGCTAATCCGGATGCCGTTGCCGCCAGCGCAAAGGCAGCAGGCGCTATTGAAGTTTATCCGGTTGCCGACCAGCATTATGGTTATCGCCTTGGCCACTACATCGACCCTTTCGGGCATCACTGGGAGATTTGCAGGCCGCTGCATTCACACTGATTTACAAATTATATAGGCTGATTTTACCGGAACTACATTAAAACCTTTCGGCTTCCGCCTTTAGCTTTCACCTCCGAAAGAGTTATCTTTGCCCCATGCGTTTTGATATCATCACGGTTTTGCCGGGCCTGCTCGAAAGTCCTTTTGCCCACTCCATTTTACAGCGTGCACAAAAAAAAGGGCTCTCGGAAATCGTGGTGCATAACCTGCGCGACTATTCTGACCATAAACAAAAAAGCGTAGACGACTATCCCTACGGCGGTGGCAGCGGCATGGTAATGACCATACAGCCTTTTGCCAATTGTATAGAAAAGTTAAAGGCCGCGCGCGAATACGACGAAGTGATCTTCATGTCGCCCGATGGCGAAACGCTGAACCAGCAAATTGCCAACCAGCTGTCTGTAAAAAAAAATATCATTATACTGTGCGGTCACTACAAAGGCATAGACCAACGCATACGCGACATTTTTGTAACACGCGAGATATCCATCGGTGATTATGTATTGTCTGGCGGCGAATTACCAGCTGCCGTATTGGTGGACGCAGTAGTGAGGTTGATACCCGGCGTGCTGTCTGACGAAACCTCTGCGCTATCGGATTCCTTCCAGGATGGGCTGCTCGACGCCCCTGTTTATACCCGCCCCGCCGATTGGAATGGCCATAAGGTACCTGATATACTGCTCAGCGGCAATACCCCCGAAATTGAAAAGTGGCGCTTTGAGCAGGCCGTTGAAAGGACCAGGGCAAGAAGGCCTGATTTGTTGGAAGAGTGACAAATTGCAAACCGCAGTGGCGTGTTGCATACACACCAACTATCCATACAAAGTAATGTTTACAGCATTAAATCTCCAGCGTTTGCTGCATGCGCTAAAGGTCTATTCAACCTAAAAGTGTAATTTAGATTGCAACCAAAATGCACCCCTTGCATTATAGTGCTGCAGCCATGAACCGCCAGCAGGAAGAACATCTTATTGAAGAATGCCGTACCGACAGGGCTGCCTTCGGACAGGTGTTTGATTATTGGTATAAACCGATATTCGGCTATATATTGCGCCGCACGGCCGACTACGACCTTTCAAAAGACATTGCCGCGGAAACTTTTCTTAAAGCATTTTTGAAAATCGGCAGCTTCCGTTACCGGGGCATCAGCCTTTCCGCCTGGCTTTACCGCATCGCTACCAATGAGCTGAATCAATATTATCGCAACAGTAAATACAAGCCACGGTCGCTGCAGCAATTGCTGGAGAACCCGCAAATGGAAAAATTGCTGCACCAGCCGTGCGATGATGAACGCGAAATAATGGAAAGAGAGCTGCAGGCCTTTGCCGACTTTAACGAGATACGCGCCAATCTGCTGAGGCTGGATATTAAGTACCAGGAAGTGATTGCGCTGCGCTATTTTGAGCAGAAAACCAATAGCGAGATCAGCACCATACTAAATAAAAATGAAGGAACTGTAAAGTCGCTGCTATCGCGCGGGCTTGAAAAATTAAGAAACTTGCTTTAACGCTGCAACTAATCACTGCATTTGCATTATAAGGGTAATTAACATGAAAGAGGAAAACGAATTTTTAAAGAAAATGGAGACCCTGAAAGTACCTGAAGTAAACCCGGCGCAGCACCCCGGCATGGTAAAAATGGCCATCATGAATGCGCAGCGTTCGGCGGCGCTGGGTGTTTGGCTGATAATAGTGCCGTGCTATTTTTTGCTTTGTGTTTTAATGTATTACTATTTTCATATTAAGGCGGGGTGGTTCGGATCGATGTTCACCCAGATAGCAGGCCTGGAAAATATAAAAGGCATGGTTTTTTTTGCTCCGGTCATTTTCCTGTTATTGCCGGTTATTTGCATCATTATTAATGCACTGGCTATCACACATGTAAGCTTTCAGCGGATGGACCTTGATCGCAGCAAGGCGCGCGAATTGAATATCACCATAAAAATAAAAATGTTAAACATTGTGCTTATCTTGATTAGCATAGCAATACTGTTTGCTTTTTTAAGCTTTGCAATGACTGAATCCATATCTATTAAAAATTAAGATCATGAGGCTAAACTGGTTTACACGCAAAGGAATATTTTATAAACCCGCATCAGTGACCGGCTGGGTGTTGTTCGTCATTGCCGTTGTTTATGCGGTTTATACGTTTATCGACATCGACAAACGTTCGCATTCAGTTAGCGATACGCTCATTAACTTTGTTTTTAACCTGCTGCTGATAGGGGTGGTTTATTCTGTTATCGGGTATTTTACGGAGGCAAAAGTGGAAAAGACTGAACGCGCTGAATAGATTATATAGGGTTGTTAGCAACATCACAACACGGCGACTTAATCAACTCAATCCAACATAATCAACCGCGCACAAAAAAATTTACAATCCCCCTTTTTTATATTAAAAAAAATCTCTATAATTGCAATCCGATTTTTACGGGCTAAAAATCGGCTTTAAGAGCTAAAAATCATGGATTTAGTAAAATTTGTTGAGGAACAATCAGTAGAGAAAAGAGAACTTCCATCTTTTAAATCAGGAGATACGGTAAGCGTTCATTATAAAATCAGGGAAGGAAATAAAGAACGTATCCAGGTTTACCAGGGTGTAGTTATTCAGCGCAACAGCGCCGGAAGCACTGAAACCTTTACTGTTCGTAAAGTATCAAATGGAATTGGTGTAGAGCGTATTTTCCCGATCAACTCGCCAAATATCGACAAAATCGAAGTGAATAGCTTTGGTAAAGTTCGCCGTGCAAAACTTTACTACCTGCGTAATCTTACCGGCAAAGCAGCCCGCATCAAATCAAAGCGAGTTTAATTACACTGACCTCAAAAAGGTAGTTAGTTACGATACACAACGGCCTTTCTGGTATTCCGGAAGGGCTTTTTGCTGTTTTAATTTTTGCGGCGACACAGAACGGTACTTCGCTATCCTTCCCATAACGGCTAACTCGCTATCTTTTTAACAAATGCATGATTTTAATTTCCGGTTAAAACAATCAGGAATGTTTTGTGTTTCATCAGACACAGTGGTGTAAAGTCCCTAACATTGATAAACCAGCAAGATTATAATCCAAGCACGCCTGCGGATAACCCGGTTGATTTCCTTTTGTTCGAGAATCTGCCTATCGCGATATATACCTGCGACAAATCGGGTAAAATTACTTCATTTAATAAAGCGGCTGAATCACTTTGGGGGCGTATTCCGGAGGCCGGGGACAAATGGACCGCCAGTAGAATATTTACAATTACCGGCGAGGAGGTCATGCCGGAAAATAGTCCACTGGCACGAACAGTAGCTTCAGGCGTACGGGGTAATGTCGACGAAATTATAGTTCAACGGCCCAACGGCGACCGCTTATATGTACAGTCGCATCCTGTTCCGGTTTTCAATGCTGCCGGCGAGGTTACAGGCGGAATCAATACCCTTATTGACGTTACAGAAAAACGCAGCAGCGAAAACAAACAGGCAATGCTTGCGGCTATTATTGAATCGTCCGAAGATGCCATTGTAAGCAAAACGCTCGAGGGTATTATTACTACGTGGAACCACTCGGCCGAAAGAATGTTTGGTTATAGTGAAGCCGAGATCGTAGGCAGATCCATCATGACGATTATACCCGATAACCGCAGGCAGGAAGAAGATTTAATTATCAGTAAGATAAAAAAGGGTGAAAAAGTTGAACACTACGAAACTTACCGCCTCACTAAATACAATACAGAAATACCCGTTTCGCTTACGATATCGCCAATAAAAAACAAAAATGGACAGGTAATAGGCGCTTCAAAAATCGCCCGGAATATTACAAAACAAAAAGATGCCGAAGAAAGTCTGCAGCGTTACGCCAATAATCTTGAAACGCTGAATACCGTAAATAATATGATTTCTGAACACCTGGATGTGCAGGAAATATTGCAGCAGGTAACGGATGTTACCACACAGGTAACAGGTGCGGCGTTTGGTGCATTTTTTTATAATAAGGTGGATGAGCGCGGTGAATCATACATGCTTTATACCTTATCGGGCGCCCCGAGAGAGGCTTTTGAGAAATTTAGTATGCCGCGCAATACGGCTATTTTTCATCCTACATTCAGTGGCGAGGCAACGGTGAGATCTGACGACATTACCAAAGACCCGCGTTATGGCAAAAGCGCACCGCATTATGGTCAGCCAAAAGGCCATTTGCCGGTAGTGAGCTACCTGGCTGTACCTGTAATTTCTAAATCAGGCGAGGTGATTGGTGGTCTTTTTTATGGTCACCCTCAGCGGGGTAAGTTTACTGTTCACCATGAGCACTTAATTGAGAGCGTGGCCAAGCAGGCAGCCATAGCACTTGAAAACGCGACACTTTATGAAGAGATCCGTAAGCTTAATTCCAAAAAGGATGAATTTATTGGCCTGGCCAGCCACGAGTTAAAGACACCTGTGACCAGCCTGAGTGGCTACCTTCAGATTATTAACCGCCGCCTTCCTGAAGGTGATGCTAATAAATCTTTTATAGAAAAAGCCCTGGTGCAAATTAATAAACTTACCGGGCTGATATCTGACCTGCTTGATGTATCGAAAATTGAAACCGGACAACTGCCGCTGTCGTTTACCCAATTCGACCTGGTGCAATTAGTCAATGAGGTTACAGAGCTTATACAATATTCGGCTAGCACCCATGTACTGAGGCTTAACTCAACGGTTGATAACCTTAGCGTGACCGCCGACAGGCAGCGCATAGAGCAGGTAATTATTAATTTATTGTCAAACGCCATAAAATATTCCCCGGGAGCAAGCGCCGTTGACATTTCAGTGTCGGCAGACGGAAATAAAGCGCTTGTGTCGGTACGCGACTTCGGCCCCGGAATAAATAAAGGCCAGCAGGAACGCATTTTTACGCGCTTTTACCGTGTAGAAGACATGGCGGTCCATATATCGGGCCTGGGCATTGGCTTATTTATAAGTAAAGAGATTATAGAGCGGCACAACGGTCGGTTATGGGTGGAAAGTGAGGTGGATAAAGGCTCCGTATTTTTCTTTGAGATCCCTTTAGATTAACGCTGCTCCCTTTCAGCGGCATTTCCCGGGGCGATCTGCCCGACGCCGAAATACTGCTCCAATTCATTTAAGGTTGATGAGCTAGTGGCAATATCTTTAATAATTTTTCCTTTTTCCATCAACAGCACCCGGTCGCATACGTCAGTGATATGATTTAGGTCATGGCTTGATATTAACGTAGTTACGCCCCGGTTTTTATTAATGTCCTTTAAAATGCTTTTTAACCTGAATTGTGTGCTTGGATCTATGTTGGCAAAAGGCTCATCCAGCATCAACAATTCCGGACCTTGCAGCAGGCATGAAGCTACGCCAACCTTGCATTGGTTACCTTTTGAAAGATCGCGAATATATTTGCCTTTTTTTAAAATTTCCCCGTTGAAAAAATCGGTAAGCCCTGCCATAAAATCATCTACATGAGCCCGGCTTTGCTGATGAAGGCTACCTATGAAATAAAAGTATTCCTCGGGAGTAAGGTAATCAATCAAAAAACCTTCATCAAGGTATGAAGCCGTGTAATTCTTCCAATTTTCATGTCCGGCCACATTTTCGCCATTTGATGATACATGCCCGGCATCTGGCCGTATCAGGTCGAGCATCATTCGAAACATCGTAGTTTTTCCGGCGCCATTATTACCCACCAGGCCGACGCTTTCGCCCTTATTTATATTTAATTCCTGAACGTTTACGACGACAGCGCCGCCATAAACTTTTTTAAGGTTTTTAATTTCAATCATATTATTTGTTTCTAAACCCTTCTGCTATTGTATAACGTTTATTGTAAAAATCGGCCGCCAGCTTGTTAATCCAGAAACCGCGGGTAAGTACGCCTGTCAAGCCTATAAGTCCCAGGAGGGCCAGCCCGGTATTGGCCTGGTGAAGCAATGCCAGGGGGCCGTAGATGAGGAATGGCGTAATCAATAAAGGGAGCGATAAAATCCACTGATTGCTGCCGATGCCTTCCCAGTTAAATGCAGCGCCCCTGGAAAGATCCATACGCTTATAATTACGGTTCGCAAAAAACAGCACGATAGTGGTATTTACGCCGATGTTCCACATATACATTATAATCTCGATCACCAGCGTTTTCCAGCCGAAATAAACATAGGGAGTGGTAAGCAATAAAAACAGTGTCGAAATAATAGTGAATAACAGGTACTTGGCCTTCAAAAAATCAACGAAGTTTACTTTGCTCACCAGCAGCCCATCAAAATGCGAAGCCTGCCAGCTGTACATAAACTGCCCGTAATTAATGATGAAAATACCGGTCATAAACATGCTTACAAAAACCTTATACCCCTCGCCGCTCATTTTTGGATTGGTATAAAATATGAGTCCGTAAAACATGATGAATAAGCCCATAATAAACGCTGAGCGGGACCGCTTGTTACGGAATATCAGTTTAAGTTCATTGCCCACCAGATCTCCGATATTGCCAAAATGATTAAGTAAGGGATAATCGGTGCTGTTTTTATATCTGGCTACTTTACGGGAGCCAAGTTCTTCCAGGTAAAGATTATCCTTCAGATATAAAAAATTAAGATAATACATAGCTGCTCCTAGTATTACGGGAACAATGGCCAGTACCGGATAGTGAATTAAGTTGCCAAAAAACAGGTAAGAAAAATTACGTATTGAAAAAATATGCCACAGAAAATCAGATAAGCCGATCAGGATGATTACGGCGGCCGCAACTAAAAATATCCAGCCGTTTAAATTCGCTTTTCTTTTCAAATAAAGGGCCAAATAGTTATTAAAAACGGTAAGCCCTGCTATGGAAGCAATGAAAGCTATAGCGGCAAGGCCACCTGATACCGGCGCAATAACCTTAAAAACAAAAGGCACGAACAGCAAAAAGGGCCAAAGATTAAATACCGAAAAAAGCGCAGTAAATGCAAGATAGCGAACCAGTGAGTTCCGTTTTACCGGCAGCTGCAAGTATGGCTGTACACGTAATGTAGGCAAGTCCTGTAATTGCAGGCGGGAAAAAAGGTCGGTTAAATAATACAACAATATGATACCGCAATAAGTGATCATCATATCCTTTCCCGCAGCTTTTTCTAAAAATTTATCGAGACCAAAGCCGATAACGCTAACAATAGCCAGGAAATATAAAATCAACAGGCCCATAACAATACGCACAGCAATGCTTTTACCGGTATTTTTGGAACGCCAAAAGGCCTTTAACTCATGCCGAAGAAAAGTCGACGTCATAAATGCGATTAGTTAATAAGGGTAATGATAGGCAAAAAAACGCAGTTTAGGGGCGTTCAGGCAAATTTGATAAAAATAAGTGTTGGATTCAGGTGTAATCCTAAAACAATTTTCTGAAAGTGTAATAAGTCAATATTTATATCTCTCGCCCCAAAGCTTTCTTAATTTTTCTTTGGTTTCATTTTCGCGCGGATTGTTACCAGGCTCATAAAGCTTGGCGCCTTTTATAGCGTCGGGCAAAAAATCAAGGTCAGTAAAATTGCCTGCGTAGCTGTGGGCGTATTTATAATCCTTTCCGTAGCCGATATTTTTCATCAGCCTGGTAGGTGCATTACGCAGGTGCAGCGGTACAGGCAAGTCGCCGGTTTCCTTAACCATCGCTATAGCAGCGCCAATTGCCGTGGTTGCTGAGTTGCTCTTGGCTGATGTAGCCAGGTAAATAGCAGTTTGCGATAAAATCAATTGCGATTCGGGCATGCCAATTTTGTTCACCGCCTCAAAACAGCTTTGCGCTAATAACAGGGCGTTAGGATTTGCATTGCCAATATCTTCCGAAGCCAATATCAGCATCCTGCGCGCAATAAACAACGGATCTTCACCCCCAACAATCATCCGCGCCAGCCAGTACACGGCGCCGTTAGGGTCGCTGCCGCGCATGGATTTTATAAAAGCGGAAATGATGTCATAATGCTGCTCACCGGTCTTATCATACAGTGCCATATTTTGCTGCACATGTTCCAGCACATTCTGGTTTGTAAGCGTAATTTTCTTTTCGGTAAAGGCGCTTACCAACAGCTCAAAAATATTCAGCAGCTTGCGTGCATCGCCCCCGGAAAGGCGTAGCAGGGCCTCAGTTTCTTTTATGGCGATGTTTCTTTTCTGCAGTACTTCGTCTTCCTTCATTGCTTTGACTAACAAACCCATCAGGTCGTCTTCGTTCAAAGGCTGTAAAATGTAAACCTGGCAGCGCGATAACAACGCCGAGATCACTTCGAAGGATGGATTTTCTGTAGTGGCGCCAATCAGTGTAACGATGCCGCGCTCTACAGCGCCAAGAAGAGAATCCTGCTGCGACTTGGAGAAACGGTGGATCTCATCGATAAATAAAACCGGCAATGCCTCGCCTTCTGATTTTAAGACCGAGGCCCTTTCAATCACTTCCCGCACATCTTTTACGCCCGAATTGATAGCGCTCAACGAGAAAAATGGCCTATCGAGCGTTTGAGAGATGATATAAGCCAGCGTAGTTTTACCTACGCCTGGCGGTCCCCAGAATATCATCGACGGCAATGAGCCCGATTCAATAGCTTTACGCAATACCGCACCCGGGCCAACCAAATGTTTCTGACCCACATAATCGTCGAGACTTTTCGGACGCATACGCTCCGCTAAAGGCGGCAGGTTGTTCATAGGGTAAAAATCGCAAAAGAAAACGCCATATCCTAAAAAAGTTAGTAATTTTAAAACAATAACATGAGCAATAAGTTTACACGCGATACTCACCATTTCCTCTGCGATGAGCTCGCCAAACGCGACAGCGACCTCGCCACTATCCTTGATAATCACGGCTATCCGCCTTTCTGGAACCGGCCGAACAGCTATGAGACGTTAGTGCATATCATCCTGGAGCAGCAGGTATCTCTGGCATCCGCGCTGGCGGCTCTCAATAAATTGAAAGAACGTTTAGGAGGATTGACCCCGGCGAAACTGCTTTTATTGAGTGACGAAGAAATGCGGGCTTGTTACGTAAGCCGCCAGAAAACTATCTACCTGCGATATTTGGCGGAAGCGTTATTAAGCGGGCAACTGGATTTATCAGCCCTGGAAGATATGCCCGGCGATGAAGTTCGCCTGAAGCTAACAGCTTTAAAAGGCATTGGTAACTGGACGGCCGATATCTACCTGATATTTGTTTTGCAACATGCCGATGTGTTTCCAATCGGCGATCTGGCAGCAGTAAATGCCTTAAAGCGGGTAAAAAATCTTCCGTTAGCTGCAACACGTGAGGAGATTTTGCAAGTAGCGGAACAATGGCAGCCATACCGAACCATTGCCACTATGTTACTGTGGCATTTTTATTTATCGGCGCCGGGAACAAAGAAATAGCCGGACTTCCGGGGGCTCGAAAATTCCGGCAGTTTTATCAGGAATTCTCCTTTCATGCCCCACCGCTTTCAAAATTCGTGTATTCGGAAAAACTTTGCAGCATTCTTTTATCTAAATAATAAATTTTGCCTTTGGTGCAACGCAAGCATCAAAATAGTAGTCTGTTACATTAAACAAACCGAATGTTATGAAAACATACTTAACCTTACTACTAGTAGTATGCCAAAGCGCTGCAGTATTAGCCCAGACCGATAAAACGCCCTACCTCACCAAATCATTAGCTAACAATGCCATCAACAATGTTGTTGTATCCACCTCCGCCGGCGGTATTATGGTGAGCGGTGAGAGCGGACAATCACCTCGTATTGAAGTTTACATCAAGAGCAACAACAACCAGGAATTATCAAAGCAGGAAATCGCCAAACGCCTGGAAGAAGACTACCTGGTGAATATAGACGTAAACGGCCATGAGCTAAGCGCTACCGTTAAAAACAAACATAATTTCGTAAATTGGAGACGCCAGCTGAGCATCTCTTTCAAGATATATGTGCCGCAGGCGGTATCTACCCATTTAAGAACCAGCGGCGGAGGGATCAGTCTCGACAATCTGAAGGGGAACGAAGAATTTTCGACCAGCGGCGGAGGCCTTGACGTTGAAAAGGTAACCGGTGTGATCCGCGGGCGTACCAGTGGCGGCGGCATTAACGTACGTGATTGCGGAGACGATATCGACCTGCATACCAGCGGCGGCGGTATTGACGCCAGGAATTGTACCGGAAAGATCTCATTAGTAACCAGCGGCGGCGGCCTTGAATTGAATGACCTGAAAGGTACCATCAACGCACATACCAGCGGTGGAGGGATTAATGGCGGAAATATTGAAGGTGAATTAATAACCTACACTTCTGGCGGCGGCATAGATTTAAGGAATATGAACTGCAGCCTTGACGCCGGTACCAGCGGCGGCGACCTCCGTGCCGAAATGAAAGGTACAGGAAAGTACGTTAAACTGCGCGCCAGCTCCGGCAGCATCGACCTGGTTTTGCCAACAAAGGGCTTTAACCTTGACATCGCTGCCCAGCAGGTTAGCCAGTTAAAACTCACCAACTTTAGCGGCGAGTGGAACAGGAACCATATTCGCGGCGCCTTGAATGGCGGCGGCATTCCGGTTGAGGCCCATGCATCAAGCGGCAACGTTAATATCAGGTTCAATTAATCAGGATAACCCGTTACCTGCTAAAACAAGAATGGCCGGCTTTTTGACAAGTCGGCCATTCTTGTTTTTATACAATCGTGTGATCTTTTCCCTATCGGTAAAATCCAAAAAATTAAAATTCTGCGTTTTTAGGAAACCTGGGGAACGGTATCACATCCCGGATGTTACCCATACCGGTTACAAATAATACCAAACGCTCAAAGCCTAAGCCAAAACCTGCATGCGGGCAGGCCCCGAAACGACGCGTATCCAGGTACCACCAGAGTTCCTCTTTAGGTATGCCCATTTCGTCCATACGTTTCTCCAGCCTGTCGAGGCGTTCCTCGCGTTGTGAACCGCCGACGATTTCTCCGATACCAGGGAACAGGATGTCCATTGCGCGGACAGTTTCATTGCCATTTGCATCCGGCTCGTTCTGGCGCATGTAGAATGCCTTTATTGCTTTAGGATAGTCGGTTAATATTACCGGCTTTTTAAAATGCTTTTCAACCAGGTAACGCTCATGCTCCGACTGCAGATCAGTGCCCCAGCCTTCAACCAGGTACTGGAATTTCTTCTTCTTATTCGGAGTAGATTCCTTTAGTATATTGATGGCCTCGGTATATGTAAGACGCTCGAAATCGTTGTTCAAACAAAATTCCAGCTTCTCGATAAGCGACATTTCTGAACGGTCCTGCTGTGGCTTTTGTTTTTCCTCCTCGGCTAAACGCTGACTTAAAAATGCCAGGTCGTCGGCATTTTTGTCCAGCGCATATTTTATGACGTATTTCAACAGCGCTTCTGCCAGATCCATGTTGTCATTCAGATCATAAAATGCCATTTCGGGCTCAATCATCCAAAATTCAGCCAGGTGACGGGTGGTATTTGAATTTTCAGCACGGAAAGTTGGGCCAAAAGTATAGATATCGCTCAGGGCCATGGCGCCTAATTCACCCTCCAGTTGGCCGGATACGGTAAGATTGGTTGGCCTGGCAAAAAAATCTTCAGAAAAATCAATTTCTCCGGTGTCAGTTTTTGGCGGGTTAGCCAAATCAAAGTTGGTAACGTGGAAAGTTTCGCCTGCACCTTCCGCATCCGAAGCAGTAATAATTGGTGTATGCAGATAGACAAATCCTCTCTCCTGGAAAAATTGGTGTATAGCAAATGACAAGCTGTTACGCACCCTGAAGATCGCGCCAAATGTGTTGGTACGGAAACGAAGATGTGCGATCTCCCGCAAAAATTCAAGGCTCGGGCGGTTTTTCAATTGCAGCGGGTAGCTTTCCGGATCACAATCGCCCAATATTTCAATTTCCTTTGCTTTTAGTTCTACACGCTGACCTTTGCCCATCGACTCTACTAATAAGCCTGTCGCACTAATTGCCGCGCCAGTGGTTATGCGTTTCAGCAGGGCAGCATCTGTATTTTCAAAATCAACAACAACCTGCAGTGTATTATTGGTCGAGCCATCATTTAAAGCAATGAACTGATTATTACGGAACGAGCGTACCCATCCTTTAACAGTAATTTCAACGTTTGTTTCAGTGCTCTCTAGTAATGCTTTAATCTTTTTCCGCTGGCTCATATATTCATGTATTTTGAGGCTCAAAAATACGATAATTTGCTGTTTGTCTGAACCGGAATTAACAGAATTACCGAATTGACAGTATGCGTTTTATTATCCCTGGGCAATAACGGCTTAAAAATATCCGGTTCCTTTCAATACCGTTGCCTATTTAGCTAAGTTTGCCCATCATGAATCCAAAAGCCAGCCTCGTTATAGGCATCCTTTGCATATCCTTTTCGCCCATATTTGTAAAGCTTACCGACGCTTCACCCATTACCTCCGGGTTTTACCGCATTTTCATTGCCTGGCTTTGCTTGTTGCCCTATTGCGTCGCTAATAAAAGTTTAAGGATCGCGCGAAGAGATCTGATAGTAGCTCTTATTGGCGGTATTATTTTCGCATCGGATATTGCGGTCTGGAACCTGTCGCTCATTAAAATATCGGCGACGGTATCAACACTCATCGCTAACCTTGCACCGGTGTGGGTAGGGCTGATCACCTGGATTTTATTTAAGAAACAAGCCGGCAAGTTGTTCTGGATTGGAACTGGTCTGGCGATAGCCGGCATGGTGATACTGGTTGGTTATAAGCATTTGTTGTCGCTGCAGTTTAACATAGGTATTCCTCTGGCCCTACTGGCAAGTTTGTTTTATGCCATTTACATCATTATAACTCGCGGCATTCTGCAAAACATCAGCACCATAACCTTTATGTTTTACAATATGCTTGCCGGTAGTATTTTTCTGCTTATTGTAAATTTGGTAATGGGTGTTGAGATGATTCATTTCCCGGTGTCAGGCTGGCTGTGTTTCCTGGGAATGGGGTTGTTATGCCAGCTGGCCGGTTGGTTAACGATCAATCATTCCCTGCGTTTTTTGGAATCCACAAAGGTATCTATTGCATTATTGAGCCAAACTGTAATAGCCGGCTTTTTGGCGATCTGGTTCTTAAAGGAGACATTGGAAATAAATGAGATTATTGGCAGCGCTGTTGTATTGGCGGGTATCGCCGTAACATTTTTGAAGAAGAGAAATGTGGCAGTGTAATTTTAGATATAATATTCATAAAATGGGGGCGCTCATTGCAGTTAACTGTGATCATAGTGCTGCCAAAAAACATCGTGCCTAGCGCGGCGCATCCCGGACTGGATTGCCTGCGTTAATATGGAGTTTCTTAAAAAGGTGCTCCCGGTAATTAGCCCCTATTGGTATTTCGGCATTGTTTAATTCAATAATATTGCCCTTAACTGCTGCTATCTTTTCCATATTTACGATATATGAACGGTGTACCCTGAAGAATTTGTTCTGCGGCAGCATATCTTCCAATATCTTAAGATGCAGACTGGCCAACAGCCGCTTATTATCAATATATACCGAGCAAAAATCACGTTCAGCCTGTATGTAGCTGATCTCGCTATGGTTTACACGGATCAGCTTGCTGCCTTGCCTGATAAAGAGGTAATCGGGTACATCCTCCTTTTTACCTGGCAACTGCGTATGGTTTTGCATCCGCTCCATAGCTTTCTGCACTGCCTGGTAAAAACGTTCAAACACAATGGGCTTTAGCAGATAATCGACCGAATTCAGATCGAAACCTTCTACAGCATATTGCGAATAGGCAGTTGTAAACACCACCAGGGGCGGTTTCCTTAGCGAGCGCAGAAACTCTGTACCGCTGATAACCGGCATCTGAATATCCAGGAAAACCAGATCGACGGCGTATTCGTGTAAGCCTTCATAGGCCTCAGCTGCATTAATACAGCTTTTTACCAGCGAAACTTCCGGGATTCGATCGATATAAGTTTTCAGGATATCTCTTGCTATCGGCTCGTCATCAACTATCATGCATTTTATTTTCATACTAACTGTATTGTTAAATCCGCTGAATAAGTTGGTCCAGTTATCGAAGACTCGTATGAGTAGTCCTCCGGGTAGTAAAGCCGCAATCTTTTCTCAAGATTTTTTAAACCGATGCCGCCGTGCCTGGAGCCGCTCCGTTGCCGGTCAATATCGTTTTCAACCGTAAAGCGAAGCCGTCCATTCAATATGTCAAAAAAAATACTGATAAGCGACCCTGGTTCGTCCGGACTAAACTTAAATGCGTTCTCTATAAGCGGAATCAGCAACAATGGCGCTATTTCATAACCTGTATCATCCATGCTGCAATCGAAAACCACTTTTGTAAAATTCAATCTTACTTTTTCCAACTCAATATAATCATTGATTAATTTAACCTCTTTTGTTACCGGCATGCTATCTTCGTTCGAGTCATACAGTATATAGCGCAGCAGTTCAGAAAGACGCGATACAAGATTGGCGGATCGGTCTTTATCACCACTCATGATCAGGCCATAAATGTTATTCATGGTGTTGAATAAAAAATGAGGGTTTAGTTGTGCCTTAAGAAAATTAAATTCCAGTTGAATATTTTCTTTTGCAAGCTTTAAGCTATCTATACTGCTGCGGTAGGCATTTACAGCGATTTTAATACATAAAGGAATAAAAAGCGTCAATATCAGCGAAAATGGCGTCCCAAAACTCAATAAGCGCTTCAGCACAATGCTGGTAATATCCGACCGGATTAAACTGTAATAACCAGGCTGATGCTTTGCTAAGGTAATCATACAGTCCGGGCAGGCTTTTAACAAAATGCGTTCCGTGATGGTGTCAGCTATTGTATAAAGTATCAATAGTATAATTAGTAAAGCAAAAGTTTTAGCATACTTTTTTTTACGAAGAAGATGCTTCCAAAGAACCCCAGTCAGCACATAGTAAAAAGCAGCCACAAGGCCTGTGCTGAATAAACTCAACAGGGCCAATGTTGGTGGAGGAAAACCGCTGTAAACATTAAATGTGATCAAGGTAAGGTAAAACCGCAGCACAAACAGCAATCCCCAAAAAGCCGCGTGCAGGGCAATCCGGGCCAGCGTTTTCGGGTATAACAAATCGGTGATCTTAATTATTGGCATAAGTAAATTTGCCACTTTATGTTTATTACACCAATAAAAAAACGACGAACGTAACAAAAACGCCTGCAAACAAACGGTTCATGCCCATAGTAAAACGTTCAGAATTGTGGTATCAAAAGATAAACGAAATGCCGGACTGCTCTTATGTTAAGGCACAAATGCGCAAACATGAGCACAGTGCCTGTGGCCAAAAAAGGTAAAAACTCAGTTAGTGCAACAATCCGTCTTATCGCACCGGTTCATCGTGATAGAAGTAATTATTTAACTCAACTCGGGATGATAGCGTAGACCGGGTGTAAGAAAATACAGGAGCAGCATGCGGGAATAACGGTAATTAAAGGGGGAAAGAATTGTTACGAAACTTAGCATGATTACCAGGTAAAGCCAGGGATTATTGCTTCCGGTCAACACGGCAATCGCCACAGCGGAAGTAATAAGTTCTGCAACAACAAAAGCGTAACCTACATACATGGCTGCATAAAAATAGCCTGGTTCTTTTTCGTAAACCAACCCGCAATGGGCGCATTGTTTACGTATTTTGTTATCGAAAAACCTGTATGGGCCGTGCTCATATACCTTACCGACCCGGCATTTCGGACATTTGTAGCTTATTAATGCAGGTAATAAGGGAATGTACCTGGGGGATCTGTTAGCTTCCATACTTTCTGACTTTTGCTACAAAAATAAAAATATGGTTTTTCCTGATTGGTGACAATTGTCACCTTTTTTAATGCGGTTGCAATGGTAATTTAGAGCCTCCATGCATACTGGTCATCTATTAACGCCCGGTTGGACCCCTTGCTTTAGAATGTTTATCTTAATTGCAATAAAGAATAAGATATGAACAGGTTAAAATTGTTACTAACCCGGAAGAATGTGGCTAACTTAGTGATGGTGCTGATTGCAATTGTCCTTATAGTCAGTCCGCAGGCAAAAGCAATACTGATAATGGGTATGTTGAAGCTGGGATTGATGCGCGCCCCTACCGAAAGCACCGCTCCGGCAAAAACAGCACCGGCATTAAATATTTTGTTGCGTTCAGCAGACGGGGAAATTCTGCAAACGAGCCAGCAGCAGGGTAAAGTATTGATAGTTAATTTCTGGGCAACCTGGTGCCCTCCCTGCATAGCCGAAATGCCCTCAATCGATAAAATGTCCCGCCATTACCAGAACAATGCGGGTATAATGGTGCTGCCCGTAGACGTGGATGGCAATTTATCCCGGTCATCGGCATTTATGAAGGATCATCATTACGGCCTCCCGGTTTACCAGGTTGATACAGGGTTGCCGGAGGGTGTGTTTTCTGGCTCCATCCCAACCACCCTTATTATTAATAAGCATGGACAAATAGTTGCCAGGCATGAAGGCGCCGCCGATTATTCGGATAAGGCGTTTTACGATTATTTAAATAAGCTGTTGCAGGCTCCGTGACTGGCCAATAATAGGCTAACGTCTGTGAGGCATGGGCCCATCCCGTCTTTTTTGTTATTTTTGTGCTGTAAACTCCCCGCCTATGTCAGCCATATCCAACCTGCTTCATGATCATTTTCCGGAACTGGATAGCCAGCTTAAAGAATTTATTGCCAATGTGGCTGCCGTAAAAGCCATTCCTGCCGGCACTGCAGTGATGCGCAGCGGTCAGTATCTAAAAAACACAATGCTGATTGCTGAAGGACGTATTAAAATATACAGGGAAGGCGATGACGGGAACGAGTTTTTCATGTACTACCTGGAGCCGGGGGATGCCTGTGCGCTGTCGATGATCTGCGCTGCTACGGCCAGGGAAAGTGAGATAATGGCCAGGGCGGTCGAAGATTCTACTATCATCATGATACCGGTTCAGTATATGGAAGAGCTGATGAAAAATTACAAAAGCTGGTACCGGTTTGTTGTGGAAACTTACCGGCACCGCTTTGAAGAACTGCTGGAAGTGCTGGATAGCGTGGTATTTAAAAACATGGATGAGCGGCTGGAGATTTATCTTAAAAATCAATTCAGGCTGCTTGGCGCCAACGAGTTAAAGGTTACCCATCAACAGATCGCATCAGACCTGAACACTTCGCGCGAAGTGGTTACCCGGCTGCTTAAAAAAATGGAGCAGCGTGGCGACATTAAGATTCACCGTTCCCATATCGAACGAATAGCTTAACGTTTTCGTGCAGGATTATCAACACCAGCCCATTCTAATATCTTTTCGAGCGGGCAAAAACGCGTAAGCGAGGACTGCACCAAATTTACGCCAACAAATGCGCCCAGTAACATCCAATATGGACCAACTAACCAGGTAAGCAGCAAGCTAACCAGTACCAACGTACCGGCAACAGCTCTAATAATTCTTTCTTTCATCGTAATAAATTTTATTAGATATAAGCTTCAACAGGCATCACAAAACCCCTTAAAGGGAAGCCATTATTTCTCAGTTCATTATCCCGGGCTATAAGGTCGAGTGCATCCGACGCCTGGCTGGCTCCGGTGAAGCTGAAACCAATTACCGCCTCTGCATTACTCCCTCCTGCGGCAAACCAATCGCCGGTAAGCGGCTCTTTAAAGTCAGGTCGCTCGCCAATGGCATCGACCAGACTAAATACGTTTATACCTGCTTTTTTTAATAACCCCGTTATATGTGCAGCATCCTCCCTGATGCCCAGCACAACCAATACTTTCATCATATCAAACTTTGGTTAATTGCTTTTTCCTCATCATTTTAAAATACAGTAGCGGCACCACCAACAGGGTCAGAAAAGTGGAAGTGATTGTTCCTCCCATCAGTGAAATAGCGAGGCCCTGGAAAATTGGGTCGAACAAAATCACGATAGCGCCCAACGCCACAGCCCCTGCGGTTAGCAGGATTGGGGTCGTTCGCACGGCCCCGGCCTCAATGATAGCCTGTTTGAGGGGAATGCCTTCCCTGAGCCTGATATTTATGAAATCGATCAGCAAAACCGAGTTGCGCACCATTACTCCGGCCAAAGCAATAAAACCTATCATGGAAGTGGCTGTAAAGAATGCGCCCATCAGCCAGTGCCCAACTATGATCCCGATAAGCGAGAGCGGGATAGCCGCCAGCATGATAAGGGGAACGGTAAAGTTTTGAAACCAGCCAACTATCAGCATGTAGATGATAATAATTACCACCAGAAACGCAATACCCAGGTCACGAAATACTTCGAAGGTAATCTGCCATTCGCCGTCCCATTTCAGCGAGAAATTATCTTCAAATGAAGGTTGCTTAGTGTATTCTTCGGTTAACGTATATCCACTGGGCAGCTTTACCTCTTTCAGCCGGTCAGAAATATCACTCATGGCATAAGAAGGGCTTTCAAGCTTACCGGCCATGTCGGCTGTTACATATACCACGCGCTTTTGGTTTTTACGGTAAATGGCTTTTTCTTTTATCTCGTTTACTACCGTAACCACGCTACCTACGGGCACCGGGGCACCCTGCTGGTTAATTATCTTGAGCCCAAGCAGATCATTAACATTTGTTTTGCTGCCGTCGCCTAACTGCAGCGAGATGTTTACCGGCTCTACTGTGTTATCTGTATGTAATATACCCGCGCTCTGTGCCCCCAGCGCAGCATTCATGGTAGCTGCCACTTGTGCCGGGGCTATACCCAGCCTCATAGCTTTGTCCTTATCCACCACAAGGCGGTAACCAGGCTGGTCATGCTCTACACGCCAGTCTACGTCTACCACGTCGGGTGTTTTTTGCATGAGGGCTTTAATCTGCCTTGCTACGGCAATCTGCTGGTTGTAGTCCGGCCCGTATATCTCGGCAACCATTGTCGATAGTACCGGCGGTCCCGGCGGCACTTCTACCATCTTCACATTCGCATTATATTTACGACCTATGGCCTGCACCGCATCACGCATACTTTTTACTATAGCGTGGCTTTGCAGGCTGCGATGTTCCTTATCAACCAGGTTTACCTGTACATCTGCCACGTTGTCGCCGCGCCGCAAGTCATAATGCCGTACCAGGCCGTTAAAGCTGATCGGCGCCGCTGTGCCGATATATTCCTGGTAATTAACAACCAAAGGCTGTTTGGCTATGTAGGCAGCAATCTCGCGGGTTACGGCGGCTGTTCGTTCAAGTGTTGTGCCTTCGGGCATATCAATCACTGCCTGAAACTCGTTCTTATTATCAAACGGAAGCATTTTTACCGCCACCGCTTTGGTATAGAACATAGATATCGATGCAAACAGAACAACTACTGTACCCATAATAAAGGCCCAGCGCTTCCAGCGTATTTCAAGCATGGGATTAATAAAGCGGTAGTAGATG
This sequence comes from Mucilaginibacter sp. L3T2-6, assembly GCF_030519355.1. Taxonomy (GTDB): domain Bacteria; phylum Bacteroidota; class Bacteroidia; order Sphingobacteriales; family Sphingobacteriaceae; genus Mucilaginibacter. Next base: position 85,113 of record NZ_JAUMKC010000016.1, read on the forward strand.
CGGTAAATGCCCGTCTGCTCCAATTCTACCGGCGGCTTTTCTTTACCTGGCTTTTCCTTTTCACGCAGGAATATATAGCCGAGGTAAGGCGTAAGTGTCAGCGCCACTATCAGCGAGAGCAGCATGGCAATGGATGCGCCAATGGGCATCGGGCTCATATAAGGCCCCATTAGTCCGGATACAAACGCCATCGGCAATACAGCCGCAATTACTGTAAAAGTTGCCAGAATGGTAGGATTACCCACTTCATTAATGGCATAAAGGGCTGCCTGCAAAAATGGCAACCGCTTCATTTTAAAATGCCGGTGCATATTTTCGGCGATAATGATGGAGTCGTCTACCACAATCCCGGTGATGAATACCAGGGCAAAAAGGGTGATACGGTTAAGCGTATAATGCAGAAAATAATAAGCAAAAAGCGTTAGCGCAAAGGTGACGGGGACTGAAAGGAATACCACCAGTCCGCCGCGCCAGCCCATAGCCAGCATCACGAAAAGCGTAACCACCACAATGGCGATAAAAAGATGAAGCAGCAATTCGCTTACCTTGGCCGATGCGGTTTCACCGTAATTCCGGGTAGTAGCAACCTGTACATCAGCAGGGATTACCGTCTTTTTCAGGTGTTCAATCTTGTTTAGTATCGTTTCGGAAATGCGCATGGCATCAGCGCCTTTTTTCTTTGCGATTGAGAGTGTAACAGCCGGGAAATCGGCCCCTTTTATTTTCGAGGTATCTGCAGCGCCCTTGCCGAAATAAACATACTGGCTCGGTGTTTCGGGCCCGTCTGTTATTGTGGCTACCTGTTTTAAGTAAACCGGCTGCTGACCATTTGTGCCAACTATAATATCTGCCACCTCATCTGCGGTGTGCAGAAAGTTACCGGTCTCCACGGCAAAGGCTGTATCGTTTTTATACAAATTCCCCGCGGGCAACTGTACATTATTCGCCTGTAACTGGCGGGCAACAGAAAGAAAATCGACACGGTTGCCCGCCATTTTGGCTTTATCCAGTACAACTTTTACCAGGCGGCTGCGGCCGCCAATAATGTTTACGGCTGCAACATCCGGTATTTTCTTAATTTCACTGCTTAATACCTCGCTTATCTGCCGAAGGCGGTAGTCATCATATTGTTTACCCCATACGGTAAGGCCAAGCACCGGTACATCGTCAATGGCCCGGCTTTTAATTAACGGCATGGTCACCCCCTGCGGCATTTTGTCCATATTCTTCAACAACTCGCTGTATAGCTTTACCATTGATCGCTCTACATCTTCGCCTACATAAAACTGAACGATAAGCATAGCCTGCCCCTGCATGGTTGTAGAGTATACATACTCTACACCTTTAATATTGGCAACTATTTTTTCCATTGGGGCTGTCACCCTTGTTTCAACCTCCTTGGGCTGGGCCCCGGGGTAACCGATCATAATATCAGCCATCGGCACCTCTATCTGTGGCTCCTCTTCGCGCGGCATCAGAAACGTACTGTAGGCGCCGATCAGCAAAAAGGCGATCATCAGCAGTATAGTAAGCTTTGAAGTAATAAATGCTTTGGCAATGTTGCCGGCAAATCCTTTTTCCATTTTTGTTCAGTTAATGCTGATGAAACTTATTTAATGCTAACCGGCGCGCCGTTATATAGCCGCCCATCGGCTTGGGTTACAAACAATTCCTTATTGTTCAAACCAGACAATACTTCCACCTGGCTACCGGCAGTTTTGCCAAGACGTACCCATCGCAGTAAAACTGTATTAGACGGGCTAATGATATAAAGCCCGGACAATTCATCCTGGTGAACAATAGCTGATGCCGGAACCATAAGCTGATCGTTGTTGACAGCAGATGCGGCCCCCGGGAGCGTAATAATTACGTTCGCAGACATCCCTGCGTATAAGCCGGACTTTTGTCCGTCGGGAATATCAGCTTTTATAAGGTATTGTCCACCGCCGCCTTCGGCTGATACGCTGATCTGGCTGACCCGGCTGTTGAATGTTTTGGCTGCTGACGGCACATTGATGCTAACCGGCACGCCCTCTTTAACCATTCCCACCTGGCCTTCTGTTAAATAGGCGCTTACCTGGTAACTGCCCGATTTCTCGAGGGTAAGCAGTGGCTGACCGGGGCCGGCCATACTGCCCGCATCGGCCATTTTTTGCGTAATCACTCCTGTAAATGGTGCGGTAATGTTGGCGTATGCTAACGATGCACCTGCTTCGTTGCGCATTGCTTTGGCAGCTTGAAGTTGCGATTGAGCCGCATGATATTGCAAGGTAACATTGTCCAATTCTTTTTGTGTAGCGCTTTGCTGCTTAAAAAGCGTTGTAAACCTATCCAGGTCTTTCCTGGCATTGTTATAGGCAGCTTCGGCCGCAGCAATTGCCGCTTCTGCCTGTGCCTTTTTTGCGCTGATATCCTGGCTGCTTATACTTACCAGCAACTGGCCTTGTTTAACGTGATCGCCTACCTGCACGTGCATGGCGGTTATGTATCCCATAACGCGGGTACTGATATTGGCAACTTGAGTGGACGAGATTTGCCCTGTAATATTTATTTGTCCGTCACCCGTGGCCGAAGCATGAGCCGCTGTAACCGGAATAGGGGCCGTTTTATCCGTCTGGTTCGCTTTTCGCTCAGGCGAGGTACAAGCGGCGATGAATAGCATAAACAACGCTGCACCTGTTATCTTCGTGGTTAAGTAGTTCTTTTTCATGATTGAGTTACTGGGGGTTTTCTGTTGCGGTAAGTAAGCTGATGTATGCCAGCGTAAGGTTTTGAGTGAATTTAGCCTGGGCCAGTGCCAGCTGACGTTGCGCCAGTTGTGTTTGTGCTGATAAAAGATCTATAGTATTGACCAGCCCCTGCTCATACCGGTTTTGTAAAATACGCAGGGCTTCTGCGGCCTGATCTGCCGCGGTGCTTTGCTGTTGCATAGCAAAACGGGCATCGGCAAGGTCACGCAAAGCTTTACTCAATTCCAGTTGCGCCTGTTCTTTTTGCTGAGCCATCTGCCCGGATAATTTTCTGCTTTGGAGCGTCTTTTCAGCAACATCGCTGTGTGTGCGGTTACCTTTAAAAATATCCCACGAAAGCTGCAAGCCTGCGAAATATGAATTGGCATTAAACCCCGTTAACCGGCTATCGTTATACTGGAAATTACCAAAGGCATTGAGTTTGGGAAGAAAGTTCATTTTGGCCGAACGCACCATGAGGACAGAGGCGTCAACTGCTTTTTGCATGGCCTGCAGATCGGGCCGCTCGTTCGGAACAGTTGTCACTGTTTCTGAACTAAACGAAAAATCTCCTTTGATACGATAAACAATGCCAGCCGGCGCGCCTGTCAATATGCCTAATTGATCGGAAGCATTTTCGATATTGCTTTTGGCTTTGGCCAGATCGGCCTCGATAGTGCTCACTTGCACCTGGGCGTTTAATACATCCGATTTTTGGATCAGCCCCTGCTTATAATGATCGTTGGCAAATTTGTATGCCGAGTGTGCAGTAGCCAGCGCCTTTTCAAGTACAGCACGGCCTTCGTATGCCAGTTGCAATTGCAAACAAGCCTGCTGCACCTCGAATACTACGTATTGCCTTGTACGCAAATTGCTGTAACCGTAAACATTTGTTTGCATCTTAGCAGCCTTACGTGCCAGCCACATATCCGGGTTAATCAGGGGCTGTTTAACTTCAAGCTTCGCATTAAAATTCCCTTTTACATCGGGATGGTTTAATAACGCAGGGTTAAAATCGTTGGAAGTAATACCACGCTGCTCCAGCTTAAACCCAAATGCCGATAAAGGGTCGTTTGTGATAAGTGCAGTATAAGTGGCCGTTACTTCGGGTAAAAAAACTGCGTCTGTTTTATGATAATTCGCCTCAGCTATTTTAACATCAAGCCCTGCTATGGCAATTTGCCTGTTATTTGCAAGCGCAGCATGTATGGCACTATCGGGAGTAATTTCTACCGGCGCATCCTGCGCAAATATCCTGCCGCCTGCAAGCATTAGCGCCAACAGGCCATATCGCATTATTGGGGAGCCATATTTTCTCTTCATTTATCGAATAAATTTTTATCAAATGTCGGTAGCGCTTCATGGTCTTCTCGGTGACTTAAATCACTCAAACGCCTTTAATAAAAAAGGCAGCCGTACAGCCGCCCGCATAAATAATATAACGACGCTATTTAGATTGCCTGCAGGTACTTATGCCCAGCGGCAGGTAAAGCGGGCAAAAACCAACTAAACTGGTTAACACAAATATTGCTGCGACAATCAAGAATATTATGGACCATATACCTGTTAGTATATGGGTGAAATAGAGGGTGATTATTATCAACGCCACAACAATACGCAACACACGGTCGAACGTTCCCATATTCTTTTTCATATCTTAAGTTTTAAAAGTTATTTATTACATTAACGCGGCCAGGAGTTTATTCCGCCGACTAAATTGTAGGCGGTAAATCCTGCCTGCTTCATTTTTCTTACCGCAGTAGCGCTACGGGTGCCGCTGCGGCAAAAAACAAAGTAAGTCTTGTCAGCTTCGAGCTTCTGTATCTTTGCGTCAAAATCCCGCGACATAAAATCGATATTTATAGCCTTGCCAATTGTACCGGAGGTAACCTCAGCTGGCGTTCGAACGTCTATTAACTGGGCCTTAGATATACTTTCAAATGCTTTTTTAAACTGGTGGCCCTCCAGATCATGCTCACTCTTACCGAAAAAATCCTTCAACATTGCTTTTATTTTTGAAAATGCCATGGTTTTAATAATCTGTTATATGTGTTTTATTATAAATTTCATTATTATCCGTCAGGCTGGGCATGACAGTCGTCATCCAATTAATTGACTTTCAGCACAGATAGAAAGATTAGTTTGTTATGACCAGGGACAGGCGGACTCGATTAGCCGGAAGTTGCCCGACTGTTTTATGGCCTTGAAGCCACCCTTAACATCAACGAGGTTGTAATAACCCCTTGCACGCAGCATGGAGTTAAAAATCATAGAGCGGTAGCCTCCGGCACAGTGTACATAGTACGTCTCGTCCTTATCTATATCCGCCATATGGCTGTTAATATCGTCTAAAGGCAAATTTCTGGCTCCGGTCACATGTTCAGCCATGTATTCGGATGCTTTTCTCACATCCAGCAGGTGAAGCGGCCTTCCAGAATTCAGCTCCTGCGCCAATTCATCAGCTGAAACAGACCGGATATGATCTGTTTCCTTTCCGGCTGCAGACCAGGCCTCTATTCCGCCCTCCAAATAGCCGGCAGTGTTGTCAAAACCCACCCGGGCCAGGCGTGTTACTACTTCTTCCTCGCGGCCCTTATCAGTAATCAATAATATAGGTTGTTCTATATCAGGGATCAGTGCGCCTACCCAGGGCGCAAAATTGCCATCGATGCCGATGTTAATGGAATTGGGAATAAATGACCTTGCAAATACCTCCGCGTCCCTGGTGTCGAGCAGCAAGGCGCCTGATTCATTTGCAATCACCTCAAAAGAATCAGGCGAAAGAGGCGCCATGCCATTATGGATGACATTGTCGATGCTTTCGTATCCTTCCTTGTTCATTCTAACGTTTACCGGAAAATACGCCGGCGGTGTTGTTAACCCCCCTGTTACTTCGGCAATAAATTCATCGCGTGTCATGTTTGCGCGCAAGGCATAGTTGTATCTTTTTTGATTGCCCAATGTATCGGTAGTTTCTTTACTCATGCTCTTTCCGCAGGCAGAACCAGCGCCGTGTGCCGGATAAATAATCAAATCGTCGCTAAGCGGCATAATTTTATTCCTGAGCGACTCGAATAGTGTGCCTGCTAGTCCTTCCGTAGTCATGCCTGCAGCCTTTTGCGCCAGGTCCGGCCGGCCAACGTCGCCAATAAACAACGTGTCGCCGGAGAATAAGGCTGTTTCTTTACCATTTTCATCTGTCAGTAAATAACAAACAGATTCCATGGTATGCCCCGGTGTATGTATGACGCGTATAGTTACGGCTCCGAGTTTCAATTCTTCACCGTCCTTAGCAATATATGCCCTGAACGAAGGGGCGGCTGTAGGCCCATAAACGATTGTTGCCCCGGTTTTTTCGGCAAGGTCAATGTGTCCTGATACAAAGTCGGCGTGAAAATGGGTTTCCAATACGTACTTGATTCGGGCGCCGGCCTGGTCTGCTTTTTCGATGTAAGGGTAAACTTCGCGCAGCGGATCGATAATGGCTGCCTCGTCCCCCGATTGAATGTAATAGGCGCCCTGCGCCAAACATCCGGTATAGATCTGCTCGATGATCATTGCATTGATTTTTATCTGTACAAAGTTTCCAAACTTCTTCATCATAAACTGTGACTTCTGTCACTCAAATAATTTAGCAACGTACAGTACTTATTTATCATCGGGTGTCCGGCGCAATGGCATAGCGCATGAACCGCCACAGCAGCCTGTATTTGTAATTACCTGGTAAAGTACAAATACTCCGAGCAAACCGATCAGCCAGTTACTTTCAGATATTGCCATGTATATAATTGCGGCGGACATCATCAGTCTGACAATCCGTACCATAGTCCAGCCGGTTAACAGCTGCGCTTTAAAATTCTCCATAATTTATTTTTTTAACAGTAACTCCTTAATAATAATATAGATACCCATAGCCAGCACAAACCAGCCAAACCCCTTCTTTAGTTTGCTGCCATCGATCTTTTTACCGAGGTAGCCGCCGATAAAAATCCCGGCGATTGCGATGGCTGTGATTTTTCCAAGAAAAAGCCAGTCGATATTAAAGTGACCCAAATCGCCTGTAAATCCTATAAGGGAATTAAGTGCAATGATCAGCAACGAAGTACCAATCGCTCTTTTCATCGGCAGCCCGACAAATAACACCAATGCCGGTATCAGTAAAAATCCGCCGCCAGCACCCAGGATACCTGTTGCCAGGCCAATGGCAATACCATAGCTCATAAACTTTGGAATATTTAATTTTTTGTCCTTTCCAGCTGCTTCTTCCTTGTTTTCGCCACTCCTGATCATGGCTCTGGCTGCCCATATCATTAATATGGCAAATAGTACCATTGTAAGGATATTCTCAGTTAGTTCAAACGAACCAACCCAGGCAATGTGCTTAGGTATGGCAGGTATAATAAATCTTCGGGTCATGAAAACCGTTGTAATCGAGCTAAGCCCAAAGAGAAGTGCGGTTTTGATGCTTACCAGTCCTTTAAGATAATTATTGATTGCTCCGACCAGGCTGGCGGAACCCACAATAAACAACGAATAAGAAGTTGCCAATAAGGGTGTAGTGCCAAACAGATATACCAAAACCGGCACTGTCAAAATTGAGCCGCCACCGCCAATAAGACCGAGCGAGATGCCAATCAGAGCTGCAGCGAGATAAGCCAGTACTTGCATATGCAAAATTTAACAAGCAAATATGGCTAAGCATCTGCTCAATAAGGGTGACTAATGTCACTGAGGGAAACATAAACGTAATAATTTTAACAGCTGACCAAAAATCTTCAAGTGCATACAAACAATTATCCTCAAAGCTTGTTCCCGTTTATGTTTTTATTACGGTACTAAAAACCGATTACGACCTTTTACCTGCTGATGCCAAAATTGAAAACCAGGACGCCATATCGCATGACTAAAAACCGGCGTTTTTTATTCCCTGATTTAACCATAAATCATCCGGACGCTTTATGAAACTTGCGACCCAAATATCGCTGGGGTTGTTTATAGCTATCTCTATTGACCTGGTTGACTCGTATGTAAATTATTCTTTAACGAAAAAAGTTAATACGAACACCGATTTTCTGACTACATCGGAGGCTATCATCCGGACATCCAGCAACTTAAACCGGAGCATTATTGACATGCAAAACGGTTTGAGGGGGTTCTTGCTTTCGGGCAATCAGAGGTTTCTTGTGCGTTACGAAAGCGGATTAAAAACGATCCCTGAACTACTGAAACAGGAAAAAGGTCTGATTATTTCCTCAGCGCTGCAAACGGCCCGTCTTGATTCTATCAAAGCTATTCATAACGTATGGCTCACTTTTGCCAATCAAATTATTGATGCAAAAAAGAAGGCCATTGCCGATCCCCGCTTGAATAATAACTACCGGAAATTATTTGAAGAGCAAACCAATTTAAATACCGGCAAAAATTACAACGAAGAAATCACAGCTCTGTTTGCATCATTTGATCAGTACGAATATGATGTGCGGGCAAAAAGGAGAAAGGCGCTTACCGATTCAATTGCCGCGACGGACAGATTTTCACTTTTTTTTAGTTTATTACTCATTGTAGCCGGATCCGGGCTATCAATTTACCTGGTGAGGAAAATAACTCAACGTATAGACTCCATGGTGAAATTAGCTGAAGATATCTCTGCGGGGGAGTTCCCTACGGTAACCGATGACAAGAAAGACGAGCTTACAAGCCTTTCGCTGTCGCTCAACCTGATGTCGCAAAAACTCAGCCGGAATATTACCGAACTGGAGAGAAAGAACGATGAACTGGATCAGTTTGCCTATGTGGTTTCGCATGACCTGAAAGCTCCGATAAGAGGTATTTCAAACGCAGTACAGTGGATAAAGGAAGACTTGCCGGAGGAAATGTCTCCCAGCATGAAGAAGTACCTAGGCATTATTCCGGAACGACTGAAACGCATGGCCGATCTTATTGACGGGCTACTGGCGTATGCGCGGATTGGGCGGGGAAAATATCCCAGGGAAATAGTGAATGTAGCCGACTTAATCAGGGAAATAGCGGATCTTGTTGTTCCTGAGGGATATCAACTGACTATGAAAAATCTTCCGGTACTATCTACCGAAAAGATATTGCTTGAACAGGTATTCGGAAATTTGCTGAGTAATGCCGTAAAGTATACACCGCAACAAGGTGCGCAGATAGAAGTAAGCTGTAGTGAACACCGGAATTTTTATGAGTTTGCTGTGTCAGACAACGGCATTGGTATTGAACAGGAGTACCATAAAAAAATTTTTGAAATGTTTCAGACGTTAAGAGAAAAGCATGACGAAGAAAGTACCGGGATTGGCCTTGCTATCGTAAAAAAAATTATTGAAGGAAATGAAGGGACAGTCAGGGTTGTATCTTCGGCGGGCAAAGGCACGCGTTTTTTGTTCACCTGGCCTAAGAACTAACATGAAAAAGATTTTATTAGTTGAAGATGACGAACTCGACGTTATAAGCGTACAGAGGTCTTTGAGAAAGATTGAAGTGGAACACGAACTGGTTACGGCCTATAATGGCGTCGAAGCTTTGGATAAGCTGCGGGGAAACCAGCGCAATCCCCCCATGAACCCTTTGCCTGATGTTATATTATTAGATATAAACATGCCGAAAATGAATGGCTTGCAGTTTTTGTCGATATTAAGAGACGACCCGCTACTAAAGCACCTTAAAGTTATTATTATGACAACTTCGGGAGAAGAACACGACAGGGCAGTAACCGGAAGACTGGGTGTTTCGGGCTATCTTATTAAGCCGTTAAATTTTACCAATAACGATAAGCGGCCTGACTCTATGGACGGTTTCGTCCAATTCCATCTCCGTAATATCTTAGCGAATCTGGAATAAGGCCGAAAAAGCGCCCCTGCACTGATATTTATTGCTAAATTGCCATGGTAACTTTTTACTATGACCATTAGCGAAATTTTATCCATCACCATTGTTTTAGCCGCGGTATTCGCCTACGTTAATCACCGGTTGATTAAATGGCCGCCTACTATAGGTATAATGGTGATCTCGCTCAGTTTATCGATGTTGCTGGTTGTGTTCGGCAGTTTACACCCGTTTCTGTCAAAAAAGGCGCTTCAGCTGGCGTCATCTATTGACTTCCAGTATGTGCTGATGAATTTTATGCTGAGCTTTCTTCTTTTTGCAGGGGCGATACACATTAATGCCGACCAGCTAAGAAAAGAGAAGTGGCCTGTATTGCTTTTTTCCACACTCGGGACGCTCATTTCAACCACGATCGTAGGTTCTGCTACGTGGCTGCTATTCCAGGTATTTCATTATCCTGTTCCGTTCATTTACTGCCTGCTTTTCGGGTCGCTCATATCACCAACCGATCCGATAGCCGTGCTGGCTATCTTAAAAAACGCGAAAATACCATCCTCGTTAGAATTGAAAATATCAGGCGAGTCCCTTTTTAATGATGGGGTGGCAGTGGTAATATTTATCACACTTTTCGAGGCCGCTCAAACGGGTGCGGCTACTATTGATTTTGTGAGTGTATCCAGGCTGTTTTTACAGGAGGCCGTCGGAGGGGTTGTGTTTGGGGCTGTATTAGGTTATGCCGGCTATTATGCCCTCCGGCCGATTGACGACTACAAAGTGGAAGTGCTTGTTACCCTGGCGATAGTAATGGGCGGTTATTTTATTGCCGGGCGGCTGCACATATCCGGACCATTAGCAATGGTAGTAGCCGGAATAATTACCGGTAACAAAGTAAAGGACCAGGCCCTCTCTCATGTAAGCAGAGATTATTTAGGCAAGTTTTGGGAACTGATAGACGAAATATTAAATGCTGTATTATTTCTATTTATTGGCCTGGAAATGCTTGTCATTAAGATTAACACAACAGTGCTGATTATAGGTGCGATCATGATCTTAGTCGTGCTGTTAGCTCGCTGGGTTTGTGTTCTGCTTCCTGTTCAACTGTTACAGTTTAAAATCCGGTTCGAAAAACATGCAATTGCGATTTTAACTTGGGGCGGTCTGCGGGGCGGCCTTTCGGTGGCGCTGGCCTTGTCATTAACCGCAACAATGCATCGGGACGAATTTGTTTTGATAACCTATATGGTGGTTGTTTTTTCAATACTGGTGCAAGGGCTGTCAATTGGTTGGGTCACCAGGCGACTGCTTCGTGAAAATTAAGACAGCACATATCTGATAGACTTACTTACAATACCTCACCTCATAAAGCCATTTTAACTGGCACTCTGCTTATTTACGTAATATCACGCGACTTAATACGTAAAACTACGCGATGTTAAAATAATAAACGCGGGATTTTGATTAATTTAGGCTGAAAACAAGCTAATTACTGCTTTTATGCAGTTTATATCTTGCCGGGCCGACTTGTTTTGAAGTTGAAATAATAATTAATAAGTATTAGTTTTATAGCGACTATTATTAATAACCTATTAATTTGAACTCAAATGAAAACCACAACTGGTCCGTCTGTACTTACAGGTAAGGAAGGCGGCGAACTTGACCTGGAGCAAGCAAAAACCTGGATAAAAAATCACCAGGACAGGCATCCGCACGAGCCTCATTCACATTATTTCGGAAAAGAGATATTACAAAAAATTTTAAACCAGGAAGGTTGTGTTGGCTTGCGTTTTCATCACGGCCACAGTGGTGCATTGGGTGAAGAAGGTGGTTCCCGCCATCTCGTCATAACAGGGGTAACTGCCAACGGCAGTGATATGATGAATGTTAAGCCGGCAAAGCTAAACAAAACAGAAATGGCATCAGTAACTGCGTTTGATACCGTCGGCGACCAGTCGGTACCCTGCCCTGGTTCGTTAGGCTGCCCTTAACAAAAACAACATGCTTCAATTTTTAACTTTATTAAGCGTTGTGTCGGGTTTATTTCCCGTCCTGGCAGCGCTTTTGAATTATAAGCACCTCGATAAGGTGTTAAAACTTGCAACAGCTTTTTTCCTGATGAATGTACTGTCAGACCTGTTGCAGGTTTTAACTTTGGTGTTAAGGACAAAAAATAATCAGCCTATCTTACATGCCAATATTATTTTAAGCGTCCTGTTTCTTATCGGTATTTATTATTATTCTTTTGTTTTTATCAGGTTAAAAAGATTCGTATTATCAACAGGCTTAGTTGCTGTACTTGCCTTGATTTACTGCCTTATCTATATTAACGGCATTTGGGACTATCCCTCATCGGCAAATACCGTTTTAAGCCTGCTGACTATACTCTTCTCCATAATTTATTTTGTGCAGTTATTAAACCAGCAGGAGTTTGTACACATTGAGCGACTCGGCTTTTTCTGGATAAACTCCGGATTATTGTTTTATTTTTCAGTCAATATCTTCCTTTTTATGCTTTTTAAAAGGATGATTGCCAACCACCTGCAGGAGTATTATATGATACACAATGTAACGAATATCATAGCCAACATACTGTTTTCCGTGGGAATGCTCTGTAAACCGCAAAAAAGCGCATGAGCGGCTACGTTCAATTTCGGCCTGCGTACTACCACTGAACTTGTTACGTAAAACTACGTGATTATTTACGGGCAGTGCTTTTGGTCAAATCTGTAACAGTCTGATTAAAAGAAAATTACACTAAACAGGGCAGATTCGTCTTCCCTGAGTGTTCGCTCCCTTAAGTTGAAATACTAACTAATTAGCTTTAGTTTTAGATAGTATTTGCAATATCCCCAACGATTAAACTATGGAAAAAGAATCAAGGTCTGCCGAATTGACCGGCAGGGAGGGCGAAATATTTAACTTTAAACTGGCTGCCCAATGGACAAAAAACTATCGTGATATAAACCGCGGAGAGATTATATCCCAGTTTTTTGGACGCGAGATTCTGAATAAGTTGCTTGAACAGCCCGGATGCATGGGTATCCGGATGTACTATGCTAATGATAAACCAGTTAACGGCTGGCAGCGAATTATACTTTCAATAAGCCGCTTTTTGTTGAAAGTTATAGGCAATATAGAAGGCAAGCCCCACCTGATATTGGTTGGCGCCTCCAAAGACGGCAGCGACATACTTCCCGAGGCTGATTTAGAGGCCGAAGCACCGGAACAGCTGACAAGCGCCGGCATGAGGGCTGCAACAGCTGCGGCAGCCCCAACAGGGCTGGTTGTACAAATAGCTATGCCCTGCCCGGGTTCGGCAAACTGCCCCAAAAATTCACTATCGGGCAAATAATACCTTTACACTAATGTCTTTAGAGAATATCCTGAACTATTTATCGCTTTTCTCGGGTCTTTTTCCGGTTATTGCAGCTATTTACCGATATAGAACATTAAGCTCTGTGTTAAGGCTGATGGCAATATTTTTCTTTATTTCAGCCCTTGTTGACACCCTCCTTCTGATAACACCCCGGATAGGTATTCTTAATAATGCTCCGTTGATCCATGGCTTCACCGTAATTATCGTCATTTTTTTTGGTATAGTTTATTACCGCTCTTTCTATATACCCTCACTAAAAAAAATAACTCTCGGGGCTTGCATACTGGCTTTTGCAGGAATTATATATGGCTTGATTATCGAGGGAATCATGTCTTTTCCATCCTTTGCCAACTCATTTTTAAGCGTGGTCTTCACGCTGTTGTCACTTTTATATTTCTACCAGTTGCTAAATGCGAAAGAGTTTGTGCACATTGAAAGCCAGCCCATGTTCTGGATAAATTCTGCAGTGCTGTTTTATTTCGGAATAAATATATTTTTGTTTATGCTGTTCGATAAATTTTTTAGTCACAGCACTGATGATGTTTGGATAATTCACGACCTTACCAACGTATTTGCTAATATTTTTTATTCAATAGGATTGCTTTGCCAAAACCGACGGACGAAAACGACCTTATACCGATACTGATTACCGGCACGCTGGTAATTGTTATCCTGATTGTTTTTTTATTCTTTTTCGTGATTATCTATCAGCGAAAAATGATAAAGAACCAGGCCGAGGTGCGCAAACTGCACGACGAGAAACAGACCGACCTATTAAACGCAGTTTTTGAAACGCAGGAAAGTGAGCGAAAGCGCCTGGCCGAAGATCTGCATGACAGTGTGGGGCAGGTATTATCAGCTATAAAGCTTAATCTGCACCGGCTCGAAAAAAAATCGGCTGATAAAATTGCCGACCCTTTGCTGGCTGATACCCGGCGCCTGACCGATGAGAGCATACAGGAGATACGAAACATCATCCATAATGTATTGCCACCGGTTTTAACAGACTATGGCCTTAAAGAAGCCCTTGAAGGCCTATGCCTGAAAATGCAGGAAACAACAAGCGTTAAAGTGCATTGTAAGACTAACCTCGATGAAATAAGGCTGCGGCCCGAACTAGAGCTGGCTTTTTACCGCATGGCCCAGGAATTATTCAGCAACGCTATAAAACATGCCGATGCCAGCATCATTCATTTAACCATTACCAAAGAGGATGGATGGCTGGTGATGGAATTTAAAGATAATGGTAAAGGATTTAACATGGATGAAGTGAAGCATGGTTTCGGGCTCAAAAACCTGCAAAGCCGGATTCAATTGCTGAACGGCGATGTTAAAGTTTACACAAAGCCGCAAAACGGCACTATTACGATTATAAGGGCAATGATATAATAACCGCTTTTGCTACCTTTATTTACTTTTAAGCAACTATGGAAAAAATCAGACTAGCAATTGCGGATGACCACAAGATTTTTAGAAATGGTTTAAAGGCTACGCTGGAAGATTGTGACAACTTCGACCTCATTATCGAAGCATCCAACGGGAAGCAGCTGATTGGCATGCTGACCGAACTTACCCCTGATGTGATCTTGATGGATATCAAAATGCCCGAAATGGATGGCATACAAACCACCACTGCCGTAAAGCAGAAATATAAGGACATTAAGGTGCTTGCCTTATCAATGTTTAATGAGGACAAGTACATTGTCGACATGATGAAAGCAGGGGCTTCAGGCTATCTTCTGAAAAATGCGGAGCCAGAAGAAATCATTGAGGCCATACAAACGGTATATCATAAAGATTACTACTTTAACGAACACCTTTCAATAACCTTAATTAAACAGCTGGCAGGAAACAACGCAGGGGGTGGCCCGTCACAATCACTAGCTGATTTTAATGAGCGTGAAATAGAAGTTTTACGCCTGGTATGCCAGGAGTATTCCAACCAGGAAATTGCCGATAAAATTTGCCTGAGCGTGCGCACTGTTGAAGGCTACCGCGCCCGTCTGTTCGAAAAAACACGTTCCAAAAACCTGGTGGGCCTGGTGATTTTTGCAATCAGGACAGGGATAATTAATGTTTGATTTTAACCTAAAAGCAGAAAGACCAAAGCTAACGCCTATACGAGCTTTAACCTTTCTGCTTTTAGCTAACGTTATGCTTCCACCGACAACTTTTCGCCAATCTGTTGCCTCCACATGGCGTAATACAAGCCTTTTTGCGAAAGCAAATCAAAATGACGGCCCGATTCCACTATCTTACCTTTTTCAAGGACGTAAATCTGGTCGGCGTGCATAATGGTTGAAAGGCGGTGGGCTATCAGTATAGTGATATGATTATCCAATACAGACACATCGCGGATGGTTTCGGTAATCTCTTCTTCGGTTATAGAGTCAAGCGATGAAGTAGCCTCATCAAATACTAAAATATCCGGCCTGCGCAACAAAGCGCGGGCTATGGATAAACGCTGTTTTTCGCCACCCGATACCTTCACACCGCCTTCGCCAATAACCGTACTTAATCCTTTGTCTGCCCTGGCCAGCAAGGTTTGGCATGCAGCCCGCTGCAAAACTTCCATACATTCCTCGTCGGTAGCGCCGGGGCGTACGAACAACAGGTTCTCGCGAATGGTGCCTGAAAACAACTGGGTATCCTGTGTAACAAAACCAACCTTTTCGCGCAGTTGGTCCAGGTCTAGTTCTTTACTTAACGTACCGTTATATAAAATATCGCCTTCAAGCGGCTGGTACAAGCCAACCAACAGTTTCACCAATGTGGTTTTTCCTGAGCCTGACGGACCAACAAAAGCAATGGTTTCCCCTGTATTAACCTCAAAGGTGATATTATTGAGCGCGTTGCGGTTAGCGGTTAAATGCTTGAAGGTTACATTATCGAATGTAAGGGTTTTAACTTTTTCAAGCAATACAGGCTTTTCCGGCTTAGGGTCAATAGGAGTATTTAATATACCCTGAAAGTTTCCTAATGACACCTCGGCTTCGCGCCAGGCCACAATAACGTTACCTAATTCCTGCAAAGGGTTGAACAGGAAAAACGAATAAAATAAAAAACTAAAATATTGCCCGGGAGATATCGTTTGCTTAAATATCAATAGCAACAACACCACAACCATCATACTGCGCACAAAGTTTACAGTGGTTCCCTGCACAAAGCTCATACTTCGCACATATTTTACCTTTTTGAGTTCAAGACCGAGTATCTTGTATGTGGTATTATTAAGCCGCTCGATTTCCTGCTTAACAAGACCAAGACTCTTAACAAGCTCGATATTCCGCAATGATTCAGTTGTGGAGCCCGCAAGAGCTGTGGTTTCTGCTACGATGGTGCGTTGTATTTTTTTAATGCGGCGGCTCATGGCCATACTTACGAACGCAATTATGGGGATGGCGCCAAAATAAACGAGGGTAACCTGGTAACTTACCCTGAGCGAATAGATAATTACAAATATCATCCCGATCAGGCTCACAAACAATATTCCGATAAATGAAGTGATGAATTTTTCATTATCCAGCCTTACTTTTTGCAGGATGCCTAACGTTTCGCCACTTCGTTGGTCTTCAAAAACCTGGTAAGGCAATTCCAGCGAGTGCTTCAGGCCATCGGCATACATTTCGGCGCCGGTTTTCTGGGTAATGATATTGGTAAAATAATCTTGAAAGTTTTTTGCTATGCGCGATACCATGGCAACGCCGATAGCCATGCTCACCAGCACAATAATATTGTGCACGTAGGTTGAATATTCGAGTGTAGCGCGTTTCTCAATCACCTCGTCCACAATGCGGCCAGTGATGTATGGATCCAGCAGTGAGAAACCAATATTGAGGGCGGCCATTAAGAGAGCCAAAGCAACTACCCAGCGATGTTTTGATAAATATGATAGGAGTATTTTCATCCGGCAAAAAAATTTTTCAGCAAAAATAATTAAAGCACGGCCCTAAGCATCTCATTGCCATTAATTTGACATTTGGCGTATCTTTTTGCTAATGCTCCTTAATCACGGATGTACGGAGTGACAGAACACATCCCGCCACCCTGCAAACAACCGGCATTAACTATCCGGGAGTTGGCTTGCATGTAGAAAGCACCATTCATCATGTATTCGCGGAGGTATCATATATTAAGGTATGGCCTGCGTCTTAGGTTTGCTTAAGATATTGATAAACAACCTATAAGCACCCGGAACACCGGCGGGCAACTGCCTGAAAAACGCCAGCGAAGTATAAACAAACCGGCCTTCTCCGTAGCTGGTGGTTATCAGGGCGCCATTGTTGGGGCTTTCGCCGGGGTCATTCATTTGCAGCGGTGTTTTATATTTCGGGTCGATGCTGCCGGCAAAATATAAGCCGCGTTCCTGAACCCAGCCGTTAAAATCGCTGTCATTGATTTTATTGGGATAATTAAGCACCGGGTTCTGACTGTCCAGTACGGTTATTTTTGCATGTTCATCGGTTACGCGCTGATTCACCGGCTTAAACGGATATGGGCCAATTTGCTTTGTTACCAAGCCGTTATTATTGTTGTACTGAATTACAAGGTTGCCGCCATTTTTTACATAATCCAACAATTTTGGCTGTTCAACAGCCAACCGCGGGTTTACATTGTATGCCCGAACGCCGGTAACAATGGCGTCGTAACCAGACAGGTCTCCATTCATAATTTCCTTTTCCGTAAGTTCATGTACATCATAACCAACCTGACGTAAAGCTTCGGGAACTAAATCTCCTGCACCCTCTATATATCCAATCTTTTTACCCGCGATTTTAAGGTCGATGTTTACCAGCTTAGCTTCGGCAGGTGGGAACAAGGTAATATCCGGAATATGTTCGTATTTAATTTCCTTTATGCCAAGGCTGAATGGTTTGTTGTAGCCATCTACAGAAACTTCTACCCTGATCACCCCGTTTTGCGCGGCCGCATTTGCCGGAGAAACCCGGAAACTCTCTGTCCACTCATCACCTTCGGCCTTGTTTGTTATCTCTATTTTCTCAGGGCTAACCGTCCACCCTGCAGGCGCCTGCAGCTTTACAGAGCCGCTGGTAACCTTTTGGAAGCTCTTGAGTTTCACCATCAGATTTTGCGGCGAAGGGTTATTAAAAATATAATCGCGGCTGCCAATATCAGCAGTTACAGGGGGCGCTATTACCAACGGTTTATAAATTTCGCCATAAACAGGGCTTACATATTTGTAATACAAACGGCGGTCATAACGGATGGCCTTGCCCTCAATCACAAACTCAAAATTTACGGTTGGTAAATCAGGGTTTTCAGGATTACCCACGTATTGCTGGCCCGGTATGTTATAAGAACCGATACTGTGCGGTGTTTCAAGCCAGTAAGGTTGCGTTACTTTATAATCACCGGCGAATACGCGGCTGTCGAAGTTTTGCAGTTCATTTGCCGGTATTACCTGGCTGTTATATCCTTTTTCTGTTTTGCCTATACGGATGGCATTTAACTTAACCTTGTTGTTATACCTGTCGAGCACCTGCGAATGTATCACAATGCTATCGCCAATTCCATAAACAGGTTCGGCGGAATAGGCCTCGAACCACAAGCCGGCACAGGCCGCAATCAGGTTATGAAGGTCTTTAGTTTTTTGAGCGCGCCAATAAGCGTCGGGTATCTTTTCAACCCCCGGCAGTAACTTAACCAATGCAGGCACAGAAGTTTCAGGATTATCGGCATCAAAGGCCTTCCGGATGACACCGATTGCTGCAGCAATATCCTCGCCGCCCTTCACTCTTTTCCACGTTGTGTTTATCCCATCCATTAAATCATCTTTTGGTGCATCGCCTAAAATAGTTTTAAAATATTCGTATGATTCGCCTCTTTGCTTTGCCGAGCCGAACCCTTGCGTTTTGTGGTTCGAACGGCTTTCGGCAGCAAGCTCGCCATAGCCTTTACCGAGGGTTGGATTATAAACACCAACATTTATCTTAAACTGGTCGGGCCTGATGGTATTGGTATTGCCGAAGTTAAAAGTATTCCAGAGCAAACGTTTGGCCTGCCATGGCCGCACAAATTCCAATTGTTCAGGAAACCGCTTCGGGTCGGCAGCTGCAGTAAATGCTTCCTGCGCCAAAATTGCCGATGAAGTATGATGACCATGGCCCCCCTCGCCTGTTGTGGGGAAGCGGCAAATGATCACATCCGGCCTGAACTTCCTGATAACCCAAACTACATCGCTTAAAACTTTTTCTTTATCCCATATCTTCAAGGTCTCCTCAGGCCCCTTTGAAAAGCCAAAGTCATTAGCCCTGGTAAAGAACTGCTCCGCACCGTCAACACGGCGGGCTGCCAACAACTCCTGGGTTCGGATCAATCCTAAAAGCTCGCTTTGCTCATTCCCTAGAAGGTTTTGCCCTCCGTCGCCGCGCGTCATCGACAGATAGCCCGTACGATAGTGTTTTTCCTGGGCGAGGTAAGCAAGCAGGCGGGTATTTTCATCGTCCGGATGTGCAGCGACATACAGCACACTGCCCAGTACATCCAGCTTTTTGAAGTTTTGTTGGATAGTTGCAATATCGGCTGGAGGGTTGGTTTGAGCAAAGGCAAAAGATGCCGTAAACAACAGTACGGCAATAAGTTTGATGCGGTTCATGCTAACAA
Organism: Mucilaginibacter sp. L3T2-6; assembly: GCF_030519355.1. GTDB lineage: Bacteria > Bacteroidota > Bacteroidia > Sphingobacteriales > Sphingobacteriaceae > Mucilaginibacter. The sequence goes on from NZ_JAUMKC010000016.1 coordinate 104,682, forward strand.
ATATATTGAAAGATGTGTGGAAGTCCGAAAGTCGGGAAGACTGAAAGTCCGAAAGATGATTTTGAAGTGAGAAAAAGTTGCTTATTGAGATATGAGGAGTGATTTATAACAAAAGCTTTACATAAACCAGTTGATACAGCTTAGCCGGCATGTGGCTATGTTATTTCTATTAATCCTCTCATCCGTGACGATATCTCAACAGCTACCCTCTTTTGTGGGATTGTTATATTTCTTTAGCTTTGGAACGCGGTACCTGGCAGCACATGAAGAACTATTTAAAAATCATAAATATAGACGAATACTCCATTACGCCGAAGTATCTTCAGATAAGCAATTCTATTTTGCGGGGTATTGAAGAACAGAAGATCGAAAAAGATGATATCCTCCCATCAATAAACGACCTGAGCATTGCGCTCGAAGTATCCCGTGCCACCATCGAGCGGGCGTATAAGGAGCTTAAAAAGCACGATGTAATTAAATCTGTGGCCGGAAAGGGCTATTTTATCTCAAATACGTCCTTTAATCAGCCTGTAAAAGTGTTGTTGTTGTTTAACAAACTGAGCAGTCATAAAAAGATAATCTACGATGCGTTTGCCGAAACGCTGGGAACCAATGCTGCCATTGATTTCTATATTTATAATAATGATTTTAATGTTTTTAAAAAACTCCTTTCCGGTAATATAGAGCATTATTCCAAGCTGATCATCATTCCACACTTCATCGAAAATCCGGAAAATGCGCTTACTATTATCGACAGCTTGCCAAAGGAGAAATTAATCCTGATGGACAAGCTCCCTGAAGGACTTTCCGGAAATTTTGCTGCTGTTTATGAGGATTTTGAACGGGACATCTACTTCGCCCTGGAAGAGCTATTAGAAAGGCTCGGTAAATATCACACTATTAAAATCATCTTTCCGGATAACAGCTATCACTCTAAAGAAATACTGAAAGGTTTCCTTAATTTTTGCGGCCAGTATGCCTTTGATTATGATATTATCCATCATGTAAAAAACGAGAGCCTGCAGCCAGGCACTGTCTATATCAACCTGATGGAGGACGACCTGGTAGAGCTTATACAAAAGCTTATCTTGGGCAACTTAAAAATAGGCGAAGATATCGGCGTAATAAGCTATAACGAGACACCGTTGAAAAAGATCATCCTTAATGGCATCACTACGATTTCGACCGATTTTAAGCAAATGGGGAAAAAGGCTGCCGAAATGGTTCTGACCAGCAGCAAAGAACATGCAGCTAATCCGTTCAGGGTTACCGTTAGAAATTCATTATAGGGGATTACTTGCGGCGGCGGTTGCTGTCAACAGCTGCTTACTGCTAAAATCCTCCTGGTAAACTACGTGCTTATCATCGCCCAGTTTAACATTTTTTATCTCTCCTGCGCCTTCGAAGCCGATCATGATGCCACGTATCTTTCCGATACTTCGTCTAACTGCATCAGCAAAAATTATCTTGCCATTAAGATAAACCATAAACTTATGATCTTTAACAGAAAAAGCGATGTGTTGAAAATTTGAAAAATCGCAACCAAATGCGCTTAGATCAGCGTCTTTCCCGCTAATATCCTTCTCGCCGTTATAGAGACTGAGGGCGGCAATACAACCCTTGTCGGCCAGGGGAACACTAAGTCCGTTACCGCTGCCAATAATACTAATCAGCATTTTGCGGCAGGACGATTGCTCCCGGGTGGAGGTGTTTCTGACGGTCGCCTCAAAACTAAAATTATCACCAGCCAGCCCTCCGAATTCACGGACGTTGTAAAATAAGGCCCACGAATCATTAAATACCGGCAATCCATTTATCCGCGCAAACGTCTGCCCGGTTATCCCTAATGCGTTCGGCATATGGATGGAATCGCTGTTGAGGTAAGATGGAACAGGGGACTTATCAATAAGGCCCAGCCACCCGGCCGTTTTAATAAACACCGGCTGCTCCTTTTTAATCTGCCCGTCGACAACAAGCTTTGCATCGAAATAGCCGGGTAGATAATAAATAGAGGTATGCTGTTTGCCACTTCCCGAGACTTGTTCACGACGCCGGGGATCCCAGCTTTGCTGGATATATACACTGTCGGAGTGATAGCCAGAGGCGTCGTAGTTAAACACCACTGAATTTGGCATTTTGTCGCTTACCACCCTCGCAGTAAATTGAGGAGTGAAATTTCTGTCGGGAATGGACTTTTTATTGGCTACGAGAGACAATAAAAGATACAAAACGCCAACCGCCATGATAACCGATAAAGCGACGGTCTGAAATTTGTTTTTGCGCACCTTCTTTAACGGCGCAACCACTTCTTTTTCAATCTTTGCAGCTGGCTCCAAAATTCTGGCATCGTCCGTGTGTCTCTTAAATTGTCGCCAATCGGCAAAGCCCAGAAACAGCGCGAGAGAATTAAGCGTAATAATTGTGGGCGTGCTGTCGTATTTTACCTTTCCCCAAATCCTTTTCAAAGTCGATACACTCAACCGGGTATTTGTTTTTTCGAATATGAGCTCGCTTAATTTTTCAAAGTCATAGTCGCCCCAATTGCTGCTGTTATCCCAGCCAAGCATCTGCTCTGCCAGTTCGCGCCAGGTAACTATATATGGCTTTTCGGTACCCATGAGTTTGAAATGTTTGTATAAACTTACTAACAGATCTGAAAATTACAGCACTTTATAAAAGTAAAGTTAACCAGGCTATTCTGACGGTTGAAATACTCTTTTGTAATGACGTGTGAAAGCACTTTTTGTTACAACAGCGACATTAGCCTGAATGGACTTGAATATCTCTTAAAATCTGCTTGAACGGGCTTAATCCTGCTATAAGCTAACCTTTGCTTCGTAATCAATCTAATAGCTAAGATGAGTTTTTTGAAACAGTTTTAACGACGTCGGTGACCGAAATGAAAATCTGGCAGCAGAAAAACTGTAAATTTTTCATTCAGAGTGAAAAATTTACAGTACAGCGTCCGGAAATTCAGGTTGGCATTTAAGTTGAATACGGTTGGATGAGTTTAATTAATTATAAGTTCAATCATTAAAATTATTTAAGGAGGAAAACCCATGACATTGGTTAAATTTAATTCCGACAAAAAGAACAACGCATTAATGCCGGGCTTTAATGATGTTTTCGATTCTATTTTTAACGACACCTTTTTTTCTGACCGCCTGGTAACCCGTGTACCTGCCGCTAACATAAGCGAGACAGCCGACCATTACCACATCGAACTTGCTGCTCCGGGATTGAAAAAAGAGGACTTTAAATTAAACCTGGATCGGAACGTGTTAAATATTTCGGTCGAGCAGCATATGGAGAACTCTTCAGACAGAAATTACAGCAAACGCGAGTATAGCTACAGTTCCTTTGTACGCGCGTTTACTCTTCCTGATAGCGCCAATACCGAAAATATCGATGCTACTTATACCGATGGGATCTTAAAGATAGATATCGCCAAAAAGGAAGAAGCAAAAGCCGTGCGCAGGCAGATAGAAATAAAGTAAGCGATTTAGTTGAATGATAGCCGAAGGCCTTCCATAAATTGGGGGCCTTTGCCTGTTTAATATGATTATGAAAAAGCAATTTTACCTGCTGCTCAGCCTGAAGACAACAAAAGGATTTGCAACTTACGGCCAATACTTTTTAGGAGATGAGCGCCCCAGTGCCGAATTGATATTTAATGGTTTAAAAGGAACCACAAAAATTAATGAGCACGCTTTACTGCACCTTGATTTTATGGAGACGGTAAATGACCTGCCTGTAAAGGTAAAAACAAAATGCTGTACGCTGGAAGAACTGGGAGAAAACTGCAAATGGATAGCTAAAGAAACATTCAGGTTGTTAAACCTGGAGGAATGGAATAGCAAAAACTAAGCAGCGGCTGGCAAAGGCAGTAGCTTTTTGATAACGCCGATTAAAGTATCTACATCAAAAGGTTTATGAACAAAGCCATCTGCGCGGCAATTTTTTGCAATGTCGGCGATATCGGGGGCAGTCGAGAAAATTACAACCGGTACCGACTGAAGTGCTTCTATGGCTTTTATTTCCTTACAAAGCATATGACCTTCCCTGTTGTTCACCCACTCGTCAAGCAATATTAAATCTGCTTTTAATTTGATCAGGGCCGAGCTGCTGTAGCGTGCGCCCAGCACCGCATATCCCTCTAATTCCAGGATGTAGGTTACGATCTGCTTAATTTCCTCATCGTTTTCAATAACGAGTACCTTTTTTTTCACGTATGCCTTTTTTAATTAGAAGTAAAACTAATGAAATATTTGTTATTGCAAAATAACTAAAGTTAATAATTGCGGCACAATCTAATCGTTAGAAAGACTGCTAAAAAAAGACTCACATTTGGTCTCTAACACATATCTTTCTCGGAATAATTATTGGATATTAACAGCACCTGCATATTTAGAAAAATAAATGGCTAAATTGAACCTGCTTTAAGGAGATTTTTCAGGATTAAAAGTATCAGACTTTACGACCTGCTTAAACATCTGATTGCATTAACTCGCCGATATGACAACAAGGATTTTAATTTACGCATGGGTTGGGGCATTTACATTGGGAACATTGTATGTAAACGCCCAAACAAAAAAACACCAACCGGTTGATGCTAAAATAGATGCGGTGATAAAAAAGCTTACGCTCGAAGAAAAAATAAAGATGCTGCACGCCAATAGCAAATTTGGCAGTGCGGGTGTGGAGCGCCTGGGCATACCGGGATTGATGACCGACGACGGGCCATTGGGCGTGCGTGAGGATGTGAAAGAAAACTGGTCGTCGGCGAATCTTACTACCGATTCGGCCACATTTTTTCCAAACGGTTCTGCGCTGGCAGCGACCTGGAATCCTTCGCTCGCCTATCGCTACGGGCATGATATCGGCGAAGAGGCACGTGCGCGTAAAAAATACATCATTCTGGCGCCGGCCTTTAACATCTGCCGCACCCCGCTCTGTGGTCGCACTTATGAATATTTTTCTGAAGATCCCTTCTTAAATTCCCGGCTTGCTGTGCAAAGTGTAAAAGGTATTCAAAGCCAGAATATAGCTGCCTGTATAAAGCATTTTGCTGTAAACAACCAGGAGTTTGAGCGCGGCAGGGTCAATGCAGAAGTGGATGAGCGCACTTTACAGGAAATATACCTTCCTGCATTTAAGGCTGCTGTAACCGAAGCTAATGCATGGACTATAATGTCTGCCTACAACAAACTGCGTGGCGTTTACTGTGCTGAGAATGCTTACCTGCTGAATGATTTATTAAAAAAACAATGGGGGTTTAAGGGGATTGTTATCAGCGACTGGGGTGGAACGCATAGCACGGTAGCGGCGGCAAACGACGGTCTAGATCTGGAGATGGGCTCATTTGGCGCTTATGATAATTATTTCTTTGCTAACCCGCTGCTCGACTCGGTAAAGGCCGGCAAGGTTAGCCTGAAAACTATCGACGAAAAGGTTCACCGCATTTTATGGGTGATGTACCACACCTCGATGAGTGAAAATCCGTCGCCCGGAAAGATTAATACTCCACAACATGTCACTACGGCCTACGATATTGCTGCCGAATCAATTGTGCTGCTGAAAAACGATAAGCAATTGCTGCCGCTAAACACCTCGCATATTAAATCGATTGCAGTGATCGGCGATAATGCTACCCGCACCTTCCACTTAGGTGGTTTCGGGGCCGGGGTAAAGGTTCGTTACGAAGTTACAGCCCTTGCGGGGTTAAAAAGCAGGCTGAATAATAAAGTAAAAATTACCTATGCGCAAGGTTATAAAGGCGTTTATAAACCCATGCGAAAAAATGTCCCAAACGAACCTGATAAACAGGATACAACTTTGCTGAATGAAGCCGTTACTAATGCTAAAAGCGCTGATTTGGCCATAGTATTTATTGGTGGTAACAGGGAGTACGAAAGCGAAGGGCACGACCGTAAAGATTTAAGTCTCCCCTTTCATGAGCAGGAACTGGTTGACGCTGTAACCGCTGCAAACGCTAACACTATTGTGGTATTTGTTGGTGGCGCTCCCTACGATCTCAGCAAAATAAAAAAGAATAACCATACCATCGTTTGGTCGTGGTATAACGGACAAGAGAATGGTAACGCGCTGGCCGATGTGCTGGTCGGTAAGGTAAATCCATCCGGCAGGATGCCGTTTACCTTTCCGGCCGAACTAAAAGACTCTCCGGCACACGCGCTGAACGCTTACCCTGGCGAGAACCTGAGCGTTGAATATAAAGAAGGGCTGATGGTAGGCTATCGCTGGTTTGATACCAAAAAAATTGAGCCTTTATATTGCTTTGGTTATGGCCTGTCGTATACAAATTACCAGTATCAATCAATTACAATAGCAAAAAAAGCATATAAAGCAGGCGAAAATATTGCTGCTGTAATTAAATTAAAAAACACCGGAAAATTTGCAGGTAAGGAGACCATACAGCTGTATGTTAGCAAAGCCAACTCTATGGTTGAGCGTCCTGCAAAGGAACTGAAAGCTTTTAAAAAAGTAATGATAAGGCCGGGTGAAACTGCGAATGTAGCACTTAGTGTCCCGGTTAAGGATTTAGCTTATTTCGATACAAAAACCTCCGGCTGGGTAGTTGAGCCGGGAAAATATACTTTGCTTGCCGGCGGCTCGTCGGGAGATATAAAAGTGACAGGAAATATAACAGTGGTAAACTAATGCGTCCGTGTCATTAAGAACAGCGATACGGCGGCTATTTTTTTTGTTGGTCAATTGCCATGAAGAAATGCTTCCCGTTTTCTATCTGTCATATGTCCATAGTTTTGCCTCGCTGGTGGATGATGGCCGTTTTTATTTTTGTCCAGATCCGGCGTGCGGGCAATTTTGCAGGAAATAATCTGCATCTGGTCGATTTTTTTTTCACAGGAACGGAGTTTTATCGCTCTTTGAATAAAAAGAGCATCATGAAAGCATTAATTCAAACGTTCCCCTCCTGGTTAAAGGTATCGATCTATTTTTTGATCATGTGGTTGGCCACCTTTATTGCCGGTATCTTTCCGGCGCTGAACAGTCTTTTCTATTTTTTTGCGGTATCGCTGTTTGCCAGCTGGCTTTTAATCCGTACTGATCATTCTAACCTGTCTTCACTCGGTTACTATCCGCGGGGGCGGCGACATTGGAAACAACTATTTTATGGTACTCTGTTCGGCGGCGTTATGCTGGTTATAACAGCTGTTATTACACTTGCAACTACAAAAGCAGATTGGCATTTCAACAAATTAACGGATCCGATGTACATGCTGATAGCCTTCGCGATGTGCGTTTGTTCAGCCTACATCCAGGAATTCGTTTTCAGGGGTTATCCTTTTCAGGCTTTATTAAAGAAATACAAGCCCTGGGTTGCACAACTGGCAATTGCAGTCCCATTCGGCCTTATGCATATTAACCACGCAATGCAGCTGCAGGATATAGCAACGGTGATGCTGACAACCGGGCTGGGCTCAGTACTGTTTGGCCTTGCATACATTAAAACCAGGAACCTGATGCTGCCTGCAGGTATACATTTAGGGTGGAATTATGCACAGGTGCTCATACCCCGCACCTCCGGCACCTATCCCAACGCACTGATCTCTGTTACGGGCGGTCAAACCAGTTACGGTTCATCTTTCATTCTGACGCCGTATTTCGTGGTAGTTACAGCTGCAATCCTATTATTATTGTTCATGGACTTTGATTATACCAGACCAGATAAAGCGCCACAAAAAGCGAATGTATCGTTGCAAAATGATTTAGACAGTTAAAAATATGACGATAAAGAACAACAAGGCGATATTTGCGCCGATAATAGTAATCGCAAGAGTATTATTATTTTATATATTATGTACCATATCGTTCATCGCAGCCACCGCTTTAACAGAGAATGTTGCTCCGGGACTAAAGGATCATTTATCCGTCACACTGGGCATTATTTCAGCACTGTTGCTGATCGTCCTGTTCAGTCGTATCGAAAATATAAAATTAAAAGATACGGGAGTATTACCCGGACGGACGACTACTCCCCGCTTTTTTTGCGGCTATCTTATCGGCTTGACTATGGCTTTCGGCCAGGCTTTTATATTGACGGGCTTCGGACATGTTCACCTGGAACTGAATCCTCATCTTTCCATTATCCAAATACTTTCGTTCTTTATATTATACATGCTCGTAGCGCTAAGGGAAGAACTGGTATTCAGGTCTTATGCATTAACCATTTTTAAAAAATCTTTGGGGCTGGCTGTCGGCCTCTCCATTATAACCGTTATATTCATTATTGAACATGTGGCTGCGGGCATGCCGCTCGTCACCGCCATAATTGGCTCCGGTGCAGGCGGCTTTCTATTCGGTTATGCAGCATTAAAAACCAAAGGGCTGGCGCTCCCGTTGGGCCTCCATAGCTCGTGGAACTTTGGACAATGGATGTTGGGTTTTAAAGGCCGCCCGGGAATTTGGCAGGCCATTACAGAAAAGCTTTTTACCGCACATGCACAGCACACCGGCATGGCAGCTTTTGCCTTTGTAATGCTGATAAGCATTGCCGGCATTCATTTTTATTACAAGCAGAGCCGCAAGAAGATTGAGATCAAAGATAGAATTTCTTAACGCCGAGGTAATCAAACCCAGTGGCATCCGCGAGCCTCTTAATTCAATAGTATGCGCCCGTCATGTATCGTTTCCATATCGGGCCATACCGAATCGACCACACAGAACCATGCTGTCCAAAAATATACAAATTTGATGTACCCCACGCTGTAAGGCGCCGCAATAAGTGCTTTAACGCTCTCAATTGCGTATGCAAAACAGCGCAGGCAACGGTTTGCATTACTGCCCCAATATCCAGGCAAATATTAACGGAGCAACAATTGTCGCGTCGCTTTCGACGATAAATTTCGGTGTGTGTATATCCAATTTGCCCCACGTGATCTTCTCATTTGGCACCGCACCGGAATATGAGCCATAAGAAGTTGTCGAATCAGAAATCTGGCAGAAATAGCTCCAGAACGGAATCTCGGGCATTTCCATGTCCTGGTAAAGCATCGGTACTACACATATCGGGAAGTCGCCGGCAATACCGCCACCTATCTGGAAAAATCCTATCCCCTTGCCTGATGAGTTTTTTACGTACCAATCAGCAAGCCAGGCCATGTACTCGATGCCGCTCTTCATAGTAGTGGCTTTTATCTCACCTTTTATTACGTATGAGGCAAAGATATTGCCCATCGTACTGTCTTCCCACCCCGGTACTACAATTGGCAGATTGCGTTCCGCGGCTGCCAGCATCCATGAGTTTTTAGGATCAATTTCATAATATTGCTCCAACTCGCCGCTCAGCAATATCTTATACATGTATTCATGCGGAAAATAGCGTTCGCCATTGGTGTCAGCATCTTTCCATATTTTATGGATGTGTTTTTGCAGGCGGCGGAACGCCTCTTCTTCAGGGATACAGGTATCGGTAACACGGTTATAGTGGTTTTCGAGCAGATCCCACTCATCCTGCGGGCTTAAATCCCTGTAATGCGGAACGCGTTTATAATGTGAATGAGCAACTAGATTCATAATATCCTCTTCCAGGTTTGCCCCGGTACACGATATGATATCTATTTTACCCTGGCGTATCATTTCGGCAAGGGAAATGCCCAACTCGGCAGTACTCATAGCACCTGCAAGGGTAACCATCATTTTACCGCCCTCAAGCAGGTGCGTTTCGTATCCTTTGGCTGCATCAACCAGTGCCGCAGCATTGAAATGCAGATAATTTTTTTCGATAAACTGGGAAATAGGGCCTTTTGTAGTGCTCATATTGCAGATTTATAATTTTGTGCAAAAGTATGGATTTTGACGGATTGTACCATTAAAAGAAAAATAAGCCTGCAAGTGCACGAATAATATCCAGAAAACGAACAAGGTCTAAATTTCCTGAACTCTTTCGCAGCCTGGCCCATCGCCGTTAAAAAAACGTCCCCGACCAAACATTATACTGAAAATGCCCTTATCTTCGCAGCATCTGCATTACATGAAAAAAATCTTTGTACTGTCTATCTTCCTGCTCAGTTTTCAATGCGTATTTGCGCAGCTAAATTTTCTGCCAAAGTTCATCAGGCAAATGTATTTTAAGAAAGACACCGACAGAAGGCCAAGCTTTGTGTTGCTGCCTGCGTTCAGTTCGTCGCCCGAAACTGGTGTCGAATTTGGGGGCGCAGCACTGCTGTCTTTTTATAGCGATACCACTAACCATACCACAAGGGTATCTAACTTGTTTGGTTATTCAACCCTTACCACCAAGGGCCAGGTAAAGCTAAGCCTGAATGCCAATTACTGGACACCTCAGAACCGTTATCATTATACGGGCGTTATCGCTTTTTATAACTATCCGTCCAATTTTTACGGAGTGGGCAATAATACCCGCGCTGCCGATGTTCAGCATGTAAACGAAAAGCGCTATAAGCTGGGCTTTAGCGGTGAAAAAAAGATAAGTGACAATTTTTACCTCGGCGTGGTGGCTGGTGTTATTAAATACTTTTACCCGTATGATTACAATTACAACGATATAATTTATGCCCCGAATGTTGAGAGCAGGCATGGTGGCGCGAGCGCATACATCGGCCCAAGTTTTACGTTTGACACCCGAAATAATAATACCTATACCACGCGTGGCATGGTCATTAATGCATATTATAACCTGATGCATGGAACTTATGCCAATAATGGCTATCGTGGCGGATTTTTTAATATAGAATACTCGCAGTTTTTTGCTTTAAGCAAGCAATTTGTTTTGGGGGTAGATATTCAGGAGCAAAGCCTGACCGGCGGCAGTTCACCGTTTTACCTGCTGCCGCAAATGGGAAGCGACGAAATGATGCGTGGTTATTACCAGGGCCGCTATCGCGACAGAAACTACATTGCCGGGCAAACCGAGCTGCGTTACCGCATTACCAAACGCTTTGGCCTGGCAGGCTTTGCCGGCACCGGAGAAGTTTTTCATTCATCATTTGATATGGCGCAGCTGAAGCCCAACTATGGCGGAGGTCTCCGCTACTTTTTTGATGTAGAAAAGGGTTTAGCCATCCGGTTTGATTACGGAGTCGGCCAGAAGCCGGCCGGTGAAAAACGTGAGGGAGGGTTTTATGTAGCGCTGGGACAGAGTTTTTGATAGGCGGAATCCTGATATACATATCCGGCATTATAAGTAAACATCCACGCTTGGCAAAGATATATCCCGGGCTTTCATCCGCACATTGAGTTAGCAGCCGGATATCAAATTGTCTTCGTCAATATCGGACCAGAAAGTCCTCCTTTACCTGTCCCGGTCTGAAAAATACTAAGCCAATCCAAAACAGATCAACGGTTACAGTTACCTGCAAATGGGCTTTTATTTCGGCCCAGGCTTCTTTCATTCCTTCACTCCAGTAAATATCATCGAAAATAAGCATCGTATTCTCGTGCACTTTGGGCAGGCACCACTCGAAATACTTAAGGGTTGCTTCTTTTTGATGATTGCCATCCACGAACACAAAATCAAGCCCGGGCAAAGTATCTATTATATCAGATAGCGTATCGTCAAAATTGCCGACTATTGGTTCTGTGCTGATGCCGCCTTTGTGAAATGTTTCAGCGGCTATCTTAGCCGTTTCCGGGCAGCCCTCCATTGTATATACATCAGCGAGTGGCGCAGCTTTTTTCAGATATAGCGTTGTTGTGCCCAGGCAGGTGCCTAGTTCTATAATATTCCGGGGCTGCCAGTCCGCTGCTAAACGGTAAAGTAATTGTGCCAGTTTAGGAGGTTTAAGTGCATTACGGGCAATGTCGCTTACCTTTTTTTTGCGGTTATTATTCAAATGTGAACCCGCCCCCAAATCAGTTACGGTTATAATCCGGGCGTCATTTAAAAGCTCTTTGCGGATATTCTCTACCTCTGCATATACTTTTTTGGCATTAAAATCGTAAATTACCTCATCAATCAGCCTGTATACAAAAGGCGAGTGCACGCCATGCCTGGTTTTGGCGTTTAGCCTGTGCAGCACATAATCCTTTGCGAACCTAAAATTCAACATGGCTGTAAAAATATATAAACGTTTAGTATTTTAGCGTAACAGCATGATAAATCCGACAGAAGTAAACTCACTGATAAGACTATTAGACGACCCGGATGGAGAGATATTTGAGCACGTTCATCAGAAATTACTCTCATACGGACCCGAAGCAATCGAGTATTTAGAGCAGGCCTGGGAGCAGGCATTTGACACAGTGCAACAGGAGCGTATTGCTAACCTGGTGCACGAAATTCAGTTCGGTATTGTAAAAAAGGATCTCCAGCTTTGGTACCAGGGGGGGGCGTTCGACTTACTTCAGGGAATTCTTATCGTCAATCGCTATCAATATCCCGACCTTGACGAGCAAAAAGTCATCAATCAGATTGAAGAGATCAAACGCGATATTTGGATACAGCTGATGAATGAACACAGCCCGGCTGAGCAGGTGAAACTGATTAACCACGTTTTCTATAACATTTACGGTTTTAGCGGCAACACAACTAATCACCAGGATCCGCAAAACAGTTATATCAGCCAGGTGCTGGAAACTAAAAAAGGTAACCAGATTTCGCTGGCCATTATTTATTCCATTATAGCACAAAAGCTGGACATACCCGTTTACGGCGTAAACCTGCCCCAGCATTTTATCCTGGCATATTTGGACGAAAGCAGGCATAGCGATTTTGAAGGCGGCATTTTATTTTACATCAATGCATTTAACAAAGGCTTTATTTTCGGCCGCAGGGATGTAGATATGTTTCTAAAGCAGCTCAATCTTAAATTTGACAGGCAGTTTTATGAACCCTGCTCAAATACTGATATTATAAAACGTGTATTGCGGAATTTAATAAGTTCATATGAGCACCTGGGTTCGAAAGATAAAATGTCAGAATTGAACGAGTTGCTGCAGATTATAGAGAACCAAACTGATAACGAAGACCAATAGACGCCTTAGCCCCGCACCGCCAGAAATCCTGCCAGTTAGTTAATGGATTATACACAGTCGTTTGCCTAATTCAACAGCCTGGGTCCGGCGTTTCACTTCCATTTTTTCGAACAGGTTTGAGGTATGGGTTTTTATGGTGTTAAGCGACACGAATAACCGCGCTGATATTTCCTGATTGCTTAAGCCTTCGGCCATTAATTGCAAAACTTCCAGCTCGCGGCGGCTCAGCTTAAGCCTGTCAACTTCGCGCTGGTTACTTGTAAAAGCGGCTGTTGGATGTGCATACACTGTTTTTTCGATAACGGTAGCCTGCGCTTTCGGCCGCGCCAGCTTTAGGGCAAGCCAGATACCCAGCACTGTGAAGAATACAGCAATTGCGCCGGCATACACTTCCATGGCGTGCCCCACTATCAGGAAACGCAATTCCAGCCATTTCAATAAAAACAGCAAACCCGCCAGCATAATGCCATACAATATGGTTTGCTTATTTTTCGTAAAAAACGGGGAGGTCATTTAATCCGGTTTGCAATTTAAAGATAGTATATTTTGCACAGAATTAAAAACCGCACACTCGCAGGCTTTTGTTCTAAAGTCAGGCTGCCAGCACGGAGTTTATCACCCTTTCCAGGTCGTCTAAGTCAAAGGGCTTGGCCAGGTAAGTCTCAGCGCCGGCATGGTTCGCTAACAATTCGATATCGCTATTGGCCGAAAAGTAAATAATAGGAATGTTTTTGAGTTCTTCGTTTTGTTTAAGCTTCTGGGTGGCAATGATCCCCCCGTCGTCGGGTATCCAGTTGTCCATTAAAATTACATCAGGCTTAATTGCCGAAACTTTATCAACAATGTTATTGCAATCAGCATAAGCGCTCACAATCCAGCCCTGCTCTTCTAAAATAAAGCTGCAGATAGCCAGGATGTCGTCATCGTCATCAAAAATAATGATCTTTTTTTGCGGGTCCGTCATAGGAAAATAGATGTGTGAAGGTAAGATATCTATTTAACAAAAGCAAATGTTTCTTAATAATATAAGAATTTACTTAATACTGCATCCCCGGCGACGAAAAATGGCTAAGCTGGCATTTTTAAGTAATAATAATTTTAGCCGGAAAGGCCGCGGGTATACATGTGCAGCCACTGCAATGCCATATTGCTCATGTAAAATCAAAAAGATTGTTATATCTTTATTAATTACGTAACACGCTAAATATCATTAGCATATGAAATTTAAACCTATCCTGTTACTGCTGCTGTTAAAAAGCGTTCAATCGCTGGCATCTGGCGTTGATACGCTCAAATTATATTATCCCATCGACAAATATGAGTTATCTGCCGAAAACAAAGCTAAACTTGAAGGGCTAAATAAATTGCTTGCTGATAGCGCCGCAATTAGTGTTACAGGTTACGCCGATTACCTTGGCACAAGCAACCATAACATCATCCTTTCAAGAAACAGGGCCGAAACGGTTAAGGCTTACCTGCTTACGTTAAAGGAGACTTTCGCTGTCAGCACCGGCGGCATGGGCGCAGTAAAAAGTTCAACAGAAAAATCTGTTATGGGCGAACCATCAAATCGCCGGGTTGATGTGATTTACGAGGTGAAAAAACCGCTTGCGATGACCAAGCCTATCCCGGTGAGGGCCCCCGTGGTACCTGTAACCAAACGCGACTCGGTACCTGCCCGGCCTAAACAGGCTATTACTGTGGACACTACCCGCGAACCGGCCAGCTTTAACGCCAGGTTAAATAATCTAAAGGACGCCAAAGTCGGCAGCAGTATTTCTTTCGAGGAATTAACATTTCAGCCTGGCCGCCACTTTTTAAATCCCGAAGCCGTGCGGTATTTAATTACCATACTCAAATTCATGCAAAAACATACCAATGTTACCTTCCAGATCATCGGGCATATCTGCTGTGAAATTGATGGACGTGATGGAGAGGACTATGATTCCGGCGGCTACGTATTATCCGTCAACAGGGCAAAATTCATTTATGACTATTTTATAGAAAAAGGAATTGCCGCAAACCGGATGACCTACAAGGGCGTCGGCAGTACCAGGCAAAAGGTATTTCCCGAGCGCACTGAGCGCGACCGCTATTTAAACCGGCGCGTTGAATTTTTGATTACCGGAAAATAGCGGATCAGTGGCAGCCGTTATTCTATTAATCCATTCAAGGCTGCATATTGCAGCAGCATAATGGTCTTGGCATCCATTATCTCCCTGGTTTTTATCATTGCAAGGGCTTCGCTAAAAGGCAGTTCCATCACTTCAATATGCTCGCTTTCCTCCGCCAGCCCGCCGCCGTCATTTACCTTCATATCCCTGGTATACTCTGCCACAAAAAAATAAAGGATTTCGGTAACAGAGCCCGGAGACATATAGGCTTCAAATATCTTTTCTACATGACTAACTTTAAACCCGGTTTCTTCTTCAGTTTCCCGTCTGATGCAATCTTCAGGATTGTCTGCGTCCAATAGTCCGGCGCAGGCCTCTATCAGGTAGCCGGTCTCATTGCCGTTTATAAATGTAGGCATCCGGAACTGCCGGGTTAATATCACCGTTTTCTTTTCCTTGTTGTATAAAAGGATGGTGGCGCCATTTCCTCTGTCGTAGGCTTCGCGGTTTTGTACCTGGGTGGTACCTTTTTGACTTATTTCATAAGTAATTTTTTTCAGAACATACCAGTTGTCTGAAAGGACTTTGGTCTCCAGAATTTTTATGTCACTCACAATTCTATAGGTTTATTAAATTGCTAAAAGTAACGTCATTCCGGCGAAAGAATTTTAATAGCAAACAAAAAATTATCTGCGGCAGTCTAAAAAATTATTAATCAACAAGTTGGATTGGTAGTTTATACCACTGGTGTACTGTTTTCTATTCAACAGCATGCTGTTTCCGTCGGTTTTTTTCTACAATGCAAGCCGTTATCAGGTATTTATTGCCCCGCTTAGCTAAATTTTCACAAAAATCGCTAGTCAACAACAGTTATTCTTCATTGGAATGTCTTTTGTACTCAACATATTCACTCCTAACCTCATTTTTAATTTGACTGGTATGGTAAATTTTTTAATGATTGACGACAATCCCATCGAGCATATTATCATGCAAAAAATGTTTGATAAATTCCACCTGTTTCCAAATGCCGTACACAGCCTGGATGGAAGGGTAAGCATGAGCCTTTTTGAAAGTCATCCGTCCGACACCGAAGTACTTCCTGATGTTATTTTCCTTGATCTGAACATGCCGGGCTATAGTGGGTGGGATTTTCTTTGCGACTTCGAAAAAGTACACAGACAAATTAAAAAGAAGGTTGATGTATACATCATTTCTTCCTCTGTTGATCCTAATGATAAACAACTTGCGGAAAAATACGATTTCGTTAAGACATTCGTATCCAAGCCCATAAAAACCGAGACCCTGCTCGATCTCCACTCACTGTACCAGTCTGATAAACGCGCAGCCGGTTAAACTGTACATATTTTTACTGATTTTATTTACGATATTATATATTTGCAATCCGGACAATGTTTCGGGATGTAGCGTAGCCCGGTATCGCGCCAGCATGGGGTACTCGCTTCGCTCGTCCCAATCGCCTGTTCCAGGCGATTGGTGCTGGTTTTCCATCAGCAAATTCTAAGATTTTACTTCAATGTGTACTACCGTGTGTACTACCAGTTTTGGCTATAATCAAATTTATTATGGCAACTGTAGCTGTGGTTCTAAACACTACAAAAAGATTATCTAACAATGAGTTTTCTGTCTCAATTCGTGTAACACATCAAAGGGATAGAAAATACTATTCTATCAGCACCTTGATTGTGAATCAATCACTGAAGTTCAGATGCAATATTACCGATTGGTTACCACCAGAAGCGGAGGACAATGGGTTTGGCAAATTCCGTAAAACATACCCTGAATACAAGCGATGCAACGAGATTCTAAAATCGAAACTTGATGAAGCATTAGCGATTTTGAAGATGTATGAGAGCAACGGAACTCCGTTTAGCTTTTCACAATTCGAACTGGACTTGAAAGGGGTAACAAACAGTCGTCCTGCGGTAGTCCCGCATAGAGGTGCAATATCAATACCTGCAATTACTTTAGAAAGTTATTACGAACAACAAATTAAGCTTTTGGAAGAACAGGGCAGACAAGGAATGTCAGGCCTCTTCCTTGAAGTAAAACGTATTTTAAAAATATTCAAGCCACAGACGCTTCTTACAGATGTAAACTTTAGATTCCTTGAATCATTTGAGTACTGGATGCGAAACATTAGGGGCAATAAGGATACGACCATAAGCGTAAAAATGCGAAATTTGCAACGAGTTATTAACCTTGCTATAGAAGATAAACTGTTTGATAAAGAAGACTATCCCTTTGGCGAAAAGAAGTATTCTATCAATAAACGCTTAGACAGTAAAACAAAAAAGATAGCCATTACGGTTGACAAGATCGCTAAACTCAAAGCTTTGGTTATTGAGCCCGGGACATGGTTGTATATCAGCCAACAACTTTTCTTATTCAGCTATTACAGCAGAGGAATGAACTTTGTTGATATGGCTTACCTTACATGGGAAAGAGTAACGGAAAATCAAATTCATTATGTTAGGCGTAAAACAAGAGGACAATTCAACATTCCGATAAATGAATATAATGGGCCTATCCTGCAATACTTCAAAACGCATTATAACGTACCAGGCAACTTTGTATTCCCAATTTTGGACATCACAATTCACAAAACACTTAAGCAGCAATACACACGGAAAAAGACCGCCCTCAAAGCTGTTAACGATAACCTGAAAACATTGGCAACAATGATAGGTGAGCCTAACCTAAAATTGACAACTAACGTAGGTAGACATTCCTATGCCACAGGTTTAAAGCGCTCGGGAGCAAATACCGCTTACATCACCGAGGCGCTTGGACATGCTACCCAAGAGCAGACACAGACCTATCTTGCAGAATTCGAGAAAGGTGAAATAGAAGCGTGGGAAAATAAGATGTTTGAGATATAGAATGAGCAGGATGGGTAACCGTCCTGCTTTTTTTATCTTGGTACCTTTTAAAGTAAGTATGCAAAACACAATACCTACGCCGGAATACCTATCAATAGTAATCACCTTACAAACTTCATTCTTAAAATGGGTACACAGCCATAAATTGGTAGACGGCCCTGAAAGTATTCAGTTCTGGAAGGACAAGCCCGATATTCAGAAATTTAACTTCGGGGGACTTGATGGATGCCAATTTAAAACACCGGAACAGGTTAATTCTTTTATTGTAGCATTTGACAAGGTAATGGAGCGCCATGAAATAGATAGGAAGCATCGTTATCCTTTATGGTACATGTTGATGTTTATGGAGAGCAGTTACGAACGTCAAAGCATGAGTAATAACATCCATAATCACCTACACGAATACGCGAATTTTCTATTGAATGTTATAGCATATGCTAATGAGCAAATTGAACTATTTGAAAAGAACCCCTCATACATTAAACTTGACGATACATTAACTGGGGAATTCTTTTTCGCTAAAAGATCATTGGCGGACACTATGCCTTTAGATGAACTCATAGAACATATCCCTTATGATAATAAGCTATTAGAGGTTGTTAGATTCTTTCGAATAAAGGTTTTCGACAAGGAGTTATATTTCCCACAGGATGTTACTTTATCCATCACATCCACTGACTATCAAAAGTTATTGACCACTAAAAACGACCACAATGTATCGCTATTAGAGTTTCCAACAAACCTGACTTATCAAACCTTGACCTTTACTATTCAGACTATGCTTGACGCCCATAAACGTGCAAACACACCATTTTATCGTGAGATTATTGCTAAAAATACAAGCTGGCACCATTTAATTGAGTCTAACTCCAACCAAAAGAAGCATCACTTAAGTCACAGGGTTTCACTTGCAAGGGTAGGTACACTTGTTACAGACTACTTCAATGAATACAACGTAACCAAGGTTAAACGTAAAGTTGGGCTGTTTCTCTTTGATTACTTTGCGTTATTCCGTGCTTTTAAACTTCCAGGCACTGTTTCCTATCCAGAAGATCACCGATTGCTCCGATCATTTTATATTGAACAAGGTATGAAAGAGGATTACATGCTATATCTTATGAAGGAACTAGGGGGAAAGTAGTTTTAGCTCAATTCTATCATCTCGAATTAATTTTGCTGATAATAAGCAAGTTAAAGACTATTTTTATATCACTCTTGTCATTCCTTTTTCCCCATACAGTCTTTTGGCGAATGTTTAAATTACTTATAAAGTTGCATTCGTCACAAGGTGCCGAACCAACGGAAAAAATCACTTATTATACCAATGATGACGAGGAGGTAATATCATGAAAACTGTTACTCCATTAACAGGAAAATCCCTCTTGTCTCAATTGATTAATGCTGACAGGCCAGTTTTAACGGCAAAAAAGTTCCTTGGTAAAGAACAGGAACCAGGCTACTTTAAATCCGAAGAATTAATAACCTTCCTTCAGTCGTATCGTAAACGAGAGATAGGGGGCTTAAAAACAGTCGTCTTAGGTATGAAAGAAGGACTGCGAGTCGGAGGTACTATCGAAGTTCGTGAAGACAAAGGCGGTCGTGAATACGTCTACGTAACCATGCTGCGAGTGAACTCGAGTACTGGTGGTAAGTTCATTTACGAAGCCGGAATGATCAAGTTTTTACATGACTATCTGGATGGGAAGTTCATCGCTGGTTTCACTCTCGAGGAATTGGTAGAAGAAGCAAAGCAAGTCTAACGTGATTTTAGCTGGTGGCATTTCAGCCACCAGTTTTTAACTAACAACATTATTTGATAATCCTACGGAGAGCATTCCGCTCATTGTAAGGAAAACTATTTACATTATGACGACTACAAAAACTGAAATCATCATCTCGATAGGTCAATACATCAGCCATCTAAACGAATTTAAAACTAATGGTATACCAAGCAATTCTATCGTTCATAAAGAGATTACCGGGTGCGGCATAACAAGGTTTGAGATTGAATGCCAATTACATAACAGTATTATAATACTTCCTAACGTACCTGTAATCAAAGACAAGGTCAAGAAACACAATAAAGACAATCCCAATAATTTGATTCTGGGTGTTCACAAAGGTGTGGATGTAAGCGATATTAAGCTCTATCTGATCAATAAAAAAGCACCGGTAAAGAAAATATTGACAACACCTGAAGGTTTTATCTTTAAAGTTCTAAAGGCTTTTAAAGATGACCTTACAACATTACGTTCTCATTATTTCCTCTTATATGACGAATGCGAAAGGATAGTAACCGATATTTCATACCGGGGCACGATTGCTGCACCAATAGATGAGTTACTAAAATTTACAAATAAAGCCTTGGTATCGGCTACAACGACTCCCTTTAGCGATGAACGCTTAGCAAACTTTAATCAGATTATCATTAAGCCTGATTATGAATATAGTAAGTCACTTAGATTGATAAGCACAAACAACGTTGTTAGTTCACTGAAGAAGTGTATAAATGAATTACAAAGCAAGCGGATATTCATCTTTTATAACTCAACCAATGGAATAGCTGCTATGGCTAAGACTTTGGACATAGTTAATGAAAGTAAAGCCTTCTGCTCAACTGACAGCGTGTATAATTTGAAAGTCAACGGTTACCCCAACGCCGATAGCGAGCTTGACGTTAACGATCTCGCAAAGTACAATTTTCTTACCAGCCGTTATTACTCCGCATTCGATATTAAACTCGAAGAGAAGCCTGATGTTATCATTTTAACCGATATATACTATGCAGGTCATAGCATCGTGGATCCAGCAATTGATGTTATACAGATTGCTGGGAGATTTAGGAATGGTTTAAACAGCTTAACTCATATCTCAAACTACAAATCAACATTAGAAGTGAAAACTCCAGAAGAAGCTTTAATGTATCTGGAGGGATGTTTAGACACCTATGATTTCATAGCCCATGAAATGACGAAGTCTAAAAATCAAGGGGCTGTCAACAGTTTAAAATGGTTTTTGAAGGAGTCTCCACATGCGAGCTTTTATGTAGATGGCAAACGTAATACCTTTATGATCGATAACGATTTGCACCAAGAGAAGGTGCTAAATTATTATGTTAGCGGGGATAAGCTTCATGGAGCTTACGAAGCAATACCAAAACACTTTACGGTTGAGCGAATCGAGGAAGAATATTTAGTAGGCGATGGTGATTTCCATACACTTAACAAACTTGATGACGCAGAATCACGCAACCAGGAAGCAGCGCGCTTACTTGACCGATATATCAACAAACCCGGACAGTTTAAATTTTTCCTATTCGACAATGGTGATGAACGCAAGCTACTTAGTAATAAATATCCTTATGCTGCTAAGGCAGTGCAATTATGGGGTTACGAAAACCTAAAAGAAATAGGCTTCACTACAACGCAGTTGAAGAAGGCTATTAAAAAGGCGAGGGAAGTAAACGAGTTGCATCGACTATCGGACTACATATATAAGGTGATACCCGAGAATGTTACTTGGCCTGAAAGCGAAGTTGCCGGAAAGATTGAGCAATGCTACACAGAGGCAAAGACACATTTCAAAGTCTACGCATCCGAAATTAAAAAGTATTTCCTTAGTAGGCGAACAACAGATGGCGGTACTAATGCATATGTCATTAAACACAGACTAAACCCTCAACCAATTCAAATAAAGTAAGTTTTTAAGTTCTATATAGGAAGTCAAATTTTTGAATTAGATCGATTGAGCAATTCATAATCTATCAATTATTTTGTTTTATACAGGTCGTCAGATCTGTGAATTGAAAGATGCTCGAACGGGCATCTTTTCTTATTTTAATGACTATACCCCAACCCTTACTTTATAAGGGTTCCCTTATAAAATAATTAGAGTGACTTATTGACCTCACAATCCCCCCCTCCAAAAACGTGCCCTACCATTCAAAATCATGATACCCCTCAGTATAGCGGAATAAAGCTTCAAACAATTAGTCAATCTCACAGGAATTTTGCGTATGAAGCGACCAGATTACCCGCTTAGATAACCGCCTCCCTGGTTGCTGACTTAACAAACGATTTGTTTTGGAGAGTTTGCGCTCTATGCCTCTCTTGAAACCTTAAAAATCCTGTCCTGCGAACGAGTTTCTGTTTGGCCGTCAATCATGTTCCATGAATGCTGCCACCGGTTTCAAGGATGCCTTAAGCCCAATCTTCAAAACACACCCATCAATACACTTAACCCAACAAACCATGAATGCAACTAATCAAACCATCGATGCAGCTAAACCTCTTTGGGAGATAGCGCAATCAAAAGAAAACACTAACCGTAAGCAAAAACTGAACAACAGAATCACTAGGCGGGAATATTTCTCAGCCCTTGAACGCATTAAAGAACTCTGCAAGCCTTTAGAAGGATGGGCTTTCGAGCGTGACTATACCATTCACCCAAGTGACAAAGCAACTCCAATACATTGCTTCTTGAATAACGAAATCTATTGGCACCTCACCTGCGATGAGCAATACAACTTTACAATCCTTTACAACGTTGCTGATGATAAATTGCAAACGGAGGTTAACTGTCTTATCTATCTTATGTCTAAAAGCACACGTTGGCAACCATCCACAGAACTTGACGTGCCTACGCTATTCAAGCGTTGCAAACGTATACAGCCAAATAAATATTTCAGTATTCTAAAGTAAACTCCATAACCTATTACCTCAAAGCCTGGTGCATAAGCATCGGGCTTTGTCATTTAAACAAAACTCTTATGAAAGAATTAAAAGAAATTCAACATGTTGGGCCTATTCTGGAAGCTCATTTTCCTCTCTCTCGGCCACGAGGTAAACGATGGAAGACAGCCCAAACCAGAGGCTCAAATCCTGCCCAGGCACGCCAAAATGAATGCACCGAGTTTGCCTATCACGAAGTCCTTAACCTCGTTAAAATGAATTATATGCAGGCAGGCGAAGTCTACTTTGAAAAGGATTTCAAACACGATAAGGACCCCAAAAACTTTTTGGCTATGCACAGTTTTCTATCTCTAACATTTTACTGGAGGCTTGACTGCGCGGCCTACTACGACTACGAAATTGAATTTGCTTTTCATGAATGTCCATTTGAGGAAGAGGTTAGGAAGCTATTCAGAGCATTTCCTCTTGAACGTCAAGCGAAAGAGAAAGTATTGCAACCTAACTTCAAGATGTTCTATAGGCTTTGCATTGAGATGATGGACCCAAAGTTCATTTTCTGTTTTAAAAGGTAACTATTCGAGTTGCCTCATTAAGTTTTTTCAATCCAGGCTTAATCAACTTGGCATTTTCATTTAACCCTATCTCTAAACCACTAAACTATATGAAACCATTAAACACTAACCTCGAATTGCGCCCTTATAATAAGGCCGTTCAAAAGGCTTTTAACCAAATTCTTAACGAAGCCAAAGCGATGCTGTCAAAGATTGAACGCCGTGAATTGCGTTGCACGCTGTTTCGGGAGATAAAACCGGCGATAAGGAACATGCCTGTCTACGAGTTCATTAACCCGCTCTTCTATTTGAAGCTATCTTGTGAGAACGACGAGCGCTTTGCTATTCATTACGGGTTCGAATGTGGTAATGCTGGTCATGAGTTCAGCAATCAAACAGCTTTATTTACAAGGGCAATCTACCGATTTACAGCCAAAGAACACACTGAAATAGATATTGAGGACTGTGTGCAAACTGATTGGTTGATTACTGAATGCTCAGCGTTGTTTGAATACAAAGAGGACAGCGCTAATTACCAGTTTGCCCTTTTAAAGCAGGAGCCAGGTGTTAAAAAGCGAAAAGCTTTAAAAGTTGCATAGTCTCATTAACGTTTGTTACCTTCGTTTACCAAACGGAGGTAACTATAAACAACAACATCTATTACATATAATTAAGGTATAAAGCGTTAAGCTTTGTTTGTTCAGCGACAAAAGGAAACCTAGGAAATTTCAATACACGGTCAGAACAAATGAGTTAGACGCCCACGCGAAAAGCGTAGGGCGAAAACTTGTTTGTGGCCGTGTGGGCTCTCCTAGGTGCCTCTTAAGCTCAGACTAAGTTCAGTCCTGCGCTTTCGTGTTTACTAACCTACCGATAAAGGACTGATCGGTTCTTAAATCACAATGAAACTACTTATTATCGCTTCATTTTTTCTTATTTCCACAACTAGCATCTGTACTGCACAACGCATTTTTAAATTCAATATTGACCAGACTGACTATCTTATTAAAGAACAGGACTTAAACACCGCTTTTGGCAATGCCTTTAACGTGATGGTACAAAAAGGCTGGACGGACCCGAAGTACTTCAGCCTGTGGACACAAAGCTTCAATGATTGGAAAGACCATATCGTATTAGGTACTATGAACTTCGTAACCTATGGTGATAGAGTTGGAGGATGCTCCTTTAGAGGACCTGAAATTCCAATTCAATATCTCGGATGGGAAAAGCCTGGTAAAAACGGTTCAGGAAATCCCAATAAGGAAAAAAACATCGCGAAACGAATGGGGATGCTCAGAGACGCACTTAGCACACAGCTTATCTATGCGTTCACAAAGAAAGTAATTGTTAACTAACCCAAATTCTCAATCGATATGAGTAAAAAAATTGTCATCCTTGTTGTTATATGTTTGTTTGTAAAACTGGCATACGGCCAGGTCCAATATACCGTTAATCAGGTAGCATACGGTACACTCACGGCTCAGTCGGAACCCAAGATTGGCGAGTTTAAAAGCATAAAATTATTCAAAGCAAATCTATTCAGCAATGCCCTTACATTCGATGAAGGGTTCGACGGAGCGGGTAATACATATTATAAGTTTGTAAGGAAGATTTATACTGGCGACGAAAGCAAGCAACGATGGAATGCATTAGACCGCTACAACCGGGCTGTTGAAATTACTATCAAAGACTACAATAGTTACTCGCTAATAGCCATCAAAGATATTGACACAAACAAACTTACTGTTTACAAAACGCTGTAGATAAGCTGCGCAACTCGCTGCGCTCGTTGCTTAGTTACAAGAGCTTACCAACGTAGGAAAGGCTCTTGTAACGAACATATTCATGGTCGACTTTTATGAAGCTCTATTTTTATTAGACTGTTATTAATTAAATTGAAAATTATCAAGTCATTGAACTAGCCATTTCAACGAGTGCATTGGCCCATAAACCACTACATAATTATCAATCCAAAGCGCCGTTTGGTATCCAAGATCTATTTGCCTATTGTGACCATCGAAGTGGATAGCATTATAAGGTATAAAAAGTGAGATTTTTAAATTGTTCACCCCATCAACAGGAATTGTAGAAATTGGTGAATACGTTGCAATATTACCCTTGATGTCTGCATAAAAAAAATTTGAACTTCTAATAGGGTAACCTTTGTTGTTCGCTAACATGAAGATACTCATTGACATATAGAAATGATGGCCGGGATTAGTATAGATACTTATATCATCCGAAACGAGTAATCCCTGATCACCATTCACGAATGAATTAGTATTGACATATTCCTTTTTTATAAAATATTTTTCACTAAAAACCGTACGTCTGTCGTTAACATTAGTTTTTTCCTCTTCAAAATCTTTCCAATCTGAGTCCTTAGCGATGTAACATTCTCTTGTCGCAATTTTGAATTGCGGATAGGAAATCCAACAATAGCCGGAATTAGCCCATCGCGTTCCCCATGAATTGATAATTTTGTAAGCATTCATATAATCATCATAACCTATAATTACAACGGCATGGGCACTTCTTTGATTGTCTTCGTAATGATCCCAAACGTATTTTCCTCGCTTTAAACCTAGTCGACCGTTAATAAATGCTCCATCGACACTCAATCCCACGACGATTGGAAAGCCAGCATTAAGTTGAGCTTTAATATTTATTTCATCGTTCACATCTATCTTCTCTATAGATTGACTTCGATATTTTAAAGCATCGTTTAATATTTCCTTTGAGGGTTGAGACACAAAATTTTTCTCATCATATGGCATTTCTGACCAAGGAACGTCTCCAGTTTTAATCAACAAATTTAATGCGCTAGGCAATGAAATTCCTCCGTCATAACCATTGTTTAGTTGGTTATAAATAAAAGATGGGCTGAATACTTTATCTGCGTTTACGACAACCGAACCGTCGTTTAATGTTTGAAAATAGTTACCTTTGCGTTTAACAAATACCTCATAACTCTTAAGAGCATATCCAACAGCCCACGCAGCACAAGAATTCTGACTACCTTGATTGCCTGGTGGAGGCATTTTATTAGATAAATCAACGGAATTTGGCAAAAATTTTCCTGAATAAGGAACTCCAGCATCAGTGATCATTCGCACTTCTTCAGGAGTTGCGAATTTCAAACCAGTACCATTTATTTGCGCGTATGCATTTTGCTTACTTGAAACTACAAAAGTTATAATCAAGACTAGGCCAAGCTTTAGGTTGTACATATTTTAAAGACAAAAAAATACATGAAAAAATATTTATATATCAGTTATAAAGATAACCCGACAAAAAGACTTGTCAAAGTGGATGTGGATTTGCAAACATTATTCACATTCCCTTGGCTCCTTCTCTCTTGGTGCTTACAGGGAAGAAGCCAAGGAATGTTCATGCCTATCGCTTGGTTAGGCCAACGCTCAGGTCCAAAGGCGTTCGTGACTTCTAAGTGCTACATAACAGCTCGCCAAGCTTCGTTTCGGTGTTAGTCCGCTTGCAGCCGACTAAACGCTCACTGCTTCTAAACCCTTACTTTAAAAGGGAACATTTTTAATTCATAGCCTTTACACTTATACCCATCATTTTAAAAATGTACTCCTTTAAGCCATCGCACAGAAGCAGCCTGTCATGCTGTTTGAGAGCACAAAGTCGTCACTCACATTCGCTTTCCCTGCGTTTACATTAGAGTCGCTTTTGCTGCGCTCTCACTTGGTCTGTCGACCAGGTGAAGCTTGCAACGCTCTTCAAATTTAAACTCAGTCGCTCATCTTGTCCGGCGAGCCTACGCCGACGAAAAACGCTGCTCGATTGGCATGTTCATTGCATTTACAATGCTCTCGCATTGTGCAATGCCAACGCCAATCGTTTGTCGCAGATACTCAGCAGTCGGCTGGCGCCTCTCCCTGCCGAGACGTTTTTCGTTGCTCGCAGCCAACTCTGTTTCACGTTGTTGGCTTTGTACGGCTCGTTATATAAATAATACCTATATTCGAATTAATAACAACCTTTCACATGAAACTGTTAATAGTGTTAATTCTGTTCTTGATTTTGGCTATTGGTGCTTACATAGTAAACAAAAGACTCGTTAGGTATAAACGCATGCTAGCGTTCGCTATAGAGTATCAAAACAAATTTATTCTATTAGCTAACAACTATTGCTCATCTTATGACAGATGGGATAGTCACGGACAAGTTAATCAGGAAATTTATATCTGGCTAACTAAGAACGTTAATCAAATCCAATCTGACCTAGGATATCAAGGCATGATGACTTATGTAGGGCCTTGGCAAAGGTACAGGGTTGATAACTATCAAATATTGATAAACACATTGCCAAAGTTCAGGAACAATCAAATCGCTGATTTTGATATACATGCATCTGATGACGCTTTGCTGCGACACATTGGTGTAACCGAAGATTCTATTACTTTCTTGAAGAAGGACCTGCGTAATCCCATTATTTGGTTTAGAGAAGGCTTTAAACAGTTGTTAGGATTTCCTGTATATCTTTTAAACTGGTTTGGAATATTAAGCGATTCGGCAACTCACAAAGTTATTAGGAATGTTATCTTTAAGTTTATAGCTGGCATTGGAGCATTGGTTACGTTTGTTAGCGGGCTCGTTACCATAATTCAAGGCAAAGAACAAGCTTTATCCCTACTTAATAACATGTTAAAATTGGTACATATCAAATAAATGATCGAAGAGAAGGCTTGGGAATTAGAATGCCAGCGCACACTTTGATGGTGCCGGCGTCCCCCTTCGGTAGCTTTAAACGGCTTGTTAATGTGTAAACGTCAATTTAAAATTCAAACTTTAATAGTGATAATGAATAGCAGTAATCAATTGGTTCAAGAATTCTTACCCAATGGTTTACCACCCAAGCTTTATAAATTCTCTCAAGTTAACAGCTTTCTACATCAAAGTCTAAGCAAAAATTACTTGTGGCATTCAAGGCGAGCCGATTTTAACGACCCTTATGATTGCTATTCTAGGCTCCTGAAGTATGAACCAAGTCGGGAACAACTAATTGAATACGCAAGGCGAACGCTCCTGCCAGGTGAATCACTTTCCGAAATCACAAGTTACATGGTTAACAATCCTGAAATAATTGTTGAAGCGTACCTGAAAACAGCAGATAAGGTCATCGGTGATATGGGAATATGTTGTTTCACAACAAACTGCAATAACATATTAATGTGGTCACACTATGCTCATAATCATAAAGGCGTGTGTTTGGTATTTAACCCATATAAAGACATCAATTCTTTTTTAGTAGCCAAGGTTAGATACCTAAATGAATTCCGTCCCATTAACTATTTTGACGACCCAACAACAAATGCAATGATAATGTACACGACGAAATCGAAGGATTGGGAGTACGAAGAGGAATATCGGTTGGTAAACGCGAGTAATGGAGCGGTGTTTTACGACAAGCAAGCATTAATAGAAATTATATTCGGATGTAAATGTAGTCAAGCCGATATGCTTGCAGTAATCAGTTCTGTTGCTTCCTCAGGTCATAATGATATTACCTACTTAAAAGCTGAAATGCAAGAGGAAAGTTTTAGTTTGTCCTTCAGAACATCACCTTGGCTAAATGCGTGATTTTTGGAACAATATTCCACGCATGGGTGGTGATTGTGTTCGTTGGTACTCAGTCAGTCACCCACATTGTTGAATTGATAAACATTATTAAAACAACCAGGAAAGTTAACCTGATTTTCATAATTGTGATTTAGTTCATAAATCTAACAACAGAGATCGTCATTTGCAAATGATGGTATATGATACTAAATTAGCTCACTAACTAATCCTTAAACATGAAATGTCCGCATTGCTTAGTCGAATTTCACGCAACCGCAATTATAAAGCCATTAGATAACGATGCAGATGGCCCTTGGTATATAGAACGATATCTCTGTGCTAATCCTGGGTGTTTAAAAAACATTCTTTACTTAAAAAACGGGAGTCATCGTTATATCCATGGTAATGGGACGTGGGATCTTGGAAACGTCGCTTCATCAAGACTTATTTATCCTAAGAGTTCGTCACGGCCGCCGGTTCCGATTGAAGTAACCGACTACATTGCTCAAGATTATCTTGAAGCCTGCCTCGTAATGAATGATAGCCCAAAAGCCAGCGCAGCATTAAGTCGACGATGCCTACAAAATCTTCTACTGGATCAAGCAGGTGTGAGCAAAGGAGATTTATCAAAGCAAATTCAAACTGTAATAGATTCGGGGAAACTACCGTCTCATTTGGCTGAAGACATTGACGCGATAAGGAACATTGGAAACTTTGCAGCTCATCCGAACAAGAGTATTAGTACCGGTGAAATATTGGAGGTTGAGCCTCATGAAGCAGAATGGAACTTGGAGGTGTTAGAGGCGCTTTTTGATTTCTTTTACGTGGTTCCTGAACGTGCTAGAGCGAGAAAAGCTGCGTTAAATGCTAAGTTATCAGATTCAGGTAAACCACCAATGAAGTAGGATTAATGACTCAAAAAAAGAATAGAGTCCCAATCCCGGACGATGTTGCCGCCGAAATATTATTTCTCTCCAATAGGACGTGTTGCATTTGTACTATACCGGGAAAGCCAATACAGATACATCACATCGACGAGAATCCAGGCAATAACGATTTAGACAACTTAGCGGTACTTTGTCTTGATTGTCATAATGATACAATGCTCAACGGTGGCTTTGGGCGAAAGCTTAATTCTTCTCAAATCAAGTTATTTAAGTTAGAGTGGTTAAAAAGAGTTCAAGGGCGCAAAAAAGAAGCAGATTATACAGCATCTATTAAAACTGTGGTAGAATCCCTGCCCATTCAGGAATACGTTGACTACAAAGGACAGAATAAGTTAGATATTCTTGTCAAGTATTTAAACAACATCGTAGTGATACATAAAGCACAGCAAGTAATTGCAAACACAAAATGGGAGGCTGATACAACTTTAGCGATGAAGCAAAGGAGCTATCATATGATTGATTTTTATGAGGAAGTGTTAAGAGAACTTGCTACGTTTTATCCTCCAAATCACTTTACAGTAAGTCCTTCTCGATACTTTAGCGAACTCACATCGTCAAGGTATTCTTTGCATTGGTTAATTTCTGAGCCATATGGTGCTGGTACTGGAGGAACTATTGTAGGTGTTACAAGTGCCGCCTCAGTTAAACACGACCTTAAATTGTTAGTTGAAAGTATTGGGTGGAGTCTAATATATCGATTTCAGCTTGAGGGAGTCAATCCGAAATGGAGTGAACAATGGTTAGAAACAGAATAACCTTACAATTCTGTCCACAAAGTTAGCTACGCCATCAGCATATAGTCCAGCGTCGCTTCAAGGTGGAATCACGCAAATGGGTATCCTTCCAGGAGCCTCCGCATTTGCTTTGCTCTCCACCTTGCCTTAATGCGTCTGTTCAGCAGTTCGTCAGCTTGAATTTCATTTTGCTATTCTTTTGGCTACCCTGAAGTTTGCATTAAAATTGCACTTATCTTTATTTATAAATAAACAGATGACATTAGTAGCAATATGGTATAATTCGGAGCGCTCCAACGACGAACAGATTTGGGCAGCGGCTGATACTTCAATCTCAAACGTTGAGACGACCTTACAGGGACATGAATTTCATACTACGCTGACGGAATTTGGTTCGAAGGTTTTGGAACTGCCAGTTGTTTGTAAACTACTTCCGAATATTACCCAGGAAGTTTATTTCCGAACGTCCTTAGGTTTTGCATTTGCGGGAAGTAGCCTAGTTGGGCTTAACTGTTATTCAACATTAGCATCACTATTATCAAGTCTTGGCAGTCCCCAAAAGATTAAAGCAATTCCGGATTATAAATCTATTCTAAAAAAGGCAACTGAAATTCTATCGCTTTACAGCGCTTCTGTAAGAGGCCTAGCAGAAACAGCAATATATGGATTTTGTCCTCAATCAAACGAGCCTTTTATAGCCAAGATAAGCGCCACACTGGTTGACGACAAATACGTTTATACGGCACAGGAACATTTGATAACTGAGAATTTGAGTTGTTGTTGCCTTGGGTCAGAAACTGGCAATAAGAGACTATTGGAACTTATTGACATGGAAACAGCCACTACTTCGAAGATAAATAGATTTAAATACTGGCGTATTCCTGCGGTTGCGCTCAATTCAATCGTTCAGTCAAATTTGTTTCCCACAATTGGTGGTGGTTTACAATTCGGTGTTGCTGGTAGAGGCTACTATGAATATCTGCATAATGTCGTAAGGATTGATGGTGAACCACGAGCCGTACATCGTAACATTGATTTAAGCTATGAAGGTATCCCTACGATTGGCGATTGTCGAATAGCGATCAATGGTCTAATATTATAATGGCCCAATTTGAACCTTAGAACTGATAGTGGTATAGTTCAGATTATCTACGCTTTGGTGATAAATCCACACCGGCTACAGCGTTAAAAACTACGATAGTCGATGGCTTTCACAAGCCCTATTATATTAAGTTTACAGAGCCTGAGCTGAGCTATATTTAGCTAGAGCCTAATGAGGTCTCTAAGCCTAAGCCAGCATACACTAATCCGTTTGAACCTGTTAAAGCGTCATAACCGATCAATGGTATGCAGGGTTCACTATTTTAGAACTACAGGCAATTAAAGGTCGTCAAAGTGTGGTAAAAACAGGTTGTTTAATGTCGTATATTTACTTAAAATAAATATTATGAGTCTACTCAATATAGAAACAATGCTAAGTCCACAAGCCAGTTACACAGACCTTGCAGGTAAGGCTGCACTAGCTTGGGAAGTTGATGAACATTCTGCGCTAATAGATATTGCAAAGAAATGTAACATCGACACACAAACTTATGAACCCATTGGAATAAGATTATCGCTTTCAGGTCAAGGGTTCAGTCTGAACCTTTACCTTGCAAAACGAACGCGGGAACCTAGCGGAAAGAGGCGAGTGAAAAGTGTTCTTACTAATATGACGCACAATGATTTCTACCAATTCGCGCAGAACTTAAATATCGCTTTATTTAACCCTTACGAAGAGTATGATAAGCTCTATGAATATGAAGGTGAAGATAATTTAAGTGAAGTGATTCTATCTTAGAAAGAATGAAACGCTAGGCTTGCTCAGCCTGGCGTTTGACTATACTGGCTTACTAAATCAACCCATAAGTAATTAAACCATCACAATGGAAACTCTATCGCAACGTGATAAGCTGATGAATGAAGAACTGAAGACTATAGTCGAAATAGAATCTTTACAGCACGACATCGATCTCTATAATGGAGACTTAGGAAAGATAAGAAAGCATCTCTCTGACTTGGATAACGGACTAAACGATAACGCTTGGGATTCATATGTTAAGGAGATACAGCATTAATTAAGGTGGCCGCAATAATCAATCAGCTAACATATTAACCAATCTTATTGCTCACAAAACTGTAACCCCTCCTAAAAACCGGACTGTGTAAAGGACGAAAAGTCTTAACTTTAAACAGTCAAAGGATGAAGAACTCT